>CAVOOU010000028.1:0-284983 GCA_963697645.1 uncultured Acidobacteriota bacterium | reverse complement strand
AGCGCGACCATTGGATCTACCGCCATCGCTCTTCGCGCCGGGATGAAGCAGGCGACCAGCGCCACCGCGCAAAGCGTCACCATCACGACGGCAAATGTGATCGGATCGTTTGCTGTGACGCCGTATAGGAGCGCTGCCCAGCAAATGCATCGTCGCGAGCGCTGCGATTAATCCAAGGCCCACCCCCATCAGCGTGAGCCGCATTCCTTGCCCGACTACCAGGCCGAGCACATTCCGCTGGTCTGCGCCCAGCGCCATGCGAATACCGATTTCATGCGAGCGCTGGCTCACTGAATACGAAAGCACGCCATAGATTCCGATTGCCGCAAGCAACAGGCCGAGGCCGCCGAGTACGGCAGCGAGCGTTGCTGCTGTGCGGTAGGCGAAAAGCGAAACGGACAGCAGATTCGACACGGAATCGCTTTCGAGAACGGCGACTCCCGGGTCGAGCGCGCGAACCTGTTCGCGGACTTGCGGCAGGAACTTCAGTGGATCGCCCGTGGTTCGGATCAGGATGTTGGCATCGCCGCCGGTGTCCTGCCAGAACGGAAAATAAAGGAACGGCTCGGGCGATTCGCTCAGGCTGTGGTACTTCACGTCTTTCACGACGCCTGCAATCGTCCATTGGTGATTCCACGTGCCGACGTGCCGGCCGACCGGATTTTGTCCCGGCCAGAAACGCTGGGCCATCGTCTGGTTGATGATGCAAACGCGCGGAGCATCTTTGCGATCTTGCGCGGTGAATTCACGGCCCGAAAGAATCGGAATGCGCATCAGCGAGAAGTAATTCGGGCCGACCACGTTCAAGTCGATCAGATTCTGCTCGCCCGGCTTCGGCGTGTAGCCTTCGAGCTCGGGAATCGTGTAGCGGCGGCCCGTAAACCACATTGGAACATATTGTTCGAGGCTCGCACCTTCCACTCCCGGAACCGTTTTCAGCCGGTCCGTCAATTGCTCGAAGAACGCGGCCGCTTTATCGTCGGAATAGCCGTTGCCGCGAAGATCGAAAGCCGTTAGAAGCACGCCATCGGCGCTGAATCCCGGGCTCGATGCCGTCGCCGCCCGCAAGCTGCGCACCAGCAAACCCGCACCCGCGAGCAGCACGACGGCGAGAATCGTTTCCGTGACGACCAGAAGATTCCGCAGCCGATGCTGGCCGGGCGCTGCTTGACGAAGTGCGGCCGCCATCCTTGAGCGACACATTTCCGCTCGGGCGCGTGATCTGCAACGCGGGCGCAAGGCCGAAAATCATCGCGGTGAGAATCGACAATGCCAGCGTGAAGGCGAGAACTCGGCCGTCCACTCCGAGCGGCAAGCCGATCGGAAGATGCGCGGGCGGCGTAAACACGGTGAGGAAATTCGTCGTCCACAGACTGAGCAGAATTCCCGCTGCGCCTCCCAGTCCGGCAAGCAGCAGGCTCTCGATGAGCAACTGGCGAATCAGCCGCGCGCGATCCGCGCCCAGCGCCGAGCGAATCGCAATCTCCTTCTCGCGCACCGTGGCTCGCGCAAGAAGCAGATTCGCCACGTTCGCGCAGGCAATCAGCAGAACCAGAATCACCACCACCATGAGAAACGCGAGAACGGGCAGCAGAAACGACTGCAAACCGTAATGCGCCTGCCACACCGGGCAGACATATGCGCCGACGTCTTTGTTCGTGTCCGGATACTGCTGCTCGAGTTGCCGCGCGATCGTGCTCATTTCGGCGCGCGCCTGCTCGAGCGTCACGCCCGGCTTCAGGCGGCCCATCATGTGAATGAAAGTTGGATTGCGAATCTCGAGGTCTTCACCCGGCAGCGCCTGCGGCTGCATCATCATCGGCACAAAATATTCGGCGGCGATGCCCACGATCGTGCCGTTGAATCCGCGCGGAGCTACGCCGATCACTGTGAATGGGTGCTGGTTGATCTCGATGGATTTGCCGACCACTTTCGGATCGGCGCCAAATCTCCGGCGCCACAAGCCGTCGCTCAAGACAATGTACGGATCCGAGTTCGGCCCGTGTGCGTCGTCAGCGTGAAACGTCCGGCCGCGCGCCGCTTTCACGCCGAGCAGATCGAAATAGTTCTCGGTGACGATCAAGCCCCAGTCGCGCTGCGGCTGCTGTTCCTTTTCGAGTTTCAGGTTCGTGCCGATCAGCTCGAAACCGATCATCCCGGAGAAAACGTGATTGTGATCGCGGTAGTCTTTGTAATCGGGATAAGAACTCGTGTGATAGGAACCGTCGGGCATCACGGTTTCGACGTCGACGAGCTGCTCGGAATTCTGGACGAGCGAGAGCGGATGAAGAAGAACAGCTTCGAGCCAGCTGTAAACCGTCGCGTTCCCGCCGATGCCGAGCGCGAGCGAGAGAACTGCTACAGCTGTGAATCCCGGATTCTTCGCGAGCATCCGGATTCCGTAACGAATGTCCTGCAGCAGTGTTTCCATTTCGCCCCTTGCAACTTCCGCTGCCGCGATTTCAATCTTGAAAATTCTCAAACACACCCCTGCACAAGCGCCGAATAAATTCTTTGGGCTTTTGTGCTGGGGAAATTTATGAAACCGCGCCGCTAGACGCTCGCCGTCCGTGTGCCGATCGTTTCTTCCACGATGCGGCCGTCGAACAAGTGAATCGTGCGATCGGCAATGCTGGCGTAGCGCGGATCGTGCGTCACCATGCAGATCGTCGCGCCTTCGCGATGCAGTTGCCGCAGCAAGTCCACCACGGCTTCGCTGTTCTTCGAGTCCAAGTTACCGGTCGGCTCGTCCGCCAGCAGGATCGAAGGCTGGCCGACGAGAGCGCGCGCCACAGCGACGCGCTGTTGCTGACCGCCTGAGAGCTGCGAAGGATAGTGCTTCATGCGGTGCGCCATTCCGACGCGCTCGAGCACTTCCTGCACGCGCTTCTTGCGCTCGGCCGACGCCATGCTGCGATACGTGAGCGGCAGCTCGACGTTCTCGAAAACCGTGAGATCGCCGATCAGGTTGAACGCCTGGAAAATGAAACCGATTTCGCGATTGCGGATGCGAGTGCGATCGGAGAGCGAAAGATTCGCCACCGGCTGCTTGTTGATCCAGTAGTTGCCGTCGGTCGGCGAATCGAGCAAGCCGAGAATCGAAAGCAAAGTGGATTTGCCGCAGCCCGACGGTCCGGCGATAGAGAGAAATTCGCCGTTCTTGATATCGAGGTGCACGCCGCCGAGGGCATGGGTCTCCACCTCGTCGGTGTAGAAAACTTTCGTCACGCCTTCGAGGCGAATCAGGGATTGCGCGTCGCTATTCATTCTGTGCTCCTTCGCTATCAAACTACGAACGACGGGGCCGAAATGTTCCCGCCTACTTCAATTGCACCCGATCGAAATTGTCCCAGGCGGACATGTCGGAGAGAATCACCGTGTCGCCCACCTGCAAACCCTTTTTAATCTCCACCGTATTTACCGACGTGCGGCCCAATTCCACCTGCACGCGGGCGGCATCAGAACCGTCGATCACCTTGAAAAGGCCCACGGTGCTGTTTGCTTCGCCGTGCACGGGACGACCGACATACAGCACGTCGGCAAGCCGTTCGATTTCAACTGTGCCTTCGACGCTCAGGTCGGGACGCGCGCCGGTCGGCAATTCGCCATCGAGCGCGACGTCAACAGTTACGGTACCGTTCACCACAGCCGGATCGATACGCATCACGTGTCCGGCGATTATGCCGTTGTGCGTATCCACCGAAGCCTTCTGCCCGATCTGAATATCTTTTGCCTGCGTCTCTGCGATTTTCAGCGCGGCTTTCAGGTGCGTGGGCTGCGCGACGCGAGCGAGCACGGTTCCCTGCGTCACTTTCTGTCCTACTTCGACGTCGAGTTCCTGCAGCACGCCGTCAATTCCCGGCCGGACTCTCAGTTGGTCAACCTGCGATTTTTTCAGGTCGTACATCGCGCGCTTTTCGTCGACGTTGGCCTGCTGGACGGCGATCTGCGCGGCGATCGAATCGGAGAAGGTTTGCACCTGCTTCTCGGCAATTTCATTTTGCTTCTCGAGTTCTTCCGCTTGCACTTCTGACGTCTTCACGATGACGTCGGCCACGAGGCCGAGCGAGAAAAGTTTTTCGTTGTTTGCCTTTTGCAGCGCGGCAGTGTGATAGGCGGAACGAATTGCGGCTGCCTGCGCGCGCTTATCCATAAGCTGATTCTGGAGTTGCGCCTTCATGTTGTTCAGCGACGCTTCTGCGCCGCGCAACTGGTATTCCGCATCAAGCGCCGCTCTGCTGTAATTCCGGATTGCGCATGTCGAAAATCACGGTGTCGGCTTTGACGAGCGTGCCGGGTAACAGGTAGCGGGTCTCGACGGTGCCGTCGGTGATGGCGGGAATCAGGCGAATCGTTACCGGGACCAAAGTTCCGAGGCCTCGAACTTCGCGCAGCATCGGACCGCGCTTCACCGTGTCGGTCCAAACCGTCGCGCGATCCACGCTGGGCGCGGCGGGTTTCAACTTCGAGAGAGCGTAGGTGACGAGCGGTATCAGTATTACGGCGGCGGCGATGTATATCGTCCGTCGGATGCGTTTTTGTCGTTTGGCTTCGGGGCGTGCTATGTCCACGGGAAACAACCTCGCCTATATATATCGCAACTCACATTCCGGTGCGAGCGCTGCTGTAAGTTACTTATATTGAATTGATTACGGACGATTCGAGAGCTTGGCAAGGGGTCATTTTGCCCGGAGTTGGGAATCGTTCGTCCCATGACCGAACAATCGGCCAGGCTCGGGAAAGCCGCTCCGGACATGGCTAAGAAGCGGCTTCGGCGCTCGCCCTGATTTCCTGCCAGCGCTTGGGGCGCCGCTTAGCGTCGAGAACTTTCTTGCGGAGGCGGATCGATTTCGGGGTTACTTCGACGAACTCATCGTCGGCGATGAATTCGATGGCTTTTTCGAGCGTCATTTCGCGCGGGGGAATCAGGCGAATGGCTTCGTCGGCGGATGACGAGCGCATGTTGGTCTGCTTTTTTTCTTTGGTGACATTGACGTTCATGTCGTCTTCGCGCGCGTTCTCGCCAAGGATCATGCCTTCGTACACCTCGATGCCCGGCCCGACGAACATTTCGCCGCGCTCTTGAATTCCCCATAGCGCGTAAGCGACAGAGACGCCCGGGCGATCAGCGACGAGCGCGCCGGTGGGACGCATAGCCATGTCGCCGACGTAGTCCGTCCAGCCTTCGAGGATGGAATGGATGAGCGCGGTGCCGCGCGTGTCAGTGAGAAGCTGGCCGCGCAGTCCGATCAAGCCGCGCGATGGAATGCTGAACTCCATGCGCACGCGGCCAGAATGATGGTTGACCATTTTTTTCATTTCGCCGCGGCGCGAGCCGAGAAGTTCCATCACGATGCCGATGAAATTTTCCGGGCAGTCGATGACGAGGAGTTCGAGAGGCTCGACGCGGCGGCCGTTTTCTGTGCGTACCACGATTTCTGGCTTGCCGACCATCACCTCGTAGCCTTCGCGGCGCATCGTTTCGATCAGGATCGCGAGTTGCAATTCGCCGCGGCCCAGGACGCGGAAGGCGTCGGTGGCGCCCATGTCTTCGACGCGCAGCGAGACGTTGGTGAGCAATTCCCGGTCGAGGCGCGAGCGAAGGTCGCGCGAGGTGACGTATTGGCCTTCTCTACCTGCGAATGGCGAAGTATTGATGGTGAAGACCATCGTGAGCGTGGGCTCGTCAATACTGAGCGGCTCGAGTGGCGCGGGGTTGGCGAGGTCGGTGATTGTCTCGCCGATTTGGATGCCTTCGACGCCTGCGATGGCGACAATGTCACCAGCTTTCACTTCCTCCGCTTCATCGCGCTCGAGGCCGCGAAACGTGAACAGCTTGGTGATTTTTGTGGGCTGAATCTTTCCGTCGAGTTTCGCGATGGCTACTTCGGTGCCGCGAACCAGAGTTCCCTGGAAAACGCGGGCGATGGCGATGCGACCTAGAAAATCGCTGTAGTCGAGATTGGTGACCTGGATTTGCAGCGTGGCCGCGGGATCTCCCGACGGCGCTGGAATCGAAGCGACGATTTCATCGAACAGCGGCTGGAGGTTCGTGGAGGAATCGCCGAGCTTGCGGTGGGCGACGCCTGTCTTCGCGTTCGTGTAGATGATTGGAAAATCGAGCTGGTCTTCGGTGGCGTCGAGGTCGATGAAGAGATCGTAGATTTCGTCGAGCACTTCGGCGGGACGCGCATCGGGCCGGTCGATTTTATTCAGGACAATAATCGGAGGAAGTTTTGCGGCGAGCGCTTTCTGCAGCACGTAGCGCGTCTGCGGCAGCGGGCCTTCGCTCGCGTCCACGAGAACGAGCACGCCATCCACCATGCGCAGGGCGCGTTCCACTTCGCCGCCAAAATCGCTGTGGCCGGGCGTGTCGACGATGTTGATTTTTGTGTCGTGATAGGTGAGCGCGGTGTTCTTGGCGAGAATCGTGATTCCGCGTTCGCGCTCGAGATCGTTCGAATCCATCACCCGCTCGACGAGTTCCTGGTTGGCGCGGAAGATGCCGCTCTGGCGGAGCATGGCGTCGACAAGGGTGGTCTTGCCATGGTCGACGTGGGCGATGATGGCGATATTGCGGATCGGGGCGGTCATGACCCCACCCTCGGCCGTTGGCCTGAATTCCGGATGAAAATTGAGTTAAAAAATCGCATTTTATTTGCGATTAGAACTACTCCCCGTCCTTTATTTTGTTTGACTTACAGCGATTTCTAATTCCAGATTTGCGATTAGAAATCGCGCCTCTTTGCGGGTTGCGCCCGGCCAAAGAAAAAGGGCTGCATGTGCGACCCTGCAGCCCCGGCATAAGTCCTGCCAATTTTTCAGGAGCAACAACCGCGAACGTATTTTACCACATTTGAGTTCTTCTGGGGAACGATTCGAGGCCCCGTCGACGACAAAGCCGGGAGTAGAATGGCGGCCGTATGAATCCTCCTAGCGCGACCGCAAAACTGATGATGGCGATCGCCGGGCTCGCCGTTTGCGGGGCCTGGGTGTGGGTGGCCGTTTGTACGACGAGCAGCCTGGGATTTCTCACCAGTCACGCAGTCCCTTTCGCGAAACGGACCATTTGGCTCACCAAAATCCTTGCTCTGATCGTGGGTGCCGGTGGAGTGATGGGAGCTTTGTCTGAGATCGGGCTGGCGTGGTATTTCGCGGCAGTTCCGGCGGTGACAGTGGTGTTCTTCGCCCTGAGGGAGAAGGTGGAAGGAAGTGGTGATTCCACGGCCTCCTCGGACGACAGCATCCTATCTGCCAGCATGGGAGAGTTACCGACGATTGCGCAGGAATGTCGTGTACTCATACGTATGGCTAGCGATTGGATTTGCGGTCACGTTCGCTGGAACCATTCTGGTAAGTCGATCCGAAATAGCTTTACCGGAAATTGCAGACAAACTGATTCTTGCGATTCTGGGCATGATTTTTCTCGCTTTGTTCGTGAACGTTTACTACTGGGCCTGGAAATTTGCGCATTGGCTCTGCCCGCGATGTGGATGTCTTTTCCGTGGTTTTATGGCGCCATGGTTACCGAAGCAATGCCGCTATTGCGCGTTGCCGCGATGGGAAGAAAATCCAGAGCGCGGCTCCTAAATGTGGGGTTCTTGAATGACGTTGTTATCGAAGACCGTGCGGGATGAAATTCGGGCACTCGGACACAAAGTGCCCGCGGTTAATTGTTTGGTGGAGAAGGTTCAAAGACTTCGGGGTGAAGGCATTGTGATATTCTCGCCGCGCTTTCAAGGCATATAGAATCAGTGCAAGGGAAAGGCGCGATGAAGCTTCGAGAAGCCGGGCGGATTTGCTTGTTTGTGATTCTTGCTGGTGTGGCGATTTTTGCGATTTGCGCGATGGTGGGCGGCGGGAAGGTTTCAGCGCAGGGGCAGGAAGCCGAGAAGGAAGCGTTCAGCGCGATCTTCGTGAAGACTGATGCGATGATTCCGATGCGCGATGGCGTGAAGCTGCACACGGAAATCTATGCGCCGAAAAATGCGGCGGAGAAATTGCCGTTGTTCATCACGCGGACGCCGTACGGACTGGCAGATGATGACGCCGGCTATTCGCGTCTGCTGGGGCTTTATCGGGAGATGTTTGCGGACGGATATATTTTCGTGATGCAGGATATTCGCGGGCGCTACGGCTCGGAAGGGAAATTCGTGATGGGGCGCGCGCCGCGGGACCGCAAGGATCCCAAGTCGATCGATGAAGGAACGGACACCTACGACACGATCGAATGGCTGCTGAAAAACGTGCCGAACAACAACGGGCGCGCGGGCGAGGCGGGAATTTCGTATGGCGGATGGCTGACGGCGATGTCGCTGATCGAGCCGCATCCGGCGCTGAAGGCGGTGTCTGAACAGGCGACGCCGGCGGATATGTTTCTCGGCGACGACTTTCATCACAACGGCGCGTTTCGGCTGAGCTACGGATTCGAATACGCAGCGATGATGGAGACGGGGAAGACAAATTTTCAATTTCAATTCGACAAGTACGACACGTTTGAGTGGTATCTGGCGCTCGGTCCGCTATCGAATGCGAATAAATTGTATTTTCATGGGACGCTGCCGACGTGGAACGACTTCGTGGCGCATCCTAACTATGACGAATTCTGGCAGAAGCAGGCGTTTGCGCCGTACTTCAAGGATTTGACGCTCACGGTGCCGAACTTGAACGTGGCGGGATGGTGGGACCAGGAAGATTTCTTTGGTCCGATGAAGGTGTATGAGCTGCTGGAGAAGAACGATACGAAGCACAACAACTATCTGGCGGTGGGGCCGTGGAATCATGGCGGATGGGCGCGGTCGGACGGGACAAAACTTGGCAACATCGATTTTGGGAGCAACACGAGCGCGTATTTCCGGAAAAACATTCAGGCGCCGTGGTTTGCCTACTGGCTGAAGGACAAGGGAACGCAGCCGGTGAAGGAAGCGATGACGTTTGAGACGGGCGCGAACGAGTGGAAGACGTGGGATGCGTGGCCGCCGCGTGAGGGCATGACGCTGCGGAAGCTTTATTTTCGCGGCGATGCGAAACTTTCATTCGAGGCGCCTGAAGACAAGCGGGAGGCGTTCGATTCCTACATTTCCGATCCGGCAAATCCGGTGCCGTACCGGACGCGTCCGGTGGAGGAAACGTATTCGGAGGGGAGCCGGTGGTTCACGTGGCTGCTCGAGGACCAGCGGTTCGTCCAGCAGCGGCCGGACACGCTTTCGTGGGAGACGGAACCGCTGACGGAAAACGTGACGGTGGCGGGAGATATCGTGGCGCATCTATTTGCGTCGACGACCGGAACGGACAGCGATTGGATTGTGAAATTGATTGACGTGTATCCCGAGCGATACGAGCCGGATCGCAAGATGGGCGGCTACGAGCTGATGATTGCGGACGAGGTGTTTCGCGGGCGATTTCGGAAGAGCTTCGAGAAGCCCGAAGCGATTGTGGCGGGGGAAGTGACTCCGTTTACGATCGATCTGCACACGAACGACCACGTGTTTCAGAAGGGGCATCGGATTATGGTGCAGGTGCAGAGCACGTGGTTTCCGGTGATCGACCGCAATCCGCAGAAGTTTGTGCCGAATATTTTTGAGGCGAAGGCGGAGGATTATCAGAAGGCGACGCAGAAGATCTGGAGGACGGCGGAGTATCCGTCGAATGTGGAGATTCCGGTGGTGAAGTGAGGAGAGGGACGCGCATGGATACGCGTGCAGGTGAGCCAAGCATTTGAAGCTGAGATTCTTCGCTGCGCTCAGAATGACAAGTTTCGTTACAGGCGCAGACAGAGACAGGCTACGCCAAGTATTTTTGAGTCGAGATTCTTCGCCCCGCCACAGAATGCGGGACGCACAACCCGCGCTTCGCTCAGAATGACGGCGCCGAAGGGGAGGGGTGATGAACGTGAGCGTGAATATCAATATGGTGACGACGGCGTTTGAATTGCCGGGCTATCGAGTGGTGAAAAATCTGGGGCTGGTGCGCGGGGTGACGGTGAGGTCGAGGAGTATTTTCGGGACGATTGGAGCGTCGCTTGAGACTCTGGTCGGCGGAAATATTACTTTGTTTGAAGATATGTGCGAGAAGACGCGGGAAGAAGCGCTGGAGTTGATGATGCAGCACGCGATCGAACGAGGAGCGAACGCGGTGATTGGGGTGCGGTACGACGCGACCGAAGTGATGCAGGGCGTGACGGAGGTGTTGGCGTACGGGTCAGCGGTGCAGGTGCAGGCTGCATGAATGATGGCGCAGGTTCCGCGAGCGGAATAGAATGGAGGATTGGGGCGACTTGCAAATTTTAGTCAGGAGGAGTGGATGAAGTTGCCGGAAATTGCGCGGAAGACCGGGCCGCGGGCGCGTGTAAGGCGCGTGAGCAGATGTCTCTTGGGATTGACGGCCGTGGCGCTGTTCACGAGCGGGGGCGCGATGGCGACGGAGAAACCGAAAACCGAGACCGTGCAATTCAAGAACGGAGATCAGACTCTTAGCGGCTTTTTGGTTCTACCAGACAGAGAAGGAAAGCATCCGGCAATGATCGTGATTCATGAGTCGTGGGGGCTGAACGACTGGGTGAAGGAGCAGGCGGAAAAACTAGCCGAGCAGGGCTATGTGTCGCTAGCGGTAGATTTGTACGGGGGCAAGACGACGACCGATCCGGCGGAGGCCCACGAATTGATGCGTGCATTACCGGAAGCCGATGCAATTAAAGACCTTAGAGCAGCATTTGACTATCTTGCGACGCGGCCAGACGTGAAGCCGGACAATATCGGCGTAATTGGGTGGGGCACTGGCGGGGGGCTGGCGATGCAACTCGCGCCGCACGAACCACGGCTGAGGGCGTGCGTGGTGAATTACGGAGCTTTACCGACCGATCCTGGCGACTTGCAGAATATTGGCGCGGCGATCCTAGGAAATTTCGGAGCGCTGGATAGGGGTATAACTCCGGACGATGTAAAGGCGTTTCAGGTGTCCATGACAAAACTTCAGAAATTCGTCAGCCTGAAAATCTACGATAACGCAGGCCATGGATTTGAGAATCCAAACAATGCAGAAGCCTATCGGCCGGATGCTGCTGCGGACGCGTGGAGACGTACTGTGACGTTTTTGAAGACGGTTGTTAAATAGATGGATGACGCGTTTAGCGCCGTTCTGGCGCCTTCGCGCACCCCGTCCTTCGGTACAAGATAACTTTGAGGGCAATTCAGGTTCGATTTAGCCGCCCCCCGCCTTGCCTCGTGGCCCCGACACGCGTACGCTTGAAGATGAATTTCAGGCGGAAGATGAACGAGAAAATCAACAACGGACGAGCTAGAGTGGCCCGACTTTGGCCCTCCAATGCCGGCTAACGCGGGGCGGCTCCGGATGGGTCACGGGCTGCGGCTTGCGATTTTTTCGGCGGTGCTCGTTCTGCCTTTGGCCTTTTTCCTGGCCTTGAAGCCGACTTCTGCTCGCGTGGTCTGGGAACAATTCGCCCGGATGATTGAGTTCAAGGGCACCGGCAGAATCGCAAGCCCTGCGAAAATTCCCGCAACGATGAACGTGAATTTGGCGGATCTTCCGCCCCAAGCGCAAGCCGAATTTCTTCTCAAAGAAACCGTGAACAACTACGAGGGCGGCGCCGGGAAGCTCTTGTCGCAGATGGAGAGTTGGCGTGGGCAATTAACGATGAGTCCGCAGCTGACGAGCATACTCGATTCCGGGCTGAACTCACCTGATTTGCGCGTGCGGGCCGCGGCCATTGAGATGGAATTAGTCGTCTACGATCTTCCGAAAACACGAGAGAGTTCGGAGCTTCTGATCGAGCGGATCGCGACCGATCCGGCAGGGCGTTCCTGGGCGCTATGGATGCTAGGGGCGATCGGAAATCGCGGTATTGAGCCGGAGCCGGCGCTTCAAACCCTGATTCAGTATTCGCATGACGCGGATGAGAAAACACGATTTTGGGCTGTGGAGGGAATGTCGCTGCTGGGGACGGATGCGACAATTCCGACGCTGATTGATATTTTTCGCAACGATCCTTCGCTTGAGGTGCGCGAGAGGGCAGGCTCTGCGCTGGCGCAGTCAGGCATGTTGACGAAGCAACAGCGGCTCACCGCTGTACCCGCTTTGATGAGCGTTGGCGAAGATCCCTCGCTCGATTCCAACACCCGAAATTGGACGTATCAGGCACTGCGCGAGATTACCGGCGCCCGTTATGGAACTAATCCAACCGATTGGCGCGAGTGGTGGGCAGAGCACGCGGCGCACTAAACCGCTTCCTTTCTTACGATTAAGTCTTTCCTTTGAAGGCTAGGACTAGTACCTCCCCGTTTGCATTTCGATACACAAGCACCTGAACTTTGCTGACAAGTTTGCCAACATGAAACACCTTATTCAGTCGCGAGCCGGAACTCAAAGACCGGCGCAACCACAAATTGGTTTTTTTTCTGCGAAGCTAAATGCGAATGGCTTCGCGCGGAAGGGACACGAATGGGGATTTCTCCTGGCATGGCAAGTGGAGGATTTGAAACTGGCGCGGCAATGAGGGCGGCAGCGTCTACAGTAAAAAAGCGCGGCGAGCATGAACTGCCAGGCAAGCTTTTTGTGGTTGAGGGGATCGACGGCTCGGGAAAATCAACGCAACTGAGCTTGCTGCACAAGTGGCTGCAATCGAGAGGCTACGGCGTCGTGTTCAGCGAATGGAATTCGTCTCCGCTGGTGAAGGACACGACAAAGCTGGGCAAAAAGAAGAAGCTGCTGACACCTGCGACTTTCTCGCTGATCCATTCGACGGATTTTGCTGACCGGACCGAGCGCAGCATTCTGCCGCTGCTGAAGGCGGGAGCGGTGGTGCTTTGCGACCGATACATGTACACGGCGTTTGCGCGGGACGTGGCGCGAGGGATGGACCGCGAATGGGTGCGCGATCTTTATGGATTCGCGGTGCAGCCGACGGTGGCGTTCTATTTTCGCGTTCCGCTGGAGACGGCCATTGGACGGCTGCTCGACGCGCGCGATGGCTTCAAATTCTACGAAGCGGGCATGGACCTGGGGCTCAGCGACGATGCGGAAGAAAGCTTCCGCCTGTTTCAGGGGCGCATCATCGATGAGTACGAAAAGATGATTCCCGAATTCGGGCTGACGGTGATCGACGCAACTCTTCCGATTGAGATTCAGCAGACGCGCGTGAGACAGATCGTGAAATCGCACATCGCTAATGGGGCGGAATTGAGGATGCAGCCATGAGAGAGACGTATGGAAAAATCCTGCCGGGGATGGATCTTTCGCACGTCAACGGAAAGTTGATCGTAATCGAAGGAACCGACGGCGCGGGGCGCACGACGCAGATCGAGCTTTTAAAGCCGTGGCTCGAAGAGCTGGGGCATGCGGTGCTTGATACGGGCATGACGCGCTCGACGCTGGCAGGGGACGGAATCCGGCGCGCGAAGGAGGGAGTGAATCTGGGGCGCGTGACCCAGAACCTCTTTTACGCGACCGATTTTGTGGACCGGTTCGAGAATGAAATCGTTCCGGCGCTGCGGGCGGGATTTATCGTGCTGACCGACCGTTATGTGTATTCGCTGATGGCGCGCGCAATCGTGCGCGGAGCGGACGCGCAATGGATTCGCAGTATCTATAGTGTGGCGCTAAAGCCGGACGCGGTGTTTTATCTGCGATTGGGAGTGGAGCAGCTTGTGCCGCGCGTGATTTTTTCGCGAGGGTTCGACTACTGGGAATCGGGAATGGATCTTTATCCGGGACAAGATATGTACGAGAGCTTCTGCAATTATCAGGCGGCGCTACTGGCGGAGTTTGACCGGCTGAGCGAAGAATTTAAATTTGAGACTGTGGATGCGTCCGCAGATGCTCGCAGCGTGTTTTCGCAACTGAAAGTGAAAATACTGGCGCTGCTGGAAAATGATTCGCGGAAGCAATTCCTTTCGATGCTGACGATGAGAGCGAACGGCGGAATCATGCCGAAGAGCGAGGAAGACGCCATTGCTGCGGCTGCGCGCAAACATTCCGTAACGCGCGATCTGGAACTCGTTTCGCAACCGTTTGCGGTGCACACGCCGAACGGAAACGGAAACGGCCATGGAGCGATTGAGCATTTGAAGCCGTGAGCCGCGTAGGACCAAGGCCGAAGACTTACCGCAAATAGCCCCAATTGTGCAGGCGATCGCTATCTTCCTCCCAGCGGTCGCCGATGTCAGTGCGGTAATACATGTTGGGAATCAAGACGTTTTTGATGCGCGAGTAGACCTGCGCCTGGGCTTGCTTCATGGTTTGGCCCGTGCCGATTACGATCAAGATCACGCCTGAAGTTCCGGCGATGAGCCACTGGCCGTTGATTTGCTTCACGTCTTCAATGTGAATTTCGTCTGCGGGCGGTTTCTTGAAGATGATGGCGGAATTTTTTGAGAACGAGTCGAAGGTTTCGTCATCGTCGAACGGGAACGGCGGAACAACGATTCGGACGCCGATCTGAAAGCCGCTGCGCACTTTGAGTTTTGGATCCGCGCCGTTCGCGAGATCCCAGAAAAACTGGCCGATGGGCGTGATCATGCCGGCCTGTTGAATGCTGATGGTCGGATATCCGAAGCGCGCGGTAAATTCGAGCGGATAAATACCGTTGTTGTTGACGATGCAATTCAAGTCGATGTAGCCGACGTAGCCTTCTTCTGCGAGCTTGGGTTCCATCTTGAGAAGCGTCTGATTGAAAAGATGATTCGGGCCGCTCCAGAACATGGACGTGCCCATTTCACCGGTAGGCGGACCTATATCGCCGGGGAATAGTTTCTTGTGCTCGAAATTGATGTTGATCGGGCTGATGAAATTCTTGCCGTTGAAAAAAGCGCCCACGGCAACTTCCACGCCGATCATCCGGCGCTGGAGCTGGAAAACTTTAATTTCATCGGAGAAGGCCCGCTTGTAGGCTTCGAGCATTCGAATTACGTCTTGCCCGTCTTCTTCCTCGCCGACGAACAGACGGCGCTTCACGTTCTGCGCTTCGCCGCTGGGCTTGATGACGTAGCGACCGGGATTCTGCGTCACGTGGTCGACCGCATTGTCGAAAGACTCGAATTCGGCGTAGGGAATGATGTTGACGCCGGCTTTCTTCAGCTCTTCCTGGCCGAATGAACGGTCATCTTCGAGTTTGTCGCCGTAAGCGGTGCCGCCGATCACGGGTTTGCCTTCTTTGCGCAGCGCTTCCGCTTTTTCGCCCTGGCCGAGAGTGTCGTCGAAGACGATGATGTCCGCCCATTCCTTATCTTTTTCCCAGTCTTTCGATTTGGCGACGAAGCCGTCGGCGATATCGCGCTCTTTCTTGTCGCCGATGAAGTAGCGGACTTCGTGGCCTTCTTTCGAAACTTGCCAGGCGATGTCGCTGATCAGTCCGGTGAGCGAAACAAAAAGGAAATTCTTCTTATCCATCAAGCCCCATGTGACGCGAATTTGGACGGCAAGTTTACATGAGCCGGCAGCGAGAGAAATATTGATATTGGATTAAATTCGGCTTGCCTCGCGGCAGCGCAGCAGGCTGAATCGTGCCGCTCGGTTGCCGGCACCGCGCATCAGTTGCTGTGTGCTAAGATTACTAGCGTTTATAGGCCCGTAGCTCAGTTGGCTAGAGCGCTACCTTGACACGGTAGAGGTCTGCGGTTCGAGCCCGCACGGGCCTACCACCCCATTCCTAGTGACCTCCTTTTGGATGCGCGCTTTTGTGGGAAAGCGACATCCTGCTTGATGAAATCGCCGAACAGTCCAATACTCTTTGTGTGGCAAAAAACCAGGACCGAACATGGCAAAACCAATTTTGCTCAGTGTCGACGACGACCCCGATGTGCTGCGGGCGATCGAGCGCGACTTGCGAACGAAATACGGCGCTGAATTCCGTGTGATCGGGAGCGATTCTCCTGAAGCGGCACTCACGCTTTTGAAACAGCTGAAGCTGCGTAGTGACAGCGTAGCATTGCTTATTGCCGATCAACGAATGCCGCACATGGACGGCGTCGCGTTTCTGCAGGAAGCAATGCATGTGTTCCCTGAAGCGAAGCGGGCCTTGCTCACCGCCTACGCCGATACGAACGCAGCCATTGACGCGATCAATCAGGCCAGCATCAACTACTTCTTCTTGAAGCCGTGGGATCCTCCCAGCGAGCACCTTTATCCCCAGTTGGATGATCTGCTTGACGATTGGCAAGCTTCGTACCGGCCAAAATTTGAGGGCATACGAGTGCTGGGAACACGCTGGTCGCCGAAGTCCTATGAATTAAGAGATTTCCTTGCGCGGAATCGCGTTCCATATCAGTGGATGGATGTCGAGATTTCTGCCAATGACCCGGAAACGAAGCGCCTGTTGGAAGTCCTGGGACCAGAGGCTTCCAGTCTTCCTGTTGTACTTTTCCCGGATGGCACAAAGCTTCTTGAGAGTGTCCCAGCGCAAGTGGCCCAAAGAGTCGGTCTAAAAACCCGCGCGCAAACGAATTTTTATGACTTGGCCATCGTGGGTGGAGGGCCGGCAGGTCTGGCTGCGGCAGTCTATGGAGCGTCAGAAGGCCTGCACACGGTGATGATCGAACGCGAGGCTCCTGGTGGGCAAGCCGGAATGAGTTCACGCATCGAAAATTATCTGGGGTTTCCGACGGGGCTTAGTGGCGGAGACCTTGCTCGCCGCGCCGTCGTGCAGGCGAAGCGGTTTGGCGTAGAGATTCTGTCGCCTCAAGAAGCCGTTGGCATACGCACGGAAGGGTCCTACCGAATAATTAAATTAGCGGATGGAAACGAGATTTCCTGCCACGCGCTGATGATCGCCACAGGCGTGCAGTGGCGTCGACTCGAAGCGCCAGGCGTCGATCGCTTGCAGGGGGCAGGCATCTACTACGGCGGAGGCGCCACGGAAGCCTTGTCCTGCCAGGGTGAGATCGTTTATGTGATTGGCGGCGCGAATTCGGCGGGGCAGGCAGCGATGAATTTTGCGAAGTACGCCGAAAAAGTGGTTATCGTCGTACGCGGAAACTCGCTATCGAGCACGATGTCGCAGTATCTGATCGACCAAATCAAAGAAGTGCCCAAAATTCAGCTTTGGGCGAACGCGAGCGTCGCCGAGGCGCACGGCGCAACGCATCTCGAAGAGATCTCATTTCTCTGTTCGGATACCAATAAGATTGAGCGTGTGCCGGCAACTGCGATGTTCATTTTTATAGGAGCGCTTCCGAGGACAGACTGGCTGGCGGGTGTCGTCGAGCGCGACGAACGCGGGTTCATCCTGACGGGCCCCGATCTGATACGAGATGGCCAGCGCCCGAAAGGCTGGAATCTCGACAGAGATCCCTTCCTGCTGGAGACGAATGTCCCCGGACTGTTTGCGGTAGGCGATGTGCGCCACGGTTCGGTGAAGCGCGTGGCTTCCGGAGTGGGTGAGGGGTCAGTCGCCGTTCAATTTATCCATCAATATTTGAGCAAGGTCTAAATGGTCGAAAAAGCTGACCTCCGTCGCGTGCCGGCATTCGCTGATCTGCCCGACGAACAACTCGACTGGTTCCTCGGCAATTCGCAAGAGCTTCATGTGGCGGCAGGGGATACCTATATCCGCCAGGGCGATCCCGCTGAATGGATGTTTGTGATTCTCGAAGGCCAGTTTCAGTGGCGCGGTGACTTGGGCGGGGATACTGTCACATATCCAGCGAAGCCCGGCGACGTCACCGGGATCTTACCCTTCTCTCGGATGAAACGGTTCAGCGTAACCTTTCGAGCGCTCACCGCAGGGCGGCTCCTGAAATTCCCGGCTTCCCTGTTCCCCGAACTTGTACAGAAAATGCCGGAATTGACTGCGCGCCTGGTAGGGTACCTCTCCGACCGGGTTCGAGAAACCACGCGCGTCGAACAGCAGCGGGACAGGCTGGCGTCGCTGGGTAAGCTTTCTGCAGGGCTCGCCCATGAACTCAATAATCCGGCGTCTGCTGCGAAACGTGCCACGAGCCAGTTGCGCGACGTTCTGAAGAAAATACGCGATGCGAGCCACGAATTGGGAAGTCGTGATTTGACGGCGGCGCAGAAAGCTGAAATCGAAAAGCTGGAAACTGCATTCGTCCAGAGCAACGAGATACCACCCGATCCGCTGGCTGTCAGCGATCTTGAAGAGCAGATCGATTCCTTATTGCGGAGTCACGGTCAGAATGACTTGTGGCAGATGGCAGCAGACCTGGCGCGCAAAAACGTCAAGCCGGAAGCGCTGGAATCGCTATTCGCGACGCTCGATGCAGACACCGCCCGCGCCGCTCTGGTAAGGATCGCTGCCTCGGTTGAGGTGGCAACTCTGCTGAACGAAATCGAGAGCGGCACGTCGCGCATCTCCGATCTGGTCCGTGCAATTAAAGAATACACATACATGGATCAGACTCCGCTGCAAAACATCGACATCGTAAAAGGCCTGGAAACCACTCTCACCATTCTTGAATCACAAGCTCAAGCACGGAGTCGTCGTGGAGCGCGACTACCAAAAAATCCCGCTTCTTGTAAATTCATTTGGCAGCGAGCTCAATCAGGTTTGGACGAATATCATCGACAATGCCATCGATGCTATGAGAGGCGAGGGCAGGCTTCGAGTCCGAACCTATCGCGAGGACAATTGTGTGGTAGTTGAAATCGCCGATAACGGACCGGGAATTTCTCCGGATGTACAGCCGCATATCTTCGAGCCTTTCTTTACCACCAAGGGAGTTGGCGAAGGCACTGGCCTGGGCCTCGACACGGTTCAGCGTATCGTGAAGAAGCACAGAGGCCATATTCAGGTGAACTCGAAACCCGGTGAGACGCGGTTTCAAGTATGGCTCCCGTTGGCAGAGGGTCTGACTTAGGACTCAAGGTTGTAACCTCTCTGTAATATCCCCACCAAATAATAGGCGCCCTTTTCACATTACTAGCAGTCTGTTCGGCGTGCGAAACTGTCGGCGCCAAATCGCGATCTGGCGCGGCAAATTAATTGAACCTTGCGGTGAGAAGGGAGGTTATTCAATGAGACGGCCAACCATTCAGATCGCGGTGCTGTCGTCCGTGGCCGGCCTATTTCTCGCCGGCTGCGGCAATGGCAAAAGTGACGCGAACGCGGGAGCGCCGCCGCCGCTGAAGGTAGAGCGCGCGGAGGATCCGAATGTTTTCCAGGTCGAGCAGCCTGACAAGTTTCCGCTGGTCGCGGCGGTCGAGCATGTGGCGACTTCCCAGTTGACGACGACGGCCACGGTGAATCCGGACATCTCCCGAACTGTTCCTGTTATTTCGTTAGCTGTGGGCCGCGTGGTGGAAATTAAGGCTCGCTTGGGCGACATCGTCCAGAAGGGGCAAGTGCTGCTGCGCGTGCAAAGCGCGGACATTGCTGGAGCCTACTCCGAGTATCAAAAAGCGGTGGCGGACGAACAACTGGCGCGCACTCAGGCGGAGCGAGCGCGGCTGCTGTATGACAAAGGTGCAATCTCTCAGAACGACTTTCAGATTGCGCAAGACGCAGAAGCCAAGGCCCAAGTCGATGTAAAGACCACCGCCGAGAAACTTCGTGTGCTGGGCAATGCCAATCTTGATCAACCGTCTGGGATCGTCGATATCCGCGCTCCGGTGGCAGGAGTTATCACCGATCAGCAAGTGACCAATGCGGCCGGAGTTGCGGGCCTAACCTCGCCCAACCCGTTCACCATCTCGGACCTGACTTACGTCTGGATCCTTTGTGACGTTTACGAAAACGATTTGGCAGCGGTGCGCATCGGTGACAAAGCCGATATTCGCCTGAACGCGTATCCGGACAAAACATTCAGCGGAACCATCAGCAACATTGGTCCTATTCTCGACCCTAATATTCGCACCGCGAAGGTGAGGATTGAAGTGCGCAATCCGGCCGGCATTTTTCGACCGGGGATGTTCGCGACGGTCACCTTTCATGGCCAAAAAAAGGAAAGGTTAGCGGCTGTGCCTGCCAACGCAGTTTTACATCTGCACGATCGTGACTGGGTTTACGTGCCTATTGGCGGCAACAAGTTCAGGCGCGTCGAAGTGAAGGCCGGCGAAATGCTGCCGGGCGAGATGCAGGAAATCCTCTCAGGAGTGGCGGCTGGTCAACAGGTGATAGCGAATGCGCTCGACTTCCAGAACACGGTGGAACAGTAGTGATCAATTCGCTGGTCGATTTTGCTCTCAACAACCGCTTCATCGTGCTCAGTGTGGCTGTGGTGCTTTTCGTGTGGGGCCTTATCGCTTTCAAGAGATTACCCGTGGAAGCCTATCCCGATGTGGCGAACACCTGGGTGCAGGTGATCACGCAGTGGCCTGGTCGCGCGGCAGAGGAGGTAGAACAGCAGATCACCATACCGATTGAAATTCAGATGAACGGAGTTCCCCATCTACAGCACATTCGAACCGCGTCGCTCGCGGGATTGTCGGTGGTGAATCTCATCTTTGACGACAATTCCGACAACGACTGGGACCGCCAGAAAGTGCTCGAAAGGCTGTCGGCCGTAACCTTGCCGCCCAATGTGACGGCGCAGATAGGGCCCGATTTCAGTCCCATCGGCTCGGTGTATTGGTACACGCTGAAGAGCACGAATCCGAAATACGACCTCATGGAGCTCAAATCGCTTCAGGACTGGACGGTCTCCAAGTATATGAAGGCCGCGCCGGACGTGGTGGACGATTCCTCCTTCGGCGGGCTGACTCGCGAATACCAAGTCCGCGTGGATCCCGACAAACTGGTGGCGTACGGCTTGAGCCTTGCTCAGATTGAACAGCAGCTGACCAACAGCAACGCGAACGCCGGCGGCAGCTTTATCGAAGAGGGCGCGCAGCAGATTAACGTTCGCGCGGTCGGGTTAGTAAGGGATGTGCAGGATATCGAAGAGGTGGTGCTGAAAACGCAGAAGGGCACTCCGATTCGGATCAAGGACGTTGCGGTAGTTACGCAAGGGCCGAAGATTCGCCTGGGGCAGATCGGAAAGGCGATTCATCGCGCCGATGGCGTGGTGGTTGACGATAACGATGTGGTGGAAGGAATTGTATTCATGCGCAAGGGCGCGGACACGGCGGCAACGATGGACGGGATTCACGCCGCCGTGCGGAAGCTCAACGACCACATACTGCCGCCAGGAGTAAAGATCGTTCCGTACCTGGATCGCGACGACTTGGTGCACTACACGACGCACACGGTGCTGCACAATCTCGGCGAGGGAATGATCCTGGTGGTGATCATTCTTTTCATCTTCCTGGGAAATGTGCGCGGCGCGCTCATCGTCTCGTTTACGATACCGTTCTCGCTGCTGTTTGCTTCCATTTGTCTCGACCTGCGGCACATTTCCGCGAACCTGCTTTCTTTAGGCGCGCTGGATTTCGGCATGGTTGTGGATGGCGCGGTGGTGATGATCGAAAACATCGTCCGCCATTTAAATCGTCCCGAGCGGCATAACCTCACGCCGATGGACCGCATTCGCGAAGCGGCTCACGAAGTGCAGCGGCCCGTGTTCTACGCGATTGCCATTATCATCACGGCATATCTGCCGATCTTCACCCTGCAGAGCGTTGAAGGAAAATTGTTTAAGCCGATGGCTTTGACGGTGGCGTTCGCTTTGCTCGGCGCATTGATCTTTTCGATGCTGGTTGCTCCGGCGCTGGCAAGTCTTCTCTTCAGCTCAGGCGTGAAGGAGTGGAATAACCCTGTGATGGGCTACCTGACGGTTCGTTACAGGAAAGCGGTAACCTGGACCATTCGCCACCGGCCTATCACGGTGGGGGCTGCGGCCATTCTGTTTGCATTTGCGATGTTTTTGGGATTTAGCGGAGTGATCGGATCGGAATTTCTGCCGCATTTGGACGAGGGCGCTATTTGGGTTCGTGGCACTCTGGCGCCGAGCACCGGGCCCACTGAGAGCGCGCGTGTTGCGGAGAGGGCACGACAGGTACTGGCGTCCTTTCCTGAGGTTCCGCAAGTGGTCAATCAGATTGGCCGCCCGGACGATGGAACGGACACGACCGGATTCTTCGACATGGAATTCTTCGTTGACCTTCTGCCGAAAGACAAATGGCGGCCAGTGTTTCATCAAGACAAGGATTCGTTGATCGCGGCGATGGATCATGAACTGGAGAAGATACCGGGAGTATTTTGGGGATTCTCTCAGCCGATTTCGGACAACCTGGAAGAGGCTGTGAGCGGTGTGAAAGGTGCGCTCGCAGTGAAGATTTATGGAGATGATCTGAAAACGCTGGAAGGAAAAGGGGATGAAATTGTCAACGTGATGCGAAATATCAAGGGCGTGGAGGATCTGGGGATATTTCGCATCCTCGGACAGCCGAATCTCAATTTCGAAGTGGATCGCGAACAAGCCGCGCGCTTCGGCATCAACGTCTCTGACGTTCAGGATGCGATTCAAACGGCGGTCGGAGGCGGCGCGCTTACGCAGGTGCTAGTCGGAGAACAGCGGTATGACCTGGTGCTGCGATACTTGCCGCAATACCGGGACACGAGAGAGGCAATCGAGAGGATTCGCCTTCTGTCACCCACGGGCGAGCGCGTTTCGCTGGCTCAATTGACGAAGAGCAGCGTGACGGATGGTGGTTCCGAGATTTACCGGGAGGCAAACTCGCGGTATGTGGCGGTGAAATTCAGCGTGCGCGGAAGAGATCTGGGCAGCACAGTGGAAGAAGCGATCAAGAAGGTGAATGCCAACGTAAAATTGCCGCAAGGTTATACGATTGACTGGGCGGGCGAATATGAAAGCCAGAAGCGCTCGCAGCGCCGATTGATGCTCGTGCTGCCGGTGACGATTGTGGCGATCTTCGTGATCCTATATGCGATGTTTACTTCCGTGAAATGGGCTCTGCTGATTCTGACGAACGTGGCCATGGCTCCGCTGGGAGGCCTTTTGGCCTTGCTCGTCACGCACACGAACCTTAGCGTCTCGTCGGGCGTCGGCTTTCTTGCGCTTTTTGGTGTGTCGGTGCAAACCGGCGTGATCATGGTGGAATATATCAATCAACTTCGGGCTCGAGGATACACAATTGATCAGTCTGCCGCGGAAGGTGCTGTCCTGCGGCTTCGACCCATCATGATGACGATGCTTGTCGCCACTTTGGGCTTGCTTCCAGCTGCGCTTTCACGCGGAATCGGATCGGATTCGCAACGCCCTTTTGCAATCGTGATTGTAGGAGGACTCCTTTCCAACCTAATGATAGGCATCTTTCTTTTGCCCACGTTGTATACATGGTTTGCGCGCGAAGACGATAAGCTTCCCGCGGCAGAGGCAGCGGACGCGGTATAGAATAGAGAGAACTTATCGATCAACGATCGCCGTACGAGATTGCGGGAATTCGACAATGACAAAAAACGAGGTTTGCGCGCGCATCAAAGAACTTGGGATCATTCCGGCCGTTCGTGTTTGTTCTGCTGCGGACGCTCACTTCGCGGCCGATTCGGTGGCGGGAGGCGGCATACCCATCGTGGAAATCACGATGACCGTGCCCGAAGCGGTTGAGTTGATTTCCCATCTCGTTCATCACCACCAAAAAATGATCGTCGGAGCGGGCACCGTCCTCGATACGGAGACAGCTCGGCGCTGCGTTGATGCGGGGGCAAGTTTCTTGACGGCTCCCGGATTCGACCTGGCAATTGTGGAATTTGCCGTCAAAGAGGATATTGCAGTTCTTCCAGGCGCCCTGACGCCAACGGAAGTGGTCACTGCATGGAAGGCCGGTTCGGACTTCGTCAAAGTGTTTCCTTGCGCTCAGGTGGGCGGTGAGAAATACATCAAGGCTTTGACAACAGCTCTACCGCAGATTCCATTGATCGCAGCAGGAGGCGTGAATCAGCAGAATGCGGCTGGGTTCATCTTGGCGGGGGCCGCCGCGATTGGGGTCGGTACCGAATTGATCCCGCCTGGCGCCATCGAGCGACGCGAAGTGGACCGAATTCAAGAACTATCGCATCGCTTCCTCGGTTTCGTGAGTGACGCGCGTGAGCGATTGGCCCAGCAAAAAGACAGCACCACTACCACCAAGACTGACTTCAGGAAGCTTCACAAGACCCTCGCGCGATAAGCCCGGAAGGAAGCAAATCGAGCGGTTAAGATCGGACATACTCACGGCGCCATGATTCCGCGAGTTCCGCCCGCACTTATTCGTCATGCAAATCCGGATGGTGAGTTTTCACGTGGTATTGCCCCGAATGAAATATCAGCGGCTCGCCTTGTCGCCAGCGGTAGTGGATCACTTCACCGAGGAAGATCATATGATCGCCTCCCTTGAATTTGCGAACCACGCGGCAAACGAAGTGAGCTGTGGCCCCTTTCAGTAGCGGACACCCTTCGACGCTATCGCTGCAGTCAATTTCAGCGAACCGGTCGGGGAGTTTCGCTGCAAATCGGCGCGAGAGATGGTGCTGGTCAGCCGCGAGGACGTTAATCGCAAAATGGCGCGCTTTTGTGAAATCTGAATACTCGGTGGAGGCTTTTCCCAAGCTCCACAGCACAAGCGGCGGATCGAGAGAAACAGATGCGAACGAATTTACGGTGAGTCCGATACATCGTCCACGCTTGGTACGCCCGGTTACGATCGCAACGCCCGTGGCAAATTGGCCCAGGGCGCTGCGAAAATCACGGTGGTCGAATGTGTGCGATCGTTTCACGGCTGATTCTTGATTATCTCACCGCCCTTCATCACGAAGCGAACGTGCTCGAGAGTGGAGACGTCCGCGACAGGATCGCCATCCACAGCGACGATGTCCGCAAACTTTGCCAGGCTCGAGCGTGCCAACGCGATCGGACCATCCGAGAAGATCGGCGGCATTTACTGTGGCAGCCTGAATTGCAACGAGGGGAGGCAGCCCCATCTTCACCATCGTGGCGAACTCGCCTGCATTCATTCCATGCGGGTAAACGGCTGCATCCGTGCCGAAGGCGATCTTCACGCCTTCTTTAAACGCGTGCGAGAGATTCTGTTTCGCGATAGGCAGCACCATATTCATTTTATCCGTCATGCTTTGTGTGAAGCCGAGATGCTGGTAATTAGCGAGCAGCCAGTCTTCGAGAAAGACTGTGGGCACGAGGTAAGTGCCACGCTGCTTCATGAGCGCGATGTCTTCGTCATTGATGTAGCTGCCGTGCTCGATGGAATCGACTCCGGCGAGGACCGCGTTTTTGATTCCGAGCGCACCGTGCGCATGGGCAGCGACTTTGCGGCCGAGGCCGTGCGCGGTGTCGACGATGGCCTTCATTTCTTCAGGGCTGTATTGCTCGAGCGCGGGATTATCGCCTTCTGAAAGCACGCCCCCGGTAGCCATGAACTTGATGAGATCCGCGCCATATTTGATGTTCTCGCGCACCTTGGTCATCACGCCGTCTACTCCATTGGCGACGCCTTCGTCGGAATAGTTAAATTGCGGCGCGAGGAAATTTTCGTCGCCGTGGCCGCCAGTGATGCTGAGCGCAGGGCCAGAAGCGAGCATGCGCGGCCCGGGAATGTCGCCATCATTGATAGCATCGCGGAGGGCGATATCCGCGTATCCTCCCGCACCCACGTTGCGAACCGTTGTGAAACCGGCTTCCAGCGTGACGCGCGCATTGTGCGCCCCGTACAGCGCGGAGCGAGGATAGGAAGTGTGCAAGCCGCGCGGGCCCGCTAACCACGGGACAAAAGTCAGGTGCGTGTGGCAATCGATCAATCCTGGAAGCACCGTGAGATTTGAGAGGTCGATCGTCTTGGTGCCGGCAGGTAGCTGTTTGTTTATGTCTAGCAGGCGTTCCTACAGCCCTGATCTTGCCGTCTTGAATCCAGATGAGCTGGTCGGACGCGTAGGTTCCTGTTCGCACGTCGAGGAGTTTGCCTGCGTGGACTGCAACGGTGGGCGGCGCGCTGGGTCTTGGCTCCTGAGAGCGTGTCGCGCTGACGACAAAAACTAGAAGGCAAAGCAAAATTACGAAACGCTTCATTTCGATCCTCCGAATTTGCGCGATTCGATCCTCGTTAAGGCCAGGTACAAGAAACGCGCGCCGCGCATTGTATCTCTGCTGAGCGGAAGGCGCTCAGGACAATTCACAAAGTTAATTCGTTGCATCGCTTAATTTGATTTTTGCTTGACAGGCGGCACAGAGAATGTATGATTATACAGTGCGTTGCATAATCACGCATAAGGTTGAATGAGCGTACAAAAACGATACCGGCAAGGGCAGATTCTGAAGCTTCTCGCGGCTCATGCCGTGGCGAGCCAGGATGAACTGCGCCGTCACCTCGGGCACATCGGCATGCGAGTGACGCAAGCGACGCTCTCGCGCGACTTGCGCGAATTGCGGCTGGTGAAGACTGCTGAAGGCTACCGGCCGCTCTCTGCCGCGGCAGCGGAAGAAGCTGCGCCGCAAGCTACATTAGGGCGGGCGCTCAAGGAATTCTTGCTGGATATTCGTCCGGCGCAAAATATGCTCGTGCTGAAGACTCCTCCGGGCGGCGCACAGCCGCTGGCCGCGGCGGTGGATTCAGAACGCTGGAAAGAAATTGTCGGAACACTCGCCGGCGACGACACGGTTCTTCTGATTACTCCCTCCCGGGGCGCTCGGGCAGCGGTGCAAAAGCGCGTGGAGGAACTGCTCCGATGAACGACCCTTTACGGGTCGCCGTCGTCGGAGCAACGGGCTACGCGGGATATGAGCTGGCCCGGCTCCTTCTTCGGCATCCCAAAATCGACAAGCCGACATTCTATCTACGCGATGGGAACGCCAACGTGCGCTGCCTGACGGAACTCTACCCCCAACTTCGCGGATGGGGAGAAGCGCCGTGCAGGCCGCTGTCGGCTGCGGCGATTGCGGCTAGCGGCGCGGATGTGGCGTTTCTTTCGACGCCACACGAAGCATCGCTTGAGCTTGTGCCCGAGTTGCTCGCGGCAAATCCGAAACTTCGGATCATCGATTTGAGTGGTGCGTTCCGCTTTCGCGAACCGGACACATTCGAGCGCTGGTACAAGCTAAGGCCAGCCACAAAAGAAATCCTTGAAGAAGCCGTGTACGGGCTTCCCGAGTTGTATGCGGAATCGTTGCCGGCTGCCCGACTCGTTGCCAATCCCGGGTGCTACCCGACTTCGGTGATTCTGGGGTTGCGGCCGCTCGTCGAAGGCGGATGGATCGACACGGCACGCGGGATCGTTTGTGATTGTAAGTCGGGCGTGAGCGGAGCAGGAAAAGAGCCGAAGCGCGAGACGCATTTCGTTGAGGTGAACGAAAATTTTCGCGCGTATGGCTTGTTCACGCACCGGCACACGCCGGAAGTTGCGGAACATCTGGGACTCACAGAGGGAGATTTCGTTTTCACGACCCACTTGCTGCCGGTCGAGCGCGGAATCCTCTCCACTTTGTATGTGTGGATGAAGCCGTCACGCAATGCGGAAGCGGTTGAAGAGCTCTACCGAAACTTTTATGCGGAGCGGCCGATGGTGCGAGTGCTACCTGCGGGGCGATTGCCCGAGCTGCAACATGTGGCGCATACAAATTTTTGCGACGTAGGATTCGCGCTGGAATCAAAAGGTAAGCGGTTAGTGATTGTGTCCTGCCTCGACAACCTTGGAAAAGGCGCGGCGGGACAGGCGGTACAAAACTTAAACGGGATGTTCGGATATCCCGAAACGGCGGGATTGATATGAGGCTGTTGATAAAAATCGCGGGCGCGCTACTGGACGGCGAAGAGAACGTGCAAAAAATTGCGCGGCAGATCGCGGAGCTGGCACGCGCTGGCCACGAGATGCTGATCGTACACGGTGGCGGGAAAATTTTTACGGCGACTCTGGCGCGGATGGGAATCGAAAGCAGTTTCGTGAGTGGTTTGCGCGTGACCGATCGCGAGACGCGCGACGTGGCAGTAATGGTTTTTGGCGGCCTACTCAATAAGCGGCTGGCTGGCGCAATTTCGCTTGCAGGTCAGCCGGCGGTGGGAATTTCGGCGTCCGATGCAGCGTGCTTTCTAGCTGAACCGATGCAAATCGATGAAAACGAACGGAGCCTGGGGTTTGTTGGTTACCTGACGGGCGTGAATCTCGATTTTCTGCGTGCTCAGTGGCGCGCTGGAATTGTGCCGGTGGCTTCGTGCCTGGGGCTGGGAGCAGACGGCGAAATTTATAATATCAACGCCGACCACATGGCTGCCGCTGCCGCTGAATTTATCCATGCCGACCGGTTGATTTTCCTGACGGATGTGGCCGGAGTGCTTGATGGCGACAAAGTGTTGCGCGCGCTACGGGGTGGTGAAATCGAAGACATGATCCGGCGCAATAAAGTTTCCGGCGGAATGATTTTGAAGCTTGAGGCGGCAAAACGGGCGCTGTCGGCCGGTGTGGCAGAAGTGCGAATTGTTGGTGGCACGGCGCCTCGCGCGCTGTTGAACGCTGCGAATGCGAATCGCTGCTCAGGGACCCGCGTGCTGCCGGTGCTGAGGGTTTCGGCGGCAAAAGCCGCACAAGGAACGGCGCGATAGAAATGGCTAAAAATAAGACAGCGGCGAAGGGCGGATCATCGGCGTCGCGAGCGCGCGCGGATGAAGCGCGCCACTTGATGAATACTTATAAGAGGCCGCCAATCGTATTCACGCGAGGACGTGGCTGCCGCGTGTACGACTCGACTGGGCGCGAGTATTTGGATTTTCTTGCCGGTATCGCTGTGAATGCGCTCGGGCATGCGCATCCGCGTCTTGTGCGCACGATTCGACGCGAAGCGGGGCGGGCGATTCACACTTCGAACCTGTTTCACAATCCTTTTCAAGGGCCGTTGGCAAAAAAGCTCGCGCAATGGTCGGGCCTCGACCGCGTTTTCTTCACAAACAGCGGGACAGAAGCCATTGACGGAGCTCTCAAGCTCGCGCGAGCGTATGCGAACGCAAAGACCAGCGCGGGCGGCAGTGGCAATAGCAGCGTCGCGAAAAAGACGCGGATTCTCGCGCTTGAGAATTCGTTTCACGGTCGCACGTTCGGCGCGGTTTCCATCACGCTACCCTGCAAAATATCGCGAACCCTTCGCTCCGCTTGTTCCCGGCGCGGAATTCGTAAAGTTCAACGATGTGGCCGATCTTGAGCGCAAGTTTGATGATTCGGTGTGCGCGATTGTTGTGGAAACGATCCAGGGCGAGGGCGGGATTTTTCCGGTCAGCCGGGAATTTTGGCAGCGCGCGCGCGAGCTCGCTACGCAGCACGATGCTGCGCTGATCGCCGACGAGATTCAATGTGGCCTTGGCCGGACCGGCCGATACTTTGCGTATCAGGCGCTTGGCTCGCTTCCCGATGTGGTCGCCGTAGCGAAGCCTCTGGCAGGCGGATTGCCGCTGGGCGCTTTTATCGCGAACGAAAAGTTTGCGGCAGCTTTTACGCCAGGAATGCACGGTACCACCTTCGGTGGCGGCCCGCTTGTTTGTGCTGCAGCGCTCGAATTCCTCACGCGTCGTCGAGGAAGAAAAGCTGCTTACAAATATTCGCGAGCGCGGCGCGGAACTGCGTGCGGGTATTGAAAAACTCGCCGGCAAATTCGATTTCATCCGTGAAGTCCGCGGCGAGGGCTTGATGCTGGGCGTTGACCTGTCCGTGGATGGCGCGCCCTTCATCGCGGAAGCGCTGCGAAGCGGGCTGATCATGAATTGCACGCACGAGCATATTTTGCGGCTGCTTCCCGCCTTCATTATCAAGCGGCGCGATGTGGCCGAATTTCTCGCGAAATTCGAAGCGGTGCTGGCGCGAACAGCGAAGTCGTTGGAGAAGTCTCGATCAAAAACACAAAAGACCGAAACGCATGCGCAGCCGATGACCGTGGCTGCAGCGAGGTAAAAATGAACGCAATCGCAACAACGCTAACACTCACAAACGATCTGCTGACCGGCATGGAATGGGGACCCGTGCAGGTGCGCGAACTTTTCCACTTGGCGGCGGACATCAAAGCGCGGCCGGATCGCTATCGTGGCGCGCTCGAAGGAAAATTTCTAGCGATGATTTTTGAAAAGCCGTCGCTGCGCACCCGCGTCACGTTCGAGGTGGGAATCGCAAGCCTGGGCGGCGCATCGGTGTTTCTTGATCATACGGCAACACGGCTTGGGGCGCGCGAATCCATCCGCGACGTAGCAAAGAACCTCGAGCGAATGGTTCACGGAATCGTCGCGCGCGTATTTTCGCAGGAGTCTCTGGATGGTTTGGCAGAGCACGGTCGGATTCCTGTGATCAACGCGCTTTCCGATCGCTTTCACCCGTGCCAGGCGCTATCGGACTTCTTTACGCTCGAGGAACGCTTCGGCGGACTGCGCGGCCTGAAATTTGCATATGTTGGCGACGGAAACAATGTGTGCCATTCGCTGCTTACGATTGCGGCACGCGTCGGGGCACACATTCGCGTGGCGACGCCGGCCGGGTACGAGCCAGACGCAGCGGTTATCGCCGAAGCGAAACGAGTGGCGCGCGAGACCCGTGGAAAAATCGAAATTATTCGCTCTGCCGAAGATGCGGTCGCAGGCGCGCAGGCGATTTACACGGACGTGTGGGCGAGCATGGGGCAAGAGGAAGAATCGACGGCGCGCGAACTCGCGTTTGCCGGTTACCAGGTGAATGAAGGTTTATTGTCGCAGGCAGCTCCGGACGCCGTCTTCATGCATTGCCTGCCGGCGCATCGTGGTTCAGAGGTGACGGAAGGCGTGATCGATTCGGAACGCTCAATCGTGTTCGATCAATCAGAAAACAGGCTGCACGTGCAGAAGGCGATTCTGCTCACGCTGCTGAACTAAGAAATTCGCGGTCGCAACCGCGCGAGGAGAAGGAATTGCCGAAAAAAGTTGTGCTGGCGTATTCCGGAGGGCTTGATACCTCCATCATTATTCCCTGGCTGAAGGAGACTTACGGCTGCGAAGTGATCGCCATGATCGGCGATCTGGGCCAGCGCGAGGATTTGGAAGGTGCGCGTAAAAAAGCGCTCGCGACCGGCGCAAGCGCAGCATACGTGGAAGATCTGCGCGAAGAATTCATCACCAGATTCATCTGGCCGACATTGCGTGCGGGCGCCGTTTACGAGCACAAGTACCTGCTCGGGACGTCCTTCGCGAGACCATTGCTCGCGCAGCGCCAGGTGGAATTGGCAAAGAAGCTGGGCGCCGACGCGTTGGCGCACGGCTGCACGGGAAAAGGCAACGACCAGGTTCGCTTTGAGCTTGCGGCCAAGGCGCTTGCGCCGGAGTTAAAAATCATCGCGCCATGGCGTGAGTGGAAAATCAACTCGCGTGAAGACGCCATCGCATATGCTCGCACGCACAATGTCCCGGTAGAGCAAACGACCAAAAACATTTACAGCCGCGATCGCAATATATGGCACTTGAGCCATGAAGGCGGAGTTCTCGAAGATCCAGCGAACGCGCCAGAAGAATCGATGTGGCAATGGGTAATTTCGCCGGCCAAGGCCCCCGATCAACCAACGACAGTAGAAATCGGTTTCGACGCCGGAGTTCCGGTCTTCGTGAACGGCAAGAAGCTCGGCGCGGTCGCGCTCATCGAACAATTAAATGAAATCGCGGCGGCGAACGGCGTGGGGCGTATGGAGATGGTCGAAAACCGGCTTGTAGGAATCAAGTCCCGCGGCGCGTACGAAACGCCGGGTGGCACGCTTCTAATCGCAGCGCATCGCGAACTCGAGTCGCTGTGCCTCGATCGCGAGACGGCTCACTACCAGCAGATGCTCGCCTTGCGTTATGCGGAAATGGTTTATTACGGAATGTGGTTCACGCCCCTGCGTGAATCGCTCGACGCCTTCTTCGCGAAATCGCAAGAGCGCGTCACGGGCAGCGTCGGTCTGACGCTTTTCAAGGGCAATCTGAGCGTGGCGTCGCGGCGTTCGCCATTCTCGCTGTATCGCACGAACCTGGCGAGTTTCACGATGACCGGCTACAACCCGAAAGACGCCGAGGGCTTCATCAACCTGTTCGCGCTGCCGATCACCGTGCCGCAGGAAACTGACATTCGCCGCAAAGCCGAGGCTGGATGAGCAGCACTCCCGAGCAAAAGAAAGAACAGAAGATGTGGGGCGGGCGGTTCGAAAAAGGTCCGGACGCATCCTTTTACGAGTTCGAGCGTTCGTGGCGATTCGACCGTCGCTTGCTGCCGCAGGAGCTTGCGCTTGATCGTGCGTGGGCGCGCGCAATCGCCGCGGCTGGAATTCTGAACGATGACGAATGCGCACGAATCGTCCGTGCGCTTGACGAAATCGAGAGCCGCGCAAAGGCCGAACCTGCATGGCTTGACGGTTCGAACGCGGAGGATGTCCACCATTTCGCCGAAAGCGCGCTCATCGAAAAGCTAGGCCCGCTCGGAGCGAAGCTTCACACCGGCCGCAGCCGCAACGAAATGGTCGCCACTGAGTTCCGTATGTACGTGAAGGATGCCGCTCTCGAAATCCAGCAGGCGATCACGGCTCTCGCGCGTGCCACGGCAGGGCAAGCGGAGAAGAATATACGCGTGCCGATGCCAGGCACGACGCACATGCAGCACGCGCAGCCGTTGCTACTCTCGCACTGGCTGCTGGCGCACGGCGAAGCGTTCCTTCGCGATGCAGAGCGCCTGAAAGGCGCAGTAGCGCGCGCGGACTTGTGTCCACTTGGATCGGGAGCCCTCGCCGGTTGCGCGTTTCCGCTCGATCGCAAAGCCCTGGCACGTGATCTGGGATTCTCGGACATAACTGCCAACAGCTTAGACGCGGTGAGCGATCGCGATTTCGCGCTCGAATTTCTCTTCGCGCTCAGCACACTGTCCATGCACCTCTCGCGCATGGCTGAGGACATGGTGCTTTTTGCGACGCCCGAATTTGGCTTCATCGAGTTACCGGATGAATTTTCGACCGGTAGCAGCTTGATGCCGCAGAAGAAAAACCCCGATGCATGGGAGCTGATTCGCGGAAAAACAGGACGGATTTACGGCTCGTTGTTCGCATTGCTGACTACCTTTAAAGGCCTGCCTTCGAGTTATCAGCGCGACCTGCAGGAAGATAAAGAAGCGCTCTTTGCCGCACACGATCAGGCACTGGGAATGACGCAGATCGCCGCAGCTACGCTCGCGGCCACGAAATTCAACGAAACGCGTTTGCGAGACGCAGCTCAAGATCCAGCACTCGTCGCAACCGAGCTCGCAGATTATCTCGTGGCATGCGGTGTCCCATTTCGCGAGGCACATGAGGTGGTGGGCAAGGTGCTGCGCGCGGCGGAGCAGGAAGGCAAATCGATTCGCGAGATGCCGATCGAGCGCCTCAAAGAGTTTTCCCCGGCGTTCGGCCGCGATTTATCGACCGTGCTTACGCTCGAGTCGGCACTCGCACGCCGGGCAGTGGCCGGTGGAACCGCGCCAGCGGCAGTTCGGGCCGCCCTCGGCGAATTCAAGGCGCGGCTTGAGAAAATCGAGGAAGGCCAATGAAGGCGCGACGAGCCAGATCTTCAGACGCCCGCGCGATCTTTGAATTGATCGCCGGATACGCCCAGCAGGGCTTGCTCCTGCCACGCGCCGAAGATGAAATTCGGCGGAACGTAAGCCATTTTTTAGTGCACGAAGATAAGAATCGTGTTGTGAGTTGTGTGGCCCTTGAAAGCTACGGCACAGATCTAGCGGAAATCCGCTCGCTCGCAGTCGATCCGGATCTTCGCGGGCGGCGCGCTGGCACAAAGTTGCTGGAGTTCGCGCTCGTGGAAGCGCGCCGTAGAGGGATCGCGCGAGTTTTCGCCGTAACGCATGCGCCGGAATTCTTTGTGCGCCAGGGTTTTGAGCCAACCTCGAGGCATACGCTGACTGAAAAAGTGGAACGTGATTGCCGCGCATGCCCGAAACGGCGTTCTTGCCAATTGGTTGCGGTGGTCGCGACCGTGATTCCCGAACGCATCACTCTGCCGATTCTCGCTGAGTCGGCCACTCCCATTTCGGCAGCATGACTCTCTCCGTAACAGCGAAACATATTCCCCGCGGCTTCTCGTTTTCCTCCGCCGCCTGCGGATTGAAGAAATCAGGCCTGGATCTCGGGCTTCTTGTGAGCGAAATCCCTGCGGTGGCCGCCGCGATGTTCACGACTAATCGCGTGCAGGCGGCCCCGGTTCGTCTGTCGCAAGTGCATTTGCGGCGGTCGCGCGGAAAGATGCGAGCTGTGGTCGTAAATTCCGGCAACGCGAATTGCTGCACCGGCTCGGGCGGATACGCGGCCTCGGAAGCGACGTCTCGGAAAGTGTCGCAGGAGCTGGCGGCGCTTGATCCTTCGCAGATTCTGGTGTGCTCAACCGGCGTGATTGGCCTGCCGCTGAGGGTCGAGAATATCTTGAAGGCGATGCCAGACTTGGTTCGCGCGCGAAGCGGCAAAGCTGAAGCCTTCGCACAATTCACGCGGGCGATTATGACTACCGATACTCGCCCGAAGTGGGCAGCGGCGAATTGCCGCATCGGCCGAAAAATGGTCAGGATTCTCGGCTGCTGCAAGGGCGCCGGAATGATTCAGCCCAACATGGCGACGATGCTGGCCTTCCTTGCAACTGATGCGGCAATTTCACCGGCTTTCCTTTCGCGCGCGTTGCGAGCCGCCGTTGCCGGCACATTCAATGCCATCACCGTAGACGGCGACACCTCGACGAACGACACAGTAGCGATTCTTGCAAACGGCGAGAGCGGCGCGCGAAAGATCGCAAGCGAGAACGCCGATTTCAAAACCTTCTGCGCCGCGCTCGAAAATCTCTGTCGCACACTCGCATTAAAGATTGTCGAAGATGGCGAAGGCGCGCAACGCGTGATCGAGATCGAAGTGCGAGGGGCGTCATCGGATCGCGCTGCCACTCAAATCGCGCGCACGATCGCAAACTCGCCGCTCGTAAAAACGGCCCTAGCCGGCGCCGACCCTAACTGGGGGCGCATCCTCGCGGCTGCAGGACGGGCCGGCATCCCGTTCGACTTTGAGCTCGTGGATATCAAGCTGGCAGGAATTCTCGTCTGCCGGCGAGGCGGCGAGCATCCATTTTCTGAGCGCGTCGCGCACAAGAAGATGCTCGCGAAGTACGTCCCCATCGTTGTGGAAATGCATTCTGGCAAGGGCACTGCGCGCATATGGACCTGCGATTTCACTCGCGAGTATGTCGACATCAACGCGAGCTACCGAACGTAGCCCGCTAGCTACGTTTCCCAATTCCAGTCCGCATACGTCTCGCGCAGCTTCAGCTTCAGCAGCTTGCCGACCGATGTGCGCGGAAGCTCGTCACTGAAAACAAAGGCATCCGGAAGCTGCCACTTCGCAAATTTGGCAGCGAGAAATTCGCGCAATTCATCAGGCGTCACTTGCGCGCCCTCCTTCACCACCACGACTGCAAGCGGACGCTCCTGCCATTTAGGGTGGGCGACGCCAATCACGGCCGCCTCGCGCACGCTCGGATGCCCCATCAGTTCATTCTCCAAATCCACGGAGCTAATCCACTCGCCTCCCGATTTAATGAGATCCTTGCTGCGATCCACAATTTTGACGTAGCCCTCGGAATCAATCGTCGCGATGTCTCCCGTCTTGAACCACCCATCGCGGGTCCAGCGATCTGCAGTCTCCGGCGCTTCGAAATAACTCGCTGCCACCCACGGCCCGCGAATTTCCAGTTCGCCAAACGTCACTCCGTCGCGCGGAGCTTCGCCCTCGAGCCGCATCACGCGGACTTCGACAAACGGCGCCGGCAATCCTTGCTTCACGCGAATCTTGTATTTTTCATCCTCGGAGCCATGCGCCAGTGTGGACTTGAGCGTGCCGGTGGTCGCAAACGGAGTGGTTTCCGTCATGCCCCAGAGATGTGTGATGCGGAAGCCAAATTTGTCCATGCGCCGAAGCAGCGTTTCCGGCACGGCTGATCCGCCGCACGTGATGCGGACGGGATGATTGATTTTCCAGCGCCCCGGCTCCTTTTCTAGCGCCAAAAGCACACCGAACCACACGGTGGGCACAGCCGTCGCGATTGTGACTTTTTCCTGTTCGATCAAATCGAGCAGGCTTTCAGCGTCGAGGTGCGGCCCCGGGAAAATCATCTTCGCGCCGACCATCGTCGCGGTAAAAGGAACACCCCACGCATTGGCGTGAAACATCGAGGACGCAGGAAGCACAACCTCCTTGTGGCTTATTGCGAATGCATCTTCCAGGCACTGCGCAAAGCTGTGAAGCACAAGCGCACGATGCGAATAGACCACTCCCTTCGATTTGCCCGTCGTACCGGATGTGAAACACATCGCCGCCGCTTCGTTTTCCTCAAGCACCGGATATTCAAATTCATCGTCGGCTGCGCCGAGAAAATCTTCATAGCTTTCATACTGTCGTGGAATCGGTTGTCCGCTGAATGGCACAACGAACACGCGCTCAAAATGAACCTGAGAGCGAATCGATTCGTAGATGGGAAGTAGGACGTCGTCAACGATCAGATAACGATCGCGAGCGTGGTTAGCGATATAAGCAAGCTCGTTGGCGTGCAGCCGAAGATTCAGCGTATGGAGCACGCCACCGGAAGCCGGTATGCCGAAGTATGCTTCGAGATGCGACGAATGATTCCACATCAGCGTGGCGACGCGGTCGCCTCGAGCAAGTCCGGCCAATTCCAACGCGCGAGCCAGGCGCCGCGCACGTCGATAGATAGCGCCATAATTCGTGCGCGCGATTGTTCGGTCGGGCCGGCGTGAAACGATTTCCACTTGGCCGTAAAGCTTTCCGGCACGCTCGAGAATAGGCACGAGCGTGAGTGGAAAGTCCATCATTGTTCCGAGCATAGAAATCTCCGCAGCGCTTGGGCGCATCGTACCACCGATGCTCAGGCTCGACCTGTTCAGACTTTTCGAACTGGACAAAACGTAATTTCCGGCGTGCACTCCGTCTCGCCAAGCTTGACGTCCTTTCGAACGACGGGGTTGTTGACTGCGGGGGATAGTTGCCGCAAGATGCTCGTGCGTTCCTGGGGACATCCTGGCCGGTCTATAGGAAAGCGGCTTTTATGGCCTGGTCATGAGCAAGATTTGCATTCCTCAGTTGCGCTGATGTGTCCCATGCTGGCAGGGACCGGGAGAACGGCCGTGAAGAAATTGTACGTTGGGAACCTCTCGTTCAAGGCAACAGAAGAGCAGGTGCAGGCGCTGTTCGCTGAAATCGGCATACAACCGGATTCGCTGACGCTGCTGCGCGATCGCTTTACCGGACAGCCGCGAGGTTTCGGTTTCGCCGAGATTCATGACGACGGCGCGGCGGAAAAGGCGATTGCAGCCCTCAACGGCAAAGACTTCCTTGGCCGCGCACTGGTGGTGAATGAAGCTCGTCCGCAGAGAGAAGGCGGCGGTGGAGGCGGTGGCGGACGCGGCGGTGATCGCGGCGGACACGGCGGGGGTGGTGGTGGGCGCGGCGGTGGCGGTGGACGGGGTGGGCACGGTGGTGGCGGTGGGCGCGGCGGCGAGCGCGGTGGTTACGGCGGACGCGACCGCTAGATTTTCCTCAGTTCGTTTTCTTCCAAATCTTGCGAGCGCAGAAAATTCGCGCGCATCGAATGTGCGCAGAGGAATTTGTGTGGGCTGAGTAGTCTGGTCTTTCGAGCCTCACGCGATAGCGGCACGCTCTTGATCCGCCTTCGCAGTGCGAGGCTTGGGCGGATTCACTTCAACCTTCCCGCCTCGGTAGTAGAAGCGCTCCACGGTAGTTTCGTGCACGCCCTGCGCAACCAACGCACGAACATCCAGCTTCGATTCCGCTTCGTCGAGTTCTTCCGCGCTGGCGTAGAGCGCCGGCGTGCGCGGCATGAACACCGGGCAACAATCGTGAAACGGCTCGGAGGAAGTCTCGTACGTTCCAATTTTGCGCGCCGTGGCGAGAATTTCCATCTTGTCCGTCCCAATCAGCGGACGGAACACAGGCATCCGTGCAGCGGCTTCCACCGCGATGAGATTTCGAAGCGTTTGCGATGCCACCTGCCCGAGGCTGTCACCCGTAACCAGCGCCAGCGAGCGAGCGCCCTTTGCCAGAACCTGCGCAATCCGCAGCATCATTCGCCGGTAGAGGAGCACCCGATAATCTTCCGGCGCGTAACGAACGATCTCGCGCTGAATCGCTTCGAATGGCACGCGATAGAGCTTGGCGTGAAATTGGTAAGGAACAAGCCGGCGGACGAGTTCGCTTGCAACGTAAACAGAAGATTCGCCCGGCCGTGCACCGGTGCCATAAAAATGCGCGAAGCTCATGTGCGAACCGCGCTTCATCATGTGATACGCAGCGACCGCGGAATCGTAGCCACCTGAGAGCAGGCACATCATGCGTCCGGCAGTGTTCGCGGGCAGTCCGCCTGTACCGGGAATCCGCCGCGCATACACGAGCGCAGGCCCGGGTGTGATTTCCACGTAGCAAGTCAGCTCAGGGTCGGTGAGCTTCACGCGCACGTCGCGACCTTGCTCGCGAAGCTTATCGAGCAGGTAGCGCCCAATCGTCGAGTCGATTTCCATCGAGGTGTGCGGAAATGACTTGTCGCTGCGCTTGGCCCGCACCGCGAAACTGGCAAATCGCAACGGCTCAACTTCTTCCCATGCCGCTTGACACAGATCTTCCATACTTCGCTCAACGGATTTCGCTACTGCGTAAAATGCAATCCCAAGAACCCGGCTCACCCGGGCCGTTGCTTCTTCGAGCGAAGCGCCATCGCCTAAACGAACGATGAAGCGATCGCCCGGTTGCTCGATTCTCTGGACGGGTACGCCTTCCAGCGCTTTGCGAAGCGCCGTGAACAACTTGCCCAGAAAGAACCGGCGGTTGCGGCCCTTGAGCCATAGTTCGTGGTAGTGAACGACGATGACTGGATTATTCATTCTCTGTACTTTTGCTTCGTTGCAACGCGGAATTAATGTCTCCACGACACATTTCGCCTGCATTTAACCTTTCACGAAGTATAACAGTGATTTTCGTAGGGTGTAGCATGCTTCCAATTCAAGGAGCTTGGGCCGTGCACTACCGGGAAACCCCTATGGCGCATACGCCTAAAAAGCGATAACTCACTAGATACAATTTATGTTGACTCAAGACTTTCCACTACATGCGGGGTTAATATCGGCAACTGCTCCCGTACCCGGACCGAATGTTCGGGTCCGATGGAAAATGGGAAGCGACCGAAAGAGCAGGTAGTGCATCCATATCTCTGAACCCGGGGCATTCGGGAGGAACTCATGTGGAATCGTAGAGATTGGGACGACTTCTTCGACATCGTGAGAAAGCGCTGGCACACCCATCGGCCGCCTCGCCCGCTGGATCGTTCGGGCCGTCGCCTGACGCCGGCAGAGGGCTACAGTCTTGCCGAGCTTGACGATGCGGGGATGAGTATCGAGCAAGCCGAAATGTTTGGACTTCCGGTGGATGCCGGCCGTGTGGGTTCCTACGGACCCAACGTTTCGTCCTTGCGCGAGTTCCTTCGCGCCACCCGTTCCCGCATCTGAAAACGTCACAGGCGTACTAGGATTCATAATCCCCGAGATGGAATGCTACCGTTTCGGGGATTTTCTTTTGGGGTAGAAATTTTCGCGTGTTCTGTCAGGAGCTAAATCGCGTCATCAAGAATGAGGTAAGTCCCGCAACCAGCCCGCCTCCAATCACGATGGCTTCCCAGGCAATTCCCGCAGCGACCGATAGAACCGCGGGCGCTCCAAATGGCAATAGCAGAGCAGCAAGTGCCGCTTCGCGCAAACCGATTCCTCCCTGGGTGAGCGGGATTGCCGCCGAAAGCTTCGCCAGGGGCCACGCAAACAACCATATTCGAAATGCTAAGTGCAATCCGCATGCCTCTGCTAGAGCCATATTCAAAACAATGAATACGGTCTGCGCCGACAAAGCGAGGATGAGCGCGGTGAATACCGCACCCGGGCGCCGAGTCATGGAACGAGCAGCGATTCTCACCCGAGCAAATCTCCGTCTCATACGATAGGAAAATCGGCGCGCGGGAAGAAACGCGGCGATGGCCGCCGCCATCGCGATTCCAACGAGCCCGATCCCGGCGAGTGCGAGAAAAATCCGCGGATCCTTCGAATCGAGCGCGCCAGGTACAAGCAAAGCACCGGTGCCTGCTAAAAGCCCCAGCGCCATCAGATCAACGCTCCGATCAACTAGGCTTCCAAGCAGAACTCCCGCTTTGCTGCGGCCGATTCGCATCGCCATGCCCGCACGGACCAAGTCCCCGCCGATCAGCGATGGCAGAAACAAGGAGCCAAAAAGCCCTGCTAAATAGCAGCGTGCTGCCTGTATCCACTTCATGCCGGAGCCGGCGACGCTTACCATGAGCCGCCATTTCGTCACACCGATGCAGTGAGTGGCCAGATAACCAGCGACCACAAAAATCCACAAATGTGTCGGGAGCGTTTCGATCGTTTGCCAGATTTTGCGGCCCGACAGGAAACGGAACAGCAGGAAGAGAACCAGGGCACTCCCACCGTAATGCAAGATCGCCTGAAGCGTCGCGCGCAGCCAATTTCTTTCTGGGGTTCGCGTGTCGGATGGAGAATTCACAGGAAGTGTTCGGCACATTATGCGGTGGGGCGGTTCACGCTACAAGCTTTGGAAATGCGGTTGCAGTCGGGCGGATAACCCATTAACGTAGTCCACTCGTTTTTGTATCGCGGGAACTGACAGGGACAACTTCGGAGCTGCCCTGAAGTCGTTCATCCCGATTCGAGGCCAAGTTGAAGAAGAAAATTCGTGTGCTGCAGTATGGTGTCGGACCGATTGGCGCTTCCATCGTCCGCCTGATGCGCGAAAAGGCGGCGCTGGAAATTGTCGGTGCCATCGACAAGGATCCCGCCAAAGTTGGGCGCGATCTCGGCGAAGTCGCGGGCTCTAAGGATGCTCCGTGGGGCGTGCTGATCGCCGCCGATTCGGCCGGGCTGCTCGCGAAACCCGTGGACGTGGTGATCCACTCGACTTCTTCCTATTTGCCGAACGTGATGGACCAGTTGCTCGAATGCCTCGGCGCGGGCTGTTGTGTTGTTTCCACATGCGAGGAACTCGCTTATCCCTATCGCAAACATCCGGATCTTTCCGCGCAGCTTGACGCCGCTGCGAAAGAAGAAGGCGTCGCTTTGGTCGGCACAGGCGTGAATCCCGGATTCGTGATGGACAAGCTTGTTCTCACGTTGAGCGCCGTTTCGCAGCGCGTCGAATGGGCTAAGGCGGTGCGCATCGTTGACGCATCGAAGCGCCGGTTGCCGCTGCAGAAGAAAATCGGCGCCGGAATGACGCCCGAAGAATTTCGCGCCCAGGTGAGCGCCGGCGTAATCAAGCATCACGGCCTGCCGGAATCTATCGCGATGGTAGCCGATGGACTTGGATTCGAGCTCGATGATATTTCAGAAACGATTGAGCCGGTGATCGCAGCAGAACCCGTGAAAACCGAATTCCTGGAAGTTGCGCCGGGCCAGGTAGCCGGCGTGCATCAAATCGCGCGCGGAACGGACGGCGGCAAAGAGAAGATCTACATGGAGCTGAAGATGTTTGTCGGCGCAGAAGACTCCGCCGACTCGATCGAACTGAAGGGCGAGCCGAATCTGTCGCTCACAATTCCCGGCGGCACGCATGGCGACATAGCCACCGCTGCGATAGTCGTCAATGCGATTCCTTCAATTCTTGCCGCGCAGTCCGGTCTACGCACCGCTCGCGACCTTCCGTTCAGCTTTTTCCCTCCCGTTTCCCCGCCGTAGCTGCAAGTCCGGATTTATTCCAGAAGCGCGCAACCGCCGCATAGTCCGGGTCGTCCTTCGACGCATCTTTCACGGCGCTATACGTCGCGAACGCGGCTGCAGCAGCCGGCAAGTCGAGCCCTTCTTTCTTCGCCAGCTCGAGCGCGAGACGAATATCCTTGTGCATCAGCCGCAGCGGAAAGCTCGCCGGGTATTCATTCTTAAGCATGGTAGGCGCTTTCACGTCCAGCACCCCCGCACGCGCCATGCTCGACTGCATCACTTCCACCAACTTCTCACCCGCAATACCTGCCTTCGTCACCAGCGCGAGAGCTTCAGCCAGCGCTTCCACTTCGAGTGCGAGAATCAGATTCATCGCGAGCTTCACCGTCTGCCCCGCACCGTTCGGACCGAGCAGAAAGAATTTCTTGCCCATGACCTCGAAAACGGGCTTCATGCGCTCGAATACTTCAGGCTTTCCGCCTACCATGAAAACCAGCTCGCCCTTTTTCGCGCCCCAATCGCCTCCCGTTACCGGTGCATCCAGATAATCAACGCCTTTTTCAGCGCAAGCGGCCGCGGCGCGGCGCGCGAGGTCGGGAGAAATGGTGCTTGAATCGATATACGTGCTGCCGCGTCGCAAACCTGCCAGCGCACCATCCGCGCCCCATAAAATTTCTTCGACCGCAGGCGGATCGCTCACAATCGTGATCAGCACATCCACCTGCGCCGCCGTTTCGCGAGGATTCGCACCAAATTTCGCGCCTTCTCGCACGAGTTCATCCGCTCGATCCTTCGTTCGGTTCCAGACCACCAAGGGAAATCCTGCCCTTAGCAGGTTGCCCGCCATCGGCTTTCCCATCAGCCCCAGTCCAATAAATCCTACCGTCGGTTTCATGAGAGTCCCCCTCTCGCACAGATGCAATATATGCTTGGCTCGACGCAGAATCGTCAAGAAAAGTTTGAAAAAATCCTCTTCAATGGAAAAGTTGAGAGAGTTAGCGCCGGGTCTTAGTTGGCTTGGCGTGAACTATGGTGGGCACTTCGGAACTCTGCGCCGCCTCAGTAATCCGTATTACGTACTCGTAGGGAATCTCCACCCGCATCGTCTTTTTTCTTTCTCCCTGCAGTATCCGCTCTTCAACCACGATAGATCGTCCCGTGTCGGCCACAAGCGTCCCCACGGATTTCTGGTGGATGTCCGCCACCCGATACTGGGCTTCCACGCGCTTTCCCATAAATGAAATAAAGCGACTCATCGAATAACCATTTCACCTTGTGCCCGTGTGAAGGGTCAATGGTACGCCAGTTTACTATAAGTGCATTTTAACTGTGTCGAGAGAGAAACTGCGAGTTTCTGGCAGGTTAGTGAGTGGGGTGATGCGAAGGAGCAGCAACCTCATGTTGGACGGGCGCTGCTTCGATGCTTCGGAGCTGTAAGTCGGCGGTCGAGCGCCAGCACGATCGGAGCAACGATGCTGAGTGCGAAGTAGCTGAACACGATCGGGAGAACCCATGCGAGCGCCCACGAATCATTCGCGTAGTGTTTCGAAGCAGCCCACCACACCACCACCGCCGCGATTAGTCCTGCAAATGCAGCAAGATAGCGGCTAAGCAACGAAATATCGAGCGGCTTGGCGCAGTTGGGACAGACCAGGTCATTCGAATAGGCAAGAACTCTGTCAACAGAAACAACTTGCGCGCAATCAGGACAAACGCGAGCTGCCACGAGCGCCTCCAGGATTCAGTTGCAAGATACACTACCGTTACCGCACGAAAAAGGCCGCTGCTAAATCAAAGAAAATTCCACGCGGTGACGCATGGGATCGATTCGTTCAGCCCTCACGCGCACGCGATCGCCCAGCCGGAAAATTCTCTGCACTTTGCCGCCCCGCGACCCGCCGCGGTAAGGCTCGGCGACAATCACGTGGTCGCGCTCGCGAAAGGTGCAGCGCATCCCGGTAACTTCTTCCAGCCGATCAATGCTCACGAGCCCCTCGACGAAAATCTCAACCAGCTCAACGAAAAATCCGAACTTCTGCACGGAAATAATCAGCGCCTCATACTCCTCGCCGAGATGGCCTTCCATGAACTGAGCGGTCTTCCATTCCATCAGTTCTCGCTCAGCCGCTTCCGCGCGCCGCTCGGCTTCCGAGCTTTCCGAGGCGATCTCCTCTAATTCAACACGGCGATAGGGGCCGAGCATCGCCACGGTCTCGGCGTCCCTCCGTGGTTTTGCATCCGCAAGCCTCGCACGCAACGGTTTCACATCCGGATTCGCAAGCGCCCACTTCAGCGCACGATGAACGATCAAGTCCGGGTAGCGGCGGATTGGCGACGTAAAGTGCGTGTACTCCTTCGTCGCCAGCGCGAAATGCCCGAGCACTTCTACTGCGTATCGCGCCTGCTTCAACGAACGCAGCATCAGGTAGGAAAGAATCCGCTCCTCAGGCTTACCCGCAATTTTTTCTGTCAGGCGCTGATAGTGCTGCGGACGAATATCCACTTCCTCAGCCCCCGGCACGGTCACGCTCATAGGACGCGCGCGCCCTCGACTCGCGTCCCCCTCCTCGCCCTCGAGCGGCGGGCTGCACCCGCCCATGGCGCACCGCAATGCGGCGCTCCGTAAGATCTTCCACCCCCAGCGAATAGCCAAACGCATGCGCCAGTTCTTCGAACTCGATCACCTTTTTCGGATCCGGTTTTTCGTGTACGCGATGCAGCGAAGCGACACCACGCCGCTCAAGATACTGCGCCACAGCCTCGTTCGCAGCGAGCATGAATTCCTCGATGATCCGGTGCGCTATGTTTCGCACACTTCGGACGATGCTGAGCATCCGTCCCTGGTCGTCAAATTCGATAATCGGTTCGGGGAGATCGAAGTCAATCGAACCGCGTGCAACGCGTTTCTTGTTCAGCAGCTGCGCCAGCTCTTTCATGCGCCTGAAATTCCCGACGAGCGGCGCGTAGCGTTCGTTCATTTCCGGATCGCCCTCGAGAATCTTGTGCACGTTGGTATATGTCATCCGCTCAGCAGAACGAATTACGCCCGGAGTGAAATCGGTGCGCACCGTGTTTCCGCTCGCGTCGATTTCCATAGTCGCACTCATCACCAGCCGATCTACTTTTGGATTCAGCGAACAGATGCCATTCGAAAGTTCCTCCGGCAGCATAGGTACGGCACGATTCGGAAAGTAGACAGACGTCCCGCGCAGGTGCGCTTCTCGGTCAAGCGGCGAATTGCGCTCCACATAATGCGCCACGTCCGCAATGTGCACCTGCAACTCATAATGACCGCTCGGCAATTCAGTTACATGAACCGCATCGTCGAAATCGCGCGCCGTCTCACCGTCAATCGTAACAATTGGTACGTCACGAAAATCTCGGCGGCCTCGCAGATCGGCTTGGGACACGGCTTGCGGAGTGGATTTCGCTCCCGCAACCACTTCCGCGGGAAAAACGTGCGGCAGATGATGCTTCCGGATAATGATCTCGACGTCGACACCGATGTCACCCGGCCGGCCGAGAATTTCAATCACGCGGCCTGCCGGCGCAAGGCCTCCTTTTGGATAGCGGGTGATTTCCACGTTCACCACGGCGCCATCCAGCTCCGGCAACAGCAATCGCCGATGGCTCGCCACGGCGCTGCCCGCTTTCGCCACGCCTGCTTTCGCGCGCAACTCCGGAGTCAATTCGTCTCCCGGCGGAATCGTCACCTCGTGTTGAATTCGCGTGTCGTACGGCATCACAATGTTCCCATAAGGACCGTAGCGAAAAAGCCCCACGACCGTCGGATTCTCGCGCTCGAGAACCTGCACGACGCGGCCTTCTGCGCGTCCATCCGCTTTTCGTCTTTCGACGCGTGCCAGCACACGATCGCCATGCATCGCATCCGCCATGGCATCGCGCCCGATGAAAAGGTCGCCTTCCACGCGCGGAATCGGCTTGTCTGGCACCAGGAAACCATATCCATCGCGGTGCGCCACGATTCGTCCGGAAACCAGATTCGGATCGGGGCTTCTACGAGCTACGCCTGCCCCGGTTGCTGACGTGGAGTCCCCATCTGCAGGCTTGTGGCCCTCCGCCGCAGACTTTTCTCGCTTCGCCGCAGCGCGTGACGACTGCTTGCTCTCCGCCAGTTGATATTGCCCCCCGCGAATTTCTTCCACGTCACCCCGGCCTTTCAAATATTGAATGATTCGCGGCAAAAACCGGCGCCCGTGGTGTTGCAACTCCATTCCGTGCGCAATCTGCCGGATGCTTTCTGGCTGCGAGATAGACGACAGGTAGGAAATCACCTGCTCTTCGGTCACGTGACTTGGGTGCGGTTCCTTCTCCGAGTCTTTTGTGCCTTTATATTTTCGAGGATGTTTCATAGTGGGCGAGAAGTGCCACGCACAGGCTAGCGGAATTCAAGCTGGCTGGCAAAGAGTGTTAGCAAGCAACTTTGACGCGCAACATGCTGGCGATTCGTTCCTGCTGTTACTCCCGCGGCGTTATTCTTGCGCCGTTACTCCTGCGATTGGCGCGCGATCGGCAGATCGACAATTCCAATCCTGCCGTCCGGCTGTCGCTCGAGAGCAGGCGCATAAGCCCCCAGCAATTTACGCTGCCACCAATCGCCGGTTTCGCGTTTCGTTTTTTCGTCCGTGAACCAGTATTGGTAGATGACCGCGCGAACCGCGATCGGTTGCGGGCCTCCTGCAAATGGATTGCCGGCAAATAAGTGCAGTACGTCGCCATCATTTTGAAGGAGCCTTTCCTCCGTCCACAGCACGAAGCGATTGTCGCGCCAGCCGCCCAGCGATGCGAACCACAAGTTCCAGTCGAACCGTGGTTGGTACGGCGCGTAAATCCCCGGCGCCTTTTTCACATCCTGCGGTTTGTAGCGGAACGGATACGGAATCCACGTTTTTCCGTCGCTCGACCCTTGAAATTCAATTTCCAGGCGCTCGGGCGTCATCACCGCGAATAAGCCGTAGCGGTTCGCAATGCGAAATGGTTCGAGCGCCGACACCGGCGACATTGGCAAAGGCAGCGTCGGCAGAAACATCCAGATAAGCTGCGCCGTCGTTGCATAGAAGACTGCGCCCAGAAAAGCTCCGGCGATCGCCATTCGAAGCGGACGTAACCGCTCACGCCACAACCAGCGCCAGCTACCGCCTTTCTCGCCCGAGCCAGTAACCGTTTCACTTCTAATCTCAACGCTTGTCGTCGCTTTGAAAAGGCCTCGCACCTTACGCGGCAAAATCCATTCAACGAATCGATCATCAAGCAGCAAGAAACCAAGCGAGAGAACGAGATAGTTTAAAAACGTATAGTTCGCCGTGAGAATGATTCCGATTTCGAACGGTGTAACAATACAAAAGCAAATAATCCGGAAACGCCGCGGCAAAAAAAGCATCCACACCAACACAAGCTCAACCGCGAACGTGAGCACAACTGTTCCCGCGTGAAACCAGTGCGGAAAATGCTGCACGTACCATCCAATCCATGTCGGTAGCGGACCATTCTGATAGTAGTTGTCCATTGCCGTGAAATTGCGCCATGTAGGATCGCCGCTTCGAATCTTTGCCACACCCGATTCGAAGTAGATCCGGAACCACTCCCATTGCAGCAAGAACATGCTTGCTCGCGATGGAGGATTGCTTCGCCCCAATCCCGGCCAGAATCCCGACGGCGCGAAAAATAGCGAGATAAATCCCGCTTCGAGCAGCATTCCATCTGATTGGTAGCCGGAAAAATCCTGTGCCGCCGCTACAAACGACAAATAGCATACGAAACAAACAAAAAGCATCCCCCGTGGCCACACATTGAAAACCAGAATCACCGACGCGATCAGCCCGATCCAGCAGATCGCCATTAGCATGCGGTTGCCGGAACTGATCCACAGCAGCGTCGGGGCATACCAGAATCGCAGCACTCCTGAAACTGCGGACGTGACCGCCTGAAGATAGTCCTTGGCTGGAAGCAGGCCGTCCGTGCCGATGAGTCCTTTGACTTGAAACAGGAGTGAATAAAACGCGGAAAAATAGATGAGCGCCAGCGCGCGCAGAAAAATCCATCGCGGCCACAAGTGGCCGGGACGCTTCTCGCTAATCGGCTCTGGCCCAAGCAGCCAGCTCACAGCATGCTGCAGGCGCTCGATTCCAGTTGGGCGTTCGAATGAATGCTCGTATGCTTTCGACTGAAACATCTTGCTTCAGTCTACGGCAGGTTCCAAATTTGCGGAATTCAAACCGATTTCGACGCGGCCGCCACAAGCCCGGCGGCTTTGAATGGCCGCTCGGCGGCGGGAACAGACTCAAGATTATCGCGGCCTTCCGCAACCGCGATCAAAAAGTCTTGCGCGTTGAAAGCGAAACCGTTCCGCATGTGCAGCAGTTTCGTCGCTTCACGAGAGCGGATGTATTTGCCGTCGGACAATAGAAACCGCGTCTTCGCGGTATCGGCTAAATAAGGCTGGAGCACTTCTGCGAAAATCTGACGGGCCAGCTCCGGATCGCGCAGGTGGAACATCACCTCCACGCGCTCATAAATATTTCGATGCATCCAGTCCGCGCTGCCGAGGTATGTTTCCGTTGTACCGCCGTTGCCGAATACGAAGACGCGGCTGTGCTCGAGAAAGCGGCCGATCACGCTCCGCACACGAATGCGGCTGCTGACGCCCCGCAACCCCGGTCGCAGCGCGCACGCCCCGCGCACCACCAGCTCGATCTGCACACCCGCCTGCGAAGCGCGATAGAGCGCCTCGATGATTCTTTCATCGAGCAGCGCGTTTACTTTCGCGAAGATAAAGGCCGGCCGGCCCGCGCGCGCATGCTTGGCTTCGCGATCGATGAGCGTCAGGCAGCTCTTCCCCAGATTGAGCGGCGCCACAAATAGCGGTGAGTAGCTGGCGCGTTCGGAATAGGCGGTCAGGTAATTAAACACGTGGTGCACGGATGCGGTGATGTGCGCGTCGGTCGTAAGCAGGCTCAAATCAGTGTAGAAACGCGCGGTCGAGGGATTGTAATTCCCGGTTCCCAGATGCGCGTAGCGGCGAATCTGACCGTTCGATTCCCGCCGCGCTACGAGCGCCAGTTTGCAATGCGTCTTCAGCCCAACCACGCCGTGAAACACCTGCACGCCCGCTTCCTGCAAATTTCGTGCCCAGCGAATATTAGAAGCTTCATCGAACCGCGCTTTCAGCTCCACCACCACAGCCACTTCTTTCTTCGCTGCGGCGTCGATCAGCGCGCGCACGATCGGCGAGTTTTCACTTGTGCGATAAAGCGTTTGCTTGATCGACAGCACGTCGGGATCCTGCGCCGCGCTCTCGATGAAGCGCACCACCGTCGAATACGAATCGTAGGGATGGTGCAGCAGCACGCTGCGTTTTCGAATCATCTCGAATATCGAAGGCGCGCCCTTCTTGAGCGCGAGCTCGCGCGACACAAACGGTTTGAACTTCAAATCCGGCCGCGGCGTCTGGTCGTACATATGAAACAACCGCGACAGGTTCGGGGGGCCATTCACGTGAAACATCTGCCAGGGTTCCAGCCGGAAATTCGCTTGTAAGCGATCGACGATCTCGCGATTCGCCCCCGCCTCGATTTCCATCCTCACGGCCGCGCCTTTGCGGCGCCGGTGAAGCTGCGTATCGACAGTATCAAGAAGACTGCGCGATTCTTCCTCTTCAAGATAAAGGTTGCTGTTGCGCGTCACGCGAAACGGAGCTGCAGAGAGCACTTCGTATCCGTGATACAGCCGTTCAGCAAAGGCGTGCACCACGTCGTGAAGAAACACGTATTCCACTTTACCTTCTTCTGAAGGCAGCAAAACCAGGCGCGGCAGCGCACGCGGCACCGTCACGACGCCAAGAAATGTCTGCGCGCTGCGCCGCTTTTTTTTCAGCAGAAACGCCACGCACAGCGCCTTGTTCAATACGTGAGGGAAAGGATGCGCCGGATCGACCGTCACCGGCGTAAGCAGGGGCTCAACTGTTTTACTGTAGAAATTTTCGATGTATTCGCGCGCCGCCGGGCTCAACTCCGCCCGACTCAACACTCGAATGGATTCTTCCGCAAGGGCAGGCACTAATATGTCGCGCCAGCATTCGTACTGGCGGCCGACAAACTCGTGAATTTTCGCAGCCAGCTCTTTCAGGACCTCTTCCGGAATCTTCCCATCCGGTCCGGGCTCGCGAATTCCATGCTCCACTTGCTGCAACAAGCCGGCCACGCGCACTTCCACGAACTCATCGAGATTGCTCGCGGTGATGGCAAGAAATTTTACGCGCTCGAGAACCGGATTCGCCTCGTCACACGCTTCTTCCAGAACTCGGTCATTGAACTGCATCCAGGAAAGATGCCGATTGAAGATGTTCTGCGGGTCCGGTACTGCATTGGTGTTCATAACAATCCCTGAGGCGCGCGAGCGTACAGCCGAAGTGTTACAGCCATGTTACGGGCTGGGCGTATATCTTACTCCGTCCGAAGCGACGGCAAAAACGATCTCAGCGCTGGGTTTGCGCGCCGGCCATAGGAGCAACCAACAGCGTTTACAAATTGCGAATAGCTTTTTGACTGCTAATCTCTTGCCACCTTTCAACCTACAGAATAATCTGATTCTAGGGGGATACTGAAGTTTGCATGATCGGATTAACTTGGCCGGACCTCAGCCCGCATCGATTCGACACTTTTCTAATGTGAAGGAGATCATCATGGCATTGACGAAACGGTTTCTAGGTTCGAGTGGATTGGAAATCACCACGGTCGGATTCGGTTCCTGGGCAATTGGCGGAGGCGGCTGGTCCTACGGCTGGGGGCCTCAGGACGACGCCGAGTCCATCGCCACGATGCGGCACGCGATCGATTTGGGCATCAACTGGATTGATACCGCCGCGATTTACGGGCTGGGCCATTCGGAAGAAGTTGTTGGCCGGCTCCTGCGCGAAATTCCCCAATCGCAGCGTCCTTTTATTTTCACTAAGTGCGGCATGGCTTTCGAAGAGGATCGCATGGCAGAGCCGCAGCGAACCTTGAAGCCCGATGGCATACGGCATGAATGTGAAGCATCGTTGCGCCGCCTTGGCGTGGATCGAATTGATCTATATCAATTTCATTGGCCGGACGAGACTGGAACGCCCGTGGAAGATTCCTGGGCCACGATGGTGCAATTGATCGAGGAAGGCAAAGTGCGCGCGGGCGGCGTTTCGAATTTTGACGTGAATCTGCTCGAGCGCTGCGAAAAGATTCGGCACGTCGATTCATTGCAGCCGCCCTTTTCGCTGATCAATCGTTCTGTCGCTGCCAGCGAGATTCCCTGGTGCGCAAGTCACCACACCGGCGTGATTTGCTATAGCCCGATGCAATCGGGCCTGCTCACCGACAGTTTCTCGCGCGAACGAATCGCAAATCTCGCTCAGGATGATTGGCGACGGCGCTCTACTTACTTCCAAGAGCCGAATCTTAGCCGCAATCTCGCGTTGCGAGACTCCCTGCGGCCAATCGCTCAGCGCCACAACGCTTCGGTCTCGTCGGTAGCGATTGCCTGGACGCTCGCGTGGCCTGGCGTCACAGGAGCAATCGTGGGTGCGCGAACTCCGAAGCAAGTCGATGGCTGGATAAGCGCAGCCTCGCTGGAACTTACCGACCAAGACATCACAGAAATTGCGGCGGCCATTGAGCGCACGGGGGCCGGCACTGGCCCCATCCGCCCGTCGGCTGCAAAAAAAGCTGCTGCGCCTCGCAGCGCGTGAAAAGCTCAAAAGTGAATGCAGCGATTGAAGCGTAAGTAGCAGTACACTTGCGGCCATATGGGACAGGTCTACGCAGGCACTTCGGGTTGGGCATATGCCACTTGGAAGCCCGACTTCTATCCTGCAAAACTTCCCAGTGCCAAATTCCTAGGTCACTACGCGAGCCGTCTCAATTCTGTTGAGGTGAATTACACGTTTCGCCGCTTTCCTTCGCAAAAGCTGCTTCAGGGTTGGGTCGATTCAACTCCGCCGGATTTCAAATTTGCTTTCAAAGCGAACCAGCGGATCACGCACTTCATGCGGCTTCGCGACGCGGCCGGGCAAACCTTAGATTTCGTCGGCGCCCTGGAGCCAATGCAAAGAGCAAAGAAACTGGGACCGATTCTTTTCCAGTTGCCGCCGCAGCTGAAGCTCGACCTGAAACTGCTCGAAGGTTTTCTGGCCGCCATGCCGAAAGAAATTCGCGCTGCATTCGAGTTCCGCCACGAATCCTGGTTTAACGATGAGGTGTTCGCCGCCCTTCGCAAAGCGAATGCCGCGCTATGCCAGGCCGAAAGCGAAAATCTCGTCACGCCACAAGTCTCTACTGCAGATTTTTCCTATCTCCGTCTCCGCAACGAAAGCTATTCGCCCAAGACTCGCAATGAAATCGCGGAAAGAGTCAAAAAATTGCTGCCCTCAGGGGACGTGTTTACCTACTTCAAACACGAAGAAACAGCGGAGGGCGCGCTTTACGCTGAGGGGTTGCTGAACTCCTGCCGGACCTAAGTCTCGCGCCGCCCTGGAAAAAATCCATTCACCAGGAACATCGCCGCACACGCTGCGATAGGAACTACCAAGCCAGCACGCAGCGCGCCCGAGTGAGTCGATATGGCTCCGACAAGCCACGGAAGCGTGGCCCCACCCAGGCTGCCGGTCGCAAATATAACGCTTCCGAATCGGCGCGCCTTTGCGCCATAGATTCGAACCAGCCAACCCACCAATATTGGATACACGCACGCGAGGCCCAGGCCCGCCAACGTCGCGCACAATGAAGCCGTTCGATACGTCGGTGCAAAAAGCAATGCACCGCTCGCCAGCGCCGCGAGACTAACGCCGAAGCCCAGCAGAATTTTCTCTCTCTCTTTGCGCGTGGCAAGCGAGCGCAGCGCCACCGGTGCCAGCGCTCGTCCAGCCGCCAGCCCGCACCAGAAAAACGCCGGCGTCAGCGCCGCCATCACCGCGGAAATAGATTCCACTCGATTCGCGTATGCCGCCACCCAGCCGCCAACCGCGCTCTCAGTGCCCACGTACAAGAAAAACAACGCCCCCAATGCAAACGCGGCCGCGCCAATCAGACGAGTTCGCGGCGCAGCGCCACCAGCGTCGAGTTCATCGGTCCCCTCGGTCGAGCGGCTCGATCTCCCAGACGCCAATCAGCAGCGCGCAAATTGCGTGGAACAGCGCTACTCCTACTAGAAATTTCGCCAGCACGTGCAAATCCTCAGCCAGCATCACAAGCGGCCCACACGCGATCGCCCCGATTGTCCACGTGACGTTAAGGATGCTCACCGCCGTTGCCCGACGCTGCGGAAAAATCTCGGCCACCCACAAATTGCCGCCCGTCAACGCCAGTCCGAGACCGTAGCCGTACAGCGCCGTTCCCGCGAGCCCGGCGTGAGCATCGCCCAATCCCAGCGCCGCCACGCCAAACGCGATGAGTGCAAACCCAATCGCAAACGTAAGCCTGTAACCGCGCCCGCGCAGCGGAATCAGCACTCCCGTCGAAAGACATCCCGCCAGCTGTCCGCAAAATTGTGTCGTAAAGAAAAGCCCGGCCCGTTCATCGCTCAGCGACCAGCGGCTGATCAGAATCGGCAGAATCGGCCCCAGCAGCACAGTAACGATCCCCGCAGCCGCAAACGCAGCATGGATCACAAGATTCGCGCGCGCATGGTGCGGAGCGGGGTTCGGGGGAGAAACGTCCAGTCCGGCGCTGCCACGTTTTGTTGCGATTCGTTCTTGTGTCAAATCCGAGACCATTCTTGAAACACGGCGCTGACGCTAGCACGCACAGAAGCGCGATTCAACCGGGCCTTCACAGAAGAATTTTGGGAAGCGGTTTTAATAAAGACGGAAGGTAACTTCGATCGGTGCAGTGACATTGACGGGTTTATTGTCGGGGCCGATCGCTGGCTTGAACCTCCATGTGCGCACAGCCGCGACGGCCATTTCGTCGAGTCCCACACCGAGGCCTTTCGCGATCCGGATGTTGGTCACTCGGCCATCAGCCGTGATCGTCACAAGCAGCGTAACTACCCCCTGATACTTCGTCTTCACGGCTTCTTCCGAGTACTGCGGGTTCGGGCAGTAGATGCAGACCGGGAAGCCATTGCCGTGGGTGCCGGCCATAAATTCATCACCGCCGGTGCCGCCACCCTTTCCTGGACCCAAGCCCGGGCCGTCGCCGCCGTCGCCGATACCTCCGCCCGAGCCGTCGCCAATTCCTCCACCTTGTCCCGGTCCGCTCGAAACGTTTGTAAATTGCGAAACAGGATTTCCCCAGTTGGGCATGTCCGGGTTTTTTGCGTGTAGTCCTGGATCACCAATCAGAGTAGGCGGAGCAGCCAGAGCGGCCCTCTCCGGTGGCCGTACGGACGGCGGAGCCAATTGAATGTGGCTGAAAACCGGCGCGCGGCCTTTGGTCGCCCGAAGCGCATCGCGCTCGCCTCCGCTGCCTCCGCCGTGCGGCATTGTCTTCACGGCTGCGACTGAGCCAGATTCATACGGCGCGACGAGTGGCGTCCGAATCCAAGGCCCGTTTCTCGCGTGCGTTGTTGAAGGCGCCACCAACTCCGGCAGAAAGGGTGCTACAACAAACGCAAGTAAAACGATGTGATAGGAAAGCGACAGGGACTGAAGGCGCTTCAAAAGAGTCTGCTTTGACCAGATTTCTGGCACCTTAGAGGTGCCGGTTGGAACCGGAATAAAGAATGGAAATAGGATCGCATCGCGAAGATTCCGCCCGAAGTTCTCAGTGCGAGACTCCCATTGGACAAGAAAACCCGAGCGAATCGCGCCATGGACGCCTCGTTTAAACAGTTCGCTAAGATTTTCTTTGAGACCGAAGCGCACCGCGGAACCTGCGGCAAAACGACCGAGAATGACTCTGTTCGCGGAACCCGAAGCGACGTTTGCCATGTGCAATGACCTCAGCAGCAGCAGTCGTGGGCAACTACAAATACCTTAGACACCAGCGCGGGGGAAAGGATGCCTAGGCTTGTCCTGCAATTTACGGGGGTCGAGCCACTCCCGAACGCTATGGCAATCTGAACATGTCAGGGCTATGCTGTGCGCTTCCAACACAATGAACGAATACTGCGACAGATCCACCGCCTTCCAGTTAGCTCGCCTCAAGAGCGAACGGCTCCGTATTCTCATCTTGCTCGCGGTGATAGGAGTAGTGTTCCTGGTGCGCTCCTTCCGCACCGCTCTTTACCACAATAGCGAAAACGTTTACCTCTGGATGATCACAGGCGCGTGCCTGCTTATAGTCGTCTTGTATGAATGGCTGACGTTGCGCGCCGTCGACCGCGCCCTTCAGGCTCGCCGGACATTGCCCCGCGCCGTCTGGATCACAAGCATTATTTTGGAGACGTCTCTGCCCGCGTTCTTTATCGCGTTTTTTTCCGGCAATGCGATTGAGCCCGCTTATAGACCGTTAGCCAATCCGGCTACCCTTGTGTTTTTTGTTTTCATTATTCTCTCGACGCTCCATTTGAATCCGGCCGCCAGCCGCCTTTCAGGGTTCGTTGCGGCGGCGACCTATCTAGCGGCCGCTCTATATGTCGGGTGGAGGCCTTCCTTCTCCGCAGCTGAGTCGGTTATGGCGCCTGACAAGATTGTAACGGTCTATGCGATCACGCTACTGGTAGCGGGATTTGTTGCAGGCGCAGTTGCAGGAGAAATAAAAAAACAAGCGGAAGCTGCACTCGGCGAGGCCGAAATAAAACATCAGGTGGAGCGCTTGGAGCATGACCTTGAAGTAGCCCGCTCGATTCAACAATCCTTGCTCCCCACCTCGATGCCCATCGTCGAAGGTTTCGAGATCGCCGCCTGGAATCAGCCTGCCGATCAGACCGGTGGCGACTATTTCGATTGGCAGCCTCTCTCCGATGGAAAAGTCTTAGTCGCTCTAGCCGACGTTACCGGCCATGGAATCGGTCCCGCTCTGCTTGCAGCCGTGTGCCGAGCTTACGCAAGAGCCAACTTCAGCGTAGACAATGGGCTATTTCCGGCGATGGGTAAAGTGAATGCAGCGCTCGCTGCCGATCTAAAGGAAGGCCGGTTCGTCACTTTTGTTGCGGCCGTCTGCACCCCCGGAAGCTCGCGGGTGGAATTGCTTTCGGCCGGACACGGGCCATTGTTTCTGTATTTGTTGAAACACGATTGTTTCGAAAAAATGGACGCGCAAGGCCTGCCCTTGGGAATTTCGGCGAGTTTCGATTCTGATCCGCCGCTGTGCCTCGACCTCCAGCACGGGGATATGCTCGTCCTCGCGACCGACGGCTTCTTCGAATGGGCCAATCCACAAGGCGACCAGTTCGGCTCCGCACGGATGCAGGAAAAGATCCGCGCATCAAGAGAAAAACCGCCAAGCGAAATCATTTCCAATCTGTATCGCGCCGTCGTGGAATTTTCGGGCGGCACCGAGCAAAAAGACGACCTCACCGCTATCATCATCAAGCGAACGCCCTAAGCGACTAATACCCAGGAGACAAATGGATGGACGGAAAAAGCATATGCAGAATCGTCTGCCTTGCACTTTTGGTTCTTATTTTCGAAATAGCAGCGGCGTCCGCTCAGACTGGCCCAGCCCCGAATGGCATGAAGGAAAAGGATCATCTTCGCAACGTCCGCTACTGCGAAGTTCTCGTCGTCAGGAAGCATTTCTTTTCTACGACCGCGGACGTTTACAACACCCTGGGTTTGAACGATTGCCCCGCAGAGAAATGGGCATCGCTCGACACTGCCAAACTGAAAAAGGAATGGAACGTAGCCGCGGTCGTCCTCAACGGCCCGCGCTATTTCATAATGGATCGCAATGCGATCGAAAAGCCCGGCAAAGTCGAATCCTTCGACGGGCTCGACGCCCGCCTTCTCGCCGAGTTGGAAATAAAAATCCATTCGAGCAGACGCCAGCCATATACGGAAAACGGAGTGCAGCGTCAAAACCGCTACGTCTACGATCGAGGCAAGAATGTCTACGAACTTCTTGCGCCCGATGGACGCGTTTACGTGATGCAAAGCTATTCGCAGGAAGTGGACAAGCAATTAAATGAGGCGGCGCTTCTCAATTTGGCAGACCGTCTGAAATTGCCGCACGCCTGGAAATACCGCACCCGCATGCTTGATGAAGATCTCGTCATCCAAAATGTCGGTGGCAAAGCCTACGTGATCCAGGACGATTTCAAGAACACCTATCAGCGCAAGCCATAGCGCACTCACTGGCCGGCTCACGCGATGAAACGCGCTCATTCAATCGCGGTTCAAACACTGAAAAGCCAAAATTATTTTCCGGGAAGTTTTGCGCCCAAAACATCGACCCGCTCGATGGCAGGCGGCTTCGCCAGCAGTTCACCGGCCTTGGCCATCAACGCTTTCGCAATCGGCCCGTTCAAATGAGCCTGCCGCCCGCTCTCATCGTCGAAAGCGTCGAAGATTCCAAAAACCGAGGGGCTCAATTGCAGCGCGAACCATACGGGAGTTGTAGTCTCTTGATTGGCCATGCCAAGCCCAGCTTCCAGAAATTTTGCTACGTCCTTTTCTTTTCCCGGTTTCGCTTCCAGCCGTACGAATAATGCGACTTTCACCATTTGCTGCCTCCTGAACCGATAGATTCGCGAGCGTAATTCCGAATTCCCGCCCCGCCCTCGTGATAATTCCTCGACGTCGCACAATTGGATGTCCTAAGTCGACCAACGGTGCTCATTTTGTCCACCGAAATGTTGCGAAACTCGAAGGTTCGACAAAATCATCGGTTGACGGAACCCAAGCTGGTGGGTTCTTGCGTCTAAGAAAGCATGTCAGGACGCAAACCCGGCGTTAGTCTTCCTCGCGCGATTATTTCGCTCGCCGCCGCGATGGCGCTGAGCTCAATCCAGGCGCGAGCCGCAGGCACACCAATACCTCACGGGACCCTGGAACTTGTCGCTGAGAAGCAATGGATCGCGGCGGGACGTCCGTTTAATGTCGCATTGCGCTTCGAACTCGAAAAGGGCTGGCACGTCTACTGGGTAAACCCTGGCGATTCAGGCGAGCCTCCTCGCGTGACATGGAATTTGCCCGCCGGCATCAAGGCTGGCGCCATTGAATGGCCCGCGCCGCGGCGTCTGGGAACGCCCACGATCGTGGACTACGGCTACGAGGACGCGGTCACATTAGTCATTCCAATGCGCGCGGACGCGACTCTCTCGTCGCAAAACCCGGCTCAAATCTCAGCGAACGTCAAGGTTCTAGTCTGCCGCGAAATGTGCATTCCAGGCAAAGCGCAAGTTTCGATCGCGCTGCCCGTAAAATCACAGCCGGCTCCTGCGAATTCGCCAAGCACTCATTTCTTTACAGAAGCGCGCAAAGCTTGGCCGCGACCGGCTCCGGCGAGCTGGAAATTTGCCACCGCCCAAACGAGCGACTCGTTTGTGTTGACGGCGAACCTTGGCCATAAAATCACCAACGCAATTTTCTTCCCGCTTGCCGAATCGCAGGTATCAAACGCTGCCTCGCAAACCCTCGTGCCCACAGCCACGGGTTTCACTCTCACGCTGCGGAAGTCCGACCAGCTTCTCAAACCGATTGCGCGCTTGAAGGGAGTGCTCGTGCTTTCCGACGAACAGGCCTACTCGATCGACGTCCCCATCGCCAAGTCCACCAATGCAAGCGCGAAAGGTCCGGGATAAATGCGCGACCGACCTCTGCCGAATCGGATTTCAAGCAGTACAATCTCTAAAGGAGGACCCACGGAAATGAAGCGCTCAACTTTTTACCTGACGCTAGCTGCCACGATTCCCATAGCAATAATTCTATGCGCTGCCCCGCTGCTTCTAGCTGCAGCAAAAGTCGGCGAGCCGGCACCCACGTTCACGGCCACCGCCAGCGACGGCAAAACCTACAAGCTCGGCGACTACCGCGGAAAATATGTCGTCCTCGAATGGCACAACAACGGCTGCCCCTACGTCGGCAAGCAGTACAACAGCGGCAACATGCAGAAGCTCCAAAAGCAGTGGACGAGCAAAGGCGTCGTCTGGTTCACGATTCTATCCTCCGCGCCCGGCAAGCAAGGATTCGTCACCGCGAGCGACGAGAACGCGTACATATCAAAAATGCAAGCCGTGCCCACCGCCGCGCTACTCGATCCCAGCGGCGAGATCGGCCATCTCTACGATGCAAAGACCTCGCCGCAAATGGTGGTAATCAATCCCCACGGCGTCGTCATTTACGATGGCGCGATTGACGACAAGCCGACCACCGATCTCGCAGACGTTCCCGGCGCAACGAATTACGTCTCGCTCGCCCTCGAGCAATCCATGGCGGGCAAACCAGTGGCCACACCTGCAACGCGTCCCTACGGCTGCTCAGTGAAATATTCAGATTCGTCGCATTAGAACCATTCGGCCCGCTACAAACGTTAATGCGGCACAGGTCGTCGCCTCGTCCCTTGTAGCGCCGGCATCTTGCCGGCTCTTTTGAATTTCGCTTTTTTTCTGAGCGCAGCGCGGGTTATGCGTCCCGGATTCTCACGGGACGAAGAATCTCAGCCTAATTTCTTGGCGTTCGCCCTGCCGCGCCTTCGGGTAAGCGCTATAATTTCCTCCCCGGTCAATTCTCCTGGAGGCACGCCATGGCATCACGACAAGATCGGGTGGAACTAAAAGGCAGCGCGCGCGCCGCATTTCCGAGCGGGCAAGACGTCGGCCCGGCGGATCCAAATCAGCAAATCGAAGTAAGCGTCCTGCTGCGCCGCGGATCGAAGCCCGGCGATTTCCCCGCCGCCGATCAAATGGGCTCCCGCCTTCCTCGCGACCGCAAATATCTCACCCGCGAAGAATTCGCCAAACAATACGGCGCATCGCCGGCAGACATAGAAAAAGTTCGCGCATTCGCCACGCAATATAATTTAAAAGTCGCGAGCGAAGATCGCGCCAGCCGCACCGTAAAACTCACCGGCACAGTGCAAGCCTTCAACGACGCATTCGGCGCGAGCCTCCGCCGTTACGAACATACTTCCGGCACATATCGCTGCCGCACCGGCGCCCTCACGATCCCCGCCGACCTCGACGGCATTATCGAAGGCGTTCTCGGCCTCGACAATCGCCCCCAAGCCAAGCCGCATTTTCGTCTACGCAAGAAAAACTCCAGCGCGCAACCCAACGCCACAGACGTTTCTTACTCGCCGCTTCAAGTCGCCAAAGCCTACGCTTTCCCGTCAGGCGCAACCGGCTCCGGCCAATGCATCGCCCTGATCGAGCTCGGCGGCGGATACAACGCATCCGATCTCACCCAGTTTTTCAGCAATCTCGGAATTTCCGAACCAAAAGTCACCGCAGTTTCCGTCGACGGCGCGAAAAATTCGCCCACAGGAGACGCCAGCGGCCCCGACGGCGAAGTGGAACTCGACATCGAAGTCGCCGGTGCAATCGCGCCTGCCGCACAAATCGCCGTATATTTCGCGCCCAATACCGATCAGGGCTTCATCGACGCCGTCACTACGGCCGTCCACGACTCCAAGCTGAAACCGTCGGTCATCTCCATCAGCTGGGGCGGTCCGGAAGATTCCTGGACGGCCCAATCGCGCAACGCACTCAATTCCGCCTGCCAGGATGCTTCAACGATGGGCGTCACAGTCCTCGCAGCTTCGGGCGATAACGGTTCGACCGACGGCAGCACCAGCGGAAATCCCACGGTGGATTTCCCCGCATCGAGTCCGTTTCTAATCGGTTGCGGCGGAACAAAACTAACCCTCTCAGGAAGCTCCATCAGCAGCGAGCAAACATGGAATGAGCTTTCAGCAAACGAAGGCGCAACGGGCGGCGGCGTAAGCGAGGCCTTCGCGCTCCCAAGTTTCCAGCAAAGCGCAAATGTTCCGAAAGCTCCAAACGGATTCGCAGGCCGAGGTGTTCCCGACGTCGCAGGCGACGCCGATCCCGCAACGGGTTACAACGTCGTAGTAGATGGACAGCAATCCGTGATCGGCGGCACAAGCGCCGTCGCCCCGCTCTGGGCGGGCCTCTTCGCGCTCATCAATCAATCATTGGGAGCAAACGTAGGCTACGTGAACCCGCTTCTATATTCCGCGAAAGCCGAAGCCACATTTCACGACATCACCGCCGGAAACAACGGCACCTACTCCGCAGGCCGTGGCTGGGACGCCTGCACCGGCCTCGGCACCCCAAACGGCGCCGCACTCCTAACCGCCCTGCGCGGTTCCTGATACAGCTCGATAAAGCTCTTGGCGCAATAGGTGATTCTTCCAGTACTGCACGTGAGCCTTCAAAAAAGTTCGCGCCTCCGGATCAGGCTTATTCTGCACGCATGGCGGAACATTCGGCGTTCTTCCCGGATCATCGTAATAATTCAATTCTCCACTGATAATGTCCATCCTTGACCAAATGTTGATCCATTCGAACGTCGTCGGCCGGTAATCTTCATAGCTGACGATCAAAGGCTGTATGGACGCTGCCAGCTGTTCGCGGACCCACTCCGTGGCTGTCCTCGCCTGCATTCGGAAGATGAACGCCGTTTTGTCCAAGGGCGACCCGAACGTGATTAGGGCGCGAGTCCGTGCTACCACATCCCGCCTGTCGGTCTTTTCAGACACATTGTCGAGATTAATCAGAGCGTTGAGTGTGTCATACGCGAGAACCGATCCGAGAGAATGCCCAACGACAACGACAATTCGGTAATGCGGAACTGTTGCCTTGGGAGCTCCAAAACCATAAATCGTTTTCCCCACATTCAGCCCTACGTTTTGAATCTCGCGCCGTATTTCGTCAAACTTGCTGTCTTTGTACGGGGAAATGTAAGCGGCCACGTCGCCCACATACTGAATGATGAAATAGCGCGCGAAGAATGCCTCTGCAATGGCCGCAATCCACAACAGCAGACATACTGCGTCTTTCCACCAGGCACCGAGGCTTTCCGGACGAAGCAGCTGTTCGAACCCTGGAAACAACGGGGCCAACCAACTCAACAAAACCAGCACAAAATTCTTCGAGTTGGCAGCCGGTAGCGGCGTCGCCAACAAAGTTCGATACTGCTGCGCCAAGGTGAGCAGCACAAAGGCAATGACCGCTGCCTGCAGGGCGAGAAACACCAGCACGGCAATAATCCCGGCAAACGTCGCGCGGCCGATCTGCATCCGTTTTCGACCGTCGAACATCCACCGCTCAAACGAACTCGGACGGAAAAGCTTGCTCCACTGCAATCCGTTCCAGGCTGCGGAAAGAAGAAATAGAATCGTATCCCGGTACGTTACCTCTCCTTCCGTCAAAGGTGCCCAGTACGCCTCGTATACGTGAACCGCGTGGTTGACTTTTGCCTTATCCCTCCATTGCAACTCAGCGCGAGCCAGGAAAGCCCCTTTATCGTACGAGAGGTGCACTTGTACGGGTGCCGACGTTCCTCCTAAATCAGTGGCTTCGGTTTGGATTGCTTCTGCGATCGAACTGATCGTTTCGTATCGGACCTGCTGGCCCATCCCATGGCAGACAAGAATCGCAACCACTCCACTCGCCGTGTCTAAGGCGTCTTCGCGTGTTGAGTCTGACGTGAGGCCGTAGTGTACAAGCGGAGTGCCGCGTGGAAGCATCGAAGCAGATACTGGAGTGAGGTTCGTCCTTAGCCTGGCCACGTCCATCGCAAATCCTTGTGTCCGTGCGCCGATATTACCACACCTTGATAGTAACGATGTGACCATCGGTTAATAACCGTGGCTCCATGACTGACAGGACCGCCATGCTGCTAAAACAAAATCAGGTCACCTCCGGTTATTTCGGGCTCTTCGCTTCGGTAATCATTCGCGCCGCGCGTTCGCGTAACTCCGCCGGCAGCGGCAACGATTTTCGTATTTCCGTATCGAAGTAAACGCAAACAAGATGCATGATAGCCGCCACTTCGCCCGTGTCATCGTTCGTCATCACGTGCGTCAGCCGTACCACTTTCTCTTTCACTTCATCCACCGCAGATCGCACAGTGATCACGTCGCCCGCGCGCAACTCGCGTTTGTATTCGATGCGCTGCTCTACACCTGCAACCCCGCGGTTTTCCTTCTGCATCCGCGACCGCGTCAGCCCCATCGCCGCAAACAACTGCCAACTCGCTTCGTCAAATTTCCCCACGTACCACATCACGTTCATATGCCCCATATGATCGCAATGCTCAGCCTTCACCACTCCGCGATACGTGATCGCACGCTCATCCTCGGCCATGCAAGGTTCCCCCGAAACGGAGTATGGTCTCTAACCAAAAATGCCTGAGAGTTGGTGCCCAAGAGAGGACTCGAACCTCCACTCCCTTGCGAGAACTAGCTCCTGAAGCTAGCGCGTCTGCCAATTCCGCCACTTGGGCATTTCCTGCGGCAGGAACAACAATTCATATTGCCGCGCACTTCCGGGTTTGTCAACGAAGGCGCATTCAACAGTCGAGTGCGAAAAAGTTCTCAGCGCTAGTCGAGCAATCCGAGTGTTCGATACGGAGATAAATCTGGAGGTAAAAAAGAAAAGGGGCGATTGCTCGCCCCTTCTCCTCAGTCGCGAAAGTAACAGCTGCCAGCGTTCTCGCCGTTTTACCGGCAGAAGCCGGCCACAGCAAGTCGCGCTAGGTCAGGTCCGTGGTTTGCGTCGCGCTTTCCATCAAGCGTTAGCCTGACGGGAGCACGTCCTGCCCACCGCTGATCCAGACCTAGAGCCTCGCCGTGACGCTGTGCTGCTCCGAACTTTGCCGAAGCCGTTCTGTCCTTCCGAGCCCCGTGTAGCTCGTCAAGCTTTCGCTTGCCGTGCTTTCCGAGACTCGGTCGGTCGGAACGCTCTCGCACCACCCTTGTAACTCCGCCCGCACAAGTGGTCAAGACGACCGAAAAGAATTTTTGCTGTGGAAATTTAGGAAATGTGGAAATCGCGCTTCGGCCCATTTGGAGTGCGGGCGGCTTGCCGCCGCTTTCATAAGCCCTGGCTCGCCAGGGCGGTTTGGATTTCGTCGAAAGCGTCCTCAGCTTGGGACCTCGAATCCCGGTCGCCCTCGCCCGAATCTAAACGCAGGGACCCGAATACCGCCAGCGTTTGGCGCTCAAGCTCGCATACGCGGAGATCAACGATGCATCCTTTCACCTCACATCATCAGGCCCGGTGCTTGCAGCTCTCCCGCATGGCTTTAGTCGTTGTGCTCTTCTCATCATTTCAATCGCCCGTCCAAGCCGGAGAAAATGCTCACGGAAAAAGCCTAAAGGAACATTCCATGGAAAACTCCACTTCGTATCGCACGATAAAAATCGACGACCTCTCCATCTTCTACCGAGAAGCCGGCCCGAAAGACGCACCAACGCTTCTCCTCCTCCACGGACTCCCCTCGTCCTCGCGGATGTTCGAGCCTCTGTTTGCCCGCCTTTCCGATCGCTACCACCTCATAGCGCCCGATTACCCCGGCTTCGGCCACAGCGACTGGCCCGACCCAAAAAAATTCGCGTACACCTTCGACCACATCGCCGACGTGATGAACCATTTCACCGAAGCGCTCGGCCTTTCGCATTACTCGCTCTACATGCAGGATTACGGCGGCCCCGTCGGCTTCCGCATGATCCTGGCTCATCCCGAACGGGTCGAAGCCCTCATCGTCCAGGACGCCGTCGCGCATAACGAAGGCCTCGGCGAGAATTGGAAAACGCGCCGCGCCTTCTGGGCCGATCGCGCCGCCTACGAAAGCGCGCTGCGCACAAATCTTCTCTCGCTCGCGACCACGCGCTCGCGCCACGTCGGCGACGACCCCAACGTGGAACGCCATGACCCGGACCTGTGGACAGACGAATTTTATTTTCTCAACCAACCTGGCCAGGGCGAGATTCAAGTGGACCTCTTCTATGACTACCGCACCAACGTCGACAACTACCCGAAATGGCAGGCCTGGATGCGCGAGAAGCAGCCGCGCCTCCTGGTGATCTGGGGCAAATACGAGTCCTCGTTCGATCCCTCAGAACCGGAATCCTACCGTCGCGATGTCCCCAAGGCCGAAATCCACATCGTCGACGGAGGCCATTTCGCCCTCGACACCGCAGCGGATCAAATCGCAATGCTAATCCGCGACTTCATGAAGTAGCGCCGGCGTTCTAACGGTGCGATTCGCCACTTCACGAAACCCCGGCGTTTTTCTCGTAGCTCGACTTTGAATTGGTTTTTGCTTCTAGCGGCGGCTTTTGCTCAGAGACAAAGCGGACTACGTGAGTAGCCGAGAGGCCTCTTCCCACAGTTGCTGCGTGATCGTGCCTGCCGGTTGATTTTGTGCCAGCTTAGCCGACTGCCCCGCCCACAACTGCATACGCTCGACATCTCCAGCCTTCAGCGCCTCTTGCCGCATCGCTTGAGTCAGCCCGCGCTGCACAGGATACGGCGCCGAACGAGGAGCATCCGACGCAGCTGCAGCCCGGACGTACGCGGTTGCCACGCTGCGCCCCGGCCGTCCACTGAATGCTCGCGTGACCATCGTTTCGTTGGCTTCGGTATGCGCGAGCCTCTCGGCATAAGCAGGATGCGTCTTCGCTTCCGGCGATCGCAGAAACCCGGTTCCGATCTGCACCGCGCTCGCGCCAAGTATCAGCGCCGCTGCAATTCCGCGCGCGTCAGCGATCCCGCCCGCAGCGATCACGGGCACCGCCACCGCATCCGCCACCTGCGGCAAAAGTGCCATCAGACCGACCATTTGCCGTTCCGCATCCTCTGCATGGAACGCTCCTCGGTGCCCTCCAGCCTCCATGCCCTGCGCGATAATGGCATCGGCGCCCGCCGTTTCCGCCGCTTTCGCTTCCGCAACCGTCGTAGCAGTCGCAAACCACAAGATTCCGCGTGATTTCATTTCGGATACGAACGCTGGCGCATACACTCCCATGATCGAAGAAACTGCTTTTGGCGCTGCAGCCAGCACAGCTTGGCACTGGGCCTCAAAGTCCGGCAGCTTCACGTCACCCGCTTCCGGTGGAACCGGAGGTCCCCACGTCGCGAGAAACTCGCGCTGCCGCTTTTCCAATTCGAAGTCTCGCACCGGCGCCGCCTCTGGAATCCAGAGATTGATTTGAAATCCTCCCCGGCTGCCCTGTCGGAATTCGTCGCCCCAAGCTTTGATTTCATCCGGCTTCAGCAGCAGCGCCCCGCACGCCCCAAGCCCGCCCGCATTGGCCACCGCAATCGACAGAGACGGAGGACAGGCTCCCGCCATGGGCGCCAGCAGGATCGGCAAACGAATACCAAGGCGATTCGTGAAAGCCTCGGCGCGCCCGCGAGCAGATGAAACCTTCTTGTCGATCATGGCAAAACCCTCCGGCCAATCGCTGTAATGCACAAATTTGAGTTACGTAGCTCAGGTCCCTCCCAATCGCTTTTAGATCGGGATGACCTGAGGCCTTTGACTTCGAATTTGTTCCGGTTCGGTGCTGCGATTTCACCGCGGGCTAACTCAGCATCCTTCGCCCCAGGCTCAGAAACGCTTCCTCCACTCCCTCGTTTTCCTTGGCGCTCACCACCTGCACCGGCCATCCCTTGTTCGCCAGCATCTCCAAATTCGACTTTCTCGATCCTCCATTGCTCGACCAGATCCGACTTGTTCAACAGAAGAATGAACGGAACCTCTCGATACGGAAATTGGATATAAGGCTTGCTCGCATCCGGTTCACCGTCCTGAGCCTCCTCAACGCTCGGTGGCGGCTGTTCAAACGAGCAGAGTCGCTCGTAAATCTCACGCGCGCGTTCCAGCGTCGAAGGACGAGTGCCATCTGCCACCAGCAAATAACCCGACATCCCTCGCGAGTAATTCATCAACGTCGCGTCAGAGGTGATCGAGATCCGCGACGTCCCAAATCGCCATCGTCACGCTCTGGTTTCCCACAACGACTTCCTTCTTCGAAATCTGCACACCGATCGTCGCTCTGTACCGTTCTGTCTCCGTATCGTCCACGGAATCTCGACGTGAGGCTTCTCTTGCCCACGCCATGCGCTCCGAATATGCATACTTTCTTTGTCACCATAAGTTTTGCGAGGAGTTACGAGAGCTGCTTGCGGCCACGAATATCCGGGAAGTTCACGACAATTCTTTCCACTTCGAGCCGCCTCATCTCCCGCGCATCCGGCAGTTCGATTTCCAGCCGCGAATCGCGAAGCCACGAATGCTTTTCGTTCGAGCGCGACCAGTATTGCAACACGCGAAGGTCGTAACAACCCATCGACGCGCCGTCCCGGCAGTTCCCGTAGTTCGGCGGATCGCCATAATGAATCTCGCCTTTCTGAATGGCTTCCGCGAGAGAGCTCGCACTTTCCAATGGTTTCCTGCAGCCCGGTACCGGGAATCGAAAAAGCCACTTCGAAATGCCGCCAGCACGCCGAACACGCGATCTCCACCAGCGCCGTCTCTTGAGCATAAATATTCGCCACCTGATAAGGCCCGTACTCCGAGTACCGCGGAACGCCGTACTCGTCCCACCATTTCGGCGGCTCCCCAATCCTCTCCGTGATGTCGCTGTAGTCATTAAACATATCTATCTCGGCTCAACCCTCGCCTATATTTGCGTGGGTTAGAAGGCCTAGAATTCGCGCTCTCCTAAGCATTACGTCACTGCGCCTCAATATCCGTCACAACTTCGTCGCCCTTCAGGTTTGTCAACGAAGCACAATCCGCACCGGGATTGCTTGACCCTGCCCGCTCCTCGCTCTACAGTTAACATGGGCCGGCAAGGGGGCCGTGCTATGGCCACAACTCGCGCGATGATTGAACGGCGGCGCGCAAGCCGCGTTCTCATCCGCATCCCAATCAAGGTATTCAGCAACGACTTCAACGGCGAGCCTCTCGACACGCCCGCCGAAGCGATCGCCGTCAGCCGCACCGGCGCGCTGCTGCGCACCTCGTTTCAACCGGCGCTCGGCTCCCGCATCGAAGTGCTCAACGGCCTTTCGCAGGAAACCCAGGAATTTCGCGTCATCCGCGTGAGCGATGAGAAATACGACGGCTCGTTCGAGCTCGGCGTCGAAATACTTTACCCCACCCGCAATTTCTGGGGCATCCAGTTCCCCGACGAACGCCTCACCGCCTAGATTTCTGCTCTGCGTTGAAAAACCGCCAGGCCCGCGTCGCCATCGTCACCGTCCGTCAATCCTAGACCTATCTCCCATGCACTGCATTGGTGCTATACTCCCGGGAATCGGGCCCGCTCGGGGGCCGCTCATCCATGCCGGTTGTGGCTTCACGTCCTGCGGGCGCGGGAGGTAAGCGATGGGTTCGATGCATGACTTCCTCATGATTCTGATGATCGCGTGGGGCGCAGTGACCGCGATTCTGATTTGCCTTCTCATTTATCGTGGCACACTCGAAGCTCACGAAGACGATCAGGTGTTTCTGGACGCCGCCGGCGACTCGATGGCCGCCGAACAGCGCATGATCGTTGCCAAGATTGATAAACTCAGCCGGCCGATCACGCTCCTCATGATCGCGTCTGGCGCACTGCTGTTGATCGCGGGCGCGATCTGGGGTTGGGACGCGTACCAGAAATTCTAGCCGCGCTATTGCTGCGGTTTTGCAGGTGCGGGCGCAGCCGGATTCTGTGCCGGCGGTTGCGATTGCGCCGGTGATGGCTGCTGTGGTGGTTCCGGAGCCTGGTCGCAAACCTGCGAAGTGTGATTGTGTACGATCAGCCAGTTGTCCCCCACTTTCTGCAGGATCAGAGTGGTCTGCCCGTGCGCTGAGTAAGGCTTGTTCTGGTAGGACGAAAGAAACTCCCACTGGTAGGAAGCCCACGCAATATCCCCGTGCACGAACACGTCCGTATTGCGGCGGATAAGCTGCATTCCCTGAAACGCGGCAAGGCTTCGCTTGTAATCCTCCACGTAGTTTGCCCAACCCACAATCGGCGGAGCATACGCACCGCTGACGAACACCGCATTGTCCGAATAATATTTGTGCATCATGTCGACTTTGCCGAGCTGGAAAGCGGCCAGCATTTCGCTGATGTCCTTGTCGATTTCGTCGGACACAGGCATCGGCACCTTCGGCATCGGTGACTGGTCGGCTGCTTTATTTTTTGGCTTCTTCTGCGCCCACGCAGCGCCGGATGCGAGCATGAACATTGCGATAAGTATGGCGACTTTGCGGCTGGCGCAAGCGAATCCCCCAAGATTCTGCTTCATTCGCTCTTCCTCCTCGAACCGCACGAAGCATAGCACCGCGGAAAAGCGCGAAGCGAAGGGATGTCGGTGCATGTGTCGCGAATGCGACGGGCTGTTGGGAGGTTCGAGATTGGAGGTTTGGAGATTCGAAGATGGGATTGGTAGCGTGCTGGACTGGTTGAGTGCAGCGGAACGGGAAATCCCGATCCGTTCTCGATTAGAAATTTGCAAACCGCTAGAAAATTTGCCACTTAGCTCGGGTTTTAATCGCGCATTCTCGATTAGAACCGTGGCCTGCGACTCGCGATTCGTGGCACGGGTAGGAAACGATGAAATCGCGAAAAATTTGCGATTAGAAAATTCTAGTTCGTTGATTCTTATAGGGTTTACACGGAATTCTAATTCCAGATTTGCGATTAGGTTCTGGTGCCTTGGGATTGGGGGCTGCAGGTTGGGAGGAACGGCAGCGAAACGGCTTGAGCAAGCGGTGCCGAGGTGCAAAAGGCGCAGTTTGTAACGATTAGAAATCGCTGGGAGTGTTTGTTTTGTTGTGTTTGCGGGAAATTCTAATCGCGGTGTAACGATTAGAATTCGAGGGGCGGTAGCGATGAGCGACCCTTCGGAGGCGGCGAGCCTCTGGGCAAGTGAAGGGTGAGAGATGAGGGAAATGCGAGGACGTGGTTGGGGAGCGCGGCGGAACGCGACGCCGCTAGCGCCTCGAGTTTGAGCCGCGATCTGAAATTCAGATTCTGTTTCGCAGAACATGGAGCACGGTACCACGGGGCGGCGAAAAAATTCGACTGGTGAGAAGTACAGTACACGTGAGCCAGTTCTAGAACTGTACTTTTTGACGGGTGAGCCACCGTTCGCTGATGCGCATCCGAGCAAGTCAACCCCATCCCACCCTTCGCAAACCCAGCGAAGGATGGGGCACCCGCCAGAATGCAGGCTTTGCTGATCGAACGCTGAGTAGCGGTGAGAAAACCGGCGGGCCGCCCACTGGCAGAAAGAATCGCGCCTTTATGCTTCCAGGAATATGCACTTGTCGATCTGGCCTCAGCGATCGACATGGTCGGACCGTGCGAGCCCGCCCTCTTAGTGTGGACGAGGAGACTCTGTTCAACCGTAAGAGTCTGTGTTGAATAGCTCTATTCCTAACGCTGCGCAGTAAGACTTCGAGCATTTCGGGAGTGAAACGGTCGACTAAGTTCGGCTTTTCGTAATTCTCGGTTTGCTCAAAAGCATGGACTTCGCCCTCTGCTGCAAACTCCCACCCGCTAACGTCATTCGCTAGGGAAATACTTCGAATCCTGTTGAGCCAATCCGTTTTATTCGGACCGTACAGGGCGAATTTAACGGCACCGTAAATTTGAATTCCACCTTTACCGGCACAGTCACTTCGTCGGAACGCACGCAATCTCGAGTCCGCGGCATCCTAAAACAGCCTTGGGAGGATAGCTAACCGGACTATGGACATCGTTCGTCCGAAACCCGTTGGCGAAGATGGCACTCCAGCCGCTTTCGCGTTTCAGTCAGCAAGATAACGGTCAAGGGGAGTCGTGAGCGGCTCTAACGTTAAAAGACCCTCCCATAGCTGGTCGCTCGAAAATTCTTACATTCCGTCCGAGTGCCAAACTTCGCGTCGTAGCTCGTCCATTGTCACGGACAAACGCTTCCGAGCAAGCTTTGAGCAACAAGGGCTCTCAACAAAGCCCCACGTGAATGTGATCGGAGCAAATCTGTTGTCGAGCAGAGCGTTCATACTGTCCGGCTTGAGAAACTATTTCATAATTAATTCCGAGTAATAACTCAGGAGTGAGTCTAGCGCCCGCGCTTCGCAGGTGCTGCTACTCGCCTAGTGCCCGAGTGCGTGGGTGTGAGATGCCCAGCGCTAAAGCGCATAGCTTCAGTGAGAGCTTTTTCGGAGCGCTCCCCGACAAATGCGTCGGGACGCAAAAGGCGCGGAAGCGCTCCTCCCCCGCATGAATGCGGGGGCTCCCACCAAAAGGCAAAAGCGCAGAAATGCGCTTCACTTCGCCCGTTGCGCTTACGCCGAGGGCCGTCAATCCGCTAAATCGCGGGCGACACGGAAGCCGTAATCTGCGTATTGAAATTCTGGGGGGATGCTGGAGCGGGCGGCGCAGCGCGATACTTTTGTCTGATGGCGCCAGGAGCCGCCGCGCGAGGATTTGCGTTTTCCTTCGGCGGGGCCCTGTGGGTTGCGATCGGGCGAGACGCGGTAGTAATCGGCGTCGAACCAGTCGGAGCACCATTCGTGGACGTTTGCGCCGATGTCGAAGAGGCCGTAGGCGTTTTTCTCGGCGTGGCCGACGCGCTCGGGCGCGCGTCTTCCAGCGCGACGCGTAATTTTCGAGCGATTCGAGTGGGGCGTCGCCCCAGGGGTAGAGTTTCTGCTCGGCGCCGCCGCGCGCGGCGCGTTCCCATTCGGCTTCGGTGGGCAGGCGGTAATGCTTGTGCGTGAGCGCGCTCAGCCATTCGCAGTACGCCACCGCGTCGAACCACGATGGCGCGACGACCGGTTGCTCGGGGTGAGAGAAATTTGGATCGTCCCAGTGGAGCGGCTTGCGACGGCTGGTGGCCGGCGAGGAATTTTGCGTAGTCGGCGTTGGTTACCTGGCAGGCGGCGAATTCGAAGGCGTCGATCCAGACGCGATGGACGGGGCGCTCGTTGTCTTGGCCGGGTTGGTTGGCGTCGCTGCCCATCAGGAACCAGCCTTCGGGGATGCGGAGCATATCCGGCTCGGTGAATTCTCGGGAGTTTGTGGAGGCGGGGTGGAGAGGTTCGGTCATTTTTTTCATTTTGCTCGTAGCGCGGCAAAAGGAGCTTCAGGGGCTAAAGCCCCGCTCAGTAGGCACCGTTAATGTCGCCCCTGAAGGGGCGACCTACAAAGACTCGGCGCGGCACGGTTGCCGAAAGAAGTGCGTCGCACCTCAGCGGCTGAAGCCGCATTCGTATTGCATCCGTTACGGCACGACTAAAGTCGTGCCCTGACGTAAACCAGATCCTTGCACGACGCTGAAGGACGGCCGTGCAACGGGCAACATCGACCCCTGCCGGACCAGAGACCTGTCGCTGCAGAACGCTACAAACCAAACGTCAACATTAACCCCTGCCAGTCTGAAGACTGGCGCTACAAAGGCAAAATCGAAGGCCACGGCAAAGCCGAGGGCGAGAGCAGCGGCTGGAACTTAGTCGTGGGCTTGGGCCGTGCTGAGTCTGGCTCAGCAAATTGACGAACAGGCGGTAGGCGCCTGGTACGCCTGCTGGTAGCTCGCGGAAAAATGAGAGGCCTGTGTAGATGTAGACGCCTTTGCCGTAGTGGGCGTAGACGAGGGAGCCGTTTGTTTCCGGCTCGCCCGGATCGGTGAGGCCGAGCACCGGTTGATAGTGCGAATCGAATGTGCCGAGGAAATAGAGGCCGCGCTCCTGGTCCCAGCCTTCGAAATCGGCGAGCGTGATTTTGTTGGGCGAGTTGAGCAGCGGATTATCGGGGGCGAGGAAGTGCACGGGAGAATTCGCGTCGGTGACGCGCGAGGTCTGGGCGGGCATCGTCGCAGTGTAAGGCATCGCGGAAACCCATTGCGGATCGCGTTGATATTGGACGACGAGCGAGCCGCCCTGCTGGACGTAATCGAGCAGACGGCGATTCGAGCGCATCAGATCGGGACGCAAATCGTAAGCGCGGATGCCGACGACGATCGCGTCGTAGCGGCTGAGATCTTCGAACGCGAGCGCGACTTCATCGAGCAGATCCACTTGAATGCCGATTTGGCGGAGCGTGTCGGGAATCGGATCGTTGCTCGCGGCGATGTAGCCGATGCGCAGGTGCGCTGGCACCATGAGATTCAGGACGTGGACGGTGACGTCGGCGGGCTCGCTCCAATCGCGCGTGGGCAGCGAGGGAATTGGTTCGAGCGAGGTGGTGAATTTTTGGCCGTCGAGCTGGGCGAAGGGATGCAGCGGATACGCGCCGGGTGCGACGTTGGCCGCGGGAGTGACGCTGAAGCGAATCAATTGATCGCCGGGGCCGGAAAAATCGAGTGGCGCTACCGGTTGAAGTTGCCAGCCTTTGGGCACGTCAACGCCGACGCGAACCTTTGCCGGTTTCGTTCCATGGTAGCGGACGCGCGTGAGCAGCGTGAGCGGTTGCGAGGCGCGCTCGGCGGGCACCATGATTTGCTGGGGATCAGGAGTGAGCGTGACGGCGGGGACGAGTTCGAGCGGATACGTATCGATACCGGTGGTGGTGGCTTTCAGGGATTCGACCGTTTGCGCGAAAGCGAATGAGTAGCCGTCGATTTCTATTTTTGGCGCGATGCTCACCAGCGGCGGCGGGTAGGGAAGAATCGCGTCGCCAGGTGAGCTCGGAGGCGTGGCGCGAGCTGGAATCTCGACTTTGAATTTGTAATTTTTGTCGCTCTCACCTTTGTCGCCCGCGCTCTTGTCGATCGTAACGTTCCATCCCTTGGGTACCAGAAGGCTGGATGCGTCCACCGTGTATTTCACCGGTACGGCCGGCTTTCCCAGAAAGCTGACATCTACCGAGAATTCTTCGCCCGCGACAAGCTCGTGGCGATCGGCTTCGACAATCATGGGCAGGGCAATATCGTCGTTCAGCGCGAGATCGATTTTCTCAGTCTCGCGTTCGAGTTCCCAAAGAAGCTGAGCGCTTCCGTTCTCGTTTTGCTTCGAGACTTGCTCGCGCAGCTTCGCGATTTCCTTTGCCGCTTCTGCGAGATCTTTGGCCGCGTCGGAACGGTGCAGTGCGAGTGCTGCGCTACGCGCCGCTTCGAGATGCGCGGATGTTTGGTTCAGCGACGGCGCCAGCATCTCGCGATACGACGGAAATGTTTCTGCGAGCGATCCCAAAGGCTCCGCGAGAAGTTTTGCGTCGAATGAGCCTGCGGGATCGCCCTTTTCGTTTTCGCGCACCAGAGAAACCGGGCGGCGGAAAAACGGATTGCCGAAGAATGATGGGGTGCCTTGCGAGCGATGTTGCGCGTGGCCTTCCATGCCCATGTCGACGTAGCTCTTGCCCCAGAGCGGCGAAACGTCGTTGATGGGAAGCGGCACGGCGCCGGCGACATTGGGGTCGCGCGCGGGTCGCAGGTCGAGCGTTACTTTCCAGGCGGGCAGGCCTTCGGCAATCTGCTCAGGAAACATTTTGGGATCGGCGGCTGCGGCGATGGCTTGCGGAGTGAGAATTCCGCTTTCCTGATGATGCCCGTGGCCGCCGTGAACGCCGGCCCAGCCGTTGATGACGACTTGCGGGCGGAACGTGCGGATCACGCGGACCATGTCTTCGAGCGCGACGCCGCCCCAGATTTTTTGGGCTTGCTCGGGCGTCTTTACGTAACCCGTGTCCATGGCGCGGGTGAAAAATTGGCGGACGCCGTAATGTTTATCGGCGGCGAGGAGTTCTTCGGTGCGGATGACGCCGAGTTCGGCGCCCTGTTCGGGGCCGATGGCATTTTGTCCGCCCTGGCCGCGGGTGATGGTGAGAAGGGCGACGTCGGCGTTGAGTCCGCGCGAGAGGTAGGTGAGCAGGCTGGCCCATTCGTCGTCGGGGTGCGCGGTGATGAAAAGGATGCGGGTGGTGACGCGGGCTTTGTCGATGGCCTCGACGGTTTCAGGGAGGGATTGGGCGGAGGTGGAGACGGTGATCGTTGTGGCTAGCGTGATCAGGGACAGGACGGTTCTGAGAATGCGGGTGCGGAAAATCCCGGGGCTGAAGCCCTTTCCTGTTAGGCAGCGTTTTTTCGCTGGACTGAAGTCCAGCTCCCCCTGCTGATGCAGAGGGCTCCCACCTTGAGAAAAAGTCAAAAAAGCCGGCGAGGGTGGAGAGGACGCGGCGCGGCGGCAGCGGGCGGGTCTGAGACCCGCCCCTACTGTCGAAATTTTGCTGCGTGGATCCATTAAACAGCCTCCTCGAATGGCCATTGGTGGAGCAGGCGGGCGCGGGTGAAGTAGACGAGAATTCCGGCGAGCATCGCTGCTATTGAAGCGAGCATCGGACGGCGCCCTGTGGAAATAAAAATTGCGATCCAGCCTGCGATCGAAAGAAACACTGGCACCGGATAGAGCCACATGTGAAAGGGCCAGCGGTCCTCCTTCCATCGCGATGCAGCCTCATCAAGCCTACTGCCTGGGCCACAAATTGGATGAGGCAGCGCATCGCGAGGATGGAGCGTATGACGGAAAAGAGGCCAATGAAGATACAGACGAAAATCGAGGCGAGGCCCAGGGCGATGAGTGAGACGTTGGGGAAGCGCTTGGTGGGATGCACGCGGGCGAAGATTGAAAAGAAATTGCCGTCGAGGGCGGCGGCGTAGGGCACGCGCGAATAGCCGAGCGTGGCGGAGAAGACGGAGCCGAACGCGGTGACGAGAATCAGCGCGGTGGCGAGCGAGGCCCAGTGCGGGCCGAAGGTGCGTTCGACGAAGAGGCTGACGACGTAGGGCGATTTCTGGGCTTCCTGCCAGGGGACGACGGCGAGAATGCACGTTTGCAGCGCGAAGTAGAGCGCGGCGATGCCAAAAATCGAAAGAAAAATCGCGCGCGGGATATTGCGCTCGGGATTTTTCATTTCGCCGCCGAGGTTGCAGACGTTGTAGTAGCCGAGGTAGCTGTAGATTGCTTGCACTGAGGCGTGGCCGAGGCCGGCGAAGAAAATCCAGGAAAAGCTCCAGGCGCCGGCGGGGTAGGTGAAGACGAGGTCTTTGTGGAAGTGCGTTGCTCCGCCGTAGATGAGCCAGGCGATCGTGGCCGCGGCGATGATCCAGAGAATCGTGGAGATTTTTCCGATGGCGGTGATGCGGCGGTAGAGCAGCACGATGGCGACCGCGATAAGGAGGATCGCGACGAGGCGATTGTAGTTTGCGAGCGCGAACATGAATTGGCGCGGGTGTGCGCCGAGCCAAGCGTTTACGGCTGCCATTTTTGCGGTGAGATAGAGCGAATAGTCCGCGAACCCCAGCGCGCCGGAGGAAATGCTGAGCGGGCCTTGAAACAGAGTTTGCCAGATGAAGAGGAACGACATGAGGCGGCCGAAGCGATTCGGTCCGTAGGCTTCGCGCAGAAAAACGTAGCTGCCGCCGGCTTGCGGCATTGCGGCGCCGAGTTCGGCCCAGACGCAGCCGTCAACGAGCGCGAGGGCGGCGCCGACGACCCAGGCGAGGATGCATTGCGGGCCGTTCATGGCGCGAATGATGAAAGGGATGACGACGAATGGGCCGATGCCGATCATGAACGTCATGTTGAGGGAGGTGGCTTCGAGGAGGCCGAGGCCGCGTTCGAGTTTTTCGGGTTCGGTCATTTCGTGGCGATGCGGTGCTGCAAAAGAACGGAAAGCATAGCAAGAAAGGGCTGCGGGGCTGGAGGTAAAGTGGCGGAAAAAGAACTGCAGATCCTTCGACTGCGACCCGCGCCATCGCTTCGCGATGGAAAGAAAAGGCGCGCGGGCCTCCGCTCAGGATGACACGCGTAGCTTGTGTGGCTGGGTTGTGCTGTTGGTTACGCGGGTGGAGAAAAAGAACGCTTGAGGGTCCCAGGATTCTGCTGATAGCTGGTTTACGCTCGTAAGAGCACAGACAAGAGTGCCTGTACCACTGATGCAGGTTATCTGCGTTACGATGACGGAGCATGGTGACGCTTGGAATTGGGATCATAGCGGCGATTGTTGCGGGGTTGGTGCTGGGGTATTTTCGTGTGCGGCGGCGGCGGAGACTTTCCCGCGCACGGATGGCTGGGATTCGTTGCGTTGGCTGGGGCTGAGTGGTCTGCTTTTTCACCATGTAGAGCCCGTCGCCACTTATTTCACGCCGATTGCGTGGAGTGCTTACATCCTCATTGCCGATGCGGCGACGTTTGCCATCACTGGCCGGTCGCGCTTGAACGATGCGCCGCTTTCGCTTGTGCGTATGGCGCTGCTTTCGATTCCTCTCTGGCTGATCTTCGAGGCTTACAACTTGCGGCTTGAAAATTGGGCGTATGTGGGCGTGCCTTTGTCGTGGGCGGCGGCGATGATCGGTTATGGATGGTCGTTCGCGACGATCACGCCGGCGATATTCGAAACTTCCGACCTGGTGCAGGCGATGCTGCCAACTGTGGGCGGCGAGCCGTGGAAAGTTTCGCGGCGATTGGAAACCGCACTGATGATTTGCGGCGCGGCGTGCTTGATCATTCCGTTGGTGACGCCTCGGGCGATTGCCGCGCGTCTTTTTGCGCTGGTGTGGGTGGGGTTTTTGCTGTTGCTCGATCCGATCAATCAAAGGATCGGGCTTCCGTCGTTTCTTGGCGATCTGTCGGAAGGATTCAGACGGCGTTTTTATGGTTTTCTGGGTGCCGGGTTCATTTGCGGGTGGCTGTGGGAATTCTGGAACTACTGGGCGGCGGCGAAATGGCATTACACGTTTCCGATGTTTCAAAGCATGAAAATCTTTGAGATGCCGGTTCCGGGTTACCTGGGATTTCTGCCCTTTGCGCTGGAGTGCTTCACCATGTACGTTAGTGCAGCGTGGGTTCTGGGCTGGGTGAAACGAATCAAATGAATCCTGGGCGCGATACAGCTTCGCGGAATTTTGCTTATAGCCGCTTACTTGGCGGCTTTGCGGCCTGCGCTTTTCTTTTTGGTTTGGCCACGGAAACGGCTCAAGCGGGACGCGTGCAACTCCCCCCGGAAGCGGCCCAAGCGATCGAGAAAATGTATGGCGGCGATCCGGACGGCGCGATCGCGATGCTGCATACCTATGAGGGCGCGCATCCCGACGATCCGTTGCCGTACACGATCGAAGCGGAAGCGCGCTGGTGGAAGATGTTCTGCGACGCGGCAGAAATCAAATGGGGAATGATGGATTCGCAGAAGCGCGGGAAGAGGCCCGGGGATGATTCTTATTTTGCGCTCGCCGATCGCGCGATTCAGCTGGCGCAAGCGCGGATTGCCAAGGATGACACATCGGAAAATCATCTTTACGCGGGGATCGGTTACGCGCTGAAGACGCGGCTTTACGGTTTGCGAAATGAGAATAGAACTGCGGCGCACAACGGTGTGGCGGCGCGCACGGAATTTCTGCGGGCGCTCGAGCTTGATCCTGACAATGCGGACGCGTCAGTAGGAATCGGATTTTATAACTATTATGTGGACACGCTTTCCCCCATCGTGAAATTTCTGCGTTTTTTTATGGGGATTCCCGGCGGTAACAAGCAGGAAGGATTGCGGCAGATTCGAGTGGGCGTCGATCACGGTGTGCTGCTGGCCGTGGATGCGCGATTTTATCTGGCGCGGAATTATCGGACGTACGAGCAGCAATATCAGGAGGCGCTGGACGTAGCGGAGCCGCTTGCCACGCGCTATCCGCAGAATCCGATTTTTCTGCTGCTGGTCGGCAATTTGAATGTGGAGTTGGGGCGGAATGCGAAGGCGGCTGAGTATTTTAATGCGGTGCTGAAACTGCCGTCGGTGGCTACGGCGAGTGATTGTTGTGCTGGGTGCGCGAATTGCGATGCGTGCCCGGCGCATGTGCGGAGTCTTGCGCAGGAATTTTTGAATTCGATTCATTGAAACATCCCTCAGGGGTTGAAACCCCTGACCCGCCCTACATTTCGGCACGACTGAAGTCGTGCCCTGACGAACACCGCCGAAATGCCAAAGCAGATCCCTCGCCTCGCTTCGGGATGACAAACCCTCTCCTCTTCGTATGTTGCCCAGCGGATAAACCGAGTCGATTTGTCATTCGGGCACGGCATGCCGTGCCCCTACTGTGAAAACACCCCTGACGAAGGTCTACGCGGCGGCAGCTTCGCGCTTGGTGTCCTTCGTGCCGATGCGGCTCATCATCAGGGCTGAAATGCAGCCTGAGACGAAGGCTACTCCCCAGAGGCCGTGCGGGCCTCGGTGCTGTAGGAGCTCTGCGCCGAGGATTGGGCCTAGCGAGAATGCGATGCTAAACGACATTGTGTAGAGGCCCATGTACTCGCCGCGGCGTCCTGGTGGGGCGATTTCGGCGGCGTAGGCGGAACTTCCCGGCAGGAGAATCATTTCGCCGAAGGTCCAGATGACGACGGCGGCGAAGATTTGTGCGGGGCGCGTGACAAAAGCGAAGGAGCCGAAGCCGATCGCGTAGAGGAGAGCGCCGAGCGTGAGTGTGCGGCGGTGCGACCAGTGGGCCATGGCGGTGTTGAGCGGAACCTCGAGCGCGACGATCAGCAAGGTGTTCAGCGTGAACACGGTGCCGTAGAGCGATTCGGGCAGGCGCAGATTGCGCACGAGGAAAAGCGGAAGCGAAGAGGTGAGTTGGAAAAAGACAAGCTGGGCCGGAATCATCGCCGCGAGGAAGTAAAGCATGCGGGGGTTGCGAGACGCGCGGAGATCCTGGGCGGGATGCGCGGCGGCGAGCGGGACCACGGAATCGGCTTCGATCTCGCGGCCTAATTCTTCGGGATCTGACCAGTCGGGATCGTGAGAAGGTTTCAGGCGAGCCGAATCCCACCGGGCCATGGCGATTACTACTCCGGCGAGAATCGAAGTGGCGCCATCCACGAAAAATAGCCAGCGAAATGAAATCAGCGCGAGAACACCACCGATTGCCGGGCCTACGCTCATTCCCAGATTCACTGCGAGGCGGCTGAGGGCGAAAGCTGCCTTGCGCTGCGGCGGTTGAACGAGATCGGAAATCATGGAGAGGCTGGGCGGGCGGACGGATTCGTTCAGGATGGCGAAGAGGAATGTGATGGCGAGGATTGTGGGGAAGCTGTGTGCGAGAGGAAAAAGAAATAGCAGGACACCGGACAGAAATAGCGACGTTTTAATTACAGCGATGGGCCCGACGATATCGGTGAGACGTCCAGCGATTGGCATCGTGATGAGGGCGGCGATTCCGTAGACAGTCAGCGAGAGGGCGGCGTGAGCTGGCGTGATTCCGAGCGTGCGCGTGAGATAGAGAACGAGGAACGGCAGGACCATCGTGCCGGCGCGGTTTACGAGCGTGGCGGCGGAGAGCAGCCAGACTTCGCGGGGCAAATCTTTCAGGCCGCGCCAGGGATTCATGGGCAATCAGAGTACAGACCGAGTGTAATTTTGGATAGTGGCTCAGCTTTCTACTGACTGATCGCTGCCGGCGATGACTCGAGCTTCGCCCTCTCTGCGAATCGAATAATGATCAAAGCCGAGTCTCGTCAGTCCCTGTGCGAGCCTTGGGGTGATATCGCGTATGTCTTCGTCTCGCATGTTTTTCGGCGCTTGCAGGTGGATATCCTTGCCTTTATCGGGTCCCACATAAAACACATAAAATTCGAGATGCTTGTTCCTGTCTCGATAGACGATGTATGCGTCCTCCCGGCCCACTCTGGAGAAATTCACGGAAAAATCAGGAAATTTTGCTGTTAAACGCTTATTGGAGCGGACTAGAGCAAAGATTATAACTGCAAGCAAGAGGAGTAGCGGACCCACGACAAATATCAGCACTTGAATCGATTCGCTCTTCACGATGTGATCGGCCAAATGGCTTCAGAGCCGGGCGGATTCTTCTTGTTCGAAGGCGTGGTAGGAGGAACGGACTAGGGGGCCGGCTTCTACGTGCTTGAAGCCCATTGGTTCGCCTGCGCGCTTGAATTCGGCGAACTCGTCAGGGTGGACGAAGCGCTCGACTGGCAGGTGCTCGGGAGTTGGCTGCAGATACTGGCCGAGGGTGAGGATGTGCGTGCCTTGCGCCGCGATTTCTTCCATCGCGGCGAGCACTTCGTCGCGCGTTTCGCCGAGGCCCAGCATCATTCCGGTCTTTGTGGGCAGGCCTGGCGCCATGTCGCCGGCGCGACGCAGAAGCTCGAGCGAGCGCTCGTAGACTGCGCCTTTGCGGACTCGGCGGTAGAGGCGCGGCACGGTTTCCATGTTGTGATTCAGCACGTCGGGACGCGCTGCCATTACCGTTTCCAGCGCGGACCAGTCACCTCGAAAATCGGGGATGAGGACTTCCACTCTGCATCCGGGAACGCGCTCGCGAATCTGTGAGATCGTGCGCGCGAAAATTGCGGCGCCCCCGTCGGGTTGATCGTCGCGATTCACGGAAGTAACGACGGCGTAGCGCAAGCCCATGCGCTCGACGGCTTCGGCGACGCGCTCGGGCTCGTCTTCTTCCGGCGGACCGAGCGGCTTTCCGCTAGGCACGGCGCAGAAGCCACATGCGCGCGTGCAAATATTGCCGAGGATCATGAAGGTGGCGGTGCGGTGCTCCCAGCATTCGCCCATGTTGGGGCAGCGCGCGCTCTCGCACACAGTGTGCAAGTCGAGAGTGCGCATGATGCGCTTGAGTTCCTGATAATTGGGGCCGCCGAAAAATTTCACGCGAAGCCATGCCGGGCGCGGATGAGCAGCTGGCGGCGGAGCGGCGGCCGGCAGATTCGAGATGATGTTAAAGGGCGAAGCCATTGGCGTGGTCTTGAATCATGTATTTTACGCGCGCCGCAGGGTTGACACAACCGCTCCGCGGTATAGCGCGATGATTCCGCCACGTGCTTTTCGGCGAGCAATTTGGCAGTAGAAATCGCTCAAGTTTTCCCCATCGCTTGCCGATACCGCAGGTAAGCCAAAGTCCCTACTGGGGCGGGGCGAGCCAATTTGAAACATTGAAGCTTCGAAGGAATGGCTTTCGCCGATGTTGCCAGCCCGATATGGGAATAGGCATCGAGTTGTTTGAGTTGATTGTAGGCCCATCATCATGAGCGCCATCAATTTCCCGCTCAGTACGGATATTTCGAGTGCGGCGAATCAAGTTTCGTCGCAGAACGCGGAACGGTTGCCGACAGGCGGATCCGGTCAGTCAACTGTGCTGCGGCCGGACACCGTGACGCTTTCCGCAGTGTTTCCGCCAGCGCCGCCGGTGGATACTGCGAATTTCGTTCAATTTCAGAGCCCTGCGCCGCCCGCGCTCGAAGCTTTTCCGCCAGCTCCGGCTCAAACCGCGAGCTCGCCGGCGCGGCTCGCGCCCGTGGCGAACGCAACGACGGCGCCTACTCCGACTCAGCAGGAGCAGCTGGCGCAGCTTAACCGAGTGCTGGAACAGCTTGGCATCAATCCTCAGAGCATCAGTCTCGACAATCGGCTTGCGCTGATCAAATCGGCAAACGATCCTCCGGCACTTTTGAATCTGGTTCGCACGCTCGGCGTGCTCAACCAGGCAGCGACGAGTACACAGATCAGCGCGCTTAACGCGAACAATCTCTCGAACCCGGCCGCGACCGGAATTCAAACACAAGCCCCAGCTCAGAATGAATCTCAAGTCCAAGCTCCACCTGTATCGATTGCTCCGCTGCAAAGCTCAAGTGCGCCGGCGGGGTCCGGGTTCGAGTCCATTTCCTCGGCGGCAGGCGGGGCGGCGCCACGGACCTCAGCCCAAGCCAGTGTGGCCAGCAATGGGGCTGCGCGGTTCCAGGAGCTGCAGGCTGTCTTCCAAGAGGCCGATAAGGCGCAAAACCAAGCCGGCGCAGTCGGTTCAGGCGCTAGCCCTCAGCCATCGCTGAGCATTCGAGTCTGACGAAGCTGTACCTGTGCCCCCACCCCGAATCGCCACATATCTGCACCCTGTTCTGTTGTATTATTACCACAGTAAAGCACCGATGCGTTCGCGGTATCCTTGTATAGTATTGATTATACATGATTAACATTTAAATGGCTCGGCCATCCGGATGCTTAGGCAAGCCCCGGCGAATGCCCTCTCAGCTCACTATTCAGCGTCCAGTCGAAACGGAAGGAATCGGGCTTCATACCGCGGTTCGAAGCCGGGTCCGATTTGTGCCTGCCCCCGCGGATACGGGCATCGTGTTCCGGCGCGTGGATCTCGATAATTTCGAAATCGAAGCGCACGTCCGCAACGTGGCGCGGGTGAGTTATGCCACCAGCTTAATGAAGCAGGGCGTGCTGCTTTCCACCACCGAGCACGTGCTTGCTGCTCTCTATTCTTGTGGCGTCGACAATGTGTATGTGGAAATCGATGCGCTCGAACTTCCGATTTTGGACGGCTCCGCGAAGCCGTTCATTGACCTGCTAGCGCGGGCGGGAATCAGGCAGCTGCGCCGCCAGCGGCGCTACATCAAGGTGCTCAAGCCGCTCGAATTTGCCGATGGCGATCGCCTGCTGGGGATCTACCCCGCGGCCGAATTTCGCGTTCATTGCTACGTGGATTTCAGGCATCCGGCCGTGCCTCCGCAGGGAATCGAGCTGAGCGTGAACCGCGACACTTTCAGCCGGGAGCTGGCGCCGGCGCGGACGTTCGGTTTCACGAAGGATTTTCCGGGACTTCAGGCGATGGGGCTGATTCGTGGCGGGTCGCTCGACAACGCGATTGTGATTGATGACAAAAATATTACGAACGGGCCGCTGCGTTTCCCGGATGAATTCGGGCGTCACAAGGCGCTTGATTTGATAGGGGATTTGGCGCTGGTCGGAAGGCCGCTGCTGGCGCGCATCGAAGCCCATAAGGCCGGGCACGCGACACACACGCAGCTTGTGACGCGGCTGCTGGCTGACCGCTCGCTGTGGACGGAAACTACCAACGGGCGTCATGGGACCGCCGATGCTGAGCATGATTCCGTAAGGGTTTCTGCTCCTCTATCGTCCTGATTCCTTTTTCTGATCTTCTTCGTCACTCAATGGGCGGGCTGCTTGCGCTGGCAGGCTTATTTTTCTCGACCCTGAGCACACCCGTTTCATCAATGAAATAGTATCGATGCTCTACCGAGGGCTTGACCGGGGCGGCGCTTACGCTAAAGGCGCTCGCACCCACCTGGCTGCAACCTCTTGCAGGCTGATTTGTAGAGGGCTTCGCAGTGTAAGTGTAGATGTAATCGTACTTTCTGCCGGATGCCAAACCGTTGTCGATCAAGGCAGCATGATCGCAGTTTCCTTTCGTTGTCGGAAGCCCTGCTAGTTGCGCCAATGTTCTCGCAAAACCGTTGCCATAGGTGGAGTCATAAATTTCGTTCGCGCTTACTATCACTCGAAGTGTATTCGCTGCGGGATCGCCACCGTCGGCGATCTTTGATCGTAAGTAAGCGGGAATGAGGATGGCTGCCAGGAGCAGAATCGTCGCGATAACGAGGAGGGCTCTGAGGACTTTTTTCGCGGCTGGCATGGCTGAATCCCCTCCGTTTGGGTTAGCTCGTTGTTGTTGATTCTTGGATTCTGATTCGGGCTGAATCGTTGTGGGCAAAGGTCCACATACCGACCCGGCGTCCCGTTGCTCGGCCAGAGCTAGGGATAACTGACACTTCAACCCCTGCCGGTCTGAAGACCGGTGCTACGAAGCACTGCTATATTGGGCTTCGTCGTTGCCAAACCTGATAGGGCACGCCACAATAACGTCCGATGCCTACTCATTCCGACACCGCGATCGTGATTCTCGCCGCCGGCAAGGGGACGCGGATGCGTTCCGAGATTGCGAAGGTGCTTCATCGCGCAGGTGGACGCACGTTGATCGAGCACGTGATCCGCGCTTGCCTGCCGCTGAAGGCCGCGCAGATTTTGGTCGTCGTTGGGCATCAGGCGGACGAAGTCGGGCGCAGTTGCGGAGAATCTTGGCGCGCAGGTGGTTTTGCAGAAGCCGCAGCACGGAACTGGGCACGCTGTGCAGATGGCGCGTCGCGCGATTCGGAAGAGCGCGAAAGTGGCGCTCGTGGTGCCAGGTGATGCGCCTTTGCTGCGCAGCGGATCACTGGCTGCGCTGCTCGATGCACATCGGCGGGGCGAAGCGGCTGCCACGGTGCTGAGCGCGGAGCTTGCCGATCCGACGGATTACGGCCGGATCGTTCGAGATTCGGAAGGGCGCGTCGAGGCGATCGTCGAGGAAAAAGCTGCGACGCCGGAGCAGCGGTCGATTCGCGAAGTGAATTCGAGCATTTATTGTTTCACGCTGGAAAAATTGTGGCCGGCGCTTGCTGCATTGCGGCCGAATAACGCGCATCGCGAGCTGTATCTCACAGATGCGATTGCGCTGCTGCGACAGAAGAATGAACGGGTGCTGGCGCAGCTGGCCGCAGACGCGGAGGAGATCCTTGGCTGCAACACGCGCGCGAGCTTGGCGGACGTGGACCGGATCTTGCGCGCGCGCAAAGCAGCGGAATTGATGGATGCGGGTGCGACAATTTATCTGCCTGAGACGGTGGTGGTTGATCCGGATGTGAGCGTGGGGGCGGATACCGTGATTGAGCCGGGCGTGCAGCTTCTGGGCGAAACTCGCATCGGGGTGCGATGCACGATTCAGACTGGCAGCGTGTTGCACGATGTGCGCGTGGATGATGATGTTACGGTGGGCGCGCATTGCGTGGCGACGGCGAGCCGGTTGCATGCGAGGTCCACCATCGGGCCGTTTTCGCGCTTGCGGCCGGGCGCTGATATTCGTTCGGGCGCCCACATTGGAAATTTCGTGGAAGTGAAGAAATCGGTGGTGCATGAAGGCGCGAAGGCGATGCATCTTACGTATTTGGGCGATGCGTCGGTGGGGCGCGGGTCGAATATTGGCGCCGGGACGATCACTTGCAATTACGATGGGGTTGCCAAATATCAGACCACGCATTGGTGAGCGCGTTTTTATTGGCAGCGATACGGCGCTGGTTGCGCCGATCCGCGTGGGCGATGGCGCGTATGTCGCAGCGGGCTCGACACTGACCGAGAATGTGCCGGCGGAGGCGCTGGCGCTGGCGCGCGGGCGTCAGGTGAACAAGCCGGGTTGGGCGCGGAAGCGGCGGTTGGAAGTGAAGCGCGAAGAGAAAACGCGCACGCGGTCGAAACATGCGCCGCGACGGAAAGAAGCGAAACCGCGCGCGAGGAAAAAACGCGGGGTGCGCGGCCGGTCTCGTAGGCGGCGTTGAGATCCTTCGCCGGGCTCAGGATGACAATGTAGCGACGTTCCTCGAACTCTCGATCGCGACACAGAACTTGACGAACCGAATCAAAAGACCGCAAGCGAAAGCTCGCCTTCGCCGAGCGACGCAGGAAGTGCGGCAAATCATGGAAGGTTTGGCCGCTGGTCGGATCGACCCTTTCATTGGATACGGTAAGGTGCTGAACTACTCCAACATGCTCGGAATCCGTGAGACTTTGCTGGAATTTTTCAAAGCTGCGGACAAGAATCCATTTGGAACGTTCACGGCTGACGATGCTTTCCGAAAAGCTGTGCGCGAGCTGGCTGCGGATTGGTTGGAACGCTACTGAACGAGCCAAGGCGGAGCGTATGCTAAAATAGCCTGGGGAGATAGCGAACGAGCCATGAAATTCGGAGTGGTGCAATTTCCCGGGTCGAATTGCGATGATGACGCTTGTCATGCAATCGCGTCGGTGATCGAGCAGCCTGTCGAATTCATTTGGCACCAATCTGAGGATCTTGCCGGGTTCGACGCCATCATTCTGCCTGGCGGATTTGCTTATGGCGATTATTTGCGGACTGGGGCGATTGCGCGATTTTCCCCTGTGATGAAGGCTGTGGAGCGGTTTGCGCGTGGCGGCGGGCTGGTGCTGGGGATTTGCAACGGGTTTCAGATTCTGCTCGAGGCTGGGTTGCTGCCTGGAGCGATGCTGCGGAACAAGGGGCTGCGATATTTGTGCCGGCACGTGCATATTCGCGTGGAGCGGACGGATACGCCGTTTACAGGCGCGGCGCATCGCGGCGATGTGCTGAAGATTCCGATCGCGCACAATGAAGGAAATTATTTCTGCGATCCGGCGACGCTGGCTGAACTTGAGCGTGACAACCGGATTATTTTTCGTTACGTGCACCCGGACGGAACGGATTGCGCGGAAGCGGTTCGGCAGGACGCGGCTTCCGTTGAGTTCGACCGTGAAAATAATCCGAATGGGTCGCTGCGCGCGATTGCGGGGATTTGCAGCCGCGAACGCAACGTTCTTGGGTTGATGCCGCATCCGGAGCGGGCGGTGGAATCGCCGCTGGGCTCGTCGGATGGGCTTGTGATTTTTCAGTCGATGGTTGAGTACCTCACGCGCGGGGAGCGCAAGGCTTCCGGCAGTCGCGTGGCGGTGACGGCATAAATTTTCCACGAGAATCCGCGAAATTCCACAGACTACCCGGCGGTCTTGTGCTTGCCCGCGTTTTTGTTTGCTGCGACAATTTGCAGGCGTGCGCTGTGCCTTTTTGGGGCCGTGGGGGGTGGAAGAGAGATCCCTCGACTCCGGCTCGCGCCCTCGCCCCGTATATATAACCGGGACGCATAATTCGCGCTTCGCGAGGGAAAACAAAATCGCGCGAGCCTCCGCTCGGGATGACCCGAGAATATGGCGCGCGCGTAAGCAACCGGTCGTGCGGGCACGGCATGCCGTGCCCCTACTGAAAAGGCGCCGTGGTTGCTTGAATTCGGCGGCGCGACTGCACATCTAGAAAAATATGCAGAAGGCGGTACAGAGCGAGATTCAGGTGACGCCGGAGATTGCGGCGGAGCATGGGCTGACGGCGGAGGAATACGCGCGCATTCAGAGAATTCTGGGGCGCGATCCGAATTATACCGAGCTGGGGATTTTCAGCGTGATGTGGAGCGAGCACTGCTCGTATAAATCATCGCGCGTGCATTTGAAGCGGCTGCCGACGCACCGGCAAGGGAGTGGTGCAGGGGCCGGGAGAAAATGCGGGCGTGGTCGACATCGGCGACGGCATTTGCGCGGTTTTCAAGATCGAATCGCACAATCATCCGAGTTTTGTGGAGCCATTTCAGGGCGCGGCGACGGGCGTGGGCGGGATTTTGCGCGATATTTTCACGATGGGCGCGCGGCCGATTGCGGTGATGGATTCGCTGCGGTTTGGGGAGATTGCGGCGGCGAAAGAAAAAGGCAAAGGCGAAGAGAGATCTCTCGACTCCGCTCGAGATGACAACGTTCCTGGTGCGACGGCGGAAGAGATTGCGCGGAACCGGCGCATTTTGGACGGCGTGATTCGCGGGATTGGATTTTACGGGAACTGTTTTGGCGTGCCGACGGTGGGCGGCGAAGTGCAGTTCGAATCGTGCTACTCGAATAATCCGCTTGGTGAACGCGCTGGCGCTGGGAATTGCGCGGCGCGAGGAACTTTTCTTTGCGCGGGCGCGTGGGGCGGGCAATCCGGTGATTTACGTGGGCGCGAAAACGGGGCGCGACGGAATTCATGGCGCGTCGTTGCTGGCGTCGGCGGAATTCAGCGAAGAATCGCAGCAGAAGCGGCCGAACGTGCAGGTGGGCGACCCGTTTATGGAAAAATTGCTGCTGGAGGCGTGCCTCGAAGCAATGCGCACCGGGGCGGTGGTGGCGATTCAGGATATGGGCGCGGCCGGGTTGACGAGTTCGAGCTCGGAGATGGCGTCGCGCGGCGGAATGGGGATTGAAATTGATCTGGCGCGCGTGCCGCAGCGCGAGACGGGCATGACGCCGTACGAAATCATGCTTTCGGAATCGCAGGAGCGGATGTTGCTGGTGGCGGAGCGCGGGCGGGAGCGCGAAGTTTTTGGCGTGTTCAGCAAATGGGGGCTGGACGCCGTCGAAATTGGGAAAGTGACCGATGACGGTAAGTTGCGCGTGCTCGATCACGGGCGCGTGGTGGCGGAAATTCCGGCGCATGCGATTGCGGAGGAAGGGCCGCGGTACGAGCGGCCGATTGCCGCGCCTGCTTCGCCGGCTGGCGCCGCCGGGCCTCTTTTTGAATTCGCGGCTGCCGGCGCTGATCTCACCGAAAATTTCCGGGAGCTGCTGGCGTCGCCGGCGATCGCGTCGAAATACTGGATCACCGAGCAGTACGATTCGATGGTGCGCACGAATACGCGGTTCGGGCCGGGGGCGAGCGATGCGGCGGTGTTGCGATTGAAGGAGACCGAGCGCGGGCTGGCGCTTTCGACGGACGGCAATGGGCGCTGGTGTTTTCTTTCGCCGCGTGTGGGCGCGATGCATGCGGTGGCTGAGGCGGCGCGCAATGTGGCGTGCAGCGGGGCGCGTCCTGTGGCGGCTACGAACTGCTTGAATTTTGGCAACCCGGAGAAGCCGGAGGTGATGTGGCAGTTCAGCGAGGCGGTGGACGGGATTGCGGAGGCGTGCCGCGCGCTGGAGATTCCGATTACGGGCGGGAATGTCAGTTTTTACAACGAGACGCTGGGGAAGCCGATTTATCCGACGCCGATTCTGGGAGTGCTGGGCGTGCTGGAGGATGCGGATTTCGCGGTGGGGTCGGCGTTTGATAAGGAAGGCGACGCGATTGTGCTGCTCGACGGGACGCGGGCGGCGGCGGCGCGCGGCGGAGCCGGAGAGTTCGCGCGGTGGAGTTTTCGTCGTCGGAATATGCGAAGACGATTCAGGGAATCGTTGGTGGCACGCCACCGGCGATTGATCTGGCTGCTGAGAAGCGGCTGATCGAGTGCCTGGTGAATCTGGCGAGTGCGGGTTTGATTCTTTCGGCGCATGATGTGAGCGATGGCGGGCTGGCTGTGACGATTGCGGAATCGTGCTTTGCGAGCGAAGGGCTGTCGGCGGACGTTACTCTAAGCTCCAGCGCGGCAGCAGAAGAGAGATCCCTCGACTCCGGCTCGCGCCCTCGCTACGCGAGGGAAAACGAAAGCGCGCGAGCCTCCGCTCGGGATGACAGCACGGTTGCGGAAGTGGCACTTTTCGGCGAACGGGGCGCGCGGGCGGTCGTTTCGCTTTCGGCGGCTTCGCTTGCCCGGCTCAACGCGGTTGCGGCACAATATGGAGTGGCCGCAAATCGGATCGGAACCGTCACCCGCAGCGAATTTCGCATCCAATTTAATGGCACGCCTGTTATAAGAGGGGACGTGAGTTCCTTCCGGAAGGCTTGGTCTGAATCCCTGGCGGCAGCCATCGAGAAGCATGAATTGTAAGGAAATCCAACTCGACGAGGATCGGTTCCACGATCACTGCGGCGTGTTCGGCGTCTTCGGGAATGACGAAGCGGCGAAGCTGACGTATCTCGGAATCTACGCGCTGCAGCATCGCGGGCAGGAATCGGCAGGCATTGCCTCGACCGATGGCACCGACGTGCGCGTGCACAAGGCGCTCGGGCACGTGCAGGAGATTTTCACGCCGCAGGTGATTGCGTCGCTGCCGGGCGCGGCGGCGATCGGGCACACGCGCTATTCCACCGCCGGCGACACGACGCTGATGAACGCGCAGCCGGTGGTGATCGATTGCAACAAGGGCAAAATCGCGCTGGCGCACAATGGCAACCTGACGAACGCGATCGAAGTGCGGCGGCGGCTCGAGCATCGCGGGTCGATTTTTCAGACGACGAGCGACACGGAAGTGATCGTTCATCTGATTGCGCGCAGCGCGGCGCGGAATCTTTCGGGCGCGATTGCCGACGCGCTGAATCAGGTGGAAGGCGCGTACTCGCTGGTGCTGCTGACGCGCGATGAAATTTTCGCGATACGCGATCCGCGCGGTTTCCGGCCGCTGAACCTGGGCCGGATCGACGGCACCTGGGTGGTGGGCTCGGAAACGTGCGCGTTCGATTTGATCGACGCGGAATATGTGCGCGAAGTGGAGCCGGGCGAGATGGTGCGGATTTCGCGCAGCGGTGTCGAGTCGATTCGATTCGCGCCGGAAAAGCCGCATCAATACTGCATTTTCGAGCACGTCTATTTTTCGCGGCCGGACAGCCTGGTGTTTGGGCGGCCGGTGAATCAGAGCCGCGAGCGGCTGGGGCGTTTGCTGGCGCGCGAACATCCCGTGGCGGCCGATATCGTGACGCCGGTGCCGGATTCGGGCGTGCCCGCAGCCATCGGATATGCGGCGGAATCGGGCATCCCGTTCCGCATGGGCTTGATTCGCAACCACTACATCGGGCGCACATTTATCGAGCCATCGCAGGCCATTCGCGATTTTGGCGTGAAGCTTAAATTGAACCCGGTGCGTCGAATGTTGGAGGGGCAGCGCGTGGTGCTGGTGGACGATTCGATCGTGCGCGGGACGACGAGCCGGAAAATCGTGCGGCTGGTGCGCGAAGCGGGCGCGACGGAAGTGCATGTGCGCATCAGCTGTCCGCCGACGATTTCGCCCTGTTATTACGGCGTGGATACGCCGCGGCGCGAAGAATTGATCGCAGCGAACCAATCGACGGAAGAGATACGGAAGTTTCTGGGCGCCGATTCGCTCGGATATCTTTCGCTCGAATCGTTGCGCGAAGCTGTGGAAGATACGGAACGAAAATTTTGCACGTCGTGCTACACCGGCAGCTACCCAACGGAGCTGGTGCAACTCGAAGTGGAGGCTCATCGTGGCAGCTGAGGTGGGAGAAGCGGTCATCGTAGAAAAAGTTCAGGCGAAGCGCGCGGATACGGTGAGCGACCGTGTGTGGCGCGAGGTGCTTTCGTGGTTCTGGGTGATTCTCGCCTTCCTGGTGATCGAAGGCGGATTCGTGCAGGCGCGGGTGATTCCCAGCGGCTCGATGGAACAGACCGTGCTGATCGGCGATCACCTGATCGTGAGCCGCTTCGGCTACGACATGGGCATTCCGTTCACGGATTTTCACGTGCCCTGTGGCGGAATCCGAAGAGGCAGCAGATCATCGTGTTTCGCGCGCCGCTGCCGGGGAATCCGGATTTCATCAAGCGCACGATTGGCTTGCCGGGCGACACGATCGAAATCAAGCAAGGCGTGGTGTATGTGAACGGGAAGGCGCTCGATGAGCCGTATCGCAATCAGCCGCCGAATCCGATGGAGAACCGCCCTGCGCTTACTGTCCCGCCGGACAACTATTTCATGATGGGCGACAATCGCGAGAATTCTTACGACAGCCGCTATTGGGGCTTCGTGCCGCGAGCGAATATTATCGGCACGCCGGAGATCATATACATGTCGATCGACGCGCCGGAGGAAGTGTGGGAGCCGGGGCACGTGGCGGAGCGGTTTGAAACGTATTTCAGTGCTTTGATCCATCCGCGCGAAGTGCGCTGGAGACGTTTGTTCCATACATTTTGATTGACGCGACCTCAGGTCAGTTCCGGCCAGTCTGGCCGGAACGGGACCTGAGCTACGGGTTTCAGATTCCATCGGTCCCTTCCAGAAACGGAACCTCTACATGCGTTACGCCGATGCCGGCGTGAATATTTCGGTTGCCGACGAAGCCAAACGGCGAATTGCCGCGATGGCGAAGAAAACATTTCAGCGTGGTGTGCTTGCGCCTATTGGCGGCTTCGGCGCACTTTTCCAGCTTGACCGCAAGCGCTGGCGCGATCCGGTGCTCGTGGCGAGCGCGGATGGCGTGGGCACGAAGCTGAAGATCGCGTTTGCTACTGGGATTCACTCCACCGTGGGCGCGGATATTCTGAACCACTGCGTGAACGACATTCTGACGCAGGGCGCCGAGCCGCTTTTTTTTCTCGATTACCTGGCGATGGGAAAACTCGACGCGCGCGTGGTGGAGCAGGTGATCGAAGGAATGAGCCGCGCCGCGAAGAAAGCGCATTGCTCGCTGATCGGCGGCGAAACGGCGGAGATGCCGGATTTCTATCCTCCCGGCGAATACGATCTGGCGGGATTCATCGTGGGCGCGGTGGAACGGCGGAAGCAGCTCGATCGCCGGCGGGTGCGGCCGGGAGATTTGCTTATCGCGTTGCCGTCGAGCGGGCTGCATACGAACGGCTATTCGCTGGCGCGCAAGCTGGCGTTTGGCGTTGCGAAGCTCACGCCGGATACGTATGTGCCGGAAATCGGAAACAAAATTGGCGCCGAACTGCTGAAGCCGCACCGTCCTTACTGGCCGCTTTTGAAGGGCGTGCTGGCGCGCGGATGGGTGACGTCCATGGCGCATATCACCGGTGGTGGAATCACGGGGAATCTTCCGCGCGCGCTGCCGAAGAACGTGCAGGCAGTGGTCGAGCTAGGGTCATGGCCGGTGTTGCCGATTTTTCAGTACCTCGCGAAGCTGGGAAAGATCGATCGAGAAGAATTGCTGCAGACGTTTAATCTGGGCGTGGGGATGATTTTAGTTGTACCCGCAAAATTTGTGGCGCGCCTGGAATCTGAATTGAAGCGGCGGCGCGAGAAATTTTATTTGATTGGGCGGATTGAGCCGGCGGCGCGAGGCAAGTCGCGCGTGACTTATTCGGGTGAGTTGGGGTTGTAGCAGGGCGAAGACATCCTTCGACTGCGCCCCGCGCCTTCGCCCCGCAGACACACGCGGGACGCACAATTCGCGCTTCGGCAAAGGAAAGAAAAAGCGCGGGACTTCGCTCAGGATGACGATTCTCCTGCACGCACTGCCAGGCCGATCGGGATTTAGCTTATGGTTGGCTCACCGTCGTAAGAGCACAGGCCCTTCGCATCTCAGAGTAAACAAGAGTGCCTGTGCCACCAAAAGCGGAAGAACAACCCTAGTCGGATAGTCACTCGCCGATGTTGTCGATGTCCGCTACGGCTTTCCATTGGCCATTGGCTTGTTTCTTCCAGACGACCACGTACTTGCCTTTCTCGTCGGCTACCTTTCCCTTTTTCGCTTCGGTTTTCAGGTCGTAGGTGCCGTATTCGTAGGCGAGATCGCCGGAGCGCGCGACTTCGACGTAAGTTGTCTCGAAGGTGAGGCCGGGGCCGGGAGTTTCGAGCATCGGCTTCCAGGCCATCTTGATCGCGTCTTTGCCTTTCACCATTGCGCCGTTGTTGACGAAAAAGACGGCTTCATCGGCGTAGTACGACGTGGCTTTGTCGAGATCTTTGGCCTGCGAAGCTTTGCTCCAATCAGCAGAGGCGGCGCGGATGGCAGCTTCATCGGCTTTCCGCGTGTCGGGCGGCGGCGCGGGTTTTTGCGCGGTTTGCTCGGCGCAAGCGATGGTGATGCTCATGGCGAAAAGCGCTGCGAGAAGTAGAAACAGGAACGAAATTGCGACATGCGAATGCCTCCTAGGCGTCGAATGTTGCGGACAAGATGCCTCTTGGACATGGATGTGTCAAGGAATCATCGGGGGTTGGTTCTGACTGGCGATTTTGTGGGCTTGGCGAACTATGCTAATTTCCTGCGGTGACGAAGAAACGCATCGGAGTGCTGCTCTCGGGGCGTGGCTCGAATTTTGAGGCGCTGGCGGATAGCGTTGCCGCCGGACGCATTCCCAATGCGGAAATCGCGATCGTCATCAGCAATCGCGAGAATGCGCCGGGGATTGAAAAAGCGCGGGCGCGAGGGATTCCGGCGCAGGTGATTCCGTCGCGAGGGCTCGAGCGCGAGGCGTACGACAAGCTGGTGATTGCGGCGCTCGAAGAGAAGAAAATTGATCTCGTCTGCCTCGCGGGTTACATGCGGCTGCTCAGTCCGGCGTTTGTGGCGGCATATCGCGGGCGCATCCTGAATATTCATCCTTCGCTCTTGCCGGCGTTTCCGGGGCTCGAATCGCAGCGGCAGGCGATCGAGCACGGCGCGAAATTTTCGGGATGCACGGTTCATTTTGTGGATGAGAATCTCGACGCCGGGCCGATTATTCTGCAGGCGGCTGTGCCGATTCGCGATGACGATACGCCGGAGACGCTCTCCGAGCGCGTGCTGAAGGAAGAGCATCGAATTTATACGGAAGCGGTGCGCATCGTTCTCGAAGGGCGCTATCGAATGGAAGGGCGGCGCGTGCTACTCACAAATCTAGCGGCGAGTGCGGAGAAAAAATAGTGGCGGAAGCGAAGTTCAAGCCGGTGGACGAGCAACTCGCGTACCTGCGCAAGGGTGTGGCGGAAATTATTCGCGAGGACGAGCTGAAGGCGAAGCTCGAGAAATCCGCGAAAGAGCATAAGCCGCTGCGCGTGTACCTGGGCGTGGACCCCACCGCGCCGGATATTCACCTCGGCCACACCGTGGTGCTGCGAAAGCTGAAACAGTTTCAGGACATGGGCCACACCGCGATTTTCCTGATCGGCGATTTTTCAGCGATGATTGGCGACCCCACAGGTCAATCGGAAACTCGCCCGCCACTTTCGCGCGAGCAGGTGGACGCGAATGCGCAAACGTATCTGGAGCAGGTGTACAAGATTCTCGACCGCGAGAAAACGGAGGTTCGCTACAACAGCGAGTGGCTCGGGAAGCTTTCTCCGTTCGAGATCGTGCAGCTCTGCGGGAAATACCGGCTGGCGCGGATGCTGGAGCGCGAGGATTTTCGTTCGCGGCTCGATAAGAATTTGCCGATTTCCGTGCATGAACTGCTCTATCCGCTTTTGACTGCTTACGACGCGGTGGCGCTGAAATCCGACATCGAACTGGGCGCGACCGAGCAGAAATTTAATTTGCTGGTGCACCGCGACATCCAGCGCGAATACGGCCTGGCGGGCGAAGTGGTGCTGACGATGCCGATTCTCGTGGGGCTCGATGGCGAGCGCAAGATGTCAAAGAGCCTGGGGAATTATGTGGGCATCACGGAAGCGCCGGGCGAGATGTTCGGCAAGCTGATGTCGATTTCAGACGAGCAGATGTGGACTTACTACGAGTTGCTGACGGATTTTGGTTCGCCCGTGATCGTGCGATTGAGGGAAGAGGTGCGGACGGGCGTGCTGCATCCGAAAGAGGCGAAGATGCAGCTCGCGCATACGATCGTTGCGGGTTTTCACGGCGAGGATGCGGCGCGAAAAGCGAAGGATGAATTCCAGCGCGTGTTCAGCGAGCGGAAGCTGCCTTCGGAAATCCGCGAGCATCAGGTAGCTGCGGAGGGCAGAATTAAGTTGGCAAAGATTCTTCAGCGCGATGGGGGCGTGGCGTCGCGAGCGGAAGCGGACCGCTTGATCAAACAGGGCGCTGTGGAAATTGACGGGAAGTCGATAAGCGACGTGGCTCATGAGATCGATCTTTCGCCCGCGAGTAAATTTCTCGTCCGCATCGGGAAAAAGCCGCCGTTTTATGTGGTGGTGAAGTAGTTGCTTCGGCTTAGCTTTATCGCTTTGGCGTCGTTAACGTCAAAGAAAAAGTCAAAAGAGCCGGCGGGACGCCGGCGTTACGGAATGGCAGCTTCGGCATGAGCTGGCTGCGATGTCTGGGGCGATTTTCTGCTGATCGGGCGATTCGATTTAGCGGCGCTCGGCTAGGCGCTGGAGGCGGTCGAGCCACGCGCGATCGCGTTGCGCGACCGCGAAACGCGTGAAGGCCGCATCGATGAGTCGGCCGGATAGGCCGGGCATTTGGTACGAGTCGCGCATGTGTAAGCGCGTTCCGGACGGCGTGCTTTCGAGTTCCCAGCGCTGCAATCCTCGCACGCCGTAAGAATCCTGAAATTGCCATTCGAGCAGCTTTTCCCAACGATAGGCTGTGATTACCACCGTCAGAGAGACTTCACGCTTGCCGAGTCTGCCGGTGATTTGTACTTTTTGGCCCACCGCGAAATCGGAAGCGCCGCCCTGCACCTCGAAATGAGAATTCATCTCCGTGCCGTACCAGAGCGGCATGCGCTGCGGAACGAAGAAAACGAAGACTTCGTTGGGCGCGACGGAAAAATCCCGGGAGAATTCGAGGTGTGCCATGGATGAAAGGAGGTTATCTCATGAAGCGGCGGGGAGAGATCCTTCGGTCACGACGTTCCCTCAGGATGATGATGCTGGTCGCATCGTCAACTATTTCATGAACGTAGTGATTCAAGAGTTGCGCTTCAGTGCACATCAACGAGCACGAGCGAAACGTCGTCCGACGCTGGTCCTTCGCGCCACGCCGCCACGCGATCCAGAATTCCCTGCTTCATGTGCTTGAAAGGCAGCAGAGCCGCCTCGCGGACGAATTTCTGCACCCCTTCGACGCCCAGCATTTCGCCATTCGAATCGAAGACGTCGGTGATGCCGTCGGTATAAAGCACGATGCGATCGCCAGGCAGCAGGTCCACATCGAGAGTGGCGTTACCATCCACGGCATTTGGTAACGCCCCGAGCACCATGCTGCGCGATTCAAGGAGGCGAGGCTCTTCGCCCGGCTGCACGATCATCGCGGGAGGATGACCGGCGCCTGCAAATACCATTCGTCGCGCGTTGCGTTCCACTCGCGCCGCGGCTATGGTGAAAAAGAAAACTGAGCTGCCCAGATTGCTCATCACGAAGCGATTGAGCTGTGTCAGCATGTCGCCAAGCGGAATGTCGCGGCGCAGATGCGAAATCGTCTCGGAATAGATGCGGTTGGCGACGAGCGCGGAGCCGATGCCGTGGCCGGAAACGTCGCAGACGAGAAGATTCAAGTGATCGGTATCGAGCGTGCTGACGAGCCCGAAGTCGCCGCCAATCGTACGCACCGGATGATAGAAAGCTTCTACTTCGAGGCTGCCCCACGTGAGCGATTTCGGCGCGAGGCTTTGCTGCACGCGAGCCGCGAGCGTCAGGTCCTCTTCGATCTCCCTTTGCCGCTCTTCGAGGAGTTTATTTGCGGCGCGCAGCTGCTCTTCGGCGTTCTTTTGCTCGGAAATATCGGTGAAGCTGATGATGGTGAAAGTGCGGCCATCGGGATCTTCCATGGTTCGCGCACTGGAAACCACAGGAAGCTTCGAACCATCTTTCGTGGGAAGAAAGAACTCGTGGCGTATCCGGCCCAGCGATTGAACTTCCCGGCGCCGCTCGCGAATGTAGGCTACTTCGTCTGGCCCGTAATAGACGAGCAGAGGGTCGTTGCCCAGAATTTCTTCGCGAGGTACACCTGTCATTTCCTCGAAGACCGAATTGACGAAGATTACATGCTCGCAGTCGTCGACGATGAGCACACCCTCGTTCAATGTTTCGAGAATGCCGGCCATTTGCTCGAGCCAATCGGGCTGTTCGTATTCCAAGGACAAGGACAACCCCCGCACACCCGCACGCGGCGTGGACGTTTCATCTTACCCAATCTGGCGGAAACCCACAAAGCGGCGTGCCCCGCTCGCATCTTACGGGTGAGAAACGGCTAGCTGACGTAAACTAGTCGTTCGCTGGGCATGAAGTAGTGATGAAGGCCAACGTGCGTTCTAACGTTGGCCGCATCTAACCAGCGCAGACCATCATCATGAACGCAAACGGATCGACGCAGACGCAAGAACTCAAACGCATGAGCGCAAATGGAAATCGCCTGCCGCCGGGACCGAAAGGCCTGCCGTTGGTAGGCGTGTCATTCAATCTGCTGCAAGATCCGCTGGAATTGATGCGCCGCGTGACGCGCGAGTACGGCGACATCGTCCGCATCCCGGTGATCCTGCAAAGCCGCATCCTGTTGAATCATCCGGATTACATCCAACAATTGCTGCTTTTCCAGCAGAGCAAATTTCACAAGAGCACGCTGACGAAGGAAACCACCGAGCGACTGCTGGGACAAGGTCTGCTGATCAGCGAAGGAGATTTCTGGCGGCGTCAGCGGCGGCTCGCGCAGCCCGCGTTTCATCGCCAGCGAATCAACGAATACGCGCCCACGATGCTCGAGTGCGCGGAGATGAAAGCGCGCGACTGGCGCGACGGCGATACGCGCAACATGGCGGAAGAAATGATGGAGCTGACGCTCGAGGCCGCCGTGCGCACCCTTTTCGGCACCACGCTTCCGGGCGAGGCTCAACAGGTGGGCCGCGCGATGACTTTCTTGATGCGCTATTCGCTGCGCCGCGCGCGTTCGCCTTTTCGAATTCCGGCCGGCTGGCCCACGCCGAAAAACCGGCGCGCCACGAAGGAATTCGGTTTTCTCGATTCGCTCGTGTATCGAATCATCGAGGAACGCAAAGCGCAGGGAAACGGGCATCGCCACAGCGATCTGCTCTCGATGTTGATGGGTGCGATGGACGAAGACGGCACGCAAATGACGCCGCGGCAATTGCGCGACGAGACGATGACGCTTTTCCTTGCCGGCCACGAGACCACGGCGCTCACACTTTCCTGGACATGGTATCTGCTCAGCCAGAATCCCGCCGCTGAAGCGCGGCTGCACGAAGAACTCAGAGGCGTTCTCGGAGAACGCGCTCCGGGCGTGGCCGATCTCGAACGCCTGCCCTATTTGAAGCGCGGTGATCAGCGAAGTGCTGCGAATGTATCCGCCGGCTTACATCATGGCGCGTACGTCGATCGCGCCCTCGAGCTTCGGCGGCTACGATTTCCCGGCGGGCTCCACGATGATGGTTTCGCAGTGGGTGATGCACCGCGATGCGCGTTATTTCGACGATCCGGATTCATTTCGCCCGGAGCGCTGGCTCGATGGGCTGGCCGACCGGCTGCCTGCCGGCGCATATTTTCCGTTTGGCGACGGGCCTCGGCGCTGCATCGGGCAGGGATTCGCGCTGCTTGAATCGGCGCTCGTGATTGGTGCGCTGGCGCAGCGGTTTCGTTTTGAATTGGTGCCGGGTACGACGGTGGCGCCGGAGCCGCTCGTTACGCTGCGCCCGAAGAATGGCATTCGCATGACGATTCATGCGCGGTAGTTTGTTTCGATGCGAGCGAATCCCAGCCGCCGCGTTCGGAGCAAAATGTAACTGCTCTTCGCGCCCCACTAACAGCCTGTCATTCCGAGCGGAGACCCGCGTCTTTTCTTCCCATCGCGAAGCGCGAATTGTACGTCCCGGATTTGTCTGCGGGGCGATGGCGCGGGTCGCAGTCGAGGAATCTCTCTTCGCACTTAAAGCAGCCTCGTCGCCACCGTGTAGGCTCTATTTTACAAACTGCGGCTGCTCGCCTTTCGACCACGGATCGTAGGTGAGGCACAGCCTTACGCGGTCTGAAATCGGCGGGTGATCGTAGAACAGAAACACATCCACTGGATTCGGGTCGGGATCGGCGAGAAAAGATTCGCCTTCCACCTGAAACGAATCAGCAGCAGCCTGACCGGCGTCGGGAATCACGCCGTGCGTCACCTCCAAACCATATATATCGGCTTGGTTCTCGATGTAGCGGCTGAAAGCATTCGAGATCGGATCCGCCGCAAAATTGAAAATCGAGAGCAGTAAGAGCAACACCGGCAGTGACGCCAGATCATCAGGCCCGCGAATTCCCCAGCCGCTTCCCCAGCGCTTCAGCATCCAGCCGAGACACCGGAAGCCGAGATAAAAAAGCACGAACAGCAAGCCTGCCGTAAAGGCCAGGCCCTTCCAGATATGGCCCAGGACGTAATGGCCCATCTCGTGTCCGAAATCCGAAAGGATTTCTGGAATGGATTCCTTGGCGATGTTCGTGTCCCAGACCACCACTCGCTTCGATGCGCCGAGGCCGCTGACGTACGCGTTCATCGCGTTCGTTTTTTCGCTGGCCTTCATCCAGAACATGCGCTCGGGCGGAATGGTGAGGCCGGCGCGCTGAACCACTCGTTCAATCTGCGCGACGAGCTCGGGATCTTTCTGGCTGAGCGGCGCAAACGTGAAAAACATCGGCTCAATCACAAACGGCTCGATAAAACTGAGGAACACGACAATCGGCAGCGAAATCAGCCAGAAATAAAACCACCAGCGCCGCGGACTGCGCCGGATCACGGCGTACAGTATCCACACAGCGAAAATGCCGCCCACGATCAAGAGGAGCTGCGCCTTGGCATAATCCAGAGACCAGGCGCCCCAACGCTCCACCGAGATGCCATAGGAAAGCGACACCCAGTGCTCGTAAGCGTCGGCGGGCAATTGCAGGATCGCGATCGTGAGAATCAGGAGCGGCGCGAAAACGAGAGCCTGGACGAAACGATTGGATGAAGCTTTTTCGGCCATGTCTCGAAATTTTGGCCCGAGCTTCCAGTGCAAGATGATCCAGAGAATCAGGAGGCCGTAAAAAAAGCTGATGATGTTGAAACGGAACCGCGTGCGGCTGAGAGCTTTTGCCTTTTGGTAAAGATCGGGCGGAAGCGTGTAGGCGGTTATTTTCTTTTCCACCGGCCGCGCCACAACGCCGGCTGATTGCACACCCGGGGATTCCAATCCGGGCGTTGATTGCGCGTGGCCAAGATGCGAAGCCCTTCCGAACGCGATGGGAGAGAGGGCGAGCGTGATCAGAGTGAGTGCGAACCGAGCAAATCTCATTGAGCCTCGGTACAAATTCGAGCAATCAATCGAGACGTCCAACACGCGCGCGCGGGTGCCATCCCGTTTCAGACCGGCCGCGCGGTCTCTCGTCGCTCCGTCCTAATTATAGTGACCTGTCACGCCGAACAGGTTGCCTCTTTGGGTGCGCCTCTGAATGCCTTTTTAGCGGATTGGCCGCAGCGCGATTATTATAGACGAGCGAAACTAGCTTTCGGGAGAACTGCGATGAAGAGCGCATGGCCAGGACTCGCGATTCTGCTTCTGCTACCGGTGAACTCGGTTTTTGCACGTCCGCCGCAGCCGCAGCAATATCATGAGGAAGACCCTTCGAATGTTGCCGATGCCGCTCGCCGCGCACGCGATCAAAAGAAAGAACAATCCAAGTCAGCCAAGGTGTGGGACAACGACACGATTCCAAAGACGCCGGGGGCCGTAAGCGTAATCGGCCCCGCTCCGGCTGCGGCCGAGGGCGATGATGCCGCAGCAGGAGCCGACGCGAATGACGCGGATGCCTCCGCGAAAGCGGCAACTGCAGGAGCTGAGGGCACTGACAACGCGGGAAAACCTGCGAATGAGGCTGCCTCTGGCGCGCCTGGAGCCGCTTCTGCCTCTGCAACCGGCGACGCCGGGGAGCCATCCGAAAAGAAAGAGGGCGACAAGCTTGCGGCCGAAATTGCGGCGATCCAAGCGGATCTCGCTGCCGCCAGGGCGCAATTGCAAACTGCAAAAGCTGACCTCGATGTTGCGCAGCGCAAATTCAATCTCGATTCACAGACCTACTACAGCAAACCCAACTACGCCGCTGACAAAGACGGCGCAGCGAACATCGATGCCGAAAAAGCTGAGGTGGAAGCCAAGCAGCAGCAAGTGGCCGACGCGCAGATGAGAGTGGATCAGCTCGAAGCGAAACTTTCCAACGCGCGCTAGTCTCGCCGGCTAGTCGTATCGAAAGCAATTCCTAGCCGGGCACTGACCTTTCTCAGCCGAGCCGCTATTTCGTTCTCCGTATTTTCCACAGCTTTGCAACAGCACCACTACTAATTGTATAGATTTGCCTTGACTCACTAGAACCTCCGGCGCACAATCCCGCCAGTTCTTGGCGTTTTTGTAGTCGGGGCGCTTCGGCGGCATCGTTTCCCCTTCCGTCGCCGGGGCCGTGGGTTTGCGAGGCAAACGAATGCAATATCTGCCCGGTTGGACCGTGCAGTGTTTGAATCCGGATTGTCCGGCGCGCGGCCACTGGCTGCGCGTGGAAAGCGCACCTCAGGACCGCTGCAGCAATTGCGGCGGACCGCTTCATAATGTGCCGCCGCCCCTGGCTCCGCGCTTCCGGATGCGGCCGCGTGCGCTGGCCAGTCGTCGGCCAGTCGGACGCCCGCGCTAGATTCAGTCGCTGCGGCGAAGCAATGGCCGGAGACGGCGTCGTCCCCGCATCGTCTCCACACCGTCATACGATGACAGCTTTTCTTGTCTGTGTCTTTGGGGTGCGTCGCTTGCGCGGTGAGTTTGCCCAGCCTGGGTTTGCCTAGCAGACGCTCCGCGCAAAAAAAGCCCGAGTCCGCCTTTCGCGGCCTCGGGCTTTTCGTCCCGAAGGGCTGGGCTTTCCCCTCTAGAAAATAAATTTCAGTCCGAGTTGAATATTTCGCGGCCCTCCGGTTCCGATCACGGGATTCGCAGCGGCTACGTCCGAAGTGGCTCCGGCAAATCCAAAAGTGGACGAGACTGACGGGTCCACATTGAACAGAGTCGTCGCTTGCGGGCTCGCGAAGTGCGGGTGGTTCGTCACGTTAAAGAATTCGGCGCGGAACTGCATGGTTACGCGTTCTCCGAGATGTGTGTTCTTTACAAGCGAAAAGTCCCAGTTGTCGAGGCGTGGACCGCGAAATAGGTTGCGACCCATGGTTCCGAATTGCCCTAGACCTGGAGGCACTAAAACAGTTCCATTCTTTTCGTAACAACCAAACTGTTGAAGCACGGCCAATGACGCGTGCGCCAAGCAATCGTTGTTGCTGGTTTCTGGGGTTGTAAAATCAAAGAACGGGATTGGTCCATTGGGTGACGGCTTAAACTTCGAGGGGCTTCCAAAAAGATCCCATCGGTCCGCGAACTCGCTGGTTAGGCTCATGTCGTTGCCGCTCTGGTAGCCATCTATGACTGTCCACGGCGTGCCGCCTTGCGAAGTCACGATCGAATTGATTTGCCATCCTTCAAGAAGTTGCCAAAAGGATTTTACAGGTGGGAGTGCGTACGTCAGGGCCAGCGTGAAGCGGTTGCGCACATCAAAGTCGCTCGAGCCACGCTCGAGGTTAGGGGCAAAACTGTTCTGAGGTTGGACGGCGCGGTTATAGCTTGCGTCGTCGATTGAATGCGCCCACGTGTAGCCAGCCAAAAAGTTCAAGCCATGCCATAAGCGTTGTGTCGCGGTGATCTGCAGACCGTTGTAGCTCGAGGTGTAACCGTTTTCGAGCATATTGATGAACTCGAGGAAGGGAAATTGTCCATTGAAGGGCCGGCCCATTTGTTCACATGCTGTATCGAACTGGGCGCAACCATTCGCTAACGATTGCGCCGGATCGGCCTGATTGATGTCGCGCACACTATACAACTTAGTTCCATGATTGCCCACGTACGCCACCTGCAGAGAGGTTGTGCTCGTGATGGCTTGCTGCACGTTCAGATTCCACGAAACGACGTATGGCGTTCGGATGTTGCGTTTCACCCCCATGATGTCGCAGGGGGTGCCACCGCTGTTCGGGTCGCAATTCAGCGTGGCAGTGGCGACCGGAAAGATCGGCGTTGAAGTATCGATCCAGTTTGGAGAAATATTGATACCCGTCGCGACGATATTGCCGGGGATATTCGAACCGATGGCGCCAGTCGGGATGTCATTCAGGCCAGGAGTGGTGCCGTTGTCCACGCCGTTTTGCCCGATGAAAAGCGAAATGTGCGGGATCTCATAGTTAATTCCGGCACCCGCGCGAAACACTGTCTTGCTCGTGCCCCAGGGGTCCCAGGCGATCCCGATACGCGGCGCGAAATTGTTGTGATCTCCGTTGTACGGGGACTTGATATTGATGCCCACCTGTTCGAGGCCCACGTTGGGGTCGAAGTTGCCGAGGAGATTGTGATCTTCCTTGATGACGGTATTGAGCTCGTAACGCAAGCCTAAGTTCACTGTCAGGCGAGGTGTAACGCGCCAATCATCCGCTACGAACCATGCGAAGGACCAGAAGTGCACGTGCCGCTCGGAGTTTCCGACAAAGATTTGGCCCCCGCCGGGATTCCCCGCGAGAAAATCCTCGAGCGCAGTGCTGAGAGTGAACCCTGGATTGTTGGGGTCATCTGGAAACTGAGGAGTGCCACCGCCGAAGAACTGGATGCGCCCTTGTCCTCTGCGGTTACGGACGTTGTCGGTCGAACCTCGGCGGACCTCGCCTCCAAATCGAAATGTATGCGGTCCGTGAGTGACGGAGACGTTGTCAGCAATTTGATAGGTCCGGTTCGGGGTTGTGAATAGAGGCCAACCGCTTAAATTGCCCAACTGCGTGAAGCTCCCGATGTCGATTCGGGGCAGGCCAAAGTTGATCGGATTCGTCACGCCGGTATTGAGGCCGTAGGTCGTCAAGGGATCGGCAGCATTGTCGACAGACTGAATTTTCTGCCAGAAATTGTTGAAGGCGAAGCGAGCCTCGTTCACCACATCGCTTTTCGGCGTCCAAGCCCAATTTACACCGAAAACTTGCGCGCGTAGAGTGGACTGGGACCGCCATTCCGGCTGAAGGATGGTCGCGTCTTGCTCGATCTGCTTGCTGTCCCCGATCAAGTAGTGTCCTGAAATCGTCTGCTTGTTCGTCGGGTGATAATCCACTTTGGCGACGCCCGTGTCGGAGCGATTCTGGTTGGGAAAATTTGTGTTGATGATTGATACGTCGTTCGGGTTTGGACCATTTCCAGTGTTGACTGGAAACAGACCAGGGAAAGGGCCATTTCCCGTAAATGTTCCCATGCCGATCAGGTTCAGGCTTAGCGGATTCGGCGTCACACCCGCAGCCTTCAGATCAGCAAGCGCATCCGGGATGCTGTTCGTGCAGTCGCCAGTGGTAATGAATGAGCAACCAGCGCCGGCAGCAGACGGAAGCGGCACCGTGACCGGCGAACTCGACGTGCTCACATTGGAAATGAATCCGCGCACGCCTTCATAGCCGAGGAAAAAGAACACTTTATCGTGTTTGATCGGGCCGCCGACCGTTCCTCCGAACTGATGCTGGCGAAGCTCAGCCTGCGGATTAGGCTTCGTATCGAACCAGTTTCGCGCGTCGAGAGCGTTGTTGCGCTCGAAACCATACGCTGTGCCGTGCAAATTATTTGTTCCCGATTTGATTCCGATGTTGACCGTGACCCCCGGCTTCCAACCTGTATCCGGCGGCGGATTTTCTTCGGTGTTGAATTCCTGAATTGCGTCGATCGGCAGGATCGATCCCGGAGTGCCTTGCACGCCTTCGGCATTGATGATGTTCCCGGAATAGTAGGGATCGTTATCGTCGCCGCCCTCAATTACAAAATTGTTGTCCTCGGGTCGCATGCCGTTGGCGACGATGGATTCAAAGCCGCCGCCAGGAAATCGAAAGACGCCCGGGCGCAGGACAATAAGATTTTGATAATCGCGGCCGTTCAAGGGCAGGTCGTTGATTTCCTTGTTCGATAGCGAGCCGCCGATGGTGTCGTTCGTTGTGGTGATCAGCGGCGCTTCGGCCGTTACTTGTATCGTTTCGTCAATCGCGCCAGGAACAAGCTGAATATCAACGCGCACATCATTTCCTACTTCCAGGCGAATATTCGAGTGTTGTACCTTTTTGAATCCGCGCGCTTCCGCTGTGACTGTATACAGCCCGGGTTGAAGTGCAGGCGCGGCGTAATCTCCGGCTCCGTTCGACTCCAGGTTCCGCGTCGTACCTGTGCCAACATTGGTGATAGAAATTTTTGCGGCGACGACGATCTTCCCCTGCGAGTCGGTCACGGTTCCCAGAATTCGGCCATCGTTCGATTGTGCCCAGGCCGGAACTGCAAGCTCCAAGGCGAAGAGGAGGACAAATGCAGATACGCAAAGCACCCGTTGAAACATGGATTCCCCCGTGAAGAAAGAGCGGACAAGCCACGACTTGCCGCCAAAGCCCATTCTGTTTTTGAAAATGTATTAACCGCCACGCAACCCCAATGCGCTTTCTATAGAACTACGCGCATGCGAAGTCAAGGCACTTTGGCTTTATGGCTCGCATAACAATTTTTTCTAGCTGACTTGAGGTCAGCGTGAGGGTCAAAAACATGGCGCCAAAAAGAAGAAGCGGCCGGTGGGGGAGCCGGCCGCTCGGGGCATTGGGGTGTTGGAGGAGCAGAAACTCGAGGTTGCCATCCAGCGGCCAGCGCTCATGGGGGGTGAGCGGTTGCCGGTCGCCGTACAGTCCCCGAATCCACAGTGATTGTGCCTTCCGACCCCAACCGCGTCGATAGACCCTCGGTTCAGTTGGTGCCAGTACGAAGGTACTTCCCTTTCGCTTTCGAGCGATTTTCGCCGAGCAGCGTGGCGATCGGATGTTCGCTCTTGCCTATGGCGCGTCCCATAAGCGAACGGCTGTCATTCATCTACGAGTAACGCGATGACTGCTAAATGGCGCTCCAGCATTTGCTTAGACGGTACCCTGCGATGGGCGAGGACATGCTTTGAATCATTCCAAACTGTCCTTGGAGGTGCGCGGATGAGCTCGTTCTGGCAGGACGTTCGCTACAGCCTGCGCATGATCGCGAAGGCGCCTGGATACGCCGCGATCGCCATCCTCACGCTCGCGCTGGGCATCGGCGCGAACACCACGATTTTCAGCTGGATCAACTCGACATTGCTGAATCCGATTCCCGGCCTCGCCAGCCCGAACGAGGTGGTGGCCCTGAGCCTCGGGCGCGGCACGGACAATCCTTTCCCGTTTACCTATCCTGATTTTGAAGCTATGCGCGACGGGCAGCAGAGCTTCGTCGGCATCACCGCCGCCAATATCGCTCCCATGAGTTTGACGGGAAAGGGCAAGCCGGAGCGCGTGTGGGGAATGGTGGCGTCTGCGAATTATTTCGATCTGCTGGGCGTCCGGCCGATCCTGGGGCGCGGTTTTCTTCCCGACGAGGACAACAAACCGGGCGGCGCGCCCGTGGCTGTGATCAGTTACCGGTTCTGGCAGACGCACTTGGGCGCGAATCCAGATGTCGTTGGCCAGACGCTCGAAATCAATCAGCACCCCTACACGATTGTAGGCGTGGCGCCCGCGGTATTTCAGGGGAGCCAGACCGGGCTGCGATCGGAAATCTGGATTCCGATCATGATGGAAGAGCAGTTGATGCCGCAGGGTGACCTGATTCATGACCATCACTACTTCTGGCTAACGGCGCTCGGGCGGTTGAAGCCCGGAGTCCGGCCCGAACAGGCGCAGGAGGAGATGACGCTGCGGCTGAAGCGGGAGGCGAAGAATTATCCGGAGGAGCACAAAGGGCACGACAGCGTGAGCGTCTATCCCTTGTGGCGCAATCCGTTTGGCGCGAATCAGTTTCTCTCGACGCTGCTCCCCATGTTGATGACCATCGCGGGACTGGTGCTGCTGCTGGCGTGCGCGAACGTGGCGAATCTGATGCTGGTGCGGTCAGTGGCGCGGCGGCGCGAGATTGCGATTCGACTGTCACTGGGCGCAAACCGCTGGCGGCTGGTGCGGCAACTGCTCGTCGAGAGTTTGATCCTGGCGCTGGCGGGCGGCTTGGTTGCGTTCGCGATCACGTTCTGGACTGCGGGAACGTTCATGAAGTTCATTCCGAAGACGGATTTCCCGATCTCGCTGGGAATGCGGGTGGATCACACCGTGTTGCTGGCGACGGTGGTGATCTCGGTGCTCACCGGAGTGATCTTCGGGATTCTTCCTGCGTTGCGGGCCTCAGGCGAAGCGCCGATCGCGGTGTTGAAGGAAGATACGGGCAGCGCGTCGGGAGGAATGCGCAAGGCGCGCCTCGCGAGTGCGTTGGTGGTGGCGCAGATTTCGCTGTCGCTGCTTCTCTTGATTTGCGCGGGATTATTCATTCGCAGTTTCATGAGCGCGCAGCAGATCAATCCCGGATTTAACCCACACAATGTGCTGATCGCCACCTACGATCTCTTTACCGGCGGATATTCGGAAGCGAGCGGAGTCGAATTCGATCGCCAGCTCGTTGCGAAACTCGAAGCGCAGCCCGGCATTCAGTCGGTAGCTCTTTCGAGCCGCGTGCCGCTGGGATTTGGCGGCGGCTCGACGGCGGTGAATCCCGAAGGCTACGTTTCGCAGGCGAATGAATCGATGGAAACGCAGGTAGCCATCGTCACTCCGAATTATTTCCAGACTTTGCAGATTCCGCTTGTGAAGGGGCGCGACTTCACGCCGCAGGATACAAAGAGTTCGCAGCGCGTGGTGATTGTCAGCGAGACGTTCGTGAATCGCTACTGGCCGAACCAGGAAGCGCTGGGCAAGCAGCTCAATTCGGATTTAACGCACGAGTGGTTCACGGTGATCGGCGTGGCGCGCGATAGCAAAGTGAACGGCTTGAACGAAAAGCCCACGCCATTCCTGTACCTGCCGCAATATCAGGTCTACCGCGCGACCATGATCGTTCTCGCGCGAACGAATGGCGATCCGCTGGCCGCCGGCAAGACCGTGGAAAAAACGATCCACGAATTGAACGCGGACCTCGTGGTGTTCGACATCACTTCGCTCGATTTGCGCGAGCAGATCGCCAGCTTCGGCCAGCGCGTTGCCGGAACTTTTGTGGGCGCCTTCGGGCTGCTGGCGCTGGTTCTCGCGGCGGTGGGAATTTACGGCGTTACGTCCTACACCACGCGGCAGCGCACCCACGAAATCGGCATCCGCATGACGCTGGGCGCGAGCAAGCGAGACGTGCTGCGGCTCGTGCTCGGCCACGGATTGCGATTGACGCTCATCGGCGTCGCCCTAGGTCTCGCCGCGTCATTCGCACTGACGCGCTTTCTAACCAGCTTGCTGCTCGGCGTGACGAGCACCGACGCGCTCACATTTTCAAGTGTCGCGCTTTTGCTCTGCGCGGTGGCGCTCTTCGCCTGCTTTATACCCGCGCGACGCGCGATGCGCGTGGACCCGATGGTAGCGCTGCGTTACGAGTGAAGCTCGGTTCTGGATTGCGAGACGCTAGATTGCGAGAAGCCGCGAGAAAAATGAGCGGTATCTTCGCAATGCCACGCGCAGATCTTCGGTGGATACATTCTCGTTGCGGCCCCACTGGTGTTCGAGGTTCTGGCGTTCATTCGCGAATACTTCGCTCAGCCGCTTGATGGTGGACGAAACGAGCGCATCAGCCTCCTGCACTGCTTTGCGCGGCTCGTCGACGAAGCCCACCTGAATGCTGTCCCATCGCGCGCGCAGCTCATTCGCTTCATTTCCTGCGAAACAGGGCGGCTCGCTCCTCCTCCGGTGCGCGTGCCACTGCGGCTCCGGTAGTCGGACCGCTCGCGACACTAGAGGCCCGAACATCGCCGGGGGGCGGAGTGACCAAAGGGCGCGAGTCAGGATCGTTCACGACCGCATTTTCGACAACGGGCAGGTTCGGATCGGTGGTGCTGGATTGCTCAGGATTGAGGCTTGGATCTCTGCGGAGATACTCTGTCATTGGTGACTCCCTTTTTATCGATTTTAGAAATTCAAATCTTCTTAAACTCTGATAGCCGTAGCTGCATCTTTATCCGTTACTAACTATGGCCCGCAGCGCGTGCGCGCATCGGCACCGGCTCTTCTCGCATCAATTCGTCGAACAGCGCGCGGTAGTGAACCATGCCTTTTCGCAAGTCTTCCGTGGTGGCCTGTTTTTGCGAATGGCGAATCGCGATTTCATGCCCCGCCCGGTACTCCTCTACAACCGTGCCGTGGTCGACGGAAATTTCCGTGGCGCGATTCGCGAAATCGGTCGGCGGATAACCGCGAGCCACCATCACCGCCCCTAAAAGCTGATCCGCTTCCACGAAGGCGCCCGCCGGGTCGTCCACAAACTTGGCCTGGATCGCCCGCCAAGACTGCTGGAACCGATCCCGATCCGCTGCAGTAAGCGGGCGCAAGGGATATTGGCTGACGCGCTTTTCGACTTTCTCGAGCTGCGCCTCGGCTTTGAATTTGTTTCCGGTCTCCGCGACGGCCCGGTCATATTCCGGCCCAAATCGCGCGCGGAGCTTCTTGGTGCGATTCTGCAAGATGAGCAGAGCAGCCACTGCGACTACAGCAATCACGACGATCACGAGCAATGCAATTTGTGTTGAAGTCATCCTGGTAGCCTCGTGCGACCAGAGTTACCAAATTTCGAGCGCGCGGGAATCGGGCAGGGGCTGTAAAGGCGGAGTGATAAAGCGTGTAGGTATGAAACTGAATTTACGAAAAGTGAGTATCTGTCCCTCGTGCTCCCTGAGCTGACTGCAGGTGTGATCGCTTTTCATCAGAGGCATTGCCGCGGCTACCCGTGACGCAGGCTCAGGGTGTGGCGGCCAAATGATTTGTGTTCCAACTCCTGGGGAAGTCTTCGGCTGGCGCTCGTGCTTGGCTTCGCTCTTCGAGAAAAGCTTTGCCGTGGCCAGCATCGCAGCAAACGTTGCGGCTAAGAGACCGAATTGCCGCCAGCCGTTCAACATGGACGCATTGCCCATGAGCGTGAGCCCGGCAAAGCAAAAGAGCAGGTGCACGCAAAACACCTGCAGCGAAGATTGGCCCATCAGCACCAGCGGCCGCACCGCCAGGGGTTTTAACCAGCGTTGCCCAACGATCAGCACCGCGGCCACCGCTGCGAAATCGAGAAGCCGCATCGGTCCCAGATGCCATTTATCGAAGAGCCGCTCGGCCACGTCCAGCTGAAACCCGTGCGCAATCATCCGCCGTAATACAAAGAACGCCACAGCGATCACCGCCGCCGGGATCACCACCTTCCGCGCGCTCGCCTCGATCGGCAGATTGTCCTGGGCCCAACGCACGCCCAGCCAGATTCCCACGATCCACAGAAATTGCCAGGCCCACAAATCGAATGCTCCCATTTCGTGAATCGGAATTCTGGTCGGGATGTAGTGCATCATGAAGTTATGCTCGGCGGCGCGAAAACCGAATTGCGCCAGCACCCAGAACGCGAAAGACCCGCACAGGATCGGTTTCCATCCGATCCGGCGAGCCAGTAAAATCAAAACGGACGACATCGCCAGAAAGATGATGTACAGCGGCAAAATGTCGAGCAGCGGCGGGCGATAAATCAGCAGTGCCGCTTCCGTGATGGCCTGCCTGGGGCCGGCCGTGAAATAAAAATTGAGCAGATTGTGAAGTCCCGGACGGTTGCCCCGCGACGCAATCGGGACAGCCACCAAAAACGCAAAAGCCAGCAAGAGCGCGTGATAGACGTACAGGCGGACCGTGCGGCCCCACATTTTTCGCGTCATCGCGCGATAGCCGTCGTGCTCGGCCAGGCGGAAGTAGATGCGGCCGGTAAACAGCGCCGAAAGGAAAATAAATCCTTCGGCCGCGGAGATGAAGCCAAAGGGCTGATTCACGTATTTGCTCGCGGACGTGGGCAGGTGCGTGAGCGTGATCCAGACGAGCATCAGCCCGCGCATTGCGTCCAGTTCCAGCCGGCGTCCGGTGGCCATTACTAAGTAGACGCCGTCACATTGCCAAGGGTTTCTAGCCTGCCGGCTGCTCACGCGTGATTTTCGAAGAAAAGTCCTCAAACTACAGCCTTATACCTACTCCGCAAGACTCAACAGGGCCGTGATGATCGAACAGTCATGCTAGAGTAACGATGGAGGAACTTAGTGGACGTTTCGCCGCGAAGACTGCTTCCGCTCCTGATTCTGATGTTATCCCTACTGGTTGCCGCTCCCTCCTACGCAAGAAAACACGAAACAGGATTTCTCGATCGCACCATCACGGTGCAAGGAACCACTTACAAGTATCAGGTCTTCGTGCCGGATAACTGGAACTCCCACCAAAAGTGGCCGGTGATACTTTTCCTTCACGGCGCCGGCGAGCGTGGCGACGACGGCTTGCTCGAGACGGATGTGGGCATCGGGCCGGCCATTCGCAATGGACGCAGCCGGATTCCCGCCATCGTAGTGATGCCGCAATGCCCGAAGAATCTTTGGTGGCTTCATCCGCCGATGCAGGATCTCGCCATAGCCACGCTCGATGCCGCCATTAAAGAATTCGACGGCGACGCGCAACGCACTTATCTGACGGGGCTTTCCATGGGAGGCTACGGGTGCTGGCGCCTGGCTGAAAATAACCCGGGGCGATTTGCCGCGCTGATTGTGATTTGCGGCGGTATCCGTCCGCCAGCCGCCGCGCTGAAAGCCTATCCCGATCTTGTAAAATTGACGCCGCCCGACGATCCGAAGAGCTATTCAGAAGCAGCCACCAAAATCGGCGATGTTCCGGTGTGGATCTTCCACGGCGCCGTCGACGATATCGTGCCGGTCACAGAATCGCAGCGTATGTTCGCAGCAATGAAGAAGGTAAGCAGCGACGCCCACTACACCGAGTATCCCGGCGTCGGGCATCAATCCTGGGTAAAAGCCTACGACGACCCAAAATTATTCCCGTGGCTCTTCTCGAAATCCTTGGCCACCAACCCAAAATAACTTTCGTCGGAAATTGCGCTCGAGCACGATCTGCGAAGTTGGGGTTTTCGTACCGCTGGCCTCCGGCCGGCGCCTTTGACTTTGCGTTTGCAAGCACAAGTTCAAAACCAAATTCGAAAAACGCGGGCCGGAGGCAGCGGTACAAGAATCCGCACATCCACCGGTCAGTACCGGAACTTGAACCACCTGTAGCCGGGTGGTAGGCTCGGCTCATCGGGGGTATTTGAGATTCGCAAGCCGGGCGATACTTCGCCCTGACCATTCCTGTGGGCGCTGCCAAAATACAATTCGATCGCAAGGCCGTCGTCGAAGCGGAGGCGCTTGGAACCGTCCGGCAGTTGCTCGTCGAGCTTGGCGGTTTGCGCGGGCTGGAGGAGCTTGGCGCGCGCGGCGCTCGAGCGCACCTCGAACGCGAACTGGGGCTCGGCAGTCTCGAACGCGTGGAGCTCATGCTGCGGCTCGGCAACACTTGTGGGGTACGCCTGCCGGATCAAGTGGTGGCTGAAGCCGACACGGTGCAGGATCTAATTGATGCGATCCTGCGCGAGAATCCGTCGTCGAACGGTACCAATGCTGGTACGGGTGCGGGCACAGGCGCCGCGAGCACCGGCGCATCCGTCGCCGCGCAGCCTATCCCTCGTGATGTAACCCCGCCCGACCTCGAAGAGCAGATCCGCAAAGCGGAAACGCTCACCGAAGTAATCCGGCTGCGCGGCCGGGCCGAGCCGAATCGCGCTCACATCTTTCTCTACGAAGAAGATGAAAAGCCGCGCACGATCACCTTCGGCGAACTCTACGAGCGATCGTCCGCCGTCGCGGACGAACTGCGCCGCCGCGGCCTCGAACCCGGCCAGACCGTCGCGATCATGCTGCCCACCTGCGCCGAATTTTTCTCCACGTTCGCGGGCATTCTGCTCGCGGGCGGCATTCCCGTCCCGATTTATCCGCCGTTTCGCGCCGACCGCATCGCCGAATATGCCGCGCGGCAATCGAACATCTTGCGCAATGCCGAAGCGCAATTTCTCGTCACCTGGCGACAAGCCGAAGGGCTCGCTCGCACGCTGCAACCGCGCGTGCCTTCACTTGCGCGAAGTGCTGAACGCGCAACGCCTCGCGAGCGGTCAACCGGCCGATGCAACTGCAACGCCGTCCGGCGAATGGCGGCCTGTGGAACATCTCGCGCATCGCGCCAGCAGCGAAGATATCGCTTTCCTGCAATACACTTCCGGATCCACCGGCGATCCCAAAGGCGTGATTCTCACGCACGCCAATCTCCTCGCAAATATTCAGGCGATCATCGGCGGCATCAATATTCAGTCGGACGATGTAGCCGTCAGCTGGCTGCCGCTGTATCACGACATGGGATTAATCGGCGCCTGGTTCGTTCCAATCGTCACCGGCATTCCGCTGGTCGTGATGTCGCCGCTCGCGTTTCTCAGCCGCCCCGATCGCTGGCTGTGGGCGATTCACAATCACCGCGGAACCATCAGCCCCGCGCCGAATTTTGCCTACGAACTCTGCGTGCGAAAAGTGGCGGACAAAGATATCGAAGGGCTCGATCTCAGTTCCTGGCGCGCCGCAACCAACGGCGCGGAGCCGGTAGCCGCGGCCACGCTCGAACGATTTGTCGCGCGATTCACTCGCTACGGCTTTCACCGCGAAGCGTTGATGCCGGTTTACGGGCTCGCGGAAGCATGCCTCGGCGTTTCCGCGCCGCCGCTGGGCTCGGGCTTCAAGGTGGATCGCATCGAGCGCGCCGCTCTCGAATCCAATGGCCGCGCCATTCCCGCAAAGCCGGATGACAAGGCGCCGCTCGAATTCGTCGGCGCCGGGAAACCGATGCCCGGCGTCGAAGTTCGCATCGTCGACAAGGAAAAAAACGAGCGCGCACTCGGCGAGCGCGCCGAAGGCCAGCTCCAGTTTCGCGGCGCCTCGGCGACGAGCGGTTACTATCGAAATCCCGCCGCCACGCGCGAACTGATCCATGAAGGCGGCTGGCTCGACTCCGGCGATCTCGCCTACTGGGCGGACGGCGAAATCTACATCACCGGCCGCGCCAAGGATGTGATCATCAAAGCCGGCCGCAATATCTACCCGCACGAAGTAGAAGAAATCGCGGGACGCGTCTCCGGAGTTCGCACAGGCTGCGTCGTTGCGTTCGGCGCTCCTGATGAGCGCACCGGCACCGAGAAATTAATCGTCGCCGCGGAAGTTCGCGATATGTCTGCCGCGAAACGCATCTCCGGCGAAATTGCGCAATCCGTGAGCGAGGCGATGGGCGTGCCCCCGGACACCGTCGAGCTGCTTCGGCCGCAATCCATTCCGAAAACTTCCAGCGGCAAGCTTCGCCGCAGCGAAACAAGGCGCCTCTACCTCGAAGGCAATCTCGGCAAAAAACAGCAAGCGGCGTGGGTGCAGGTGGCGCGCCTCGCAGCCCGCAGTGCCGTTCCTCGTGCATGGGCGTGGATGAAAGCTGGAACGAAACGCACCTTCGAAGCTGCATACGGCGTCTACGCACTCTCGACTTTTGGAATCATACTGACCGGGCTATGGATTGCCGTCTCGCTCACTTCGGATCGCGACCGAGCGGCGCGAATCGCGCACTCGGGCTCGCGGCTGATCCTGCGCGCAGCTGCGATCCCATTGGAAATCGAACACGGCGAATTACTAAACGACCTCGCGACGTCCGGCCCCTGGATTTTTGCGCCCAACCATTCGAGCTACGTGGATATTTTTGTGGCGCTCGCGTCGCTTCCGCTCGGTGTGCGCTTCGTCGCGAAAGGCGAAGCCCTCGATATGCCGCTCATCGGCAAAATCATCCGCCGCTCGGGCCAGCTCGCCTTCGACCGCAGCGATCGCGCAAGCTCGCGTGCGCCAGACCGAAGATGTGGAAGAAGCGCTCGGACGCCGCGAATCGGTGGCCATCTACCCGGAAGGAACCTTCACCTCGATGACCGGCATTCGCCCGTTTCAACTCGGCGCCTTCAAGGCCGCCGTAGATATGCAGCGGCCGATTTGCCCTGTCGCCGTGCGCGGCGCCCGCCAGATTCTGCGCGATAAGACGCGCCTGCCTCGTCCCGGCCGCGTCACGGTGTCATTCGGCCCGCTCGTCGTCCCCGATCCATCCGCGGGCAACGACTGGCACGAAATCGTTCGCCTCCGCGACGCCACACGGGAAATTATTGCCAACGGCACCGGGGAACCTCTACTATAGATGCCGTAGAAGAAGTCTTTTATCCGTCACTGTTTAGGGCCAGATAGCATCCAATCAAGCTCCAGCCGAAGGATAGGTGCTCGAGCCTCTCTCCCGGGGAGGCGAAGGGCGAACGAATCTTAGCTGGATACGAAACGGGCTCGCCGAGCTGGGCGCACGGCGGGTCTCAATCCCAATACTCCTGAGGAGGAAGTTTTATGGTTCGAAAGCTTTCGTTATTACTGGGCCTGCTTTTCTTCGTGTCCTTCGCGTCGCACGCGCAAGGCCTCCTTTCCGACAAAGTGGAAGTGTTCGGCGGTTATTCGTTCATGCACAACGATAACCGGCCCGACTCCAACCTGAACGGATTCGAATTTGCGGGCCAATACAAGTTTACAAGTTGGCTCGGAGGCGTAGCGGACATTGACGGGCACTACGGCGGCGGCACCAGTGTGAACAACTATCTGTTCGGCCCGCAGATTTCCTTTCCGGCGCGCGTATCGCCATTCGCCCAGCTTCTGGTGGGCGTAGCCCATATGAACAGGAATGGCGGCCTTGGCAGTGACACGTCCTTCGCCGCGGCACTGGGCGTAGGAATCGATACAAAAATCGCCGGACCGTTTCACTGGCGCATCATTCAGGGCGACTGGATTCACACCAGCCTTTTCGGAGGCAGCCAGAACAATGGCCGCCTTTCGACGGGCATTGTGATCAAGTTCTAGCGCTATCATCTCGGATACCACTGCAACCTTAAGGGCGCTGCGAGATTTCGCGGCGCCCTTTTTCTTTTCCCCGCATTCAGTTCAAAACGAAGTTCACCGTGACGTAGGTTTCCACTTCCACCGGCTCACCATTCAGCCGAGTTGGCCTGTAACGCCAAGTTGCACGGCAAGCAGTGCCGCTCGCGCAAGCAGCGGATTTCCGTCCACCACTTCGAGTTCGCGCACGGTGCCATCCTTTCGCGATGATGGCGCGCAGATGCACCGTGCCGGAAATGTGCGCCGCTTTGGCGATGGCCGGATATTGCGGCTCCACTCGGTTCACAAGCATTGCCGCCATCACGCCCTCCGCTCACTGCATCGGTCGAACGTGAGGCGGCTCGGCGTGCGGCGGTTCCGGGACGATGACGCGATCGCCTGTTCCGCCTGGGCAAACTTGGCCCTGAGCCTGGCAGGCCCGGTCCTTCGCTTCCGCCGCCCTGGTCCAGGCCAATGTCCGGCGCCTCCGAACTATTTTCTGGCGCCGACGGACGAACCACCGGAGCGCAAACGGCGAGGCAAATCGCCGGAATAGGCGATTCGATGTGGACGAGTGCAACGCGTTGCTGAGCGATGGTGCGCTGCGCCGCCAGCCCGAATAGGGAGGCGCGGGAGTCACGATGTAATGCGCTGTGAGCACGCCCGGAGAGATGAGCGGCCAAAGGAGCAGCGCAGCTAGGATGGCGGCTTCAAGCGCGAGGGAAAGCGCGAGAGCTTTGCTGCGAAGCCGGCGCGCACGCACTCGCGCGGCGGGATCGTTATCCACCAGGCATTCAGACAAGCTTCCGAGATCGCTCATGGGCACACCTCCACACACGACGGCTGGCAGCCGTTTTGCAAATCAGCTTTCTCTAGTCCTTTTCCGGTCAGGAAACCGAGACGATGCAACGGTCGCTTACCCTCGTTCGGTCGAGCTGGCAGCTAGTTCGCGGAGAAGGCTGCGCTTCGGCTTTACCGCTTGAACCGCTGCGAAGTTCGCGCGACCTCTTGAAGCAATAGACACCGAAGCGTCGCGGCAGTTCCGGAAATTCGGTGATAACGGCGGGTAAGTTGCGAAATTGTTGTTAGTATTCTTCTAAGTTATTCAATTCTCATCCGATTACGATTTTGGCCCCGCGCGTGCACCATTTTTGGGTTTCTTGCGTCTAATTGTATTGTTCCTAGCCCCCTCTTGGGGATTGAGAGGTCATCATAATGAAGAATTCTCTGGAAACGATTGGAGTTCGATACACCGGATGGGCTGCGCTCAATCGCGATCCGCTCGAGGATCACGTTGAGTTCACCTGTCCGCATTGCGGCCTTCCGGGCGTGAAGAACGCACGGCGCCCGCGCTCGGCGTATCACTTCACTGACGGATTCGTGCAGGATCTGCAGGGTGAAGCGACCACCTGCCGCGAGTGCAAGCAGTCGGTGCGCGTGTCGCCGGTGGTGCTGGTTCACGACAAGGACGAGAAGCAGCGATTCGAAGCGATGTTTGGCACCGCCTTCGAGCCGGATCTGGAAGTTTCGAAGAACTAACTGACGAGAACAAACGCTTCCCTCTGACGGTGAAAATGAAAGAGCGGGGATGGGGCATGCGCTCCATCCCCGCTTTGCTTTTTGGTGTGCCGGTGGCTTCGAAAGGAGCCGGCTACTGCTCTTCGTCCACCGAGAGGTGATGCTCTTCCATCTCCGCGCGGACGCGGTCGAATGCGTCGTCCACATTATCGGAGAACTGAAGCAGCTTGTACTCGCGCTCGTTGATCGTTCCGTAGCGCAACATGTGGCGCCAGTTGAACACTTTGTCCCAGTATTTCCTGCCGTAGATCAGAATCATGTGGTGCGAGGAAAGCTTTCCCGTTTGCAACAGGGTGAGCATTTCAAATAGCTCGTCCATCGTGCCGAATCCGCCGGGGAAAACGATCAACGCTTTCGCCATCTGCGCGAACCACAGCTTGCGCATGAAGAAATAATGGAAGCAGAAATTCAGGTCTTCGGTGATGTAGGGATTGGGGCGCTGCTCGTGCGGAAGCTGGATGCTGAGCCCGATGGACGAGCCGCCGGCATCGAAAGCGCCGCGGTTCGCTGCTTCCATGATTCCCGGGCCGCCGCCCGAACAGATGACGAAGCGCTTGGGATGCACGCCGAGCGTCATGGACCAGCTGGTGATGCGGCGCGAGAGTTCGCGCGCTTCTTCATAGTAACGCGACATCTCCAGGTGGGATTTGGCGTGGCGAATCCGCTCTGCCCACTGGGCGTTACGGCGGCCGCGCGAGCGCGCGCGAACTTCTTTTAGCTCGTGCTCAGCTTGTTCGCGCGAATGGATGCGCGCCGAGCCGAACATCACGATGGTGTCCGCCACTTTCTCGCGCCGCAGCCGGGCGAGCGGATCGAGATACTCCGCCAGAATGCGCAACGGGCGCGCTCCCAGGCTTTCCATAAACCTGGGATCCTGGTAGGCGAGCTTCGCCATCGGCAGGTGGCTGGGACGTCTCATGAATTCCCCCTCTGAGTGAACTGGTGCGCGCGGCCATGAGTGCGACAGCAAACACGCAAATGAACACGCAAACAGCTATTTTAGTACTGTTGGACTGAAGCCGCCTGACGCGTATTGAGCGCGATTTCCATCGCGTGAACTTGCCCGTTCGATGCATGCAACGCCCTGAGGCGAATCCGGAATCAGATAAAATACCCCTATGGGCTTTGGCTTACCGAGAATAGCGGGCTTGGTCGCGTTGATCGCGGCGGTTGCGGCGCTTTTGGCGCTGCCGTGTCCGGCGCTCGCCCAAGCGCCTCCTGGACCGCTCCACACTAAGCCAGGTATTGAACCGGAAAAGCAGCCGACCCCCGAAGAAGCGAAGCGCACGATTCACGTGCGCGTGAACGAAGTGACCGCGCCGGTGACGGTGCGCAACGCGAGTGGCGAGATGCTGCTCGATATTCCCAAAGAAAGCTTCCACATTTTCGACAATGGAGTGGAACAGAAGATCGAGCACTTCGATCTCGGCGCGAGTTCGCTTTCGATCGTGCTTGTCGTCGAGACCAGCTCGCACATCGATCCGATGTTTCCGTCGGTGAAGCGGATGGGCATCGTGTTCACGGAAACCGTGATGGCGCAGACTTCAGAAGTAGCCGTGGTGGGCTACGACGACGATGTGAGCCTGCTGAAGAAATTCACCACCGATCCGGAGCGCATCGGAGACGTGATCAACCATCTCACCACGGGAAATTCCGGGTCGCATCTGTACGACGCGATGGCGCGCGGGATTTCGCTGCTCGAAAAGCGGCCGCTGCCGCAGCGGCGGATTCTGGTGGTCCTCGGCGAAGCGCAGGACACGGGCAGCGAGAGCACGCTTGGCGAAGTGCTGCGGAGCGCGCAGCTCGCGAATGTGACGATCTATTCGATCGGGCTCAGCACCGCGATGGCGGATTTGCGCGCGAAGAAGGAACCGGTTGACCACTCGCTCGGCCCGCCGGGAACGTATCCGATTCCGACGCCGCCAGGAAAGCCGCAGACACCCGACCTCGAACGGCAGGCGGCCAATGCGCCGATCGATTACATGGCGCTGGCGATTTGGCTGGTGAAAACCGGCAAGAACGCGATTGGGCCGAATTCGCTGGCGATCGCGAGCAAGGCGACGGGCGGGATGTTCTTGAACGCGAAGAAGGACAGCACGATTCAGAAAGCAGTGGATGAAATCGGCGGCGAGATTCACGCGCAGTATTCGCTGGGGTACCGCCCGCCGCCGAATGTCGAGTCCGGCTACCACGAGATCAAAGTGACGGTGGACCGGGAGGGCGTAAGCGTGCGCACGCGCCCGGGATATTATTTGCCGCCACCGCCCGCGGATTAGTTGCGCTTTAACGGGCGCGATAGACCAAAAACCAAGCCATGGCCTCGCAGGCCGCTTCTCAGTCGTTCTTCGGTCTGCGTTTGGTGGTGCCGCTAGCGCACAAAAGCGGCACCCCTTTTACTTCTTTTCTGGCTCGGGTGGCGCGACGACCGCGGCTTCTTCCTCTTCCAGGATTGCGGCGGCGGCGGCTATGCGGTCGCCTTCTTCGAGGCGCAGCAGGCGGACGCCTTGCGTGGAGCGGCCGGCTTCGCGGATTTCGCCGGCGTGGACGCGGATTACTTTGCCCTGGCCGGTGATGATCATCACGTCGGAATCTTCGCGGACTTGCAGGGCTGCGACGACCGGGCCGTTGCGATCGGTGGATTTCAGGTTGATGACGCCTTTGCCGCCGCGCGACGTGACGCGATATTCGGCGAGCGGGGTGCGCTTGCCGTAGCCTTTTTCGGCGACGGTGAGCATCAGCGACGTGAGCGATTCGCGGATCTGATCGCTTTCGAGCTCGTCGAGATTCTGCGTTTCGTTCTTGTATTCCTTGCGGATGATTTCGAAGTCGGGCTGGACGGCGTCCATGCTGACGACGTAATCATCTTTCGCGAGATCCATTCCGTTGACGCCGCCTGCGCCGCGGCCCATCGAGCGAACTTCCGTTTCGCGGAAGAGGATGGCCTGGCCGTCGCGGCTGGCGAGGAAAATCATCTGCTTGCCGTCGGTGAGTTTTGCGCCGATCAGTTCGTCTTTATCGTCGAGGCTGATGGCGATGATGCCCGACGGGCGCGGATTCGAAAATTCGGCGAGCTCGGTTTTCTTCACCGTGCCGTTTTTCGTGGCGAGGAAAACGTAGCGGCCGGTTTCTTCCAGGTTGCGCGTGGGCACGACGGCCGTGAGCGTCTCGCCTTCCTGCAAGCGGACGAGATTCGTGATCGCTTTGCCGCGCGTGGCTGCCGCGGCTTCGGGAATTTCGTAGACCTTCAGCCAGTAGATGCGGCCCTTCGAGGTGAAGAGCAGAATGTAGCTGTGCGCCGAGGCGGTGAAGAAGTGCTCGACGAAATCGTCTTCGCGCGTCTTGGCGCCGATGCGGCCTTTGCCGCCGCGCGACTGGTGGCGGTAGACGTCGACCGAAGTGCGCTTGATGTAGCCGGCGTGGCTGACGGTGATGGCCATCTCTTCGTCTTTGATCAAGTCTTCGAGCTTGATTTCTTCGACGCGATCGACGATCTGCGTGCGGCGGTCGTCGCCGTAGGATTTCATCACTTCGCGCAGCTCGGCGACGATGACGGCTTTCAGTTTTTTCTCGCTGCCGAGAATTTCTTCGAGCTCCTCGATGCGCTTGCGAATTTCGCCGAGTTCTTTGAGGATTTCGTCGACGGAGAGCTGCGTGAGGCGGTGCAACTGCAGTTCGAGAATGGCGTCGATCTGGGCATAGGTGAGGCCTTCGCCTTCGGCCGGACCAATCGCGGCGCCGGTGAGCGCAACGATGCCGTACTTCCTGCGGTCGACCTTGATGCCTTCGAGGGTGCGTTCCTTGCCGGCCACCATCACGCGCACGCTCTTGTTGGAGAAGAAGTCGTGCAAATTTTCGCGGGCGTTCGCGCGGCTGGATGATCCGCGGATGACCTTGATCACATCGTCGACATTGTCGAGCGCGATGCGGTAGCCGATCAGGATGTGCTCGCGTTCGCGGGCTTTGCGCAGGTCGTACTGCGTGCGGCGGCGGACAACGTCAATGCGGTGCGCGATGAAAAGATTCAGCAGCTGAATCAGGCCGAGCTCGCGCGGCTGGCCGCCGACGATGGCGAGCAGGATCATGCCGAAGGATTCCTGCATCTGCGTCATCTTGAAAAGCTTGTTGAGGATGATTTCCGGTTCTTCGTCGCGCTTCACTTCGATGACGATGCGCATTCCGTCGCGGTCGCTTTCGTCGCGAATATCGGAGATGCCTTCGATTTTCTTGTTGTTGATCAGCTCGGCGATGTGCTGGATGAGATTTTTCTTGTTCACCTGATACGGCAATTCGGTGACGACGATGTCCTGGCGATCTTTGCCGCGCTGTTCGATGGCTGCTTTGGCGCGCACCTGGAAGCTGCCGCGGCCTGTTTTCGTAGGCTTGCTCGAATTCCGTCGCGGCCGTAGATGTAGCCGGCGGTGGGAAAATCGGGGCCGGGAACGATCTTCATCACCTGCTTGAGAGTGGTTTCCGGATTTTCGACGAGCAGGATCGCGGCCTCGATGATTTCCTTCAAATTGTGCGGCGGAATATTGGTGGCCATGCCGACGGCGATGCCGGAGGAGCCGTTGACGAGAAGGCTGGGGATGCGCGTGGGCAGAACGACCGGCTCTTTTTCGCTTTCATCGAAATTGGGAATGAAATCGACGGTTTCCTTTTCGATGTCCGCGAGCATTTCTTCCGCGATCTTCGAGAGGCGCGCTTCGGTGTACCGCATCGCGGCCGGCGGATCGCCGTCGACGGAGCCGAAATTTCCCTGGCCGTCGATGAGCGGATAGCGCATGTTGAAATCCTGCGCCATGCGGACGAGCGCGTCGTAGACGGGCGAATCGCCGTGCGGATGGAATTTGCCGAGGACTTCGCCGACGATCTTCGCGCACTTGCGATAGGGCTTCGTGGAGGTGAGGCCCAGCTCGTACATGCCGTAGAGAATGCGGCGATGGACGGGCTTGAGGCCGTCGCGCACGTCGGGCAGGGCGCGCCCGATGATTACGCTCATGGCGTAATCGAGATACGATTTTTTCATCTCCGATTCGATATCCACCGGAGTGAGGATTGATTGATTTGTTTCGTCAGCCATTTAGACCCCTTCGTGACTCGTAATTCGTGACTCGAGATTCGTGCAAACGTAGTGGCGCAGCCACTGCGCGGAACGGCGAAATGCCGTTTTTGTCCCTATTAGAAAATTGCTTTCTCCTTTGTTTGCAAGGAGATGAGTTGTTTTCTGAAATACCGATTGTTCCTATTAGAAATTCGCTGGTTTGAAGGCCGCCGCCACGTTTTGCGCGGTGCGTCATAGCTTCCTCGCCATTTTTTCGATGACGTAGGTTTTCACGGTTTCGAAGGCCGAGGCGTTGTTTGTGAAGCGCTGCGGGGCGAAGTGCGATTCGAGTTCTTGCAGCAGCGCGTTGCAGTCGCGCTCGCTCGCGCAATCGATGGCGACGCCTTGTTCGGTGTTGGGCGCGGCGGTGGGCGTGGCGCGGAAGTCGGAGCAGGAGAGGCCGCGCAGGCCCGGCAGAATTTTCCATGTGAGTTGGTAAATCATGGAATCAAATGTCGAGGTTGACGACGTCGAGGGCGTTGTCCTCGATGAATTTGCGGCGTTGTTCTACGTTTTCGCCCATTAGCGTTGAGAAGATGTCTTCGGCGGCTACGGCGTCTTCGAGGCGCACTTGCAGCAACGTGCGCGATTCGGCGTTCATTGTGGTGGCCCAGAGTTGCTCGGGGTTCATTTCGCCGAGGCCCTTGAAGCGCGTGATGGTGAATTCTTTTTTTGCGTCTTCGAGGACGTAGCCGAGGAGCGCCGAGGAATTGTCTCTGCGTGACTTTGTCGCCGTTGTGCTGGATGGTGAATGGCGGGCGGTCGTTTTCCTGGATGGCCTGGCGCAGCGTGCGGAGACGCTTGTACTCGGCTGTGGCTGCGAGGGCCCAATTGATTTTGCGCTCGCCGCCATTTTTGAGGAGCAGCTCGTGCAGGCTGTGCTCTTCGTCGTAGACGAGTTTTGATTCGAGCTCGAGCTTGGCTTTTTCGATGGCTTTCGCGAGCTCCTGCAATTTCTTTTTGTCGGCGAAGTCGGTTTTCTTTTCGAGATCGCTTTCGGCGAGGATGTCGACGAGCTTTGGATCGCCGCAGGCGGCGGCCGAGTTTCGCGGCTACCTGATCGTATTCCTGAATATTCAGCAGGAACTGCGTTAGCTCGCCGCCTTCGAGCGATTTGCCCGTCTTGCCTTTCACCACGTGCTCTTCGGTGGCGCGCTTCATCAGTTCGCGGGCGAAATCGCGCTCGTCGCGGATGTAGCGGTCCATTTTGCCGCGCTTCACGCGATAGAGAGGCGGCTGGGCGATGAAGATATTGCCCTTCTCGATCAGCTCGCGCATGTGGCGGAAGAAAAATGTGAGAAGCAGGGTGCGAATGTGGCTGCCGTCGACGTCCGCGTCGGTCATGAGAATCACTTTGTGATAGCGGAGTTTCGCGGCGTCGAAATCATCTTTGCCGATGCCGGTGCCGAGCGCGGTGATGATGGCGCGAATTTCTTCGTGGCCGAGCATCTTGTCGTAGCGGGCTTTTTCGACGTTGAGAATTTTGCCCTTGAGCGGAAGGATCGCCTGATAACGGCGATCGCGGCCGCCTTTTGCGGAGCCGCCGGCGGATTCGCCCTCGACGAGGAAGAGTTCGCAGCGCGCGGGATCGCGTTCCTGGCAATCGGCGAGCTTTCCGGGCAGGCCGCTTGAATCGAGCGCGGATTTGCGGCGCGTGAGCTCGCGGGCTTTGCGCGCGGCTTCGCGGGCGCGGGCGGCGTCAATACATTTGCCGATGATTTTGCGCGCGATGGATGAGTGCTTGTCGAAATATTCGCCGAGCTTTTCGTTGACGAGCTGCTCGACGAGACCCTTGATATCGCTATTCAGCTTGCCTTTTGTCTGGCCTTCGAACTGCGGCTGCGGGAGCTTGACGGAAACGACGGCGACGAGGCCTTCGCGTACGTCGTCGCCATTGATCGAGACTTCGTCCTTCTGCTCTTTGAGCATGCCGGTGGAACTGGCGTAGTAATTGAGCGTGCGCGTGAGAGCGGAGCGGAAGCCGGCGAGGTGCGAGCCGCCGTCGACGGTGTTGATCGTATTGGCGAAGGAAAAAATATTTTCGGCGTAGCTGTCGTTGTATTGCAGCGCGATTTCGATATCCACCTGGGCGCGCTTGCCTTCCATGTAGATGGGCGAATCGTGGAGCACCTGCTTGCCGCGATTCAGGTGCTTGACGAATTCGGCGATGCCGCCGGTGAAGCGGAATTCGGCTTTTTTGTTGCTGCGCTCGTCATCGAGCGTGATTTTCAGGCCTTTGTTGAGGAAGGCGAGCTCGCGGAGGCGCTGCGAAAGCGTGTCGAAGCTGTAGGTGGTCTTCTCGAAAATCGAAGGATCGGCGTGAAAGGTGATTTTTGTGCCGGTTTTGCGCGTTTTTCCCGAGGCTTTGAGCTTCGAGGTGGGGACGCCTTTTTCGTAGGACTGCTCCCAGACTTCGCCGTCGCGCCAGATTTCGAGATCGAGCCAGTCGGAGAGCGCATTGACGACGGAGACGCCGACGCCGTGCAAGCCGCCGGAAACTTTGTAGGTGTCGCTATCGAATTTTCCGCCGGCGTGCAGGACGGTCATCACGACTTCGGCTGCGGGCTTTTTTTCGGTGGCGTGCATGTCGACGGGAATGCCGCGGCCATTGTCGACTACGGTGACGCTGTTGTCGTCGTGCACCGTGACGTTGATTTCGTCGCAGAAGCCGGCCATCGCTTCGTCCACGGAATTGTCGACCACTTCCCAGACGAGATGGTGCAGGCCGAGTTCGCCCGTGGAGCCGATGTACATCGCGGGGCGTTTGCGAACGGCTTCGATGCCGCCGAGAACTTTGATGGAGGTAGCGTCGTACTTGTGGCCCTTCGGGGGTTCCTTTTCAGCCATTACGTTTGCGTCTCCTCAGAAAAACGGACGGCCTGAAGGCCGCCGCTACAAAACCGAAAATCCCTCAGCGGCTGAAGCCGCATCCATCAAGCGCTGCTTTCGGCACGGCTGAAGCCGTGCCCTGACGTAACAGCGCGACCTGAACCGCATAAAATAAAAATAAACTGCGCGAAAATCGCGAACTGCTCGGGAAGGCGGTCGGCGGAAGGCCGCGACACTTGCCTTGCCCATTGGCCCCGGACTTCGCACGAATGCGAGCTGGGACTCGAAGGGTTGCTGCTCCATCCCGTCCCGCTCCGAATTTTCGGTGGGACGCGGCGAAGCGTTGATTCTCCCCCGCGGAAGGGGAACAACCGGATTGGGAGGCCTCAATTTGCCCTGGCGCGAGCAAAATGTCTGAGGCGAACCGGCTCCGGCTGGAACCACTATTGCAGACTACACATTTTACCGGATGCGGGCGGAATTCTCAAGAGAAATCGGTTGGGTGATACGGCGCTTACTCCTTTTATTTCAGTGAGTTACGGTAGGTTCGAAGCAGAATAAAATAGCCCAAGGTACAGACACTGCGGGAATGAAAAATCGGGACGAAATCGAGGAGAGAAAGGTGTCCAAGCTCTCGCAAAAAGATTGGCGTTGAGTAAAATTGCGGAACGCGCGATCAGATGCGCATGGGCATTACGACGTAACGGTAACGCGTCGACTCGTCCGAGACGGGGCGGAGTTGGCCGGCGGATTGTTCGTCTTTTAGCTCGAAGTTGATGGGGCCGTCGGTGGCGGCGGCTAGGAAATCGAGAAGATATTGGGCGTTGAAGCCGATCGCGATTGGATCGCCTTTGAATTCTTTCTCGATTATTTCTTTGGCTTCGCCGTATTCGGGGCTCGACGCGGAAATTTCGAGGCCTTCCTTGGCGAGCATGAATTTCACGGCGTGCGAGCGGGAGTCGGCCAGTTGCGAAACGCGGCGCAGCGCATCCTGAAGTTCGGCGCGTTCGAGAACGACGACTTTGGTGACTTCGCGCGGCAGCACGGCTTCGTAATTGGGGAACTGGCCGGTGAGTTTGCGCGAGGTGAGGAGGCGGCGGCCGAACTGGAAGAAGAGATGGCTTTCGTCCTGCGCGAATTCCACTTCGCCGTCGTCGCCTGATTCGGCGGCGAGGCGCTGCACTTCGGTCATCGCCTTCTTGGGGACGAGGACGCGCGTTTCGGCGGAGAAGCCTTCGAATTTGTGGTCGCGCTCGACCATGGCGAGGCGGTGGCCGTCGGTGGCAACCATGGTGATCGAGCCGGGCTTGAGGACCATGAGCGCGCCGTTGAGCGTGTAGCGCGATTCTTCGAGCGAAATGGCGAAGGTGGTCTTGGCGATCAGGTCGGCGAGAAGCTTGGCGGGAATTTTCACGAGCGCGTGCGGAAACTGCGGCAGCGCGGGGAAATTTTCCTTGGACATGCCAACGAGCTTGTAGTTGCGGCGATCGCTGGTGACCTGGACCCAGTGGTTCTCGAGAAGCTTGAAGCGAATTTCCTCTTCGGGCAGCAGGCGCACGAGCTCGAGAAGTTTTTTTGCGGGGATCGTGCCGGCGCCTTCTTTCTTCACCTTGGCTTCGCAGGACGTGCGAATACTGAGCTCGAGATCGGTGGCGGTGATCGTGAGGCGATTGCCCTTGGCCTCGAACAGCAGATTCGAGAGGATCGGAATGGTCGTCTTGCGTTCGACGACGCCCTGCGTGAGCTGCAGCTCTTCGAGCAGGTCAAACTTCTTTACGCTGAATTCCATCGGGCCAGTTCCTTTTTCTTCGTGAGTGGCACGGGCAGACGCCGTCGCTTCCGTCATGCGTTAATCCCCTTTGTGGCTGCGGCTACTGTACTGCTTTTCTTTATTTGAATAAAGTAAGTATAAGAAAACCCGTCGCCGTCGCCGCATCTGTGGAGATTGCGGAAAACGGTATAAGTGCTATTCCCACCGGCGGTTAGTAGTTCGACTGCGTTGTGGAAACCCGCGCGGCCGGTGGGTAACTCGCGCCCTTGGAGCTTCTACCGACGCGCTGGCGGTAACTTCCACAGGGCGTCCACAGGGTGAAAGCGCGCGGACGGCGAGCCAAACCGCTAAGTCTAACCGAACGAGTCGAGTAGCCTGTTGATCGTTTTGTTCAATTCTTTGTCGGTCTGGCGCTGGTTGGCAATTTTGTGAATCGAGTGAAGCACGGTAGTGTGATGCTTGCCGCCGAATTGCCGGCCGATTTCCGGCAGCGAAGCGGACGTGAGCTGTTTCACAAGGAACATGGCGACCTGGCGCGGGAAAGCAATCACCCTCGAATTGCTGCGCACTTTCAGATCCTGGGCGCGAATACCGTACACTTCGCCGACGCGCTTCTGAATCTGTTCGATGGTGACTTTCTTTTCCTGCGTGTCGATCAGGTTCTTCAGCACCTGCTGCGCCGTGGGCAGATCGATGTGCGCGCCGGTGAGCGAAGCGTAGGCCATCAGGCGGATCAGAGCGCCCTCGAGCTCGCGGATGTTGGACTTGATGGCGCGGGCGATGTATTCGGCGACGTCGTCTGGAATCTGGACGTGCTCGTTCTCGCCCTTCTTCTGCAGAATCGCGATTTTGGTTTCGAGGTCGGGCGGCTGAATGTCCGCGATGAGTCCCCATTCGAAGCGCGAGCGCAGGCGCTCTTCAATCGACGAGATTTCCTTGGGCGGGCAGTCGGAGGAGATCACGATCTGCTTCTGCTGGTCGTAGAGCGCGTTGAAGGTATGGAAAAATTCTTCCTGCGTGCGTTCGCGGGTGGCGATGAACTGGATGTCGTCAATCATAAGGACATCCATAGTTCGGAAGCGCTCGCGAAATGCGGCCATGCGCTCGAAACGAATCGAGGAAATCACCTCGTTGGTAAATTTTTCCGCGCTGACGTAGGTGAGTCGAAGCGACGGATCGCGACGCTTGAGCGAGTGGCCGATCGCTTGCATGAGGTGAGTCTTGCCAAGTCCGACTCCGCCGTACAAAAACAAAGGGTTATAAGATTTGGATGGCTGCTCGGCCACGGCGACGGCGGCTGCGTGCGCAAACTGATTCGATGCGCCGACGATGAATGTGTCAAATGTATACCGCGGATTGAGCTGGGGAACCGTAGAATCAAAATCGAGCTTGGCCTGCGCTTGCGGAGCGGAGGGATTGGCTGGCACCGGTTCCACTTCCGCGCACACGTATTCGAGTACTACTTGCGGCTTGCCGATTTCGGTGAGCACGGCTTGCAAGAGCTCGCCGTAGGTTTCAGCTAAGCGCTTACAGAAGAGCCGCGTAGGAACGCGAACGACCAGGCGATCGTTCTCAGCCGATTCCTGGCGAGTAGGACGGAACCATGTGGCGAAACTGTGGGGATTGACGCGCCGCTCAGTATGCTGAAGTATCTTGTCCCACAAATTCATAGCAAAAGTTAGCCCCCGCGCAATTTCCACTGGTGTGGAAATGCTGTGGAAAATCGATTCCTGACTGGGTGAGGCTTTTAGTCTGGCCTTTCAGAGTTTGTCGCACCCCGCGCCCGCGTGTGCAACGTACGATGAGTGCTCGCGTTTACCCGCATTTAAGAGAATCGCGAGACGGGATTCTGCCTAAACGCGAGGAAGACAGCAAGAGAAAATTGAGCGAACGATATGAGCGGACTCCACACATTACTCACAGGTTTTCCACAGGACGCGAGGCGAAGCCAAAATTATTTTTGCGTGAATTTTCCTATTGCTTTCTTACAAAATATTCTTGCGCGCGGAAATTTTCGAGAACGGCTTGCGTTGATTAATGTTGGTTAATGCAAAGATGAATTTGCGGGAGCTTTTGCGGGCTTGGCGAAATCGAAGATGCCCCAGGCCTCGGTGCCGAGAAGCAATCGGTCGGGTTCGACGAGGATTGCCTTCGCGCTCAAGGGTGCGCCCGCAGGAGACAAAGTGCGATACGAGCCAATGGGCACGCCATTTTTGTCGAAGCGCCGCAATTCATTTCCGATCGCGATCCAAATTTCCTGCGTGGCAGAATCAACAGCGAGCGCACTGATCTGCGTCCTGACGGGCCGCGGATTATCGTTAGAGTCGGAGAAGGGTTCGTGATGGGGCGCGGCGGCCGCGAATTCGTCGAAAGCGATCTCAGTACCCGCGAAGCCGAAGCGATCGAATCTTCGCACCATGGGCTCGGGCAGGAACAGAAAAACGTAATAAAGATTTCCTGCCGGGTCCGATGAAACACGGCCGAGATCGGAAGTGTGCTGCGCGTCAGCACCATGCGCGAAATCTCCAGGATCGCCGATGGCGCGGACGAGAGTGCCTGCGTATCCGTAAATTCCCATTAGCCAGTGGTAGCGGAGCGATGTGACGGCAAACTCGCTCCCGGTAAGGGCGGCCACCGACGTCGGTGCGGGAATTGGAATCACACCGGCGATTGATCCATCGGCGGCGAAAATCTTGACGTTGTTTGCGCCGCGATCAGCAACGAGAACGCGGCCGCTCGCATCCACGTCGAAGTCAGCAGCGAATACGATTTTGGGATTTTTCTTCGGGTCCAGGGGAGTGGGTTCTTGAGCGGCCGCATTCGGAATCTCACTGACGTGCTTGCCGTCGGCGCTTAAAACCAAAACTTTGCTTGCAGGCGAAGCGACTACGTAATAGTGGCCGGCAGCGTCGCGTTTAATTCCGATCAAGCCGGCAGCGACATCGGTAAACACTCGTGCGCGCGCGCGAATTTCCGGTTCTGAACTCTGGCCAGCGATTGGCGCGAGATGTGCCGTCGCGAGAAGAAAAAGAATGCAAACGGCAACGGCGCCGAGCTGGATGCGGCGTGACGTGTGCGCAGACGTCCGAGAGAATTTTGATGAATTTTTCCGGCATCCCGGCTACTTACCGAGTCCAGCTAAGAGACGCGCGCCGAGGGCTGCGAGTTGCATACGTATGCGACGAAGATGTTAGCACCGAGATGCACCCGGGCGCGCGGCCATTCGAGTCGCTGACAACAAAGGAACATTCGTTTATAAATAGGCTTCTGCCGGAGGAGGATGCGATGCCACGTTCCAGAAAGAATCTCCCGAAGCGAGTTCCCGAAGCCAGGACCGAGAACCAGCCTCTCAAGGGGCGAGTGGCGCTTGTCGCGGGCGCGACGCGTGGTGTGGGCCGCGGCATTGCCGTGGCGCTGGGCGAAGCCGGCGCGACAGTGTATTGCACCGGAAGGAGCAGCCGAACGGCCCTGAGCGCCAATGCGGCCCGCAGCCGTCGTCGCGGAGGCGGGGCCGTAAAGGAGCGTCAAAAACTATGGCCGGCAGATTATTACGCGAACCGCCCGGAAACGATTGAAGAGACGGCTGAACTTGTAACGGCGCGCGGCGGCAAAGGAATCGCGGTTGTGGTCGATCATCTGGAGCCAGGGCAAGTGGAAAAACTAGTGGCGCGGATTCGCTCGGAGCAGAGAAAGCTGAATATTCTGGTCAACGATATCTCGGAAAGCGCGGAGTACGAATTCGGGCAGACGTTCTGGAATATCGACCTGGAGCGAGGCTTCGCGATGTTTCGCAACGCGATTCACACGCACATCATCACCAGCAGGTTTGCCGCGCCGCTCATGATCGAAACAGCGAAGGCGGAAGGCACAAGCGGCTTGATTGTCGAGATCGGAGACGGCGATTCCTATGTGTACCGCGGGCACCTGATTTTCGACATGGTGAAGACGACGGTGATCCGGCTGGCGTTTGCGATGGCGCGCGAACTGCGACGCAAAAATGTGGCGGCGATTGCGCTGACGCCGGGATTTCTGCGGTCGGAGGTGATGCTGGAGCGTTTCGGCGTGACGGAGGCGAATTGGCGCGACGCGGTGAAGAAAAATCCGGACTATGCCGTCTCGGAAACACCTCTCTATGCAGGACGAGCCGTAGCGGCGCTCGCCGCCGATCCCGATATCATGAAAAAATCGGGGCGAGTGTTCAGCACGTGGGGATTATCCGACGAGTACGCTTTTGTCGATGCAGACGGGAGCCGGCCACATTGGGGCAAGCATTTCGAAGGGAAGTACGGGAAGACGTTCCAGTCGTGTGACGAGGGATTTTACGCCTACTGGACGGGCGGGCCGGTAGATACGATGTTTGCGGACTGGCCGTGAAGCAGGTTAGGTGCGAATGCATCCTCGCTTGTTGGTTGGGCGCAAGCGGTTGGGGGCTGAGATTTTCTTCGATCAGTCCAGGCGGAAATTGAGGCGCTGGATCGAGCGGGCGCGGCCGGTGGATTCGTCGATATCGAGCAGCACGGTGTTCATCTGCACGTCGCCTTCGGCTACCACGAAGCGCGCGGGCATTGCGTCGAGGAAGCGCTGCAGCACGCCCTGCTTTTCCATGCCGATCACGGAATCGTGCGGGCCGGTCATGCCGGCGTCGGTGATGTAGGCCGTGCCGCCGGGAAGAACATGCTCGTCGGCTGTGGGCACGTGGGTGTGCGTGCCCAGCACGGCGGAAACTTTGCCGTCGAGATACCAGCCCATGGCCTGCTTTTCGGATGTAGCTTCCGCGTGCATATCGACAACGATTACTTTCACGTCCGCCGGAATTTTTGCGCGCTCGCGATCGGCGGTGCGGAAGGGATCATCGAGCGAGGCCATGAAGGTTCGTCCCTGCAGATTCATTACGGCGTAGCCGATGCCGGTTTTCGTCTTGCCGACGTAAAGACCCGCGCCGGGAAGTCCATTCGGAAAATTCGCGGGGCGCAGCAGGCGCGGCTCGTGCGGGAAAAAATCCAGAATCTCCTTGCGGTCCCAGATGTGATTGCCGCCCGTGAGCACTTCGATTCCGCAGGAGAAAAGTTCTTCGGCCAGGCGCGGTGTGATACCAAAGCCCGACGCGGAATTCTCACCGTTAGCAATGCAGAGATCGATGCGGCGCTGCGCAAGGATGTCGTTCAGGCGGTCGTGAACGATTTTGCGGCCGGGCGACCCGACGATGTCTCCCACGAATAAAATTTGCACGTTTCGCTTTCTGAAATCAGATTGGCGCGCGGCGGCGAAGCAGCCGGAATTTTAGGAGCGGTCCACTCCGCCGTGCGTTACTAGGCCCTGAACCCCACGAATAAGTGGGTGCCCTGCGCCTGCTTTAAGGCTGTCGCGAGCCGGCAAGCCGGCCCAGGATTGCACAAGGGCAGGACGACGCGGGCTCCCGGGGATCCAGTGTTGGTTCAAATAGGCTTTCGCAACGACACCTGCGTTGCAGGCCAACTCCACGCGATATTGTAACAGGAATCGCGCGCGCGGCTCGATGGCGCACCGCGTTGGTACACGCGAGTGTCGGCGAAGCGAAATGTCAGCGAAGGGATTTGAGGTACGTGACGATTTGCCAGCGGCGCTGCTCGGGCAGGCCGGACCACGACGGCATCCCGTGAAATAAATTCCCGTTGCTCAAGAACCAAACGAGCTCGCCGGGCGTGGCGTTTTGCACCTGCGGGCTCCGAAGATTGACTGCGTTGCGCATGCCGCGCGCATTTTTTCCGTGGCACTCGGCGCAATGCTGCAGGTAAAGTTTTTTGCCCGCGAGAAGGGCGTCCGGATCGCCTTCATAGGGATTTTTCCAGTCGCGCGCCTTTGCCGGCGCCTGTGCGATCGCCATGAGAACGCCGCGATCGTCGGTGGCTCGCTCCCTCTCTCGCGCCGCACCCGCGAAAGCAAAGGCCATCGATGTTGCGAGCATCGCTGCGAGCGACAACAGGCGCGGCCGCGTCATTGGAATAGGCTCCTCACCTTGCGTCCGAAGCCGCTGATTTCATAGGTCACACCCCAGCGTAGAAGCAGGCGGTGCGAGTTGTCATTCAACCCAAAACCTGGCGAAACGGTGAACGAAACTCCATTCGGCAACTCCCACGCGACCAGCGGCGCGAAATAATGCGAGGTGCCGGAGAGCGTGAGCCGAGCCGCCGTTCCAAGTCCTCCATACATTTCTGCGCCCACGACAAAATTCTCGCTACAGAAATTGCAGCGCTCCGAAGTGGCAGCCAACCGTAGGGGCCGGCTCACTCCCCACGCATAACCGAATTCCCACGGCTGGTGTCCGAGATTCTTTTCGCCGATGAAATTTTCGGAGATGTTCCAGCCCTTATAATCGCTGGAGAGAATCAGCTTGGTCTCGATTTCGTGGTTGTGTTCCTTGCTCAACTCGGAATTCGGCACGGAGAAATCCGACTGATTGTCGAAGCCGACCACTTCCTTGATGGTCTTGTCTGCGCCGCTAATGTTTTCGTACTCGACGTACAGCACGGGATTAATCCAATGCTCGCGCATCAACGGGCGAAAGCGATTCTCCCAGCGAAAGCCGGTGAAAAGAGTGCTGTCGTTGAAAGTCGATTGAGTATCGAGATAGAACTCCGTGGTCCACCAGCCCGTGGCGCCGTATTCCAGCTCCACCCAGGGTGCGACGAAGGCGTTGCCCATTTTCTGCGTGCCGTAGGTCGTGTCGAACTCAACTTCCAAAGTGCCGGGTTCCTCCAAGTGGTGTGAGTACGCGACGAAGTAGCGGGTGTCCTGCGCGCGCGCGGCACGAGTGAACGCCACCGCGGAGGATGCAAGGATAGCCAAGCAGAGGAAAGCTCGCAGCCAATTCAAAGCAACCCCTTTTTCATTGGAGCGGCAGCCCCGGTTTGCAGTTGAAACTGATTTACAACTGCAAACGATACTTCAGTTGAAAATGAGTTGCAACTGGAAATCAGTCAAATCGGCGCGTCGTGCCGCGAATGGGTGCGAAGCCGGCTTCAACGGCGAGTTTCAGGGCTTGGCAGTCTGCCGTTTTTCGAGCGAATTCTATTCCGAAGAAAGAAGGCGGCGGACTCCGTTATCGACAGAGCCCGCTGCCCTCCCGAGATACTCGTCAGCTAGAAGTGGAAACCGATCTCGGCCGTCAGAGAGCGCGGAGTCACGTAGTGCGTGCCGCTGAAGGTCGAGAGGAAGTTATACACTGCATCCTTATTGGCGATGTTGACCGCGGTGAGCTGTACACTCCACTTATAACGGTCACCGTGGAAAAGATTGTCGTGCCCGATGGCCAAATCAAACAAGTTGCGCTGATGGACTCGGGGTGGATTGTGATCGGGGTCCTCGGTATCGGGCGCCGGTACCTTCAGTCGTATCGACCCGTATTGCGAAGCGAGGCACAGATTATTTGGACTGATGGTGGTTCCGAGAGGGTTCGCAGCGGTCGGCGGGGCTGCAAACTGCGTGCCACAAAACAGCCCTGCCTGAAACTGTTGATCCGCGCTTAAGCCGGAGACGTCGACGATGTCATTTCCCCCCATGCCACTTGTGCCGGCTGGCCCATTGTTGCAACTACCTCCCGCGCAAGGCACGGGTCCGGCTACAAGTCCGCTGTCATACCGCCAATTGAAGCCAACCCACGGTCCGCGCTTCGGCGAACTGGTATTGCAGGTGGGCCGTCAGATTGAATTTCTCGTCGTGGTCAATTCGGAAGGGCGAAAAGCTCCCCGGCGTGACCGGGACTGCACCCACGCCACCGATCTGCGGATTGAAGAAGCGAGCAGCAACGCTGGACATCACGACGAGCGCCGTCAAACCGTGGTAGTTCGGGACGTTCGCGCGGATGGCATAGCCGGGAATCTTCGAGTTATGCCACGCGATCGGGAAAGTAATTGGCGTGGAGCCGAGGATGCTGAAGTCATAGGCATTGTGCGTGTACTTCCAGATGTACTCGCCGTCCACGACAAAATACTTCCCGAAAGCCTGCTGCAACCCGGCGTGAAACTCATTGCGATAGCCAGGAGGCAAGGTGGAGTTCGCGATCTTCACCGCCCCAGTGACCGGGTCCGTACACCCTTGGCCGCCCGCAGCAAAGAGGTTGGCGACAACCGTATCGAGACACCCTCTGCTTGAAAGCACCAAGTTTTCGTTGAAGGGACTTTCCAAGGTTCGCGCATAGGAAACACGCAGCACCGTATTGCTCGGCTTGATGTTGTAGGCAACGCCGAGACGAGGCTCCGCCTGCGTTGCTGTCGATAACCCATTGTAGATATCGCCCCGAATTCCCAGATTGAACGACCAGTTCTTCACTGTGATCGTGTCCTGAATATAGAGGGCCAGCTGTTTCACATCCGTGTGACCGCTGAAAAAAATGAGTGGCCGCCGAAGTGGTAGTGCACATATCCGTAAGCGATGGAGTCGGACGCGTCAGGTCAATACAACCGAGGATCGGCACGAAACTGGCATTGGCCGCGAACGGAGTTGGATACAGCACGGGATTGGTCGAAAGCGCTGTACCGCACTGCGTCGGATCATTGAGCCCGGGATTTCCGACAAATACCGGAACACCATTCGCGTCGAGGCACGGCGCGTTGAAAGTGGGATCGACGATTCCGAAGTGATCATTTTCCGTGAGGAAGGTGTGCTCATAGACGACGCCCGTCTTCACGTTGTGAATGCCCTTCACGTAGGAAAGACCCGCTCGGGCGCCCGCGTTAGTGAGCGTCCGATCTTGAGTAACGCTCTCCGACTGAATATTCGGGCCGAGATCCGCGAAAGGGTTGGAGCTTGGGTAGTAGTTATAACCGTCGTGTCGAACGAAGAAGCCGAGGGTGAACACGGCGGAAGAACTGATCAAGTGATTCCACGTAGGCGCGAAGTTAAACGTTTGAATCTTCGAGCGCTGGTCCGCGGGACCGACAACGTTACCGTTGGGATCGAGACCGCCGTTGTCGACCACCACTCCTCTCCACGCCGTGCCAAGTTGAGCATCGAATGAATTCGGGCGTCTGAAACCAGGATCGGGTGTATTGGAAATTAAAGTGGAGGGAGTCCGCTGTGGACAACTGATAATCCACGCGATCGAACACGTTTTCCTCGTTTCCTTTGTCGTGCATCACTGTGAATTCCGGCGGATCGAGGAATCGTCCGGTGTTCAGACCGCTTACCGAAATGAAGTTCCCCCACTTTTCGCCTCCGTAAGCGAAGTCGAAGCCGCCCGTCGCGGACCCAAATGATCCATACGAGGCGTACACGCTTCCGTGCGGCGTCGTTTCGCCGAGGCCGGAGCGGGTGGTCACGTTGATAATAAGGCTCGTCTTATCCCCGTATTCGGCCGGCGGTGCGCCGCCAATCACCTCGAGCGACTGAACGGCATCGAGAGGTAATTGGTTCGAGAAGACTTTGCTTTGCTGATCGGTGATAGGCTGGCCATCCACAGAGAATGAATTCTCCGCGTGATCGCCGAGTCCGTGGAAAAGGCCATTAGAATCGGCGGCGACTCCGGGAGTCGCGAGCGTCACCAGCGAGCTTAACGACGACGATTTGCTTTCCAGCGGTAACTTCTCAAACAACGAGCGGTCCACATCCGTGTGGAAGGTCGAATCGTTTTCGATCAGGTCAGCACCGCCCTCCACCGTAACGGTCGAGGAAGATCCCGCCACCGTGAGAGCAACGTTCACCGCGATGGGAACCGCCGATCGGACTTCAACGTCCTCCGCATAAGCTCCGAATCCTGCCGCCTCGACGGACAGATGATAGGGATTCGGCGGTACGTTCGAAAAGCTGAAGCTGCCCGTGCTGTCGGTGGCGGTGGTGCGATCGTAGCCGCTAACCGGATTGTGAATGGAGACAGACGCTCCGGTGACGACAGCGCCCGAAGGATCCTTCACTACTCCATTGATCGTGCCGGAATTGCCTGACTGCGCGAAAAGAACGCCAGCGTGCAGAAAAACACCCAAGCTCAAAAATGCGAATAACCGAAATGCGAAATTCCTGTGCATCTCTCCTCCGTCCTGTTAGGGCCCAGCGATGTGGGCGGTTGGCTGCGTGGATAGGGGCCGCGAATAAAAGCGGCGGCGCTGATCTCAAATCGACGTCAAAGCGAGATCAACACAACGAGCCAATCAGTTTTTGCGGTTTGGAAAACTACGCGGATGGAGGACCACGAGAAGAAAGCCGGTGAACGACGACTTCGAGCGCAGGTTCAAAGGAAAGATTTACAGCCAGCCGGTTAACAACTTCCGGCAAAGGTAACGCGTTGCCGTGAGAGAAATCGACCGTCACCGAATGTGCGAAATGGCACACGCGGCAGTGCTGGTCTTCAAATGTTCGGCTGTGCCAGTGTCCCGCGGCCTGAAGGCCGAAGGACAACACCGCCACAGCCACGAGAACGGCTAACAGCCTGCGTGCTGTACGGCGCGAGATATGCACCCCTAAACTCCTTTCCTTAGCATCGTACTTAGACGCAAGCCAGCCTGCAATAGTCGCGCGATTCTGCATGCTTATTTCATCAGGGCGGCAGCGCCATTGCGCGCCGTCAGACCTGCAGCACGTCGCCATCGCGCGCGACCATCTCGTACAGCACCGGGTTCACAAAAAATCCGAGGAGCAAGCGCGAGATCAGACCTGCAACGATGACGATCGCGAAGGGTTTTTGCGTGTCCGAGCCGATACCGGTGGAAAGCGCAGCCGGCAAAAGGCCCAAGCAGGCGACGAGCGCCGTCATCATGATCGGCCGTAGGCGCAGCAGCGAAGCTTCGCGGGTGGCCGTGCGAATGTCTTTATTTTCGAGTCGCAGCTTGTTGATATACGAAACCAGGATCACGGCCGTTTCCACCGAAACGCCCATTAGCGCGAGGAGTCCGAGTACGGATGAAACGCTGAAGGGCGTGTGCGTGAGTTTCAACGCGATCAGCGCGCCCACCGGTTCGGTCATTACCACGCCGAGCGCGATCGTCACCGGGAATTTGAAATTCCCGTAAAGCACGAAGAGAATCAGAAAAATCAGCAACACGGCCAGCGGGCCAATCACCTCCAGCTGCTGTTTCGCTTCGAGGAGTTCGCTGTATTCGCCGCCCCAGTCGATGCGATAGCCGGCGGGAAGGGATTTCGCGATATCTGCGATGGCCCGCTGCCCGTCACGCACGGCGTGTTCGAGATCGCGTCCCTCGATGCTGTACTGCACGCCAATGTAGCGGGAATTGTTTTCGCGGTAGATAAAGGAAGCGCCGGTTCCTTCCTGAATGTCGGTGAGTGACGACAGCGGAATCTGCTGCCCGCTGGGCGTGCCCACGAGCAGATTGGCGATCTGCTGCGCGTTCTCCCGGAACTCCGGCTTCATGCGCACCACGAGATCGAAAAGCTTCTCGCCTTGAATCACCTGCGTCGCCGCCTGGCCGCCCACCGCCGCCTGAATCACGCCTTCCACGTCCGCCACATTTACGCCGTAACGAGCGATCTTCTCGCGATTCACCTGGATCAAAAGGCTCGGCTGGCCGAGTTCGCGCACCACAGTGAGTTCTGTGAATCCGGGGATCTTCGATAGCCGCCGCTTGATCTCGAGTGCTTTATCCTGCAGCACGTTCAAGTCGGATCCGTAGATCTTCACCGCGAGCGCGCTCTTCAGCCCAGTGAGCGCTTCGTCGACGGCATCTTCCGCCGGCTGGGTGTAATTGAAAATCACGCCGGGATACGCTTCGAGTTGGTTCTGCAAGTCGGCAATCAGCCCGGGTTTATCGTGAACGGAACTCCTTGCCCACGAGGGGTCCTTGTACGGTTTCAGTCCCACGTAAAATTCGCAATTGAAGAAACCGGTGGGATCGGTACCGTCGTCCGGACGGCCCAGCTCGGAGCCGACTTCCGTCACCTGGGGATACTTAGCGATCAGCGCGCGAATCTGCGGGGCGAACTTGCTCGCCTCTTCGTACGAAATCGTGTACGGCAGCGTGGCGCGCACCCACAGCGCTCCTTCGTCGAGATGTGGCATGAACTCGCCGCCGATGAAAGGAACGAGAAGCAGCGTCGCGCCGAAAATCAGAGTGGCCACGATCATCGTGGTCTTCGGATGGTCGAGGCACCACGTCAGTTCCTCCGCATATTTTTCCTTGATCCATTCGAACGGCTCGTTGCGACGCTCGCGCACGCCTTTCTTGAACCAGTACGAACACATCACCGGCACGAACGTCAGCGTGAGGATCAGCGCGCCGACGAGCGCCACGGACATCGTGTCCGCCATGGGGTGGAAGAGCTTGCCGGAGGGACCGCTGAGCGCGTAGATCGGAATATAACCGGCAATAATCACCGCCACCGAATAGAAAATTGGCCGGTCGACGTCCTTCGCCGCCTCCAGAATCACTTTGTGGAGGTCGTACTTCTGGCCTTCGCGTTCGCCCAGCACGCGGAAAATGTTCTCGACCATCACCAGCGTGCCGTCGATCACGATTCCGAAATCGATCGCGCCGATCGAGAGCAGGTTCGCCGCCACATCGTGCGCGTGCAGAAAGGTAAACGCGAAAAGCAGCGCGAGCGGAATCGTCAGCGCCACAATCAACGCCGCCCGAATACTCACCAGGAAAAAAATCAGCACGATGAGAACCAGCACCATCCCGCGCAGCAGGTTCGCCTCCACCGTGTCCGTCGTAAGCCTCACCAGATCGCTGCGATCGTAGAACGGACGCACCTTTATATCCGGCGGCAGAATGTGCTCGTTGATTTCCTTCGTTTTCGCCTCGACGCCTTGCAGCACGGTCTGGGTCTGCTCGCCCCGGCGCATCAGGATCACGCCTTCCACCGCGTCGTCCACCTTGTTGAAACCGAATTCACCGAGCCGTGGCGCGTGCCCGATCGTCACGTCGCCCACGTCGCGAATGCGCACCGGGACGCCGTTCTGCGTTCCCACGATGACGCTCGCGATATCCGCCTGGTCGCGAATCAACCCCAGCCCGCGCACGTAGTAGAACTGGCCACCCTGCGAATAAAATCCGCCGCCGGTATTGGCGTTGTTGATTCCAAGCTGCGTCACCACTTGCGGCACCGTGACGTGATAGCCATACAGGCGTGCCGGATCGAGAAGCACCTGATACTGCATCACTGTGCCGCCGAATCCCGAATCGTCCGCCACACCTCGTACCTGCTTGTACTGCCGCTCGATCACCCAATCCTCGTAGGTCTTGAGCTCCTGCGGCGAACGATCGGGACTTTCGAGCACATAGCGATAAACGAGACCGGAAGGACTGAAAAGCGGCGCCATCGAAGGTTGCACGCCCATAGGCAAATTCGGCTGCACATCGCTCAGCCGCTCGAAAACCACCTGCCGCGCGAAGTAGTCGTCGGTTCCTTCATCGAACGTGAGCCGCACATCCGAGAGCCCATAGAGCGAAATCGAACGCATCACATCCATCTTCGGCGCGCCGTTCATCTCCACTTCGATTGGCAGCGTCACCAGCCGTTCGATTTCCTCCGCAGCGTGCCCGGGCCACTGCGTGATCAACTCGACTTGTGGCGGCGCGAGGTCCGGATAGGCATCCACCGGCATTTGCTTGAAGGAAACCGCGCCGCCCACGGCCACGAAAGCCGTCAGCATCAGAACCAGAAAGCGCTGCCTGAGGGAGAATTGGACGATGCGATGGATCATGTTTTCGTTATTGGGTGTTACGGCGTTGCTAAATCCGCGGCTGCGATTCCGCGCGTCCGAAAAAGGCTAATGCTGGAACGAATTCGCAAACTGCAAAAATAAGCTTCCGTCGCCGACCACTTTTTCCCCCGGCGCAAGTCCTTTGGTCACCTGCGTCTTCCCGCTCTCGCTCAGCCCGATTGACACATGGCGCCGGCTGAACTGATTCGATCCGCTCACCACGTACACGAACGGCTCGTTCTCGTCGTCGCGCAGCACGGCTGCGTCCGGCACCGCGATCGCATTCTGAATTTCGCCTGCCGTCACACTGACGGTGCAATACATATCCTTCTTCAACTTTTCGCCTTTGTTCTCCACCACGATACGCGCCTGCAGCGTTCGCGTGGTGGGATCAAGCGCGGGCGAAATGAATGAAATTTTCCCGTGGAACACGTCGGGATATGCATCGGTTGTCACGTCCACCACATCGCCTACCTTTACGTCTGCTAGATCGGCCTGGTAAATATTTGCCAGCACCCACACCGTGCTCATATCTGAAATCGTAAATGCTTGCGTCGCCCCGGCCTGCATCACCTGCCCTGGTGCCACCAGCCGCTCCACCACTTCGCCGCCAATCGGCGCGAGCAGCCGAATTTCCGCGGAACTTGGCGACTTCTCAAGGTCCTCCGGCTTCGGGATGCCCAGAATTTTCATGCTCTGCTCGGCGGCATTCATATCCGCCATTGCCTGGTTGCGATCGGATTCAGCCTGCAACAAATCGCGCTCCGCGATCGCATGATGCTGATAAAGGTCCTGCGCGCGGTCCCAATTCTTCGCCGCCACACGCAGCGTGTCGCGCGCCTTCAAATACACCGCCAGTAATTGCGAATAGTCCGGGCTGCTCACTTCCAGCAGCGGCTGGCCGCGCTTCACGAACTCTCCGGGCACCACGAGAATACGGCTCACCGGTCCGCCCACCTGCGTGATCACAGGTGTCGTCGCGAACGCGTTGTAGGCCACCGCACCGGTGAGCCGCAGCTTGCGCGTCATTTTTGTGGGCGCGATCGTCACCACCTGCACGTGCGACATCTGATTCTGCGGAATCGTGAAAAGCTCTGGGGCAGCGCCCTTCGCTTCCTTGGACGAATACGACGTCATCTCCGCCGCGCGCTCCGATTTTTCCGAGCCGCAGCCGGAAATTCCGACGAGAATCGCCACTGCGACCATTAACGCCAATGCCGCGCCCGGTCGCACAAGATTTCGAGCTGGTCGCCACCGCAGGGTTGTCACTGCAAGTTTCACGGCAGAGTCCTCGTCCCCACTGCTTCGCGCAACTGCTCTACCGCCGTCAGATAGGACGCGAGAGCCTGCCGGTAAGCCAGCTCGGTCGCGCGATAACTGCGCTCCGCGTCGAGATAATCGAGCAAGCTCGCGGCGCCGCGTTTGTACGCGTACTCGCTGATGTCGCGCGAATCCTGCGCTTCTTTCAAATAACCGGAACGGTAGAGCGTCACAATCTGATCGTTCGTACGCACGCCTTCGTACGCGTTCATCACATCCGTCATCACCTGGTCACTCGCCGCGCGCGCCAGTTCGTCTGCCTGCGTGATCCCGTATTTCGCCCTCAAAATTTCGCCCTGGTTGCGGTTGAAAATCGGAATTTGAACGTTGCCAAAAAACGATGCGCTGCTCGCGTTGCTTACGTGTGAGTAGACGGCGGTCCCGATCGGATCCACTTTGCCAATGGCTTTCTGCAGTTCGTACTGGCTGTTCGCTGCCGCAATCCCTTGCCGCGCCGCGCGCAGGTCCGGACGATCCGCGAGCGCCTTCGCTTGCAGGTCTTCGAGTTTCATCGTCACCGGCACGTAGTCGAACGCACTCGCCACGTCGTAATCCGCCGGCACCGATTCGTATCCCAGCGACTGCCGCAGCGACGCCAGCGCCTGCACTTTCGCCAACTGCGCCTGCGACATGTCCGTCTGGAACTGCAGCAGCTGAATCCTAATTTTCAGGAAATCCACTTCGCTGATGTCGCCCGCTTTGTAACGGCTTTCGCTGATGTCCACCGTGTTTTGAAAGCTTTTCAGGTTTTGCGCGGCGAGATCGACCGTGGATTCGGCCACCTGCACGTCAATGTACTGCGAAGCCACAAGGAAAATCAGGCTGCGCTCGTTATCGATCACGGTGAACCGCGATTGCTCGGTCACGTCGCGCGCCGCCTGCAAACGATGCTGCCGCTTGCGCCCGCGCTCGAACAAATAGCTGAGCCCCACGTCAAACTGCGCCGTCGTATTGATGTAGTCCGCGCTGAACTTGTCCGGCTGGAAGATAGGCAGAAATTGCGCGTCGCCCTGCAGCACCGGATTCGGCCGCAGGTTCGCCGTAATTTCTTCGGCCTGGTTTTGCTGCACCACGGTGCGCTGCGCCAGCAAATTGTGATTGTGCTGCAGCGCCATCTGAATGGCGTCATCCAGCGTGATCTTCACGGGACCGCTCGTGGGCGGCGTAGTTTGTGCAAAAGCCACGCTGGAAACGCACAACACGGTGACGAGCGACCAAGAGCCTAAAGTATCGTGCACGCATATGCGCTAAACCTTCTCGGGAATGAGTGAGACGTGCGTGAATCGAAGCGCTTGCAAGGGCTCGCAGACAGAATTTCCCGGTCAGCGTTGCCGCTTCTTCTAGCATTCCTCACAAAATTGGAGGGAACCCGCCAGCAAGCATACAGTAGACGCCAGTCGGCAGGAATAGGTTGCAGAACGAGGGTGCCGCGAAAATCACCCGGCAATCAGTTCGACATCTCCAGTGCCTTCTCGACCATCGCCACGCATTTCTCCACGCGCTTGCGCAGCGGGCCTTCAATCTCCTGCTGCTTCTGCCGCGTCGTAAACATTTCGTCCGCGATGTTCAGCGCCGCGAGCACGGCCACCTTCAGCGAATCCACCATGTGCGTTGATTCAGCAATCGTCCGCATCTTGCCGTCTACGTAAGCGGCCAGCTCCTTCAAATACTCCTCATTCTGATCGCCATTCACGTTGTACAGCTGATCGTAAATCTCAATTTTCATGTAAGGCTCCCGCCAGGCCAGCCCGCATTGTCATCCATTAGCAGCGACCGCGCAACGCCGGCTTCCGGTTTCCGTACCGCTGGCCTCCGGCCGGCGCTTTTGTCCTCCAACAACGACACAACGCGCCAGACTCCGCAGTCCACTGAATCCGCCGCTGCCCTTCCGTAACGTCGGCGTTCCGCCGGCTCTTTTGAATTTGTTTTCTGCCGCGATTGAACACGCGCGGACGATTAACTCGCCCGCAGCACAGCCCCAAGCTTCTCCTGCAACGCTTTCACAATCCGCCCCGAAAACTCCGACACCTGCGCCTCCGTCAAAGTCGCCTGCGCACTCTGAAACGTCACCCGAATCATCAACGAAAATTTTCCCGGCGGAATTTGCCCGCCCCGAAACAAATCCGCAGCCTCAATCGTTTCGACTTCCGCAATCTGCAGCGCACGAATCGTCTCCACCACCTGCGCGAACATCACGCCATCCGGAAGAATCAACGAAAAATCCCGCTCAACTGCCGGGTAACGAGGAAGCGGCTTGAATCTGAGCTCCGCGCTCCTCCTATCAACCGCTTCGAGCAAAGGCTCGAGCCGCAATTCAGCCACGAACGCATCTTGCCGCAGTTTGAATTCATCGGCGATTCGCCGCGCGAGCTGACCTGCGTGTCCGACCAATGCGGCCGATCCATTCCCGTGCGCCAACGAAATTTTCGCCGCTCGCACCCCCGCAAGCCAACTCGGACCGCCCGTCTGCCACGCCAAACCACCCGCAAGCTCACCAATGCGGTCCAAATCGCCCTTCAAATCCGCAAACGAATATTCCCGAGCCTCTTCGTAAATTGTTTTCTCGCGCGCCAGCCCGGTCGCGCCAATCGTCAGCACCGGCGTTTCCTTCGGCTCGCCAGTGCGCAGCTCGTACGTCCGTCCAATCTCAAAAAGCCGCAGATTGCGCTGCCCGTGATTCAAATTCCATTCGAGCGCGCTCGCCATGCTCACAATTCCATTCGACCGCATCGTCGAAGCATCTTCCGCCAGCGGATTGCCGATCACGGCCGGCGTCACGCCTTCAGGACGAAACAGCGCATCGAGCTTCGAATCAACGATCGGGATCGCGACAATCTCGTGATACCCGAGCCCGACAAGCCGCTCGATAATCCGCTCCATCGCTTCAGCATGAGGCAACGCATGTGCGGGCTGTTTCGCAGGCGGCAAGCGCGGCGGAAACTTTTCGTAGCCGTAATGACGCGCCACTTCTTCCACGAGATCGATGCCGCGCGTCACATCGCGCCGCCACGAAGGCTGCTGGCATTCCCACTCCGCGACGAGCGCGCCCGAGGCACCGCGATTGCCGTCAACGCGCACAGGACGAAATCCGAGCGCGCTCAAAATGTCCTCGATATCGCGGTCGGGAATGTCCGCGCCCATCACGCGCAGCAATTCCTTGCGCGTGAATTTGATTTTGCGCAGCGGCTCCGGACGCGGATACACATCAATCACGCCCGAAAGAATCTCGCCGCCCGCTACTTGCTGAATCAGTTCCGCCGTGCGTCGCGACGCCAGCTCCGCCATTTCCGGATCGGCCCCGCGTTCAAATCGGTAGGAAGCTTCTGTGCGCAATCCGAGAGCTTTCGAAGTCCGCCGCACCGCGATCGGATCGAACCAGGCGCACTCAATCAGAATATTTCGCGTGCTGAAGCTGATTTCCGTTTCGGCGCCGCCCATCACGCCGCCGATGCCGATGGCGCGCGTTTCCGTTTCCGTCGGCAATCACGCACATGTCTTTCGCCAGCGTCCGCTCGGCTCCATCGAGCGTGCGAATCTTTTCGCCCGCCTTCGATTTGCGCACGATGATGCGGCGATCATTCAATTTCTCGAGATCGTAGGCATGCAGCGGATGGCCCAGCTCGAACATCACGTAGTTCGTGATGTCCACCACGTTGTTGATCGAATTCTGCCCGATGGCTTCGAGGCGCTGCCGAAGCCAGTCCGGCGAAGGCTGCACCTTCACGCCCCGCATCACCCGCGCCGTGAATCGCCCGCACAATTCGGGTGCTTCGATATCCACGCGCGCCGCATCCGCAGCTTTCTCGGCAATTTCTTTCAGCTTCGGCTGAACAGGCTTGAGCGGCAGGCGGTAAATCGTAGCCACTTCACGCGCAATTCCATAATGCCCCAGGCAATCCGGCCGGTTCGAAGTAATCTCCGCATCGAGCACCGGCCCAGCAGCCATTTCCTCGACCGAATCAATCGCAACGCCGCACAGCGATAGCCGCGTCCCCAATTCGGCCGCGCTCGCCTTCGCGTCCACAAATTCTTTCAGCCAGTTATAAACAACCTTCATCTAGCCGCGTCCGCCTATTCACGTCCTAAAGTAGGGGCACGGCATGCCGTGCCCGAATGCCCCGCGCCGAAATCAATCCAATGAGCACCGCGTGAGCTTCCCCTCGCGCCCACCCCCTGGGTCGCGCGCCTAAACAAAAGTGTCATCCCGAGCGAAGACCCGCGTGCTTTTTCTTCCCATCGCGCAGCGATGGCGCGGGTCGCAGTCGAGGGATCTCTCTTCGATTTCGATTGCACCGTGAGCGCGATGGTTCGGCCACACTGATCCCACGACTCCCTCCTCACGGAAACTGCCGCAAAAACCGCACATCATTCTGGAAAAGCACCGGCAATTCGCTCAACCCATACTTCATCATCGCCAGACGATCGATGCCCATCCCGAACGCAAACCCCGACAGCCGCTCCGGATCGTAATTCACGAATCCATACACCGCGGGATTCACCATCCCGGCGCCGAAAAGCTCGATCCAGCCCGACTGCTTGCAAATCCGGCAGCCGCTTCCGCCGCACACGTGGCAGCTCGCGTCCACTTCCGCCGAAGGCTCCGTAAACGGAAAATAACTCGGCCGCAGCCGTGTTTTCACTTGCGGCCCCAGAAACGCGCGCACGAAATATTCCACGGTCCCCTTGAAATCGCAGAAGGTGATGTCCGTGTCCACCGCGAGCCCTTCGATCTGGTGAAACATGTACCCGTGCGTCGCGTCGGGATTGTCGCGCCGATAGACTTTTCCCGGCACCACGATGCGCACCGGCGGCGCCTGCTTTTCCATCGTGCGAATCTGCATCGGCGAAGTGTGCGTGCGCAGCACATCATGATTCTTCGCGCCCTCGATGAAGAACGTGTCCATGTTGTCGCGCGCCGGATGATGCTCGGGAATATTCAGCGCTTCGAAGTTGTAGTAGGGCGTCTCAATTTCAGGCCCTTGCACCACGCTGAACCCAATCGAAAGGAAAATGCGCTGCAGCTCTTCAGAGGTTTGTCTGATTAAATGGCGCGTTCCAATCGGCCGCTCAATACCGGGGAGGGAAAGATCGATGCGCTCGCGCGCTTGCGCCGCCGTCTCGGCAGACGATTCAATCGCAACCTGTCGCTCGGCCAGCGCCGTTTCGACGTGCGTCTTGATCCGATTCAATTCCTGCCCGACGACACGCTTCAAATCCGGCCCTGCAGGTTTCAGCCAATTGTCGGTCACTTGCGAGATCACGCCAGACTTGCGCCCAAGCCACGCATCGCGCACCGACTTCCAATTCGCCTCATCGGTCGCAGACGAAAGCTCGCGATCAAACTCCGCGCGCAATTCCGCAAACATCGCTGGAATCTTCTCCGGCGAAGTCACGCCCAGTTGCGCGAGAGTCTGTTTCGTCGCCTCGTTCGTCATTGTAGTTAATGTAGCTCGGGTCTTTAGACCCGAGGCTTCTCTGCTGCGATGCCAACCTCACCTCTAAAGAGGTGAGCTACATAAAATCCGCGCGCCAGATACCTAACCTTCGTCGTGATGCCGCGCGTGCTCCGGCTTTGGAGCCTTCGCGCCTGCCGGGGCTTTTGCGATGTGCTGCTTCGCCGATTGCACGAGCGATGTGAATCCCGCCGCGTCGCGCACAGCCATGTCCGCGAGAATTTTCCGGTCGAGCTCGATGCCGCTCGCCTTCAGGCCGTGAATCAACTGGCTGTAGGTGATGCCGTTGTTGCGCGCCGCTGCGCCGATGCGCTGAATCCACAGCGTGCGATAGTCGCGCTTGCGCGTGCGACGGTCGCGATAGCTGTAGCGCAACGAGCGATTCACCGCTTCCTTCGCCGAGCGGAAGAGCTTTCCCTTGGTGAGGAAAAATCCCTTCGCGTGTTTCAGCAGCTTCTTGCGGCGCGCGCGGCGCTTCGTTCCACGTTTAACTCGAGGCATAGCTTTGTCTCCTGATATGCGCCAGATCGGCGTTTGAAGTCAGTTTCGTACCGCCGGCGTCTCGCCGGCGTTGTTCGTTTCCAACTTTAACGGGGAGACAAACGTAGGCCGCCGCTCGCCAAAAACACACCAACGCGAGCAGCAGACGGGTTTGTCTCATGGAATTGCGACTACCTCTCCCGATCGCGATGACGCTTCGCCGGGAAATCCGGCCGGCAGGCACCCGTTACGCTCTGCCCGGCACGAGAAAAATTCGAATCGAAAGCTAGACGCCGTACGGCAGCGCGAGCCGCACGTTCGGCACGTCGGCCTTACTCACGACGGCAGCCTTACCAAGCTTGCGCATGCGGCGAGGCTTCTTCGTGCCCAGCAAGTGGCGCATGCCGGAATGCCGGCGAATAAATTTCCCCGTCGCGGTCTTCTTGAAGCGCTTGGCCGCTCCGCGGTGCGTCTTCAACTTCATTTTCTTATTCTTCTTCACAATTTCCTCGTTCTAGCCAGTTCTTACGCTTTAAGTGGCACAGGCACTCTTGCCTGTGCGCTGTTCATTCTAGGCTCGACTCGAAAAACTTGGCAATCAAGCGTGCTAGCTCGAAAGCCTAAGCCTGCCCGCCCGCAGAAACCGGACGGCTCGGCGCAGGCGCCGCGCCCGCGCCTTTCTTCGGTGCGAGCAACGCCAGCAAAATATTCGCTTCCATGCGCGGCCCGAATTCCACCTGCGCGTGGTCGGTGATGTCCATCAGCAGACGATTCATCTTCGCGCGACCCACATCCTGGTGCGCCATTTCGCGGCCGCGATGAAAAATCATCGCCTTCACTTTGTAACCGTCACCCAAAAACCGGATGATCTGATTTTTTCGCACCTGATAATCGTGCTCGGCGGTAGAAGGGCGGAACTTCACTTCCTTGATGTGCGAACTCTTCTGGTGCTTCTTCGCCTCGTGCGCCTTCTTGCTCTGCTCGTACAGGAACTTTCCGTAATCCACCAGCTTGCAAACCGGCGGCACGGCATTGGGCGAGATCTCGACCACGTCCAGTCCAGATTCTCGCGCTGTTTTCATTGCATCGAACAGGGTCATCACACCCAACTGATTCCCTGCATCGTCAATCACGCGAACTTCGCGAGCGCGGATGCGCTCATTCACTCGAAGACCACCACCCCGTTCTGCTGGTATAAATCCACCTCCGGGGCCAGAAAAACAAGTTTCGACGCCCCAATTAGCTGCTTCTCGCGCACAGAAATTCTCAACGGGAGAGACAGGGCAAGAAGTATAGCACGCACTCCAAGCCCACCCGCAATAGCCCTTTTCGGCTGATAAAACGCAGAGGCCTCTTAAACGAAAAGCTCATTTCGCACCGTCACGCCGAGGAAACCGAAAACCGAAGAGAGATCCCTCGACTCCGGCTCGCGCCTTCGCTTCGCGAAGGAAGCAAAACCGCGCGAGCCTCCGCTCGGGACGACAGCGTTTAATCTAGTTCTTCGGGAAGCTCGTCGTAGGTTGGCTGCTCGACGAATAGATCTAACCACTTGGGATTCTTCTTTTCAATCAACGACACTTTCTTCGCGCGACTCCAGCGTTTGATCTGTTTCTCACGCTGAATTGCGGCACGGACATCGTCGAAAACCTCGTAGCAGACGAGCTTGGTTACATTGTATTCAGAAGTGAATCCGGGAATGAGCTTTTGCTTGTGCTCCCAGACGCGTCGCATAAGGCTGTTTGTAACTCCGAGATAAAGCACACCGGAAGGCGACGCGAGAACGTAAACGCAATAAGTTTTCATAAGCAGAGCTGGGTGCGGAGAGCTAACGCTTTGATAAGGCACCGCTTCAAAGCAAATTGTAAGCATAGTTTCACCGAAAAAACCGTTACGCGTCATCCCGAGCGGAGGCTCGCGCGGTTTTTCTTTCCCTCGCGGAGCGAGGGCGCGAGCCGAAGTCGAGGGATCTCTCTTCGATTTTGATTCGTTGTTGCCTCTAGCTGATCGCGCGGGTATCGACTTCCTTTCTTCAGGTCGGCTAGGAATTGGTCGAGGGGGCGGGGGCCCTGGTCGCCTTTGGTGCGGTGGCGGACGGCTACCGTGCCGGCTTCGGCTTCTTTGCCGCCGATTACCAGCATGTAGGGGATTTTTTGAAGCTGGGCGTCGCGGATCTTGGCTTGCACTTTTTCGTTGCGCTCGTCCAGTTCGACGCGAATGCCCGCGGCAAGCAATTTCTGCATCACTTCCGCGGCGTACGCGTTTTGGCGTTCCGTGATGGGCAGGATTGCGACCTGCACCGGAGCGAGCCATGCAGGAAACGCTCCGCCGTAAAGCTCGATTAGATAGGAAACCATGCGCTCCATCGTGCTTATCACGCCGCGGTGGATGATCACCGGACGATGCTCCCGGCCATCCGCGCCTATGTAGCTCAGGTCGAATTGATTCGGTAGATGGAAATCTATCTGAATGGTGGAATAGGTTTCCTGGTGGCCCATCACGTCGGCGAGCTGGATATCCAGCTTCGGTCCGTAGAAAGCCGCTTCTCCCGGAGCCTCGGTGTAAGGAAGGCCGAGCGAATTCATCGCCTCGCGGAGAACGTTTTCGGCCAGATCCCACATTTCGTCATTGGCCACATATTTCTCGGCATTCTCTTTGCCTCGCAGCGATAGCCGGTAGCTGTATTGAGTGATGCCGAGATCGCGGTACGCCCGTTCGACCAATCGCATGACGCCGGCAAATTCGTCTTTAATTTGCTCCGGGGTGCAGAAAATGTGCGCGTCATTCAGGGTCATCGCGCGAACGCGGCTGAGACCGCTTAGAACACCGGAGCGCTCGTAGCGATACATCGTTCCGAGTTCGGCGATCCGCACGGGCAGATCGCGGTAGCTGCGTTTCTTGGACTCATAAACCAGGATGTGATGCGGGCAGTTCATCGGCCGCAACACGAGATCTTCGGTTTCGAGCTCCATGGGCGGAAACATATCCTCGTGGTAATGCTCCCAGTGCCCGGAGCGCTTATACAGATCCACTTTTGCGAGGTCGGGCGTGTAGACGTGCTGATAGCCGGCCTCGCGTTCGCGCTCGAGAATATATTCTTCGAGCAGGCGGCGAATCGTTGCGCCTTTGGGAAGCCACAAGGGCAAACCCGCGCCGACCAGGTCGCTTACGGTAAATAGTTCGAGGTCTTTTCCAACTCTGCGGTGGTCGCGCTTCTTCGCTTCTTCGAGCCTGTGCAGGTATTCGTCGAGTTCTTTCTGATCGACGAAGCACGCGCCATAAATCCGCTGCATCTGCGGATTGCTTTCTTTGCCTTTCCAGTAGGCGCCGGCGACGCTCATCAACTTGAATGCTTTGATCCGGCCGGTGGACGGAATGTGCGGCCCGCGGCAGAAGTCGATGAATTTTCCGGTGGTGTAGAAGGAAACCATCGGCTCATCGGCCTTTTCTTCAACCAGCTCGCACTTGAATTCCTGATTCTGCTGGCGGTAAAGCTCGATGGCTTCGGGCTTGGGGATCAGTTTGCGTTCGTTGGGAATATCTTTCGAGGCGAGTTCGTGCATCTTCGCTTCGATTTTCGCGAGATCGTCGGGGGTGAACGGTTCATCGCGCACGAACTCGTAGAAAAAGCCGGTTTCGATCGGCGGACCGATGCCGAGCTTTACGTTGGGATACAGCTCCATCACGGCGGCGGCGAGAAGATGCGCGGCCGAGTGGCGGAACACCTGCACCGCGTCGGGATCTTTCGCGGTGAGAATCGCGAGCTTGGTGTCGTGGTCGAGCGGGCGCGCGAGATCGATCAGGTCGCCATTGGTGCGCGCGACGAGAGCCTCTTTTGCGAGGCGCGGCGAAATTTGCTTCGCGATATCAGCGGCGGTGGTGCCTTTAGGGACGTCGCGGGTGGCGCCGTCGGGCAAAGTAATTTGAATGGTGTCCATGGTTTATCAGCTGTGCTCGCCGGCAAGTGCGCGGACGAAACAGGAAGCAGGTAGATTACTTTGCGGTTCTCGCAGGGTCAAGGTTGCGCGAGAAGTCGCGGTTTGAGATGGCCACAGAGGCACTGAGTCACGGAGGAGGTTATGGGCACTTCGAAAGCGCGAATGACAGCAAAGAGCGGGCTCGAAAACCCCATTTCTGTCTCGATTAGACTTGGCGATCGGCCTTTGTTTTGTTGCAGTTGCGCGCGATTTTAATCGCGGTGTCTCGCTCAATAAGTAAAAATAAAGCCTCCAGACAGTCGGCGCGTCTTAGACGCTTTTAGCCAAGAGAACCATCAGCGTCGCGAGGGTGGCGACATGGAGAAGAATGTGCGCGGTGTTTGGCACCATTCCGTTCCGCTCCGGCAGGAACGAGTGGGTATTGCCGAACATGATTCGATAACGTTCTGCCCGCTTCGGCTCGGGCTTCAGAAGGTAAGGCACCCACCAGGCGCGAAGCTGGCCGATGAAGAGCATCGCGTAACTGATCCATAGCCACTCATTGAGCCAGTGCGGATACCTTGTTCCGAGATAACGTGCGCTGAAAAACAGACCGATTGCGAACGGAAGCGTTTGAATACAGGTCACCAGCACAAGCCGGCGATACGTGTCCTGGCTCCGCACCGCGGCCACATCGTTCAACCGTCCGAGCGGGATCCAATCGTGAATCAGCAGAAAGAGAACCTGGAATGCCTGGAGAGCCAGCAAGATTTTATCTAGCACACTCGCCTCTGCCCGAGAATATCAAACTAGGGGATGATGACGGCGGGGAGGCCGCGGAGTTTTGTGTTGGTGGTGACGAACTGGGCGTGGTGGGCGCGGGCGGTGGCGTAGAGAAGTGCGTCGGTCATGGCGAGGCGGTGATTGAGGCTGGCGTCGGCAGCGGCGAGAGCGGTCATTTCGTCGAGCGGGACGACGCGGCAGTGGAGCGCTTGCGACAAGAAGCGATCGGCGAGAGGCTTGCCACGGTGGCGGGCGAGCTGGCGGTAGACCTCGTAGATGACGAGCGAGGGGACGATGACGGCGGCCTCGTTCTCGAGATAGTGGGCGAACAGCGGGGCCTTCGAGTCTTCGGTGAGATATTCGAGCCAGCCTGAGGAGTCGACGAGGTAAAGCTCAGAAGTGGTCCGAGTGGTCACGATAATCCTCTTTCCATCTCATGCCTTTGGCGGCGCCGCGGAGTTCTTTGACGGAGCGGCGAGGAAGAATCCGGATGGTGCCTTCGAGCGAATACATGACGAGATCCTGGCCGGGCTCGATGTGCAACTCTTCGCGAATGGATTTGGGGATGACGATCTGGAATTTGGGAGAAACGCGGACACGGGCTCTCTCCATGGCTAGGAACCTCCGATTGCCAATCGATAGTCACATCGTATTACAGCTGTGCCATCGATGGCAAATCGTATCCCGTGGATCGGCACGCGAGGCGAACCTCTTGAGTTGCAATACTTTGGAGAGATGCGATCGCTATTTGTGCGTGGCTCGAAGAATTGCGTGCGTGGAACTACGTAGGGATTCGCGGAAGCTTACGCGCATGACGGAAGAAATTTTACCAGTCGACGCGCCGACAATTACGAGCATGTTTTCCAATTTTTGCAGATTGTTACGCGAGCGAAAAATATTCTACGCGCCGTGAACCAAGATAAAACCTAAGAGAGATCCTTCGACTGCGACCCGCGCCCTCGCTTCGCGAGGGAAGAAAAAACACGCGAGTCTCCGCTCAGGATGACGCCTGGTGCGGGAGTCGTGAAGAACGACGCGCACCATAAGTTTAAGTTATTTCCTGCGGGCGGATTCGAGCATGTCCCAGGCGGAGTCGGGTAGATCGACGAAGTCGTTGAATTCGCCGGCGCCGCGGAGCCAGAGAGCGCCGTCGATTACGACGCATTCGCCGTTTACGTAATCGGAGTGATCGCTTACGAGGTAAACGGCCAGGTCGGCCAGCTCTTCGTGGCGGCCGAAACGCTTCATGGGGTGGTTATTCTTCGCGCGCTCTTCGATTTCTTTTGAGGGCATCAGGCGCGAGAAGGCGCCTTCGGTGGGGAATGGGCCGGGGGCGATGGCGTTGAGTCGAATATGATGCTTGGCCCATTCGACGGCGAGAGAGCGCGTCATGGCGAGGACGCCCGCCTTGGCGCAGGCGGAGGGCATTACGTAGCCGGAGCCGGCATTTGTGGCGGCGTAGGTGGTGACGATATTGAGGACGTTGCCGGGCTTTTTGGCGGCGATCCATTTGCGGCCGAGGACGAGCGTGCAGTGGAATGTGCCGGTGAGGACGATGCCGATGACGGCGTTGAAGGCGTTGGGCGAGAGCTTTTCGCTGCGAGCGATGAAATTCCCGGCGGCGTTGTTGACGAGCGTATCGACGGAGCCAAATTTTTCTTCGGCGGCGGCGACGACGCTTTCGACGGCCGTGAAGTCGCGAACGTCGGCGATGCCGTAGGCGGCTTGCGAGCCTTTTGCGCGAATGTCATTCGCGGTTTGCTTCAGGGGTTCTTCGCGACGGCCGGTGAGAAAAATATTGGCGCCGAGTTCGGCGAAGCGGAGAGCCATGGAGCGGCCGAGGCCGGTGCCGCCTCCGGTGATGAAGATTGTGCGGCCTTTTAGCAGGTCTGGCTGATACATGGAATACCCTCCGGTGGCTGGGCCGTGCGACCTCGTTGCGAGACGGAGCAGTATAAACACAATGACGCTCTCGCAGCGTATGTGTTATCAACTTCTCGTCGGGCAGGAAAAAGAATTCCTTCAGCAAAGCGAGGATTTGAATGCGAGGTTTTCTAGCCGGAGTGATCTTGACTCTGATTGCCTTTCCGATTGCTGTCGGTTGGTACGCGGGGAGCAGCCACATGCCGGTGGCAGCGGCCGACCCGCCGCTCATGTTTGAGCGAAAGCTGGCGAGAACGGCGCTCCACGCGCGCATAGATCGTGAGGCTCCGAAACGCGACTCAGCTAGCTTTAACGCGCCTGACCTCGCGAGCGGCGCAGGAATCTATGTGAAAGACTGCGCATTTTGCCACGGAATGCCCGGCCAGCCTCCGTCGGTGGCGGGCAAAGGGATGTTTCCGGAAGCGCCACAACTTTTTGACCCGAAAGAAATGGTGACGGATGACCCTGTGGGCGTGACGTTCTGGAAAGTACAGAACGGGATTCGCCTGACGGGGATGCCCGGATTCAAGAGCGCGCTGTCGGACGCGCAGATGTGGCAGGTGAGCGCGATGCTGGCGCGGGCCGATCAGCTTCCGGCAGGGGCGAAGGAAGTGTTGAATCAGGCGGCAGCACCAGCGGCTGTGCCGATTGTTCCGTTGGGTTCGCCAGCCAACCCACAAGCGAACCCGCGCTGACATCTCACGCGGACCTCTTCTCGATTTTTACCTGGATGCGGGGAGGAATTCTTTTGGCAGCGGGTTATCCGGTGTTTCTTCCTGCCACATGATGGTGACGATCCACCAGCGGGTGCCGTCGTTGTAGAGCTGAAAACTATTGATGCCGCGGGCGAAGGGCTTTTCGTCTTTTGCGTCATGGCGCGATTCGTAAGTGCTGAAGACTTGCATGATATTGCCGTAGTGCTCGGTTTTGCGGGAGGCTTCGCGCTCGACGAAGCCGTTTTTGTCGAAGTAGGAGCCGGCGCGGTCGGAATAATCCTTCGGGGACATGACGAGGATGTTGATGCCGGGCTTGTCTTTTCGGGGGCCGATGGGAATCAGGCGGGCGCCGGGAGCGAAGAGGGAATTGAAGCGGTCCCAATCGCGCGGGCCGGCGGGGCCGGAGATTACGTCGTAGACGGCGGTGAGGATGGCGTCGGGTGAAGCGACGTCGGCGGGCTTTGCTGCGGGAGGTTCGGCGGTTTGCGGAGCGGGTGCGGCGGCTGCCTGAGGCTGAGGCTTCTCTTGCGCGCGAGCGGGAAGCGCGAATGCGCACACGAAGACCAGCGCGAAGATCGGAACGACGGACCAAGTTGCACGTGACATTCAATTCCTCCGGCGGCTCGCCGTGAAATGCGTGATTGCCCCAATGCCGCAGGGGCGGAGCTTAAACTGCGAAGGCTCGGGATGCCAGAGGAAAAAGGGGATGCGACGGGTGTTAGAAGTCGACGTGGAAGCGGGCGCCGGGGGCGAGCACCGGGCCGCGATCTTTGTTGTAGCCGGGATTATTGATGTGCTGCAAATCGAGAGAGGCGAAGAAACCGCGCCAGAGGTGCGCGGTGTAGAAAGCTTCGACGATTTTTTCGGGGCCGTAAGTGAGATTGCCATCACCGAGGAGAAATCCGAGGCCGCCGAGCGCTAGATATTCCTGATGAGCTTTGACGATTTCGTTAGCGACGAACGCCACGCCAGCGCGATCATTGCGGCGGTTCCACCAATTGCCCTTCGTGAAGCCTCCGATTTCGGCGGTGCGATCGTCTTCGGTATAGGCGAAAGATTCGTTGCGGCCGTCGCTCCATCCAAGGCGCCCGAATATGCCTACTTGCGGCAAGATTTCCTGCTCGAAGTTCAGTCCGAATCCGTATCGGTGGCGGCCCTGACGGCGGGTGGCGATGATGTTCGGCGGTGAGGTCTTGTTGCTTGCAAGGTACTCTTCGATGGCTTGTTCGTAACTCCCCATGGTTGCCTGGTTCAAATAGCTCAGGAGGCGCACGGCTCCGGCGCGGTGCAGGAAACGATTGCCGCGCGCCTCGAACTCGAGATTTGCCGCGCGGGAACGGGCTAGATCTGTGTCAAGATTGATCCCGTTTGCGACTTTCGGCATCAGCGTTTCCGCAAAGCGCGCAGTGAACCAATGGTCGTCGTATTCAAGCATGACGCCGTCGGTGTAGCCGCGCGTATTCGCGGAGTAGTCGTAAGCCCCGTTATTGTCCACGGTCCAATTCATGAATTGCAGGTGGCTGTCGGAGCCGTAAGCATTTACGTCGAAGAAATCGACAACGTCAAATTTTCCGATGCGGAATTCGATCCGGCGCGCTGGAAGCGAAGTGGCTAGATGCAACGGATCTCGTTGTGCTTCAACGCGTACCTCGGTGAGCGGGATGATCTCCCGAAGCATGAGTCGCGCGAGGTAAGGCGCGGTTGAGAGGGCAGCACCCGACACGGTCCGCACCGAATCCAGATTGGTGTAGCCGGCAACGCCGAAGGCATGTCCGATGCCGCCGCCGGTGGCGTACTCCACATCGGCAAACACTTCGGTCGTGTGGGTGAGTTCGTATCCCGTGTAAAGCGTCAGAACATGAGTGGTGGCGCTTTGCGGGGCGGGGGTCAAACTGTTTGGGCCGGTGTATTTCGCGCGAAACCGCGGATGCCATTGCAAGATGATGTTGGCTTGGCCGGAGATCCAATAGCGGGCCGTCTCTGAATGCGGGAAAACGGTGAGCGCATCTTCAGCCGTTGAATCGTCGGGAGGCGCCGCGGGAGTCTGGGGGTCAGGACCTTGATCTTTGGGGGACTGCTGAGATCGTTCTGCCGAGTTACTGGTGGTGGTGGTCTGCGCTCGCGTGAGGCTCGCTGCGGCGATGCCGAGCGAGAACAGGCACAGGAATCGCAGGGCGAATTGGACAACGGGACGGGGCATGGTTAGAAGCAGAAGTTGCGCCTTGGGAGCTGACTTCCACGGAGCAAGAGAGTAGAACATGCAAGCGCCGGAAATCCACGTGAAAAACCGGGTTACAGAATAAGGGCTCGGCGGCCAGCCATGGAGAGTACCTCAGAGCCAGATTCCTTTCCCGGCGAAATAGCGCCCAAGCATCCCGATTGCCCACAGCAGACATCTTTAGTAGTCTCTACGATTGCGCTTACGACAAAACAGAGGGCTGAGTGACTTGGGGATGAATCGTTTGCAGCGAAAACTGGGTTTCAATTTCTGGGCTCTTTTGCTTGCTGTCGTTCTGCTTCCTTCCTGCCAGCAGCAGATTAATTTTCCGAAGCCGTCGCTGAAGTCTATGTCTCCCACGACGAAAAAGGCGGGCGATACGGCGTTTACCCTGACGGTGATGGGCAAGAGTTTTTCGCCGGGTGGGGCAGTGGAGTGGAATGGAACTCCGCTTGTGACAAATTTCCTGAGCACCAGCGAGGCGACGACACAGGTTCCAGCAGTCCTGATTGCAAGTCCAGGCACCGCGACTGTGACTGTTTTTACTCCAGCGCCGGGCGGAGGCACATCAGCCACCTCTCTTACTTTCACGATTACGCCGGCGCCCAGCAACGTTCCGACGATCACATCGATCTCGCCGACCACAGTTCTCGCCGGAACACTAGGAGCGACCCTGCTTATTAGCGGCACTCAATTTGCTCCGCAGTCGGTCGTTTCCGTGAACAACACGAACCGTTCTACAGGTTTTATCAACAGCACGAGCTTGCAGGTGAATCTGACGACGGCCGACCTGGCCACCGCCGGTACTTTATCGATCACGGTCACCAATCCTGCAGCGCCGCCGCCCGCGCCGCCGAACGGCGGAACGTCCAACATCTTTTCCTACGCAATTGACAACCCGTTTCCCGTGATCACGACCCTCGCGCCCACCAGTGTGGCAGTGGGCGCGACAACAGCGCCCGTTTTGACTCTGACCGGCACCGGTTTCAATGCGACTTCTGTGATCGAGATCAATGGGGGACCGCGCGCGACTACTTTTGCGGGTTCTACCTCACTCATGACGGCGCTGACTCTCGGCGACATAGCCGCGGGCGGAGTCGATCAGGTGCAGGTTTTCAACTCGGCGCCAGGCGGAGGAACGTCGAACATTGCGGTATTCGCTGTGAATCCCACTGCGGCAAAGGGACTGCCCGTGCTATTGGATCTGGCTCCCGATGGCTCTCAGGCAATCAACGGAATCTGCGGCACAGCTTCGATGTGTGCGAATGGTACGCCAGACGTCATGACGGCCGGGCCCTCTACGGACATGACCGGGGCGATGGTCGCGTACGCGTCGATATCAAACAATTTGGTGACAACTGACGCGAACGCATCGAGCGACGTGTTTGTCCGCACTACGTGTGTGACTGTGGCTTCATGCACACCGTCGAATACGTTGATTAGTGTGGATCCAAATGGCAACACGGCAGATGGTCCGAGCTGGGAGCCGTCGATTGCTTCGTCAGGCGGCAGCGTTGCATTTACATCCACTGCGTCGAACCTGGTTACATCCGCGCCTCTTGACGGTAAGACTCGACAGGTTTTTTGGCGCCCAGCGAGTGTTGTTGTGGGCTCGACGGTTGGCACGCAGCTCGTATCCATGGGCGCCGATGGGGTCAGCGCGGGAAATGGCGACAGCTTCAATCCGGTAATCAGCTCGGATGGGCAGTTTGTGGCCTTTGTTTCGCTGGCGACGAATCTCGTATCCAATGCGACTTTCGACGGAGTCACGCCCCAGGTGTTCGTGCGGATGACGTGCGGCGGCGTCGCGACCACCACATGTACGCCTACGACGTTTCTTGTTTCCACGCCGGATGGAACCACGCCGGGAAATGGACCAAGCTCGGCGCCCTCGATCTCCAGCGCGGCATCTGTGATCGCATTCGTATCCACTGCGCGAAATCTGGGCGCGACGGCTCCAAACCCAAGCGGGCTGGCGGAAGTGTTCTCGCGCACGTGCGCCACACTGCTCACGACGTGCATGGGAGAAACCGACCTCGTATCTACGCCCGATGGGGTAACCCCGGCGAACGGCGCGAGCACGCAAACCGCGACCTCCGGCTCGAGCGGGCGCTTTATTGCCTTCACGTCGGCGGGAACAAATCTCGGCTTCAATTCGGGCGGAGTGCAGGAGATCTATATACGCGACACGTGCTCAAACGTGGTTACGACGGGTTGCACACCTTCGACGATTCTCGCCTCCACACGCGACGGCACCACGCCCGCGAATTCGCTTGCGGAAACGCCGTCGTTCGACACGACCGGGCAATTTATAGCTTTTGCTTCTGCTGCGTCGAATCTGGGCGCAAATACGGCAAACGGCATCGAGAACGCGTTTGTGAGAAACACGTGCCTAAACATAACTACGAACTGCACTACCGCTACAGTTGTCGCGAGCCAGCCTTCCGGCACACTGGCGCCGTCCTTGAACGGGAGCAGCCTGGCGCCTTCCATCAGCGGTGATGGGCATACGGTGAGTTTCCTTTCGTTCGCGACCAATCTCGTGGCGCGCGATACGAACGGATTGGCGGATGCGTTCCTGGCCTCGACGACGTTTTAATTTCGCGTTCTGCTGCTGCGGGATTTTTAGTGCGCGGTGGTTGAACCGATTCGCTGCAGAATGGCGGATCGCGTGCGATCGAGCGTGAACGTGAGCGATTCGCGCGGCACGCTATTCACGTAGGGCCCGATCATCCATCCGAGTCCCATCGGAATATCGCGCGTCAGCGAAATCGACTGGCTCTCGATGTAGGTTCCGCCGTCTTTTTCTTCGAATCGCCAGTAGGTGTTCATTCGCCACAGAAATCCGTTGTCGCGTCCCTCGCGCTTGAGCTTTTCATGGGGCTCGCCTGCATCTTCCACTTCCTGAACGCGCGTGGTGTGGGAACGGCTCCATTCGTGCGTGGCATCCACAGGCTGGTAGTGGACCTCGTGCGTAGTGTCGAGCACCGTGGTGATGATTTTCTTTTTGTAGAAGCGAATATCCACCACGAAATCGCTGCCGTTGTGCTGCATGATCTTCGAACGCATCACGTCGGGCTGGAAATATTGCAGCTGATTGTCGTAGTCCTGTTCGAATGCGACCACTTGGGCGAGCGTGGCGCCGGGCACAAAAATCGTTCCAATCCAGTGGTGGATCAGTCCTCCGGGCACGTTGATTTTTTTGCCGTCATCGAGCGTTTCGAGGGAATCAATCACCACCTTGCCGTCGCGCAAATCCTGGTAGACGCTTCGCGGCGATTTTCGGGAAGGCTTTCGATCCACAGAAACGGCTCGCGGCGCGCGAGTTCAGAGTCAATCTGCGCTTCGGTGAGCTGCACGTAGCGATCAAATGCGGTGATCGTTTCCGGCTTTAAGTCTTCAGCATTTACTCTGCCGGGCGCAACCAGGCACAAGACAAGCGCCGCGATGAAATACTGCTTGATGAAACGCCGGACGCTGATTTGCCTGTCCTGTTTCTCTTCCAACTGTCCGCCCAAGGCGCCGAATCCACCGTCGTTGCTATCTCTCACGCCAAGATTCCAAAGGCTTTAGCTCGCGAACTCGAAACCGCGCATTCATTAGGACGCAGGATGAGTTCCAAACGATTCAATCGGCGGGCGACTCGACTCGGCGAATCGGGAAGCCCGGCCTGCTGACAGGGTCAGGGTGTGCCAGCAGGCGAGGCTTGGGCGGGCTGGGTAACTTGCCCCGGCTCCATTCGGAACCGTCGTCCCCGCAGCGCAGTCCCCAACCCGCAAGATCATTGTTGCGGCCCAAAGCGGCGGCCAACAATGGCTCGCCCGGGATAAATTTCGGGTACCCGGGTTTTAGTACCGGGTTATTTTCGCTTTTGAGCGGTGAGGAATTGACGGCCTCGACTGCCGCTCACCTTTTGTAGCCGCTCTCGTCTGACGGGAAGTCTCCTCTTGTTATTCTACAGGAGGCGTGGCAGACTCCCTGTAGTTCGACCTGTAGTCTATCTAGGAGAGAGCCCGAATGACCGCATCGACGGAAGTGCTGCAAGGCACGCTCGACCTTCTGATTTTGAAAACGCTTGCGCTCGAAGCCATGCACGGCTGGGGAATCGCGCAACGGATTCAGCAGGTGTCGCGCGAGATGCTGCAAATCCAGCAGGGCTCGCTCTACCCGGCGCTCTACCGCCTGGAACGCAAAGGGCTGATTCGCGCCGAGTGGGGCGCGTCCGACAACAATCGCCGCGCGAAATTCTACTCGCTGACGAAAAAGGGGCGCGCGCAACTCGAAAAAGAGCTGGCGGACTGGGAGCGGCTGTCGTCGGCGGTGGCGTTGATCCTGCAGCGAGTGTAACGGAGCTCAAGCCATGAGTTTTTTGCAGCGATGGTTTCGGCGCGGTCACGCGGAACAAGAGATGAGCGACGAACTGCGCGACCACATCGAGCGCCAGGCCGACGCGAATATCGCCGCCGGAATGCCGCGCGACGAAGCGCGGCGGCAGGCGCTAATGCAATTTGGCGGAGCCGAAGCCGTGAAAGAAGACTGCCGCGAGCAGAGCAGCGGTTTCTGGCTCGAAACGCTGTTGAGCGACGTGCGCTACGGCGTTCGCATGATGATGCGTTCGCCGGGATTCACGATCGTCGCGATTCTCACGCTGGCCCTGGGTATCGGCGCGAACACGGCTATTTTTTCGGTGGTCAACGGCGTGCTGCTGAATCCGCTGCCGTTCCCGCAGCCCGAGCAGCTCGTCTCGCTGAGCGAGAGCAAGCCGAATTTTGCCACCGGCTCGATTTCCTATCTCAATTTTCGCGACTGGCAGCGCAACAACCACACATTTTCCTCGATGGCGATCTCGCGTCCGATTTCTTTCAGCCTCACCGGATCGGGCGAAGCCGAACAATTGCAAGCGGAACTGCTCTCCTCCGATTATTTTTCCTTGTTGGGCGTGAAGCCAGTGCTCGGGCGGATGTTTGCGCCCGGCGAAGACGAAGTAGGCGCGGCTCCCATCGTGCTGATTAGCGCGGGTCTCTGGAAACGCAAATTCGGCTCATCGCCCGATGTGCTGGGACGCACCATCACGCTCGATGGCGGCGGCTTCACGATTGTCGGCGTGATTCCCGCGGACTTCGATCTTTCCACTCGCAGCTTCCGCAATAGCGAAATCTACGTCCCCATCGGCCAGTGGAAAAATAATTTCCTGCTCAATCGCGGCGCCGGCCTCGGCATTCATGGAATCGGCCGCCTCAAACCCGGAGTCTCCATCGAGCAAGCGCGCGCGGATATGGACGAAGTGACGCGAAACCTGATCGCCGCCTATCCCGACACCGACAAAGGAATCGGCGCGGCCGTGCGTCCGCTCAAGCAGGACATGCTCGGAGAAGTGAGGCCGCTTTTATTGCTTCTGCTCGGCGCGGTCTGCTTCGTGCTGTTGATCGCGTGTGTGAATGTGGCGAATCTTCTGCTCGCGCGTTCCACTTCGCGTGCGCGAGAGTTTGCAATTCGCGCGGCGCTGGGCGCTGGAAAAGGACGCCTGATTCGGCAGCTCCTCACGGAAAGTATTCTGCTTGGTATCGCGGGCGGCGGGCTCGGCCTTCTGCTCGCCGTCTGGGCCACACGCGTTGCCCTTCAACATTTGCCCGTCACTCTACCGCGCGCCGCCAGCGTAGGCCTTGACGCGCGTGTGTTGCTTTTCACGATCGCAATTTCGGTAGGAGTCGGAATTGTTTTCGGCCTCGTTCCAGCGCTGAAATCGCTGAAGCCGATGTTGCAGGTAACCCTGAATGAAAGCGGGCGAGGCGGAAGCGGCACGCGGCATCGTACGCAAAGCATTTTCGTCGTGGTGGAAATGGCCTTGGCTCTTGTGCTGCTGGCGGGCGCTGGATTAATGGTCCGCACTCTGGCGCGGCTCTGGAGCCAGGATCCCGGATTCAATCCGCGAAACGTGCTGACGTTTAATCTTTCGCCTCCGCCGTCGCTGATGAACTCGAACGCCGAAACCGTGCGCGCCTTCTCGCGCGAACTTGATCGCCGAATCGCCGCGACGCCAGGCGTGCAAGCCGTCTCGATGACGTGGGCTGCGCTTCCCATGTCTGGCGACGATGAAGACGTTTTCTGGCTCGACGGCCACGCAAAACCCGCAAGCCAGAACGACATGAACTGGGCCGTGAAATACGTCGTCGATCCCGATTACCTGAAGGTGATGCAAATTCGTCTGCGGCGCGGCCGGTTCTTCACTCCGCAAGACAACGAACACGCACCCTCGGTGGCCGTCATCGATGAAGCCCTCGCCAGAAAATATTTCGGCAACGACGATCCCATCGGCAAGCGCGTTCGCATAACAGAAAACGAGGGGATGGGCGACGGAACCACCGAAATCGTAGGCGTCGTAGACCATGTGAACCAATGGGGACTGGCTTCCGACGCGCAGAATCTGCAAGCGCAGATTTATCTTCCCGCCATGCAGATGTCGGACGGTTTCACCGTGCTCGTTTCCTATGGCACGAGTGCAGTCGTTCGCTATGCAGGATCGGCGCCGCGGCATCATCGAATCGATTCGCGACACGAGCCGCCAGATGAACAGCGAGCAGGTTGTCTACGGCGAGCAGACCATGGACGAAATCATTTCCGATTCCATTTCCGACCGCAAATTTTCGATGGTGCTGCTGGGCACGTTTGCCGCGCTCGCGCTGCTGCTTTCGAGCATCGGCATCTACGGCGTGATCTCATATTTGGTTGGCGAGCGAACCCACGAAATCGGGATCCGCATGGCGCTCGGCGCTCAACGCAAGGACGTACTGGCGCTCGTGTTGGGCGAAGGTGTGAAGCTCGCGCTCCTAGGAGCTGCAATCGGCATCGCGGCGGCGACTCGGATTGACGCGGTTAATGGCCAGTCTGCTTTACGGGGTCAGCGCCACCGATCCGCTCACGTTTGCGGCTGTGCCCATCGTCCTGCTCGGCGTCGCGATGCTGGCCTGCTACATCCCGGCGCGGCGCGCGATGCGCGTCGATCCGATGACCGCGCTTCGTTATGAGTGAAGGTTACGAATGATAGGTTAAGAACGATCCGCTACGAATAGCTGCCGAAATCCCCTCACCATCCGGCATTTTCCATCGTTTAATCTCCGGCCGTCATTCACGGAACAACTTGTTGGCAGTCCGCGTATCACTTCCGGGGCAGATGCTCGTCCGCACGTCGGAAATGCGGGCTCTCGCGCAGCGCGGAGGCAAGTCCATGGCTCAATCAGCGGCAACGGGGCACGAGCCCGCCAGCAGCGGCAATTGGCTGGAATCCTTCTGGCTGGATCTGCGGTATGGGCTGCGAACGCTGCGAAAGAATACCGGATTTGCGGCAGTCGCAATCTTGACGCTCGCGCTCGGCATCGGCGCCAATACGGCGATATTCAGCGCGGTGAACGCTGTTTTGCTGCGTCCCCTTCCTTTCAAACAGCCAGATCGCCTCGTACAGCTCTGGGAAACGGAGACGGAGGTGCCGCAAGCGCCGTTTGCCGCTCCCGATTTTGTTGACTGGCGCGCGGAGAATCAGACGTTCGAAGACATGACGCTCTACACCTGGCCCAACAGCCTGAATATGAGCGGCACTGGTGAACCCGAGCACGTGTACGGAATTCTCGCGCAGGCCAATTTCTTTTCCGTGCTTGGCTCGGCGCCGCTGATGGGCCGCACTTTTGTCACGGGGGAAGACCAGGCGGGACACAATCACGTTGCCGTGCTCAGTTACGGATTATGGCAGCGGCGTTTTGGCGGAACGCGCGACGTGCTCGGCAAAGATATCGAGCTGGGAGGCGAGAAATACCAGATTGTCGGCGTCATGCCCGAGGATTTTCGCATCGGTCTGCGTGCGGACCTGTGGATTCCGATCGACATGGATCTGAAGAAACTGCCGGGTCGCGGCGAGCACTCCTATCCCGCGATTGGACGCCTGAAGCCCGGCGTCACTGCGCAGCAGGCAAAAGCCAACCTGAATGCGATTGCCAAAAGGCTCGAAGAACAATATCCGGATTCGAACCGTAAGATTGGCGCGGATGTAGTCGAAATGCGCGAGCAGCTTACAGGGAACGTGCGTCCCGCTCTGCTCGTGTTGCTCGGCGCTGTTGCTCTGGTTCTGCTGATTGCTTGCGTGAACGTGGCCAATCTGTTGCTCGCTCGCGCGTCCAGCAGGCAGCGGGAGATCGCCTTGCGCAGCGCGCTCGGTGCTGCCCGATCCCGAATTATCCGGCAGCTGCTCACCGAAAGTGTCTTGCTCTCGTTTCTTGCGGCGATTCCTGGAATTCTCCTTGCCTATTGGGGCGTGGCGTTATTGAAGACGCTGCCGAGCGTTCCTGGCCGCGCGTTTGAGCAAATCAGCGTGGACGGAGTTGTGCTGTGCTTCGCACTGGGCATCGCCGTGTTCACCGGGCTCGTCTTCGGTCTCGCGCCTGCTTTGCAGGTGGGCGCTCGAGATTTACATGACGATTTGAAATCGGGCGGCAAGGGCGCGGGCGCCGCGGCGTCGTCGAGCAAGTGGTTGCGCAATAGCCTCGTGGTCGGCGAGATTGCGCTCTCGCTCTGCCTTTTGATCGCGGCAGGGCTTCTGCTTCGCACCTTCGAGCGCCTGCGCGCTGTCGAAATCGGCGTGCGTCCAGACAAAGTGCTCACCGCGAAAGTCGCGTTGCCGGACACGCAATACAAGGACGATGCGCAATTCCGCGTCTATCGCGAAATGGCGGAAAGGCTGGAGCAGGCTCCGGGAGTTGATGCGGCGGCGGTCTCCAGCGAGATTCCGCTCGACGGCGGAACGAACACCTACGCCAAGAAGCCGGGCGCGCCGGCGGAAGAACTCGGCTCGCTGATGGAATGGAACGAAGTCACGGCCGGCTATTTCAAGACGTTTGGAATCCCATTCCGCGCGGGCCGCAATTTTACGGATGCGGATTACGAACTCGTCGCGAAAGTCAGCGAAGCTTCGAAGAAATCGCCGTCGAAATACGACGGGCCGATGATGGTCGGCATCATCAACCAGAAAATGGCGAGCGAATTCTGGCCCAACGACAACGCCGTGGGAAAAGTATTCGAGCTCGATACGCTTCCCGTTCAGGTGATCGGCGTCGTTGCCGATACCAAGATCTTCAATTCCCCGCGGCAGAAGACGATCGACGAAGCCTACTTTCCGCTTGGCTGGGGTTCGCGGACGGAAATGGCAATCACCGTGCACGGCGCCGGCGCGGCAGCGTCGTTGCCGGAGACGGTGCGCCGCACGATCGCGGGCGTGGATTCGAAGGTTCCGGTGTTCAACGTCCGCGAGATGGACCAGGTGATCGTGGAGGCGAATTCAGACGCGCGCATCGAAGCGCAGCTGCTTGGAATCTTTGCGGGGCTCGCGCTGGTGCTCGCTGCGGTGGGAATCTACGGAGTGATGTCGTACCTCGTTGCGCAGCGCACGCAGGAGCTCGGAATTCGCATGGCGCTCGGCGCGCAACCGCTCGACGTGCTGCGATTGGTGCTTGAGCGCGGCGTCATGCTGACCGTAGCAGGACTTGCGATCGGTCTTGTGGCGGCGTTCGCGATTACGAGACTGCTGAGCAAGCTGCTGTTTGGAGTGAGCGCGACCGATCCGTTGACGTTTTTTGGAGTCGCGTTTTTGCTGGGAGTTGTTGCGCTGGCTGCTTGTTGGATTCCGGCGCGGCGTGCGATGCGCGTTGACCCGATGACGGCGCTTCGTTACGAATGAAGAGTTACGAACGAAGCGCTAACAATAATGCGTTGAAAATAATTCGCTGCACATGATGCGCGACGAATAAAATTGGCGCTTCGCGAGCGCGCGTTTATTTTGGCTCCGGAAGTCGCAGCGTGATTTTGGTGGGCTTCTTCGTGTGGATCATGATGCGTTTCTGCCAGTCGGAGAAGACGCCGTTTGAATAGGCGCGCAGGTCGTATTGTCCCGTTTCCCAGCGCGCGAATTGGAAATGACCTTCTGCGTCGGTGCGCGTTGCGTGCGGGTGCAGGCCGTCGGACGTTTGAATGGTGACGCTGGCATTGGCGACAGGTTTGTCATGCGCGTCGACTACAATTCCTTCGAGCGTGCCGACAGGAATCGCCATTTTCTGCTGCGCAGCGGCAGAGAGCGCGGCGATCGCGAGCATTCCCACGATTGCGATTATCGGTTTGCGCATGTTTGCATCACCTCGTCGAATACTTTTGTCACTCTAGCTAATTTGATGCTTGGGACGGCAGCTGCAACTTCACTTCCGTTTGCTTTCCAATTTTCACTTCGATGTTGTGCTTCCAGTTGGTCCACGCACCGCTGTGATACGCGCGCACATCGTAGTAGCCGTTCTCGAGCTGGGGAAAGAAGAAGCGGCCGTCGCTCGTTCGTGAGTGTCGACTTCGGCATCGTGCCGTCTGCTCCCTGCGAAGTGACGCGCGCGCCTGCGACGGGTTTTCCGCTGGGCCCGATCACCGTGCCAGCCAGCGTTCCTATGCCTTTCGTATCGGCGGCGACTGCAAACGCAAGCGCCGCGACCAGAAGAAAAATCACCATTGATCGCTTCATCGCACACTCCCCGGGAAACGTTGTAACAATTTTAGGCGCTTGGGGGCGGCGGGCGGGGAAGTCAAGCCCGCATTGTTCTCGAAGAGAGACTCCTGTTCGCGAGGACAGGCGAAAACGCGCGATGCGCCAAGCATCGGCAGCTGAGATTCTTCGCTTCGCTCAGAATGACAGCGTGAGATCTCTCGCATTGGGATGTCAGACGCGAGATTTATTGGCTTAGGCATTTTTTTGCTCGCTAATATTTATAGTGGCGGCTGGCTGCGGCATGGGCGGGTTGGTCCTGGCGGCCGGAGTCGGGGTTCAGGCCGCGTTCGAGGGCGATGAAATAATTTAGTAACTGAAGCGGGATGAGGTGCGTGAAGGCGGCGAGCCACTCGCCGGTTTCGGGGGTTGCTTCCGGGACTACGAGCGTGTGCTCAGCGGAAATGTCGTGATTTGCTGATGGTGTGACGATGGCGACGCGCTGCGTTTTCAGTTCGCCTGCGGCGCGAAGGATTTGGCGGGCGCGGTCGTCGGTCCGTCTTCCGGTGAGGAGGCCTATCAGGGCGGCGCGCGAATCGATTTCTGAAAATGGGCCGTGCAGAACTTCTTCGGTTTCGAATCCTTCGGCGGCGATGTAGCAGCTTTCTTTGATTTTCAGGGCGCCTTCGCGAGCGGTGGGCCAGCCGACTCCTGCGCCGAAGAGGACGATGCGCGCGAACGGCGCTATTTTCTTCGCGATTTCGCGGATTTGCGGCTCGAGAGTAAGCGCTTGCCGGACGAATTCCGGGATGCGCTCGATGGCGCGCGCGTCGATTCCCGGCGCTAAAAGCTTTTTGCGCTCGGCGATGCGCAGAATCATGAGAGCGAGAGCTGCGAGCGCTGTGGTGTAACTTTTTGTGTAGGCGAAGGAAACTTCCTGGTCGCACGTTTCGATGTGAAAATCGGCGCTGCGAATTTCTGCGCCGGTCGTTGCGCTGCCCGGCGCGCTGGCTAGCTCGCCGGTGATCGCGATGGTGAGAGCTCCGGCTGCGCGGGCGGCTCGCAGGGCTGCGACCGAAGCGGTGGTGGTTCCGGTGTGGGTGATGACGACGACGGCGTCGCGCGGCCCGAACGCGGTCGGCTGGTTTACGAGCTCGAAAGATTGCTCGAAGTGCGGCCAGATGCGTCCGGCGGTGAATTCGCGCATCCAAAGTTCTGCGATCTGCGCGGCGTGGAGTGAAGTGCCGATGCCGACGAAGGTGATGCGGTCTTTTTCGGCCATCGCATCGGCCGCGCGCTCGATGGCGTCGCGTCGCGCGAGAACTTTCTCGATCAGCGCGGGCTGCGCGTGGATCGCGTCGTAGAGATAGTAGGGATGGGCTGTGCGGGGTTCGGGCATTTGCTTTTTCTCCCGGCACAGTGTATCCGATGAGATTCGATTCGCGCTCGCTTCGATTGATGATGGCCCGATTCGCGCGGACTTGAGTGGCGCCGGTTCGATTTCGCTGCTTCGAATTGCGCGCTACTAAATTATTTGGCGAGGAGATCCGATGGCTCGTTACATCTCGCAGCACACGCTGGCTTGCCTGACGCGGCAGGGCGCGGAGGAGTTGGGGAAGCGAATCGCGGCGGCGACCGCGGTGACGGCGAAACGCGTCCTCGTGAACATGCAGGAAGGCAAGATGATGGCGGAGTTCGAAGCGGCGTCGCGGGAAGACCTCGAGAAATGGTTCGCGGCGGAGAAATTTCATTTCGACTGGATTTTGCGTCTCGAGTTTGAGTTTGCAGAGGGCGTGCTGCGTCCGCTGGCCTGAAACTGCGCTGCAAATTTCGGTTTCTTAGCCCCCCTTTAACCGCCGATTAGAAATTCGCAAGTGATTGATTCGTGACGATTTGCCGACACATTTAATCGCGGAACCGTAGATTAAAAGGCCAATGTGCCTTCGCCGGCCACAGGCATCTTCGGCGAGTGATCCGGGATCCTCGCTGGCCGGAAGCGTGCTGTGAAGTCGGCTGCAAAACGACAAAAGAGCCGGCGAGACGCCGGCGTAACGGAATGGCAGTGTCGCCGTAAACCGGGTGCGGGGTCTTGGTCGGAACTTGGTGGTCGGGCGGTAGAAAAAGCCGGACTCGTTCGATGTGCGGCTACTAGTGAAAACGACTTGATCTGAGTGCCGAGAAATTTGGGGACGCGGGTGCGCCTCGCGCAACCGCGCAGTTTGCGAAGGCGGCGGTGATCCTGACAGCGCCGCGTGCCTGATTCGAATTTTCGTGTCTGCTGCCATTGCACCAGCTTCGACGGTAGCACCGTGGCAAGCCAATGCAACCTGTACGAAAGTACAGTTTTGGAACTAGCGAGTTTGAGGTCAAATAGTCACGAACAATCATGAAAAAGATGAAGGTGGGCAAGGACAAGGTGCGTTCGGTGGCGGAGAATGACCGAGGACCGTGTACAGGCGAAGTGTTCGGTTTTCTCGCCCGCGAATTCAAAATCATAGGTGACATTGAGTCGCCGGTATTTCCCGCGAAGCCTTGGAAGAGGATCAAGAAGTAGTCCTGATCGAATCCTTCAGAAGTCGAGAAACTGTCCCTCAGCGGCTAAAGCCGCTCTCAACTCGCGTCTGTTTCGGCACGGCTGAAGCCGTGCCCTGACGCAAGAGCGGCGGAAGAAATTTATGACAGTGGGATGCGGTAGAGGTTGCGGCGGGTATTCTGGCGGGTGTAGGCGTAGACCGATGGGCTCAGGGCAGATTCCACGGTTTGGAGGGTTGGGGCACCCGCTTTCGCGCTGGTCAAGTCCTCGACTCGTGAGATTCCGGCTGGTGGCAGCTTCGGAAGTCCTGTGTCAGGCAGCACCGGTAGCGGGTAGGTGCCCTCGTGCAGAGATGGGAAGTACAGGTAGGCAAACTTTCCGGTGCTATCCCAAATGAAGTGGCAATAACCCAGGCACACCGGAACTGATGTGCTTCCATCCACCGCAAAAGCAGTGGCCTGAGCCGTGTGCTCCTGATCGGGACCCTGTGAAGCAGCAAGAAACCAACGACCGTCCGGCGAGACCGAAAGAGTATCGAAAACGCGCTGATCGGATATCTTGCGGCGACCTGTCCCATCGGCTTTCATGCGATACAGAAAATTCGATCCGCCTTCGATGGCGCGAAAAACGAGATCGCCATCGGGCAGGAAAAAAGGAGAATCCTCGATCGCAGTTTCGGAGGAGATGCGCACCGGGGAAGAACGACGATTCGTGGGAGCAACCCAAATGCTAGGATGTCCGCTTTGGTCCTTCTTTACGAAAGCGACTTCCTTTCCATCGCGAGAAACCGAGTAGCCCTTAATGAAAAAATCCGCCTGAATGAAGTAACCCGGAAGAAGACTCTCCGTTTTGTCGCCGGTCAAATCCGTCACCCGGAGTTCGTAACCGGGCGTTTGGCCATTGGCCATCAGATAGAAAAGGCTCTTCCCATCCGAGGAGAGAGAAGGCGCTATCGCATCCCCCTCCGAGGAAATCTGGTGGTCGCCCTGCTTGTCATGAAGCCAAACGGTGCTGTCCTGCGATCCGACAGCAGTAATGAGCGATTTGCCATCCGTGGCCATCGCAATGCCCTCTTGCGTGGTAGGGCCGAATGTTAGTTGCTCAGGATCTCCATCCGGAAAGCGCTGTCGCCAAATATGAAATTGGCCGTTCTTATTTGCGGTGAGGTATACCCATTTATCGTCGGGCGACCATGCACCTGCAAGGCACGCACTGTCCGGGGGGCCGACGATACGCGCGCCGGCATTGCCGTGGAAAGGAACAACGCGGCACGGCAGAATCTCGCCGCGACTGCCCATCTCAACGACGAGCACCCATTTGCCGTCGGGGGAGAGATAGGAATGATGAACCATGCTGCGCTCGCCCGGCGGCGAGTAGACGTCGCGGCTCTGTCCGCGGCCTTCGTCGGTGGTGACAAGGACCATGTGGAGTCCCTCTTTAATCTCCGAGAAGAGCAGACGCTTTCCACCTTCGATCCAGGTGAGAGACGAAGCATTAGGCAGCAGAATGTGGGGATCGCCGCCGAGAACAGGCACTTCCCAAACGCTCCAGGGTTGAAAGGTACTGTAGGCAATGTTTGTGCCATCCGGAGAGAAGGCCGGACTTAACTTCTCGAGAGAGTCGTGGGTGAGCTGGACGGGCTGGCCGTCCGGAAGAAACTTGACGTAAATCTGTCCGGGCCCGAGGAAGGAATCGTTTCCGCGGATGAAGACGAGCATGCGGCCGTCCGGCGAGAGGGCCGGGTAGACGGCGGAATCGGTGAAGAAAGTGAGCTGCCGCCATTCACTGCTCGGCGCAGGAGGGCGGCCGGAGCGGCGGTAATAGAGAAACGCAGCGGTGGCTGCGGCCAGCACGAGGATTGCGGCCGCTACGGCGTAAATCGCATTGGGTATGCGCCGTTTCGTTGACCCCTGTGGGGCCGCGCGCTGAGATTCTTGTGCCGCCAGTGCCGCTTGAGCTGCGGCGGATGGATGCGAGCGGCCGGAGCTGCTGTCGCGCTTTAGCCTCTGCAATTCTGCGCGGAGGTCTGACGCGTGCTGGTAGCGCAGATTGCGGTCTTTCTCGATCGCCCGATTGATGATTTCTTCTATCTTCGCAGGTAAGTCGGGATTCAAGCGAACTGGTGGGACGGGATCTCGATTCAAGATGGCTTCGAAAATGAGGCCGGAGGTATCTCCGCGAAAAGGCAGAGCGCCGGTGGACATTTCATATAACACCACACCGAATGAAAAGAGATCCGTGCGCGCGTCGAGCGGAGTGCCGCGCACTTGTTCGGGCGACATGTAAGCGACCGTGCCGACGGCGCTGCCGGGGCTGGTGAGAAATTCTTCCGCAGGTGCAGTGGGCAAAGTAGAAACACCGCGGCCTTCAGCGAGAGGGGTGAGCTTTGCCAAACCGAAATCGAGAATCTTGGCATGGCCGCGCTCGGTGATGAATATGTTTGCGGGCTTGATATCGCGGTGGACGATGCCTTTCGCGTGGGCGGCTTCGAGCGCGTCGGCAATCTCGATTCCCCAGTCGAGCACCTGCTCAAGCGGCTGTGGCTTACCACCGATGCGATACTTCAGCGTGTCGCCTTCGAGGAACTCCATGGCGATGAAGGCGACGCCATCTTCGTGTCGAATTTCGTAGATGGTGCAGATGTTGGGATGATTGAGCGCGGAGGCGGAGCGCGCTTCACGGCGAAATCGTTCGAGGGCCTGCGAATCCTGCGCGACGTCTTCGGGAAGAAATTTGAGGGCGACGAAACGGCCGAGGTCTGTGTCTTCTGCTTTGTAGACGACGCCCATCCCGCCGCCACCGAGTTTTTCGATGATTCGGTAGTGGGAGATTGTCCTGCCGAGCATGGAGGAGGAGTCAGGCACAGACGGCGCATGTTACGCCCAAGGGGCGGGAGCGGGCAAATTCTGGGGTGCGCGGCTGGTGCTGGACGTCTGCTCCACAGCAAGTGGAAGCCTCAAAAAAACACCAGCGGAAAGAGCTTACAGCCGCGGGGCGATTTTTTGGGCGGCTTCGGCGGAGGAGATTACGGGGTGGACTTCGAAGTCGATTAGGTCGGACCAGTTGGCGATCCAGGTGTCGAGGAGGGTGCGGTCGTTGGTTTCCATTAGCTGGTAGCAGCGGGTGAGGGATTCGTCGATCCAGCTGGAGATGTAGAGGAGGCCTTCGGGGGTCATGCGGCCGCGGTCGCGGAAGCGGCGGTAGATGGGGACGGGCGTCGTTGTTTTTGAAGTGTTCGATGATCATGTAGAGGGGCATGGGGCCTCGCGTCGAGTGTGATGGGGTAATGATACGACGGGTGAGGCGTGCGTATGGCGAGGATGCGGGAGTGGGGCGACGCGGGCGGGTCTGAGACCCGCCCCTACTGGAGATTGGAGGCAGAGGGCGAGAGTTATTGCTTGCGGTACTGCGCGACTAGCTTTTGGTAACGCGGGTCGGAGCGGAGGTTGGCGAAGTAGGGGCTGGCGTCGAGGACGGCGAAATCGCGGAAGCCGGTCTGGAGTGCTTCCTGCATGACGGCAAAGGACTTGTCTTTATCGCCTTTCGCGGAGTAGATGGCGGCGAGCCAGTACTGCTCCATCGTCGTTTTCTTCGTAGCGATCTCCGCCCATGTAGTTGAGGGCTTCATCGTAGTTGCCTTGAGCGAGGGCGAGCTGAGCCATTCCGAGGTGTTCGTAATGGCTGCTCCCCAACTCGTTCGCGCGTTGGAAAGCGACGGTGGCCTCCGGGTAGCGGGTCTGAAACATCAGGGCGCGGCCGAGGTGATACTGAGCGGCCGCCGAAGTGGGCTGGAGCCGAATCGCTTCTCGCGCCGCTTTTTCAGCCTCGATCGCGTCCGGAGGCTGCACGTAGGCCAGCGCCCAGGATAAAAGATCCCAGGCCAGCGGATTATCCGGCTCGAGCCGCGTGGCTTCGCGGAACTCGCCTACCGCACGGGGGTAATCGAAATGGAGGGCATACGATTGAGCCATTGCGATGTGAGCCTCGCCGAGGTCGGGATCGGCGGCGAGGGCGCGCTTCGCAAATTCCTCGGACCGAGCGAGGTGCGAGGGATTTGAATTGATATCGCGATAGTAGAGTCCTTCGACGTGAGAGAGGCCGGCTAAAGCGGGAGCGTAATTGGGATCGAATTTGAGGGCTTGCTCGAAACTTTTTCGCGCGGCCTCCATTTTTTCGGGCGTTTCCGTGAGAAGCAGACCCCGGCCAATCAGAAACGACTCATAGGCTTGCGGATTTTGGGTGTATCGCTGCGCGATGGCTTTCGTTTCCTGGGAACTGAGATGCAGATTGAGCGCTTGCGCGATTTTCAGGGCGGTTTGTTCCTGCAGCGAGAAGACGTCTTTCATTTCGCCGGTGAAATCGTCGGCCCAGACCTGGAAGCCGGTGGTCGAGTCGATCAGGTGGACGTTGACGCGAACTTGATTGCCGGATTTGCGGACGGTGCCTTCGAGCAGGTAACGCACACCGAGTTGACGGCCGAGGTCCGCCGCATTTTGATCCGCGGCTTTTACTGTGGTGACGGAAGAGTGCGGGGCGACGTTGATGCCCTGGATTTTGGAGAGCTTGGTGGTGATTTCGTCGGTCATGCCGTCGCTGAAATAGGCGCTGTCGGAATCGGTGCTGAGATTCTGGAGCGGGAGGACGGCGACGGAGGGCTTGTCGAGCGACGGCTGCAGCGGGATGAGCCGAATGCGCTTGATACCAATGAGAGCCACCGATTGCGAGGAGCAGCAGGACGACCGCGGCACCGGCGTAGAGGGGCCAGCGTTTTGAGGGCGTCGCCGGGCGGGCGGGATCGTAGAGATTCTGTTGCGAGACGGCTGTGCGCGTGGATGAATCCGTTTCACGCTTTACGCGGCGCAGATCGGCGCGCATGTCGGCGGCGGACTGGTAGCGCATGGTGCGATCTTTTTCGAGCGATTTATTGATGACGCGCTCGAGTTCGGCAGGCACCGCGGGATTCAAGCGGACGGGAGGAACGGGGGCGCGATTCAGAATGGCTTCGAAGATCACGCCGGACGTGGAGCCGGTGAAAGGCATTGCGCCGGTGGCCATTTCGTAGAGAACGGCGCCGAGAGAAAAAAGATCGGTGCGGCGATCGAGGTCGGCGCCGCGAACCTGCTCGGGCGACATGTAGGTGACGGTGCCGATGGCGCTGCCGGGACTGGTGAGGAGATTTTCGGAAGTGACGAGGCCGGCGGAGACGGTGGCGCCTTCGGCGACTTTTTGGCCAGCGGGGGCGAGTTTGGCGAGGCCGAAGTCCATGATTTTTGCGTGGCCGCGCGTGGTGACGAAAAGATTGGCGGGCTTGATGTCGCGATGGATGATGCCGGCGGCGTGGGCGGCGTCGAGGCCGTCGGCAATCTGGATGCTCCAGTCGAGGAGGGTTTCGATGTCGAGCGGGCGGCCGGCGATTTTGTGTTTCAGAGTTTGGCCATCGAGGAATTCCATGGCGATGAAGTGGCGGCCTTCGAATTCGTCAATTTCGTAGATGGTGCAGATGTTGGGGTGATTCAGGGCGGAGGCGGCTTGTGCTTCGCGCTGGAAACGCTCGAGAGCTTGCGCGTCGCGGGCGAGATCTTCGGGGAGAAATTTCAGCGCGACGAAACGGCGGAGCTTGGTGTCTTCGGCTTTGTAGACGACGCCCATTCCGCCGCCGCCGAGTTTTTCCAGGATGCGGTAGTGGGAGATGGTTTGGCCGATCATTGATTATTCATGCGACGGGGAGCGCTTGTGGGCGCACATGTTAGGCTACGGCGTGAGGGCAAGTCAACGCGGGGGGGGCGGTTAGCGTGCTTCGGTTTCGCGAAGCAATACTACGTCGGATTGCCGCTCGACTTGAAGTACTGCAAGCGTCTTGCCGTCGGGAGAATATTCGTAACCCCGTATCGACCCGGACGTGAAGTAAGTCAGCTGACGACCCGCCGAACCATCGATCGGCTGCAACCACAGATTGTCCGTTCCGTTCTGCCGAATTGAATACACAACGGCTTTCGAGTCAGGTGTGAAGCGCGGATAGCCGTCGACAGCTTTGCCGACATCGACCAATCGGGGCGACGATTCCGTCATTGAATGCAGATTCGCAATTGCGATCTTGAAGTGGATCAGTTGCACAGGGTCCTGCCGCCCCACGACATACGCGAGTAGTTTTCCGTCAGTGGAAACATCCGGAGCGGCCACCACACCCGGCCACAGCTCGGGAATGGCTCCGTGATCGACAATTTCAACGTAGCCGGCCACTTCTGTTTGCGGGACTTCCTCGTTGGCGGTGCCGGCGGTTGACTGGCGACGAAGTCTGCTACGGCCCTCAGTTAGGTAATAGGCCCAGGTTCCATCGGGCGTGCAAACAGCGCCGCCGATCCATCCCGAGCCATGGGTCAGCTGTTTCAAGTTCGATCCGTCCGCATCCACGCGCCACAGATTCTGAGCCGCTTCATCGGCACCATGATCGTTCCACGAGAAAATCGCGAATTGGCCGTGGTTGCAACTAGACACCTGAAAAATCTCGGCGCGAGGATCGCTGACCAGTTGTACATCGGAGTGCCCGTCGCTAGAAGCGCGCACCAAGCTGTTCCAGCGGCTGATGTAAAAGTCGGAGTCGCCCGCCCAGGAAAAATCAAAGATGTCGTTTTGTTGCGCGAGAGCCTGCTGCGGAGGATGAGTGGCGGCCGGGAGCGGCACCGCTGGAAATAGTCGCAGAGTTACAATATTTTTTCGCTGCACCGTGGCGAGAATTTGCCGGTCGGTCGAAAGCGTCAATGTGGAGTAGTTGTTCGTGTCATTCGTGATAGCACGCAACGTGAGGTTGGAAAACGGCACATATCCGATTTGCGCGGTCCGGAAGCCAGTGCCGCGGCTGCGATAGAGAACCAGTAATCCGCGCTCGTCCGGCGCCGAGGCCACATTCACGAGCAGGTCTGGCATCGTGACGAGGGTGCGCTCCCGGCCAGAGGCCACTTCGAACGATTTAATCGCGCTGCGCGATCCGGATTCGCCCGAGACAATTCCGTAGATGAGTTTGCCATCGGCCGACCAGGTCAGTGCGGTCGGCATCCTGCTGGAGGGGCCTACTCCGGCTGCCCTCTCGTCCGTTCCGTCCGGATTGCACACGAGTATTTGATACTTGCCGATGTCCGGATCGTTACCTCGTACGAAGGCGAGATGCTCGCCGCCCAGCGAAAACGCGGTGGGGGAATCGACGTCCTTGGCGATAATCTGCGGCGTGCCACCGAGAACCGGCACGCGGAAACAGATCCGTCTCGCCGTTGGGCGCCGTTTTATCGAAGTAGATGTAGCTGCCGTCGGGAGAAAACGAAAGCCCCGAGTATTCGACGTCGGCCGGAGTGACGATACGCGTGTCGCTGTTCGTCTCGATATGGCGGAGCCACAGGCTTGATTTTCCCTCGGTCCATGATCACGCTGAGCAGGTACTTTGCCGTCCGGCGAAATCGCGGCCAGCGTGGATTTTCCGTTGGTGGTCAGCTGCGTGATCGTGAAATTCTGGAAAGGCGCCACTTCGCGGGAGCGCACAAGGACGTAGATTCCGTAAGCCGCGGCAGCAACCAACGCGAGGACGAGTAGCGCGACGGCCGCGAGCTTCCCTTTGTGCTGCCGCGCCACTTCTACCACTGTCGAGCTGCCGCTTCTGTCGACGACCTGCGAAATACGCGCTTCCGCCGGCGGCACGGTGCGTCCGGAACCCGATCCGGCAGCCGGGACGGGTGTCGAGCCGGACGCTGGGCCGGACCCCGCGAGAGGCGCGTTGGAATCGGCGCTCACGCCTGCCTGTCCCATCACGTGCGCGCGACCGGAATCGGAATCACGTTTCAGCCGCTGCAAGTCCGCGCGCAGATCCGATGCGTGCTGATAGCGCAGCCTGCGATCCTTCTCGAGCGCCTTGTGAATGATGCGCTCGAGTTCGGACGGCAACTCGGGATTCAGCCGCATGGGCGGAACGGGCGCTTTGTGGAGGATTGCGTCGAAAATAGCGGCGGAGGTGGAGCCCCAGAAGGGTAGCGCGCCGGTGGCCATTTCGTAGAGCACCGCGCCAAACGAAAATAGGTCGGTGCGCGGATCGAGCTCTTCGCCCATGGCCTGCTCAGGCGACATGTACATAACCGTTCCCATGGCCGAGCCAGGACTGCTGAGCAATTCCTCCGCGGAGACGGTGGGCATGCCGGAAGCTGTCCTGCTGGCGCCAACTCCGCCGAGTCGCGGCGAGAGAATTTTGGCGAGGCCGAAATCGAGGACCTTCACCTGGCCGCCCCGGATGCAGAAAATATTCGCCGGCTTGATGTCGCGGTGAATGATGCCGCGCGCGTGGGCGGCGTCGAGGGCGTTGGCCGTCTGGATGCCTGCGTCGAGCAGGTCGTCGAGGGCGAGTGGCCCTCGCGCGATGCGCTGCTTGAGCGTGTGGCCGTCGAGAAACTCCATGGCGATGAAGGTCTGACCCTGCACTTCGTCGATTTCGTAGATGGTGCAGATGTTGGGATGATTCAATGCGGATGCGGCACGCGCTTCGCGCTGGAAGCGTTCGAGCGCGGCGTGGTCGCCGGCCATGGATGCGGGAAGAAATTTCAGCGCGACCGGCCGATCGAGCTTCACGTCGATGGCGCGATAGACGACACCCATACCGCCGCCGCCGATTTGTTCGACGATGCGGTAGTGCGAGATAGTCTGACCGATCACGCGATACGCCGCCTTTGCGCGGCATGTTAGGACGTGCTGTCAGGGCAAGTCAAACGCGATGGGGCGAAGTGTTGCAACCCTGGGGGAACGGGTGTAGGCTTTTGCGCATGAGGGAGTGCTGCCAGAGGATCAGCTGCGCTTGCTGTTGTTGTGCGTGTTGTCGATTTGTGTGCTCTGGCAGTGGGAGGCTGGGAGGGTAGCAGGCAAACCAGCTCGAGGGATTTGAACCCGCCGCCAGATGAAATTGGGCGGCGTTTTTTTTTGCGGCGGCACGGAGGCACTGAGGCACGGAGATCGGAGTGCGGCTTCAATGGCAGGATTGCAGCGATTGATGGGCCTGCTTCGAATTTGAGGCGGACGTCGTCCGAGCACAGGCAGGAGTGCCTGTGCCACTAAAACCTGGGCGGCGATTTTGTTGAATTGAGATGAATTGAGGTGGGGGCGGCGGGCATCGAATTTACATACTTCAAGGAGGAATCGAGATGAGCGAGTACAAGCATCCGGAAGTGCTGGTTTCGACGGAGTGGGCGGCGGGGCATCTGAATGATCCGAAGGTGCGGTTGATCGAAGTGGATGTGGATACCACGGCTTACGATCAGGGGCACATTCCTGGGGCGGTGGGTTGGAACTGGCAGACGCAGCTGCAGGACAACATCCGGCGGGATTTGATCGACAAGGCTACGCTGGAGGGGTTGCTGGGGAAGTCTGGCGTGGGGAACGACACGACGATTCTGCTTTACGGCGACAATAACAACTGGTTCGCGGCTTATGCGCTGTGGCAGTTGAAATATTACGGGCACAAGGATGTGCGGTTGATTAACGGCGGGCGGAAAAAGTGGATCGAGGAGAAGCGGCCGCTGACGACCGATCCGGCGAAGGTGACGCCAACGACCTATCGCGCTTCGGGTCCGGACGAATCGATTCGCGCGCGTAAGGAAGACGTTTTTGAGTCGGTCAACAAGAAGAAGCAGATTGATCTGGTGGACGTGCGGTCGGTGGATGAGTTTACGGGGAAGATTATTGCGCCGCCGGGGATGAGCGAGACGGCGCAGAGGGCGGGTCACATTCCGGGGGCGGCGAATATTCCGTGGGCGCAGGCGGCGAATGAGGATGGGACGTTCAAGCCGGCGGATGCTTTGAAGCAGCTGTATGGCGCGAAGGGCGTGAACGGCGATAACGAAATTATCGCGTATTGCCGGATTGGGGAGCGGAGTTCGCACACCTGGTTTGTGCTGAAGTATTTGCTGGGGTACGACAACGTGAAGAATTACGACGGGTCGTGGACGGAGTGGGGGAACCTGGTTGGCGCGCCGATTGAGAAGGAGGTTGCGGCGGCGGCGCGGTAAGCTGTTGGGCGGCGGAGACGTTGGCGCACAAGAGCGAAGAGAGATCCCTCGACTTCGCTCGGGATGACCGAACAACCTAAACGAAGACGACAAAATAACTGAAGGTGGGTGCAGCACCCCGCTTAGGAATGGAAGCCCCGAGGTGGCATTGGCCTTGGGGCTTTTTTTTTGCGCCGCGCTGCTGAACTGCTGAACCGCTAGCAATTCCGAGAGAAAGACCCACGACGAGGATGGCGTCGTCGTGGCTACTGGGGCGAATTTTTTCGCTTGACATATTCCTATATGGGAATGTATGTTGGGGTGTGCCCAGAGCTGCTACTACTTCGGATGCGTTTAATGCGGTGGCTGAGCCTCGGCGGAGGGAGATCTTGAACTACCTGGCGCTACAGGAAAGGCCGGTGGGGGAGATCGTCGCTGCGCTGGGGCTCGAACAGCCCTCGGTATCGAAGCACCTGCGGGTATTGCGGGATGTGGGACTTGTGCGGGTGCGGCGGGAGGGGCGGAACATGCTTTATAGCCTTGATGCGGAAGCGATCCGGCCAATGTACGAATGGACGCAGACGTTCGAGCGTTTCTGGAAACATCAATTGCAACGCGTGAAGGAGAGAGCCGAAGAGCGGGCGGCGGCGGCTAGAGGACCCCGAGAGGACCCCGAGAAGGTGGAGTGACAATCTTTAATCTGATTTTCACAAAGGAGAGCAACGATGATTGGGACGGCTATGCAGCTTGAAAACCTGACGTTAAGCATCAACGAGGAAATCCGAGTGCGGGCGTCGCTGGACACCACGTTCGCGGCGCTGCTTGAACAGCTTGGGCCGGGGAACGAGAGGGGCGACGGAACGGCAATGCCGATGAAGCTCGAAGCGCGGCCGGGTGGCAGGTGGTACCGCGATCTGGGCAACGAAGACGGGCACTTCTGGGGAGTGGTGCAGGCGATCAAGCGTCCGACGCTGCTGGAGATCACGGGGCCGCTGTTCATGTCGTATCCGGCGATATCGAACGTGCAGTACCGGTTGAGCGAGGCGGACGGCGTGACGCTAATCCAGTTTCATCATCTGGCGCTGGGATTGATTGCCGACGATCATCGAAAGGGAGTGTCAACCGGATGGGGGCACATCAACGAAAACGTGCGGAAGCGTGCCGAGAATCAGGCGGGGCGGAAGACGGGAGCATAAGCGGACGGGCGTAAGCTTCGAAAAGGTGAGAAATGTGTCCAGCGTGTATGGCGACAGCAGCACTGATCATAACCGGGGCGATATCAACAGGCGGGCTGGCGGCGATTGCAGGAAAGCTGCGCGGCCACAAGAGATCCGAAGGGCGCTTCACCGGGCGTGTGAAAGCGACTGAGCCCGGAAATTTGAATACAAGGAGAGATCAACATGTCTAGCACGGCGAGCAGTAGGACGATTGCTCCGCAAGTGGTATCGCAAGATCAATGGCTTGCGGCGCGAAAGCAGCTGTTGAAGAAAGAGAAGGAGTTCACGAAGTTGCGTGACGAGCTGAGCCGGGAGCGGCGCGAGCTGCCCTGGGAAAAGGTGGAAAAGCAGTACTACGTTCCAAGGGCCAAAGGGAAAAGAGACATTGGCTGAGCTTTTTGACGGGCGAAACCAGCTGATCGTCTATCACTTCATGCTGGGACCGGGATGGAAGGAGGGATGCCCGAGCTGTTCGTTCCTCGCGGATCATTTCAATCCGTCCGTGGTGCATCTGGCGCAGCGCGACGTGACGCTCGTGGCTGTTTCCCGGGCGCCACTTCCGGAGATTGAGGTGTTCAAGAAGCGTATGGGATGGGGATTCAAGTGGGTTTCGTCGTCGGGGAGCGATTTCAACTACGACTATCGGGTTTCGTTCACGAAAGACCAACTGGCAAAAGGCGAGGCTGCGTACAATTTCGGAACGCAGACGGTTACCTCGGAAGAGTGGCCGGGCGCCAGCGTGTTCTGCAAGGGTGCGGGTGGTGAAATTTTCCACACCTACTCGACGTATTCACGAGGTCTGGACATTTTGATCGGGGCGTACAACTTCCTGGACCTGACGCCGAAGGGCCGGGATGAAGAGGGGTTGAAGCACGGGATGGCTTGGGTTCGTCATCACGACCGGTATGAGTGATTCGGTTCGAAGTGTGAGTGTCTTACAGGGGCGTAAAAACCAAGTATAAAAAATAGGAGAAAAGAAAAAATGGGAAACGCAACGCACGAGCAAGTGAATTTGATGTTGAAGTTGTACGATTTGCGGCGAGAGCCGAAGTTGCGAGAGGCGCGTGACTGGTATTTCCAGAATTTCTTCGTCAAGAACGCCGAGGACGTGATGCGCATCGCGCCCTTCGGCAGCCAGGAAAACACCTACATGCGGATGGTGATGGGCTACTGGGACATGGTGGCAGGCATCGCCAATCGCGGACTGGTGGACGAAGAGCTCTTCTTCGAGAGCACCGGCGAACAATGGGGTGCTTGGGAAAGAATCAAGCCGACGGTCGCAGCGTTTCGGATAATGTTCAGCAATCCGAAATTTCTGAGCAACCTCGAAGAGCACTGCAAACGCTACGAAGCTTGGCGGGAAAAGAGCGGCGCCAGGTTCCGGCGAGGCGATGCGGAAATTCCAGGAGCAAATGCAGCAGCAGATGAGCCAGAAGAAGGCGCACGCTGCCGCCGACTAGAACGTCCGCTTCTTATCGAGTGGTGAACGGTGGTTCGAAGAAAGCCCTGGGGCCGATACGGCCTCGGGGCTTTCATTTTTCAGGAAGGCAATAAGAAGGATTAAGGAAGCGCGTTGGTTGCGACGCCGTTGTGACGAGCTTCGTCTTCAAGGGCGGCGATTTTGTCCAGCGTGTCCTGTCGCTTCGTCTGCAGCTGCTCCAACTGCTCTTTCCAGTCACCGATTCGATTGCCGCCGTAGTGCAGCGGCTCATTGAGCGTCTTGCCTTCGATCGCGGCCTGCAATTCGGCAATCGTTTTATCGAGAGGCGGTATTTGCGCCTGCAGCTTTGCGATCTGATCGTGATACCACTTCGCGTCTTTCTTGGTCTTTGGTTTTGCGGCTGCGGTTGCGCCTGCATTGGAACCCGGCTGAGCGGCGGCCGATGAATCGTCGGGTTGGCTATGAGATCCGCCGAGATTTTCATTTGTCCAGACTTTTTTCTGGGGCGTTTGCGGCTGTGGCTGCGATTGAGTCGATCCGGCGGCTGGAACTGACGCTGGTGCAGGCGCGTTTTGCGCGTAAATCTCTGGCGTTGCGCCCAATGTGAACAGCAATACCGCAAGAGCAGCAAACGAGAGCCGTGCAAAGAATGGCGTGGCCATAATGCCTCCTACGAGGCCGCGAGACTTATCACTATTAGGCGCTTAAGGACGCGATCGGAGCTACGGGATTAAACCCAGCCGGCGCCGAAAAGTTACGGGTCGGCCGTGAGGGATTTGCCGCTGGCAAGCTCGCTCTGCACGAGGGCGAGGGCTTCCTTCGGCGAGCCGACGCGGCGGTAACGCGAGACTTCAATCCATTGATGCTGCTCAAAAGTGAAGAGAAACTTTCTCGCGGTGTAGTCGTATTGATAGCGAGAGGGAAGCCAGACGCCAGGAGCGACTTCGGATTGAGAGAAGGCGAAAACGCCTCCACGATAGAGTTTTCCGAGGATGCCCCCGCCGAACGAGATGTCGCGAACCACGTGAGCCTCTGCCCGGACAAGCTGGTTCGAGGTCGTGGTCCACCCAGATTTTCGCGGTGACACGCGTGATTGCTTCCTGGAGCATGGAATGCGGATGGAATGCGGGGTTGGGATCGAGCTGAATAACGTCGCATAGGTGGCCGTCGATCGTCTCTTGTCCGATCCATTTGCGCAGAAGGCCTTCTCTCATGCTATTGATCAATTCGGCGCGATCTTTTTTCTTCTTCTCGAATTTAGCGTAGGCAGCTTTGGCGCGTGAATCGTCGGGTTTCAGCGCGAGTTCAAGCGTCTGTTCCCAAAGCTGGAGCTCCTTGCGGTACTCGGCCGGGTCAACCTGCTTGCCGCGCTCGCTGATCAGTATCTTCATGGTTCCTGTGCCAGTTCGGGACGATGCGGTAGGTACGGTCTTCGAGAATTTTCGGCGTCATACCGGCCGTTTGATCCACCTGGCGCTCGAGGCGTTCGTACTCGTCGAGAAACTGCTCGTTGCGATGCTGGTTGGCGATGAGCTTGTCGGCGCGAGCCAGGAGCTCGGCGTCAGTCGGAGGCTGGGCCTGCTGGGCAGGCCGAGCGAAACCCGGCGCGAGGATAGCCAGGCCAAGCGCGGCGGCGACGGTTACGGAGATGGCAAACGATTTGGGCATCGAGTGGGTGATTCCGTTTGGATTGCGCTGGCTGGCAGCCGAGTTGCAAGTCTATTGTAACCGCAATTCTGGGTTAGCACGCTGGCCTAAGACAGACGATTTCCATGATGTTTTTGGAGACGCGCTGAACTTTTTGGCGTGGACAGCCGTCTATAATGGATAGAGTGAACGAACCTTCCCGATTAGCGCAAATCCAGCAGGCCGTTGTGGGTCTGCAGGAGACCTTTCGCATCGCGCTCGATACGCTGCGATCGCACAAGCTGCGAACATTTCTCACATTGCTGGGGGTGATCCTGGCGGTGACGACGCTCGTGGCGGTGATATCCGTGCTCAACGGGCTTAACGTCTACGTGTCCGACAAAGTGGCCAATCTGGGCGCGAACGCGCTGGTGGTGGATAAGATCGGCATCGTGACCAATCTCGACCAATGGACGAAGGCGAAAAAACGGCCGCCCCTCGATATGTCGGATTACGAAGCGCTGCGAGACGGAATGAAGCTGGCATCGGCCGTGGCGGCGGAGCAGAACAATGTGGCGGACGTGCGCTACGGAAACGGATTGAGCGAAGACGTGACGATCCTCGGGGCGACGCCGGCGTTTGCCGATATTCGCCAGATGGAAGTGGGAAGCGGGCGGCTTTTCACGCAGGCAGACGAAGACCATGCGGCCAACGTCTGCGTGATTGGAATGGACGTGGTGAACAAGCTGATGCCGGGTGTGGATCCGCTGGGGAAAGAAATTCGCGCGGGGCAGGGCCAGTATCAGATCGTCGGAGTGGCGAAGCCGAAGGGAACTGTGCTTGGCCAGCCGCAAGACAATTTCGTGATGATTCCGCTGCGAACGTATCGGTCCGTATGGCTGCAGCACGGCGATTCGGTGACGATGTTCGTGCAGGCGCGCGGGCCGGAGTGGATGTCTGCCGCGGAGGATGAAGCGCGCGTGATTATCCGGACGCGCCGCCATCTGCGCTACGAAGAGGACGACAACTTTGCGATCATCATGCCGGACTCGATTACGGGAATCTGGAACCGGATCACGGGAAACGCTTTCGGAATCGCCATCTGGGTGACTTCGGTGTTTCTGGTGGTGGGCGGAATCGTGATCATGAACATCATGCTGGCGAGCGTGACGGAGAGAACGCGAGAAATAGGATTGCGGAAATCGCTGGGCGCGCGGCGAGGGCAGATCGTGATGCAATTTTTGGTGGAGTCGTCAATGCTGGCGACGCTGGGAGGCGTAATTGGCGTGATTCTGGCGCTGGCGATCGCGGCGATTGTGCGCGCGGCGAGTCCTGTGCCGATTTCGACGCCGCTGTATGCGGTTTCCATTGCGCTGGCGCTCTCGACGGGAGTTGGTTTGTTTTTTGGAATTTATCCGGCGGTGCGGGCTTCGAAGCTGGATCCGATTGAAGCGTTGCGGGCGGAGAACTGAAATGATGCCGGTGCGGCAGGATTTTCGCGAGAATCTCGGGCTTGCGTTTGACACGATTCGAACGCACAAGCTGCGGAGTTTTCTTGCCGTGCTGGGCGTATTGATCGGCGTGGCGCTGATCATTCTCGTGGTCGGCCTCGTGCAGGGATTCCGCACGTCGATTTCGGAGGAGATTGCATCCGAGGGCCTGGACACAGCGTGGGTGGCGCGTTTTACGCAAGGCCCGGGACTGAACGGGCGCCGGCCAAAAGAAGAGCGCGAGCGCAAACCGCTGACGTTTGCGGATGCACAGGCGGTGATGACGCAATGCCCGGCGGTGAAACAGACGGCGGTTTCCGTTTTTGAGTGGACGCAGCCGCACACGGTGCGTTATCAGAGCAACCAGGTGGCGGGTGGCGAATTCCGCGGAACGTTTCCGGCATACCTCGAGGTTTATTCGAACGCAAACATCAAAGCGGGGCGATTCTTCACCGAAACCGAGAATGAACATCGCGAGAATGTGGTGGTACTTGGCGAAAACATCGCCACGGCGCTTTTTGGAAAAGTGGATGCGGCGCTCGATAAGCAGGTGCTTGTGGACGGCGTGAATTTCCGCGTAATAGGCGTGCTGGAAAAGCCGGTGGGACTCTTTGGCACGTCGGATGAAGACCGGCGCGTGGTGATGCCGTATTACACGTTTTTCAAAATCTATCCGGCGAGCTTCGAGTTGGCGATGCGGATTCTCGCGTATCCGGGGAAGCTCGACCTGGCGGTGGATCAGATTCGCGATGTTCTGCGGCGGCGGCGAAATGTTCCGTATGACAAGCCTGATAGCTTCGCGATACAGACGAACGTCGAAATGGTGAAGCAGTTCAACGACATCATCGGTGGCGTGGTGCTGGTGATCGTGGTGCTGAGTTCGATCGGACTGCTGATTGGCGGAATGGGCGTGATGAACATCATGCTTGTCTCGGTGACAGAGCGTACGCGCGAGATCGGTGTGCGAAAAGCGATTGGCGCGCGGAGCCGCGACATCACCTGGCAATTCTTATTTGAGGCGATGACGCTGACGGGAACCGGCGGGCTGATTGGAATTATTGTTGGCAGCGGGATCGTGATGTTGATTCCAGTGGTGACTTCTCTGAAGGCGATTGTGCCGCTTTGGGCGGTGATCGTCGGATTCACGGTATCTGTGGGAATCGGGCTGATATTCGGCGTGTGGCCTGCGACAAAGGCGTCGAAATTGAATCCGGTGGAAGCGCTGCGCTACGAATAGGGCTACGAAACGCAATCGAATTCGAAGCGTGATGCGATTATTTGGGAGTGGGCGCGCCGGGGTCAATCGTTACCGTGCTTTTTGGATCGAGTTGGGATTTGCCGTCCGGTCCGAATGCGTAGGGAAAGCCGTCCGGATCGACCGGAACGCCTCTTAAGCATTCCTGCTTCGACCAAGCTCACGAGTAGATTGCGGGTAGCGGCCGAAGCGCGTGTGGTAATCCTGCGCGAGTTGATCGAGCTGCATTTCGTCCGACTGAGCCTTCAGCCCCTTTAATTCCTCGAGCGCATGTTTCTTTATCTTCTCGTCCTTCGTCGTCTCGTACACTTCCGACCAGATCATGCGCGAAGTATCGAGGGCCCCGCCTTTCGAGGCGATGCGCGCGGCCAGAATTTTGAAGAGTTGCGAGGCGCCGGGAATCTTGCTGGTTTCGAGGTACGTCGCCGCAGCCTTGTCGTAATCCTTGAGCTTCATGTAGTAGATAAATCCGAGATCGGCGGAAATCTGTGTGTTATTCGGGTTTGCAGCGATGCCTTTCTTCACCAAAGTCAACGGCAAGATCGGGCCGGCCGGCTCCGCCCTGCTTTTCGGAGAGAAAAAAAGCGCCGAAGTGATATGCGGGGACAAGATATGGGTCGAGCGTCGTGGCCACGTCGAGCAGGGGAGCCAGCAAATGGAAGTCGCGATCGGAAGTGGGCAGCTTGGCGCCGTAATATTGAACGGCGCGCGTCCAATAAATATCGGCAAGCAGAGCGTCGTAGCCGAGGCTCAGTCTTTTCAGAAGCGGTCCCGATTGAACGAGAAGTTCGTCGCCCTGTTTTTCGAGAGTGCCGCGGGAGGAATCGATTCCCCGTTGCAGCGCGACGACGGACGACGAGCAACACCGGCACGACGATTGCTGCAAGCCATGCGACCGGATTTCGATGTCGGTCGCTCACTTCAGATTCTCGCCCGAAAACACCGCCGCCGCTGCGACCAGCAGGATCGCCGAGTAGAGCAGCGCGTAAAGCGTATTCTGCAAGATGAGCTGAGGCGGAATCGCAAAGCCGTGAGAGGCCTGGCCGATTACATCGAAATTGTGGAAGTTGGGCAGCACGTAGTAGAGAACACGCGTGATGGCTTTGACGGCGGGATTCTGCGTCACCATGCCGATATTCAGAAAATCCGTGGAAAACATTCCCGCGAGATAAATTCCGATGGTGAAGAGCGTGGACAGCATGGGCGTGGAGAAGCACGAGAAAAAGAGCGCCAGCGCCGTCACGATCGCCAGTTTCAGCAGGATGAAATAAACCGCCACAAGTATGTACACATCCGAGCGGGCGAACGAGCGGTTCACGTAGAGGAGCGCTGCGCCTACTCCGATGGTCATGAAACAGGTGTTCACGAAGAGCGTGAGCAGCAGACCCGCGTATTTTCCGACGATGAATTGCCAGCGGCGGATCGGTTTTGCGAGCAGGCTGTAAAGCGTGCGCTTCTCCATCTCTTTGTAAATCAGGCCCACTCCGATGAAGATCGCCATCACCAGCCCGAAGGCGGAAATCGCCGAAAGGCCCAGATTTACGATCACCAGGCTATCTATCCCGATGGAAATCTGCCCCACCAGAATCGCAGCGCCGATCATCAGCAGGGCGAAGAAAACCAAGTTGTAGAGGACGCGATCGCGAACCGCTTCGCGGAACGTATTGACGGCGACCACCCCCGGTATCGCGCTCATCGAGCGAGCACCTCCACCGCGTGAGAGGCAGCTTTCTCGCGGTTCACCATACGGAAGAAATATTCTTCGAGCGATGGACGAACGGGCTGCACGGAAAGGATGCGCGCGTCGCACTCGCGCAGTTTTTCGAGCGTGGCGTAAAGGTCCGCTTCGGGAACTTCGGCGCGATAGTGCGCCCCGGCTTTTGTCGTGAGCGCTGCGAGTGCTTGAGGCAACGCGCGGCCCTCTTTCAGTTCAAAGAGAATGTCCATCGCGACGACGTCCATCGAAACGATTTCGCCGGGGGCGCCGACGCCCTGCAATTTTCCGTCAACCAGCACAGCGACTCGATCGCACAGCATTTCGGCGTCGGAAAGAATGTGCGTAGAGAAGAAAACAGTGCGGCCCTGGTTTTTCAGGTCGAGAATAATGTCGCGGACTTCGCGGCGGCCGATGGGATCGAGGCCGGACATGGGCTCGTCCAAGAAGACGACTTTGGGATCGTGCAAGATTGCCTGTGCAATTCCTGCGCGCTGGAGCATGCCTTTGGAGAATTTTCGCAGCTGAACGTCGGCTGCCGCAGTGAGCCCGACGAGTTCGAGAAATCGCGCCACGCGCTCGCGGCGGTCGACGGCACTGAAGCCGAAAAACCGCGCGTAATAATCCAGGAGTTCGCGCGCGGTCAGATAGTCATAGAAGTAAGGCTGCTCGGGAAGATAGCCGATTTCGCGGTGCATGCTGACGTCGTCGATCGATTTGCCGCGGATGCGCGCCGTTCCAGCCGTTGGGAAAATCAGGCCCATCAGCAACTTCAGCGTGGTGGTCTTGCCGGCGCCATTGGGGCCGAGGAAGCCAAAGATTTCGCCGTCTTCGACGCGCAGAGAAAGATTGTCGAGCGACCGGCGCATACGTTTGCGCCAGAACCCAAGTGCGTAGTCTTTCGTCAAGCCGTCGATTTCGATTGCTGTGCTAGTCATGGCCGTCATTATTATTTTTTTTTAGATGATTAGCTCGTGTCAATACCCGAGGTGTTGCTTCGAACAACACATTCGACCGTCGCGTGCCAGGATCCGACAGGTCGCTTTTTGGGCCTGGATTTCGCACCGAAGCAAATCTGATGCGTGATGGAAGCGGCTGCCCGCTAGTTCGTATTTGAAGAAGCCGGCTGAACCGAAGGAAGAGCAGCGGACGGACGAAGATTTTCAAATGCGGAACTGTTTGCGAAGGCGCTGGGAAAGTCGGACTCAAAGGAGCTCAGTCCATGGCAAACCATACGATGCTTGAATGAAAAACCGAATGATTCCATCTCGCGTCGCGACTCTTCGGCTGTCCAGCCCTGCGAAATTCGATAGGCGGCAACCATCATGCCTGTGCGGTCCACGCCATACTTGCAATGAACGAATACTTTCTTATCCGGATGATCGCGCAGAATCGTGAGGAATTTTGCGATACCATCGTCAGTCATATGCGAGCACTGCGATGGGATCGCAACGTATTCCATTCCGAGCTTCGTTACTCGCTCGCGCTCGTTGTCGCTGTCGCCCCTTAAATCCACCACGATACCCACGCCCATTTTTGCAAGCGCGCTGAATCCATCGCCAGATGGTTGAGCGCCGCGGAAAAGCGATGGCGTAACCTGGCCAAAATTCGGTACGCCCGGCAGAACCACTTTCTGCGCGAATGCGTGCTCAGCCGCAGATGAGACTGCGCTCTTCGCGGTTTCCTGAGCGCGAGCCGGCAGGCCTAAAGCTGCCATGACAATTCCGATCGCTAGCGTACGCAAGAAATTCGAAGTCATCCGGCTCATAATAATATGATGCTCTTTAGGCAGAGAAAGTAACTTGTGGCCCCTGCACATGTACCACTACGGATAGACGCTTTCGACAACTGCTGCCTAAGATTTTGTGGTTACAGTATGAATTTTTCTTGACAACTTTTCTTCAACCGCTGATACTGCGCACCCAGACTCGGGGGAACGTGAACCGGTTTTTCGCTACTTAGAGCAGCCGGTTAGCGCAGATAGCAGACCGGGTTTTACCGAAAATCCGAAGGGAACCGCCCGCAAATCACACCGCGCTTGGATTTCCAGCGCGGCTTAGCCGGGCTTTTCTCTTTTTTTTCGGTCTGGGGCATGCAATTGCGATTTGCGTCGCACAGCATCTTCAAACAACCGGCTGCCCCCTAAACTCGAACATAGCTCGGTTAACAACAAGGGTTCCGGGCGCCCTGCGGTTGGGAGTAAAATAGTAGTTGCCCCTCCGCACGGCTTCCCGGCGAACATCACGGCGGAAGTACTGCCGGCGCGGAGGCAGAGATGGCAGAAACGAGAACGGCATTGAACGGGCACACAGAAGCGCAACAAGTTACGAGGCGAGCGACCGGACTGGAATTTCAGCGCCGGTTTACAGACGGAAAAGTGTCACCATTCGACACGGTTGAATGGGAGCGTCGCACTGCACTCATAGGCAATGATAAGGGGCAGGTAATTTTTCGCCAGGAAAACATAGAAGTTCCAAAGTCCTGGTCGCAGACCGCTACGAACATCGTAGTTTCGAAATATTTCCACGGTAAGCCCAACTCGCCGGAGCGCGAGACGTCCGTCAGGCAATTGATCGCGCGCGTCGTTGATACGATCGTGCGCTGGGGTGAAGAAGGCGGTTACTTCGCCTCCACCGAATCCCGGAATATTTTCCGCGATGAGCTCACACACCTGCTCGTCGAGCAAAAAGTGGCATTCAATTCGCCGGTGTGGTTCAACGTAGGCGTGCAGGCGAAGCCGCAATGCTCGGCGTGCTTCATCAATTCCGTCCAGGACAACATGGACTCGATCATGAACCTGGCCAAGACGGAAGGGATGCTCTTCAAGTGGGGTTCCGGCACGGGAACGAACTTCTCCTCGCTGCGCGGCAGCAAGGAATCGCTCTCCGGCGGCGGCATCGCCTCGGGACCTGTAAGTTTCATGAAGGGCTTCGACGCCTTCGCCGGCGTGATCAAGAGCGGCGGCAAGACGCGCCGCGCCGCGAAGATGGTGATCCTCAACGCTGACCACCCGGACATCATGGAATTCATCGAGTCGAAGATGAAGGAAGAGCGCAAGGCGCACGTGCTGATCGAGCAGGGTTACAACCCCTCGATCGATGGCGAAGCGTACGCCTCCGTCTTCTTCCAGAACGCGAACCATTCCGTCCGCGTCACCGACGATTTCATGCGCGCCGCCGAAGAAGATCGTGACTGGTGGACCCGCAACGTGAACGACGGCAAAGCCTGCGACCAATATCGCGCCAAGGATTTGCTGAAGGAGATGGCCAAGTCAGCCTGGCAGTGCGGCGATCCCGGCATGCAGTACGATACGACGATCAATCGCTGGCACACCTGCAAGGCCACCGACCGCATCTACGCTTCGAATCCGTGCTCGGAGTACATGTTCCTTGACGACACGGCTTGCAACCTCGCGTCGCTGAATCTTCTGAAGTTTTTGGGCTCGAATGGCCAGTTTGACACCGAGGGTTTCCGGCACTCGGTGGACGTGACGATCACGGCGCAGGAAATCCTGGTCGACAACGCCAGCTATCCCACCGAGCGCATCGCGCGCAATTCGCACGACTACCGTCCGCTCGGCCTCGGCTACGCGAATCTGGGCGCGCTGCTTGATGTCGCTCGCGCTTCCCTACGATTCAGACGGCGGCCGGGATTTCTGCGGCGCGATCACGGCGCTGATGACCGGCGAAGCCTACGCGCAATCGGCGCGCATTGCCGAGCGCATGGGCCCGTTTGGCGGCTACCTGCGCAATCGCGATTCCATGCTCGACGTGGTGCGCATGCACCGCGACGCGCTGCGGCCAATCAAAGAAGACAACGTGCAGCCTTCGCTGCTGCACGCGGCGCAAAAGTCCTGGGACGATGCCGTCGCGCTCGGCGAACGCTTCGGCTACAAGAATTCGCAAGTTTCCGTGCTCGCGCCCACAGGCACCATCGGCTTCATGATGGATTGCGACACCACCGGCATCGAGCCCGATCTCGCGCTCGTAAAGCAGAAGAGGCTCGTCGGCGGCGGCGTGATCAAGATCGTCAACAACACCGTGCCGCAAGCGCTGATGAAGCTCGGCTATCCGCCGGAGCAAGTGGCGCAGATTGTGGATTACATTGACGCGAATGGCACGATCGAAGGCGCGCCCGGATTCAAGCCCGAGCACCTCGCTGTGTTCGATTGCTCGCTCACTTCGATGGGCGGAGGCCGCTCGATTTCCTGGCGCGGTCACCTGCGCATGATGGCGGCGGCGCAGCCGTTCATTTCCGGCGCGATCAGCAAGACGATCAACATGCCGGAAGAATCCACGGTCGAAGACATCATGGAGGCGTACATCGGAGTCCTGGAAATTTGGACTGAAAGCCGTGGCGATCTATCGCGACAATTCCAAGCGCTCGCAGCCGCTTTCGGCCGCGGGGAAGAAAGAGGAGGAGAAGACTGCCGTGCCCACGGCCCCTGCTGCGAAGGCCGATGCCGAAGCCCCAGCCGCGCAGCACGAGCTTTTCGCCGGAGCCAAGCGCCGCAAGCTCCCCGCCGAACGCGACTCAATCACACACAAGTTCTCGATTGGCGGCCACGAAGGCTACCTCACCGTCGGCAAGTATCAAGATGGTTTGCCAGGTGAGATCTTTATCAAGATGGCCAAGGAGGGCTCAACGCTGTCCGGCATCATGGACGCTTTTGCGCTTTCCGTTTCCATTTCGCTACAGCCGGCGCGCAGTGCGCTGTCGGCCGCCGCGTTGCCGCTCCGGTCGCTGAAGCCGGTCCCAGCGCAGCAGAATCTTTTCCCGGGCACGCAGCGCCGAAAACTTTCAGCCGAGCGCGACTCGATCACGCACAAGTTCTCGATCGGCGGCCATGAAGGCTACCTCACCGTCGGAAAGTATTCCGACGGCACGCCGGGCGAAATCTTCATCAAGATGGCGAAAGAAGGCTCCACGCTTTCCGGAATCATGGACGCGTTCGCGCTTTCCGTCTCCATCTCATTGCAATACGGTGTTCCGTTGCGCGCGCTTGTGGATAAGTTCGTAAACTCGCGCTTCGAGCCTTCGGGCTACACCGGCAACCCGAAATCCGCTACGCGAAGTCGATCGTGGACTACATCGGACGGTGGCTCGGCGGGAAATTCATCTCGCCCGATTATCTCGACGCAGGTGCAGCAGCGCTGGAGAGAGAAGCAGGCTCTCGTCTCCTGCTATTCGCCATGCAAGCATCCGCGTCGCCAAGTAAGTCGGTGAACCCGAAGGATATCCGCAGCTATAGCTCGCGTCACGGACGAAGTGATCCTGACGACGCACCGTCCTGCTCCGAGTGCGGCATGCTGATGACGCCCAACGGTAGCTGCTACAAATGCGCGAACTGCGGCAGCACCTCAGGCTGCAGCTAAACTAGAAACTTAAGGTGAAGTTCAGAAAGGGCGTTCCGCCGAGCGGAGCGCCCTTTTTTATTTCCTTCGGATGCCTCCGCGTGGCACTCACGTCAAGAGTGCTATCATGGGCCGACTTCGAGACTAGAAAGGCGCCGTGCTACGCAATCGGCAACTCGTCCCGCCGCTGACGATTCACACGCCTGACGGACGCACCGTCCGCGCCTGGGATTACAAGCAGAAGAAAAATCTCGTCATCGCGTTTCTCGATACAGATTGCGCGCCGTGCGAGGAGTTTCTGCGCGCTCTCGTGGCAAGCGCAGCTGCGTTGCGTGAAAAAGAGGCGGTCGCGCTGGTCGTGTTTCTCGAGCAGCCCGCGCGCCGTTTCACCGACTCGCTTCCGCCGGGAATCATCGTCGGCGCGGACATGCCGGGAAATTCGGCACGCGCGTTTCTAGGCGAGGACGCATTCGCATCGCGCGGATTCGTCCGCGGCGGCGTGTTCGTCACGGACCGCTATGGCGAACTCTTCGCGCAGTGGACCATCGACCGCCATAAATTTCCCGCGATCGCAGAAATTCTCGCCGCGCTCGACCACGTCGAAATGGCCTGCGACGAATGCAGCACGCCACTGTGGGCCGCCGAGTAGCGCCGTGTTTCTAACGTTACAGCGGGCAGCATCGCGCCAGGCAAGATCAAAAGAGCCGGCGAGACGCCGGCGTTACGGAAGTGAATGCTTGGCGCGAACGAACTGCTGAGTCCAGCTCGGTGTTTCTTCTAATGTCGCAAAGGCAGGATCGCCGCAGACCTCGGAAATAAATCTCAGCGGGCGGGCCATTCAGTATCGCCCGCTCTTTTAGGTGCGAGATTGACCGCGCGCGCGAGTCGCCGAGAGCGCCGATGCACAAATAAAAAAGGGAGCCCCAGAGGGACTCCCTTTATTGCTCTACCCAAGATTCCGGTTTCGGCGCGGCGAAACCGGCCCACCCCGGGATAAGAGACAGCCACTCATTTGAATTGCACGCGGAATGCCACCACTTTCATTCTTCAGCGAGAGGAACCGCGGATTGGCAGGACATGACTTAGCCCGCATAAAGCAGTTTTTGGATCACTATAAATCCGGAAACATCCACTTTCTGAAATTCAGCGTCTCCTGTTTTCTACAGTCTTTGGAAGGATCTCTCGGGGCGCGCTAGTGAAAACCAGCATTAGGCGAAGTCTAGGCCTGGGCGGCGACCGGTTTACGCGCAGTCCTTAGCGCACGTCGCATCCGCCTCCAGGCCCAGCGAACGGGAAAGAAAAGCAAAGCCGCCCACAGAAGCAGCGTCGGGCCGGATTCGAGCAGCCACGCGACGAGTCCAATCACGTTCTCGACCACGCTGTGATAGCCCGTGACGAATGCATTGTGCAGGCGCGTACCCGTGGACGAAGGCGCGCCGTTCAGGCTCGCCTTATATTCTTCGGTGACCGACAGCGTGATCGTCGCGAAGTCGATGCGCGATTGGAGCGCGCGCTGGTCGGCTTCCATTCCTTCGATCTCGCCGCGAACGCGCGAGATCTCGTTCTCCACTTCGAGCACGTCTTTCACTTTGCCCGTGTTGTTGCGCAGCACGCCGAGCAGGCGCTCTTCGGTGGCGCGCGAATTCTTCAGCCGCGCCGCGAGATCCACGTACTGCTTCGTCACTTCTTCGCCTCGCCTGCGACTCCTGGTCCGCGCGGCCGAGCTGCTTCAATTCCGCAAGGGCCGGCTCGAGTTGCGCCGAAGGCACGCGTAGCGTGGCGGACAATGTTTTTGCTGCGTCGGGCGGCGTAGACGTATTGAGTTCGCCGATGTAGCCGGAATGGCGCGACACCACATTTTTCACTGCCGCTTCGATTCCCGCGAAATCCTTCACGACCAGCGAAAGCGAAGCCGTGCGCGCGATCATCGGAGAAGCGGCTGGGCTACCAATCGTCTCAGCCGATGGAGAGACGCGGCGGCGCGGGCGCGGCCCCGGGTTCGACGGAAACTGAATAGCGCTCAGCTGAGGAGTTGTTTGCAAGGTTGCTGGCAACCTCCTGCTGCACCATCCTTTTTTGAAGGTCCCGCAATTCCATCTCACGCGCAGCGAGTAGAGCTGCAGGCCGTGCTCGAAGGAAGTTCGGGACCGCAATTGCAACGACGACCAAGAGGACCATGGCGAACGCACCTGCACCAGCCCAAACCCAGGGTCGCCCTTTCAGCGAACGAATCAGCGCGATCAATCGCTCGATAGGCGTCAATTCCACTGGCGCCGATTGCGTTTGCTTGGGCTGCGTCCGTGCGGCTGCGGCAATTTCCGCATTCATTTCGTTAGTCAGCCGCTCAGGCGACGTTTCGATTTCCCACGCCGCGAGCTCGCGCGACAGATTGCGGAAACCGGAGGCCAGCTCCCGGCATTCAGCACACTGTTGCATGTGCTGTGCGATTTCTGACGCGCGGTCGGCGGAGATTTCGCCGTCGAGGTACGCCATCACTTCCTCTAGTTCAAATGGATGAGTCGAGCGCATTTTCTTTCCTCACTGATTTTCCCGGAACACTCACCAGAATTTCTTTCAACGCCAGGCGCGCGCGGAAGAGCCGCGACCGCACCGTGTTCACCGGCACGCGCAGCACGCCTGCAATTTCCTCGTAACTCAACTCTTCGTATTCGCGCAGCAGCAGCACTTCGCGATCGTTGCCGTCGAGCTTTGCGATCGCCTCGCGTACCCACATCGCGGTCTCAGCGTTTCCGGGCGCGGAGGGGTCTGGCAAATCGAACCCAGACCCCGCGCCGCCGGAGTTCTGGTCCAATTTGCGGCGGTCATTGGCCAGAATCTTGTACGCAATTCCAAAAAGATAAGTGCGGAACGTGGAGCGCGGTTCGTATCGCTGGATGCCGCGCAGGATGGCGACGAAAGTTTCCTGCGCCAACTCCTCTGCGCGCGCCGCATCTTTCACCCGCCGCCGGAAGAACGCGTAGATCAGCTCTCGGTAGCGAAGAAAAAGTTCGCTGAAGGCTTCGCGTGAGCCTTTCTGGAATTCAAGGATCAGCTGCTCGTCAGTCGCCATCGAAGTTTCCGTTGAAGTGCCGTTGAATCGTCGCCATTTCGTTCCCGCCGCCCTGAAGCTCTCGCCTTTTCAGCTCTCTACTATCTGTAATGTCGTGGCGAGGCAAAAAGTTCCCTAGAACCCGAGGGCCAACGTTTGTCACCAGTAGGGGCACGGCATGCCGTGCCCGCTCGACCGGAAGCCGCGCGCAGCTCCATCCACCGAAACTTGCAAATCAACGTGGCCTTTTTGGGTCTTGTAGCGTCGCGCTCACAAGGTAAGAACGTGCGAGGGGAGATTTCTTGCAGGACTGCAAGCGCCGTTAAGCGCCGATAGCGGAGCGAACAGCCGATGCCAACGAATCCGTCCAGCGCCTAACATCTTCATCGCGCTCAGCTTCCACCATCACGCGCGCGAGCGGCTCAGTGCCGGAATAACGCAAAACCACGCGCCCGGATTTACCGAGCGCCTGTTCCGCTTCGTCCAGCGTCCGCGAAACTTCCGGAAGAGACTCGATCGGCGGCTTCGATTTCACCCGGACATTCACAATTTTCTGCGGATAGATTTTCAAGTCGGCGACGAGCGAATCGAGCGGCCCGGCCAGGGAAACGATCGACGCGATTTTCACAGCGGTGAGCATTCCATCGCCGGTAGTAGCGTCGTCGAGAAAAAGAATGTGCCCGGACTGCTCGCCGCCAAGATTGGCTCCAATGCGCAGCATCTCTTCGAGCACGTAGCGGTCGCCGACGGCCGTCCGCACCAGCTTCAGCCCCGATTGATCGAGCGCGCGCTCGAGTCCGAGATTTGCCATCGTGGTGCCGACAATCACGTTGCCCTTCAGCTTGCCGGCCGATTTCATATAGCGACCCGCAACGAGCAACACGCCGTCGCCATCTACCAGCTTCCCCGAAGCGCTTGAAAAAATCGCGCGGTCGGCATCTCCGTCGAAGGCCACGCCAAGCGTGGCCCCGGATTCGACGACACGCTTCTGCATTCCTTCAGGATGCAGCGAACCGCAGCCGGCATTGATATTTTTTCCGTCCGGCGCGTTATTGATCGCCACCACCTCTGTGCCGAGCATTCGAAAAAGCTGCGGCCCCAGCTTGCTTGCCGCGCCGTTCGCGCAATCCAGCACGATTTTCATCCCTGCGAATTTCGCGCCAGGCAGCGCGGCGGCACGCAGCCCATTGAGATAATCCCGATGCAATTTTTCGTCGCCATCCGGATGCGCTTTATTTGCGGTGGCGGAATCCGGCGCCCGCGAGGCCAGTGCGTTCCCGTTCGGCGAAAGAATTAAATGCTCGATCTCATGCTCCGCCGCATCGGGAAATTTCATTCCCGATGACGAAATCAGCTTCACTCCATTATCGTGATACGGATTGTGCGACGCGGAAATCACAACCCCCGCGGAAAATCCCTCGCGGCTCACAAGCCATGCAACTCCCGGTGTGGTAACAACCCCCGCCGAAACCGGCTCGGCTCCCCCCGACACCAACCCCCGCGCGATCAACTCCGCAATGTGCGTGCCGGATTCGCGAGGATCACGGCCGATCAGAACGCTCGGATTTGCATTTTCTGAGGGCGCGAGCCTTTTCAAGTATTGGCCCAGGGCGGAACCTACGCGCTCAAGCGTCGCGTCGTCCAATGGATATTCGCCGGGAATGCCGCGAATCCCGTCCGTGCCGAAAAGTTGTTTTGCGCGTTCCGTCGCCATTTGAATCGGATCCTGGCTCGCGAGAGGCAAGCCAACAATTCTATCATCGCGCCTGCGCACAGCCGCACCAGCCGCCAGCGAGACAAACCAACCCGTTACCCTGGCCGTTTTGCGCGTTTCGCGCGCGCTGCGAACGCCATTATCCTGCGCGGCACATCATGTTCCCAACCCGCGCGCCTGTGATATCGTACGCGGGTGCCAGTTGAAACCACCAACCAAGTCAAAGCGGCTGCGACCCCCAACTCAGTAAGCGCTCGAATCATTGCGGCCGGCATCGTAATCGCCTTTTGCTATTGGGCCTCGACGGTGCTGGTCACTCTCGTCGTCGCTGTCCTCATGGCCTATTTCCTCGATCCAGTGGTGAACTGGCTCGAGGAATGGCACGTTCCGCGCGCGCTGGGTGCGTTGATCGTTGTCCTCTCGACGATTTGCCTGATGCTGCTTCTCGCCTGGACCCTGATTCTGCGCTTCGATCAATTCGGCCAGGACTGGCCAAATTACCAAAAGCCTCTAAAAGCGGTCGCCAGCACCGTGTCCAAGAAACTTGAAACATTCGAGTCCCACGTATCTGAAATCGAGCCCGCGGAAAAGCCCGGCGAACGAATCATCGCCGTTGCAGATTCTCATCCGGTACGAAACGCCGTGCTGTCGCGGCTCGGCGCTCTCGAAGCCGTTTTCGTGGCAGCGACATTTGTGCCGTTCCTTCTTTTCTTCATGCTCGCGGCCAAACGACAGGTCTGGCACGCCACAATGCAGCTGTTCCCATCCACAGAGCGCACGCGAGTGAAACAAACCCTGGGAGAAGTCACGCTCGTCTTGCGTAGCTACGTGATCGGCACAGCGCTGGTTGGCTTAATACTGGTGTTTGCGAGCTGGATGTTTTTCATGAGCATTGGACTCGAGTTTCCGTTCCTGGCTGCGCTCGTCTCGGGCTCCGTCAACCTCATTCCCTACTTCGGAGTGGTTCTGTCCTGGTTCCCACCCGTGATTATTGGGCTCAAACAGTTCAAGCATGTGGAGCCTTTCATCGGCATCGTCGTGATGATGACGGTGCTCCACCTGATTGCCGCAAACTTGCTGATGCCCGCGCTAGTCGGTTGGCGAGTGCGCCTCAATGCCCTGGCGCTCACAGTGGCTCTGCTCTTCTGGGGCTGGCTCTGGGGACCGATGGGTCTGATTCTTGCCGTCCCCATCACAGCTGTGATCAAAGTGATCTGCGATCACGTCGAAAGCCTGCAACCCGTAGGACGCTGGCTCAGCGCGTAGCCATTTCCGCGAAGTAGCAGTGCCTCTTCCTCTCAATTTACGCCGAACTTTTCAGCCGCGACCGGGAATCGCCTCGATCGCTTCTTGAGTGCGGTCTGGATCTGCCGCGTCTTGAATCATGCGAATCGCGGCGATGCCGGCCGCTCCTGCGCGAACGCAGTCGGCGGCGTTTGATTCGTTTATTCCTCCGATCGCGATCACCGGAATGCTCACAGCCTTCGCCACCTGCGCGAGTTCCTCAACACCGTGCGGCTTGCCGAACGGAATCTTCGAAGGCGTCTCATAGATGGGCCCGAAGTATGTATAACTGGCACCCGCATTTTCCGCTTCCTGCGCGCCTTCAAGGCTGTGGCAGGAAACGCCGACGAGAAAATCCACCGGCGCATTTCCCGCGCGGCACCAGCGAACCACTTCTCGCACCGGCGCCGACGCGTGCCCCAGGTGCACGCCTGCCGCGCCAGCGGCCAGCGCGACGTCGAGGCGGTCGTTGACGATGATTTTAGTTGAGCGTGGCCAAATTGAGCCGGGGCGAACGGAAGCGAGAGCGACCGCCTCCTTGACGAGCGCGAAAAGCTTCGCGCGACGGCAAATCTTTCTCGCGAATCTGCACCCAATCCACACCTGCGCCCGCTGCGGCTCGAATCGTATCGAGCAGCATTTTATTGGACAGCGTGCCTACAGTCTCGTCCGCAGGAAGCGCCTTGCGATCTGTCACATAGCAGACAATCGGTTGGTTATCCCTGGCTGGCAACGGTGGCGGCCCTGCGGCGAAATGCCTCAAGTGCGAGGAAAACATTCATGATGCCCAAGCCCGAAATCGCTCCGCGCATGAAAGGATTGTTGACGAAAAAAGCCAGCGCCGGATACTGATACAAAAAATAGTTGGTCTCCCAGATTTCCGACCATGGCACGAGGATCAGCACCAGCCCAAGTTCCAGCCAGACGAGCAGCCACACCACTCGAAACAAACGCGTCATCATCAGCCTAGGATTATCGGAGATTATTTCCGGAGTGGCAACAGCCGTCGCCTTTTCCGCTCTGGTGCCAAGCCTAGATGAGAAACAGAGGGCGCATTTCGAAGCTGGCGTATTGAGGACGGAGGCGCTCGGTATTGTACTGTTCCTTGACGTTGACGATCTTCTTGGTGGCGGTCACGGTCTCAAGCGGAATGTTGTCGTAGTGGCCGTGATTGAGCGCGACGAGGCGGCCGCTGATGTTTTTTAGAAGCAAGTCGAGAGCGAGATTGCCATAAGCCATGGGTGCGATAGAGTCAATGGCATCAGGATCGCCGCAACGCACCAGATAACCGAGTTTTTGCGCAATGACGTCGATTTTTTTGCCGTTATTGAACTTGGCGGAGATGTCCTTCACCTGATCGGCAACGATGTCACCAATCCCTCCCAGTTTTTTGTGGCCGAAGGCGTCGGTCGCTTCGCCTTCGAACACCATCGCGCCGCCCTCGAACGTCGCGCCCTCCGAAACGAGGACAATCGAGTAGCGGCTCGGATTCTTGCGGCGATCGGCCACGAGCAGCTCGGTAAGATGTTCAATATTGAATTTGTATTCGGGAATCACGCAGCGATTGGCGGCGCCGGCCAGAGTGGGAAGCATGGCAGTAAACCCGGCGTAGCGGCCGAAAACTTCCAGGACCATAAAGCGCTCGTGCGAGCCCGCCGAGGTGCGCAAGCTATTCACCATCTGTATCGTGCGCGTGACGCAAGTGCTGAATCCAATGCAGTAGTCAGTGCCAGGGACGTCGTTGTCCATGGTCTTCGGAATGCCGATGACTTTGAAGCCTTCTTTGTGGAGACGAACGCCATAACTGAGCGTGTCGTCGCCCCCAATCGGAATCAGAGTATCGATGCCGAGCCATTCGAGATTCTTCAGAACTTCGGGAGTCAGATCGTTCTTCTCGGCGGTGAACTTGCCGCTAAGATGCGCGGGCACGCTGGACTTGGCCACGCGCCCGGGATTGGTGCGCGAAGAATGCAGAAACGTGCCTCCGGTGCGGCCGGTGCGATCGACAATCTCTTCGTCGAGAAGAATAAAATTGTCGGAGTTGTCGTAATCCTTCTCGCGCACCATGTCAACGAGCCCGGCCCAGCCATGGCGAATGCCGATCACCTGGTAGCCTTCACGCAAGGCGCGAAGAGTAACGCCGCGAATTGCGGGATTCAGCCCGGGAACGTCGCCGCCCCCGGTAAGAATTCCGATCACGCCTCGTTTGCTGTTCACATTTGCCATAAATCCCCGCTGCTCCCGTTTATATTTTATTACTTTCGCACATTCGGATGTGCTCCTTCCTTCGGAGAAAGCTCCGCGTTCTACAACTGACATCGGGAGAGTTGTAAATCGGAAGACTGGAGCTGGAAAGCAGTGGATGGATTATTTCCCGGCGTTGCGTCAGCGAATCGCGTAACCGCCGTCGACGCGAATCGTGGTTCCGGTAACGAAGTCCGAAGCGCGCGATGCCAGATAGACAGCCGTGCCGGCAAGTTCATCCGGCTGGCCCCATCGGCCCGCCGGAGTTCTCGAAAGAACTTCATCATTCAGCGGCATTTTGTGCACAGCCACCGTCATCGCCGTTTCAATCCATCCTGGCGCGATGCAATTCACTTGAATGTTGTGCCGCGCCAGTTCAATAGCCATTGACTTGGTCAACTGGATGATCGCTCCCTTCGCTGCGCTGTAGGAAGGTACCAACCCCGATCCAAAGAACGAGTACATGCTGCCGATGTTGATGATTTTCCCAAATTTTTGGCGCACCATCGAAGCCGCAGCGAGCTTCGAAAGAAGAAAAACAGAATTGAGCTGCGTCTCGATCACGTTGTCCCAGTCTTCCGGTTTTTCCTGCAGCACGCCACCGCTCAACGACACATTGCCCGCATTATTTACCAGGATGCTCACGCCGCCGAATGCGCCCTCCACTTGATTCAGCGCGGGCTGCAATCCGGATCGATCGGTCATATCCACCTTCAGCGCCAGCGAAGGCACGCCGATTGATTTCAGCTCCGCGAGCACCTGCTGATTCTTTTCCTCGTTGCGTCCGAATATCGCGACGGCTGCCCCGGCCTCCGCGAAGCCGAGTGCGATGCTGCGGCCAATTCCGCCATTGCCACCGGTCACGATAGCAGAGCGGCCCTTCAGGTCGAATAATGCAGGCATGTTCATCAAGTTCTCCCCGGTTCGGGTATCAGAAGCGGACCTATGAATCCAGCTATAGGCGTTGATCAAGCGCCGGCTTTCAGACTCGCCGGATCTTCCATCGGGACCAGAAAATTGCTGGCAAGAAGATAGTCAAACAAATGTCCGAGAGGCGGCGCGCGACGCAACTGCGCCGCAGAAACCATTCCATTTGTCTCACTCCATTCCCAACCGCCAGCGGGAACACCCTTCAGCCTTTCGCGCAGCTCTGTAGCGGCCATCGGATACGCATAGATGCGGACGTTCTGCGCGAAGAGCCGCGCAAGCGCTTCGAGAAGTCTTCCTTCGAGATTACCGTAAATATCTTCAAACGCTCGAATGGTCAGGGAAAGGCCGGCGACGAAGCGCACAGGCGCCTGCGTGTAGCGGTGCACGAGAGTTGTCATATGGTAGAGCTCGCCCTGGCGAAAAAGCAGCACGTCGCCGCCGGCAGCTACAAGAGCATCGATACGACGAAGCAAATCGGGAATCTCCGGCACCGGTTCGCCGGGCACGATCGAAGCCGCCGTCAGGCAAAAAAAGCCGGCGGGAGCAGCTTTGGCATCGCCCAGTTCTTTCCGAAGTTCCTCGATACCCGAAGCCAGCAATCGCATGTGAACCTGCGAGTGCTCTGAATCCACGTGGCCAAAGATTCCAGGCGCAAGCACCACGGCTTTCTTGTAGAGCGCTTCGGTAGGCGGAACGGCAGCGCCCTTCGCGGGGAAAAATACAGCTTCAGCAAATCCCCCATGCACCAGGTCGACTGGCAGAGCCCGGCGATCCCAGCTCTCGAATGCCAGCCCGCGAAGATCCACGTAGTCAATCTCGATTCGCTCTTTCACCACATCTTGCGCCAGGCCTGCCAGAAATGATTCCTTGGTTTGCAGTTCATAGAACGCGGTGTAAATGAGATTCACGCCCAGAATACCGATGGCTTCCTGCTGAAGCACGTTCGACGGATCGAGCATATTCACGTGCAGCACGACGTCGTTGGGCGGACCGCCGGGCTGCAACTGAAAACGTAGGCCGATCCAGCCGTGCGGATCGTTCGTCCCGGCGTAGTTCCGCGCGGAGACGGTATCAACAAAAGAGAAGAAGCGCGTTTGCGGCCCGCGCGTTCTGCTTAACTCCGCGAGAAGCTGCGCCCACTCCGCGTCCAGCATCGCTTCGAGTCGCTGCTTGGATACATAGCGCGTTCCGGCGCCGTAGAGATCGTCGCTCACTTCCTTGTCGTAAGCGGAAATAGTTTTGGCCACCGTGGCCGACGCGCCCCCAACCACAAAGAACCACCGCGCCACTTCCTGCCCCGCGCCAATCTCAGCAAAAGAACCGAAAATGGACGCATCAAGATTCAAAGTGAGCGCTTTATGGTGTGCATCGAGCTTTTGAGCGGAAGGCATAGCAAGGCTCCTCCATTCAGCCGATTTCTGCAAAGCGTCGCGCGTCAGTGACAAGCTAACGAAACCAGGCGCGCCAAGAAGATTCTACTCCCTCGAAGCGATTCAGTGACGGCTGCCTATGGATCGAACCACGAAGAGTCGAGTCTGGAACGAAACCGAAGAAATTCAAATTATATTCGAATGCTCCTCTCTTGCCTTTTTTGCCGCCTTTTCCCTCATAACGCCGGCTTGTCCTGAGGCATGAAGGGCATCCTGCCGGCTCTTATCTATCTCAGTCCAAGACAGATGGTGGGGAGGAGATTTCTCGACATCTATCCGAAGGACAAGACTCTCGAACTTATTGATGGTCATTCGCGCCGACGGCGGTCTCGTTCGCCCAGACCGCATTTTCGCAGTAGAATGCTGATCAGAGTAACAGATTCGGGTCGACGCAGTGAGGGCAACAAAGAGAGGAGAACGAAATGCCGGTTCAAAATAACTACTTTGAAGACTATCACAACCTAAAACTGACACGCGATGACAAAGGTGTGCTGTTTGCTGAATTCCACACCAACGGCGGACCATTCATCATGACCGCGCCATCTCACACAGAATTTGTCGATGCCTTTTACCGGATTGCGCAAGATAGAGCGAACAAGATCGTAATCCTGACGGGCGCAGGTGGAGAGTTCATTACTGATGTCGATTGGTCCTCTTTCGGCGATGTCACCGATCCCGGCGTCTGGAGTCAGGTTCACGACGAAGGCGTTCAGGTTTTGGAAAACATAGCCAACATACGAGTGCCGGTCATCGCGGCTATCGAGGGACGTGCCCATGTGCATTCAGACTACGCGCTACTTGCCAGTGTAATTGTGGCGGCGAGATGGAGCGACCTTCCAGGATGTGGCTCACTTCTCCGCGGGCGTTGCGCCCGGCGACGGAATCTTTACCACCTGGAGTTATCGCGCTGGAGCGGGACGAGCGGAAGCGTTCCTGCTGAATCCACAGCCGCTCCCGGCGCGTACGGCGTACGAATGGGGAGTGGTTGCCGAAGTTGTTCCGAGCGGTAAGGCGCTCAGCCGGGCGCGCGAACTCGCCGAGTTGTACTTGAAAGCTCCGGAAGTTACGCGCCGCAACACGCGCATCCACTTTATTCAACCGTTGAAGGAGCGCATTGTGCGGGAAGTCGGCTATGGATTGTCGCTCGAAGGAGCGTCGTCGGCCGATCTCGTGAAGTCCATGAAAGCCAAGAGTGAACCCGTCGCTCGCAAAGGAAAATCCGCATAACGAGCACGACGGACACAAAAGACTACTCGTTTCGACTGCATTCTATAAGCGTAGCGTGGGATACCGTGGGTAATTGTCTTCCTTGCACGCCGGCCCGCGGAAGTACATAAGGACCCGGCGCCTGTGGCGGCGAAGTGAATCCTATGCGAGTCGTCTTCGGCGCCACGCTCCCACCAGGCCAAGAAGACCGCAGCTGAGCAGCGCCAGACTGCCCGGTTCGGGTGCGCCAACCGGTCCGGAAGAGGCGATCCCGAGCGTCCCGATTTCCTGCGTGAACGTGAAATCGTGCCCAGAGAAGTGATCGGCATGTTGAAGTCGGCAGTGCCCCCAGCAAAAAGACAACCGGCGCCTGTAAAGAAGATGTCCATTTCGATGTCGGTAGGCGCCGAGGGAGTATTAACAGTTACAGAGCTGACCGAACACAATGGAAACGACGAGCCGAGCGAGGAAGAAGTGGGAATAATGCCGGTCGTGGTCGTTGTAAGGATGGCAGGAACGTCGAATTGCACCTGGATATTCGCTGTCGAAGTTCAGGCCGTCCATTTTCCCAAGGGTGAGCTTCGCCCTCAAAGCTTCCATCGCTGTTACCAGGGATTCCTTTGTGCTCTTGGGGATGAACTAACGGCCAACGCGTCCCCCACCTCCGCCTCCTCCAGAACTTCCTCCTCCGCCTCCAGAGTATCCACCGCCACCACCGCTTCCGCCTCCGGAGTATCCGCCCCCACCGGAGCTATGCCCTCCGCCGCCACCTCCACCGCTATATCCGCCTCCGCCCGAACTGTGCCCTCCGCCGCCACCTCCACCGCTGTATCCGCCTCCGCCTGAACTATGCCCTCCGCTGCCGCTGACACTATGTCCGCCGCTGCCACCCCGCAAGCCATGTTCGTTGCCGCCGCCAACGGATCTTCCGCCGAAACCGAAGGTCCCGGCTCCCTGCCACGATCCTTTAACCCCTCCATTCGAATTCAGCCGGGCGACGACCGTGGGAGCGCTTGCGTGGTGTGGCGTAGGTGCCTCCTGTCTCATAAATGCATGATGCGCGAAATCGAATGTGATTGGCGCGCTCAGTGCTGTTGTGGTGCGATCGCGAAATGATTCCGTAAACAGGCGCGCCTGAATTTGAGGACGCCCGGCCGCGACCGCGTGAGAAATCTCAGGTTCTCTAAATGGTTTTGGCGGCGCACTGAGAGTCGACACCTTTCCGATATCCGTCACTTTCATCACCTCAAGTTTCCCCGGAACGCGCACCGACGGGATTAGAATTCCGTGTTTTAGATTTGCCGGGGGTCGCCCTAGAACATCACGCCAACTCCGGGGAACGTAACCTTCATGCCCTTTGTACTTCACCCACCGGCATGGAGGGTGGTGATGTTTTTTCCCTGCAACCCAAACGTAACCGCGATTGGGGTAGTAAGAAAAACTGCCAGCGTGGCAGATTGGGAACGTCCAGAAAGGTGCATCGATGGCAGAGTTGACGACTGTCTCTTCTCCAGTGACAAGATTTCGTTGGATGGTTTCCGTTGTCTGGTAACAATGAGGACCAGGATAGCGCCGGGTGTAAAGATCATATCGGGGGCGCGACTTGCCGCCCACTTGCTGAGTTCCCGCCGGAGCCGGAATCGTCGGAGCGGACTGCGATGCCGGCTCGCGCGACGTGAGCACAGCGGCGGGCACGCTTTGGCCACGGAAATCCTCGGCCGGCGCCCAACACTTGCCACCTCCCTCGCAGTCAAAAAAATCGCCGTTCTTGTAGAGGTCAACAAGTCCGGGAACGGGTTCCGAAAGTCCGGAGGCTTTCATTGCCGCGGCCAAAATCGTATTTCGCTCGGTGACTCGCGCAGACACCCACTGTTCCCATTCGTTTAGAGTTTGTGACGGGTACCACCCGCCCGGAATTGCATTACCCTTGACGTAGACAGTGGATTTCCCGGGGAAAATGAAATCTCCGTGCTTTCCCGCTTCGAGCAGCCCTACGCCATCCGTTCCTACGGCCGTGACGGAGAGTCCGTCGAGAAAGCTATCGACACGCATGGACTCCGTTATCACAAATCGTGCCATGTCCCCGGATGGTCCTTGGACGTCCAGCGACTCTCCCTGGACCGGTTTGTATTCAATGCTAATCGTTCCCGTCAACAGCAGCAGCTTGGTGCGCGGGACACTATTTGCCATATCCACATTCTTGAATTCGAGCGTCGAGTCGTTAGCGAGGTATGCCGTCCAACCGCTCTCGAATTCGATTTCCGCCCGCCCTCCGCCAGTCACGAGAGTAAAGCCTTCCTGAATTGGCAGGCCGCGAATAGCCTGGTCCCAGGGACTACTTAGGTCTATTTTGCCGTCATGCCCTTGAGAAACGCGCACGTCGCCATCGACGTACGACAGGCGCACGAATTCAGATTTGGCGTCGTTCTGAGATCCAACTGCAGGATGGGAATTCAATACCACGAAGCATGAAGCAACTACCAGGATCCGTAGAACTCGATGCAAGGTGGGTTTCATCGAGAACCTCCACGCCAATCCGTTATGGGCCCATATTACTGACGCGGTATCACATCCATCGGTTACATGTTCTCACAGCCAAGAGTTCGCTATTTTGAGCGAATTTAAGGAGATCTAACGGAGAACCTGGTTCGTCAAGTTCGCGGCCAAGCTCCAGGCATCAGGAGGAAAGCTAATCCGCCTGGAGTTCCCGCAGACCGAAATTCAGCGCTTCGGCGATGTCGCCATTTTCTACAGCAAGTATTTGTACAAGACCGAAGAGGGCGGGAAGCGATCCGTAACCTCGGGGCGCGCGACCGAGATTTTCGTTTCGCTCAATGGGAAGTGGACGAATCCTGGCTGGCATATCGCGACACGGAGCAATAAGAACCGTGAATCACTGTGCCGCTGTGCCTGACTCGCGCAACAGCACCACATCCGATTCCGCGTGATTGCGCAGGACGCCAAGGGTCTTGCCGTCCGGCGAGTAGCCGTACCAGCGAAATTCATCCGCGTTAAAATTTGTGATGCGGTGCCCGCCACCGCCCGGTCCCGCGCCATCAATCGGTTGCAACCACAGATTCTCCACGCCATTTTCGCGGATCCCATACGTCACGGACTTGCCGTCCGGTGAAAAGCTCGGAGGCTTTGATATCAGCGGGTTTGGATCGAGCATGCGTCGTGAGGGCTGCGGCCCCGCATCGAGCGCCAGCAGCACGATCTTCTGCTGAGTTTCTGCTCCCGGGCGAGAGGAGACCGTCGCGAGGAACGTCAGCGTCTTGCCGTCGGGAGAAACGTCAAAATACTGGCGAGCCCACAATCGCACCGGGAATCTCGACGCCCGGGATGGCTTCCGGCTTCCCTCCATCGACCGAAACACGGTGAATCGTCTGACCGGTGAAGTAATAAACCCACTTTCCGTCGGGCGAGCACGTTGGACCGAAGTCGCTCTTGGTGTCGGAAATCTCTTTCAAATTGGCGCCGTCCGCATCCACCCGCCAAACGCTTCGCCCGTCGATTCCTGATGGTGAGCGGTGGCCGGTGACAAATACAATTGGGTGTGGCGTGGACGTGCCGGAACCCGCCGCGCCACAGCCCGCCGGCTCGGTGACCGATTGATTCAGCACGACGATCCGATTGCTTCCGTCGGGCGAAATCCGCACAAGTTTCCCCGGCTCCGACAAATAAAGTTCTCCGCCGGAGCTCCAACCGAAAGAATCCACATCCCTCTCTTGTGCAAGCGCCGGGTTCGGAAGATTCTCCTTGCTTCCCGCAGCCGGCAGAAAAAAGAAAGTGCGAATATCCTTGCGAAGGACCGCCGCAATCGTCTTGTTGTCCGCCGAGACGCTCAGCCCGCTGTAGTTATTTATATCGTTGGTGATGGATTGCATTTTCGCGCTGGGAAGCGAAACGAACGCGAGTTGAGAACGAAAATCGAGCGAATCGAGTCGGGTTAGATTCACGAACACTCCCGCGGCATCTGCCGCTGGGACGAGTTCGTGCAGGAGCATGTCATTGTATTTGGCGACCATTTTCGATTCGCCGGTAGCCGCGTCAAAAGCCTCGATTCCCGCCAGCGATCCGCCCACCTGGATTGTCGTTCCCAGCAGGCTCTTCCCGTCCGGCATCCAGTGAATGAAGTGGGGAATTCCCCGGGCAGTCCCGCCCACAAGCATCTTTTCATCGCTGCCGTCGGGATTGGCGGTCAAAAGTTGAAATTTGCCCACCTCCGGATCGTTGGCGCGCGCGTAAGCGATGCGCTTGCCATCGGGTGAAAATGTGATGTTCGTGTCCACATCATGCGCGATCACTTTCGGCGTCCCGCCCAGCACGGGAGCGCGGTAGAAGTCGTACACGTCCTCCACAGTACCGGCAGGACGCCGGAAATAGAGATAGCTTGCGTCGGGAGAAAACGCGAGCCTCGAATAATGCGTGGCTTCCGGCGTAACCACCTGCGTATCGCTGTTCGTTTCCACATGCCGCAACCACAGGCTCTGCTTGCCGGCATCGGCCACCACGCTCAAGATGTATTTTCCGTCCGGCGAGATGGCCGCTTGGATGGACTTCCCGTTGTCGGTGACTTTCGTAATCGTGAAATTCCGGAACGGGATCGCTGCCGCCTTTCCACGCAAGAGCGAATAGACCCCGTAGCCCGTGCCCACCAACAGCAGCGCAACCACCACCGCAACCGCGATCAGTTTCCCCTTGTGCTCGTGCGCTACCACCGCAACCGCTGAGCTCCCGGATTCGCGCGTTGCCGCCGGCAAGATTCCGGACGCGCCGGATGTTCCCGCCGCTGCAACCGCGCGTACCGATCCCGACCTTCCCGACTCCGTGTCGCGTTTCAGCCGCTGCAAATCCGAACGCAAATCGGAAGCGTGCTGATAACGCAGCTTGGGATCCTTCTCAAGCGCCTTCATGATCACGCGCTCGAGGTCAACCGGTAACTCTGGAACCACGCGTGTCGCCGGCGGTGGTTCGCGCTCCAGAATAGCCGCAAAAATCACGCCGGAAGTGTTTCCCTTGAACGCTTGCTGCCCCGTCGCCATTTCGTAAAGCACGAGACCGAAAGAAAAAAGATCCGACCGAGCATCCAGGTTTTCGCCGCGCACCTGTTCGGGCGACATGTAAGCCACCGTGCCGAGCGCGGTCCCCGGGCTCGTCAGATTCGGGTCCGTGCCCATGGTTACGCCGCCCGCCGTTACCGTCTCGCCCACGTTTTTCGCCACCAGCTTTGCCAATCCAAAATCGAGCACCTTTGCCTGGCCGCGCTCGGTGACAAAAATATTCGCGGGCTTAATGTCGCGATGGATGATCCCCTCGCTGTGCGCTGCCTCGAGCGCGTCGGCGACGTCGATGCCGATTTCGAGCAGCGCGTCGAGCTGCATCGGCTGGCCGTTGATGCGATGCTTCAGCGTCATGCCCTTCAGCAATTCCATGGCGATGAAAGGCACGCCCGAATCCCGGTCGATGTCGTAAATGGTGCAGATGCTGGGATGATTGAGTGCGGAGGCTGCCTGCGCCTCGCGCTCGAACCGTTCGAGTGAAGACTTATCGGCCGAAGAATCCTGCGGAAGGAATTTCAGGGCAACCTGGCGCCGGAGCTTGGTGTCCTCCGCGCGGTAGACCACGCCCATGCCGCCGCCGCCGAGTTTCTCGATGATGCGGTAGTGCGAAACAGTGTGGCCGATGAGAGGCTGGGCATCCTGCATGGCTCGCGCATCTTAGGATGCATATTGAGGCAAGTCAACGAAGACAGGTGCAAGCTGAGAACGAGTCTGGCGCAGCGACCGCCGATTCCGACGATCCGTCCAGGATCGTCGCCCTGAGCGACCAAAGGGAGTCGAAGGGTCTCTGCTCTCGCACTTCTAATCTACGGTTCCGCGATTAAAACTCCCGCCAACCTCCAGCGTTTCAATAACATGCAAAATTCTAATCGGCGGTAAAAGGGGACCTAAGGCGATACAAATTAGCGGGACTAGTGGCGTTGCAGTTCGGCGATGCGGTCGGCTACGTCGCGGTAATCGATATTCATGGCGTAGACCTGGCGGAAGCTGTCCAGCGCTTGCTTCGATTCGCCGGCATTTTCGAGGGCCATGCCCAGATCGTAGCGCAGCGCGAGAACCGCGTCCTGCTCGAGTCCGGGAGATTCAAGGGCGCGCTGATACCACATGGACGCGACTTTGGGCTCGCCCTTGTCCATGAAGCAGAGGCCGAGCATGGTGGCGCAGTTCATCGAGTAGCGGAACGGCTTGCCCTTCTGCACGGCCTTGGCGACTTTCTGAAATTCGCCGATGGCTTCGTCGAGCAGGCCCATTTCGCGATAGGCGATGCCGAGATTGTAGTGAGTCTCGAGATCTTCGTCTTCCTCGCCAAGTTCGCCCAGCTCTGCACGGAATTCCTGGAACACTTCGGCGAGCTGGTTCAGGCTTTCGGCCGTCACTTGCGGTGCGGCTGGCTCGACGGCGTTGCCATTCGCGGGCTCGGGAACATGCGGCAGCGTGATCGCTTTCATCGGCTGCGGCTCTTGTTCGAATATTTTGCTGAGCGACGCGGGGGCTTCGCTCGAAACTTTAGAGCTTGCGCGCGGGGCGTCGAAGCCATCAATTTCAGCGACGAGCTCGCTGATGAAATCTTCGGTGGTGGCCGCTTCGGGAGCGCTCTTGGACTTGGCTGGCGCCGCTAGCTCGAGATCGAATTCATGGCTGGCCGGAATGGACTCGGGCGCGGCGCTGTACTCGATGCTGGGCTCGGGTTCCGCAATTGGCTCAGCCTCTGCGACTACCTCTTCTGCCGGTTCCTCGACGAGTTCGAAGGCCGGTTGCGGCGCTCCTTCTTCACCGAGTTCCGCCGAGACGATGTCTTGCAGCTCGATCACTTCGGGCTCGGGAAGTGCGGGTGCAGGAGCCGGTTCGTCGAGATCAACCTGCGAGAGAGTGAGCTCGGGAATTTCGGCGGCTTCGGGAATGGGCGCAGGCTCGGGGATCGATGCAGGCTCGGGTTCGAGCGCAGGAGCCGCCTCTTCCGGGATGACAAAATCAGCCGGAGGCTCAGTGGCAGCAGCTTGCGGTGAAGCGGCTGCGACAGGCGCTTTCGTCGCCGTGTCGGCAACGTCCTGAATCATCGCTTCCCACTCGTCCGAGAGATCAACTTCCTCGGCCGGAACAGTGGAAGACGCGCCGGCCGGCGGTGCAGCAGCAGGCGGTTGCGCGGCAGCAGGTATCGGCGTCGTCGTATGCGTTTCCGCTGCGACGGAAGCGGATGGCGCAGCGCTGGCTGGAGCGGAAGCGGTGGGCTCCGCGGCGGCCGGTTGCGATTCTGGTTGAATAAGCGAAATTTCGAATTCTTCAAAAGCTGACGAGGTTGCTGCAGCCGCTTCGGCCTCGGTGGGAGACGGAGTGACTTCGAACGCGGGCGGCTCGGACGCCGGCACGGCGCTTACGACCGACGCTTGTGCTGGTGCTGATGCGGCTGGCGCGACGGACGGCGCGCCGATTGGCGGAGCGGCCGGCAATTCCGACTCCGACATGCCGGCGGCTTTCTGGAATCGCTGGCGAAGCTCGAGGAAGCGGTCCGCGTTCACCGTGTCGTTGCGTTCGCGATGAATCTGTTCGAGTTGCGAGGCAAGCTCCGCGGTGCGGCGTTCGTTTCCCGCGCCAAGGTGCAGGTCGAGAAGGCGCTCGAGCGTGGGCGTGTGGCGCGGCGCGCGTTGCAAAACGTTTTCGAGAAGGTGCGTGGCCTTTTGCGTGAGGCCGTAGCTCGAGAAGAGGTCCACATCCGTGAGCGCCTGCGCGATGTATTTCTGCGTTTCCTCATCGAACGTCTCTTCGATGATGGCGGGCGGCGCTACAGGAATCGGCTTCTCGTTTTCGTCAATTCTTGGCGGTGGTTCTGAAGCGGCTTTCTCCGCTTTCTCTTCGACCGTGGGTTGCGATGTGCCGCCACTCTGGGCGCGCAGCTGATTCAGCCGTTCGACGAGGCGTTCGTCATCCTTGTTGCGGTCGATGAGTTCCTGCAGGCATTCTTCCGCGCGCGAATAATTTCCTGTCGCGGCGCAGAGGTCAGCCAGTTGGCTGAGCGCCAGCGGCAGCTGGTGCGAATTGCTCGTGTAGCGGCAGAAATCCACCATCAGTTCTAGAGGCGCCGGCTTCCTTCGGCTGTTTCTCGACGATGGCCGAAACAGCTTTCAGGAATTTATCGTGCTCGCCCGCTTCGATCATCGGATGGCGAAGCTCTTCGAGCAGGCGCATCGCTTCCATTCCCTGGCCGTTGGCGATCATTGTTTCAGCCACGGTGTAGAGCGGAGCGGTGTGCTGGTGGCCGCGCGCGAGTTGCTTGCGGGCGCGATCGGCGGCTTTCTCGGTTTGGCCGGACTTGATTTCGAGGTCCAGCAACATCTGCGACACTTCGCCGCCAGCTTGCGCTTCGGGATGGGATTCGAGCAGCGCGATGGCGTCGGTATCCTTGCTGCCCGCGATGAGAGATTTGGCGCGCAGCAGCACGGCCGCGCCGTTGGCCGGATCCACTTCGAGCGAGCGCTGGACGAGCTTTTCCGCTTCGTCGTGCTCGCCGCGATCGAACAGGCGCTGGGCGTAGTTCAAATAGGTCTGGGCCGCTTCCTTCTTCTGGCCCATCACGTTGTAAAGCTCGGCCAGGCGCATCTGCACGCGCAGGTTTTCCGGTTCGACGTCGAGCAGGCGGTGCAGCACTTCAACCGCGCGCTGTGCGTGATTGGCTTTCAGGTGCGCTTCGGCGATTTGCAGGAAAAGAGGACGCGCCTCGCTCAGCACTCCCTGCTGAACGTAGAGATCGGCGAGGCGTTCGAGCGGCGCAAGTTCATTCGGCGCCAGCTTGGCAATTTTCTTGTAGATCGCGATGGCTTTGCTGTTGAAGCCGTCGTTGAGATAGACCTGCGCGAGGCGCTCGAAGTATTCGATGGCGTGCGACATATCGCCCTGGCGGGCATAGAGGTCGCCGACCGTCATCAATGTGGCTTGATCCTTCGGGTCGTTGCGGAGAATTTGCTGATACTCGGCGATGGCCTGAGGGACTTTGCCCTGATTGAGGAACTTCAGCGCGTTTTCGAGCGCTTTGCTTTTGTTGAACGCCATGGATGATTTCGTCTGCCTCGCGCGCACAGCCTCGACGGCAGAGCCTTCCGCCCCGTTGTCCCCCTACTGCAGGTAGAGATGGAAGGTTAGCACGGCTGAAAATCGGGGGTCTATGAACCGGCGCAGGGGTGGTGACGAAGGGGATAACACAGTACTAGGGTACCGTTAGGACTCGGGGATAGAGGCGATCGGCTGCTCCGCGAGCGGGAGAGGATTCTGGGTCGCGCCCGTTGACCAGCAGCGCGCTTCTCTTACCGGAGCATATGAGAACCGGTGGAGCGGCGTGGGGCCGTGCTGGCGCAGGGCGGCTAAGTGTTCGGGAGTGCTGTAGCCCTTGTGCTGAGCGAGGCCATATTGAGGATAGAGCTGGTCGTACTCCTCCATCCTGCGGTCGCGCTCTACTTTTGCCAGGATCGAGGCGGCGGCAATGGAGGCGGAGCGCATGTCGCCATGGATCAGAGCTTTTTGCTCGATGGGAAGATCGAGTTCGAGCGCGTCGAGGAGGAGATAATCCGGAAGAGGCTGGAGTTGCGAGATGGCGGCGACCATGGCTTGCCGGCTGGCCTGATAGATGTTCCAGGCGTCTATGCGGCTGGCATCAATTTCGGCCACGGCCCAGGCCAAGGCGTGCAGGCGGATGCGCTCGGCAAGAATGAAGCGGCGCTCGGGATTGATTTTCTTGGAATCGTCGAGGCCAACGATGCGGCGGGTGGGGCTGAGGATGACCGCAGCGGCGACGACGGGGCCGAAGAGCGATCCGCGACCGGCTTCATCGAGTCCGGCGATACGAAGCCAGCCACGCTGCCGCGCTTCGCGTTCGTAACGCCTCGAGCAGAGCCGTTCCACGTCCGCGGATTCTAGCACAGGCTTGGCAGTGCGCTGCGGCTTGATAGCGCGACTCATGTTGCCATTTTACAACACGGGTTTCGTGATGAGTTGTAATATGGGCCAAATTCCGCCGCCCGCGCGCCATGTCGGCCAAGTAACAGGAGAGAATCGAGCATGTCGTCTTCACATTATGACCTGATCACCGTTGGCGGAGGGATGGCGGCTTCGGCTCTGGCGAAGTCGATGGCGGAAAGCGGCGCGAAGGTGCTGGTTCTCGAGCAGGAAACGCGCTTCCGCGATCGCATCCGCGGCGAGTACATGATGCCGTGGGGCGTGGCCGAAATCGCAGCTCTTGGAATTTACGAACTTCTTTGCAGGGAGTGCGCGCAGAAGATTCCGTGGATTGATTTGGGCATGGGCGGTCCTCCGCGCGAATTCACTACCACGACCCCACAACAGCAGCCCGGCATGGGTTACTCGCATCCGGAAATGCAGGAGGCGTTGCTGACAGCCGCTGAGCAAGCGGGCGCGGAAGTGCGACGCGGGGTTACGGTGCGGGGAGTGGAGCCGGGCGCGCCGGCGGTGGTGATTGCCGCGAGCAGAAAGAATTTGGAGCGAATTTCGGCGCGGCTGGTGGTGGGCGCGGACGGGCGCAGTTCGCAAACGCGAAAATGGGCGGGGTTCGAGCTGACAAAAGAGCCTCATCCATTTTTACTTTGCGGAGTAGTTTTGAAGGGAGTTGCAACGCGGGAAGACGTAGCCTTCGTCCAGTACAATCCGGAAATAGGCACGGTTGCCACGATATTTCCTCAGCCGAAGGGCCGCTTCCGCGTTTACGTGGGCTATCCCTCGACGATGAACTACCGCTTGCAAGGCAGCGGCGATGTGAAACTTCTCTTTTCTGAATTCGCGCGGACGGCGCCACCGCTGGCGCCCTTCTTGAGCGGCGCAGAGTGCATCGGGCCGTTGGCGTCGTTCGAAGCAGACGATTTCTGGGTGAAGCACCCGTACCGAAACGGTGTGGCGCTAATCGGTGACGCGGCTGCGACGAGCGATCCGAGCGCTGGGCAAGGAATGGCGATTACGTTCCGCGATGCGCGCGTGCTGCGCGACCATCTTCTCGCGTCAGCCGATTGGGATCGCGCGGGGCATGCGTATGCTTCCGAGCACGACGACTATTTTGCGAGGTGCCATACCGCTACGGTGTGGCAGCGGCAAGTTTTTCAGGAGCAGACGCCGGAAGCGAGATTGCGGCGGCAGAAGGCGATGCCGTTGATCGCGGAGGATCCTACGCGCGTGCCGGACTACCTGTTCAGCGGGCCGGATTTGCCGATGGATGACGGCGTGCGGGCGCGCTTCTTCGGCGAAGTTTGAGCTTCGCTCGGAAAAGAAAAAAGCCCGCGCCGATTTCTCGAGGCGGGCTCGAAATTTGAGTCTGGATTCTGTGGCGAGGTTACTTGGTTTCTGTGGTTCCCGCGGCGGCAGCGGCTGTTTCGAATTTCTCGACGCGCTTGATGCGGGCAGCCTTGCCGCGCAGTCCGCGGAGGTAGCCCAGCTTGGCGCGACGCACGCGGCCCTGGCGTACCACTTCGATTGAGCCGATCATCGGGGAATGCACGGGGAAGATTCGCTCGACGCCGATTCCGAAGCTGACTCGACGCACCGTGAACGATTCGCCCAGCATTTCGCCGCGGCGGCTCATCACCACGCCTTCGAAGGGCTGGATGCGCTCTTTATCGCCCTCGCCTTCTTTCAGGCGGACGTTGACGCGAATGGTATCGCCCGGGCGGAATTCGGGGAGATCCTTGCGGAGTTGAGAGTCTTGCACACTGCGAATTATCGGTTTCATTTCTATTTGTCCGTGCAGACCCGCTCAGGTGGGGCCAGCTTACGACGCACAATCTGTGATTTTACCGAATTTCCGCATTTTTCCTAGCTGATTCTGCTGATTTTGCACCGCCATCCGTCTCCCGCGGTCAGCCCATCGCGAACCGCTCGCGCAGGCTGACCGTCGAAGCCTGCGGCTGAGTTCACGGCCTCCCTTCCGGGAGGCGGATCAGAACCGCAATTTCGTTCATCGCTTGCGAACGCGCGAGTTCTTTCTCGAGTCGCGACTCGAATAGTTCACGTGCATGATCATCGCCGGTTCTGAATCGCGTAGCGCCATTTTCACATGGCTATGGCGGCGTGTTAAGTCTCCTGGCAGGAATCGTTCAAACAGCCGATAGATCGGTTGCGATGGAATCGATCCGATACCAGGCACATCCCATGCCGCCGCCGTCAAGAGCTTCGGGACCCCTGCGCTTTGACGCCTTTGTGGTGGACCTACAAACCGGGGAGCTTCACAAGAGCGGCCACAAAATCAAGACTTCAGGAACAGCCTTTTCAGATTCTGGCGATTTTGCTCGAGCAGCCCGGCCAGGTGGTTAGCCGGGAGCAGCTTCGTGAGAGGCTTTGGCCCGAAGACACTTTCGTGGATTTCGACCATAGTCTGAACACTGCGGTGAAGAAGCTGCGCCAGGCGCTGAACGACGAGGCTAATAAGCCGCGGTTTATAGAGACGCTTCCAAAGCGAGGCTACCGTTACGTTGGGCCGGCCATAGAAAGCGGGCTAGCAGCAGAGGGGCCACGTGGCGATGAATCCGGCTCGATTGCGGATGGAGACAGAGGCAGACCCGAAGCAACGGCTGTAACAACTGCAGAAGCCGGACCGTCTGCGGGCATTCGTCCGAAATACGCCATATCTGCCGCGATTCTCGTGATCGTCCTGGGCGCGACTGCTTATCTCGCGCTTCATCGCCGCTCGCCGCTTACGGAAAAAGACACCATCGTGATCGCCGACTTTTCGAATTCCACCGGCGATCCCGTGTTCGACGACACGCTCAAGCAGGGTTTGGCTGTGCAATTGGCGCAGTCGCCGTTTCTCGCCATCCTGTCGGATGAAAAAGTTCACAACACTTTGAAACTGATGGGCCGCCCTCCGGACGAGCGGCTGACGCCCGATATCGCCCGCGATCTTTGCCAGCGCGCAGAAGCGCCGCTGTGATCGACGGCTCGATTGCGAAGTTGGAGGATTCATACGTTGTCGGTCTGAATGCGTTGGATTGCCGCACGGGCGAGAACCTCGCGCGGGAACAGATCACTTCCGAAGACAAGAAACACGTCCTCGCCGCACTCGGCAAAGCCGCGCAGGAATTGCGCGCGAAGCTGGGCGAATCTTTCAGCTCGATCCAGAAGTACGACACGCCGATCGAGCAGGCCACCACACTCTTCGCTCGAGGCCCTCGAAGGCTCTTACCCTGGCTATGAAGACTACTCGCGAATCAGGCGAAGTCAAATCCATCCCATATTTCAAGCGTGCCATTGAGCTCGACCCGAATTTCGCACTCGGCCTACGCCAGGCTCGGAGCCGCTGTATATCGGTCTTGGAGAGCCGGGCCAGTCTGCTGAAAACATTCAGAAAGCATACGAACTCAAGGAACGCGTCAGTGATCCCGAGAAATTCAATATCACTGCGTCTCTACTACATCGCCGTCAGCGGTGACCTGGAGAAAGCCAACCAGACGTGTGAACTCTGGGCGCGAGCCTATCCACGAGACGAAATCCCCCACCTGACTCACGGTTTGAACTACGAATATCTCGGACGCTATGAACAAGCGATTTCGGAGGACCTGGAGGCCATTCAGCTTGAATCCAGATGTATGCGGTCACTTACTCAAATCTGATGGAAGTTTACACCCCGCTGAACCGCCTCGAGGAAGCCAAGGCCACGTACCGCAAAGCTCTCGAACGCAAGCTCGATGGCCCCTTCTTGCACGCCGATATGTATGTTGTAGCCTTTCTTGAAAACGATGCGGCGGAGATGCAGAGACAGATTGATCTCGCCACCAGCATACCCGGAGCGGAAGACTGGCTCTTGAGCCAGCAGTCCGACACATGGGCCTATTCGGGCCAGCTCACGAAGGCGCGGGAATTTTCCCGGCGGGCGGTGGAATCGGCCAGGCGCAACGATCTCAATGAAGTCGCTGCGATTTGGCGGATGAACGCCGTCGTAAGAGAAGTGGAGTTCGGGAACACAGGCCATGCCAGGGAGGCGGTCGAGGAAGCCCTGAGGTTGGCCGACACTCGTGATTCACAAGTGCTCGCGGCGATGGTCCTGGCGCGCGCCGGGGATAGTGCCCGCGCGCAAGCCCTCGCAGACAGCCTTGAAAAGCGATTTCCGCAGAGTACGGAACTCAATAACTATTGGCTGCCAACCATTCGCGCCGCAATCCAACTGAATCGGGGCGAACCAGCCGAATCCCTAAAGACTCTTGAGCCTGCGGCGCCATATGAACTAGCCTATCCGCGGCCTCAGTTGGAAGGCGGCTCCCTCATCTACCCCGCTTATTTGCGCGGCCAAGCCTACCTACTTTTGCACCAGGGAAGAGAAGCGGCGGCAGAGTTTCAGAAATTTATCGATCAGCGCGCCTTAGTCGTGAACTGTCCCTTTAGTGCGCTTGCACATTTATGGCTTGGCCGCGCTCATAGCATTGAGGGCAATGTGGCTGCGGCGCGCAAGTCCTATGGGGAGTTCCTCACTTTGTGGAAAGACGCTGATCCTGACGTACCGATCCTGCGCCAAGCTAAATTTGAATTCGCGACGCTCAAATAGTTCGATGGAGATCGGGCCGAGCATTGCCACGATGATTCCCTAGCTGTCCTCGTTAATCGAAACCTGCGATGCGAGAAGGTCGGGGCGGTTGCGCTTGGTTTTTTCGAGGGCTTGCTGGTGGCGCCAGCGGCGGATTTCTTCGTGGTTGCCGCCGAGGAGAATTTCGGGGACGTCCCAGCCGCGGAAGGATGGCGGGCGAGTGTAATGCGGGTAGTCGAGGATGCCATGAGGACCGTGACTCGTAACCGGTGACTCGTGACTCGTGATCTCCGCGCGAGTGCCGGTTGGTTCGGCAGTTGCAGCGCTGAAGGATTCATTGACGGTGGAATCTTCGTTGCCTAGGGCGCCGGGAATGAGGCGCGTTACCGCGTCGAGAATCAGCGCGGCGGCGAGTTCGCCGCCTGAGAGCACGAAATCGCCGATGGAGATTTCGTCGGTGGCGAGGTGCTCGGCGACGCGTTCGTCTACGCCTTCGTAGCGGCCGCAGATCAGGATGATTCGGTCGAGTTGTGCGAAGCGGCGCGCGGTTTCCTGGCGGAAGAGTTTTCCGGCGGCGGAGAGCAGGACGATGGCTGTGCGCGCGGGCGGATTTGCGTTGGAAGGTCGATTTGCATTGGCCACTGGGCCGACGAGCGATTCGACCGCGTCGAATAACGGCTCGCACTTCATGACCATTCCTTCGCCGCCGCCGAAGGGGCGGTCGTCTACCGTGCGGTGGCGGTCGTGCGTGAAATTGCGCAGGTCGTGCGATGTGCGTTTCGATCAGGCGTGCTTCGCGGGCGCGGCGAACGATGCCGTAGTCGAGCGGGCCGGTGAAAAATTCGGGGAAAATTGTGATGAGGTCGAAGCGCATTGGTGACAATCGTACCTTAATTGGGCGCGCCGCACAGTGGTGCCGGAAGCAAACTGCAGATCCCTCGACTCCGACCCGCGCCATCGCTGCGCGATGGAGGAAAAGCACGCGGGTCTGCGCTCGGGATGACAGCGCCTGGTTTGCGCGATGGAGGCGGCGCGGCGCTTCAGGGGCTGAAGCCCCGGCGCTTATTGTCTGGTTTTTCCCGCGGTTGAAACCGCGGGCTACAACGACGGCGTGGTTGAAATCCGTGGGATAAACTTTGAACCGCGGGCTACAACGACGGCGAGATTCAAAGCGGCGGCAACCGCGCTCCGGCTCTGCTCAGAGACAAGCCGCCTGCAAGTTATTCGTGATTCAGATCGCGGAGGCCTTCGGGTAAGACGACCTCTATGCGGCGGGCGGCGGTGTCGATTTGGACGCAGATTTCCTGGGCTAGCGGGATCAATAATTCGCCACTCGAGGAATCTACCTCTAGCAGTGGCGTTCCTTTTAATTCTTCGCCTGGAAATTGCACGTCGCGCACTTGGCCGATTCGTTTTCCGCTGTCGCGTTCGTAGACTTCGCAGCCGATTAGATCGCTTACGTAGAAAGTGCCGGCGGGGAGAGATATGCGTTCGCTTAGCGGAATTTGGACTTCGAGGCCGACCAGTTTCTCGGCATCGGACATTGAATTCGAACCCTCGAAATGGAAAATGGCCTGGCCGCCGCGACTGTGGCTTAGCCAGCAGGAGCGGACAATAACGCTGCGCGGCGGCTCGGTGCGGCCGTTCCATAATTGTGCGGATTTCAGGCGAGTGAGGCGGTCGGGAAAATCGGTGAGGATTTCTGTGGCCACTTCGCCGCGTATGCCGTGCGGACGCAGAATGCGGGCTACGGTGACGCGGCTCGATTGAGGTGAAGGCTCGATTTGCGCTACTCGAGAATTTCCAGCGTGAACCGCTTCCGCAATTTCATTCCGGCCGCACCGAGCAGCGTGCGGATCGATTTTGCCGTGCGGCCCTGGCGTCCGATCACTTTGCCTAAATCTTCGGGATGGACTCGGAGTTCCAGCACGGTTACCTGCTCGCCCTCTACTGACTTAACTTGTACGTCTTCTGGATGATCTACCAGCGCTTTCGCAATTGACTCGACGAGCTCTCTCATCGCGATTCCTCCGCAGCGTGGCGAGTGGAAAAAACTCGCACGAACATGTACGTGAACTAAGCACACATCTCGGCTGGGAGTGAGACGGCTCAGGCAGGCTTCTGGTTCCGTAGGAAGCTGCGAACGGTGTCGCTGGGCTGCGCGCCTTTGCTGATCCAATATTGTGCGCGCTCGCGGTCGAGCTCAATCGCCGCAGGCTTCTTAAGCGGATCGTAGGTCCCGATTATTTCGACAAAGCGCCCGTTGCGCGGTCGAGTTTTTTCGGTCACGATCACGCGATAGAACGGACGCTTCTTCTTACCAAATCGGGCCAAGCGAATCATCAACACTAGAAATTCCTCCTGAGTGCAATCTTACCATTATATGGGAATGAATGGGATTCACCTATCGATAATCTGACGCGCTGAATTTAGGGGTTTCACTGTAGGCATGGCGGTTCTGAATGGCCTACTTTTCGCCTGCCAGGCCGGGCGGCGGCTTCATGCCGGCGAATTTGCCGAGGCCGCGCATCTTGGTTTTTGCGTAGCTGCCGTACTGCTTCATCATGCGGCGCATGTCCGCGTATTGCTTCAGGACCTGATTCACTTCCTGGACGGAGGTGCCGCTGCCGCGGGCGATGCGTTTGCGGCGCTTGCCGTCGATGAGGTGGTCGTCGGCGCGCTCGGCGGCGGTCATGGAATTGATGATGGCTTCGACGGAGGTGAGGCGCTTTTCGTCGATTTCGGTGTTCTTTGGGAAGATTCGCGAAGGGGCCGACTTTGGGGAGCATGCCCATCAGCTGTTCGAGCGAGCCCATCTTTTTGATCTGGCGGAGCTGGTCGCGAAAATCCTCGAGGGTGAAATCGTTTTCGCGGAGCTTGCGTTCGAGCTCGCGGGCTTTCTTTTCGTCGATGTGCTTTTCGGCTTTTTCGATCAGGCCGAGGACGTCGCCCATGCCGAGAATGCGGGAGACGATGCGGTCGGGATAGAAAGGCTCGAGCGCGTCGTATTTTTCGCCGATGCCGACGAATTTTACCGGCGCGCCGGTAACTTTGCGGATGGAGAGGGCTGCGCCGCCGCGAGCGTCGCCGTCGAGCTTCGTGAGGACGACACCGGTGATGCCGAGCCGTTTGTGAAATTCGCCGGCGGAGCGAACGGCGTCCTGGCCGATCATGGCGTCGGCGACGAAGAGAATTTCCGTGGGATTCAGTTCGCGCTTCAGCATCTGCAATTCGTTCATCAGTTCGGCGTCGATGTGGAGGCGGCCGGCGGTGTCGACGAGGATCACGTCGTTGGCGGAAAGCTTTGCTTCGCGCACGGCGCCGCGCACGATTTCGAGCGGCTTGTCGGTTCCGGTGCCGGGCCAGAACGGCGTGCCGGTGGCGCGCGCGACTTGGGCGAGTTGTTCGCGGGCAGCGGGGCGATAGACGTCGGTGGAGACGACCATCGGGCGGTGGCCATGTTCGGCGAGCCATTTGCCCATTTTGCCGGTGGAGGTGGTTTTGCCGGAGCCTTGCAGGCCGACGATGAGCCAGACCGAAGGCGGGCGCGAGCCGAATTGCGGTTTCGCTTCGCGGCCGAGCAGGTCGGCGAGCTCGTCGCGCACGATTTTTACGACTTGCTGATCGGGCGAGAGTTGCAGCAGAACTTCCTGGCCGAGGGCCTTTTCGCGGACGTGGGCGATGAATTCGTCGGCGACGCCGAGGTTTACGTCGCCATCGAGAAGCGCTTCGCGAATTTCGGCGAGGCCGGCGTCGAGATGCTCGTCGGTGAGCTTGCCCTGGCCGCGCAGGTTCTTGAAGGCGCGTTGTAATTTTTCGGTGAGCGTTTCAAACATGATGGAGACTCGTTAGTTGCTCGCTTGCTTGGCGGCGTCGGCGCGTTTGGCTGGAGGCGCGGCTGCGGTTTTCAAGAGAGTGCTGATTTCCGCGGAGGTGATTGTGTCGTCGACGAATGTGAAGGTGCCCTTTTCTTTCATTTCTTTGGCGGCTTTGAGGAATGCGCCGATGGCTACGCGAGAGAGAGCTGCGCCGAGGCTGATTCGCCGCGCGCCTGCTGCGACGAGATCGGCGACCGGGAAATTGAGTCCTTTGATTCCGGAGAGAGCGTTCACTGGTTTTGGCGCGACGGCGGCGCAGACTTCGCGGATTGCTTCGAGGTTCGGAAGGCCGGGGGCGTAGACCACATCGGCGCCGGCAGCGGCGAAGGCCTGGAGGCGGCGGATGGTGTCGTCGAGATCGTTGCGGCCGTGAAGATAATTTTCGGCGCGGGCGGTGAGCGTGAAAGGAAACGGAAGCGCTCGCGCGGCTTCGACGGCGGCGGCGACGCGCTCGACGGCGTGCGCGTGATCGTAAATCGGGCGGTTCTCGTTGCCAGTGGCGTCTTCGACCGAGCCGCCGACGATTCCTGTGGCGCCGGCGAGGCGAATCGTCTGCGCGACGAATCGCGGGACGTGACCGAAGGTATTTTCGAGATCGGCGCTGACCGGAAGATCGGTGGCTGCGGCGATCGCGGCGCTGTGCGCGAGGGCTTCTTCGCGTTTTACTTCGCCATCGCTGCGACCGAGGGTGAAGGCGAAACCGGCGCTTGTGGTGGCGAGAGCTTCGAAACCGAGACCGGCGAGCATGCGCGCGGAGCCGGTGTCCCATGGATTCGGGATGATGAAGGCGCCGAGTCTTGTGGGGCCGAGCGAGCTGCTCGGTTGGCCGACTTGAGCCGTGAGACCGTGAAGTGTGCGGAACTTGATTGCTTTATCGAGCTGACTGAGACTCATTCGATTCTCTTTTCTGGGCGCGAGGTGCGCGGCTAAAGGAGGCTGTTTGCCGCCGATTAGAAATTGGCAAGTAATTGATTTGGAAAGGGATACGCGAAGATTTAATCGCGCTACCGTGTATTAGAATCTGCCGGGGCGCCGTTTTCGGCGACCGAGTGATGCTGCGCTGCCTGTGCTCGGCGGAGTTGCCAGAGCCGCTGAGGAATGCTCCGTTGCGAGTCATTCTTCTAGACCCGCTTCCTTCTAGACCCTCTTCTCGACCCGGGCCGCTCGGCCCGTCCGAATTTGCAATTCGATTCATAGCCATCATTAGGCTAGCACGATAAAGGAATGATGCAAGTGGGTAGAAGGCGCAGGGATTTTTGTGGGTGAGGACCGGGAAGGCGCGTTGCGGACGATGAAGCGTTTTGTATACGACAACTTGTTCAGAAAATTAATGCGCGGGTGAGTGGGGTGGAGTAGGATGCGCGCATGGTGCGCAAAGTGTTGCGGCTTTGCGAGGAAGAGATGCGGCGCGTGATCGGGGCGATTGTGGGGATGTGGGAACACGCGCGCGAGCTTGACGAGCAGGCGCTGCGCTCGTTGGGCATTGCTCCTCGCGAGCCTCGCCACTAGAACTGCCGGCCCGTGAGGTCCTGGCCTCATAGACTGGCGGGTGGGTGTCGGTGGTGGTTTTTCCTTCTGTGATTTGATTTGCCTTCCTCGGTTGTCGCGGTAATGCCAAGGTTTTGCGGTTGAGCAGTGCCAATCCGATGTCGTGGGCTTGCCGAACATTTGGATGCGCGGTGTGTTTCTACTTGGGGCACAGGCAGGAATGCCTGTGCTACTGAAGAGCTTGGCCGAAAGGCCCACGACGAAAAATTCGTCGTCGTGGCTATCGGCTGGGACTATGGTTGGATTTGGATTAGGCCTGGCTCCGGTTTTGGCGTTGGGTTTCCTGGGCGCCAGCGGGATGGATGGATTGACTTGGCTCGGAGTTTGTTGACGAAGAGGCCTGTGTTGATTGAGCCGGAGACGAAGTGGCCAACTTTGAATGGGCCTACCACCTTTTCGGTTTTGATCCAGTGCAGGGCGCTGCTGATCGTGCAGCCGCACTGGGAGCAGTCGGGCGTGCCGCCGAAGACGCAGGGTTCGACGCGGCTTTTGAGGTCGGCGGAATAGTTGGCGGACATTTTTGCGAAGAGGCAATCGTCGGGATTTTCTGGTGGGCGGAGGAGAGCTTCGCCCATGCCTTTGGTGAACAGGAATTTGGGAAACTTTTTGTACATGACGGGCAGCTCGCGCGCGAGGATTTCGCGATGTTCCGGCAAGAGCTTCTCCGCGCTTTCTTCTCCGATTTGCGGCGTGTAGACGCTGACCCAAACGCGATTCACTTCGGGGCGGGCGCTCCAGAACGCGACATATTCTTCGAGATAGCCGGGGCGCTCGAACATCGGACGAGTGATGACCCAGTGAACGTTGATTTCGCGGCCTTCGATATTTTTCAGGATGCGTTCGTAGGTGGCGGGCTGACGGCGGACGTCGTGGTGTTCGGGAAGGCCGTCAATCGAGACGGCGACGCGGACGCGCGGAAGCTTCATCCATTCGACAGGGATGGGAATCACGGCGCTGGTGACGACGAGCGTAAAAATATTCATGCCGCTGAGAATTGGGAGAATGCGACTGAGTTCCTTGTGACGAACGAGCGGCTCGCCGCCGACAAGCGAAACGTGAATCGGCTTGTGTTTGCGGACGAGATCGACGACGCCGTTGACGAGAGCGTCGCCGCGGAGATCGTTGAGCTGTCGAAGAGTGGTTTCGCCGCCGAGATGCGAATCGCCATAGGCATAACAGCCGGGACAGGTGAGCGGACATTCGCGAGTGATTTCGATGGAGAGCATGGGGACTTTGCCGGTGAGAATATTTCCCCAGGCAGAAAGAATCTCGCGCTTGGTGATGCTCGGGTTAGGCATATGCCCATTATGACGCAGAATCGGGTCGGAAAGATTCTTCGGTTTGTCTTCGTTGACACGGGCCGGCACGCGGAGTAGGTTGCGGCTGCGGTGAAGGAGGGATGATGAAAGCGATCTGGGCGGGAGTGGCGGTGCTGAGCGTGGCGCTGGCGGCGAGGGGGCAAGCGCCGGCGGCGAATCCGGTGGCGGCGAAGGACGAGCCGCATCATCATTTGGTACTCGAAAATGCGTACGTGCGTGTGCTGCACTTCGAGCTTGCCGGGCACGAGGCGACTCTTTCACACGCGCACGATTTGCCGTACGTTTCGGTGGCCCTGGGACCGGGAGATTTCATAAACGCGGTGACCGGCAAACCCGAAGCGCATGCAGCGTTGAAAGATGCTCAGGTGGGCTATTCGAAAGGCGGATTTTCGCACATCGTGCGGACTGACGCCGGCCCGCCGTTCCAGAATTTCACGGTGGAGCTGCTGAAGCCGCAGGGCGCGGTGCGCAACCTGTGCGTGAAAGTGGTGGCGGATGCGCCCGATGGGGGATGCAGTCAGACGGCGTCCACCGACGCGAACGTGATGATCTTCGAGACGGACGAGATGCTCGTCCAGTCCGGATCGCTTTCCGCGCAGCAGAAGCGGACAGAGGGAGCTGAGAAATCGCCGCGGCTCTATCTCGTGCTGGATAAGTCGGAGCTGACGATTACGATTCCCGGGCTAGGCGATAAAACGCTGCATACGGGCGATGCGTTTTGGCTGCCGGCAGGGGCAGCGGCGTCGCTGGCGAATGCGGGGGCGGAGGTTTCGCGGTTTCTCGTGCTCACGTTTAAGTAGCCTGAGCGGCAGGGTGAATCGAACGCGGCGTCCGTTACGATGAGACGACGTTAAACGACGGCAATTTGCTTACGGAGATCGGGCGCGAAAAGACTTTTTGGGACCATCGCGTGAACCCCGCGCACGATGTCCACGACTTGAGTTACGCGAAAGCTGACCGCGATACTGCACAGAGCGTAAGCGTCGAGCTTTGAGAGGCTGGTGCGAGCGGCAAGGAAATTAATGGCGTTGCGCGCCGCCAGGGTCATAGCCGCGTTCAGATCTTTGTCCAATCCGAGGATGATCCAGTGCGTGGGAGTTTCGGCGATGGGCCACGCGAAATTCTTCTGTTTGTGGAGAATTACCTGGATGCGCAATTCCTGCATGCGCGTCTCGAGAGCGCTGAGATTGATTTCGCCATCGCCCTGCGCGGCATGGGAGTCACCTGTAAAAATCAGGGCGCCCGGTTTCCAGACCGGAATGAACATCGTGGAGCCTTCGGCCATTTCGCTCAGGTCCGTGTTGCCGGCGTGGGGGCCCGGCGGGACGGAAGTGGTGACACCGGGACTTAGAGGAGGAAAGTAGCCGTCGGGCGGGGCTACGCCGAGAGTGCCCTGGAACGGCTTGAGGGGAACGTGAATGTCCTTGGCAAACTCCCCCGTCATTTTCGGAAGATCGAGATCGAGATACTTCACCTGGCCTTCGGGGAAATCCTGCGGAAGCAAACCGGTTCCGAGGGAGCCGGGATTATTGAAAACCGCGCCCCAGTTGAAGGGAAGAATCCGTTTGTAGCGGACTTCGAGGACATCGCCGGGTTCCGCATTGTTGACATAGACGGGACCGATGATCGAGTGCGGACCTCTTCCGGGATTGCTGACGCGGAGCTTCGCCAATGTTTCAACGGGGACTCCGGGCTGCATCTTGTTTAGGAAATGGGACCACGTGTTGGGAAAGCTGATGGAGTCGCCGGAATCGATCTTGAGGATGGGCGGGAGGGTGGTGTCAAAGACTCCCAAGCGGACGGTTTGATCGTTGGACTCGACGATGTGGACGTGGCCTTCTTCTTCTTTTTTCTGCGTGGCGGCAGAGATGCCGGAATTGGAGGCATTCGCTTCTGTCGAATCTGCCGCGTATGCAAGCTTCGTGAACCACGGTCCGATGGCTGCGAGCGCGCCCATGAAACTGCTTGCGCGGAGCAGTTTGCGGCGCGAACGGCCGCGTGCAGTGAGACAGCCATCGAACTGCGACTGGTTGATCTCGTCCATGTGGAGAAGACGATCGGCGGCGCGATTCGTGAAGGCGGAATCTTTGATGTCTTCGCGGAATATGCCTGTGCCTTTTTCGTCGCCGCATCCGAAGAGATTGCCGCAGGAGTGATGGTGTGGTTGAGGCTGGCTTTCTGTGCCTTGTTCGTTGTCGTGGGTCATTGTCTTCTCCTGAATGAAATCGTAAAAAGAGAAGTTCGCTTTGGGCCGCAAGAGGCGGCTTGGAAATCCCGCGGATTATACCCGTAATTGCAGATGCGGTGGTGGGTCTGAGCGGAGGGGAGTCGGAAAACAACCTTTTGAGTTGCAATAAAGATTCTATTTGTCGCCAGCGCGTTCGGCAGCGTGTGCCGCGCCTTGCAATGCGCCGCGGCGGCCGGGCGCATTTGCGAGAGCCGTCTGAAATTCTGTGGCAGCCAGCTCCGGCTGATTTTGTTGCAGGAGCAAGTAGCCGAGCTGTTCGCGGGCGGGAAGAATCGGTCCAGGGGTAACGGGAAGCTTTTCGATGCCGTCCTCCTGATCGGCTGCCTCACGGAGCAAGTTCACGGCTTCCTGGTGGTTGCCGCTGGCTTCGGCGGACCACGCCATGACTTCGCGGAGCAAAATGTGGACCTGAGCAGCCCAATAATCATTGGTGGATTGATAGGTCGATCGATTGTTAGATTGGTTGCCAGAGGCACGAAGCTGGGTTTCGATCTGCCGCAGCCGATCCGCTTCCGTTTGAGCGTCTGCGACGCGTCCGGTGCGGCTTAGACCCATCCCCCTAGCCCAGACTGCAATCGCCGCAACATGGGGCGGGACTTCCTCGGGAGAACCGATCTTTGCAGCGCCTGCCCAGTCGCTCCTTTCGACGGCGAGACGAATCGGCATCACTGTGTATGCATATCCGATCTTGAAATCAGCTACGTCCAGGCCGGACATGCCTTGCAGTTGCTGAACCAACCGGTCCGCTTCCGAATCGCGGCCGCTTTGCAGGTAGGCGTAGACAAGATAATCCATGGCGTGAAGCTCTTCTCCCGAATCGCCCTGCTCTTGCGCCGCTTTCATCGCCGCTAAGTTGGAAGCGATGGAGTCGTCCCATAGACCGAGCCTGGTGAATATATGCGAGGGCATGTGCAATGCGTGCGGGGCTGAGGGCGCAATCTGGGCATATGCCTTTGCCGCCTGGAGGCCTTTTGGCGCGAGTTCCGCATTGTCGTAGGCATGGATCAGGTAGTGAGGGATCCCCGGATGCTGAGGGTGGGAGCGATAGAGGGGTTCAAGCAGGCTGGCCGCTTGCTTCTGCTTCGAATGCGTTTTGTCGGTGGGAGACGCGTTGGCCAGGAGCGCGAGCGCGTAAAACACCTTTGCTTCCACGTCCGCACTGTTTTGGGAAACGAGAGCGCTCATCGCACGTTCGTAGTTCAACGCGCGCGTCGTATACGGAACGGAGTCAGCATTCTGATATAGCTCGGCAAGAGCTTTCATGAAGCTGCGTTCACGCTCGGAGCTTCGTACCGAGCTGCTGGGCTCGCTCGATTTCCTTTTGCGCGCTCGAAACTGTCTCGGGCAGGATGGGCGGATCCCAAAGCTGGCGAAAATACGTCATGGCGATTCCCCAATGCGCCATGGCGCAGCGTTCGTCCTGTTCGGCCACGGCCTTGAAATGCGTTGCGGGCGTCTGCATAGGCAAAGGAGTGAAGCAGGGCGACACCTCGGTCGAACTGTTGCTGAACTTCAGGACGACAGGAGATTGGAAAGGAGACGACGCCAAGTTTTTCGGGCGCGGCGTGGTTGTGGGCCTCTTGTGCTGCTGAAGATGCGGGAAGAACGAGCAGAAGCGCGAGCAAGAGCCGCGGTAAATGCAACAAGGTTGTCTCCCGAGGATGATTGGCAATCTTGCGACGAATATTACGACGAATATACTCTGACGCGGAGGAAAATGCCTGCGGCTTCGATCGCGCCCGCCGACGTTCCTTGACCGATGTGCGGGGGTCGTCTAGACTCATTGTTTCGTTTGGGTGCGCGATTCGTTCTAGTGAGAGAACGGAATTTGCTGGGCGAAACTCGCCGGGCGCGCGGGACGTAGTACATATAGAGATTGAGCGAAAAGCAGAGGAGAGGGATCGTTGCCGAAACGCACTTTTCAGCCGCACGTGCGGCGCCGCCATAAGAAGCATGGATTTCGCGCTCGAATGAAGAGCCAGGGTGGACGGAAGGTACTTGCGACACGCCGCAAGAAGGGGCGCCACAGTCTTACGCGCGTCTGACACACCGCGGCATGATTTTCCCCGCACCGCTCGCCTGGTGCGCCGGTCGGAGTATGACGCGGTGTATCGCGAAGGCCGCCGCCGGACGAGCCGAGAATTTGCCGTTTTTCTTCGCGCCAATGGCCTCGATGAAAGCCGGTTCGGATGGAGCATCAAGAAAGCGCTGGGGAGCGCGGTAAAACGCAACCGCATCCGCCGGCGAATCCGCGAAATCGTACGACTGCACCGACAGGAGATTTCTCCAGGATGGGACATAGTGATTCATCCGCGCACGTCAGTGGCTACGGCGGAGTTTGCGGCGGTGACGAGCGAATTGCTGAAGCTACTGCCGAAGCGCGACGGCGGCAACTTGAGGCACGATTCTCTTCGGGAGACCCTGCGTTCGGCTGGGAAATGGATTTTGCTGCTGTTGTCCGCATTTATCAGGTTTTTCTTTCGCCGTTTTTTGGTGGTGCCTGCAAGTTTTATCCCTCGTGTTCGAGATATGGATATGAAGCGATTGCGCGGCATGGGGCTTGGCGTGGAAGTGTGCTGGCTGTGAAACGATTGTTGCGCTGCCGGCCGTTTACGAAGGGCGGATTTGATCCTGTGCCGGATGTTGAGGGCGCCTTTGAGCAAGAGGAGCTTCAGGGGCTAAAGCCCCATCGCGTTCCGGCCGAGGATGTCGCGGCTGAAGCCGCGACCTACAAAGATCAGAGCAGGCCATTTATGGAAACCGCTGAAGGCAGGCCGTTCGCGGGAGCTGGTGAGGGCAAACCCGTCGCAAGCGGCATTCAGTGTAAGCCCTTCGCGCGCGGCGGTCAGGGCGGGCAGGAGTTTGCGCAGTGACGGAAATGAATGATCAGATTCGCGCGGTCGTTTTTATTTTGCTCGCGCTTCTGATTCTTTTTACGTGGGGACATTTTTTCAAGCCGCCTGCTCCGGCTCCCGCGCCAACAGGATCGGCGATTTCACAAGGTGGTACGAGCCCCGCTCCGTCGGGACAACCTGCGGCGACGATCCTTCGAGATTCCGCGGCGGCTGCCGAGAAAAAGCCTGCGTCGGCCGCTGCGATTCAAGCGGCGGAAGAAAAAACCATTGTGGTGGAAAGTCCGCTTTACCGCGTGGAGTTTTCAAATCGCGGCGGCGTGGTGCGGAGTTGGAAGCTCAAGAAATATTTGACGGATCAGAAGCCGCCGCGGCCGCTTGATCTTGTGAATGCGGACGCGTCGAAGCAACTGGGCTGGCCTTTCTCGCTGGTTCTTTCGGACAAGCAACTGGAAGCGCAGGTGAATGCAGCGCTGTATGAGGTGACGCCGCCTGTGACGGGAGCGAGCGCGGATTTGCAGGCGCCGACCGAGGTGACGTTCCACTGGAGCGACGGCCACGTGGACGTGCTGAAGAAGCTTTCGTTCACGCCGGATTATGAGTTGACGGTGGAGTGCGCGGTGACGGTGGATGGCAAACCCGTTTCCGTGGCGCTCGCGTGGCGCGGCGGCTTCGGCGACAAAGAGGTTTACAACGCGGCGCAGCTCGTGAACGTTTTCTACAAGCAGAACAACAAGCTGAATCTGCTGCAGTACAAGAAGCTTGGCGTGTCGGGGAACCAGTCAGAGGCCGCAGTGCAAAGCGGGCCGCTGGAATATCTGGGCATCGAGGATCAGTTCTTCACCGCCGCTTTCCTTCCGGACGGAACCAACCTTTCGCTGTGGCACTGGATGCAAACGCACGACGTGCAGGCCGACGGAAAAACTGTGGCCGAGCCCGAAGCGGAAATGGCGGCGGGAACGACGGAACCGGCGCCGTTGAAGGCGCGCGTGTTCGTGGGACCGAAGGATTTGACGCTGCTGAGCAAAGTGCAGCCGCCGCTCGAGGAGCTGGTGCAGTTTGGATGGACCGGAATCATCGCCAAGCCGATTTTCGAGATTCTGAAATGGATTTATCGATTTGTTCCGAACTACGGATGGGCGATCGTAATTTTGACGCTCATCATCAATATGGCGATATTTCCGTTGAAGATGAAGAGCTGGCGCTCGATGCAGAAAATGCAGAAGGTGGCGCCGGAAGTCCGCCAGATTCAGGACCGCTACAAGAAATATTCGATGAGCGACCCGCGCAAGAAAAAGATGAACGAAGAAGTGATGGCGGTGTATTCGCGCGAGGGCATCAATCCGATGGGAAGCTGCATTCCGATGCTTTTCCAGATGCCGATCTGGTGGGCGCTGTGGCGCGTGCTGAATGGCGCGATTGAATTGCGGCACGCGCCGTGGATTGGCTGGATTCACGATCTTTCCGCGAAGGATCCCTATTACATTCTGCCGATTGCGATGACGATCACGATGTATCTGACGACGAAGATGACGCCGCAGACGACGACCGATCCTTCGCAGCAGAAAATGATGCAGTACATGCCGCTTTTTATGGGCGTGATTTTCTTCCGGTTGTCGAGCGGGCTGAATCTGTATATGTTTACCAGCAACCTTGTCGGCATGGCGCAGCAGTACTATCTGAATCGCACGGAGCCGCTGCCGTCGAGAAGCAAATTCAAGAAGAAAAACGAATGAACGAAGAGCGAGGGCGCAGTCCGGCCGGGAAACGGCCTCCGATGAAAGAGAAGCCGCGCGAGGAAGCGCATTTTGACCGGGCGCGCGCGGTGGAAGAGTTAAAACGTTATCTCGATGTGTGCGTGCGCGGGATGGGGCTGGAACTGGAATACGAGATTTCCTCGGGCGGCGCGGGCGCGCAGGGTGACGGCGGTTCGCAGCCTGGGGACGTGGTGGTGGCGTTTCGCGGCGCGGATGAAGCGTTGCTGCTTGAACACAACGCCGAGCTGCTGCTGGCGCTCGAGCATGTGGGGCATCGCTGGCTGCGGCTCGATCCGCGGCTGCACGATCACGTGCGCTTCGATTGCGGGGATTATCGAACGACGCGGCTCGAAGAATTGAAATTGTCGGCGCGGGTGGCGGCGCAGCGCGTGCGCGAGACGGGGCAACCGTTCCGATTCAATCCGATGTCGTCGCGTGACCGGCGGCTGATTCACTTGGAATTGAATGGCGCGGCTGGAGTGCGGACGATGAGTGAAGGCTCCGGGGATCATCGGCAGCTTGTGATTTATCCTGCGAATAATACGAACAAGAGATAGCTCGTAATCTGTCACTTGTGGCTCGTAATGCGCCTGCCGAGTTACGCCTGTGTGTCTGATACTTTTCGATGACGCCACGCGCAGAGAGATTCCTCGACTCCGGCCGGCTCGTCCCGCAAGAGCGGGACGAAAAAAGCAGAAGAGCTGGCCTCTGCTCGGAATGACAAATTTCCAGTGGCGCGGGAACATCAGACTTCGAGGGTGTAGCCCTTTTTCCCTACGTTGAAAGCTTGCGTTGAGCCGAGGCGATCGCTGCGGCCGGCGCATTCGTGGATGTGGCCGCAGAAAAGGTAGAGCGGCTGGACGCGATCGACCCATTCGCGCAGCGTGGGGCTGCCTGCGTGTTTTCCGGCGGCGAATTCGTCGAGGCGCGTGCCTTGAGGCGGAAAGTGGACGACGAGATAGAGCGGCTTCAGGTGATCGAATGCCGCTAGCGCTTTCGCGATTTCGTCTTCTGTATATTCTCCCGGCGTGTTGAAGGGCGTGATGTTGCTGTAGCCGAGGCCAGCCCATTGCGTGGTGCCGCGTTCGGATTTTAGCGCGCGGATCTGACGATGAAAGTCGAAGAAACCGAAGCGCTGGCAAAAGGCGCGCGTGTCGTCGTGGCTTTCGTGATTTCCCGGCAGGACCCACACTTTTTCGCCGAGCGGTTTCATGATTTCGCCGCAGCGGTCGAGACCTTTGCCGAATGTGGAAAGATCGCCGGCCGCGATGTAGACGTCCGCAGGTTGTGCGATCAGCTTTTCGAGCGCGCCGGTATCGCCGTGGATATCGCTGAAGATCAAAACCTTCACGGCGCGACCGCATGATGTGGAATGCGCGTTAAATTTTCCATGAACATTCCGTTCTGTTCCCAGCCTTCTTCCACCACTTTACCACCGGAATCAAATACGACGACGTAGGTGAAAGGCTGCGGCCTACGGCGCTTGGGATTCACGAAGCGATTTTCGCCGAACTCGACGATGTGCAGGCCTTCCTCCGTGGAGCTACGAATCACTGGAAAGCGCGCGAAGCCCCAGTACGTTTTTACTTCAGGAAGTTGCAATGCCTCATTCATGTATTGGTCGGGCGGCGAATCGGCGGTGAATGTGAATGGTTGGGGATGAAGATGGCGGAGATCGAAACGCGATTGGTAGACGCCGTTGGTCGAGCGAATCACGCCCCCCCAGCTGAGCCATGAGGGCGGAAGAGGGAGCGCGCCCATACGCTCGACTTCGATGTGATTTTCGGCTGCGAAGGATTTCACCTGCGCCATCACAAGATGATGGGCAGTCCAGCAGAGAGCAATGTAAACAAACACCGCGTAGATTCCGCCGCGGCACCACGCTGAACGCTTCAGGCGAAAGCCCCAATCGCCAAGCGCAGGCAGAAAGAACAACGCGCCGATAATCAGTATCGCGAGGACAAGGACCCAAACGTGGAAGGGGTAACCCACTCCGCTTGCCAGAACCCAACTGGCGATAGCGGCCAGCGTGGAAAGTATCCACATCTTCACGGTGCGAACGCGGCTTTCGGCGCGATCGCTATAAATCCAGGCGATCATTTGAGGCAAGAGCACGATTGACGTGAACGCGAGGTCGATGATGAAAAGCAGATCCCAGGCGACTCGCTGTTGGGAGATGGGCGTGAGCATTCGCGTGCCGAATGAGGTCATACCGTCGAGAAGAATGTGGCTTGCGATGCCGACACCGTAAATTAACGTGAGCACGCCGAACGAAGGTGCGTCGATTTTCAAGCGGCGCGCGGCCCAGCGCGTGAGCCAGGCGAGGATTGCCGCGAAAAACGGAAGGCCGACGAAGGAATGCGTGATGCCGCGATGATATTTGATGATTGCGAGCGGGTCGCGGGAGATTGCGTCGGCGACCGTGTCGATATCCGGGAAAACGGCGCCGAGCGTTGCGGCGAAAATCGCGACGCGGCCGTTGCGGTCGGAGAAATAACCCTTACCAAGAAGAGCGCCGGTGATGCCGTGGGTTACCGGATCCATTTACGAGTGGAAGAGGAGAAATTGTACACGATTGGGCGAAGGTTCAAAAAATCTCGATGAGCGGGTGGCGCTTGGGAACCACTTCGCCGATGATTCGAGCGGGAATGCCTCGCCGTTCCATTGCTGCGCGCGCGGAATTTGCGGCGGCGGGCGCCAGCGCGACAAGCAAGCCGCCGGACGTTTGCGGATCGAAGAGCAACGCGCGAAATTCGTCGGCGACGCTATCGGCAAACTCGACGCAGCTTTCCACGAATTCGCGATTATTCTTCATGCCTCCGGAGAAAAAGCCGGCGCGAGCTGCTTCGATCGCACCCGGCAGGTACTCGATGCGTTCATGGTCAATTTTCAGGGATACGCCGCTGCCGATGGCCATTTCGCGCGCGTGGCCGAGGACACCAAAGCCGGTGACGTCCGTTACGGCGTGAATGGGCTTTTCGGATTTTGCCGCGTCGTCGATTTCGTGTAGCGCCTCGGCGGCTTCGCGGTTCAGGCGGGTCATTGATGCTGTGGACGCTGCGATCCAAGATGGCTCCGCTTTCCCTTGTTTCAGAGCCGTGGAGATAACTCCTGTCCCGATGGCCTTGGTGAAGAGGAGAACGTCACCGGGCTTTGCGCCAACGTTCTTCCAGATGTGATTCGGATTAATTACACCCGTGACGGCATAGCCGAACTTTAATTCGTCGTCGCGGATCGAATGGCCGCCGACGACCGTGCATTTAGCCTCCATCATTTTCGAAAGGCCGCCGCGCAGAATCTCCTCGAGAATTTCGGGTGGGCTGGCGGTGGGAAACGCAACGATCGTCAGCGCCGAGATTGGCCGGCCGCCCATTGCGTAGATGTCGCTGAGAGCATTTGCCGCGGTTACCTGGCCGAACAGAGCGGGGTCGTCCACGATGGGCGTGAAAAAATCTACGGTTTGGACGATGGCGAGGTCGTCCGTGAGGCGGTATACGGCTGCGTCGTCGCTCGTTTCGAAGCCGACGATTACATTTGGATCGGTTTGCGGGGGAAGGCGCTTAAGCACGGCATCGAGGATGCTGGGGCTGAGTTTGGCCGCGCAGCCAGCGGCTTTCGCTGTGGTGGTCAATCGAACTGCTTCCGTCAATTCTGCCTCCGGAATTCGCACTTTGATTATAGCGCCTGGGGCGCGGCGGTGCTGAGCTGAACCTTCAGTTTAGATCTAGGCGGCGCGCTCTGCCTGTACTTAGGCTTGTGCTGCGGCAGAACGTATGGGGATGGTGATGGTTTTTGGCGATTCGGTCTTGGCTTGAGTCGCTGCGAGCATGTGGCAGCGTCCGTCGAAAACGGCTCCGGGTTCGATGATCAGGCAGGGCGTGTGGATCTCAGCTATAACAATCGCGCCGGTTTGGATTTCGACTTTCCCCTTGGCATTGATGATTCCATCGAAGCGGCCGCCGATGGTGACAGCATTCCCGTCTATTGTGCCCTCCATTGACGAGTGCTCGCCGAGGATGAGGGTTCCGGCGGATATCAGTGTCCCCTTGATGGCAGCGTCAAGGCGAAATGTTCCAGGCACCTCCAGCTTGCCCTCGAAGCGAACACCTTTTTCAAGGAAGCCAGTCCATTCGCCGGAGTCTTGAGATTTCCTGTCAAACCAAGAAAGAGCCACGCGCGTATCCTATATATGTAGTGTGTTATTTTCCGATGAACTGATCATACAGGCGGACCAAATCACTATCGTTATAGTATTCAAAGATCAGCTTCCCGGGGTGACCTGCCACGCTCGGAGAAATGGAAACTTTTGTGCCGTAGAGACGCTGCAACTCGTCAATGGCTGCCTTGACGTTTGCATCCTGCTGGACGGGGGCGCGCTCAGTTTTGGGCTTTGCGAGGCGACCGGCCAGGCGCTCCACCTGGCGAACCGTCATTCCGCCGCGAGCGATTCGGCGCGAGAGTTCGAGGCGCTCCTGCGTATCGGCGATGGCGAGTAGAGCGCGGCCGTGGCCTGCGGTGAGAAGTCCTTCCTCCAAGAGGTTCTGTATAGGCTGATCTAGTTTTAGTAAGCGCACCGAATTTGCGATGGTGGCGCGATCTTTTCCAGTGCGCTCGGCGACTTTCTCTTGCGTGAGGTTGAATTCTTCTGTGAGGCGCTGGAATGCGCGGGCCTGCTCGATCGGATTGAGATCTTCGCGTTGGAGGTTCTCAACAAGGGTCATCTCCAGCGCCATTTCTTCGGGCACATCGCGCACTACGACGGGCACGCGCTGGATTGCAGCACGTTGCGCGGCGCGCCAGCGGCGCTCGCCTGCAATCAATTGGTAGCGATTGTTAATTCTGCGAACGACGAGCGGCTGGACGATTCCGCTCGAAATGATCGAGCGCGCCAGTTCTTCGAGAGCTTCTTCTCGGAAGCGCGTTCGCGGTTGGTACGGGCTCGGGTCGATCAGGTCTATGTCGACGTGAAAGAGCCCGTCACTCTGCGGACTCGCCGGGGTCGCCGCCAGTAGGCTCCCCGACGCTTGTGTCGTGGGTGGGTGCGACAGGGCTGGGGCTGTCGCCGCTGCTGCTCCCGATGCCGCCGGTGCTGACGCCGGCACCTGCGGCTGCTGCTGCAGTGGCGGCTGTGGCTGTGGCGGCTCCGGCTCCCGAATTAATGCGCCCAGTCCCCTGCCCAGAGCGTTTCTCGGCATTCGCGATAACCTCCCTAGCTAGTTGAATATAGCTTTCTGCACCTTTACTATGTATGTCGTAGAATATGACGGGCTTTCCATGGCTAGGAGCTTCTGCGAGGCGAACATTCCTTGGAATGACGGACTCGAAGACCTGAGAGCCGAAGAAGCTCCTCAAGTCGGCCGCCACCTGCTTTGAAAGCGTGGTACGGTCGTCATACATGGTCAGCAAGATACCTTCGATCGCGAGCGCCGGGTTGATGGTCCGACGGAGGCGCATGAGCGTGTCCAGGAGTTCCGAGACACCCTCGAGAGCCAGGTATTCGCACTGAATAGGCACTAGGACGGAATCCGCGGCGGCCAGTGCGTTGAGGGTTAGGAGATCAAGCGCGGGAGGAGAATCAATGAGGATGAATTCGTATTTGTCCTGAACCTGCTTTAGGACTGATTTTAGCCGGAATTCACGCTCATCGGCTGTTACGAGTTCTACTGCAGCGCCTGCGAGATTCTTGTCGGAAGGGACGATATCGAGAAATTCCACCTGTGTGTGAAGAATAATGCGCTCGAGCGGCTCGTTCAGAATAAGCGGTTGATAAAGGGTGCGCCTTGCGGGATCTTTAGGGAATCCCAAGGCGCTGGTTGTGTTGCCTTGGGGATCGCAGTCGATAACCAGGGTGCGCTTCTCGGCGACGGCGAGAGAGGCTCCCAGATTCACGGTTGTGGTGGTCTTTCCTACTCCGCCTTTCTGATTTGAGACCGCGATTATGCGCGCCAAACTGGGCTCCCGGAAATGTCGAAGCTGGAATTTACAGAAAGTCGTTTTCGGATGCAATATGTTTCACGTGAAACAAATGCGAAAGTGGCGGTGGAGTGCGCAATTGTTCCACGTGGAACAAGTTTTAGGACGAAATCACTTCCTTGGGGCTGCCCACGAGGATGACTCGCCGATCCGTCTGCGGAATTCGACTCGGCATGGCCCACTCAAAGCGGGCATCGCCGGAGACCTTCTTCGAATCTTCGTCGCCTAGCCAGAGCAGCAGTTTACCGCCAGGGGTAATCCTATGTCTGGCCCAACCAATAATCTCATCGAATTGACCCACGGCTCGAGCGGTGACGGCTTCAAATCGCTGACTAGAAGACCGAAGATCGGAGGTTCTACCGCGGACTGCTGTGACGTTATCGAGGTCGACCAGGCGAATCACCTCGTTGAGAAAAGCATATTTCTTTGTGTTGGGCTCGATTAGCGTGACCTCGAAGGAAGGTCTGACCATCGCGAGAGGAATGCCGGGAAAGCCGGCACCGGATCCAACGTCGGCGAGCCGACTTTTTTCCACAGGGAGCATAGGAAGGGCAAACAGACTTTCGCCGAAATGGAATCGCAGAATCTCGTCCACTCTCGTTACGGTAGTCAGCGAAACACTCTTATTCCACTTCAGCAGCAATTCAATGTAGGTTTTTATCTTGGCCGTCAGATCGGTGGCGGGATCTACGCCATAAGGTTTGAGGGCTTCGATGATCTGCGCGTTGGTTAGCGACAACATCAACGAGTTGTGGTGATCTGTGCCGTCCCCTCTTGCTGTCGGGGATTCGGCCGCTGTCGCAACGCCTCTTGCATGTTACGAGGAGCTAACAGGCCAATCGATAAGTCTGCGACGAAATGCGCAACCATCGTCGGCACGAGACTGCCGCTCCAAGCGCGAACTCCTGAAAAGAGCAGACCGATCGCAAAAGTCGAGATCAAGCCTCGTTTGCCCTGATAGAGGTGCGCGAACGAAAACAGCAGAGCCGATCCGAGAATGCCGACGAGCAAAAACCGGGACCAATCTTGAAAGACATACTGGGCGAAGCCCCGATATATGAATTCCTCGCAGACTGCTACGGTGATAACCAGCGCTGCGAACGCGAGGCGCTCAATGTTATCTCGGGGAAACACTTTGAGAGCCAGCTGAACAGTCTCTGACTGAAACGCGCTTGAATCCGACTTAATTCTGCGAACGCTAGCAGCCTGGTTCAGGAAGAACAGAGTACTTAATACTATAGATATAGTAGTAATGAGATAGCCGTGAGCGAGGGTAACGCCGAGCTGCGCGGGGACAATTCCGTGGCGAATCGTTCGCCAGAATATCAAGGCAGCGGCAAGCCATTGGAAGGCAATTGTCGATGCGTAAATCGAAAGACGATCGAGTTTCGTTGTGTCGTGAAGCTCGAGCAAAGCGCGAACGCGCCGCCGCCCGAGGACGGGGACCACGAAGGCGAGGACGCCAAGGATGAGGGCAAAATCCCAATGCAAGGTTAAACCACCTTACTTCCGTTCGGCATCGATCGAGTTCTGTCGCTGTATCGATCGTTCAGTGCAGGTGCCAGCAAATGATTGTACATCGCCTCGAAAACAGAGACGCGACGCAGTTGGAAAATTTTGGCGGCCGCCGCGAATGAATTGGGACTGCGTGTTGACACTGATGGAGCGAACGCCGTATGGTTCTGGTTCGGAAATTTCCGGATCATTTTCGAAGAGCTGAATGAAAATTCTTGTCATCGGTGGTGGCGGACGCGAGCATGCGCTGGTGTGGAAGCTTGCGCAATCGCCGAGCGTGGAAAAAATCTGGTGTGCGCCGGGCAACGGCGGGATCGCGAGCGATGCGGAATGCTTTCCGCTCGATTTAAGCGATGTGCGAGCTGCGTCCGACCTTGCTGCGAAGCTCGGCGCCGATTTGACGATTGTTGGTCCTGAGATTCCGTTGGTTGGCGGCATCGCCGACGAATTTGCCGCGCGCGGACTTACCTTATTGGGGCCTTCAAAGGCGGCTGCCCAGCTCGAAGGCAGCAAGATTTTCGCGAAGAAGTTTATGGAGCGGCACGGTATTCCTACCGCCGCGGTGTATGGAATTTACGAACAGGCTGTCGACGTGTACACGGACCTTTGTTCCGTTGATTGGCCGCTGGTGATCAAAGCGGATGGATTGGCCGCGGGAAAGGGGGTTCTGGTGACTTCGTCGCCCGATGAGGCGACCGCTTTTATCGATCGAGTGATGGAGCGCAAGGAATTCGGAGAAGCGGGTCGGCGAGTGCTGCTGGAGGAAGGGCTTCAGGGCGAGGAGCTGTCGTTCATCATTTTGACCGATGGCAAGAATTTCATACGCATGGCCCCAACGCGCGATTACAAACGCGCCTATGATGGGGACAAGGGGCCGAATACTGGCGGGATGGGTGCGTATTCGACGGACGACCTTTTGCCTGCAGAACTCGAGAAGAAGATTGTCGAAACAATCGTGCGGCCGACGCTGGCTGGACTCGAGAAAGATGGCACGGCATATCGGGGATTCTTGTATTTCGGGCTGATGCTCACGCGGCAGGGGCCGAAAGTGCTCGAGTTCAATTGCCGGCTTGGAGACCCGGAGACGCAGGCGATTATGATGCGGGCGGACTTCGATTTCGCACAGGCTTGCATGGCTGTTGCGCGGGGCGACCTTGGTGGGATTCGGGCAACGTGGGCACCTGCGGCGAGCGTTTGTGTTGTGCTGGCTTCGAAAGGCTATCCGGAGAAGCCGGAAGTAGGCCAGGAAATTTCGGGACTCGATTCTCGCGGCCAGGTTAGTTCAGGGGTAGCCATCTTTCATGCTGGCGTACGTCGCGAGGGTTCTAAATACTACACTAGTGGTGGACGGGTGTTGAGCTTAGCGACCGCAGGAAGGGACCAATCCTTATGCCGTTCGGCTGTATACGTCTCATGTAGTAGCATTGCATTTGATGGTCGCCAATTTCGCGAGGATATCGCGTTACCGACTTTAGCAATGGCGAAAGGAGCTGTGGAGGCCCGCAATGCCTGAGGTAATGAATCTCTTTTTATGCCTCGTGCACCGGTTCCCGATGAAAGAGGTCGAGGAGGCGGAGGCCGTTCAGGACAAGGGACTAAAAGGATGTATCCACGGACGACCAAACAGCAAACGGCAAGTCTCGCTTATGGACATTGAGTCTCTGCAGAAACTCGGCATTCCACCCGGCGCCGTGAAAGAAAACGTGACGACTCGGGGCTTGGATTTTCAGCGTTTGAAGCCTGGTCAGCACTTGCGTATTGGCGGAAGCTTACTGGAGATAACGTTGCCATGTGAGCCATGCTCGAGAATGGATGAAATCCGTCAGGGGCTGCGGGAGGAATTACGCGGGCAGCGTGGCTGGTTGTGCCGGGTGGTGGAGGGCGGGACAATTCGGCGTGGTGACCGTATCGAGGTTTCGGCCGTTGTTCCGGAAGCTGCACAACAGGAGGTTTCAGGGTGACGGCTGGCGACGGCGCTTTGGGCGTGACGGTTGGGATTTTGATGGGGTCGGATACAGACCTGCCGGTGATGAGCGAAGCGAGCAAGATGCTCGAGAAATTTGGAATTCGGCTACGAGATGGAGGTGGTATCGGCGCACCGGACGCCAGCCCGGGCGCACGAATATGCGACTTCTGCGGCGGGGCGTGGGGTGAAAGTGCTGATCGTCGGTGCTGGTGCGGCGGCACATCTTGCTGGCGTAATTGCGGCAAATACGACGCTACCTGTAATCGGCGTGCCGCTCGCGACGAGCGCACTCAACGGGCTCGACGCGCTGCTCGCGACCGTGCAGATGCCGGGCGGAATTCCAGTAGCGACGATGGCGATCGACAAGGCGGGAGCAGTGAACGCGGCGATTTTTGCCGCCGAGATTCTAGGTCTGGCGGACGCCGAAATAGCGCGCCGGCTTGTAGCGCACAAGGAAGATCTGGTTCGCGGTGTTGCGGAAAAGAACGCAAAACTTCAGGAACAATTGAAGCAAAAGAAATAGTTGTGCTCTCGCGCTCATCTTTACGGGGAAATACGGCCTGTAAACACTTGCAAATTCAGAATTAATTTCCGGACGGCTTGATAAGGGTTGGAGCATCTGCCGGGCGTTCATTCTGCCGGAGCGAGGGCTTCGGTTCCTTGGGAGGTTGTAATATCCATGCGAAGCCGGTTTGAAAACCAATCGTGGCCACTGTTTCGCGGGCCTTTGGCGGAGAGATGGCATTAAGCGCGGCACGAAGAAACTGCGTTGCGTCGGCGGTCGCCACTTTATTGCTGATGCCTTTGAGAAGCATGGAAGCGACCGAGGCCATCACGGGATCGGAATTGGAGAGCTTTTCGAGGCGGGGGTCCTTTTGACGCAGCATTTCAAGCAGGGTCGGTGTAGTCAGGCTGGGTGGATAGTCAAATTCGAGTAGCGTGTGTGGTTGATTTTTTTCCGGGGGCCAGTCCTGAAGGTAACGTGGACGAGGTATACGCGTCTCCCAAAAATCGCCCCGTTGCGGAAACTGCTCAATCGAATAGTCCACGTGCCACACTTCGGGGCCGTAACCGGGGATGAAGTCGGCAATCACTAATTCGACGAGCGGTTCGCCTTCCGCCAAATCCATCTTGGCGTGAAGACTTTTCACCACTTCGTTCAGTCGGTCGTTCAATCCCTCGCCGACGAACTCGATGTCGGTGGCCTCGCTACCTTCCTCGCCTGCCTGCAGCCTTGGCCCTTGCGGTTTCACGCGGCCGTGAAGACGCGGGAGGTCGTGGTCAAGTCGAGCGATTTGGACATTCGATGACGGCGAAAACCAGTCGACTGCGCCCAGAATCACGCCGGCACGTTCGCCGGAAAGAGGGACCGGAACGGGTGGGTGGGTTTGGGCCTCGAAAGGATTTTCGACAGTAGCGATTAAGATGGCGTCTTTAACAACTGCAACCACGACGCGCCCGGCCGCGAGATTAGCGACGACTTCTTCGCCCGGCTGATCGGACGGATTCTGAGCGAGGGCACGAGGTTCGTGGAAACACCAGGAAACGGCAGCCAGACCGACGAGGAGGGCGGGCACGAAGATTCGACGCAGCGAAACGAGAGGCGCGCGACGAAAGCGGAGCGACACGAGAATTAGTCTCCCGAGACGGATGCGATTTCCTTGCGCGCAATGGCTTGCACGGCGGTGATGGCGATAACCTTCGCAACATCGTCAGAGGAACAACCGCGCGATAGATCGTTCGCGGGGCGAGCCAGACCCTGGAGAAGTGGGCCGAGAGCTTCGGCGCCAGCGAGACGCTCGACGAGTTTATAGGCGATGTTTCCGGAATTGAGATCGGGAAAGATCAAAACATTCGCGCGGCCAGCGACGGGCGAGCCGGGCGCCTTACTTGCGCCTATTGCCGCGACGAGGGCGGCGTCGGCTTGCAGCTCTCCGTCGATTGCAAGTTCTGGCTGGCGGGCTTTGACGATGCGCAACGCCTCGCGGATCCTTTCGACGTGAGCATGCGCAGCAGAACCTTTGGTCGAAAATGAGAGAAGCGCGACGCGTGGTTCGGTTTCGAGGAAAACACGAGCATTTTCGGCTGTGGCGAGTGCGATTTCCGCGAGCTCCTGCGCCGTAGGGTCAGGAACCACGGCGCAATCGGCAAAAAGCAGGGCGCCTTTTTCGCCGAAGGCTGCGCGATTGCGTTCCGGCGCGATCATCAGGAAGAAACTCGACATAAGACGCGCATCCGGGGCAAGCCCGATCGAATGCAGCGCGGCGCGAACCGTGTCGGACGTGGAGTTCGCAGCGCCGCCAACGGTCGAGTCGGCATCGCCCGCCGCTACACTCAGCGCAGCGAAATAGAGCGGTTTGCGCGCAAATTCTTGAGCTTCTTCGTGCGTAAGGCCGCGAGCGTGCCGGCGTTCGAAATAGATTTCTGCATAGGAATTAACGCGAGGGCTCGATGGCGGATCGACAATTTGTATACCGTCGAGCCGTAAGCCCGCCCTATCGGCTGCCGCGCGAATATTGACCGCGCGGCCCAGGAGCGTGATTTGCCCATAGCGCTCGGCCGTCACTTGAACGGCGGCGCGGATTACGCGCTCGTCTTCGCCTTCCGGCAAGACGATCCGCTGCGGATAAGCCCGCGCTTTGCTCTTGAGCCTGTCGAGCAAGTCCATTCAAGTGAACTTATCATAGATTGGACAGTGATAGGACGCGCGATGGAGGCGTCGGGGACGATGTGGAACGAGCTTCACTGCCCTATTTGTTCTGAGTTCTAGTAAAATTGGTGCGTCTCGAAAGGACCAATGGCAAATCGAAAATGAGCATTCTGAGCGCGATTACGGGCGGGCTGAGGTCTCCGGACCGAATTCGGCACAATGGCAAGCGGCTGTCAGACATCCTCGCTGCACACGCAAAGTTTGTGCGTGGCGACGAGTCCGGTGTTCGCGCGGACCTTGCCGGCGCGGATTTGTCTCGCGCGGACCTGCACAAGATGAATCTCGCCTATGTAAATCTGCAAGGCGCAAACCTAACCCGCGCCAATCTTCGCGACGCAAAGCTGGCGTCTGTCGATTTCGGCAAAGCGAAACTGCATCGCGCCGACTTGCGGAAGGCGGACCTCACGGAAGCGAATCTGAGTGGAGCGGACCTTTCTGAGGCACAGGTGGGCGGAGCGGAGCTTTTTCGCGCCGATCTTCGCCATGCGAATCTACGCCGCGCAAATTTTGGAGCGACGAATTTTCGCCAAGCCGAAATAGGCGGTGCGAATTTCGAAGGCGCAATTCTACAAACGACGATCTTGCGCGAAACCAACCTCGACGGCGTCGATCTTTCCGGCGTTGACCTCACGACCACGCTTCTGCCACCTGGTTACAAGCGCTCGAACGCGGCCGGCGGTTAGGGGTTTCGATGCCCGTGCAGCCGAAGCGACCTGACAGAACCCAGGCTTCTTGGATTCAGGTGGAAGATTACCGCCTGCCGGGGGGATGGGTGGGACGCGAGCAGGTGGCTTCTCGCTCGCGCGGTTATTGCGAACTACTCGAGAAGGGGCAGATCGTTTTTTTTCGGTCCCTTCCTTTCCATTTCCCGATTGAGGATCAGGAGTTTCTTCTGGCGCAGCAATGGACTGAGTTGCGGTTGCACAAGAACGTGTCTTACCGACCGTCCGAGGACGTCCTCCGCGGCGTTTCAGGCGACGCGCGGACGATTGAGCGAATCCACACGATCATGCGCAACTACAGCGCACAGGTGATCGAGTTTCTGACGAAATTCCTGGCGCCCTACGCGACGAAATGGAACCTCGATTTCTCCAGTTTTCGCCCAATCGAGGAAGAGGGCCGGGACCTTCCCATCCACAAACGAAACGACCTGCTGCATGTGGATGCCTTTCCGAGCCGGCCGACGCGTGGCGGCAGAATTTTGCGGGTTTTCACGAATCTCAACCCCAAGCGCGCGCGCGTTTGGAACACGACGGAAGGGTTTGAATCGCTCGCACGCCAGTTCGCCAACGATGCGGGGTTAGGACAAATTGCCGAGGGCGATACCGTCATCAGCCGCACGGTGCAAACCTGGGGCGAAAAGCTAGGCTTTCGCGGGATGGGCAGGACTCCTTACGACATGTTTATGCTGCGCTTTCACGATTATCTGAAAGAAAATGCGAAATTCCAAGAAGACTGCCCGAAATTCCGGCTGGAATTTCCACCTCTCGCCACATGGCTCGTTTTTACGGATTGCGTGGCGCACGCGGTAATCTCCGGCCAGTACGCCATCGAACAGACTCTCCTGATTCCTCCGCAAGTGCTGGTGGCTCCGAATGCAGCGCCCTACCGGATTCTCGAGAATCTGGCTGGACACCCGCTCGTAACATAACGAAGGCCTCGGCTCTGTTGGCTTCGGCGTTCCCCAAAACTTAGGGTTGACTTATGACTGTTCGCGGATTATTAATCTGTTTTTCCAATCGGGTTAACCCAGCCCCGCTCGGAACAGCCTACAAGAAATGCATCTTTTTTCGAGGAGGGGTCTGTCTTGCGAAATACGAGCAGCTTTGCTAATGCTTTTCTGCGTCCATTTCGTTCCAAGAGCGTCCATCTTTCCGCCCGGCTCCGGCAGACTTTGGCCGTCGTTGTGGCAGCCACCTTTATTTTTGCGCCGATCGGAGGCGCTACATTTCCAATCGCGACGGAAGCCAGACCGATGCCCGCTGCAGAAGCCGCTAGTGCTGCTTCCAATGGTTGTGGCACTAAATTCCGCGCGAGGACAGATCCAGCACGTAATTTATCTTCAATTCGATAACGTTCACTTCACCCGTGACAATCCAAACGTTCCGTCCGATCTGGAACAGATGCCCAACCTGCTGAATTTCATCACGAACAATGGGGTGCTGATGACCAACCACCACACCCCACTGAAATCACACACGGCGGACGACATCATCACTTCGCTGACGGGCGTCTATCCCGACAAACACGGCCAGCCCATTGCGAACGCCTTTGGGTGGTTCACGCCTCCGGGGAGCGCATTTTTCGACGGCTTTGCTGCTTCGTTTCAGTATTGGACCGATATCGTCAATGCCACGACGGATCCCACCTTCTTCATGATCACCAAGGATGGAAAGAATGCTCCGGCGCCTTGGGTTCCGTGGACCCGCGCAGGGTGCAACGTGGGAGCCGTGTCGATTGCCAACATGGAACTCGAAAATGTTGCGGGAGACCTGCAGAGCGTTTTCGGATCCGACCCCACCGAGCTAGCAGCGGCCCAGGCCGAGGCGAAGGCAAATCACAACATGGCAGTGGCCGATTTCGAAGGAATCGCGATTCATTGTGCGGCTGGAAACGCTGTATGCTCCACCGCCAACCATGGCGAGCCGGACATCCTGCCACAAGAGCCGAACACTTACAGCGGGTTCAACGCGCTTTACGGTCACAAATTTGTCGCTCCGGTGATCAGTCCCGGCGGTCCGTTGAATGATCTGGACGGCAACCTCATAACAGACACCCATGGCAACACCGGCTTCCCAGGATTTTCCGGCATTTCTGCGGCTCAGACGCTTTCGTATGTCGCAGCGATGCAAGAAAACGGTGTGCCGGTTACCTACGCTTACATTTCGGACGCGCATGACAACCACGCTCACGATATCGCTACCGCACCGGCAGCCTGCTCGACCGATCCGGAGCTGGCACTCGGAAACGCCAACGGGCCCGGCAGCATCTGCTACGAGGCGCAACTTGTCGCGTACAACGAAGCGTTCGGGAAATTCTTCTCGCGGCTGGCGGCAGATGGCATCAACAAGCAGAACACTCTGTTTGTGATCACGGCTGACGAGGGCGACCACTATGCCGGCGGCGGCCCGTTCAATTCCAGCTGTGATGGCGTGACGATTCCCTGCAACTACATTAATCCGGCCACGGGCAAGAGCGTGGTGGGAGAATTTGACACGAACCTGACCGGGTTGATGGCGACCGAAGAGAACATCACGTCCACCTTCGATATCCAGACCGACATGGTCCCTGTGTTCTACATCGAGGGCAACCCGCCTGTCGGTGATCCTCTGGCTCGAAGTTTTGAAAGAGCCTCGGCGAATCTGACGGCTGTGAATCCGCTCACCGGCGCTACGGACAATCTTACCGAGGCATTGGCTGATCCGGTGGAACTTAAGTTGTTGCACATGGTCACCGGCGATCCGCAACGCACGCCCTCGTTTGTGATGTTCGGCAACCCGAACTATTTCCATCTGACTGGAGCCCAGAACTGCAACACCGGGTGCGTCTTCCAAGGCAACGGATTCGCATGGAACCACGGCGGAATTGACAAGGAAATCGTCACGACGTTTCTGGGGTTGGTTGGGCCCGGAATCGTGACGAACGGCGTCGATAATTCCGTGTGGTCGGATCACGTGGATATCCGCGCGACCATGCTCGTGCTGACCGGCTTGAGGGATGACTATCAAGATGACGGCCGCGCGCTTGTGGAGGAGTTTAGCCCGTGGGCGCTGCCAAAAGGCTTGACCCAGGGTAACGGGCGGTTCGGCGACGAGTTCATCGAATTGGCCCGCGCTTACAAACAGATCAACGCACCCAACGGAGATCTCGGACAGACTAGCTTGCGCATTTCGACGCGCGCGCTGGCTTCAGGAAGTCCGGGTAGCGACTCGCAATACATTCACGTGGAGAACGCGATCTCCAACATTACAACCGCCCGCGATACTCTAGCGGCCCAGATGCTCCAGCTATTGCAGGACGCCGAATTCAACGGCAAGCAGATTCCCCCGGGACGTGCTGAGTTGCTGACGTTCCAGGCACAGATTCTGCTGGACCTGACACACTTGCTCGATCACGCTCGTTAAGGCGGTCAAGGATTCTTGGGCAAGATGAGCAAACGGGGGTCCGGAGTTGAGTCCGGGCTCCCGTTCTTATTTTGGTGTCTATTTGCCGGCTGAAAAATCGGCAGGGTCGGCGCCGTAGCCGTAACCGACGAGGTGGATTGGCGCGGCGGCGGGTCTCAATGCCGAGGCGTTTGATCTTTTGATTCAACGTGGAGAGCGGAATCTGGAAGCGCTCGGCTGCTTCCGTCTGGTTCCAGTTGGTGCGCTCGAGCATGTCCACGATAATGCGGCGCTCCACTTCTTCGAGAATCTCAAAGAGCGAGGGAGCAGGTGCTGTGGTGCGTGACCCCACTTCACCCGGCAGCGGCGGTAGGAACTCTGCCAGCTGCAGGCGTACACCTTTTACGATCTCGCGCGTGCGGACATTTTCAGGCAACAGGTCGACGTCGACTGCTTCCTGCGTGGAGAGCACCACCGCACGCTCGACGACATTTTCGAGTTCGCGGACGTTACCGGGCCAGTCGTAATCCATCAAGAGCTTCATTGCTCCGTGCGAGAACCGGCGCAGCGGCTTGCCGTTTTCGTGGCAGAACTGTTCCAGGAAGCGGTCGATGAGCAGCGGGATGTCTTCCTTGCGGTCGCGCAGGGGCGGAAGCTGAACCGAAATCACGTTCAAGCGGTGATACAAATCATCGCGGAAACGGCCTTCGCGGACAAGCTTGGTGAGATCTTCATTCGACGCGGTGAGGATGCGGACGTCTACCTTGATGGTTTCGGTGCCGCCCAGGCGCATGAATTCGCGTTCCTGAATCACGCGCAGTAGCTTGGCCTGCGTTTCGGGGCCAATGGTTGAAATCTCGTCGAAGAAGATCGTCCCCTGATCGGCAACTTCAAAGAGCCCCTTTTTCGACGCGACGGCGCTTGTGAACGCGCCTCTCACGTGGCCGAAAAGCTGCGATTCGAGCAAATCCACAGGAATCGAGCCGGTATTGACGGGGATGAAAGCTTTGTCCGCGCGAGTGGATGCCGAATGAATCGCCTTGGCGATTAGTTCCTTACCGGTGCCGCTTTCGCCGTAGATGAGAACGGTGGAACGCGACGGCGCGACCTGCGTGATCAGATCAAACACCGCGAGCATTTTTTCGCTCTTGCCGATAATGCTGGGAAAATTGTAGCGCTGCTTCAGCGCGCGCTTCAGCTGGACGTTCTCTTCACGCAGCCGGCGGCCTTCGATCGCGACGGAAACCTGCGCAATCAGCTCGTCATTCGACCACGGCTTGGTGATGAAATCCTGCGCGCCGCCCTTGAAGGCTGCGCGAGCCATGTCGATCGAGCCAAACGCGGTGATCAGGATGATCGAGAGATTCGGGATCGCGCCGGCGGATCTCGCGGAGCAGTTCGAGGCCGTTGCGATCCGGCAGGCTCACATCGAGCAGCATCAAGTCAAACGGGCGATCTTCGAGCCTCTGCAGCCCGGCTTCGCCGGTATCCGCGGGCGTAACTTCGAAACCCTCGGACGTGAGAAGGGCTTCGAGCCCCTCTCGGATTTCGATTTCGTCGTCAACGACGAGTATGGATCCTTTAGGCATGAACAGGTTTTCTTGCTACGGGAAATTCGAGCCGGAAAGATGTTCCCTTTCCCGGCGTAGAGCGCACGTCAACTTTGCCCGCATGCTCCTTTATGATGCCGTAGCTCACCGAAAGACCCAGGCCGGTGCCCCTTCCGGAGGCCTTTGTTGTGAAAAATGGATCGAAAATGCGATGGAGGTGCTCGGGAGGAATGCCGGCGCCCGTGTCGGTAACTTCAATTTCGACCGAACCGTTGTGAGCGCCCGTGCGGACTTCCAACATGCCGCCGCTCGGCATCGCATCGCGCGCGTTCATGAAGAGATTCAGAAACACCTGCTGTAAGCGCGTGATGGAGCCCAGGACCGTCGGCAATTCCTGCGTGTAATTCTTGATTACCTTCACCTGCGCCGTCTTGAACGGATGCTGCACCAAAGTGAGCGTTTCCTCGAGAACGTGATTCACGTCCACTTCGATGAACTCCGCGGCGCCGGTACGCGAGAAGTTGAGCAGATTGTTGACGATTTCGCTGGCGCGGAAGGTCTGTTTGACGATGCGTTCAATCGTTTTCTGGCGCGGATCGTCGGAAGGAATCTGCTTGGCGAGCATCTGGATGTAGTTCGAAATCACGGCGAGCGGCGTATTCACTTCGTGCGCGACGCCGGCCGCCAGCAATCCGAGCGAAGTGAGTTTTTCGGTTTGCACCATCTGCTCTTCGAGCCGCACGCGCTGGGTGATGTCGTCGAGCAGAATCAGCCGGCCGAGCCGCGCGCCATTCTTGCCTACGAGCGGAGCGATCGAGGCATTGATTACGAGCTGGCCTCCGCTGCGCGTGCTCAGACGGAATTTGTAGATCCCGGAAACGTGGTCACCCGCCGCCCGCGCAGCTATCTCGGCAGCCAGATCCGAAGGCAGCACTTCCTGCAGGCGTTTGCGAATCGCGTCCTGGCGCGGCACTCCGAGCAAACCCTCGAGCTGCGGATTCCACGATTCGATGCGGTCTTCCAGATCGACCGTGAGCACTCCAATGTTGAGCGACTCGACGATATTCTCGCTGAAGTCCTTAAGCCGCTCCACTTGCATGGCCTTTTGCTCAAGCGATTGGTAGAGACGCGCATTCTCGATGGCGATCGCGACGTAGCCTGCAATCGTCGAGAGAAGTTCGAGGTCATCGCTCGAGAGATAATCGCCATCCACCGTCTTACCCAGTCCGAGAACTGCGACGGTGCGTTCGCGGAAATGGCAAGCGATGAAGTAATTTAAGTCCAACTCCTCGAGTGTGCGCCGAACCGATTCAGACTCCTGCGAGGCAGCGCGCGCCGATTCGAAGAAGAGACAACCGTGCTCGAGCCCCGGCCGGGACGAATCAAGAAAGCTGAGATCGAGCGAACCCTCAGGCCGCAAGCCCATTGAACGCGAAAGGACGAATTTTCCCGGGGCCGCCGGATCCTCGAGAAAAATCGCAAGGCGATCGACAAGCAGTGTTTGAGATACACGGTCGAGAACGGAGCCGACCAACGGCTCGAGCCGAACCTCATTCGTCAGCGCAGAGCCAAATTCGATTAACGTCCGGCGATAGTCCAGGCGGTCGCGATAGAAAAAGCGATCGAGGCGAGCCTGCACCCAGTCTCTCAGCGGCTGAAACAAGAACGCCGCGACGACAATCGCGATCACGCTCCCCGCCGGCCCTGCCGTCAGCGTCGTATGGAACGCCTCACCGATCAGCGCCACCGCCGCAAAATAAATGGCCACCACGCCCGCGGTTGCAAATGTGTAAGCAAGGCCGCGCTTGAAGATAATATCCACGTCCATCAGGCGGTATCGGATGATGGCGTAACCAAAGCACAGCGGAATCAGCGCCAGCGAACACGCCGACGCCTTCATCCACGATGCCGGGACGATGCCGAACACGTAGGGCACGATGTAGAGCAGCAGAAACGGAATCGTGCCGGCAAAAGTGCCGCCGGTAACCCATTTTAGCTGCTGCCGGAGAATCGCGGTGGGAGCCCGGCGGTAACTCATCAAGAAAATCACCGCAGCAACGAGAAAATAAATTCCCAGATTCGCTTGCTCCACTTTATCGAGCCAGTAGCGCGTGCTTACTGCCGGCAGGAAATCAAGCGTGCCGCTAGCGATGAAGACGTGCAGGGTTAAAAGGCCAGCCGGAATCCCGTATGTAAGGGCGAGCTTTGGCCAGATCCAGCCGCGGCGTTCCGGAAACACGAGCGCGAAATGAACGAGGAGAGCCGGCTGGAGAAGCAAAGCGACAACATTGCTCCAGTAGATCACCCAATCGAAGGAATTCAGTTTGCCGCTGTAGTGAAAGCTGTAAAGAATGAACGAAACAAGGCAGAAAATGTAAAAGTGAATCGCGCGGGGCGCATTCCAGCGGCGCGCAAAAATAAACAAGCCGATGAACAGATACAGCAGTGCTGTGAATCGTAGATAATTCTCGATCGACGAAGCATTTTCCTGCGGCGCCGTCACAAGCGGCGTTTCAAACGTAGCTCCGTCCCGCCGCATTCCGTATCGAACTTCAGCCCACGGGCCCACCTTGAACAACACGCGGGTCACGTCGGTGGCTCGATGAATTGAGAAGCCGCGAACGGTCTGCACGTAATCGCCCTGTTTGATTCCGGCTCTCGAAGCGGGCGAATCTGCCACCACGTGCCAAGCTACGACGCCTTGCGGGCTGTCCATCCAGGTAACGCCGTCATCCGGCAGGATATAGCGGGTGCGCTGTTGATAGTTGAGGACGGCGAAAATTACCGCAGCAAGCGTGAGGATCGCCAGTATTACCGCGCCGAGCCGCATGCGAAGGCTATCGTTCACGCACCTACACCCTTATCCTTCTACTATTATGCCAGCACGTAGATTTCCACAAATCACAGATTTCATATCGGGGAAGTGCCTATTTTTGTTCATATTAGGAGGTACTACGACTGCTCATTTACCAGAAATTCTGTTTCTGGGATTAACCTTCCCAATTCCGGTAGGCGACTAAGCGCTAAAACTGAACGCTCAACCCTCCGCGGAAGTATCGGTAGGAGGGTACAAGGACCACCCGCCCGTCTCCCGTTGAGACTGGGACGTATCCCTGCGCCAGGAGGTTTCCGAAGTCAGCCAAGGCTTCCATGTGGCCAGGGAAGAAACTGGGAAGTTGCTGGCGAATTTCCATGTTCAGGTAAGGATCGAGATGGAACAAAGACTCTCCGTACGGATCGAGGTGGGTGACCGCTTGTCCGCCAATCCATTTGTATCCAACGGAGACCTTCGTCCCGAGGCGGGGCACGTTCGCTGACACGCGTCCTGCAAGGCTCTGGCGATATCGAGTGACGAGCTGATCCCGCAAAGGGCCTTCAAAAGCATCATCATCGGGTGCAAGAACTCCGGCATAGTCATACACGATGGTAGTGTCGAGATTATCGGTCCAACGATGATGAAAGGCCGCTCGCGCGCCGGTGGAACCCGTCCTCCCGCCGTCATAGGCAAAAACATCGGAGAAATAATCCTGAAGATAGTCAGGGCCGGAAACAGGTCCGCGCCCAAAAACCGCCGTGTGGCTCGAGTTGTCGTGGAATACGGCAGCGCTGATATTCGAACCGTTACCCAGCGCATGCTCCACCGAGATCTCAGCATGCAAATTGTTTTCAAATACCGGCCGTCCATCGCGGAGCAGCAATGTTGGAAAAGCGTCGAGAGAATTCATCGCCGACTGCAGACCGGCTTGCGCGCCGTCCGACGTCTGCTGCCAGGTGCTCATGGCTGCGAGTGCGGCGAGTTGCCACGTGGGAGAAAGCTGAATGGCAATCTCGCCTCGCGGACGCAACGCCATCGTGGACTCTCGAAGGCCTGCCGCCACGTAGTCGCTGCCATAGCGAAAACTGATGCGATCGCTCAGTGCCAGTTGATTATCGTGGGACATGCGGATGCCGCGGAAGATCGGGCCGTAAGCGCCGAGTTCAGATTCGCGAACCACCACGCTCGTAACCGGCCCATCGCCGATTTTCCCGGAAGGAACCCACTCGGCCACCAGTCCGCCCGCGGGAGAGCCGCCCTCATAACTGAACTGTCCGGCCACGTACAGTCGGCCATGCTCGCCCACAGCGACGTCATAGGCGAAAGCCGTTGCGGGTGAACTCGCAAGGTTCGAAACCGACCCCGGATGGTCGGAGCCGGAAGTTACGTCGAATCGTCCGTGAATCGCCTGCGATTGAGCGACTTCACCCTGATTCGGAATTCCCTCGACGATTACGGTGCCATCCTGCCAGCGCAAAATCGACCGCGTAGCCGACGAACTGCGGAGCACCCAGATCCATTCGTCTGATGCCAACTGCTCAGCCGGCTGCTTGCGCAGTTTCTCGAAAGATGAAAGCACTGATCCAAGCACGATTTCGAGCAGGGTCGTCTGTTGATCGCTTACCTGAATGTGCTGTTGAATTGCCGGCAAAAAACCGGCGAGGGTCACTTTGACCGAGTACATTCCGGGAGCCAGGGTGGCGGTAGAGAAGCGCCCGCGATCGTTGGTGAGAAGCTCAGTGGGCGCAAAGCTCAGAAGGTTTTCCGCCGAGATCGAGACGGTGGCGCCCATCTGGGGCGTTCCCTTCGGGTCCATCACAACTCCCGAAATTTTCCCGGAGTTCGGTGCGGCCGCCAAAGGAAGCGCGCACAGCAAAAGCACCCCAAATCCCAGGCCCACGACGCGAATCGATCTAAGATTCACGATACCTCACTTCCCCTGAGGAGCCGCCGGAGAGGCAGCGGCCTTCACGGTGAATTCCGAAGCCGGTGTTATCGTTTGTTTCGCGAGATTATCCGTCACGGCTACTTCGAGCTTGTATTTACCAGGGCCGAAGGAGCCCAGTGTTACCACGTTTTGGAGCGTCATTTCCTCCCCGTGCTCGGGAATCTGGTCGGGAGTCAAATCGAATTTCTTCAGCGGTTCGGTTTCTTTGTCTCTCAAAACGCGATACTGAACGGAAACATCCGCCTTATGCGTTTTTTCATCCACCTTCAGATTGTAGATCTGCAGGAAAACACCCATCGTTTCCGACGGAAAAAATGCCGAGTCCATTTTAGGGCGAACTTTCACATCGCCCAATACAAATTGACCAAGCCCTATTTCCTTGGCCGAGACGCGTTGAATCTGGTCGGCGATAATCAGGGAACTCGTGGAAAGCTTGTCGTCCTCAAAACGCGGTACAGCTAAGCGGGTATTCACCACGCCGACGTTGTTGCTGTTCACGTCCTTCAGCACGATATCGAGGCGATAGAGGCCGGGCCTGAGTGGAACCGCCTTTTGATAAATCGAGGAGGTGCTCAACGATTGCTGCAGCAGGGCAGCGGGCACATCCCTGTGTACCGTGTCCTCGAATGTCTGCACAGGCCGGCCGCTAAGGGTGGTGATTCGGGCAAAAAGATTCACAGTCGCTGAATCTACGCCCTCTTTCTCGGCGAAGCTCAATTGCCGCGTCGGGATCTGCACCGTGATCGGGACTAGCACCGTGTCCGACGTAATTCGCAGGAAGTCGAACCGGTAATCAAACTTTACCTGATCCTTGACGACGCGAGATGTAACTACCGCCTCCAGGTCCTTGAACTTGACCGGGGGTGCCTGCTGAATCTTCGCATTTAGCTCAAGCCGTGAAAACTCCGTCTGGTTCTCCGGCGTCATGCCAAGGGGCGCCGCCGAGTGTGTACCGTCGGTGTTGCTGAAGCGGCTCGTCTTACTTGCCAGGCCCATGGATTCCATCTGGGTGAGGCCGGCGCCAGGGACATAGGTAAGAGCATCCTTTTCGCTCGGATCCATCGTAAGATGGAACTCGCCCGTCATCGTCGGATCAACGAACTCGATGTTCACGTCCTCTCCGATGCCTTCGAGATAGCGGTACCGCCAATCTTCGAAGGGGTACGTGGACGTGCTGCCACCGCCCTCAGTCGCCGGACGGTCGTAGCTGCCGCCACTCGGATGCGTGTCAACCTCGTCTGGAGGACCCCACATTATGTAGATTCGCCCACGATCCGATTTCCATCCCGGAATGCCGGAGGCGTAGTGCTCGTTGGCATATGCAATCCTGCGGTAATGCTCTTCTTTGAAGGTATTTTCTGCAGAATCGGGGTCTGGATTCCGGCGCTGCCAAAACTGCTCTATGAATTGCTCGCGCTCTTCATTGGTCTGAAGGTGCACAAAAGCGCTGCGTTCTTCGGGGGTAATAATGTAGACGACGTCTTCGTTCAGCCACTTCTTATACTGCGAGTCGAGTTCTTTGAAGAGGTCTTTGTCGCTTTTTGATTTCTGCTTGGCCGCCTGCTTTGCTGATTTCTGGTCGGTTTGGTTCTTGGTGGAATCCTGGGCAAACGCGCCCGGCGCACACGCCAAGCCCCCTGCTAAGATCCCGAAAAGAAGTGGTTTGATCCCCCGGCCCATCGGTACCTCTTAGACGGTAAAAAGCCCCAAAAGTCTAACCTGTCCCCTAGTACAGGTCAACGACGGAAAGCCCTGTGAGAGTTGGAATGGCTACCCCGGCGGGGGGTTGCCCGCCGGTTTGAATTAAAGGAGACGAAAGTCCCTTGGGCGGTCTGACGGCCAAGCCCATAGGCCAGGGCGCCAGCTTAGAGTACCCGGCGCCGGCCGTTTCCTTGGAAGCCGTTTGGATTTAGAATGGTTCTTCCTGGTAGAAGCACTAGGACGAAGGATTCGCGAGCCCAATGGCGGCCTGTCCTTATTCGCGACTCGACGTCTAAACAGGAAACATTCTGAGTTGGCAGGGCGTAGTATGAAGTGAGAGGTTTGTGAAGCGACTCCGACATTCGCCTCATAGGTTGTACTACTCATAGGTCATAGAGGCTGCTCTCATGAAGACATGGAAGAAAGTGGCGATTGGTGCGGGCGTTCTTGTCGTCGCTGGAATTTCGTATGGGATCATCTCGTACGAGCTGAATAAGGGCGTCGTAACGGTGCAAAGCGGCCGGGTGGTCCGGCAGGATTTGACGTCCATTGTCACCGCTTCCGGGCGAGATTCGGCCAAAGAACTACACCAATGTGATGGGCGAGGGATTTGGGAAAATCACGGAAATCAACGTGAAGGAAGGCGATCTGGTCAAGAAAGGTGACGTCCTCCTGCACCTGGAAAACATCCAGCCCGGGGCCGACGTGCAAGCCCAGATAGCAAGCATCGACGCCGCCGAAGCGGGTATGCGGGTGGCCGACGCGAATTACCAGTCGGCGATTGCCACGCTGGCGCAGCGCACGTCCGACCTTGAAAAAGCCAAATTCGATTGGGAGCGGTCGCAACAGCTCTATAAGGAGCAGCTCATCTCCAAGCAGGATTATGACGCGTCGAGAGCCGTTTACAACGGCGCCACAGCGGCATTGAATGCCAGCCAGGCGCAGGTAGAGCAGACGCGTGCAGCTCGCGAGCAATCGCGTTCGACCGCAGCCCAGAGCCGCGCAGTCCTGACCCATACGAAAGATGTCCTGCGAAAGACCACTTACACGGCGCCCATCGACGGCATCGTGAGCTATATCGCGGTGCGAGTGGGCGAAAACGTGGTACCCGGCATCCAGAATGCCGAAGGCAGCTTTCTCATGACCATCTCGGACATGAGCATCGTCACCTCCGAAGTGAAAGTGGACGAGACGGATATCACCAGCGTGCACGAGGGCCAGACAGCCGACGTGACGATCGACGCCATGCCCGGGAAGATATTTAAAGGCCGCGTGAGTCAGGTAGGCGAGCTGGCGATTCTTCGAACCTCCGGACAGGCGGCCACCACGCAAACGACCGCGAATACGCAAGAGGCGCGCGATTTCAAGGTTGTGGTGACGATTGACAATGCGCCGGCTTCGATTCGTCCGGGTCTTTCCTCGACTGCGAAGATTCAAACCGCGCAGAAACAGGCTGTGCTGACGATTCCGATTCAGGCGATTGCAGTCCGTTCGCAAAAAGAACTCGACGAGCAAAAACAGGGCAAGAGCAGCAACGTTACGCTCGCGGCGTCAAAGCCGGCTGGAAAAGGCTCGCAGGACGACATCACCGGGGTTTTTGTCTTGCGCGGCAAGAAGGTAGAGTTCGTTCCGGTAAAGACGGGAATCAGCGGCGTTACCGACATCGAAGTCACCAGCGGCTTGCAGGAAGGCGAAGAAATTGTGATTGGCAGCTATAAGGCTTTGCGAACTCTCAAGCCGGGAGCGAGCATCAAAGTGGATAACACCGTGCCGAAGCGCGAAGAGATGACGAGTTAGAGGGCCCGGTTCTAATCCAAGGAGTTCGTAAGAATGGCTGTCGAACAAGCCGGCGTCCTGCAAAGCTACCGCGAAGATCTGATTACATCAGGCATCGTCATACAGGTGGAAGATCTCTGGAAAACCTATGAGATGGGCGCAGAAAAATTGCACGCCCTCCGTGGCGTAAGCCTGGAAATCAAGAAAGGCGAGTACGTCGCAATCATGGGTCCTTCGGGCTCGGGAAAATCCACCCTGATGAATCTGATTGGCTGCCTCGATTCACCTACGAAGGGGAAATACTGGCTGGCGGGCAAGCTCGTCAGCGAACTTAACGACGACGAATTGGCATACATCCGGAATAAGGAGATCGGCTTCGTTTTTCAGACTTTCAATCTGCTGCCGCGTGCGACGGCGCTGCACAACGTCGAGCTGCCGATGATTTACAACGGCACGCACGCTGAGGAGCGAATTGAGCGGGCGAAGGCGGCGTTGAAGCAGGTGGATCTTTCAGATCGGATGATGCACAAGCCGAACGAACTATCCGGCGGACAACGCCAGCGCGTAGCGATCGCCCGAGCGCTCGTGAACTCGCCCTCGATTCTGCTTGCGGACGAGCCCACCGGAAATCTCGATTCCGCCACCGGCGAAGAAATCATGGCGCTTTTCGCTCGACTACATCAGCAGGGCAATACCATCATTCTCGTCACGCACGAACCGGACATCGCCGCGCGAGCCCATCGCGTGATTCGTCTTCGCGATGGCAAGATCGAGCGCGACGAACGCACCCGCTAGCTATCCACCGTTAGTTCCTCACTTTGCAGGAGGTGACTGCAACGTGATGATACCCGTCTGCGTGCGAACGGTGTCCGCGCCCAACAGTAGCGCCGTATTGTCGTCCACAATGTAGTACGAGACGTTGAAGGTCACGGCTGGATTGGTACCCACAATTTTGGCCGTTCCGCGGCCGAACGTGGCGTCAGGAGCCGCAATCGTGCTGTTCGTCGTGTCCAAAGGATCGCTTTGAAACACGGAGTTGAAGGTGTTGATGTCGAGATTTCCCAAGCCTACCGATGTGCCTGCCAAAGTGATCTGTCCGCTCGCATCCGTCCGATTCGAAGGAGCGCTGTGAAGAATTCCTTGGCCGCCCAAGCCGAGTGCGAAGATCCCGGTGGCCGACGTTGCCAACACACGCTGCGGAATCGCCATACCATTTGCGGTGGCCGCGGAATCGAGTTCCAGCATCACGGCGGAACCGCTTGACGTAAGGTAGGCCGCAAATTCAGAGGTGCTCCCGCCCGAGGGACATAGCTTCAGATCGATCCGCCCCGTCGTCCCGTCCACTGTGTAAGCGCAGGAGCCCAGCATCGAGGCTGACTGAATCGTTCCGGCATTATTTGCGTCAACAACGCCACTCTTGATGTTTCCAGCGCCGTCCGACGCGAACACGCCGCCGCTCGCGTAGGCTCCCGTGCTTGACGTGCCGCCATTCGTGAACGGGTAGTTGCCGGCGGTTAACTCGCTTACTGAAAACGAATTTCCCGCAGCAGCTGCAAACATGTCCCCCGCAAGATAAGCATTGCTATCGGTCTCAACGAGGCGAACGTGCGTGCTGTCGACGACGTAAAACGCATACTGCATGGAGCTTGTGGTGTTGGACGTCAGCGTGATAGTTCCGCGACCCGTTCCCGATCTCGTGGCGTCAAACGAGTAGGAGCCAGTCAAACTTCTGTCGCTCGTCTGCGCTGCTCCGTTGATCTTGGCATCGAGTATCGTCGGCGCCGTCAAGCCTCCCCCGCCGTTCGCTGAGAATTTGCCGGCCACTCCCATTGGACGGAAGCTTGTGTCCGCTCCCGCAACGCTGAAGACATACGGTCCGTTGATGATCGTGGGCGAAATCGTGAGGTCATTTAAGTTCTGCTGGTCGAGGGTTCCGCTTCCGGTGACGTTCTTATCGAAACGAATCACCAAGCCGTGTTGATTCGTGGTGAGAACAAAAGCGAGCGTCCCGGCGGATTGAAGTCCTGAGTTCAGGCTCAGCGTTCCTCGTCCGTCCGGACCCACCAGATACGTACCGTTGATGGCCAGCGGGCCTGATACGCCGGTCGAAAAACTATCGACATCTTCCACACCACTCACGATCGTCCCGTTTCCGTCGGATACGAAGCTTCCGGCAACTGCAAAGTATCCGGATGAATTGTCGCCGGAGTATGAAAATGCAAATGGCCCTCTCAACGAAGCGTCAGAGTAAACGATCGTCGCTGTGCCAGACGCCATCGCCGCCCCGTCGACTGCCGTCACGGTAATCGTAGCTCCAGGCGGCGGAAACGAAGGCGCCTTGTAAAGCCCGGTGGTTGGATCGATCGAACCGATGTCGCCCCCATTCATTGAAGAGATCGTCCAAGTCGCATTCGGGTCGGCCACGCTGTTCAGAGTTGCGGTGAATTGGTGGCTGCCGCCCGCAGGTACCGTGGTGGTGGTGGGCGTGATGGCCAGCCCTGTGCCCGCACCGACGGTCACCACGGCAGTGTTGGACGTGACGGTTGTGGTTGTCATGCCGGTGCTGCTGTCGAGCTGAGTCGCAACCGCTGTCACATCCACTTGCCCGTTGTCCGTGCCGCCGGGAGCGACTGCCGGTGCGGTGTAGATGCCCACCTGTACGTCCGTGGTAGACGGGGCAATCGTGCCGGTTGTTGAACTTCCGCCCGCCACACCGTTAACTTCCCAAGTCACAGTCGTGTTTGTGGTAGTGGAGGAATTAGAGAGATTCACTGTAGCGACGAACTGAGTCGTGGTATTGACGGGAACTGTGGCCGTCGTCGGAGTGATCGAAACCGAGTTAATTTTTGTCGCGCCGCTGCCGCCTCCGCAGGCTGCAAGCGTAATAAGCGAAGGTACAACCACCGCCAAAGCAAAACAGAGCTGGGCTTTCCGTAGCATCAGATGATTTATCTCCGACTCACAGGCTTAGGCCCGAAGAGTGTCAAATTGAGAATAGATTTATGCGATTCAGTTAGATTCCGTCTCAGCCACTCAGCGAGTTCCATTTCTTTTTCGGACATGACTCCGGATTAGAAGACCTGGAGCAAATGGGTCAGATGTGCGCCCGATATGATGCCACGTTCTGGGCATGGGCTGTATTGGTTTAACGGGGATTTGGACGCCTGGTTCGGGTTCGTCGTTTCAGCGCGGTTGCCTATTCCATTACGAAATCCACAGTGCGAACCGGCGAAGCGGCACCGCCGGCTTCACCGCCTTGCAGCTCGATGCGATACATTCCCGGACTGAGAGTATCCACGGGGATAACGAGAGCTAGAGGAACAACGGGACTTCCCTTTTCGATGAAAGGCGAAGCGTCAATAGTTCCGGTTGCAAATATCGGCTTTCCGGTCTTCTGATCTACCACCTGGTATGCGACGCGCAGCGCCGGGGGATTCGGGTTGGCCACTCCCGGATCGTACATCTGCGCGTAGAGCGCCACCTTGTCTGTCTTTTTGAAATGGTTGCTGCCGGATGGTATGACTTCCATTTGGTGCACCACGAGAGGCGTGTGATCGGCGAGCAAGTCTGCGTCGAGGGCTCCGCCGAGGTCGGACACGCGCTCGAGATGTTTTGTGAGAGCAATGCCGCTGAGGCTGAACGCCTTGCCGTCGTACGCGTCGATGTTGAGTGGCGTTTCGTATTTTCCGAAATTTTGGCCGCCGCCAGATAGAACCACCGTCAAGCGATATTGGCCGGGAGCGATCACGAACTGGTTTTGGTAATGGATAGGCGACTTTGTGAGCTCCTTCCATGCGTCCTTCTCGAGGTCAAACGTTTGCTGGTCGCTGAAACGCGCTGCAACAGAACCATCAGGACGGTACGCGATGCCGAGAACATTGACGTCGGCGTGATATTTGCCCTTTATTTTATTGAACTCCACCGAAGAAGGCGGAATTTCCATCACCAGGTTCACTCGCGCTTCGTTGGAAGCGGTGTAGAAATAGGGCGCCTGGAGAGAACCTGCTACGGAACCGGAGGACGCACTGGATGCATGCGCTTCCAGTTCTTTTTCGATCGGTTTTCCAGCCAGGGCATCTGTCGGTTTCACATTGCAGTATCCGCTGCGCGCGCGCACGTTCGTGCCGCTCCGCTCCACCTTGACCTTTAGCGTGTGGCAACTTCCCTCTGCCGAATCTGACGGGGCAAAACCAAGCAGATAATATTCGTTCTGTTCGGCTGCTATCTTTTGCAAACCCGTGAGCAAATCGTTCGTGTTGAAAATCGGGAAACCACCTGTACCTGCCGCCAGCGCATAGAGCACCTGCTGGTTCGTCGAGGCCGACGGCGGAAACGACGGCACAATAGCGCGCGGCTGCGTGAAATTCGGATTCGCGAAAGGCTGACCTAACCCGCCACGCGGCACGCCTCCACCACCGCCTCCTGTTCCTCCGGTTCCGCCTTTCCCCCCTGTGCCGCCTGTTCCTCCTCCTCCCGATCCGCCTTTGCCCCCACCACCGCTGCCACCACCTGCTCCGCCACCTGTGCCGCCTCCTCCACCGCCGCCACCGTGACCTCCACCTCCGCCCCCTCCCCCATGTTGCGGCTCCACATCAAAATCTGCAGAAGGGTGGAACGATGCAAGCCTCATTCCTGCCACTGCGTCGCCAGAGCCGTTCAAACGCAACGCAGCTTCCAAGGACGATCCCTCGCCGCCTGGCCTGGATTGACGCATCGCAACAAGTCCGCGCACGTCCAGCGGATAAATCGCCACATTTGCCTTGTTGCAAGCGTCAATCGTCGCAGTCAATTCCGAATCGCGCTCGGGCGTAAGCGGAAAACCAGCAGTAAAAAGCACGAGGCTTTTGCGGCCGGCCACCGCAGCCAAATTCTTCGCCAGAATCCGTATCGAGAGCAAAACGCTGTACGCGCCAAAGTTATTTTCAGCCGAATTCAGCGAAGGACCGTTCAGACCCGGCGCCGCGTTGATCTCCGTGGGGGACGGCGGATTAGTAGAGATGGAAGAGTTCTGGATGCCGGACACTACTTGCTTCAACTTGGCGGCGTCTGTCGTGAAATTCTGAGTAATTCGCAAAGCCCCAGTGAACTCCACGATCGCCAGAGCCCGGTCGGGAGCCACGTTTGCCTCAATAAACTTTACTGCGGCAGCTCGAGCTCGAGGCTGATCGCTCGCGTCCATGCTGGAATCGTCGAAGAACAATACTGTGTACCTGCGTTCGCCGGCCGCGGGCGAGTTTGGATCCGCGCCGAATGAAAAGTTCGCCACTTCTTGCTGCTTGTTATCGTCATATACCTTGAAATCATTCGCCGTGAGATCGTGAATGTAATTGCCTTTCTTGTCCGTGACGATCACGTCCACTCGCACGAGCCGCGTTTCGCTGCGTACCACAGGACCGTTTTGCTGCGGTTGCGAAGCAGACTCCGCTGCGGCAGGCGCCGGCGCGCCTTGCGCGTGAGCAGAGGAAGGTGAGGCGAGCAGCCATCCGAGGAAGGTGCAGCAAAGTACTGTCGCGACTGGCAACCGACCGACGACCTCGTTGATCCGCTGGGTTTTCATGCGACACCTCTCTTGGCCCTAATACGGAATCTCGACAACGCCATTTTCAGCGGAAAGCTGCGCGGCTCGCGAATCGCGAACCACCAGCCTCACCAGGTACCCGCCGGGTTTTACATCGAAACTTGACTTCACTGTAACGCCGGTGTGGCTCAGCCTTTCGAGAGTCGTATCGCGCAATCGCATTTCAAGAACCTTCTCCGTCGCGGTTACGAAATTCCCGTTGCGATCGAATAGCGCCGCCACGATCGTCAAATCGTTATTGTTGCGCCCGTCGAGCTTATCAAAACGAATTCGCCCGATATCCACGTGCGCAAGGATCGCGAGTTTCGCGTCGGTCGCGTCCACCTTGTAATACTGTGTGTGAAGCTGTACCGGCAGTCCGTGCTGCTCTTCTTGCGAAAGGACCGCTTCTTCGATTTCCTGGTTCACAGCGTCCGCAGGGGTTTCCACCCGCTTGGGCGCATAAAAGCCCGACCGCGCCTGGATCGTATATTTCTCTTTCGACGCGAGAGCGACTTTTAAGGAGTGAAAATGCCCGTCGTATTTGAGATTTTGCGGAACGAAACCGATCAGGTAAGAAGTCTCGGGCGCGGCCACCAATCGCCGAAAACCCCCGGCTAGATCGTTGCTGTTCGCAAATCCCTGCCCGCCAGTTCCGTTCGCCATGCTCCATAAGACATCAGACTGCCGGGACTCCTGCTGAAGGCGATAGGAGGTGTGAAATCCCGATAGCGTGGGATCGCCTGTCGGCTTGGCGCTCACGTCCGGCAAGGCATCAACGGTGTAGAGGCCCCGCGCATCGAGCGTGCTGATCGTTACATTCGAACGCGCCGCGCTGTCGATTACTTCAGAAAGATCATACTCACGATTCGGTATCAAGAATCCAGGCGACATAAGCACGACGAGCCGCTGCCCGCTGACGACCGTCATTCTGCGAACGATTTCCTTGAGCCGCTGAAACGAGTATTGGGTCTGCACATCGGCGGTGGAAAGAATTTGCAGCGCCATCCCCTGCGCCACTCCTTGCGCCGCACTGAGGTACTGCTGATTGCCGCCGAATTCGCACGCAAGCGCATCATTCGTTGCCACAGTAATCGCCTGCAGGTCGTGCTGGTTGACGATCAAATCCGCCTGGAAGTAGTTGATGCTCGGGCATTCGCCGATGCCCGTTGCGCTGCCCGCCGTTACCGGGCGCGGCTGGACGCCTTGCAGGGCTTCATGCAGTTTCGCGCGATCGTCCGTGAAATCGGTCTGCGATTGGCCGGATATCGTAAGAACCGCGAAACGATCCGACGGCTGAAAAGAGCTCTTAACGTAATCGTCCGCGATGTTTCTGATCCGAGCCAGTTCGCCGAACGGAAGATGCACATCGTCGAAGAGCAGCGCGACGAATCGCCCAGGCCGCACAAGTGCCGACGGCTCCTTTTCAGAATCAACCGGATGTGGCGAGCGCGTTTTTTCTGGTGGGGCCGCCGGAGCGGCCGGAGGTGTTTCGACTGAGAAATGCGAGATAAGCTGCAGCTTGCCATCTTCGAAAACTCGAAAGTCCTCTTGACGCAAATCAGGTACCGCTTGGCCGTGCGCGTCGCGAACAACCACTCGGATCGGAACCAGGTTTACGCGCACCGAGAAAGGCGTAGTTGAGTCCCGAGTATTCATTTCTTGCGTGGTGTCTGAGGAATTAGGACGCGGAGTAGCGGGCGCGGAAGCGCCGGGATTTGGTTCGGGCTGCTGCGAGCCGGTGTTCTGGGCCGCTTGCGCGCCAAGAGACGTGCCCGGCAAAACCGTGAGGAGCAAACCTGAAAGGAGGACAAGACCCGACAACGCCAAAGAGTCGAGTGTGCGCTGCCGTCCCAGCTAACATGCGCGCTCCGTGAACGCCCATTGCGATTCTAAAAACGTGCGTCCCGCCTGCCGCGCGCTTTCCAGGACACAGTCAGTCTACGTGGTGCCTCGAATCCCGTCAATCACGGGCTCGCAGGCTCGCGCTCGAGCCCTAAAATGCCGGCAATTTTGTGAGATCGGAGCCGGCGGCCGCATCTATGCGCGCAGCATATCCGGTTGCCAGTCCCGGATCATTTTCTTGATCGCTTTACGGTCGTTCAATTTTTCATCGAGGACTTTCTTCGCCAGCACGGGCAACTCTGCATCGCTGGCGAAACGAAGCGCCACTAACTGGCTCACTCCAAACTCAGGAATGCGAGGCCGCAACTCGGCAGGCAAAATCTGCTGCATGCGAAGACGCATCTCGAGGCGGATCACCCGATCCTGCACGGTGAGCGCGAAGATCCTCGAATAGAACGCGAGGAGAATGAACGCAATTGCCAGCAGCAGCGAAATCGCGGACTCGGCTGAAAACGCGTGAATCAAGCGGTAAATCGACCAGATCAGGTTAATCGCAAAGATTCCCAAAACGGCGATGTGAAACCCCGGCACGAACTTGGCATGATTTTCGAAATTCTGAGCCATAGGCGCACTCCGAAATACGAGGGATGGGATTTAGACGCGAGGAGTCTAGCAGAAATGGAAAGCGGGCAGCTGCGTAGAAGTGTCAAGCTGCCCGCGAAGACTTCAAGAACTAAATATTAGTTGAAGCGCGCAATCAGACGCTTGCGAGCGAAACCGCCAAGCGCCAGGAAACCGCTTCCAAGCAACAGCAGCGACGATGGCTCAGGCAGCGGTCGTGGATGCGTCGCCGTAACGCGTCGCCGCCCGTAAGACTACGCCAGGCTATCGCCGAGTGCGCTCAAGTGTCGTCGATCGAAAAAGGTGCCGCCGAGTCTATGCCCCCATGGTTGGAGGAGTCCGTCAGTGAAACCTCCCGCACGTGTGCAGGCAGATCGTTGCAGATATTAAAGCATCCCAGGTCCGAACGAGCTCGAACAGTAAAGTATTTCCACCCGGATCGCGTGAACATCAGCCCGAAAAGTCCGCCGTTGCCGGGAGTAAAGAAGTTCACAGATTCGCAGGGAGCGATCGGAGCACACGGTCAACTGACTCAGGCTGGAGTGGTAATGTCCGTGTAGATCAAAGGTAACGGGAAGATTCGTGAGCTCATGGACGTGTTGGAACACTGAGGCGCTGGTACCGAGAGCATGCCGAGAATCACTGAGAAGGTGAAGGTAAAGTGTCGCCGGCATTCGACAGCGACAGTTGACGGGAGAGTAGGATCCGCGCGAACGTGCCGGTCGACCGTGTAGGTGACGTCGTGTCGGCGCTCGCGGTTAGCGCTGAAAGCCTAGCTGCCAACCCCAAAAGTGCCAGAATCGTAAGTAGTTTTCGCATTTCTGTCCTCACAACCACCCCGAGATTACAGCTAAGCAACTCATATGGAGCATCTAAAAGACCAAAATGGAACACTGAAAACAAATGACTTACGGAACAACTCGAGCACGAATCAGAAACGGTTTTCCCTGGCGTTAGGCGGTTTTGAAGACATTTTTGCCTCTTCGCCTAGGTTCGCCGCGAAGAAGACTGTGCGCCCTGCGGCTTGTATGGGGCAATACCGCGAAAACCGTATCCCCGCGGCACTAGTAGAGCTAAGGCCGTGGGCTGCCTCAGTCTTCCAGAAGTCGATACCTGCGGCTTGCTCGGGGACGTCAATGGTTGCCACCGTCTTGAGGGATTGAAGGTCAATCACCTCAACGGTGCCGGGGTCGGTGCCGACGCCCTCCACTGAAATAAACGCGTAGCGGTTGTCGGGCGTAACCACGGCGCCATGGACCACTTTTCGTTTCGTAGGCAGATGCGCGAGCTCTTTGCCAGTTTTTGGATCAAACACCGAGACCGATTGCCCGCGCTTATTGGTCGCGATGAGGCGGCCGTCTTTAGTCATCGCGAGGTTGTAGACTCCGTTGCCGGCCGGAAATCTTCGCGACAACTTCCACGAAGCTACGTCAATGACGGCGATATCGTTCGACTTGTTGCAAGCCACGTAAATCTCTTCGCCATCGTTCGAAGGCTGCGCCCACGTGGGGACGCACGTGAGCTCGCCCATCTTCATCTGGCCGTGCGGCGCTCCGCTCATGCCCATTTCCTTGCCTTTCGTGAGCTACGAAATGGCGCGACACGTCGAATTTGTGCGTGTCGATCTCCGCGACCATATCGTCCATCATGCAGGCCGAGTATTGCTTGGTTCCTTGCGGATTCAGGCGCGAACCGTGCGGCATCGTGCAGGTTGTGATCCGTTTCACTTCCACCATTTCACCGGTGGCGACGACTGAGATTGACGAAGGCACCATGTCGCCATGAAAGTTCGCATTCGCCACGTAGATGAATTCGCCGTCTCGAGAAATATCCATGGTGGCGGGGAAAAGTCCAAGTGGCGTGTAACGAATCACGTCGTCCGTTCCCGCTTTCAGTTTCCAGGCGGAGCCGTTTGGCTGGCCGTGGCCGAGAGATACGTACACATATTCTTTGTCCGGTGAGACCGCGATTCCATGCGGGCCGTTGATATCGCCCATCGGCAGCAGGCCGATTCGCGTTTGGCGCTCAATCTTGATCCCTTTAGGACCGAAGCGAAGCAGCACCAGCCTGTCCGCCGATTCACACACAACGTAAACCAGATAATCCTGCGACGGCCCAGAGGAAGATGCGGAGTCCGCCTGCTGCTGAGCGGCAATGCGCTTGGGTGAAATGAACGCCACCAGAATTGCCAAGAGCGCGAGACATAGCGCGAATGCCGCGCCGCGCCTCGCGAATTCTTGTGCGCCTCTCAAAATACGACGTATCGCTCTCCGTGTATTCCTTCAAGAAACCGGCTCCTCTCCTGACTTCGATTTGCCCGCTCTGATTACACTCTCGCGAGCTGGATTGCAATCAAAACCGGCGCTTCGCGGTTGCCAATAGAGCGCTAAGAAATTCGTTCGGCCGTGGAATTTTCGTGTCCAAAGGACGAAACAGCAGATCCCCAAAAGCGCAGTGACGGCTGCAGGAATTCCACCGCCGCGAGAGTTGCGCCCTGCTCCGTTCGTATTAGCCGGGCGACGCGGCAGGCCAGATCGTCGTTGGTTTCAAGATTAGTGAGAATTAATTTCTGGGAAGGCACAACCGGAGCTGAAATCGGAAACAGGCCGCCATGCGAACTCACGTCAATCGTTTGCGTTTCCTCCTGGAAGGGCTCATCAGCGAGCCGTCCATATAAAAGAACAGGCATACCCGCACGGACCCGCCTTCCCCGGCGCTGCTCGAGGCGCAGCGTGCGCGAATCCTCGGATTCGTTCCCCAGACGCAGCCAACGCCGTAACGTAGATGCCACTCCAGAAATCGCGAGCCTCAGCTGAAAAATATGTCCTCCGGCAGGGACGCCGCAACATGCGAGTGCGCGCCCTCTACATAAGGTTACTCCCCCGCTCTTCTCCTGCGAAAGCCCGATCACGCTTGGCGCATCTTCGCTTCGATGGTAGATTCGCGGCGCTCTAAGTCGTCGATTCGCGTCCTTCCTTGTCAGAGTCTCCACAAGCCGGAAAGGCTTCCGCCGATTCGCCGGGTTCATCTTCCCGTCTCGCCGCCAAACTCAATCTATTTGATGCGACGATGATCGTGATGGGCGGCATCGTAGGCTCGGGAATCTTTATCAATCCCTACGTCGTCGCCGAAATCGTTCATACGCCGGTGCTGATTCTCTCCGCGTGGGTCGCGGGAGGAGCGATCGCGCTCGTGGGAGCGTTTATCTATGCGGAACTTGCGGACCGCATGCCGCGGGTAGGCGGTCAATACGCGTACCTGCGGGAGGCCTATCACCCGGCGGTTGGATTTCTTTATGGCTGGGTGGCATTGCTTGTGATTCACGCGGGTGGCACCGCGGCCGTGGTGGTGACGTTCGCGAAATATTTTCAGCTGATACTCACCGGAGGGTCCGAGAAAATCACAGCTGTCGTCGTCATTGTGGCGCTTACGATCATCAATTGTATGGGCGTGCGTGCTGGCGGCAGTGTGCAGAACGTCTTCATGGTCTTCCGCATTCTGGCGATCGCCACGGTTGTCCTGTGCGGCGCGTGGTTTATCTGGGGCTCGCCCGCCGCCCCGCATGTTGCCTGGCAGCCGCTGAGCGACCGGCCTCTATCGTTCGCTCTGCTCTCAGCATTCGGCGCGGCCATGGTGCCGGTGCTATTCGGCTATGGAGGATGGCAGACGTCGAATTACATGGCCGGTGAAATTCGCGAGCCCCGCAAGAATCTGCCTCGAGCGCTAATCTTCGGAGTCGTCGGAATCATCGTGCTCTATCTCACCGTAAATTTTGTTTATGTGCAGGCGCTCTCACCGGCGGGACTCGCAGCGACTTCCACACCGGCCTCGCAAGTGATGCGCCTCGCCTTCGGCCGGGCCGGCGCTTCGCTCGTAGCCATGCTTATCGCGATCTCAACCGTTGGATTTCTCAGCCAGGCGCTGCTTTCCTATCCGCGTCTCTATTTCGCAATGGCTAGCGACGGTCTTCTTCCCGCGTGGTTCGCCAGAATCAACGCGCGCACGCGAGTTCCCACCGGCACCATTATCTTGCAGGGCGCAGTTACCATCGCCGTGGTATTGCTCGGCACCTACGAACAGATTCTCAGCTACGTCGTGGTGATGGACTGGCTTTTTTTTGGCTTAACGGCGAGCTGCATTTTCGTATTTCGTGCGCGCGAGAAGCGCAACCCAGCGCGTGAAACCGCCGCCCATGAGAACGGGTATCGCGTCCCGGGTCATCCGTGGACCACAGGCCTCTTCGTCTCGATTGCGTGGCTCGTAACCGCCAACACGATCTACAAATATCCTCGCAATGCAGGCGTCGCTCTGTGTATCCTCTTCGCCGGGATCCCTGTCTTTTACTTCTTTCGCGGGCGCGCGCGGCGCTCGATCGGCTCTGAGTGAGATGAATGAGCCCGCAACGGCGTGAAATCCGGTCGGCCTATATTGAATGGGCGAAGCTGCGCTCCGCCGCGCGCTACAAACTCGCCGGCAGCGACATGCTCGCCTATCCGCTGAAGGATTTGCCAGTCCGCATCGAGCAACTCGAAATCGCAAATCCCAGTGACAGCTACGGCTATCCGCCTCTCATCGAACGACTGGCGAAAAAGGCCGGCGTTCCGGCCGATTGCGTCGTTCAAGCGCAGGGCACTTCCATGGCAAATCATCTCGCCATGGCGGCGCTCCTCGAACCGGATGATGAAGTCCTCATCGAAGAACCGGCGTACGAAGCACTGCTCGCCGTAGCCCGTTATCTGGGCGCAAAAATCCGCCGCTTCCCGCGTCGCTTCGAAGACGGTTTCAAGCTCGATCCCCGAGAAGTGGAACGCGCCATCTCACCGCGCACTCGCCTCATCGTTGTCACCAACCTGCACAATCCCACCGGAGTTCGCACGCCCGATTCCACTCTAAAGCTCGTGGGCGAAATTGCACGCAGCCTCGGCGCGCACGTTTTAGTAGATGAGGTTTATCTCGAAGCATGCTTCGACTCACCGGGACAATCGGCGTTTCATCTGGGCTCGAATTTCGTTGCTACGAGCAGCTTGACGAAAGCCTACGGCCTCTCCGGCCTGCGTTGCGGCTGGATTCTGGCCGCGCCCGCGCTGGCGGAAAGAATGTGGCGGCTCAACGATCTCTTCGGTGTGATGCCCGCTCATCCGGCGGAATTAATCAGCGTCGCAGCGCTCGACAATCTGCCGCAAATCGCAGCGCGCGCCAAGGCGCACATCGATACGAACCGCGCCCTGCTGAAGAAATTCCTCGATTCGCGAAAAGACCTGCTCGCAATCTGGCCGGAGGCGGGCACCGTCGTGTTCCCTCAACTAACCAGTGGTCACGTAGAAGCGTTCTGCCAATTGCTGCGCGAAAAATACGAAACAAGCGTGGTTCCCGGCCGCTTTTTCGAAGCCCCCGAACACATCCGCATCGGGGTAGGCAGCACCACGGAAAATGTGCGTGAGGGGCTTTCCCGCGTCGGCGCCGCACTCGATGAGTTCGCTGCGAAAAGCATCAGCGCCAAATAATTCGCACCTGAATCCAATATGAACGAACGCTAGGAGCGTGCTCGTTTGCTCTTGGAAGCCTTCGGTCGAAGAAGTTCCACGAGCGCCTGCGCCGCCGCCGAGAGCGGCCGATCCTGCCGGTAAACGAGATACACGCGCCGCTCAATATGCATCTGGCGCAGCTTGAGTTCGCGCAGATCGCCTCGCGCAATTTCCCCTTCGACGCACATCCGCGGCACGATCGCCACGCCGCGCTTCATCTCCACAAACCGCTTAATGCTCTCAATCGTCGGCAGCTCGATATCCATTCGCAGCGTCACTCTGATGCTTCGCAAACATCTGAATCACCCGCCGCCGGTAAGGCGACTCCACGATATGCGCCACGAACGTTTCGCCCTCGAGCGCCGAAATATCCACCTCACGCCGCTTCGCCAGCGGATGCCCAGGCCACACTACGAGCGCCAGCGAATCGCGATAGAACTCCACCGTTGTGAGTTCGCGCTCCTCCGGCAGATATGAAATCACGCCGATATCAAGCTGATGGTTCAGCAATTCGCGAGGCACGTTCCGCGAAAACACGCGATGCACGCGAATTTGAATCCCCGGATATAGCTTCCGATACTCCTCGAGCCCCGGAAGCAAAGCGTGAATCGAACTCTCGTTCACTCCAATCGCCACCTGCCCTCGTTTCAGACCGTCGAGTTGCTGCATCCCCTTGTGAATTTCTTCGCGCAAATTCAGCATCCGGTCCGCGTACTCGAGCAGCAGCGTGCCGGCGTCCGTCAGCGTGCGCGCACCGGTGCCGCGCACGAATAGCGGCTGCCCCACCCAGTCTTCAAGTTTCCGCATCGCGATGCTGATCGCCGGCTGCGTCCGGTACAGCTTTTCCGCCGCGCGCGAATAGCTCTGCTCCCGCGCCACCGTCTGAAACACCTGTAAAGCCGCCAGATCCACATACCCTCCCAGACATCTACCGGTAGCTCCAAGTCCCTCCCGGCCGGTTTTGGGACGGGATGACCTGAGGCCTTGTATAAGCGAAGCTTATCCCACATGCAACAATTATAAATTGGACACGCTTAGGCGCAGCGCGTTCCACTGATGGTGGCGTATAGGAGCGTTCATGGACACGATCCACATCTTCGACACCACGCTGCGCGACGGCGAGCAGTCACCCGGCTTCTCGATGCACCGGGAGGAAAAGCTCCGCTTGGCGCGACAGCTCGAACAACTCGGCGTCGACGTGATCGAAGCGGGATTTCCCATCGCATCGCCCGGAGATTTGGAAGCTGTCCGCGCAGTGGCCGGCGAAATCCGCAACTGCAAAGTGGCCGCCCTCGCGCGTGCCCGCCAGGAAGATGTGGACGCCGCCCTCCGCGCCATCGAACCGGCCGTCCATCCCCGGCTCCACATTTTTCTCGCCACCTCCGATCTCCACCTGAAACACAAATTGCGCATCGATCGGCAGGAGGCTCTCGACCAAGTCGTCAGCATGGTGCGCTTCGGTTGCGAGCACACAGAAGAAGTCGAATTTTCCGCCGAAGACGCAAGCCGCAGCGATATCGAATACCTCTGCGAAGTTGCCGAAGCCGCTGCCGAAGCCGGCGCGAAAATCATCAACCTTCCAGACACCGTCGGCTACTCAACGCCGGATGAATACGGCGAAATGTTTCGCACCGTCCGCGCGCGGCTCAGCGCATATCCAAAAATCGTCTACAGCGCACACTGCCACAACGACCTCGGCCTCGCCGTCGCCAATTCACTCGCCGCGATTGCCGCGGGCGCGCGCCAGGTGGAATGCACGATCAACGGAATCGGTGAACGTGCCGGCAACGCTTCGCTTGAAGAAATCGCCGTCGCGCTCCACGTGCGCCAAAGCCATTTCTGCGCCGCGACGAATGTCCGCCTCGAGAAGATCTATTCCACCAGCCGCCTGCTCACCGCAATCACCGGAGTCTCCGTGCCGCCGAACAAAGCCGTAGTCGGCGCCAATGCGTTCGCCCACGAAGCCGGCATCCACCAGGACGGCATCCTGAAAAATCCGCTCACCTACGAAATTATTCTCCCCGAAAAAGTCGGAGTGCCCAGCCGCAGGCTCGTTCTCGGAAAACATTCCGGCCGCAACGCGCTGCGTGCCCGGCTCGCTGAACTAGGCTACGAGACTACTCCGGCAGAACTCGCGGACTGCTATCGAATGGCCACCGAGCTCGCCGATTCCGCGAAGCAAGTCACCGACCGCGATCTGCTTTCCTTTATCCACCAGGTTCGCCGCGGACGCACTGCGTCGCCGGCCAGCTCCGCGGTTCGCGCGCGGCCTCGCGCAGTTGCAGCACACTGAAGAAAAGAGTTCAAACGGTCAGTTGAAGAGGAAAAAACATGAGTTCCATTCGCAAAACAATCGCAGTCCTGCCCGGCGACGGCATCGGCCCGGAAGTCACTCGCGCCGCCGTTCATCTGCTTCAAGATTGCGCCGCAGCACACGGCCACACTTTCGAATTTCGCGAACTTCCCTTCGGCGGCTCAGCCATCGACGCATTCGGCACGCCTCTACCGCCATCCACGCTCGCGGAATGCCGCAAAGCCGATGCGATTCTGCTCGGCGCCATCGGCGGGCCGAAGTGGGACGCGCTCCCCCTCGCGAATCGCCCCGAAAGCGGCCTGCTCGCCCTGCGCAAAGAACTCGGTCTCTACATCAATCTTCGCCCGATTCGATTGCGCCACGCCCTCCAAGGAATTTCGCCTCTTCGTCCTGATCGCGTCGCCGGATGCGATTTCGAAATCGTCCGCGAACTCGCGGGCGACATCTACTTCGGCGCCCACGAACTGCATCGCGACAACGGCCATTCGCGCGCCCGCGACGTCGCCGACTACAGCTCAGCAGAAATCGAACGAGTAGCCCGCTATGCGTTCGAGCGCGCCGCCGCGCGTCAGGGCCGCGTGGCCAGCGTCGACAAAGCCAACGTCCTCGCCACGTCCGCGCTCTGGCGCGAGATCGTCACCGCAGTCGCGCGAGACTATCCCGCAAGTCACTCTCGAGCACCTATACGTAGACAACGCCGCGATGCAGATCATCCTCCGTCCGAAGCAGTTCGACGTCATCCTCACTTCGAATCTCTTCGGCGATATCCTGAGCGACGAAGCCGCCGCACTGGCAGGCTCGATCGGCCTGATTCCCTCCATGAGCCGCGGCTCCGGCAATGGCCCCGCGCTGTACGAACCGATTCACGGCTCCGCTCCAACGCTCGCCGGAAAAGACGTTGCCTCGCCGCTCGGCGCAATCTACTCCGCCGCCCTGATGCTGCGCGAATCCTTCGGCCTCAACACCGAAGCCCAGTGGATCGAATCAGCAATCGATCGCGTGCTCGATCACGGCTATCGCACGATGGACATCGCCGAACCGGGCAGCCGCATCCTGCGCGGCTCAGAATTCGCGGATCAAATTCGCGGGGAAATTCACGACGCGCTCGTTCACACGGAGCGCTACGGGTGGGGCGTTTAGTTCTTACGCAGGACGAGCGTGGCCGCGATCATGTCGTGCAGCGCCTGCTTTTTCTCGGTAAATCCCGCCATCATGTAGCCGATCCCCAGCGGGATCAGGCCTGTAATAATTTTCGCGAAGAAGCGCCCGGTCGCATGACCGAAACTGATCCGCCGCCCCTGCAAATCGGTCACGATCAATCCCAGCGCCATTTTTCCCAGCGTCCCCTGATTGGGCGAACTCTCCAGGTAGGCGTAGTATATCCACGACGCAACAATTGAAAGGAAAAAGATAAATATAAGCATCAAGACGAGCGCCACAGGCGGTTCCGCGTCTCCGTTATGCATTCCTCGAACCATCGTTTCCATCGACCCAATCCCCACGAACGCGATTCCAATCAAGAAAAGCACTCCGAAAATAACGCCGAGAACAATCCCGTCGATGATATAGGCGACCACCCGCAACCAGAACCCCGCATACGGAGATGGCAGTGCCACAGCTGCCGGAGCAACAGGATAAGTCGGCGCCACGCCGGCAGGAACGATCGCGGGCGATGCGTAAGTGGGCGGCACGCTAGCCGCCACCGGCGGTCCGCTTACCGGCGTACCGCAGACGCTGCAGAATGCCGTTCCCTCCGTCAGTCGCGCACCGCATTTTGAGCAGAACACTTGTGCCTCGTTTCGTGTGGCAGCCGCTAAAAATCAGAGCTGCCGCAGCACCAGACAGCCCGCCAGCATATCGTGCAGCGCCTGCTTTCGCGCAGTAAAACCCGCCATCAGAAAACCGATACCGAGAATCATGCCTGACAGGATCTTCCCGAAGAAGCGGCCCGAGGCGCGCGCAAACGAAATCCGATTCCCCGCCAGATCGGTCACCTTCAGACCCAGAATTTTTTTGCCCAGCGTCGCCTGCCAAGTCGAGCTTTCCATCGACGCGTAATAAATCCAGCTCAGCATCAGCGCGAGTAATCGGATGGCAAAAAGCGGCCGCGACATGGAGGTGTACACCTCCCACGGGTTTTGAGCCGTGAAAGCATGAATGTTTGCTCTGAATAGCGGAAAGAAAGCTATTACGCCGGCCATGCCGAGGATCATCGCATCAATAATGTACGCGACAAGCCGCAGCCAGAATCCCGCGTAAGCCACAGGCTGGCTTGGCGCCTCGTGTCTGCCAAACATTTGGTGCTGGTTGCTGCTCAACCGGCTGAGGCTGGAGCGGAGGAGGAGCCGCCGGGGACGGATACGCAGCGCTTGGGATTCGCTGAATGGCCTGACCACAATTGGTGCAAAATGCAGCGTCGTCGGCGAGTTGCGTTCCACATTTCGGACAAAACATGTTTCCGCCCCAAACTGCCCGCGTGCCTCAAATCAACTCACCGGACTCGCGCATGCTACTCAACCCGAAACCAGCCGGTCAACATGCAAATGCCGCCATCCGCCCAGCGCTCAACTCGCATCGGCAACATCGCGGTAGCCACGACGCCATTTTCGTCGTGGGCTTTTGCGGCGGCGATCTTCGACTCGCAATCAAACCCACAACAATCGAGCTGCACAATGAGAATACGCGAAAACGTCAACAGAAGTTGCACAGCTCAAGCGCCGTCGCTTAGACTCGTGCGTCCAACTAAACGAGAGGAGCAATCATGCGAATTCATTTCACCACCGCCACAAAGATTCTCGGAGCCACACTCGCCGCCCTAAGCCTTTTCGCAAGCGGCTACGTCGCAGGACAAAACAAATTCGGCCAGCCCAAGACCATCATCCACATGGTGATCTTGAAGTGGCGTCCGGGTGTCGCCGACGCCGATAAGCAACGCGCACTCGAAGGCGTGAAAGAAATGGCCGCCAAAGTCCCCGGCATAAAAAATATCTGGATCAAAGCCGACCGCATCCAACCCCGCGACTTCAACGCCGCCTACGCCATCGAATTCAAAGACCGCGACGCGGCTGACACCTACGCCGAAAGCCCGCTACACCAGGAATGGGAGCAGAAATACTACGTGCCAATCCGCGAGGTCAGCATCTCCGAGCAGGTGACAAACCCCTAGCCGCTTCAGCCAACTTGCAGGCGCCGCTTCCATGCGAACGCAACAAGACAGTCCCCAGCAGGATGAGTGAACTTGGTTCGGGTGCCGGAATCGCTCGAAGCCGTCCACGTTCTTCCCGTCTGAATAGAAGCCAACCAGTTCGCCGTTATCGTCGATGCCGTTGACGGTGGTTCCGTTGACGCCGAACGCAGGCGCGGAAGAAGCAGATCGATCGTCGATGGTTTCAATAGCGTAGGCTTGTTCAGCCTGGCGCCCCGGTAACTCACAGCACCCATCAGACGTTCTTGGCAGAGCCGACCGCATCGTTCCCTTGTAGCGCCGGCTTGTCCTGAGGAACGAAGGGCATCTTGCCGGCTCTTTGCTTTCTCTCAGGGCACCGCCGTCACCAGCTACAGCAATCCGTGCATTGCACTCACCGCTCGACTGATCAAAATAGAATCGGAGGTGCGAAAATGATCAAAAAAGTGAAAGAAGGCTACAAAGTACTTTCAGAGAAAACCGGCAAAAATCTCGGCGGCCCCTACAAGACCAAAGCCGAAGCCGAAAAACGCCTGCGCCAGGTCGAATTCTTCAAGCACCGCAAAGGATAAGAGCTCGGCCTGGTCTATCTCCACCCCCACCAATACGACCGCGACGTTCGCCCGCCTCTTCCCTGCCAAAAAGTGCCGCTCAACCCGCGGCACTGTGGCCCACGCTTTTCCACAGGACCGCTCGAATTCCACAATTCATCTCCCCGAAATAATTGTTACAAATACTTGACGAAATTTTCTTTTTTGCTATACTTCCCTGATGTCGGCGTACCTCGGATTTGCCGGGGATTGTCCTGACGAACCGGGTCTGCCGCTTAACCAGAGGTGAAGTTGGTTACAAGCACCGGGTTGGCACAAAACGAGTTTCGAGCATATCCGTTCCGGAGGCTGCTAGGGTAAGACGCGGCCACAGGAATAGGACGGACATGCCCGGCGCTCGTTGCCGGGTTTTTTATTGCTCGCGACTTCGGCTCCAAAACCGATTTCGCGCTCCGCCGGGAGCGGAGACGTTCCGATCGGAAACTGTTGAACGGAACGATGGTCTTTGACAACTGAAGGAAGTAGGCATCGCGTTATGCGAATTTCAAGGTTCGCATAGCGTGATAAACCGCAAATTTTTGCTCGAGAAAGTAGCGCAATGTGGAAAGGCGAACTTTCCTGCACGCGCGATCTCGTGGTCCCTTTCATTTCTCAAAAATCTGAAAAGTTCCACGCGTCAAACCTGAAAGATTCGGAGCGAAGGGCTTGCAAGACCCTTCATTCTGTTTCTCTCGGGTCCCGATTTCTCTCGGGACGTGTTAGGTAAGTTTTATGGTTAAGCTACTAAGAGCGTACGGTGGATGCCTTGGCGCCAACAGGCGATGAAGGACGTGGCAAGCTGCGATAAGCCCCGGGGAGCTGCAAGCAAGCTTTGATCCGGGGATTTCCGAATGGGGAAACCCAATCTGGTAAAACCAGGTTACGGCCCTCTGAATATATAGGAGGGTGCGAGCAAACCCAGGGAAGTGAACCATCTCAGTACCTGGAGGAAAATAAATCAATTGAGATTCCGGTAGTAGCGGCGAGCGAAACCGGAATAGCCCAAACCGGGATATTTATATCCCGGGGTTGTAGGACCGCGTGAGTAGAGTTACCAATCCGGAAGCTAGGCGAACCTGCTGGAAAGCAGGGCCAAAGAATGTGAAAGCCATGTAGCCGAAAGTTGACCGGACTCGAAGCGGTATCCTGAGTACTACGGGGCACGAGAAACCTCGTGGGAAACCGGGGAGACCACTCTCCAAGGCTAAATACTCGTTGGCGACCGATAGTGAACTAGTACCGTGAGGGAAAGGCGAAAAGCACCCCTGCGAGGGGAGTGAAATAGAACCTGAAACCGTATGCTTACAAGCAGTCAGAGGGCTATGCCGTGTCTTCGGATACGGAATGCCTGATGGCGTGCCTCTTGCTTAATGAGCCGGCTAGTTATTCTCACACGCGAGGTTAAGCGAAAGCGAGCCGTAGCGAAAGCGAGTCCGAATAGGGCGACTAGTGTGTGGGAATAGACGCGAAGCGGGATGATCTACCCTTGGCCAGGTTGAAGGTCGCTTAACCGCGACTGGAGGACCGAACCGGTGTGAGTTGAAAATCGCTCGGATGAGCTGAGGGTAGGGGTGAAAGGCTAATCAAATTCCGTGATAGCTCGTTCTCCCCGAAATGCCTTTAGGGGCAGCCTTGCGTGATTTGCCACGGTGGTAGAGCACTGAATGGACTAGGGTCCCATCCAGGATACCGAATCCAATCAAACTCCGAATGCCGTGGACAACAGCGCAGGAGTGAGACTACGGGGGATAAGCTCCGTGGTCGAGAGGGAAAGAACCCAGATCGCCAATTAAGGTCCCCAACTGCAGACTAAGTGGGAAAGGACGTGTGAGCGCACAGACAGCCAGGAGGTTGGCTTAGAAGCAGCCATCCTTTAAAGAAAGCGTAACAGCTCACTGGTCAAGTGTTCACGCACCGACAATCCAACGGGGCTAAGTCTGCGACCGAAATTGCGAAATTCGGGCGGCGCGAGCCGCTCGATTTGGTAGGGGAGCATTCTGTGGTGGCAAAGGTAGACCGGAAGGACTACTGAACGCCACGGAAGAGACTCTGCCGGCATAAGTAGCGATAAACACGATGAGAACTCGTGTCGCCGAAAGTCTAAGGTTTCCTGAGGAAGGTTAATCCGCTCAGGGTTAGGCGGGTCCTAAGGTGAGGCCGAGAGGCGTAGCTGATGGACAACAGGTCAACATTCCTGTCCCGCCACACGAACGTTTGACGATGGGGTGACGCAGAAGGGTAGGGGAGTCGGGTGATGGACGTCCCGATGGCCCGGTGTAAGCCGGATCCCGCAGGAAAATCCACGGGGTCATTCAACGGTCAGACCGGTCCCGAGGCCACACGGCCGCAAAGTCTCTGATCTCACGCTGCCAGGAAAATCCTCTAAGGAGTTCGGGTGGTGCCCGTACCTCAAACCGACACAGGTAGACAAGGTGAATATCCACAGGCGCTCGAGAGAACGCTCGCTCAGGAACTAGGCACATTAGCCCCGTAACTTCGGGAGAAGGGGTGCCCCGCTAGGGTTTATAGCCCGAGGGGGCCGCAGTGAAATGCGTTCGGCGACTGTTTAACAAAAACACAGCTCTCTGCTAAGTCGAATACGACGTATAGGGGGTGACGCCTGCCCGGTGCCGGAAGGTTAAAGGGAGGGCTTAGCTGCCGCAAGGCAACGAAGGCCTGATCTGAAGCCCCGGTGAACGGCGGCCGTAACTATAACGGTCCTAAGGTAGCGAAATTCCTTGTCGGGTAAGTTCCGACCTGCACGAATGGCGTACCGATCGAACGACTGTCTTGGCGAACGGCTCGGCGAATTTGTGGTTCCGGTGAAGACGCCGGATGCCCGCATCTAGACGGAAAGACCCCGTGCACCTTAACTGCACTCTGGTCATGATTAACGGTACTGCCTGCGTAGGATAGGTGGGAGCCTGGGATCCCTCGGTTTCGGCTGAGGGGGAGGCAACGGTGAAATACCACCCTGATAGTTCTGTCGCTCTAACTTGCGACCCTCGACGGGTCGGAGGACACGGCCAGACGGGTAGTTTGACTGGGGCGGTCGCCTCCTAAACTGTAACGGAGGCGCTCAAAGCTCGGCTCAGGCGGATTGGAAACCCGCCGTGGAGTGCAAGAGCATAAGCCGGGTTGACTGCGAGACACACAGGTCGAGCAGGCACGAAAGTGGGATCTAGTGATCCGGTGGTTCTGCGTGGAAGGGCCATCGCTCAACGGATAAAAGGTACGCCGGGGATAACAGGCTGATCTAAGCCAAGAGTTCACATCGACGCTTAGGTTTGGCACCTCGATGTCGGCTCATCGCATCCTGGGGCTGTAGAAGGTCCCAAGGGTTAGGCTGTTCGCCTATTAAAGCGGTACGTGAGCTGGGTTCAGAACGTCGCGAGACAGTTCGGTCCCTATCTGGTGTGGGCGCAGGAAACTTGAGAGGAGCTGTCCCTAGTACGAGAGGACCGGGATGGACGGATCTCTTGTGATCGAGTTGTCACGCCAGTGGCATCGCTCGGTAGCGAAATCCGGAAGAGATAATCGCTGAAAGCATCTAAGCGAGAAGCTCGCCTCGAGATAAGGTTTCCCAAGATGGCTGCGGCCATCTAAGAAGGCCAGTCGAAGACTACGACTTTGATAGGCGGGAAGTGTAAGCGCAGTAATGCGTGTAGCTAACCCGTACTAATCGGCCGTTCGGCTTGACCATAATACTTTCCTAACGCGTAGCGTTACCCTGAGAAGTTCGCAAGGACGTCGAAGGGCAGCACGCGCGTGTTGTCCGTCCGCAAGGCCGGCGATAGGAAGGTCAAGTTCCTTTCCACATTGCATTACTTTTTCGTGGAATTTGTGGTTTACCCTACTTCCCTCAGTTGCTCATCGAAACTCCTCGCTCTTTTTCGCGATCCGAGTTTCGATTTCCAGTTTCCTGGTGGTCTTATCGCAAGGGTCACACCCGTTCCCATCCCGAACACGGAAGTTAAGCCTTGCTGAGCCGATGATACTGCGCGGGTAACTGCGCGGGAACGTAGGTCGCCGCCAGGATTAAATTTCAAAA
>CAVOOU010000027.1:0-87525 GCA_963697645.1 uncultured Acidobacteriota bacterium | reverse complement strand
CGATTTATCGTCAACTACCCAATAGGCAGCCCAGTTTCCGGATTGCCGACTCTCCGCTCCGCACTAACTTCGGCTTCAACACCTGACCATCTCCACGCCTGCCAGATGATGACCGAGGTGGCCACAGTTTCGATCGTCGCGAAGAACAAGTACTCAGGAAAAGCGGGCGGCCTGCCCCATCCGGCCAGAGGCGGAACGAAGGTCAGGAAACCGTTTACAAGGGTCAAAATTGCACCCGCGATGATATTCGCCAGCCGGTTCGCTCTAAACGGAAGCAGTCGACATGCCAGAATCATGGCGATGGGTATTTCCATCAAGACCGCTGAACCCATCAGAGCCCATGGGGAGAGAGGCTCGAATGAATTTCGCGAGCCAGCAATAGCGAACAGGGCAACGACGTCCGCACATAGGTAGTTGAATAACGCGAAGATCCACAGCACAGACAACCGCTCCTTTGTGTCGTGCATGTCAACCTCCTACGGAAAGTTTCACTGCCGCCGCGCAGTGCTCCGTACTACGAATGAGCCCTGAAAAAAGACTCATCCCTTCGACAGCGAAGAGATTTGCAACTTAGGTGTCTAGAGAGAAGCCGATCCGGACATTCTCGTTACTGAAGCAAGGCAAAGCAGAGTACGCCAAATTGCAGTAGCGCAACAACTTCGAGTCCGCCCCGCAATCACGGGATTCGTAACTGTTGATAACAGGCCGCCTTGTGGGTCGCCCCTTTAGGGGCGACATAAGATAGGGCGAAGAAAAAGGGGCTTCAGCCCCTGAAGTTCCCCAATGCTTATAACAATCTCTACGATGCCTTACGCCAGGGCACCTATCTCGCTCTGAGAAAGGTGGTGATAAGCGGATTTATCAACAGTAATCCGACTTCTTGATTTATTGCAGCGGTTTCATATTGCTGAGTCCTGGGAATTCCGCAGACATCTGTTTGAATATTTCTGGAAGGACTGTATTCATCCAATACGATGCACCCGCACTACTGATGTCCAACATTATGTATGGAGCTTCTTGAGCGTAGCGCTTCCCCGCGGGCGTGTCGTAGAACGCCAGGAAGGACTTGATCTCTTCGTGCGTGAAGTGCTTTGCGTAAATTGGAATCACGGCGTCTAGCACTTGGCCCGACCTGATGCGTTTCTGTAGCTCTTCCTGGAAACGATCCGCCACCTTTTCGCGGTCCACATCAGCGGGTAACTCCTTGAGAAGTAGTGCCCGAATCCCAAGTAGGTGTGAACCGAAGTATGCGGTCACAACACTCTTCATACCGGTCACCTCGATTAGGCGGCGAATATCCGTTTCCGTGGCAGCATCGACCGCAGGTAGCGACGGTTGCTGCTGCTGACGAAGCGTGATCGCCTCAGGAGAAAACGCGGGAAGTGGTTGGTTATTGACCATCACCGTCGGGGGAGGCCCAAGAGCGTAGTCGAGCGTCACGGTGGTGTCCATTTCGACGGGGCTGCCGTTGAGACTCATGGGACGATATTGCCACTGCTTGACGGCTTCCATAGCCGATTGGGTAAGGAGTGGGTGGCCCGAAAGTGCGGTAGACTCCTTGACCGTCCCGTCTCCACCGATGATCACGTGGAGAACGACCTTGCCTTCGATTCGTTGATCGATGGCAGCTGTAGGGTACACCGGCGGTCGCTGAGTGGTAGCTCTTGGTGCGTTCTGCGAGACGCGCATGCGCACGGGCTTGGCACTATTCTCTTGAGGGCTTGCGATAGCGCCGTTGACCTGGCCGGTTACCGAAGCACTTGGCAGCCCTAAACCCAGCAAGCACGCAAAGAAAGAGACAACTCTGTTTCCGTTAGCCCTCGTCATGCGTTAGTCCAGGAATTCAGATTTAGACCTCAGGTTCGCGCATCGTACGCTTCCCCCGCCCTTCACACAACGAACGAATTCGCCACCGACGCCCGATTGATGGTGAGAAGCGGATTTCTCGACATCTATCCGGACCAGCCTGCCCCAGGCCACCTGCAAAAGCTAGTTTCCGATTACGCGACTAATCGGGAGTTGGCTCGCGTTGCACCACAACCAAAAGCACCACGCCGACAATGGCAAACATTCGGAATGCCTCTTCTTGTCCATTCCATATTTGCGACTGCCACATCAGAAACCATTCGCCCCCGACATCGAGGAATGCCACCAACCACATCAGCAGGCTCGTCGTCAGCGCAATCACGGCGATGTTCAGCGCCGCGGCGAATTGCGCCCTGTCCGCACGATACGATTTCAGCAACCGAACACCACCCCACCAGCATAGAAGCATAGTGACTGATTCCCAGGCGATGATACCGATGTAGAAGACCGTATGTACTAGCGGCGAGTTGACGGCGCGCCACATGAGGTGGTTTCCCGGAAAGGTTGAGTCCATCATCAGGACGTGGCGGACAAACTCGTAGTTGGAGCCGTAATCCGTGATGTTGTTTAGGACCAGAATCGTGTAGAAAAGTGCGATTGCAAAAACGAGAACTGCTTTGGAAACGCGAAGCGCCATAACATGCCGCATAGGTTGTCGCACGCAGAAATTATATCTTCTCGGTGACCTACGGCGAACTTTCTTGGAGTGCGCACAAGTCCTGATTAACGCATTACCCGGAGAAGTGAAGCAGTTAGTTCAAATCGACGGTTAATCGGACATTGACTCCCCAGCGACCCTGTAACGCATACTGGGAGCTTAGGGGTCGAGGCCAAGCGGCGCTTCCGTGGTCGGCTCTACTTGCAGCCGAACTGCGTATCCTGCGCCGCGATGATTTGCCAGTTGCCCTTCCGCTTCAACCAAGTGTCCGTCCAAATCAGGCATTGAGTTTTGGCGGTTCCGTCTTTCGCTCTTCGGAGCGAACTCTCGGTGCCGTAGACAATCGCGAGCTCGTCACCGAAAAAACGGACCTTGGCATCGAGCAATCGGCAATCCTGAGCCGTCTTGGAGACATCCGCCAAATCTGCTACTTCTTCCGATTTTGGGTAGCGTTTCCCTTCCGGAGAAGTTCCCTGAAAATCTTCGGCCAGAATCTTTTCCGCAATTCTGTTGTGGTTGCACGCAGCCTCGGCCCATTGCCGCTCCGCGTCCACCATAAACTTAGCGGTTGCGTTGTCGGCTGCCGCCCACTGTCCCTGCTGGCCACGCGCAGCGACAACTGCAATGATTCCGAAAATAACCAGCCCAAGCATCAACAGTCGTTTAAGCGCCAATGTAGTCCTCCCTTCTTCGCAAGGAACGATAGCAGGGCTTTACGCGGAGTCAAGAGAACGACGCCACGCTTCGGTTTGGGCTGATTCGCGGGAAGGCTGACGAAATCAGGCGTGGCTGTTGAAAAACTCGGTTTTTCTGAAAAAAGTCGAAAATCGGCTGATAGGAAATGTCTAGGAGACTAGGGAAAATCGTTTGCAGAGCTTCCTAACGCGAAGCAATTTCTGCAAAATCGAAGTGAGCGAGTTTTTCAACAGCCACAGGGATTATCACCATCTATCTCAGTCTGAGATAGCTAGTGCGAAGAGGATTTCGCAACACCTATCGGGACCAGACTGTCTTCTGAACTAATTATTGCGAGTTGACCGCAGTAGGGCGTACCACCCCGGTGTATTAGCGCTTCGGTAATTTAAGTCTCCAGAAAGGAGCTTGCCGATGCAGTGGATCAGGGCAAGTCTACTATGGGGTGCCTTCGTCGTTTTTTCGGCAATTCCCGCTCTCGCGCAGGGCACTATCAGCTTTTCGATTGGTGATTCCCGGCCCCGGCCCATCCTAAATGCTCCGTATTCAGTTGTGGAGGTACTTGCCCCTGACCGGCGGTTCGATGGCCGTTTACAACTCAAGCGGATTATCCTACTACCGCCATTCGGACTGGGTCGGTAGCTCGCGGTTCGCATCGACGCCCTCGCGCACGCTGTCGTTGCACGAGTTGAAGCCATTGGGTAGGTGGATTGCAATGGAGATAGGAATTGTTGTTTAGACAAGCAGAAACCATATCAGTCGGAGTGCGAGGGGGGACGCGAATAAAGCAATTTCATTATATTGTAGATGCCACCTACATACACGTCACCGGCTTTTGTTGCAAAAAAAAACAGTGAGATAGTTCTATTCTGGGCCAAGATCAAGAAGGATGATCATGAGAATTCGTCCGAGTATTTTCCAGGTCTCGAGTGTATTGCTTACACTCGGATTTCTATATCTGCTGCCCTCCAGCATCAATTGCATTCGCACCAGGGATTCGATGACCCAAATTGCTGGTCTTGCTGGTCTCACGCTCATTATTGTCGCGCTCATTGTTATCTGGACAGGCGTTGCCGCGGGAAATTGGGTCGCGCGGGTCATAATGGCCGTCATCGTCTGGCTCTGGGCGCTCCCCGCCCTGACGTGGCCAGTCCTCCGTCACGGGCGGCGCTGGACACTCGGTGAATTACACGAGTGGGTCGTAATTGCGTGGCGCGAGGATACCTTCGTACGAGCCACTTTAATTGATACCGTCATGTTTTTATTGATGTTGGTCGGATTGGTTCTGCCGGTCAGGGCGCTCTATCTGATTCGGAAACCGGAATGAAGCACGGCGGGTGAAACCTCGATGACTGCCAACACTGACGGTAAACCAAGCCCTGTCGTTTTATCTCATCTGCGGTTCTGGCATTCCAATTTTCTGGTTCTGCATAGGATCGCAGATTGACCGACGACTCAAACAGACTACGCAAAAACCTGTACCCCAGCGAGAATAAATTTTATTAACCTGACCGTGAAATTACGATAGATGTCGAGAACAGGGCTTATCACCACCTATCCCAGGTTGAGATTGCTGGTGATAAGCGGGTTTATCCACAGTGGTCGGAGGGAAAAACCCTCGGCAAGGGCGGGCGGTTATTGTCTCTGAGAACATACCGAGAATAGCTCGATGATAATTGTTCTCCTCTGACTCCACTTAGGATCTCCAATCCCGTTGAGGAGGGGCTGCGACGTGAGTTCTGCTTCTGGTAGCCTCGTACAGCTGGAATTGCTATCCTTCCAACGAGCCACCGATGGCGCAAACCGTACCCTTCGGCATTTCGGCGCCCAGCGCCGAACGCACGCGCGCAGCCGCGCAAGCCACCACCATTCCCTGGTTCGTCTGGTCAGGCATCATCTCGGTTTCCTCGATCTGCTTCGGCCTGTACTGGGACATCTCCTGGCACATGACCATCGGGCGCGACACGTTCTGGACGCCCGCGCACCTGCTAATTCAATTCGGCGGCATCCTCGCCGCGATCACCTGCACGTATCTGATTTTCTCCACCACGTTCTCTCATGACCCTGCGGTGCAATCCTCTTCGGTAAAAGTCTGGGGATTCCGCGGGCCGCTCGGCGCGTTTCTCACGGCCTGGGGCGGCGTGACGATGGTTACCTCCGCGCCGTTCGACAACTGGTGGCACAACTCATTCGGGCTGGACGTCGAAATCTTGAGCCCGCCTCATGTGGTGCTCGGATGGGGAATTCTCGGCGTAGGAATCGGCTATCTGGTGCTCGTCGTCTCCGCAAAGAATCGCGCCACCGGAGCCGTGCGCGCGAAGCTCACTTGGCTGTTCCTGTATCTCGCGGGCTTGGGCCTGATGCTGCACATGATTCTCATCTCCGAATATCAGCGATCCGAGTTTCATGCACAGCGCAGTTTTCTATCGCGTCCTGATGCTCGCCACGCCTCTCCTGATCATGGGCTATGCGACCGCTTCCGAGCATAAATGGGGTGCCACGATTGTCGCCTCGGTTTATATGGCGGTAGAGCTCGCCGGATTGTGGATCCTTCCGCTGTTCGCGGCGCAGCCGAAGTTAGGGCCGGTCTACACCAACGTGACGCACATGGTGCCGATGGGATTTCCCGGTGCTGCTCATTTTTCCGGCGTTCGCGTTCGATCTCGTGCGCGCGCGGCTGGCAGGTCGCAACAAGTGGCTGCTCGCGCTCGTTGCCGGCACCGCTTATCTTCTTACGCTGCTCGCGGTTCACTGGCCATTTGGCAGCTTCATGATTTCGCCGCTGGCGCGCAACTGGTTCTTTGGCATGATTTATTTTCCCTATCAAGAGCCGGTTGCGATGCACCAACTCGCGTATCAGTTCGAGAAATATGAGCCAACTCGAGCAGCTTTCTTCCGGGGACTTGGCCTCGCCTGGATCTTTGCTTTCCTCTCCACACGCATCGGCATCGCCTTCGGCGGCTGGCTCCTGAAAGTCAGGCGCTAACCCAGGTGAAGACGACTCACATTGCCTGGCTTGTCCTCGCGATTTCGCATCGCAGGGCCGCTCGCCGCTCATATCGGCAGCCCCGATGTTTTCTTTCAAGGCGACGCAGGCCCCTATCACCTCGTCGTTTCAATCCGCACGCCGCAAATGATTCCCGGCATCGCCGAGATTCAGATTCGCAGTTCTACGCCCGGCGTGAAGCAGATCAAAATCGTTCCGCTCTACATCGTCGGCGAAGGCTCGAAGTATCCGCCTCCGCCGGACGTGCTGCTCCCATCGAAAGACGATCCGCAATTTTTCTCCGGCAAGCTCTGGCTCATGGCGTCCGGTTCCTGGCAGGTACGCGTCGAAGCCGATGGCGATGCAGGCTCCGGCACGATTGCGGTTCCGGTTCCGGCCGCCGCGCGCAGCACGATGCCAATGCAGAAGAGCCTGGGAGCGCTGCTCGCCGGGCTGATGGTGCTGCTCGTCGCCGGAATCGTTTCGATCATCGGCGCCGCACGCCGCGAAGGGCAGCTTGAGCCCGGTCAACAAGCCGGCCCCGCCCAAAAGCGCGCCGCCCGTTTCGTGATGGCCGGCGCGTTCTTGGTTGTCGCAGCCGTGCTCGTAGGCGGCGCATTCTGGTGGAAAACCGCCGCGGCCAATCTTTCAAACCGCATGATTTACACAGCCCCAGACCTTTTCGTCTCGCTCGTTCCGGGCGATCAAATGCTCCTGCGCATCGGCGACTCCAAATGGCACACACGCCGCCCCGAAACTGTCGCGACGCCGCTAATGCCCGACCACGGCCACCTGATGCACCTGTTCTTGATTCGCACGCCGCAGATGGACCGCTTCTATCATCTGCATCCGGTGCCCGATAAAGGCGGCGTGTTCCTCGATAATCTTCCGCCGGTAGCAGCAGGGCACTATCAGGTTTTCGCAGACATCGTCCGCGTCTCAGGATTTCCCGACACGCTCTCAGCTCAGATTGACATCCCGGAAACAACAGGGAAGCCATTGTCAGGAGATGATTCGACCGCATCAGCGCCGCCCATCTCACCAGATACGCAAAACACGAAAGACGCGAGTCGGCGCAAACGCGAAAGATACGAAGGGCGCGGACGCGCAAGAAACGAATGACGCGCAAGCAAGCCTGACTTCCTCGCTGCCCGACGGCACGCGAATGATTTGGGAGCGCACCCCAGGCTCGCTTCCAGCCAATCAATTGCTCTGGTTCAAGTTTCGACTCGACGACGCAAACGGCAAACCGGTCGCAAACCTCGAGCCTTACATGGGAATGGCAGGCCACGCAGAATTCGTCCGCTCAGATCTAAGCGTCTTCGCCCACGTCCACCCAGACGGCTCAGTTCCAATGGCAGCAGTCCAGCTAGCCGATGCAACGCTCGCTAAGAATGCGGCGAATCCCAGCATCATCAAATCCGCCCGCAACGACGGAAATGAACATGCCCGCGCATGGCCACTATGCCCGGAATGGCGGACGGGCCGCTCGCTCCAGAAGTAAGTTTTCCCTACGGCTTCCCGAAGCCAGGTTTGTATCGAATTTTCGTGCAAGTGAAGTATAATGGTCGTGTAGAGACGGGCGTGTTCGACGCCCAAGTGAAGTAAAGTATTAATGGCAATAGCCGGGTGCCAGGCGCGGACACGGTCGGCAAGGTGGAATCGCCGGCCGCACGAGCCGCCACCGGCTGAGTTTTAATACACGGTAACGCGATTAAATCTCACCGCAAGTCACGCAAAATCAATAACATACGAATTTCTAATCGGCGGTAAAAGCGCCCCTTAAGCTTCCGCTTATTGCGCGCCGGTCGCTGTTCCAGTCGGCTGTTGCTGCAACCACGTTTGAAGGTTGTGTTCCTGATGCTCGCGAAGATCGATGCAGCCATTGATTTCCTCGACGGTCAGCTTCAAAGTGCGATCGGTAGCCGGAACTTTGTGCGAGGTGAAGAATGCTTCCACTTCATCGCGCTTGCCGGCATCGCAGAAAACGCCCGCTGCTCCCACAACGGTCGTATCCGAGTAGTTGCTAAGCTTCGCGCTCACTTCCGCCCAATTGTCGCGGATGAATTTCCACGCCACTTCGCGTCCCGCCGGATTCGATAGAATCGCCTCAAACACTTGCGGCGCATCCTGCGCGCGCATCATCGGCGAGATGGCGAACTTCATCGTCCGCGTGAGCAGCGCGGGATCGCTGAACAGGCACAGCGCCTGCCCATAGAGCAGTCCTTCCTCCGGAGTCTTGATCTGGCTGAAGTGCGCAATGATCGCGTTGTAGAGAGCTTCGTCGCCGTTGCGCGCGGCGATGGGAATCGCCGAGATGAGCATCGTGCGATCCACTGGCTCGCCCTTTAGAGACTTGTCCATCAGGTCGCGCGCCAGCGCGATCGCTTTCGGGTCGCGCCCCACTTGTCCCATCAGGTGAGCAAGGCCGCGCGGCGCGCACGCGTTTCATCGGAATCTTGCGGGCCCGATTGCCAACCCATTTTTTCCGCGACCGGGCCGAACGTCGCGCGGACCCAGCTTTCGAATTGCGGCCGGTCGGAATCGTTCAGCAGGTACTGGCTCGCATATTGGAGGTAGTTCGTGAGCTGATCGATCACGTCAGTCGAAGGGTCATCTCTTAGCTCCGAGGCGAGCTTCATGAAATCGCTAGCCTGCAAGGTGTTCATGTGAAGGCCGGCGAAGGTGTCGTCGAGAAGCATGTAGCGCTCGGGAGCGGAAAGCTTGCTCTCGGCGGATGATGCGATCTGATTGAAGTTTTCCGAAGTGTAGCCTGAGCGATAGTAGCCGCGGCCTCCGGCGTTTCCAAACGCACCGTCGGCGCATCCCGGAAGAGCAATCTGCTGGTCTTTCGTTGCGAGCAGTTCGCATTTCTCATCTTTGCCGGCCTTGAGGCAAACCGGAATGTCCCATTTTTCCTTTGAGCCTGCTTCGAGAAGCGCACGATCCCGGAAATAGCGAGTCTGGGTTACGGTGACGTTCGCGTTTTTGCCGGAGCACGACGTCTTCAGCGAAACGAGCGGCACGCCGGGCTGTTTTACGAAGCCGGACATGATGCGATCCACGGGCTTGTGTGAAGTTTCAGCGATTGTGTTCCAGAAATCCTCCGCAGTGGCATTGCTGTAGGCATACTTCGAAAGGTAGGCGTTCACGCCTTTGCGGAATGTTTCCGGGCCGACGTAGCCTTCCACCATGCGCAGAACAGCAGCGGCTTTGTTGTAGGCGATATCGTCGAAGAGTTCCTGGATTTCTGCCGGCGTTTCAGCGTGAGCTTCGATGGCACGCGTAGAGCTGAGCGAATCGGTGCCCATCGCGTTGGTGCTCGAGCGCACTGCGTCCGTCTCAAGATTCCATTCCGGCTTCCATGCTTCCATGGGCTTGAACGACATCCACGTAGCGAAGCCCTCGTTAAGCCACACGTCGTCCCACCACTTCATCGTTACGAGATCGCCAAACCATTGATGAGCGATCTCGTGAGCGACCAGTTCCTGGGCCACCGCTTTGCGGAGCAAGTAAGAGGATTGCTTTGGATCGACGAAGATAAGATCGCGCGCGATCACTAGGCCGGTATTTTCCATTGCACCGGCGGCGAAATCGGAGACGCCGAGAATATCGAGCTTGCCGTAGGGATATTTGATGCCGAAATACTGGTCGTAATACTTCAATGAGACCACGGCGGCTTGAAGGGCGAAGTCTGCGTAAGGCCTTTTGTCCGGAATTCCGCAAACGCGAACGGGGATTCCATCGGCTGTATCCTCGGCGCACTGCCAATCGCCGACCGCGAGAGCGACGAGATAGGAAGACATCTTCGGCGTGGTCGCGAATTTTACGGTGTGTTTGCCATCGCCCGGGCCAGGTGTGTCTGAAACTATTTTCGTGTTTGAGAGCGCGGTGTCGCCTTTGTCGATGATGGCGGTGAGATCGAAGGTCGCTTTGTAGATCGGCTCGTCGAAGGAAGGATACATGCGGCGCGCGTCGGTATTCTCGAGTTGCGAAACGGCGTACTTGCGATTGTTGGCCTTGCTCAAATAAAGACCGCGAAGCTGACCGTTAAGTATGCCCGTATAGCGGATATGCAGTGTGGCCGGGCCCGCAGCGAGCGGCTGCTCGAACGCGAGTGTGGCCATCTGCTTGTCTTCGTCGGGAGTGACTTTGGCGGTTTGCGTTTTACCGCCGGCACTAATTGTCGCTTCGGCAAAGGTAATTTCGGCGGCGTTCAAAACGATCGTCGAGGTCGGCTTGAGGACTTGGATTGCGATCGTCTCGTCGCCTGTGAAGTTTTCCTTGTCGAGATTCACGTCGATCGTCAGCTTGTAGTTATCGGGCGTGGCAAGCTCAGGAAGCCTTTGGGCGCGAGCAACCGGCACGAGCGCCAGAATGAATGCAACGAACGATAAAGTCTTCCGCATCGTTTCTCCTGTTGGCCTAACCGGCCAGCTCGGATCTCCCGTGGCCTAACCGGCCATCTCTGATAGCAGTCAATAATCGGCACATCTACGCTACTTCACAACTATACGACATGCACACGAAGTTTGTTTCGCCGGCGGGCAATGAGATTTGGACGATCACTTCGTCGGAAAGTTAGCGGTGAAATTCGGGCCATGGGTGGCGCGTAGTAACATTGAAGGCTGAAACGGAGGCTAAGATTGAGGGCGAATGACGATTGCAGGTAATGGGGCCGCGATTCGGGCTGAGCACGTTTCGCGGCACTACCAAATGGGTTCCGCGCTGATTCGGGCTGTGGACGACGTGACTCTCGAAGTGGGCGCTGGCGAATTTCTCGCGCTGTTGGGCACGTCTGGTTCAGGAAAATCCACATTGCTGAATTTGATGGCTGGCCTTGACCGGCCGTCAGCGGGGTCGATTGTGGCGCGGGGAAGAAATTTGTCGGAGCTTAGCTCCATCGATCTGGCGCAGTATCGGAGCCGCACCGTCGGGATGGTTTTTCAGTCGTTCAACCTGCTTCCAAAAATGACGCTGGAAGAAAACGTGGAATTGCCGCTGCGTCTGGCCGAAGTGGATCGTAGCGAACGCGGCGGGCGTGTGCGCGAAGCACTCGAACGAGTGGGACTTGCGAAGCGTGCAACGCATCGTCCCAGCGAACTATCCGGCGGAGAGCAGCAGCGCACGGCCATCGCTCGCGCTCTGGTGAACCGGCCTACGATACTTTTTGCCGATGAGCCGACAGGGAATCTCGACAGCGCGACGGGCGAATCGGTGATGCAGCTATTGAAGGAAATTCAATTGTCCATGGGGATGACGATCATTATGGTGACGCATGAACGCCCGCTGGCGAGCCGCTTCGCGGACCGAATCGCGGCTCTGGCGGACGGCAAGCTCGTGAGCGACGGAGTTGCGGCATGAAGGCGCGCGACCTGGGAGAACTGGCGCTGCGTAATTTGCGTGAGGCGCTGCTGCGAAATTCCCTAACGACTCTGGGAATAGCTGTAGGCGTGGCGTCTCTCGTTGCCATGCTTTCGCTCGGTGTGGGATTGCAGGAACTCGCGACGAAGCGGCTTTCGAACTCGGGACTGTTTGACACAATCATCGTGATGTCGAAATCGGGTCTGCGCGGATTTGGCCGGCCATCGGAGCCACCGAGGCGGGCGGCAGCCGGATCGGATCAGAGCGGCGAGCAGGATCATGCGCCGCGGGTATCGCCGCCGCTGGATGATTCAGCGCGTGAGCTACTTCAGAAGCTGCCCAATGTAGTTGAGGTGTATCCCCAGATTCGCTTTCCAACCGAGGTGCGTTTTGCCGGGAAGCCATATGCCACGATGGTCGCGGGGATCCCGGAGTCGGCAAGGGGAAACGGCGCGTTCGACGGCATCAACGGAAATTTCTTTTCGGGCGGAAATGTTGACGAAGCGATTTTGCAATCTGAATTTGCGAAGGATCTCTCGGACAAGCCTTCGAGCCTGATCGGCAAAGATCTGGTGCTGCGTTACGCGGAACGGCAGGCGCTGGGGGCACAAACTGCAGGAGCCAGCAGTTCGTCAGAGACCACAAATAGCGACAACGGAAGCGGTGGGTTCTCCGTGGTGCCGCGCGAGAAGAACCTTCGCATCGTCGGGATCGTTGAGACTGAGCCTGCGGCGGGGTTTGGCGGCATCGGCAGCGGCCGCGTGTTGATTCCGCTGGCGGTGGCGGAAACGTTGCGGGCGGCGCAGTTGAATGATTTGCGCGACGTGGTGAGGGGAGCGAACGGGAAAACCACTTACGCGAGCTTGACGGTGCGAGCCAAGAGCCCGTCGCAAGTGGAGAAAATCGAATCGGCGATCAAGGATATGGGGTTCTCGACGTTTTCGCTGCTAGATGCCACGCGCAATCTGCGGATTTTCTTTACGATTTTCGATTCGTTGCTCGGAATTTTTGGAAGCCTGGCGCTGGCGGTTTCGACTCTGGGAATTGTCAACACGCTGGTGATGGCGATTTTGGAGCGCAGGCGGGAGATTGGAGTGCTGAAGGCGCTGGGGGCGGCTGACCGCGACGTGAAGCAACTGTTTTTCGCGGAAGCGGGAGTGATGGGATTGATGGGCGGGATTTTCGGGGTGGGGATGGGCTGGCTGATTGGACGCGCGATGACATTTGGAACAAACGTTTATTTGCGGAGACAGGATTTGCCGCCCGCGCATGTGTTCTCGGTGCCGCTGTGGTTGATTTTTGGCGGGATCGTATTTTCGGTGGTAGTGAGTCTGGTGGCGGGGCTCTATCCGGCGTCGCGCGCGGCGCGACTGAATCCGGTGGAGGCCCTGCGGTATGAGTAAGACGAAGCTCGCGCTTGCTGCGCTGGCTTTTGTGATTTGCACACTTGCCGGGCAGCCTGCACATGGCGCGACGGGCCGGGCGGAATGCCAGAGCGTAAAGAGCAATATTCTCGCGCGGTCAGTCGCTTACTGCGCTTTGCTGCCGCCCAGTTACGATGTGGAGAAGACGCGACGTTATCCGGTGCTTTATTTTCTTCACGGGCTTGGCGACAACGAGCAGATGTTTCTGCATTCGGGCGGCTGGAATCTGGTTGAAGATTTGTGGGAACAGCACCAGTTGGGTGAGTTCGTGATCGTGACGCCCGCGGCGGGCGCCAGCTTTTACATCAATTCGCACGATGGAAAGCAAAGATACGAGAACTTCTTCCTGCAGGAGTTCATGCCTGCCATTGTAGCCCGTTACCGGATTACTGCTGGGCGCGCGACGCGAGGCATTGCGGGTTTTTCGATGGGCGGATACGGGGCGTTGCGGCTTGCGTTCTTGCACCCTGACTTATTTGGTTCGGTGAGCGTGCATAGTGCGGCGCTAATGGAGAAGTTACCGAACATCAGTGTGGCCGAATCGGGGCAAAATCCGCGAATGAGGCTCTTGGGCGATGTATTTGGCTCGCCGCCGGATCGCGCGTTCTGGGATCGCAACAACCCGCTCACTTTGGCGCGGACGGCTCGCATCGCGGGATTGAAAATATATTTTGATTGCGGATCGGAAGATGGTTACGGGTTCAACGTCGGCGCCGAGACGCTCGACAAAATTCTGTCGTCGCGCCATATCGCACACGAATTTCATATCTATCCGGGTGGTCACGACTGGTCGTATTTTGCGGAGCACCTGCCGGCTTCGCTCGAATTTGAAGCGCGGGCCTTTGGCCTTAAGTGAGTAGGCCCGTTGGCCCGCGCTGCAGTTAGATCTCGCCCGCGCAAGAGTCGCTATCAGGATTTCTTTCGCGAATACTCCAGGCGAAAAACGGGCGACCATGTAGCGCCCTTATCGGTGGATTTGTCCCAGGTTTGTTCCACCTTGTCCGCGCTCAGGCGAACCACGCGGATTCGATTGAGCACCTCTTCTCCGTTGGGGCCGCGGTTTGGCCCGAGAAACTCAGCGGTGCCCGCGGAGATTTTTCCGTTGACGAAGGCATGCGCGCGGCCTTCGTTATCCACGAACAACCCGCGCCAGCCCTGGTCGCCGTAGCTGTAGGCGAAAATATTCTCGCCGCGCTGCCCTTTTCCGCCGTCCCAGTTTTCGGTGATCACGCAGCCATCGAGCGAGAGCGACACCGTGCTCGTCGCACTCCACGAGGCGCCCGGAGATGAGATCGTCCAATCGCCCAGCCAGAAATCCAGTTGCCGGCTCTCGGGGCTTGTCGTACACGTCCCAGGGCTATTCGCAGCGAATGCGCTGGGAGCGACGACGCACAGAAAAAGCGCAAAAACTGAAAGGATCCTTCTCACAGCCTGCGAACTTTGAACAACGATCTGCTCTACCATACGTGTTACCTCCTCGAGTGATTTTTTATGCCCATAATGTCGGCCCACGTGCTAGGCCGCTAGCGGCCGTCGCGCATGAAACCGAAATGCCTCGAAATTTTTTTCGATTTCCATCATTTGAAATCCTGCTGCTTGCAGACGATCGCCAAGAGTTTCGGGAACGATCGGCACAAGGGTGTCGCGTATATGAATGAGCCGCATAAATAGACTTTGCAGGCTATCGGTACCGACAAAAACGCCTCCTGGTTGCAAGACGCGCCAAACTTCGCGGAAAAGTTGGTCTTGTAAGCCGGGAGTGTGCACGTGGTGCAGCATCGTGAAGCAGACGCTGCTGGAGAATTGTGCGTTTGCGAATGGCATCTTGGTGGCATCACCCTTGACGACCTCAACATTGCTGCCGTGCAGACGAGAGGCGAGCGATTCGGCTAAGCGGCGATCAATTTCGATCGCGGTCAGGTGCGGAACTCTTTTTCGCAGGAGATCGGTGGTCAGGCCGGGCCCCGGCCCCAGTTCCAGCACGTTCGCGCCTAAATCGACGTGTGCGAGCGCCCATGGCAGGCGGCGCTCGACGGTTCGTCGCCATCGTTCCGAGCGGCACAACCGGTTGTGAATCCAGTTCACTTGGTGATCCTTGAATTCCTGACGGGTTTCCCGGCTTGCAAAGGCAGTTTATGGATTGCGCGGTTTGCATACTTTCGATATTGTGACAATGAATGTCGCAAAAGCGCCAAATCAACAATGCAGTATTCGACAGGATCGGGCACAGGCGCGCCGAGATTACGACTCTTGTGCACGATTACGCGGCCGGGCACGTGATTGCGCTTCATTTTCACGAAGCCGACCAACTGGTGTATGCCTCGCGCGGGGTGATGACGGTGCGAACGAAGGACGGTATCTGGGTGGTTCCCACGGATCGAGCGGTGTGGATTCCGGCGCGGATTCCGCACACGATCACGATGTCGGGAACTGTGGCGATGCGGACTCTTTATTTGAGGAAGCGGCTGGCGAAGGGGCTGCCTCGGAATTGCTGCGTGGTGAATGTTTCGGCGCTTGCTGAGGGAACTTATTCTGCGGGCGTGCGCATTTCGCGAGCTGAGGAGGAAAGTTTCACAGCAGCGACACTTGGTGGAAATAATTTTGGATCAGCTCGACGCGATACAGACGGTACCGCTGCAGCTTCCGAATGTGTCTGACGCGAGGGCGGGCCGCATCATGCAAGTGCTCCACAACGACCCGAGCGATTCGCGGCCGCTTTCCGAACTTTGCCGACTGGGTGGCGCGAGCAAGAGGACCGTCGAGCGTCTCTTCCAACAAGACGCGGGGATGACGTTTGGAAAATGGCGGCAACAGTTGCGGTTGATGCGGGCGATGCAGCTTCTCGCGGAAGGGTCGAAGGTGACGCATGCGGCTTTGGAAGCAGGTTACAGCACGCCAAGCGCGTTTATTTCCATGTTTCGAAAAACATTGGGAACCACGCCCGCGTCCTATTTTCGAGCAACGAAGGACAGCGGCGAAAACAATACGGAAAATGACTGATCGAAATAATTCGAGCGACGCTGGAAGAATTGGTCTGGCTACTTGCTGGCCGTCGGTCGTAGTGATTTTTGTGTTATCGAGGACGAGAATGAGGATGCGGCCGTCGGAACGAAAGGTGCCGCCGGTGGCGGTGCGGGCTTCGGTGAGCGGATCGGGCGGAGCGATGTGTTCGCGGGCGGCGACCATACCTGTGCCTGAGAGCGTGTCGTTCACATATTCGCGCTCTTTATCGATTTCGGAATCGATTTTATGGGTGACTCCGTTGTTGCGTTCATCGCGCTCGAAGCCGATGTCGTGGGTGGCGGCGATGCACCAGACCGGGCGGCCGCCGATCATGTGGGACGATTGCCAAGCGCGCAGATGATTGCGGGACATGGCGACGCGAACCGGTTCGGCGTGCGCGAAACCGTAATCCTGAGGGCGATTGAAGAGGTAGAGCGTGCTCATCGGCATGGTGAGGTAGTCTTTTTTCTGGATCGTGTCGATGAGGCCGGCAATCACGGTGGATTGCACGTCGCTATCGACTCTTACCCAGCCGGCGGTGGAGAACGCGTGTAGGACCTGCTCTTTTGTGCCGACGATGAGGATATTCACCATGTCGCCGGGATTTCCTTGTTTGTCGGAGATGCGGCGAGGAATGGAAGCGAGGAGATCGGGCGTGACGCCCGCGACTTTTGTTTCTGCGGGGCCGCCGACGGCCATCGCCTCGGCCGTGCTTGGGCCCGGGTCGAGGACTTCGATGGTCACGTGAAAATTTCCCTTTGGCGGCGCCGGCGTCTTTGTAACTTTGATTGATTCCGATGAAGAGGCGGCCGGCTACCGGGACGGTGAAATCTTTTGTGAGGCCGAGCGAGAACGGCTGGGCGGCGTCGCCTGAGCCGACACGAGCGATCAGTTCGCCGTGATTGCCGTCGGGGACGGCGTAATCGTGGATTATATCGGCCCAGCCGCGGGCGAGGCCTTCGGGGCCGAAGGTGCGCTCGTCTGGATTTTTGCCGGCGGGCGGATAGGTGAGTTTGCCGCTGCCGGTGGCGCGAAGCTTTTCGCCGCCGCGGACGTCGATGCCGGTGTCGAGCCATTGCTTTGTTGCGTCGATATCGAGGCGGTAGATTTTGTGGCCGGCGGCATTTGTTTGCGTGGATTGCGTCTGCAGATTCAACTGCGAAGAAGATGCTTGGGTGGTTTGAGACTGAGCGAGAGCGGCCGGGGCTGAGGCTAAGGCTGAGGTGAAAAGATAAGCAGCCGGAGCGAGCAGGCGGATTTGTTTCGCGAATTTCATCGGCAATCAGGATATCGCCGGGTGCGGGATTTTTGCAACGGAGTCAGGCGAAGGAGCTGGCTGGATCAGGCGGGATGTGACGGCAAAGGCGAGGCGGAGGGCGATGACGACGGCGAGGGCGGTTCCTTCTTGAATCCGGACTGAATGCGGCGCACGAGGACGTAGAGCACGGGAATGAAGACAAGATTCAGGAAGGTTGCGGCGATCATGCCGCCGAATACTGTGGTGCCCACTGAGCGGCGGCTGATGCGGCCGGCTCCCTGCGCGAGTACGAGCGGAAGGACGCCGAGAATGAAGGCGAGGGATGTCATCAGGATTGGACGCAGGCGGATCAGGGCGGATTCCACGGCGGCGTCGAGGATGCTGAAGCCTTTTTCGCGAAGCTGTTCGGCGAACTCGACGATTAGAATCGCGTTTTTGCTGGAGAGGCCAATCAGCATGACGAGGCCGATCTGGCAGTAGACGTCATTTTCCTGGCCGCGCAATGCCTGAGCGCCGACGGCGCCGAGCAAAGCCATTGGCACTGCGAGCAAGACGATGAAGGGAAGCGTGAAACTTTCGTACTGCGCGGCGAGCGTGAGGTAAACGACCAGGAGTCCGAGGCCGAACAACATCGTTGCCTGACTGCCGGATTGGATTTCTTCGAGAGACAGTCCGGTCCATTCATAGGAGAAGCCCGGCGGCAGGACCTTGTTGGCGAGCGCGTCCATTGTGGCGATTGCGTCGCCTGAGCTTTTTCCTGGGGCGGCTGAGCCGTCAATTTCCGCATAGCGGAAGAGATTGTAGTGGCTGATGACCTGCGGCGAGGCTTGCGACTCGAGCTTCACGAGATTCTCGAGCGGCACCATCATGCCCTTGTCGGAGCGGACGTAATATTCCTTGATGTCGCGCGGTTCGGCGCGGAATTGTTTGTCGGCCTGGACGTAGACGCGATAGGCGCGATTGTTGAAATCGAAATCGTTCACGTAGACGGAGCCCATGTAGACCTGCAGAGCGTCCGTGATTTGATTCAGCGAGACGCCGAGGGCTTTGGCGCGCTCGCGGTCGAAATTCAGAACGAATTGCGGATCGTTGGCGCTGAAGCTTGTGAACAATCCGGTGAGGTCAGGATTCTTGTTTCCTTCTTCGATCACCTTTTGAGTGACATTCGAAAGCTGCTGCATGGAAGTGCCAGTTTGATCTTCGAGGACGAATTGGAAGCCGCCGAATTGTCCGAGTCCTTGGACGGCGGGCGGCGCGAAGGGAACCACCTGCGCCCCAGAAATCGTGGACAGTGGACCGCGCAGCCGTTCCAGAATCGCGTTGCCGGAGTGCTCTTCGCCTTTGCGCTGGTCGAAGTCCTTAAGGCCAGCAAAGATCAGAGCGCGATTCGAGGCGCTGCCACCGAAACTGAATCCAGCGACGGAAAACGCGCTGTCCATCTCCGGTACTTTGGCGAGAATCGATTCGACTTGCGAGCAGATCGTGGTGGTGTATTCCAGCGACGCACCCTGCGGAGCCTGAACAGCGATAATTAAATAGCCGCCGTCTTCCTCCGGAATGAAACCCTTCGGAACGTGCTGATAGACCCAGTAAGTGAGACCAAGTCCGCAGAAAAACACGAGGACCGCGACATATTCGAAGCGCAGCACAAATCGCAGAAAATTCTGGTAAGCACGGCCAAAGGCAGTCATGCCTTTATTGAAGGCCGCAAAAATGCGGCTTTTCACGACATGCGCGTGGCCCAGGAAAATGGCAGAAAGAGCGGGCGTGAGGGTAAGGGCATTGAATGCGGAGATGGAAACAGAAAACGCGATGGTGAGCGCAAACTGCCGGAACAGGATTCCCGTAGTGCCGGGGAAAAATGCCACCGGAACGAAGACGGCTACCAGAACGAGCGAGGTGGCAACGACCGCTCCGGCGACTTCCTTCATGGCGATGGAAGCGGCATTGTGCGGTTCGGAAATTCCTTCCGTGATGTGACGCTGCACGTTTTCGATGACGACGATCGCATCGTCCACCACAAGACCGGTGGCGAGCGTCAGCCCGAAGAGGGTGAGAGTGTTGATTGAGAAACCCAAAATCTTTACGAATGCAAAAGTTCCGATGAGGGAGACGGGAATCGTGATGGCGGGAATAAAAGTGCTGCGCCAGTCCTGCAGGAAGATGAAAATCACAAGCACGACGAGGATAATTGCCTCGATCAGCGTGTACAGGACGTCTTTGATTGACTCGCCAACGACGGTGGTGGTGTCGAATGCGACGGCGTACTTGATACCGGGAGGGAAGCGTTTCGAGAGGCGCTCGAGCTCAGCCTTCGCGGCTTTGTCGACCGCGAGAGCATTGGCGCTGGGCAATTGAGTGACGCCGAAGCCGACGGCGTCGTGGCCGTCGAAGCGAAGAACGCTGCTGTAATCTTCGGCGCCCAGCTCGGCGCGTCCCACATCACGCACGCGCACCAGATTGCCGTCCGTTCCTGTTTTCAAGATGATGTTTTCGAATTCCGAAGGTTCGACCAGCCGGCCTACCGCGCGCACGCTGATCTGATAACTCTGGTCCGGCCGCGAAGGAGGCTGGCCAACCTGGCCAGAAGCTACCTGGACGTTCTGCTCGGTAAGAGCACTCAAAATGTCGGTGGCAGTGAGGCCGCGCGCCGCCATGCGGAGCGGGTCGAGCCACAGGCGCATGGAATATTTTCGCTCGCCAAAATTCTGTACGTCGGCGACGCCGGGAACGCGCTTCAGCGCGTCGCGCACGTAGAGGTCAATATAGTTGCTGAGAAAAAGGCTGCTGTACTCTCCATGCTCGGAATAGACGCCCGCGCCGAATACGAAATTGCTCGACGACTTTGTGATGCTGATGCCGGTGGTTTTCACCTCGTTGGGAAGCCGGCCAAGCGCCTGGTTCACGCGATTCTGAACGTCTACGGCGGCGAGATCGATATTGCGCGTGATGTCAAATGTGACGTTGATGTTGCTCGAGCCGTCGTTTCCACTCGAGGAGGTCATGTACTTCATGCCTTCGACGCCGTTGATCTGCTGCTCGAGCGGCGTGGTGACGGAAGTCTCGACGGTCTGCGCGTTCGCGCCGTTGTAAAAGGAGCCTACGTTGACCTGAGGCGGCGCGAGATCGGGAAATTGGGCGACTGGAAGAGTGGGAATCGTCACCGCTCCCGCCAAAATAATCAGGAGGGCGCAGACAGTGGCAAAGATGGGCCGCCGGATAAAGAAATCGACGAACATTTTCTACGAGAGCCTTTTTGCTGCACGAACACGAAGCGGACGGAAAGAAATCAAGATGAAGACTTTCCTGCCGGAGCGGGTGCTTGCTCGGTGACCGGAGCGCCGTCCACGAGATTCTGGGCGCCCTCAATCACGACACGATCGCCTGATTTCAGGCCGTCCAGCACGGCGTAATCGTTCCCGACCATCTCGCCGAGAGTAAGGACTTTCTGATGCGCCACCTGCGATTTTCCCGAGCCTTCGACAACAAAGGCGAAGGATTGCCCGTTGATACGCTGCACGGCCAGAACCGGAATCACGGGCCCGTCATGCGTGCTCCAGATGATACGGGTTCGCGCGAATTGAGAGGTGCGAAGCGTGTCGGCGGAGTTTTTGACGGTCGCTTTCACGAGCACGGACTGCGTATTGGTGTCGACTTGAGCGGAAATGAAATCAATCTGGGTGTCGGCGACGACCTTGCTCTGGCTATCGAGCAGCTGCACTTTCTGCCCCATCTTCAAATCCTTCGAACGCTCGACGGGGACATTGATGTAAATCTCGAGCGGGCCGGGTTGGTCGACGGTGGTGAGGGTGGTCGTGGTGGTTACGCGATCGCCCACGCGCACGGGGATGTCGCCAACAAATCCGTCGGTGGGAGCATTGACGCGATAGTAATGCAGCTCCGCTTGCTGCTGCTGCACTTGCGCATCGAGCGATTTGAGTTGGTGTTGAGCTGTTTCGAGGTTGGTGCGCGCCTGATCGTAGTCCTGCTTGCTGATTACACCGGCATCGAAAAGTTTCTGCGCGCGCTCCCATTGAATTTGCGCGAAATGAACGTTCGCTTCCTGTGCGGCGCGCGCGGCTTCCTGGCTCCCCACCGTGGCTTGTTGCTTGATTGGGTCAATCTGCATGAGCGCTGTTCCGGCTTTCACGCGGTCGCCCGATCTAACGAAAATATTCGTGATTTGCCCCTCGACTTGGGGATTCAGGATAACCGAATGCCGGGACTTGAGAGTTCCCAGGTATTCTGACGATTCGGAGATTGGTACAGGCTCAATGATTGCCGTTTTTACAGCAACGGCGGGAGGCTCCTCATTACCAGCGGCCTGCTTTTGACCGCAACCTGCGAGGACCGCCGAAAAGCATACGAAAACGAGCAACCCGCAAAGGCGAGTTCTGCCGGCGAGTATCTGCGGCGGCTGTCCTGTTAATTTGAGGCGAGAGCACACGTACATTAGTGTCGTTAGCTCCAGACTTGGATATTCGTATTGTACGGGATGCGCACGATTGCTCCAAGCGTGGGGGTTCCTGGAGCATTACACGGACCGCCGCGCCAGCGTGCTTCGCTGGTATTTGACGTTGGAGGTCGCGGGAGGAAAGCGCCCGTTGACAGCTACTTACGATTGCGGCAGGCTGCGCCGGCGGCCAGCGAATGCGGCGCAACCAAGAAGCAGGACTGCCGAGAAGCCAGAAATCGCCGCACCGGCTGTGCGGTCCCATGTACGGCGAAAGTTCACCTCGACTCGGTGCTGCCCGGCCGGAACGGGTACAAGCATTCGAGCAATTTTGGGCTGTGACCCTGGGTTGACCGCCGCGCCGTCGATTCGCACCTCCCACGCCGGATAGTTCAAAAGCCGGAGTGCAAGCGTCACGGGCTCAGCCGTCGCGACGCGGAGGCTTTTGTGCTCAGACTGCCATTTATCGATCGAGATTTGGGCGGGCGGCAAAGAAGTATTCCGTAGAGAAGCAGCAGTGAACGGCTGGACCAGCGGCGTTGGCGGCGTTCTTTCAAAGACTTTGGGCGATTCAGGATCAACGATCGCTCCAGGCAGATCGTAGGTATCGCAGGCGAGTGGCGCGTATTCCTCGGCGCCCTCGTAACCGTGGCCGGTCCGAAGTGCAGCGGCGAGAAGCGGGATATCTACGCTGTCCCACCATGCGTCGCGGATAATTGCGGTGGCGGCAACGGCGATCACCAACGCGAGGGCCGCGCTCCAGATCCATCGCCATCGGGATTGGCCGATCGCCGATGCCAGAAAGAAGGCATACGGAATGCCCAGTGGGATAAGCCAGCGCCACGGGAACTGCAGAAAGTGCAATTTGGGAAGATGGCGCCAGAACCAGAGGCTGGCGGGGAACATCATGAAAGTAGAAGCGACAGCCAGCACAGCCAGCATCCACCACAGCGTCTGATACTCTCGACGCTTACGCGCACTAAATGTTCCGGCCACGGCGGTTAGCAACATCACGCCAAGAGCGACGGTCGAAATCTTCCAATTGAAAAGCGCAAACTGCGGGTCCATCGATCGCGTGTACAGGAAATTTTGATCCAGGTGATAGTTTCCCGCTGTTACCCGCGAGATTTGTACCCAGCGCTGTTCGGAAGCTGCGGGAAGAATGTAAAACGCCGCAAGTCCCAACCCGACGACCGTTGCAGCAGCGCCTGGGATTAGGGCCCGAAGATTTCTCCGCTCGAGGGAGGCGACGATTAGCAGCAGAACCAGAGAGTAAGTAGCGATTACAGCGGCTGGCGCGTTCGAAAGCCATATGGCGGCAAAGACGAACGCAAGGAGGGGCACGGTTGCCCAATTCTGGCGCGAATCGTTTCGCTGTGAGCCATTCTGCCGTGAGCTGCTGCGAACCACTCTCAGCGTGCCGAAGACCAGCAAGGGAAAAAGCGCACTGGCGAGAAGCTCGGCATAGTCGCTGCGGTAATACACCACGACGAGCTGATAGGGATTCAAAACGTAAATGAGCGCAGCGGCGATCGCCTGCGAATCGGGAAGCGACTCACGCGCGAGACGCCACATCGCGAAGCCGGACAACAGAAGGACGAGCCAGATATACGTTCCCGGGACCATTTTCCATGGCAGCACCGAGCCTAGCGCCGCGCCAAGCGTCCATGAAGCGGGCGGGTAGAAAATGAAACGAGGCTCGCCGAATCCCCAATTGGCCCATTGAGCCCAGCGCGGGAAGAAGACACCCTCACGCCATTGCCCGGCAACGTCTAACCAGGATGCGAGATGAAAAGAAAAATCGTGACCTGAAGCATTGCCGAGGAAAAACATAGGCGCGACCACCGCCGTGGCTGCAATCGCGATCAGGAGTAAAGCGATCTGGCTGGAGCGCCGCGGAGAAGCGGACTTTGAAACAGTCGCAAATTTTTGGAGCCTCGCGCCGCTGCGGCCGGAACCAGAAGACATTCGGTGCAAACTCTCTCCATCCTGAGGATTTGAGGCGACGAGAATACAAGGTAGGCGGCTTTCAAGCAAAGTATTGGCAGTTTGTTGGTCCGCAGGTGTGAGCATCTTGCCAATCCGACCACCCAACAGATACAGTTCTGCACGCCTTACGGGCAATTGAAATGACATCTGAACAACAGCGGCTGCAGGCCAGCGCCGATCGCGAAGTTCACTGGAAACGGTGGGGGCCGTATCTTTCCGAGCGCCAGTGGGGAACTGTGCGCGAGGATTACAGCGCTAACGGCGACGCTTGGGACTATTTCCCGCACGATCACGCGCGCTCGCGGGCTTACCGCTGGGGAGAAGACGGCATCGCAGGATTTTGCGACCGTCATCAGCACATTTGTTTCGCGCTGGCTTTATGGAACGAGAAAGACCGCATTTTGAAGGAGCGGCTGTTCGGGCTGACGAATTTCGAAGGCAATCACGGCGAAGACGTGAAGGAGTATTACTACTATCTCGACGCTATCCCCACGAATTGCTATCTGAAATATCTATACAAGTATCCGCAAGCGGCGTTTCCATACGATCAGCTGCGCATTGAAAACAAGAAGCGAACGCGACATCGATCCCGAGTATGAGCTGATCGATACGGGCGTTTTCAACGAGAACCGCTACTTCGACGTTTTTGTCGAGTACGCGAAAGCCACATTCGAGGATATTCTGGTTCGAATTACGGCGTGGAATCGCGGCCCTCAACCTGCGCGCCTGCATCTGCTTCCCACATTGTGGTTTCGCAACCGATGGGACTGGGACGATCCCTATGACATGCCGGAAGTGCAGCGTATCGCCGGACCCGCAGGCACTGAGGTAATTGCGCTCGACGAATTTCATTACGGGAAGCGCTGGCTGCTTATTGAAGGCGCGCCGGAGATGCTTTTTACCAATAACGAAACGAACATGGAGCGGCTGTATCAGGCGCAGAATCGGACTCCATTCGTTAAGGACGCATTTCATCGTTATTTGATCGAAGGCGAGCGCGGCGCCGTGAACCCGGAAATGAAGGGGACAAAGGCTGCAGGCCACTTTGCATCGGAAATTCCGCCCGGGAAAAGTTGGACGATTCGCTTGCGGCTTACCGATAGCAATCCGAGCGATCCGCTTTCGCCGCCGAAAGATTATTTCGGGGCGCCTTTTGAGGCGTGGTTCGACAAGCGCAAACAAGAAGCCGATGAATTCTACGACCAGCGGGCGCCCAAAGGAATCAGTGATGACGCGCGCCTCGTGCAGCGCCAGGCCTTCGCCGGGCTGATATGGGGGAAACAGAGCTATCACTATGATGTGGACCGCTGGCTCAAGGGCGATTCGACCCAGCCGGCGCCCGATCCTCGCCGGCAGTTCGGGCGCAATCACGAATGGACGCACCTGCATAACTCAGACGTGATTTCGATGCCGGACAAGTGGGAGTACCCGTGGTATGCGGCGTGGGATCTCGCGTTTCATTGTGTCGCCATGGCGCTGATCGATCCGGATTTCGCGAAAGATCAGCTCATCTTGTTCATGCGCGAATGGTATATGCACCCGAACGGGCAACTTCCCGCTTACGAGTGGAACTTTTCGGATGTAAATCCGCCCGTGCAGGCGTGGGCGGCGTGGCGCGTCTACAAAATCGCGGGTCGTATCAGCGGGAAGCCGGACCGGATGTTTCTTGTGCGCGCCTTTCACAAGCTGCTCATAAATTTCACATGGTGGGTGAACCGCAAAGATCCCTCGGGACGCAACGTTTTTGAAGGAGGCTTTCTCGGCCTGGATAATATCGGCGTCTTTGACCGCTCGAGGCCGCTTGGCCCTGGGAATTATATCGATCAATCGGACGGCACCAGCTGGATGGCAATGTTTTGCCTGGACATGCTTTCGATGGCGATTGAGCTTGCGGAGCAGGATCCCGCTTACGAAGACGTCGCCAGCAAATTCTTCGAGCACTTTGTGTACATCGCGTCGGCGATGAACGACATGGGAGGAACCGGTATCGGATTGTGGGACGAGAAGGACGGGTTCTACTACGACGTGCTGCATCTTGGCGAAGAGAAAGTGATGCCGATGAAAGTGCGTTCGATGGTTGGCCTGATCCCTCTGTTCGCAGTCGAAACCTACGAGCCGCAAGACCTGGAGCGCATGAAAGGATTCCGGCGGCGGATGCAATGGTTTCTCGATCACCATCCGGACGTGAAAGACCACGTGGACATGAGCCAGCAGACCAAGCATGGCCCGCGGTTGCTGCTTTCGATTGCGAATCGCGCGAAGCTCGAGCGGATTTACCGTTACGTGTTCGATGAAAACGAATTCTTGTCGCAGCATGGAGTGCGCGCGCTTTCGAAATATCACCTGCAACATCCGTTCGAGGTGCGGGATGGAGACGGCGTAACGCACGGCGTGGATTACGAGCCTGCGGAATCAACGACCGACCTTTTCGGCGGCAATTCCAACTGGCGCGGGCCGGTTTGGTTCCCGATGAATTTTCTGCTGATCGAAGCGTTGCAGCGGGTGCACTTTTACTACGGGGAAGGCTTTAAGGTGGAGTATCCCACTGGCTCCGGGCAGCAGAAAACGCTCTGGCAGGCCAGCGCAGAGCTATCCAAGCGTCTGTCGCATATTTTTTTGCGGCGCGACGGCAAGCGCCCGGTATACGCGAACACGGACCTATTTCAAAACGATCCCTATTGGAAGGATTTAATTCTGTTTTTCGAGTATTTCAACGGCGACACTGGCGCGGGCCTTGGCGCAAATCATCAGACCGGCTGGACGGCATTGGTTGCGAAGCTGATCGAACAAAGCGGCGAGTAACGCCGCGCAAAAGCGGGCTAGAAGTCTTCGACCAAGCCGAGACCGAGCGAAACGCGATTGACGTAGTTGAAATACGCCACCGTCAAAACCGTCTCGCGTACTGCTGCGTCATCCCATCCCGCCGCTTTCAAAGCGCTAATATCTTCCTCTTCGATTTCAACCGGCTTGCGGGTCAGCTTGGCCGCGAATCGGAAGAGAGCTTTCATTTTGTCCGGAACCGCCGCGTTTTCGTAATCGTTTACGAGTTTTCGAGCGAGCGCCTTTTCCACTCCAAGCCGTCGTAGCAGCTCCATATGAATCACCAGACAATACGAAGACGCATTGATGCCGCTCACCACGACCCCGATCTGTTCTTTTTCGGTCTTCGTCAACGCGCCATCATTCATCACTGCGGCGCCTAATTTCAATTGCCCTTCAATGGCGTCTGGCATCGTGCCCAGGGCCTTGAAATAGTGAGGGAGGAATCCCATATTCTGTTCGATGTTTCCGTAGATTCCTCGAAGTTGCGGATTCGCCTGTGTTTCTTCGATTTCATTTACATACGTCACGGGGTTGCTCCTGAGAGGGGATGCGGGGCTTAGGACCGCACTACTTTACTCGCATCGCAATGTTCTGACAACTCGGGGCGGTGCCCCAAACCTCATGCGAGTCTGAACTCTGCAGTTATTTGTTCGGGGCAGGGGGTTCGACCAACTCAATAAGGATCTTGCCTTGTTCCGGCGCCTTGTCCGGCAATAAGACGAGGAAGAAATTCACGCGAGTGCCGTCTGCACCGGCGCGCGTCGCAGGGTATATCGGCTGCACGCCGAGGCGCGAGCGCAGAATTTTTGTGGCGGCATCGACATTTCGCGTGAGCAACTCAACCTGCTGTATTCCTTCGCCGAATTTTTGAAGATAGCGCGCGATCGCGCCGGTACCGCTCGGCTCGCGAGTCGTCAGTATGTCCAGCTGGACGCCCTGCGCGAAGTGCAACTCAAATTCCTTGGCGTCCTGGTCAGGCGGAACATCGGCGAGGCGGGGAGAGCCATTGGCGGCGCGGACTTGCTCGAAAGTCTCAGGAGTAACGGCGATGCCTACGGTCGTAATAGGGAACTGGGCGGCGTCGAGGACGAAGTTCGCAGCGAACGCGGGATCGGCGAGCCATTCGGCGGTGACCGCTCGCGCCGATGCAAGTCCACGGCGAAAAAGCTCTTTAGCAGCGCTCTCACGACTCGCGCGATCCGGCGAGCTGAGACCACTAATCAGCGCAGCCAGTTCAGCAGATCCCGGCGCAGCACACATCGCGGATTATTCGCTTACTTCGAAGAGGGAGAAGTTTTCGAAGGTTGAACGGCATTGACGTTCGAAAGCGTGATGTAAGTCGGCTGGCCTGGGCGCACCGACACCGGCGTATCCCAGCGCAGATGCGCATCGCCCACAGCCGCCGCCACTTCCAGCGAACTGAGCCAATAGTGTCCCGGCGGCACGCGCTGCAGAACGCCCTGTCCCTCCACGTCGGTCTGCGCTCGGGCGACAAGATATTTCGACTGCGCGAGCTCTTCCATCCGCCGCTGAATATCCGGCTCGCTCTTGGCCTGGAGCTGAGTCCATCGCGTAAAAGGATCGATGTCCTCGAGGTTCAAATCCATTCCCTCGGTACTCTTCGGATTCTTTATCAAGAACTGTTTCACTTCTTCGCGATATTCCGCTTTGAGCCGGTTGTATTTATCGGGGTCTTTCTTCAGCTGCGCGGGCTTGAACTTCGGGCTGGGGAAGTTCGTCGTCTGGTCCCCAGACATCCGCTCCGCATAGGCGTCGAAAAATTCCGGCACGCCCATGATGTCGTCCACATCGAGCTTCTTGACGAAGTCTTCGCCCGAGAGTTGCACCCAGTGATTCTTCTTCATCCAGGCGCGAAGTTGCTTCGACGCGCCCGTCATGGTGTCAATGAACGCGTCCATATCCGGCTTCGGATAGTTGACCGACACCTCTTTCTGAATCTCTTCGAAGCTTTTGCTCAGAAGGTAGAAGGGAAAGCCGCGCACCGGTTCTTCCACACCGCTCGATGGCGTGGCGCGAGCGATGAATTCGATGGAGCCATCCTGGGCCCCTGCCCGAGGCGCTCCTGAAATCATTCCCACAAGAAGCGAAAGAATCGTAATGCGAGCTGCGTTTTTCATGATGCTGGAGATGCTAGCAGAATAGTCGCGACCGGATAGACGCCGGTCTGAGCGAATTCATCGTGTTGGTAAACGGGCGTAGGAGACTGAGCGAAGAAGAGAACAGACCCCAGGGAGGGCTAGTACAGGCGGAAAACGACTTCGATCGGAGTGGAAACGGCCGACGCCTTGCCATCCGGGCCCACAGCAGGACGGAAGCGCCAAGTGCGAACCGCTTCGATTGCCTTTTCATCGAGGCCCATGCCGAGGCCTTTGGCAACGCGGATGTTTGCCGCGCGTCCATCGGCGGTAATGACGGCCATCAGCAGCACCGTACCCTGATATTTTGCCTTTGACGGCGTCATCGGAGAACTGCGGGTTCGGGCAATAGAGGCAAGCGGGAATTCCGTACCCGCCGGTGCCAGCGCTCGGATACCCGCCGCCCGTTCCCCATTCATGACCGGGACCAACGCCCGCGCCATCGCCGCTTCCAACGCCCGTACCGCTGCCTGAGCCAATTCCATTGCCGCTACCGGTGCCGCTCGAATCGTTTATCACTTTTCCGAGCGGGTCGCCCCAATTACCCGTCTGCGGGCTGGGCAGCTTCATCTCCGGAGGACCGAGAACCGTCGGCGTCATCTGCATGCGCGCGTTTTCGTTGATCTTTACTTTGGGCGGCGTGAACTGCGTCCACGAGAACTTGGGCAGCTGTCCTTTGCTCGCGGGAAGCACGTTGTGCTCGCCCCCACCGCCTCCGCCGCCAGCCTTCTTCGGGCCAGGAGGCAGTTTCGGCAGAAACGGCGACTCGAGCTGCGTGACGCTGTAAGTCTTTGCTTGTGTTGTGGGGGGCGACATCAGTTCCGGCAACAGTGGAACGATGATCAGCACCAGAATCACCACGTGGAAGGCAATCGAAAGCATCTGCACGCGCGTGAACTGCGTGTTCTTCGACCAGATGTCCTTCACCGCTACCGGCTGGCTCGACACCTGCAAGGGCGGCAGCTTCGGCGGCGAAATCATGTCGCGCAGGTTCTGCCAGAAGCCGCCAAACCCCGCGTTCCAATTGACGAGCAGATCCGAATTCACGCGGCCGCGCGGATTAGGCTTGAAGAACTCTTTGACGTTGTCGCTGAAGCCCGCGCCGAATTCAGGCTCCGTGAAAGCGGCAGGCCCGCCGCCGCGCACCTTCACAGGGCGCTCGGTGAGAAAATCCTTTAAGTTGGCGATGAAATTCTTGAAGAGAGATTCACGGACCGGCGAAGCGAACCGGCCGATGTGGTGGTCCATCTCGCCCACGGGCTCAGCGGGCTTCTTCGGAGTGCGGTCGAGTTTGAGACTCACGTCAGACATATGCGCTGCCCAAGCCCCCGGCGCCGGACATTCTATCTCTACAACTTAGACGCCCTACAGGGAAAAAGGATGTCTGAGCCGTAAACGGAACGAACCCCCGCGCCAAGTCCGGCTGACATGCTTTGAAAATCATTGTAACATACGATGTCCGTAACGCGCCGCTGGTTTCCTCTGTATGCAGTGCAACACGGCTCAAGAAAGGACTTACAAGTCCCACGAGATGGCCAAATTTCCCGACCTGAAGAGCACCCTCAACCTCCCCAAAACTGATTTCCCGATGAAGGCGAAATTGCCAGAGCGCGAGCCTGAGCAACTGGCTGCCTGGGAGCAGATGGGGCTCTATTACCGAATCCTCGAATCGCGCAAGGACGCGCCTTTATACGTGCTTCACGATGGTCCGCCGTACCCGACCGGCGAGATCCACCTCGGTACGGGCCTGAATAAGATTCTGAAAGACATGGTGGTGAAGTCGAAAACCATGGCCGGTTTTCGTTCGCCTTACATTCCCGGATGGGATTGCCACGGTTTGCCCATCGAGACGCAGGTGGAAAAGAAGCTTGGCGGCAAAGGGAAAGTGAGCGCAGGCGAATTCCGAAAAATGTGCCGGGAGTTTGCGTCAGGGTTCATCGAAGCGCACAAGCGCGATTTCAAGCGCCTCGGCGTTTTCGGCCAGTGGGACCGTCCCTACCTGACGATGAATCCCGAGAACGAAGCGGCCATCGCCGGCGCGTTCCTCACGTTTCTCGAGAAGGGAAATGTCTATCGCGGGCTGAAGCCGGTTTACTGGTGCATCTACGACCGCACGGCGCTGGCCGAGGCGGAAGTTGAATACGAAGATCACACGAGCCCGTCCGTCTGGGTGAAGTTTCCGGTTGTGAGCGATGCGAAGTCGCAAAAACTTGGCGCCGATGTAAGCGCGCTAGCCTGGACGACGACTCCCTGGACGCTACCCGCAAATCGCGCGCTCGCTTTTCATCCCGATTACGAATATGTGGTTGTCGAGACGGCTGCAGGTAAGCTTCTGCTCGCCAAAGCGCGAGTGAGCGCTGCGCTTGCCGAACTCGGCCTCGAGGCTACGAGCGAGAGCGGCGGATGGAAGGGAAGCGAGCTCGAAGGCATTCAGTTCCGGCATCCGTTTCTCGATCGCACGGGCCCGGCCGTTCTCGCCGACTACGTGACGCTCGATCAAGGCAGCGGAATCGTCCATACGGCACCGGGCCACGGCGCCGAAGACTTCTACACCGGCCAGAAATACAACCTCGAAGCCTACGCGCCGCAGGACGACGAAGGCCGCTTCACCGAAGGTCTGCCTGAGTACAAAGGCAAAACGGTATTCGAGGCGAATGCTCCGATCGTCGAACTGCTGAAGAAGCGTGGCATGCTCGTCGGCGAGCGCAAATTCACTCACAGCTATCCTCACTGCTGGCGCTGCCACAATCCCGTGATCTTCCGCGCCACCGAGCAATGGTTCATCGGACTCGATCGCGACAATCTTCGCGAGAAGTCGCTGGCCGAGATCAAGAAAGTGAAATGGAAGCCGCAATGGGGCGAAAACCGTTTGCACGAAATGGTGGCTGAGCGTCCTGACTGGTGCATTTCGCGGCAGCGCTTCTGGGGCGTGCCTCTGATCGTTTTTTATTGCGACGCCTGCGGCAAGCGGCTCGAGGATTTCAAGGCGCTGCGCCACGTGCTTCCGTTCTTTGAACGGGAGGGTGCCGACGCGTGGTTCATACATTCGGCCGAGGAGCTGCTTCCGCCGGGTACAAAATGCCCCGGCTGCGGCGCCGCGAAATGGCGCAAGGAGTCGGACATCCTCGATGTTTGGTTCGATTCGGGCTGCACGAATCTTTCGGTGCTGAGCGAAAAGGATGGCACTTGGCCGGCCGATATGTACCTTGAAGGCCCGGACCAATTTCGAGGCTGGTTTCAAAGCTCGCTGCTGATCGCGGTTGGCATTCGCGGCCGTGCGCCTTACCGCGAGGTGATGACGTACGGCTGGGCGCTCGATGAAAAAGGCCGGCCGATGTCGAAGTCGCTTGGTAACGCCATCTATCCCACCGAAATTTCCGAGAAGTGGGGCGCCGATTTGCTGCGCATCTGGGTCGTCTCGCAGGATTCCGCCGCGGATATGCGCATGTCCGTCGCGATGATGACGCAGCTTTCCGAGGCCTATCGCAAGATCCGCAATACGTTCCGCTTCGCGCTTTCGAATTTGTTTGATTTCGATCCGTCGAAGGACTTAGTGGCGGATGCGGATTTGTGGGAGATGGACGCCTGGATGCTTCGCCGCACCGGCGAGCTCGTTCGCGAATGCCGTGAGTGGTATGACGCGTTCGAATTTCACCGCGTCTATCACCGCCTGCACGATTTTTGCACCGTGGATTTGAGCGCGCTCTATTTCGATATTCTCAAGGACCGCCTCTACACGTTCGCGCCGAATAATCGCGGCCGCCGCTCCGCGCAAACCGCCATATATCGCATCGCCAGCGCCCTGCTGCATTTGATCGCGCCCACGCTTGTTTTCACCTCCGAAGAAGTCTGGAAGCATCTGCCCAAGCGCGCGAACGCACCCGAAAGCGTGCACATGAGTCTGTTTCCTGCTGCGCAGGAATTGACTGGCGCGCTTGACGAGAAACGCAGCGCCGATTGGGATCGCATACTCGCCGTGCGCGAAGAGGTGCTGAAGGCGCTCGAGCCGGCGCGTGCGGGAAAGCTGATTTCGAGCGGTCTTGAAGCGCGCGTCACCCTGATCGCGAAGAGTGACCTCGCCGCGCTGCTCAGAAAGCATGCGCCGAGCCTTCCGGGATTCTTCATCGTCTCGCAAGTGGAAGTGGCCGACGAAGGAAGCGTCAATGGCGGTGCCACGGCGTCCGGGCTCGAAGGCCTGATGATTCGAGTGGAGCGCGCGCTTGGCTCGAAGTGCGAACGCTGCTGGAACTATTCAACGCACGTCGGTGAAATACGCAGACGATCCGAGAATCTGCGAACGCTGCGTGGCCGCGCTCAGCGAAATTGAAAATCAGAGCGCTAAAGGGAGCGCGGGATCCTAATGTCCAACGATTCATCGCGCTCGGGCTGGTATGGCCTCGCGTTTCTCGCGCTGATCGTGCTGGTTGCAGACCAGGCATCGAAGTTCGCGGTGCAGAAATTCACGCAGGCCGGTTCACTGCGCGTCGTAATTCCGGGGCTCATCAATCTGGTGCACACGAGCAACCCCGGCGTCGCCTTCGGACTGCTCGCTGACTCCACTTCACCCTGGCTCGCAACCGTCCTTATCGTTTTTTCCACGGCTGTCATCGCATTGCTGCTCTGGCTTCTCGCCACAGGACGCGCTGGCGGGCGGCTTGGCCAGACTGGCCTCGCGCTGATTCTCGGCGGAGCAGCCGGCAACGTGCTCGATCGCGCGTTGCGCCACAGCGTCACCGACTTTATCGACTTTCACATCGGCAACTACCACTGGTACACCTTCAACGTGGCTGACTCGGCGATCGTCGTCGGAGCGGGCCTTGTGGTGCTCGAACTTTTTCGCGACTGGCGGCATCCTACTCAAGAGCGAGCATCCTGATGCTGCCAGTTCTCTTCCACATCGGTTCGATGCCGGTTTACTCATACGGCGTGCTTGTTGCGGGCGGCGTATTGCTGGGTCTTTGGTACGCGCGTCTCCAAGCCCCGAAGCACGGGCTCCATCCCGATGATGTGTGGAATCTCGGCATTTACATGGTGCTGGTTGCGCTCATCATGGCGAAAATCTGGCTCGTCCTCTCCGCGTGGGATTATTACCGAGCCAATCCGCGCGAAATTTTCAGCATGACGGTGATTCAATCGGGCGGCACATTTTATGGCGGCGTGGTCGGCGCGATGGCCACGATCATCATTTACACTTACGCGAAAAAGATTCCGATCCTGCCTTTGCTCGACACGTTTGCATTTCGCCGTCCCGCTCGGCCACTCGATTGGCCGATTGGGCTGCCTGCTCGCGGGATGTTGCTACGGCAAGCCTACGTCGGTTCCCTGGGCCATTACCTTCAAGAACGAATTGGCCGAACAGATCGCGGGCACGCCGCTTCACACGCCTCTCCATCCCACGCAGCTCTACGAATCCGCGGCGGAGTTTCTGAATTTTCTGATTATTGTGTGGCTGGCGCGCCGCCAGCGCTTTACCGGCCAACTCGTCGGCACGTACTTTCTTCTCTACGGTTTCGAACGGGGAACCATCGAATTTTTCCGCGGTGACCCAGGTCGCACGCTGATGTTTCACGATAGCGTCTCGCTGATGCAATTTGTAAGTGTCGCGCTGATCCTCACTGGCGCATTCCTCTGGTGGCGCGGATTGCGCGGCTCCGCTCCGATGGCGCCGATGTCCACAGTTGCTCCCACTACGGCCGGGCAGTAGAGTGCGCGCTGAAATGTTGGACTTGTCCATTCTCACGCCGCTTACCCAATACAGCACATGACTGACCAACAGCCATCTGGGAACTCGATGCCCGAGCGAATCCAACTTGTCGTCCCGGCCGAGCAGGCCGGCGCCCGCCTCGATCGTTTTCTCGCCCTGGAACTCGCCGAGATCAGCCGCACCCGCATCCAAGAACTTATGGCCGAAGGACGCGTCCTCGTTGACGGCGCCGCGATGAAGCCCTCGCACAAGGTCGAGGAGGGTGCGACGGTTGTCATAGATATTCCGCCCACTCTTCCCGCAGGCGTCGAAGCTGAAAATATTCCGCTCGATCTCATCTACGAGGACGACGACATCGCCGTCATCAACAAGGCGGCGGGAATAATTGTTCATCCAGGAGCGGGCGCTGATACCGGCACTCTGGTTGCGGCGTTGCTACATCGGTTTGGCGGCGTCGGCGGGCTTTCGACGGTCGGCGGGCCGCTGCGTTCCGGAATCGTCCATCGTCTCGATAAGGACACCTCGGGTGCCATCGTGATTGCACGAAACGATGCAGCCCATCGCAAGCTCGTAAAAGATTTTCAGTCGCGCCTCGTCGAGAAAACTTATGTGGCGCTGCTGCACGGAAAATTGAAGGGCGAAAAAGGCACCGTGGAATTGCCGGTCGCGCGCGATCTTCACCGCCGGGCGCGCATGACGGCTCGAAGACGCGAAGGCCGGGAGGCACGCACCGATTGGAAAGCTCGCATGCACCTTGATGGCTTTACGCTGATCGAAGCGGACCTCCATACCGGTCGCACCCATCAGATTCGCGTTCATTTTTCGGCTCTCGGCGCCCCGGTTGTCGGTGACACTCTTTACGGCGCGCCGCGCCAGGAACGAATCGGCGCCACTCAACTTCCGCCACTCGGTAGAAATTTCCTGCACGCGGCGAGGATCGCTTTTGCCCACCCGCGCACAGGCCAGCGAATGCAATTCCGCGCTCCCATTGCGCCGGAGCTTGTCGCATACCTGAAAGCTCTTGGACAATCAACAAAAGTGGATCCAGCTTCGATTGACGCTGCGTTGAAGGAGTTCCTATAATTCCCCACGTGAAGACGCTGACGATAACTCGCTTGCTGGTTTTTTTGGCTGTGATTGCTTTTGCGGTGATCGCACCCAGTGCCACTGCGCAGCAGCAACCTCCTCCGCCCGCTGCGCCGCCACCAGCCAATGCTCCCTCTCCCGCCCAGAACGATCCCTCTCAGCAAGGCACACTTCAAAATCAGAAGCCGGTGCCTCCAATCCAAGTAACTACCGGCCTCGTCCATCTCGTCGCTACGGTCACCGATCGCCGGCATAACTTCGTCACCACGCTCGACCAATCCGATTTCAAAGTTTTCGAAAATGGCGCGCCGCAGGAAATCCGATTCTTCGGCCGCGAGACTGATCTTCCGCTTCGCATCGGATTGCTCCTTGATACTTCGAACAGCATCCGTCCCCGCCTTGAATTCGAGCAGGACGCGGCCATCGATTTTCTGAACAGCGTGATTCGGCGGAACAAAGATATGGCGTTCCTGATGACCTTCGACAACGAGCCCGAAGTGATTCAGGACTTCACCGGCGATTTGGCCCTCCTGACGAAAGCGATTCGCAGGCAGCGGGCCGGTGGCGGAACAGCCCTGAATGACGCGATATACAAAGCCACGGAGAAATTGTCGAACCCGCCGCTGCCGCAAACGGGCAATCCGGAAGTCCGGCGTGTGCTCGTGGTGATCAGCGATGGCGACGATAACCTAAGCGATCGCGCTTTGAGCGAAGCGATCGAAGCGGCGATTCGCGCCGAAGCGTCCATCTATGCCATCAGTACGAATACAGACTGGATTTCGATTTCCGAAAGAGACGATTCGAAGAAAGCGCAGTCTGATGGAAACCAGGAGGCACTCCAGCGGAAACTGCACCTGGATCCTGGCGACAAAGTCCTTCAGCAGTTCGCCGTGCAAAGCGGAGGCCGCGTTTTCTTCCCGTACCGCGTTGATGATCTCGAGCAATCGTTCGTGGACATCGGCGCCGAGTTGCGGAGCCAATACTTCATCGCGTACTCGCCCACCAATCCACTCGCAAATGGGCAGTACCGGAAAATTAACGTGGAGACGGACCGAAAGAATCTCACTGTTCGCACGCGCAAAGGCTACTACGCGAACGCGCAATCGCCTTCTGCGCCCGCATCCAAATAGTGCCCTGAGCGGATCACCTTTGCTACTGATCGCGTGAATGCCCGGGAGCGTAATATCCCTTTCGGGCGAGAACCTTGGTGTCAGGCTCGTTTACTTCCACTTGAATCTTGCGGAAAGTGCCGTCACGCTTCGTGTTGGTGGGGTAATAGCCGAGAACGTACTGCGAGCGAAGCTCTTCGGAAATTTCATCAAACGCTTTTTCGAGCGACTTCGAATTGTGTACGTCGATCACGCGGCCGCCCGTATCGTCCGCCATCTTCTTCGCGACGCTCGGTCCGGGATTGCCGAATCCGCCGAAGCCGTAGACGCCGGGATCCGAAATAAGGAGCACGTGAATCACGGCGTCGGCGCGTTGCGCAGCCTCAATCGCGTCTTGCACGCGGAGCCGGCTGCCTTCATCCACTGCGTCCGTCAGAACAATCACCGCCTTGCGCCCCGCTTCTGTCGATAGTTCGTCGTGGCAAGCCAGGTAAATCGCATCGTAGAGAACCGTTCCGCCGCCGCTATTGGGGATCGTTCCAGCCGTCCCGCCGATTCCGGCCGGAGGAGCGTTCATCACGGTGCTGCGAATCGCGCGCTCGAGTACCGACACGTCTTGCGTGAAATCGGCGATCAAATTGGCATCCAGGTCAAAGTTGATCACCATCGTCAAATCTTTTGGCCGCATCACTTCGCGCAAAAATCGGGACGCCGCATCCTGCTCGGCCGGCAGCACGCGGTCCATGCTTCCGCTCGTATCGATCAGCAATCCCAGCGTAATCGGCAGGTCCACGTCCTTCGAGAAGTAGGCGACTTTCTGCTCGACCCCGTCCTCGAGGATTTTGAAATCTGATTCTTTCAGATTCGAGATAATCCCTTTGTGCTTGTCGCGCACCGTGGCGAACACGTTGACGAGGTTTACCTGCACCCGCAGTGGCTGCTGCGATTGCGGGGGTTGTTTCTGCTGATCCTGCGATTGCCCCTGTTGACCTTGCTGCGCCGGTTGATTGCTCGGGTTCTGGGCGTTCCCTACGGTTTGCGCGGCGGCGCTCGCGGCCGGAAATCCCGTGCCGCCGAGCGTGAGGCCGAAGGCGAGCCCGGCAGTGGCAATACTCGCCGCGAAGGTGGTCAGACGCATTGTTGTATACTCTCCCTGAGAACCAATTCAGTTGGCCGATTCAGACTGATACGATGCACAGCACGCGCCACCGGATGTTCGGCCCGTATTCGATAGACGCAAATGAAACCGAAGTTTGGCGGGCGTCGTCCATAGGCGATAAGAGAGACACCCAGATGACGCGAAATCTTCAGCTGCTTCGAATTGCATCGTTCCTCGCCATTCTGTGCGCCCTGGGCATTTCGGCTCGCGCCCAATCTCAACAGCAGGGAGGCCAGCAGCAAGCGCCACCGCCGCCATCTCTGCAGCCGCCCGCCGCATCACCTTCGGCTCCGCCGAGCCAAGCTCCCCAGAACCAGCAGCCCGGACAGCGCGCTCAGAATTCAACCTCTACCGCTTCGCAGCATGGAAAATCCGGCGATAACGACACGCGCGTATACTTTCGGACCCATACCGAAATCGTTATTGTGCCTGTCACCGTAAAGAACCGCGACGGCCAGCTCATTGGCGATCTCCGCCGCGATGAATTCCGGGTTCTGCAGGACGGCATCGAGCAGAAGATTATACGTTTTACTTCCGATCCGTATCCGCTTTCTTCCGTCGTCGTGATTGACAACAATCTTTCGCAGAAACAATCGGCGCAGGTCCAGAAGAGCCTGATCGCGATCGCTGCCGGTTTTGGGCCTGCCGACGAAGTTGCCGTTGTAACCTACGATCAGTTTCCGAAAACCGTCTCCGATTTCTCGTTCAACAACGACCAACTCTTCACCACGCTCAAGCGCCTCGATCTCGGTTCGCATTTTCCCGGGGCCGGTTTTGACGGCGGCCCGCTTACCGCCGGACCTACCGCCAACGGGCATTCGCTGGAAAATGGCGCGCCTACTCCACTCGGTGCAAGGATTCCGCCACAGACGAAATGTCTCGACGATGCCGTCTATGCTGCCGCCGAAATGCTGAAAGGCCGTGGCCGCGACCGCCGCAAAACCGTTTTCCTGATTTCTGACGGAAATAATTCGCGCCACAACGAGCACACCTTCAATCAGACCATTCAGCTTCTGCTCACGGCTGATGTTTCCGTCTATTCGATCTCGGTTGGCCATGCGCTGCTGCAACATGAGACCGCGCGCCTCGAAAAATACGCTCAAGACACGGGCGGAGACGCATTCTTTGCCGGCAACGCTGCTGATCTCGAGCGGCTGTACTCGAAAGTCACCGAGCAGGCTCGCAATCAATACATTCTCGCGTTTACTCCGGAAGAAGCCGATCGCACCAAGGATTATCACACGATCGAGGTGCGCGTCCGGCGGCCCGATCTCGATGTCTCCGCACGCGAAGGCTACTACTCGAGCGCGGTCAACAAACCCAGTCAGTAACTTTTTTGCCGGCGCGTCGCGTTACGCGTGAGATGTCCGTCGCTGGCCGCGGCAGAATGTTCCACGATTGCAATCGCCTGAAAAGTTTTTCTGCTTGACTTCATTCTGTTGCGCCCGTATAGATGAACGAGGCGGGAACGGCGCGATTCGGAAACGAAGACGCGAAGAACTCGCGGGGAGAAAGTTCCAGCAGTTATGCGCGGAACCAATCCGAAACCGGGGCGCTCACAAGGCGCCCCGTTTTTATTTGGTGCGCTCGAGAATCCGCCGCCACTCAGTGCTTCGCGGGTTGAATTGAGATCAACTGCTCGTGCGCCGGGCAGAGCGGTTCGAAGTCGCAATACTTGCAATGGAATCCGGGTCTCGCGGCAAAATCCTGCGCGCGAATCCTGTCCGCCACTTCCGCTATGATCTGCTTCGTCTTCGCAAGCGCTTTCGCATCTCTCGTCGTGGCCACGGCTTCATTCGTCGTTAAATTATAAAAAACCAACCGCGCCGGGTTCAGCTCCAGCACTTCCTCGGCGGCAATCGCGTACACGCTCAGTTGCAGGCTGCTATCGGCTTTCTTCGAATCTCTCGGTTTTCCGGTTTTGTAGTCAACGATCTCGACGTCCGTCTGCTCGGGCCCGACGTAATTCACCTGGTCGATGCGCCCCTTCACGATCACGTCGTGTGCGCACGCCAGTTCGAATGTCTTCTCCTGAAACACAACCTCGGGCGGATTCGCCGAATACGTGTGCCAGAAATTCTCCAGTTCCTTCCTGCCTTCTTTGCGGTACTCCTCTTCGTGATAATCGTCGGAATATCCCGCCGACGACCATTCGCGTTCGTACACCGCGACGAGGTCATCGAGTGAAACCTTTCGTTTCTTCCGCAAGTCGGACACAAATTCCTTGATCGTCGTGTGCATCGCGTTACCAAACGTCATCGCCGCGCTCGGCCCGCCGCGAATCCGCCATACCCGCTCGAACAAATATTGCATCGGACATTTCTGATAGCACTCGATCGCCGACGCGCTCAATTGCAGCGGCTCCGCCAATGGCGGGTGATATGACTTCGCCCACAATGCCACGCGCGAATAAGCCCGCGGCTCGATAATGCTGAGCCCGGCAAACAAGGGAAGGGAAGCGCTCAAATCCGGAGCGGGCGCCGCCACTTCTTCTTCCGGTGGCAACACCACTTTAGGCGACGACTGCACCGCGTCGAATTTCTGAATCTGGGGATTCATCATAAAGTCGTCGAGAAATGGCGACGGCTTCTTGAATTTGTTGACGATCGTCGAAAGCGTCAGCCGCTGCCTCGCCCGCGTAAGCGCCACATAAAAAAGCCGTCGCTCCTCCTGAATCTGAAAATCGCCCTCCGGTCTTTCTTCCTTCATCAGCTCGGCCGGAAATTCGAACATGACAGGCCGCGTCCCGGAAGGAAAGTCGCGCTTGTTCAGGTGCAGGATAAAAACATGCGGAAATTCGAGCCCCTTGGCCGAATGCACCGTCATCAGCTGCACCGCATCGTTCGACGGCTCGTCCTCGAGGCAAATATCGCCGTTGGCCTCCTCGAAAAAATCGAGATACTCGATGAAGTCGCGAAGCTTCATCCCTTCGCTCCGTTGTTCCCACGCCTTCACGAATTGCGCAAGACGCTCGATATAAAAATGGTCAGCGTCCGAGGGCAATGGCGCCACTTCGAGACTCCGAATCAAGTCGTCGAGCAGTTCGCCGGTCGTCACACGGCGTGCCGTCTGCCGCAGGCGCTTCAGCATACTCACCAGTTCCGGCAAACGTGTGCCCACGCGCGCGAACGGCAGTTCGCCCTGCACCGCATCGAGTTCCTCGGAAAGCGGCCGCCGATGATTTTTCTCCGCGCGCTCCGCCAAGCCGCACTAGATCGCGCGGCTCCAGTCCCCAGTAAGGCGCAGCCAACACGCGCGCGCACGCCACGTTGTCCGAAGGGACCGCGATCAGCCGCAAATACGCCAGCAGATCGCGCACAATCGTGCTCGAAAGTATTGAGAATCGTCTTGATGACGAACGGAATTCCGCGCCGCTGCAGCGCCTCAAGCAATTTGTCGCGATGCGTGTGCTTGCGATACAGCACCGCAAAATTGCGCCAAGGATTCCCCGGCCCGTGCAGCCGCTCGATTTCTGACGCAACCCAGTGCGCTTCTTCATCCGGCGTGCCAAATTCGGCCACGCGAATTCTTTCGCCATCGGGATTATCTGTTTTCAGCCTTTTCGGGGGCAGCAGCGGCGATTTCTCATTGGCGGAAATCACCTCGCCCGCCACTCGAAGGATTCGTTGAGTTGACCGGTAGTTCTGCGTCAGCGACACCAGATGCTTGTTCCTGCCCGCCGCCAGCTTGCGGTCGTCCACGCCGCAGAATCGTTTCAGAAAAATCGTGAAGCTGCCGAACGACGCGCCGCGAAACCGGTAAATCGCCTGGTCGTCATCTCCCACCGCGACAATATTCCGCCGATCGCCAGCCAATAAATAAAGAAGCTCCAGCTGCGCGATATTCGTGTCCTGAAATTCGTCCACCAAAATGTAGCGATATTGTTCGCGCAGCTGTTCGAGCAGCGCCGCATCCGAACGCAGCAGTTCCACCGCCTTCATTAATTGCGCGCCAAACGTGATCAGATTGTTCTCGCGCAACAGCCGTTCGCTCACGCGATACGCGCGCGCCAGCTCTTCCTGCCGCGCCAGTTCGTCTTCCTCAAGCCGCTGCGCATCCGGCTCGAGCTGTTTCTTCCGGCCTTCATAGCTCCGGCGCAGGCCGTCCACGTAACGCTGATAATCCTCGCAGCTGACCAGCTCGTCCTGGCAGCGCGAGAAAAAAGCCACGAAGTCGCTCAGGAATTCGCCCGGCTCAGCCAGCCTTCTGAATTGATCGAGCTGCAGCTCGCCGATATTCCGGCGCAACAGAATCCAGTGATCCACATCGTCAATCGCCCGCACCTTCGAATCTGACGCGCACAAAATTTTCTTCAGGCAGAATCCGTGGAACGTGCCCAGCCACACTCCCTCCGCTCGCTCGCCCACGGACTTCGTCACGCGGTACTTCATCTCGCCCGCGGCCTTGTCCGTGAACGTGAGCCCGAGAATATTCTCCCCGGCAAGCTCAGCGTCAGATTCGAGCAGGTTGCGAATCCGCTCCGTAATCACGCGCGTCTTGCCGGTGCCCGCACCCGCAATCACGAGCAGCGGCCCATCGCCATGCTCCACAGCCGCCCGCTGTTCTTCATTTAACGCAAACGTATTCGCAGCGCGGCCCTCCAGCCGGACCTTCTCCGCCCTACCGCTTTGCATAAGCTCCTTCAGCGCAACCTCCCTCTTCGCCTACCGATTTCGATTTTGCCCGTCGTGCATAAACAGCACCCGACGCGCCAGACCGCGCGTCCCGCTCACGCCAACGCTGCACTTCAGTAACGCCGGCGTCCCGCCGGCTCTTTTTGCTCCAGCCGCCACACCCAGCGCTTTCGCTCGACTCGTCAACCTGTCTGAATCTTCCCGCGCATCATCTTAACAGATTTCGCGGTGGCGAAAATAAGGCGAAACATACAGGAGGCGGCGGACAGATCGCCGAAGCCTCTGCTGCTAGTGACGCGCTCGTAACTTTCCGTTCACGGTTCGATGGTATAACACCCCCGCGGTGGGGTATTCTGCATTATCCCCGGGAGGAAACCGATGAAACGCTCAGCCTTGTTGCTTATTGCCTGCCTTCTTCTAGGCTCCGTCAGCTTCGCCCAACAAAACCCCGCCGATGCTCCTGCATCAAAGGAAGACATCGAAAAATACCTCGACATCATGCATTCGCGCGACATGATGAAAAACATGATGAACACCATGTCTAAGCAGCTCCACCAGATGGTGAGCGAGCAGCTCAAGAAAGAACCGGGCATGACTCCCGAAAAAGAGGAGCGCGCTTTCAAGTTGACGGACGACATGCTCAAGAATTTTCCCGTCGATGAAATAATCGACGCGATGATCCCCGTTTACCAAAAGCACTTCACGAAAGGCAACATCGACGACCTTCTCGCCTTCTACTCGACTGCAACGGGCCAGAAGGTCATTAAGGAACTTCCCGCCATATCGGCCGAAGCGATGCAAGCGGCAATGCCCATCGCACAGAAGATGATGGCAACTACTCTTCAGCGTGTTCAGGACCAAATTGCCCAGATGCAGAAGGAAAACGATCCGAGCCCAAAGAAGCAAACGCAGCAGAACTAATTCTAACGTCCATCACTTAAGCTAGATCGAGAGCCTTCGCAGCTGCGGCTCATTCAACGTATACAGCGGATGCGCCGGCACGCCCAGAATCCCCAGATACACATACATCTGCCCGCGATGATGCGCCTCATGCTCGAGCATCGCGCGCAGCATTCTCCACGCCGTCACAGGCTTGCCTTCGGGTGACGTGCCTTTCTTCACCCAATCCTCATCCGTCATCCCGCGAAAAATTTCCATCGATTCCGCATGCATCCGCTGCATAAACGCAATTACCCCGTCGCGTCCCTCGCCCAACTCCCGCCCGCAGCCTTTGTACCGGCTCGGCCGCCCGAAAGCACACTCAGCAAATACATATCGCTCCGTCGCTGCGATATGCCGTGCCAAATCACCAAACGACCACTCGCCTGGCCGGCACGTCCACTCCACCTTGTCCTCCGGAATCGCGCTCACTACCCGTATCGTCCGCTCGCGCACCTGCTCGAAGTGATGCAAAAAATCCTCGCGGTCCATCGTCCAACTCTCCTTCGCTCGTTGTTCCTTCGGCTGCGGCTCCTTCGCCCGTTGTTCATTCATCGTCGCTCGCTCCCGCTAGACTCATATCAAGCTCGCATGCCGCTTGGAAACAATCGCCCGTAGACATTAGAATCTTCCAGCCCATCTTACGCAACAGCAACACGCATGCATGGGCGGTCGCCGCAGCGATAATCTCGATCGTGCGCGGCGTACTCGGTTTGCCCTTGGGCAGCACCAAGAAGCGCTAGTCCGAATCGCAACAATAAAATCATCACACTGACTCGGTTCTTGTCGTGAAAGCTAAACTCTTGCGATTCCGCCTTTCCGCGTGATAGCGTCCGCAGCATTCCAGGTGGAAATCATGGCCCAGCAAGAAACTGAACAGCTCACTCGCATCCTGAACGGCGCTGCCCTGAGCCGCGCGGTCAGCACAATCGCCGAACTCGGCGTTGCCGACCTCGTCCAAAGTGGCAAGCCGCAGCCCATCGAACACCTCGCCAAAGCCAGCAAAACTCACGAGCCGTCGCTCTATCGAATTCTTCGCTTTCTGGCCAGCCACGGCCTTTTTAAAGAAACCGAGAATCGCCATTTCGACCATACGCCGCTCTCGGCCGCCTTGCGCACCGACGCTCCGGGTTCCTACCGCGCAGGCGCGCAAATGTTCCATCACTTGTTTGCAGGTTGGGATGGCCTGCATCACTCCATTCAAACCGGCGAGCCCGGTTTCAACAAAGTTTTCGGCGCGCCCATCTTCGACTACATCCAAGCGCACCCGGAAATGGGTCCTATCTTCGACGCTGGTATGACCTCCTTTAATTGTCATGAAACCACCGCCATGTTGGACGCCTACGATTTCACCGGCATAAATGTCCTGGCCGATATCGGCGGAGGAAACGGCTCGCTACTTTCCGCCGTGCTCACACGCTATTCCAATATCAAAGGGATCTTGTACGACCTGGGCCACGTCGTTGGGCGCGCCAAAGAAAAGCTGAAAGCCGCAGGCTTGGCCGACCGCTGCCATGTCATAGAAGGCAGCTTCTTCGAAAGCATCCCCGCCGGCGCCGATGCCTACCTCTTCCGCCACATCATTCACGATTGGACCGACGAACAGTGCACCAGGATCCTCGGCCACTGCCGCAAAGTGATTCCCGCAAATGGCAAGCTGCTAATCGCCGACTGCGTGGTCCCCGCCGGCAACACATCGTGCCCCTCGAAAGACATGGACATGGTCATGCTCACATTCCCCGGCGGCCAGGAACGCACCGAAGCCCAGTTCCGCTCTCTCCTCAAAGCTTCCGGTTTCGAACTGAAGTCCATCACGCCCACAACAACGATGATCCATGTGGTGGAAGCAAGACCAGCCTAGTTAGGGGCAGGTTGAACTAAATGGTCCAATTTTGAAAGGACGAGCTAGGTCGGAGATCCCACACTCACGCGAAGATTCTTAGGTACGAAGAAATAGGTCAGGAAAGCGCCGATCATCAAAATCCCAGCAATGATGTACAAGGCAGCAGACCGGTCGGAGGAAATAAGTTTCGCCCATATCGGAATGTTAGGACCAAAATAGCCGCCCAAATTCCCCACCGAGTTCACGATTCCAATCCCGGCCGCGGCAGCCGTCCCCGCCAAAAACGCAGACGGCAACGGCCAGAATAATGGCATCGACCCAATCACGCCCAGCGTCCCGATCGACAGGAAGATGATTGCCAAAACAGGATTCGAGGCGAAAATCCCGCTCAAAACCAGACCGACTGCTCCGGCGGTAACATTGAACACATAGTGCAGCCGTCGCTCTCCCGTTTTATCCGAATGCATGCTGAGAAGAATCATCCCGATCACAGCCACGCCGTAAGGTATCGCCGTAACCAGGCCAACTCCGAGATATCCCTTGATACCAAACGCCTTCACGATCGTCGGCAACCAGAAAGCAATTCCATACAAGCCGATCATCAATGTGAAATAGATTGCGCACAGCACCCACACTTTTCCGCTCTTGAATGCGTCCGCCAGTTTGTGCTCCGTCTTGTGCTTATCTTCGGCTATCAGGTTGTTCGTGAGCAGTGCTTTGTCTTCAGCGGTGAGCCAATTCGCCTCTTCAATGCTGCTGTTCAAATAAAAGATCACCCAGATTCCGACGATCACTGAAGGAATCCCCTCTGAAAGGAACAGCCACTGCCACCCCGCCAGGTTCATCGCGCCGCTCAGCTTATCCATGATCCAACCGGAAATGGGATTGCCCACGACGCCAGAAACCGCAATCGCCGCGACAAACCACGCCGTTCGCGATGCGCGGAGTTTTGAGGGATACCACAAGGTCAAATAAAAAATCACTCCCGGGAAAAAGCCGGCTTCCGCCAGGCCGAGAAGAAAACGCATGCCGTAGAAGGACCACTCGCCTTTTACAAAAATCATGCACGCGGATATCACGCCCCACGAAATCATGATTCTCGCAATCCACATGCGCGCCCCGAACTTTTTGAGCAGCACGTTGCTGGGAACTTCGAAGAAAAAATAACCAATGAAAAAAATCCCCGCACCAGTCGCGAACGCCGCGTCGCTCATGGAAAGGTCCTTGAGCATCTGCAACTTCGCGAAACCAACGTTGACTCGATCGAGATACGCCAGAATGTAGCAGAGGAAAAGGAACGGAAGCAGCCGAACGTCTACCTTGTGGTACGCCGTTGATTCTAAGCTTCCATCGGACGTCATCATGTCACCCTCATTTTCCTAAATTCTCAATCGGACGATGAGGCCGTCACGCGCGCACATCCTATGCCTCTACAGCGCGCGACACAACAAATTTGACGTCCGATCTTTTATTCAGCGAGAGTATATTTTCACTTTAGGGCTCCGTCACTTTTGTGCCAGCCTGAAGGAGGGCGTATGACTCGCGAAGCCAAGTTGTTATCCGGCATCATCCTCATCACAGTTCCCACAATTCAGTACGGTGGGTATTTTCTTTTAACCTCCCTGGTGAATAGGGGCAGCGGATACATGGACAATCCCCTGCGTCAGAATTTCTTCCGCGCAGGACACGCTCATGCAGGGGTCATCGTGATTCTCTCGTTGGTATGTCAGTTGCTTGCGGATGCTGCGGTTCTTCCCTCAGCTCTAATTTGGATCGTTCGAATCGGAGTGCCGCTTTCAGCGATTCTTATCTCCGCTGGATTCTTCTTCTCCATGCTGCCGCCGGCAGCTAATCAACCTAGCGGAGCTATCGCCCTGATCTACATCGGAGCTCTCATCCTTGCCGTATCGGTACTCACGTTAGCCGTCGGCCTGATTAGGGTTTCACCTCCTGCCTAGAATCACTCAGGAAGAGAGAGTTACGACGGGCTGTGTGAGAGAATCACCAATCAAAGGAGTAAAGCGCATGCAAATGGCCGACACCGATTACAACAGTTTGCTTGCTCGCATGAAGAAGGTCGAAGGGCAGAATCGAATCTGGAAAATGGCGGGGCTGCTAGCTCTGCTGATGTTGGGCCTGTCGCTAACTGCAAATTTGACGGCAGCACAAAAGGATCAGGACGCACCGTTGCGTGCTAAGACGGTCGAAGCCCAAACTTTTCTGCTCAAGGATGCGGCGGGCACCTTGATGGGTAGAATGACGGTCATCGAAGGTCAGCCTGTGCTCGAACTGTACGATCCGTCGGGAGAAGTGACGTGGTCCACGGAAACCCGAGCGAAGAACTTGGCCGCTAAGTGACTGTCGGACGCAAAACACCTCTCCAAGCGGATGCTAACTAGACCCGTCGCCCGCTAAGACGAGGCAACGAGAATTGCATCATCCATGCGTCTCAGCACTGCGTTTTCAACAGGTCTGCGTAGTTCTACGAATATACAGCTGCCCGAGTCCGCGCTACCATAGCCCGTTTTTATATGACGACGAAGACGACACAATCGGCGGCTGGGCCGAAGTCTATGGGGGATAGCGAATTTTGCGCCCTGTCACCTGCCACCGGTTCTCTAATCGCAAATCTGGAATTAGAATTTGAACTAAGTTATAGAAAACTCAGCTCACTAAGAATTTCTAATCGCAAATATTTTGCGATTTTGAATCGCACTTGGCTGCCACGTCCGAAGCATGCTCGTCACTCGTTACAAATCGCTCCCAACTGCAATTCTAATCGAGACGCCGCGATTAGAATTCTCCCTAACTCCCATCACCTCAGCGAGTTCCAAATTTCTAATCGAGACAAAACGGTGGTTTTGCATCTTCCCCCGGGTCGCAATCTTCAACTTGGATCCCGCCCGCAAATTGACCGCACCTCACCTCACGCCTATACTTATATCCTGCCGAAGGAGAAGCCATCATGGAAAATCCCGTCATACTGAGCGCCGTCCGCACGCCCATCGGAAAATTCATGGGCGGACTCTCGCCTCTCTCCGCCACCGAACTTGGCGCAAAAGTCGTCGCTGAATCCGTACGCCGCGCTGGTATCGACCCGAAGCAAGTCGACGAAACCATCATGGGCAACGTGGTGCAAGCCGGCCTCGGGCAAAATCCCGCACGGCAGGCTGCGCTTGCGCGGCGGTCTCGATTCGCGCGTCGCCGCCATGACGATCAATAAAGTCTGCGGCTCAGGCCTTAAAGCCGTCGCGCTCGCAGCGCAGGGCGTCACTCTTGGCGAATCCGAGATCGTTGTCGCCGGCGGCATGGAGTCCATGTCGAATTGCCCGTATCTTCTGAAGGGCGCGCGCAGCCGGATTCCGCCTCGGCAATCAGGATCTTCGTCGATTCCATGATCAACGACGGCCTCTGGGACGTGTACGAAAACTTCCACATGGGCGTCACCGGTGAACTCGTCGCCGAAAAGTACAACATCTCGCGCCAGGAGCAGGATCAGTTCGCCTTCGAGAGCCACAAGAAAGCCGTCCGCGCGATCAAGTCGTGTTTCTTCGGCGAGCAAATCGTTCCAGTCGAAATCCCGCAGAAGAAGGGCGATCCCGTCATCATCAAGACGGACGAATCGCCACGCGAAGACACCACGCTCGAAGCGCTCGCAAAACTGAAGCCCGCATTCAAAAAAGACGGCACCGTTACGGCAGGGAATGCGCCCGGCACGAATGACGGCGCCGCTGCCGTCGTCGTCACCAGCGAAAAAAATGCCGGGCGCCTCGGCAAGGCTCCGATGGCGCGCATCGTTGCGCAAGCCGTAAGCGGCGTCGAACCAAAATGGGTAATGATGGCGCCCGTCGAAGCCGTCGAAAAACTCCTCGCCAAAACCGGCTGGGACCGCGACAAGGACGTCGACCTCGTCGAGCTCAACGAAGCTTTCTCTGTCGCAGCCATTGCCGTCACGCGCCAGCTTCGCCTTAATCCAGAAAAAGTAAACGTGAATGGCGGCGCAGTCGCGCTCGGCCACCCCATCGGCGCCTCAGGCGCCCGCGTTCTCGTCACGCTGCTCTACGAATTGCAGCGCCGCAACCTGAAACGCGGCATCGCCGCTCTCTGCCTCGGTGGCGGCAACGCCGTCGCTCTTGCCGTCGAACGCTTCTAGCTCGGACATCACACAGAGAAACCGAGAAAACATGAAACATGCCGCGGTCGGCTTTCGCGTCCACTCCGGATGGACCGCCATGGTCGCGCTCGCCATTGCGAAAGGCTCGCCCACCGTGCTGGTGCGCCGCCGCGTCAATCTCGTCCAAACGTTCACCTACGAATTTCGCCAGCCGTACCACACCGCAGAAAAGTTGCCGCCTCAGAAGGCCCGCGCTTTTGTCGCGCGAGTGCGATCGGAGGCGCGGCGGCTGGCTCATCGCGCAATGCGCGAGCTGAAAACCGACCTTCGCGACCAGGGATATTCGCTCACAGGTTTCGGTCTCCTTCTTTCTTCCGGAAGGCCGCTTCCAGCTCTCAAAAAAATTCTCGCCGCGCATTCCTTGATTCACTCTGCTGACGGCCAGCTGTTTCGCGAAGCGCTACTGCACGCCGCCGCGCGCACCGGACTCAAGCCCGTGGCGATTCGAGAGCGTGACCTGACCGATTCTGCCTCGCGTGCTATTCGCCGCAAACCCGCAGACCTCGCGCAACGCATCTCCGATCTCGGCCGCCCGCTAGGCCCGCCCTGGGCGCAGGACGAAAAATTTGCATCGCTCGTCGCATGGCTCGCCGCATCGTTGCCTGCATCGACATCGCATCTATCGCAAGGGCGAAAGGCTCGATAGATGTTCTGCCCCGTCTGCAAATCCGAATATCGCGACGGCTTCACGAAGTGCGCCGATTGCGGCGCCGCTCTCGTCGACCACCCGTCTCACGGTTCGCACGACTCGGGTTCCGAAGAACTCGAAATTCTCTGGGCCGGTCAGGATGCTGGCGTGCGAGATGGAATCTGCAACAAGCTCGACACGGCCAAGATTTTTCATGAGGACGACGCTCTAGAATCGCAATTTATGCCGGCATTTCGCCAATCCATCTATCGAATTCAAATTCGGAAACGAGATCACGATGCAGCTCTGCAAGCGATTCAGGACGTTTTCTTGACTGATAGCGATTCGTATCTACGCAAATCGCCCGGCTTTGTATTAGATCGAAATTCCGATTTGTTAAACAAGATCGGAACGAAGCGCAGTTTTCCGGATCCCTTACGCGATCAACAGGCGCCGACCCCAGAACAGACGCCTCAACAGGAAAACTTCGCAGACGCCGCCGATTCAGACGAATCTGACGTGTCGCAAGAAGCTGTTCCCGACGATGTCTCGGAGAATTTCCATCCAGACGAAGCCACGTCTGAAGTCTGGTCCGGTGACGACAATGATTTAGTGCAAACCTTCAAAAACTGCCTCCGCGAAGTTGGCATCGGCTCCGTTGCAGCTTCCGTCGGCGGCAAGTTGCGCGTCTTTGTCATGCCTTCCGCCCAGTCTCGTGCCAAGGAAATCATTCGCGAAATTGTCGAACAGACTCCTCCTGAATGAATGCGGCCTGTGATTGCCGAATCCACACACTTCCTCGACGCATCTGAACCGACGGCAGACGAGGAGCGCGTGATGGCCCGGCCGCTTTGGTTCGTGCGCAAATTCGATTTCAGCTTTCCCGTCGAGTTGTACCCGGAGATCATCGAGCGGCTGCGTGGCACGCCCGCGCGGATCGAAGAGCGAGTGAGGGATCTGCCGCCGGGTCTGCTTACGCGGCGCGACGGCGACAAGTGGTCGATTCAGGAAAATATTGGCCATCTGCTCGATCTCGATGAGCTTTTCGCGGGGCGCTTCGAAGATTACGAGCGCGGCCTTGAAAAACTGCGCGCCGCGGACCTGCTGAATCATAAAACGCATCAGGCACAACACAACAGCAGGCCGGTGGCAGAAATCCTGCGCGAATTCCGGCGTGGGCGCCTCGCGCTCGTGGCGCGACTGGAATCGCAGCCGCCCGAATATTTCCGCCGGACCGCGCTCCACCCGCGCCTGAACACACCGATGCGCGTCACCGACCTGCTCTACTTCGTAGCGGAGCACGACGATCATCATCTCGCGCGCATCTCCGAGTTGCTTCGCGCCAGATAAGCGGCCGAACTTCATTTCTTTCGCAGGTTCTCTTCGATTATCATCAACGCCTCTATGACTATCGAAACGATAAAAACTGTGGGCGTGCTTGGCGCCGGAACCATGGGCAATGGAATCGCGCACGTCTTTGCGCGACACGGTTATCACGTGATTCTGCGCGATGTCGAGAAGCGCTATCTCGACCGCGGCCTTGAAACCATTGCCAAGAATCTCGATCGCGAAGTCAAAAAAGGGAAGCTCGCCGAAGACGAAAAGCTCCTGGTCATCGCGCGCATCAAGCCCGTCACGGACGTAGCTGCGCTCGCGGATGCGGACTTCGTTGTCGAAGCTGTGCCTGAACAGCTAGATCTGAAGCTGCGCGTTTTAAAGGAAGCCGACGCCGCGCTCAAGCCCGGCGCGATCCTCGCCAGCAACACATCTTCCATTTCCATCACCGCAGCTTGCCGCGCAGACGAGCCGCCCGGAACGCTTCATCGGCATGCACTTTATGAATCCCGTGCCGGTGATGCAGCTTGTCGAAGTGATTCGTGGCCTCGCGACCAGCGACGAGACGTTTGATATGACGATGGCGCTCTGCGAAAACCTGGAAAAGAAACCAGTCGCCGTGAATGACGCGCCGGGCTTCGTCTCCAATCGCGTTCTGATGCCGCTCATCAACGAAGCTGCGTTCTGCGTCATGGAAGGCGTTGCGACGCCCGAAGCGGTGGATGCCGTGATGAAAATGGGAATGAATCATCCGATGGGCCCGCTCGAGCTGGCGGATTTCATCGGCCTCGATGTGTGTGTGGATATCCTTGAAGTCCTCTATAAAGGATTCGGCGATCCGAAGTATCGCGCTTGCCCGCTGCTTCGAAAATACGTGGCCGCTGGCTGGCTCGGACGCAAATCCGGCCGCGGTTTCTTCAAGTACTCCTGAACCTGGCAGCGTCCACCTCTCGGCTTTTGTATTGACCTCGTTGTCATCCTGAGCGCAGCGAAGGATCTCAGCGCTGCTAATCCTTAGCAGAACATCTTCGCGGATTCTTCGGCGAACGTCCAAAACTCATTTTTAGTACGCGCGAGCAGGCGACGCAATCCGGCCTTTGTGCCAGTTTGATACATACCTTTCCGTTGCTACCCTGCCATCCCGCCCTGAAACAACGATTCGATACGCGTTCAGAAATTGCCGAGAACTTTTCGACGCGCTCGGGGTTGACAAGGTTTTCCAACCGAATTTTCGATTGCGAACTGGGGAGGCTGCCGTGCGCCGTCTGGGACTGACCCTTTTAGTTTGCGTCGTTGCGGGATTTACGGCGAGTTGCGCCGGTCTTAACGGCAGCTCATCCACGAAAACCGATCGCGTGGCGATCTCGCCTTCAGGACCCTCGGTCCGCGCCAACGGCACGCAAGCTTTTACCGCGACAGTTGCAAAGGAAACGAATCCAACCGTCACCTGGACTGTGAATGACATCGCAAACGGAAACGCGATGGTGGGAACAATCACGAGCACCGGAGCATTGACGGCAACCTACACCGCGCCTGCATCGCTTCCTTCTCCGAGTACAGTCACGATCGCGGCTCTCGTCCCGAACCACAAAGGGCTCACTGCTTCAACCGTCACAAACTTATTGAATCCAGTTCCACAACTTTCCTCTGCTACGCCTCCGCAGATTGATTCCGGCAATTTCACAATCACATTGAATGGGAGCAATTTTGTGAGTGGCGCCGTTGTCAATATGGGCTCCGCGGCGCTGACCACCACATTCGTCTCTAGCACCAAGCTCACTGCAACCGGTAGCGTCACTTCGCAAACACCGAGCGTGCAGTTCACGGTTACGAATCCCGATCCGGGTTCGGCAACATCCGGAACGCTCACGGCGCAAGTGGTGCAGGCGATATCGCCGAACGTTGCGGATCGCTTCCTGGAGCAGACGACCTTCGGTCCGACTCCCGCGCTGGTCGCCCAGGTGCAGCAGAGCGGCCTGCAAGCATTCCTCACGAATCAATTTGCGATGCCGGTATCGCCCTATGCAGATCCGGCATCGACCGAAACGAGCCTTGGGCCGTTGCAACAGCGCTTTTTTGTGCAGACACTCACGGCTCAGGACCAATTGCGGCAGCGCGTCGCTTTTGCGCTGAGCCAGACTTTCGTGATTGCGGGTGACAAGATCTCCGATCCCACAGCTTTCACCAACTATCTTCGCCTTCTCGAAAGCGACGCGTTCACGAACTACCGCCAGATCATGAAGGACGTGACGCTCTCACCGGCCATGGGTCACTACCTCGACATGGTGAACAATGACAAGCCCGGCACCGGCCAGCACGCCAACGAAAATTACGCGCGCGAACTGATGCAACTCTTCACGCTCGGCACCGCGTTGCTGAATGAAGACGGCTCGTTCCAACTAGATTCCAGCGGCAATCCGATTCCGACCTACACCCAAGCGCAAGTTCAGGAGTTTGCTCTCGCTTATACCGGTTGGACTTACCCGACGATGCCGGGTGCGACGCAACAAAAGCACAACCCGCAATATTGGACCGGAGCGATGGTTGCGACGGATTCCAACCACGACACAACTTCGAAGCAGCTGCTGCAGTACACGAACGCCGCATCGGGGGGCTTATTGCCCGGCGGCCAGTCAGCTGCGCAGGATCTCGACGGCGCGATCGACAATATTTTCAATCATCCAAATCTTCCGCCGTTCGTTTCGCGCGAGCTGATTCAGCATCTAGTGACCAGCAATCCAAGTCCCGCTTACATTCAGCGCGTCTCTGAAGTTTTTAAAAACAATGGCGCGAGCGTGCGTGGCGACATGAAGGCGGTGATCACCGCCATCCTGCTCGATCCCGAAGCGCGCCGCGGCGACGATTCCACCACCGCGAATGCCGGCGACGGCCATCTTCAGGAGCCCATCCTTTACATCACAGGCCTGCTGCGAGCGTTCGGTGCAACCAGCGACGGATCGAATCTCTCGGGTCAGGGCTCGCGGGATGGGCCAGAACGCTCTCTTCCCGGGCAGCGTGTTCAATTTCTTCTCACCCAACTTCGTAATTCCGGGAACCAGTCTTTACGGGCCCGAATTTCAGATTCTGACCACGGCCACAACGCTCAATCGCGCGAATTTCGTGAACACATTCGTTTTCGGCTCTCTTGGCTCCGGCACTACTGTGAACTTCGGCAGCTACGCATCGCAGGCTTCGAATCCTGGCGCGCTTCTCGATTCCCTGAACACCTTGATGCTTCACGGCGCGATGACGGCAGACATGAAGACCAGCATCCTCACCGCGATGCAAGCCGTGCCGGCGGGAACAAATCAAGCTCTTCAGCAGGCGCAAACAGCAATCTATCTGATTGGCACGTCGTCGCAATATCAGGTGCAGCACTGATCGGCAGCAGAGAGGCGCCAAGCGGCGCGGGAAAGGTGAAATGAAAATGCGAGGCAAAGACAAATTCAGCCGCAGAGATTTCGTGCGCATCAGCTGCTGCACGGCCGCCTCATTCGGCATGACGGCCGCCATCGGGCGCTTGAACCTGATTCACGCACTCGCCGCGCCTGCCGCCACAGGTTATCGCGCACTCGTTTGCCTCTTTCTTTTCGGCGGCAACGACAGCAACAACATGATCATCCCCAACGACACCGCGGGCTACGCGAACTACGCCAGCATCCGCTCGAATCTCGCGTTGCCGCAGAACATGCTGCTCCCGATTGTGGCGAAAACGGGTAACGTCCCCTACGGCCTGCATCCGCAGCTTCCGGGCTTGCAAGGATCTCTTCGGCGGCGGCCAGCTCGCCGTCGTTGCGAACGTGGGCACGCTCGCGCAACCCACCACGCGCACGCAATACCAGCACGGCGGCGCAACGCTCCCAGTAAATCTCTTTTCGCACTCCGATCAGCAGGGCCAATGGCAGACAGCGGATTTTACCGGTTTCGGAACCACCGGCTGGGCCGGACGCACCGCGGACAAACTTCAGTCCATGAATGCGGGTGCTCAGTTTCCGCCCATCACTTCCGTGGCAGGTGGCGCGATTCTTTGCACAGGCGAGCAGACAAATCCCTATGCTTTGAGCCCGGGCTCGACGCCCGGCTTGCGCGGTTACAGCAGTTCAGCGGCTTCGAATGCCCGCCTCGTCGCCTTCCAGCAGCTTCTCACCATGGACTCGGGCATTTCGCTGGTGCAAGATACGAGCGCCGTGATGAACCAATCGCTCGAGCAGAGCAAGATTCTTTCGGCGGCGCTTCAGAGCCTTTCGCCACTGCAAACGCAATTCCCAGCCACGAATATCGGAAACCAACTGAAGCAAGTGGCGCAGATCATGCAGGTGCGCTCGTCGCTCGGCCTGCAGCGCCAGATTTTCTTCTGCTCGCTCGGCGGATTCGATACGCACAGCGACCAACTGAATAGCCAGGTAAATCTTTACTCGCAACTCGATCCCGCGATGTCCGCGTTCTACAATTCGACAGTCGAGCTGGGCATCGCGCCGCAAGTAACCGCATTCACCCTGTCCGACTTCAGCCGCACCTTTCAGCCGGGCACGAACGGCGGAACGGATCACGCGTGGGGCGGCAATCATCTCGTAATGGGCGGCGCCGTGGCCGGCACCGATGTGTACGGCCAATTTCCGCAGCTCGCGCTTGGCGGGCCGGACGACGCCGGAAGCAATGGGCGCTGGATTCCTACGACGTCGGTGGATCAGTACGGCGCGACGTCTAGCGAAATGGTTCGGGGTCGCCGACAGCGATTTGCCGGCAATATTCCCGAACCTCTCGAACTTCACCACCCCGACGCTCGCTTTTCTGGGCTGAGGAACGAGCGCGGGCGCATCACACGGCCGGTTTTTCGGTGCTGTCGTTCCATACCATGGCCTCACGCCATCATCGAAACGCCGGTCGTGGTTTGTATAAAGCCGCTGCGAATTTCAGAGTACAATTTTCCCTGGTTTCGTCCCTTCCAACTACTTGCGTGCGGAGGCTCGCATGATGCGTCGGATGGCGCTGGCTGGCGCCGCAGCGATTCTGGTTCTGCTTGCGCTGCGATTCGCGGCAGCCCAGGCGCGCGCCGCGTCGGATACGCTGGTTCTCAGCGTCCCGAGCAACCAATGGTTTGAAGGGCCCGGCGTCCAAGTCTCTATCTCGAGCGACGGGAAATGGGCCCTGCTTACGCACGGCCCCACCATGTCACTCTTTTCACTCGAGACACACCGGCAGGAGCCGGACGTTCTGCTCGGCGGCCTTACGAGCCTTTCTCGCGCCAGGTTCTGCGGGCCTAATGCCTTCGTCCGCCTTGGCCAGCGCGGCAGCGAAGGCGGAATATTCCTGCCGGGCCCGGTGGCTCCGCAGCTTTCTACGATTCCGCCGGGTTCGGTGGTCAACTGCTCGGCCGACGGCGGCGAAATCGTCTATTACATTCCGGAGAATCCAGACCGGCAAATGTTCGTCGGTCCTGTCCACGGTCCGTTCAAGACTTTCGAAGTCACAGGGCGAATCACGGGAACCGCGTTTTCGCCCGACGGCAGCATGCTGTACGTCCTGCTCTTCGAGGCATCGGGCGAAACGTCGTTTGTCCGTATCTCCGTCCAAGAGCTACGCGCGAAAACGATTGCGCACGATTTGGATGCGGCTCCCAATGGGAACACGATTGCGATATCGGCCGACGGACGCAGCGCATTCATCGCGCTTGCAAGCGCAGGAGCGCCAGACAACGCGGAGCGACACCAGCCCGATGCGAATCGCTGGCTCGCAATCTACAAGGTGGATCTCAGCACCGGCGCGCGCACGCCAGTGGTCGCAACTGCGGGCGTCGACGATCACGATCCTGCAATCGCCGAGGGAAATCTGTATTGGGCGAGCAATGCCATTCGCGATTCGGTGGCGCAGTTCCGTAGGCGGAGGCGATTCGAAAGACGTGATCGCCGGCGCCGAAGTTCCGATGTGGAGTCCGGATGGAAAAAAGATTTCATTCACATACGGCGGCTGGCGCCTGGCTGATTGGGCGCTCGATCTGGATGCCGGATACGTGCTCGTCGATGCGGACGCGAACCGAACCTCAGCGCGCTTGCCCATCGTCACCGGATATCACGAGGATTTTCCCGCGGCCTGGTCGCCCGACGGCAAATGGATCGCGTTCCATTCTCATCGCTCGAAAGTTCCGGTGCCCGACTACGAAAGCCCCGAGAGCACCGACGATATTTACTTGCGACTGGCCGATGATATGCACGCACCGGAGCTGCGCCTCACGGATTTCGGATGGGAAACCGGCCCAGCCTTTTGGTCGCCCGACGGCCGCAAGCTGCTTTTCAGTTCCTGGGTCCGTGGCGGCACCGCTGGAATCGACAAGCTCTGGGTGCTGGGCATCCAGCCGGTGACGGGACAAGTGCTCGACACTACTCAGCTTTCGCTGCCGGCTGAAATTCACAGTGCTTCGTGGTCAGCGTGGTCTCCGGACGGGAAGGAAATCGCGATCGAGGACAAACGCGAACGCGGCAATCGCGCCCTGTGGATCGTCCACGCCGATGGCACGCACGGCGAGAAGTTGCTCGACTATCACGGCACCACCTACGACGGCCTCGATTGGACTCCCGATGGAAAAAACATCATCTATAGCGGCCTTGCCGGCGACAAGCTGCAGCTTTTCTCAATTCCTCGCGCCGGCGGCGCGCCCACTCAGCTAACGCACGACGCCGGGAACCTGATGCACCCGCGCGTCTCGCCTGACGGCAAATGGATCGCCTGCACGCGCATCGTGCAATCGAAGCAAATCTGGCGCCGGCCGCTTTCTTGAGCTGCATCTACATCCCTTAACCCGCCGCTTACGCGCGCGGGCCTCTTTCGTCCAATCGCCCGTGGCTGTGCACGCTAGCCTAATCGGAGGCTTTCCGTGAACATCTTTTCCCTCGGCTCTGCTTTGCTTGCAGGTCTGTTTTGTTTTTCGGGCTCGCCAGCGTACTCTCCTGCCGCAAATCGCGACGCGGACGAATCCGCGTCTGCAAAAGCGGAGCTGCTAGCGGTCCATCAAGCAGCACGGCGAGCGCACTTGAACCGCGACGTTGATTTCATCGTCGCAGGGATGGGCCCGGAATTCACCACGGTACACGAGGGCGACATCCGAGTGATGTCGCGCGAGGATGTCCGCAAGCAGTTCACCGAATATTTCCGCGGCGCCGAATTTTCCGCATGGGACGACCTGGAGCCTCCGGTCATTCGAATATCGCCCGACGGGAACATGGGCTGGATGATCGTTCGAGTGAGGATTGCATACACGAAAACGAACCCCGGAGGCGCGACGTCGAAAGAGGACACTGTGATGGCATGGATGTCCGCGTATGAGAAACACGACGGGAAATGGCTCCTGGTGGCCAATGCCACCACGTCCAAGCCGTAGATGGTCGCAAGGAACGCTCTAGTGGTGGCCGGCCTAGGGCTCTAGCGTGGCATCTTCTTACCCGGGGCAATCTCACACATTTCGACGAAGCGTTTCTGCGTCTCCTTCGTCTAAGCAGGGCATTGCATCACCGTGATTCGGAAGGCCGGGCGCGGCCACCCAACATTCATCGAAAGTCGCAGGCGGCCTCCAAGGGCGCCGCAAGTGAAAAGGAGAATTTCGAAATGAAGAAGGTATGCCTCTCGCTCGTTCTCGGAATCGTAGCTTTCGGCCTCGGCGCGGCTCGAGCGCAGGCTCAAGACGCCGCCGCAGCGCCACAAAGTCCCATGTCGAAACCGCCGGTGACGTACGGCTACGACATAAGGCCACAGGTGCTGCTCGATCTCGACCAACTGCAACAGAAATTCGTCTCTCTAGCCGAAGCCATACCGGCCGAAAAATATACCTGGCGGCCGGAGGAAGGCGCTCGTTCCATCGCGGAAGTGTTTCTGCACGTCACCGCGGCAAACTACAACATCCCTGAGCTGATGGGCGGCGAAGTTCCTGCGAAATACAAAGCAAAAGATTGGGAAAAGTCCACGACGGATAAGGCCACGATCGTCGCTGAGCTCAAACAATCATTCGCGAATGCCAGCGCAGTCGTCACCAAGGTTCCAACCTCCGATATCGCCACGCCGCTTCCGAAGCTCGGCCCCGATGCAAACAAAGGAGACGTTGAATACTTGCTCGTCACCCATGCACACGAGCACCTCGGACAGTCCATCGCCTATGCGCGTTCCGTCGGAGTGACGCCGCCCTGGACGCTAGCTGCCGAAGCCGCAGCAAAGAAGAAGGCCGCAGAAGGCAAGCCGGCAGGGGAGAAGCCTGAGTAGCCGAGACGAGCGGTCAGCCTTGGCGATGTTGCGCTGCGGCTTTTATCTGGGGGTTCCAGTCTGTCCTGCGACTACGAGTTGACGGGCTTGATCGAGCCAATTGAGCACTACAGTAGGCTCGGAGGTAGCAGCCACTGTGCCCCCGGGAAACTCGAAAATCACAAAGTGCTGCCCATCCGGTGCCACATCGTAGGATGCGAACGGAGCGCGCATTTCCAAGCGGTTCGCGAAAACTGTCTGCGGCTTTCCGGCCTGGAACGAATTCTTCTCCACCGAATAAGGAACGCTAACTAGCGAGTTGCCATGCGCATAGAACAACTCGTGTCCGGTCCCAGACCAGCGCGGCTCCGTGCCGCCGTCCGTGGAGATCTGCCACTTGCCTCCCGCGCCTTCAAACGGCACAACATAAACTTGGGGAAGCCCGGATTCAACCGATGCATAAACGACCCAGCGTCCGTCTGGTGACAATGCTGGGTAAAATGCGTTGCCACCAATAGCCAAAAATTGCCGTGGTTCCTGTGGTTTCCCGTTTGCGTCGAGGGTAAGAGTCCAGATTTCGCAGCACCCCCCATTCTTATCTGCGAGCCGGGCAAAAAGAAGAACCTTGCCGTCCGGCGACCAGGATGCCAGATAGGCAATCGGAAGCGATTTCGAAGTCAACGCTTCTTCCTCTCCGGTTCCGTCGGCGCGTTTCCAGAAGATCCCTTGCCCCGAGCCCTGCGCGCCGGCGAGCGGATGCCAATAGGTAAGCCGCTGACCATCCGGTGTCCAGATGGGAAAGTTGGCTGCCGCGGTTCCGCTGATGACCGCGGAAGTGGTCCCTCGCGCAAAGTCATGGACCCAGATGCTGCTCGCGCTCTGAAAGGCGAAGCGTTTTCCGTCCGGAGAGAAACGTGGAGAGGCAGCATCTTGCCTGTCACTCATCAGCACTGTGGCTTCGCCCTTGCGGTCGAGCAGGACGACGTTCAGGTTGTGATTTACTCCGCCGCCCGATAAATAAATCGCAGTGCCGTTGTCTGCGAAGCTGACCTGCGCGCTACCGTTCGTGATATCGGCATCCACACCCTGCAGAACCGGAATCGCGGTGCCGGTGATCTTCAGCTTTTGCACATCGAAGGGAACAACGAAGACTGTGCCCTGAGACACGTACGACAGGTAACCGCCAGGAAGGAACCTTCCGAAGTAGGCATTCTCGACCAGCACCTTGGGCACGCCCGAATCGAGTGGGGCCGCCCCCACCCAGCCTTTGCCAAAGAAGTTGTTGTCCGCAGAAGAGGTGAAGAGCACAGCCTTTCCGCCGGGAAGGATCTGCGGCCACCGTTGTGTGACTTCCGCACGTGCTGAATCCAGATGGGTGGCTTCCTGCGGGGCGCCGCCCGAATCTTGAATCCGGTAAAGCTGACTGGTGAATTGCCTCGGGAAGATAATGGTGCCGTCTGTTCCCCAGCTTGCTCCGCGGTAACCGCCAACATCCGCGAGAGTGACCGCTGCCCCGCCGCGGATAGATACCTTCTTCAATTTCCCGTCGCTAAAGAATCCAATCCACTGGCTATCCGGCGAAAAGAAAGGCGCGAAGGCCACGCCGGCTCCTTCGAGAAGCATGGCAGAGCTCTTGTCCATTTCCCGAAGGTAGAGTGCAACCTTGCCTGTTTTGGGATCTCGCGTGGTGTAAACAATGCGCGACCCGTCAGGAGAAATCACAGTGGCCGGCCCGTTCTCCAATGCGAGCAGCTGGTTCGGAATTAAAAGGGAGAGTTCCACTGGCTTCTGCGCACCCGGGCGCGATGCTTCGCGCAGCGCAAACAGCGCGAACAGTAATCCGACGGCCAACGCTCCAGTAATCGCCCAGGGTAGAAATCTTTGCCAGGCTGGGGCTGCAGGCGTTGAAGAAATTGGCGTCGCAACCGATCCGGACTGCATCACGGCCGAGCTTGAAATCGCTGACGGTTGCGCTGCGGAGTCGTATGCCGCGACGCCCGACGACGAACGCGACGACTTGCCGGATGTCTTCATCCAGTGACAGCGCCTGGTAAGAAGCCGAGCGGCCGGTGTCGCTGTCGCGTTTCAAACGCTTCAAATCGGCGCGTATGTCCGCCGCATTGTGGTAACGCAGATCGCGATCCTTTTCGAGAGCCTTACCGATAATTTCTTCGAGCTTGGCGGGCAGGTCTGGATTCAACCGGACCGGCGGCACCGGTGCGCGATTCAAAGTTGCTTCGGAAATTACGGCCGAAGTTTCTCCGCGGAAGGGTAGCGCTCCGGTGGCCATCTCGTAGATCACCACGCCAAAGCTGAATAAATCGGTGCGAGGATCGAGCGTCTGCCCGCGCACTTGTTCGGGCGACATGTAAGCAACCGTGCCCAGCGCAGTGCCGGGGCTCGTGAGCAACGCTTCGCTGACGCCCTGCGTCATCGAAGCATCTTCGAACGCATTCGACTTGCCGCTTCCGGTTACCTTCGCCAGGCCGAAATCGAGAATCTTTGCGTGGCCGCGTTCGGTGACGAAAATATTCGCCGGCTTCACGTCGCGGTGCACGATGCCTTTGCTATGCGCGGAATCGAGCGCGTCGGCCACTTCGATCGCAATATCCAGAAGACGATCCATCGGCACCGGCTTGCCGGTGATCAGGTGCTTGAGCGTGCAGCCGTCGAGATACTCCATGGCGATGAACGGATGGCCGTCTTGCTGAGAGATCTCGTAAATCGTGCAGATGTTGGGGTGATTCAGAGCCGAAGCGGCTCGCGCTTCGCGACGGAACCGTTCAAGCGCCTGCGAGTCGCGGGCGACGTCCTCAGGAAGGAATTTCAGCGCAACAAAGCGGCCGAGCTCGTTGTCCTCGGCTTTGTAAACGACGCCCATACCTCCACCGCCGAGTTTTTCGATCACTCGATAGTGCGAAATGGTAAGGCCGATCGGCGACTGCGTTTCCGCCATGGATGGCGCACATCTTAGGCTGCGCGAGAAGGCAAGTCAACGCGTGCTGGACCTCACGCCCGAGCTGTCGCCGCCTGAAATAGCCTCTTCCGGGGCTAAAATAGTCTTTGCTTTTTGTTCGCCTAGTGGTAGTATGGCCGTATAAATGCGGATTCAGGGCAGGGCATGCATTCTGGTAGACTGTGCCTCCTGCGTCCCCAGGAAATGCTGGCGAACAGCCCTCGAGGTGCAAGCGTGTCCGACGAAAAAACAAAGAATCTGGATCTGGCAATCGCGCAAATTGAAAAGCAGTACGGCAAAGGCTCCATCATGCGCCTGGGGAACCGCGACGTGCTCGTCCCGGTGAACGTGATTCCCACCGGCTCCATCTCGATCGACGCTGCGCTCGGCGTCGGCGGCTTGCCACGCGGCCGCGTAATCGAAATCTATGGCCCGGAATCGGGCGGCAAGACGACGCTCACTTTGCACGTAATCGCCGAAGCCCAGAAACTCGGCGGCCAGGCCGCCTTCATCGACGCGGAACACGCGCTCGACCCCTCCTACGCGCGCAAGCTCGGCGTGGACGTTGATAATCTCCTCGTCTCGCAGCCCGACAACGGCGAACAAGCACTCGAAATCGCCGAAGCGCTGATTCGCTCGAATGCTGTCGATGTTGTAGTCGTCGACTCCGTCGCAGCCCTCGTCCCCCGCGCCGAACTCGAAGGCGACATGGGCGATCCGCAAATGGGTCTGCAAGCGCGCCTGATGTCGCAGGCGCTGCGCAAGCTCACCGCTATCGTCTCCAAATCGAAGACGTCCCTGATTTTCATCAACCAGATTCGCGAGAAAATCGGCGTCATGTTCGGCAATCCCGAAACCACCACCGGCGGCCGCGCGCTCAAGTTCTACTCTTCGATCCGCATTGATATCCGCCGCATTCAGTCCATTAAAGAAGGCGACCGCGTGGTCGGCTCGCGCACCCGAGCGAAAGTGGTGAAGAATAAAGTGGCCGCGCCCTTCCGCGAAGCCGAGTTCGACATCATCTATGGCGAAGGCGTCTCGCGCGAAGGCGACCTGCTCGATATCGGCGTAGCAAAAAACATCCTCGAGAAGTCGGGTACATGGATCTCCTACAAAGGCGAGCGTCTCGGCCAGGGCCGCGACAACGCCCGCATCTTCCTGAAGGAAAACACGGACATCCGCGACAAAATCGAAGCCGATCTGCGCAAAGCACTGGGCCTGGTCCACCAGCCTGTGGTCGCGGCCAGCGACAACGGCAAGCCCGCTGCCGCGCAGAATCCGCGAAGCCCGCAACCATGGCTGCCGCCGCATCGAAGGGTAAGACCGGCCGCTAAAGCCACCGGCGCTACTCGAAGCTCAATCTGGCCGGGGTTCATGTCCCCATCTGAACCCCGGCCCACCTTTCGCCCCCGGTACTTTGGTACCCCCCAAATCCAGAAAAACTGTACTGATTACCAGTTGCGCCTTCCTTCGACTGTCCCTACAATTTGCTGAGGCTCGGGTATTCACTGTACGGGGCCTGTGGCCGATAACATAGACGTAGACGACATAATAAAAAAAGAAGACATGAAACCCAGCTCACGCACCAGCCAAGCAGTTCCGATACTGTGCCTCCTGCTCGCAGCAGCCGCCAGCGCCTCGTTCGGTTCGCCCGCAGGCGCACCAGCAGCCAAACGCACTCATCGCACGCGCAGCACGGCTTTCAATCTTGATCCCGCGAAATTTGACGCCACCAGCTACGACGACGCAGTCGTGCGCCAGGTGGCGATCGACGCACTGGGTCACACGAACGGCTCGGTAGTAGCACTCGATCCATCCACGGGCCGCATCCTCACAATCGTGAATCAGAAGATGGCCTTCTCCTCCGGTTTCGAACCCTGCTCGACGATCAAGCCGGTCATCGCTCTCGCAGGTTTGCAGGAAGGCGCGATCACTCGCGACACGATGCTCAAAGTCGACCGCCGCCGCTATATGGACCTCACCGAAGCGATGGCGCACTCGAACAACGTCTTCTTCGAAAGCGTCGGCAAGCAGCTCGGTTTTGACACCGTCATCAAATACGCTCGCCTCCTCGGCTTGGGCGAACGCGTCGGCTATAACATCAGCGAAGAACAGCCCGGCTCGCTGCCGCTTTTCCCGCCGAAGTATGGCGGAGTAGCGCGCATGTCGAGCTTTGGCGGTGGCATTCGCATCACGCCGCTGCAACTCGCATCGCTCGCGGCAACTCTCGCGAATGGCGGCACCGAATATTATCTGCAGTACCCGCGCACCACCGAAGATCGCGTTAATTTCGCTCCGCGCGTCCGCCGTCAACTCGATATCGCGCCGCTGCTGCCGGATATCCGTCAAGGCATGCTCGCCGCCGTGATGTATGGCACCGCGCGCCGCAGCTATGACCCGTATGGTAACGACACCCTCGGCCCCACGCTCGGCAAAACGGGCACTTGCAATGACGAATCGCTCGGCGGCCGGCTCGGCTGGTACGTCTCCTACGCCGACGAAATTCATCCGAAAATCGTTCTCGTGATTCTCATTCGCGGCGGTGGCCGCAGCACCAGCGGTCCGCGCGCTTCCCAGATTGCCGGTCATATCTACCGCGGACTCCGCGAGCGAAATTATTTCGCAACATCCGCTTCCGAGCGCGATTCGCAGTACGCTGCAGCAGGCTCTGCCGGCGCTTCTCATTAACCGCTAGCTCAGAATTCGCATTCGGGCCACTCGGCGAAGAATTAGGCCCGCTCCGCGCCACCACTTGAATTTGGCCACGCGCGGCCCTACAATCCCGGCAATCTTTCCGTGAGCCTAGTCCTCGCCACCCAGCGCGATGAAGCTCGGCGAGCAGCGAACCGCACCTCGCTCGCTCGCGCCGGCGCAATTCTGCTCGGCGCCATGCTCATGATGTGGCCGGCCATCTTCAATCGCTATCCACTGCTCTATCCCGATTCCATCACCTATCTGCAAGATGGCTCTCCAGTGGCGCGCGCCCTGTTCCTTCATCAGCTTTCCGACTACTACGGCATGCGCTCATTCATCTACAGCCTGGGCATTTTGCCATTCCATTGGAACGGCACGCTCTGGCCCATCGTCGCGCTGCAAGCCCTCCTCACCGCTTACATTGTCTGGCTCGTCGTCCGTTCGATCTTGCCGAGGCGGACGGTACTGTGGTATCTCGCCCTCGTTGCGTTCCTAAGCCTGCTGACCAGCGCGAGTTGGTTCGTAAGCCTCATCATGCCGGATATCCTCGGACCGGTTTTGTACCTCTCGATCTATCTGCTCGTTTTCGCGCGAGACACGCTCTCGCGTCCCGAAAGAATCGCTGTGGCCGGAATCGCATGCTGGGCGGTAGCATCCCACGCCACCCACCTGATGCTTGCCACCGGAATCTGCCTGTTGCTCACTGCTCTTTGGGCGATCTTTCGAAACGGATTCATGTCCGGCCGCTTGAAAGCATTGGGAGAACTAGCAGCGATCGTCATGATCGCAGTCTTTGCGCAGGTCGCGTTGAATTCCTATCTCTACGGGAAGCCCTCGCTGAATGGCGAACGTCCGCCTTTTCTCACCGCACGCTTGATTGCCGACGGTCCCGGCCGCTGGTATCTCGAGCAACACTGCAGCGAAACGCAATTCGCGGGCTGTGGCCGCCTCCGCGACCTTCGGGCCGATTCAGACCAGTTCCTCTGGGCCGACGATGGAGTCTGGAAAACTTCCTCCAGCGATGCGCGGGAACAAATGCTGCGCGAAGAAATTCCGTTCGTCCTCGCCACGCTTCGGGCCTATCCCCGGGCAGAACTGTCCATATCCGAAGCGAGCTTCTGGCAGCAGCTCGGCGCCTTCGAAATCGGATTCGATCCCAACGACTGGATGGTGCAGCAATTCGACGAGGCATTTCCTGCCGGAAAAGCGCGCTTCCTTCAAAGCCGCCAGGTCGCCAACGACCTGCCTTTCGATTTCATTTCCATGATTCAGAATTGGACTGTCGTAGTCTCACTGGCGCTGATCGTTATTTTCGGAATCCTCCTATGGCGGCGCTGGACTCCTCGTCTCGCCGGCCTCGTCCTCGTGATCATTCCAGCGGTGCTAGCGAACGCCTTCGTCACCGGCGTCCTTTCGACGGTCGAAGATCGCTACCAGAGTCGCGTGGTGTGGCTTGTCCCGTTCCTTGCCGCTATATTGATATTCGCCTGGCTCGCCAGTCTGCGAACTGCCCCGCGGGAAGAGCTAAATGTTTGAACCTCTTACGGCAGGCGATTTTCAATCGCTGGAATTTTTCAATCGATCTTCGATTCATCGCGATACATCACTTTGTGCCGCATTGACTTGATCCACTCATCGATCTGCGCCACCGTCATCGCGCTCTCGGGATTGAACTTCTCCCAGCTCATGATTCGCTCAAGCGGTTTCTTCCAGCGTTTATACGATGGCTTCGCCGGCGGCCCAAAACACATCACGTCGATGATCGAGAGCTCCTCGGGAACACCGAGCAGCGGCTTGATCTGCTGCTGGATGTCTTCCTGTCCGATCGCTGTGATCCACCACACCGCGTAGCCGAGCGCGGCCGCAGCTAAATGTGCGGACATCGTGGAAGCAGCCACCGATTGCAGCAGAATCCGCTCGGCATTCTGGTGATACAAGCGGTCCAGCTCCGAGCCGTCGTTCAACACCGGAAAAGCCCGTACGAATCGAAAATCCGCGAGCACCACCACCAACCCGGGCGCCGTTTTCACGCCGTTGTAATTCGGAGTCGGAAAACCCATGTGCAGCCGCGCGCGGTGTTGCTGCTCGTCGACGAAGCACTGCCCGATCTTTTCCTTCACGCCCGGATCGTTCACCACGATGTAGTGCCACGGCTGTGCGTTCGCGCCGGAAGGCGCGTGCCGGGCCGCTTCCAGAATCATTTCGAAGTGCTCCCGCGGCACCCTGTAAGGGGCGAACGCGCGATTCGTCATCCGGTTTCGAACCACGTCCATCAATGCAGCATAGCGATCCGTCTGGTTGAATCTGGCTGAATCCGTTGCCGTCTCGGCCATAGCGTCCCCCCCATCGTAAGAGAACTATTTTCCTAGTTCCCGCCAAGCCATCATTCTAGGACAAAGTAGCGTAGGCTTCAGTTAGATGAAGGCCTGCGCTACAAGTTGCTACCATCGAGGCTTCGCGAAAGAAAGGACGTACCGGCGTCGTGTTTGGTATTTAGTTCTACAGGAGATAGTTCGGAACGCAGGTAGAATGCATCGAATTGCTCAGGAGGAATCCATGTCCGATGTCGTCTACGTTTCAAACGTCAAGATTGAACGCAAAGTCGGTCCGTTGCGCGTCGCTCATCTCCCCGGCGAGCAGCAACCGGTGATCTTCAGCGTCCACGGCGCGATCGCCGAGCACTACAAAGTCCCTCCCGACAAAATCAAGGAATCGCACGCCGCCACCATCGACTACGTGATAGCCGGAACCGCCGGTTGAATGATGGGCACCTTCGGGGGCGCGCTGGAAGCGCGTCAAATCGATGCAAGTAATGACAAGCTCACGGCGGATGTTAGAGGCGAAGTAGAGCAGGAAGACGGAGTGCTGGTCATCAGACGCATCCACGTCGCGATGCGCCTCGTGGCCCCGGAAGAAAAGCGCGCCACGATCGAGCGCGTCCATGGAATCTACGCGATGAATTGCCCGCTCTATCGCACGCTGCACAATGCGATTCAGCTCACGTCATCTTACGAGTTAATTCCGCATTGAAGGCCTAGCGCGCGCCGCGGATAGTGGCCTAAAAACCGAGTGAAGCCGGGCGTCGCGTGGCGCCCAGCCCCCGATTGCTGCGCCGTTATTGCCTTTGCCTCTGGTTGCTGTTCTGACCCCTCGACGACTGATTGTTCGACGAAGAATGCCGCGACGCGTAGACGGTTGCGTCGGTCGAGTTGACGGATTCGCAAATCCCCACCCCCCGGTCCACGGATTGTAGATAACATTGAATCCCCAGGTGTAAGGGCGTGGGTATACGTGCGGGGTAACCGGTGTAGCTTACGCTTCGGCCATACTTACGGGCTTTCGCCTAGGCCGATCAGTAGCTGCAATCAACACAGGCGCTAAATTGATCCGTGCTGCCGGGTTAATGTCTTGTGCCCGAGCCTCCGGGACACCCAACTCCGTAGCAAGGTCCCGTCGAATGGAAATAGATGGAAAGCCCCTGCCAATGCGTCGGGAAAAGATAGTACGGCTGGTGGTACGGCCAGAAGCACAGCGCGAAAGCGGCGACGAGAAGATTGCGTTTCTTCATAAAAGTGCCTCCCAGGCGTTCGCGAACTCAGCATCGATTAGGAAATCCGAAACCGCACCCAAAGACTCTGCAGCAATTGTATGCTCAAGTGCCGTCCGCAGCAGACGGATTATTTACGCGCAACAGCATTCCGCTGCCGCCGCGGATGTTGATATCGCCATGCTCCGAATTCAGAGTAATCTCGCCGATTGGGTTCGTTCGTCCGGCATGCTCGATTTTCACGTGCTTATAGCCATACACGCCGCAAGCATCGGACGAAAACAACCACAGCGCCTGCACCCGATTGTTTCCCTCGATCGCGCCCCGGCAATTTCCGTCAGGATTCGCCCGCACCCAGCCGACTACGCCCTCGTCACCCACCGGTTCGCCAACAACGTCTTCCCATCCATCACGTGCCCGCCTCCGCGATAGACGACTTCGCCCCCACCTGGCGCGTGTTATTCACATACGAAGAGCTTCCGCGATCGCCTCGTACAGTGGAATCTGTGCGCTCGTTCACTTCAAGTCTGGACGCCAGCGCTCGAAGACTTGTCGTCAGTCGCTCCGCCACTTCGACGTAACAAGCTGAGTCAAACTCAAACGTAATGCTCGCTCCGCTTCCATTCGCGGCGGCCGTCACCGCAATCACTTTGCCCTCGAACGTACGCGCCCGCGTGAACCTTGCGCCTTCTCCCAGCGGAATATCCTGCATCACCCGAGCCTTCACCACCTGCCCCACCTTGCTCTTCGTTGTAGAAAGCGAACCATGCAGCGCCACAGGAAGCACAGTCCCGGCAGGAATCGAAATTTTCGCAAAAGCAGCGCCGGCGCCAGAAATCAGAACCAATGCCAGAGGTAGAAAAAAGGCCTTCATAAGCACCTCTTGACCCGCCTTCCTAAACGTCCCTTAAAATTATGATGCGACTCGGTGACTCCAAGATGCGCGGTTATCTACCGCTGTAAACGGGTCGCCGTCACGAATCACAAGTCACAAGTCACGCACCTTTGCTTGCCGCACACAGCGCAGCATTTCCGCTTTTCTCGCCTTCCGCCCTTGCGTTATGCTGCGAACTGGGGCCCGCACCAAGCACCACTGAGGGGAAATGAATCGCGCCAGAATCATACTTTGGTTTTTACTGCTGGTCGCCGGCGGTGCCGTCCTCGGCTGGTCCTACGGCGTCCGCGGCAGGGCCGAAGCGCAATTTGCAGACGAAGTCTCGCTCGCACGCGAAGAAGCGGCTCGCATTCAGCGCGATGTAGTCATGTACACCGATGAAATCGCGCCGCCGCGAGTTTCCTTTAATCAGGCGCTCGAACAACTCGGGCTCGACGCAGCCACCGCGGCCCGCATCGCCGCCGTTGCGCAACACAGTTTCGATCTACGCCATTTCCGCGCAGGCAATAAAATCACAATCGGCCGCGGCGTCCTCGGAGACTTGCGCGAGGTGCACTACCGCATCGATACTGACCACGAACTCGTCATCGCACCGCCGCCCGCGGCAAATTCGGAAACCGCGACCCCAGCGCCGGCATCACTCACCGGCCCAGCCGCGCCGGTCGACTCCTTCCACGCCGAAATCCGCAAAATCCCCTCCGAAACCGAAACCGCCGGCATCACCGGCACGATTCACGGCTCGCTCTTCGAATCCGTGATCGCAGCCGGCGAACGCCCCGAACTCGCCATGCGCCTCGCCGAAATTTTCGGCTGGGATCTCGATTTCTACACCGACACGCGCCCCAACGACACCTTCCGCATCGTCGTCGAAAAGAAAAAATTCTCGAATGGCGAAACCGCCGCCTACGGCCGCATCCTCGCCGCCGAGTACAACAACGCCGGCCACCCCTATCGCGCCGTCCTTTTCCACGATCTCACCGGCCATCCCGCCTACTTCACTCCCGATGGCAAAGCGATGAAGAAAGCCTTCCTCCACTCCCCGCTGAAATTCGCCGCCGCCATCACTTCGCATTACAGCGCCAGCCGCTACCATCCAATCCTGAAAGAATATCGCCCGCACCTCGGCATCGACTACGCCGCCCCCATCGGCACTCCCGTGCAAACCATCGGCGAAGGACGCGTCACCTTCGCAGGACGAAAAGGCGGCGCCGGCAATCTAATCGAAATCCAGCACACCAACGGCTACACCACCTACTACATGCATCTCTCCCGCCTCCTCGTTCGCACCGGCCAGCACGTCGAGCAGGGGCGCACCATCGGCCTCGTCGGCATGACCGGCCTCGCCACCGGCCCTCATCTCGATTTCCGCATCCAGCAGCACGGCCAGTTCCTGAATTTCGAACGCCTCGGCCTGCCCACCGCCGATCCAATCTCGAAGCGCGACTGGACCGAATTCGCATCACTCCGCGACGCAGCAATGACGCACATGCCAGATCTTCCGCCGCGACGCCGACACGCCAGTAGTCGCCAAAAACACAAAGCCCCGCCGTTCCCGCGGCGCCGACTAACTCACACAGATTTTCGTACCGCTGGCCTCCGGCCGGCGCCTTTGACTTCTGGCAGTTGCCTTTCGTACCGCTAGCCAGCCGGCGCCTCTGACTTTTTTCTTACCGCCGCCTCAACGCCTCCAACTCCTCCACCGTCCGCGGCCAATCCTCCCGCAACAACCTCGACAAACTCCGATCCGCCAGCACCCTCCCGCCCGTCTGGCATCGCGCGCAATAATTCGTCTCATTATCCGCATACCGAATCCGCTGAATTTTCTCCCCGCATCGCGGACAAGCCAGCCCATACCGCCCATGCACCGCCATATCCTTGCGAAACGCCGTCACCTTCTCCGGAAATCCCTCCCCAGCCTCGGCGCGCAACCGCTCGATCCACATCGTCAGCACCTCGCGCGTAGCCGCAAACAGCCTCACCCACTCCTCATCCTTCAGCTTGTGCGTAAGCGTCACAGGAGAAAGCCGCGCCGCGTGCAGAATCTCATCCGAGTACGCATTACCAATCCCGCTAATCATCCGCGGATCAGTAAGCGCCCGCTTCAACGTGCGATTCTCCTCCGTAAGCGCCGCTCGAAACGCAGCCAGATCGCTCGCAAATATCTCAATCCCGCCAGGATCAATCGCGCGCAATCCCTCCTCGCCCGCCACCACATGCAACGACGCCCGCCGCTTCGTCCCAGCCTCCGTCACCACCAGCGACCCACCCGCAAAATCAAAAGCCGCCAAACTCTGCCTCCCCGCCAGCCGCGCCCCAGCCGCCCGCCAATGCAATCGCCCGGCAATCATCAAATGCAGCACCAGCCACAAATCCCCATCCACCCCAATCGCAATCCGCTTCCCAACCCGCCGCACCCCGCGCACCACCCGCCCCTCCACCTCCCCAATCCCCGGCTCCACAGTCCTCAACAAAAAAGCATTACCCAACCGCACCCGCACAAGCGCCCGCCCAACAATCCGCGGTTCCAGGGCAGAAATATAAGCCGCAATATCAGGCAACTCAGGCATTCACCCAGCATGCCGCGCCCGCCATCCCTTTTGCAACTCGCCGTCTATCTTCGCCTTCGTACCGCTGGCTCCGGCCGGCGTCTTTGACTTGCTCCACGTTCTTCTCTTGTCATCCCGAGCGCAGCGAGATCTGCTTTTGCCTTACGCTTCCAACAGCACCGCGTTCTCCGAACCGCACTCAGCTCCGGAGGAGCGGCGCAATTCAGCCCGCCCTCGTAAGCGCGCTCGGCAAAACATAAACGCGCGCACGCGCAACCGCTCGCGCCGCCTTTCCCGCGATTTCGTCTCCTGCACGTTCTGGTCTCTCCGACCCTACTTATACCCGCTCTCGTCCATTCGCCACCCGCTCCCAATCCTCATCGTCATACATCCGAATCTCCCGCACGAACTTCACCACATCCCCCTTCCTCAATTTCAACAGCAACCGGCTCAACGTCACCTGCTCCCGTCCGTCCAGCACCCGCATCAACGACTTCACCACCTTCGCGTGCTTCGGAAAAAACGTGCCGATAAACTTTTTCCCGCGCGGCGTCAGCAGCACGATTCCCACCGCCCTGCCTCTTCTCTTAACGCCGCGCTTCTCCACAGGCAGACGCGCCTCATCTTTTGGCACAGGAGGCCGCGTCCACATTTCCAGCGTCACCCAGTCGCGTTCTCGCAGTGGCCGCAAAATGTTCTTGATATTCTGCCGGCTGCACTTCATCTGGCTGGCCATCACGCGTATCTCCATCGGGCCTTTTCGATACAGCATTTCGAGGATGCGAATCGTTCGCATCGTCACGTCAAACGCTTCCAGTTGGCTCTGCATCTCCTTCTGCATGTACGCCGTCGTTTCCAGCAGATCGAGATAAGCGCGAAACGCGCGCAAAGTCTTCCCCCGGTGCGTGATTTTCCGCCTTTCCACCCAACCCTGGTTCGACCTCGTCCCCTGCGCCGTCTCCTCCCGATCCTTGCGCTGCCACACCTTCCATATCGTCATCTAAATTTCCCCTGTAACGCTGGCCTCCTGCGCGCTGTTTGCGTCCCGGTGGTTTTCGCGGGCCGGCGCTTTTGACTTTTCCTCTGTACCGCCGGTCTCCGCCGAATTCACGCCGAGTCGCGCCAGAGTCTGTTTAGTTCGCCTCGTGCGCCTGTCATCAACAGTAGGGGCGGGTCTCAGACCCGCCCGCCACAAGTGCTTGGCAAATCGCTAGCCGTCGTCGCAATGCCGAATGTGTTCCGTCTCGCCTTTGCCGTTGTTTTTCTCTAGCCACTAGTCACTCGCCACTAGCCACTGCCTCTCGCATTGACGCACTTCTCCCCTGTGAATTTCTATTGTGGACACTACGGTTCTAGCCCCCGCAAAACAAAGGGGACCTCGCAAACTCAAAGCTCGCAAACAAAAAAAGGCGTCGTTCCACCGGAACGACGCCTTCAGCTGTTTCGCTTTTAAGTAGCACAGGCATTCCTGCCTGTGCCCCAAGCAGCACGCAGCAACAAACGAAAATACTCAGCGCACCGCGCGACCGAGTTCTTTTCTCCCGCCGTGTTCCCAGTCTTTGGTACCGCTGGCCTCCAGCGCGCTGTTTGCGTCCCGGTGGTTTTCGCGGGGCCGGCTCCTTTGACTTGCTCCACGCATTTGCCTTCCAGTAGCACAGGCATTCCTGCCTGTGCCCCAGCGCTGGCTTCCAGCCGGTTTCTTTGACTTGCTCCACGTTCTTCTCTTGTCATCCCGAGCACAGCGAGGGATCTGCAGTCCGCCTCTCTCGCCCAAGCAGCAACACCACCCCAGGCTCCGCCCTCCACTCGCACTCCGCCGCCATTCCGTACCGCCGGCGTCCCGCCGGCTCTTTTGCCTTCCGCCGTTCGCCCTTGTACCGCTGCCCTCCGCCCTCTAACAGCCTCAACCGCGCCAGACACACCCACACCCGCACCACCACCCACCGCATCTCCGCAACAGGACCGAAAAACGGAAGGACCACCCTTGCGCGAATCCTTCGCCGTCTCACCCGACGGCCAAACCCTCACCGCCACCTATTCCATCTATCGCGGCGACCGAATCCTCGCAAACGGCATCGCCATTAGCATTGAGAATGGTGGTGGGACAACCCTGCGGCCGAGTTCGCTAGCGCGCTCTTGATCTGGGGAACATATGCGGGCATATCGTTAGCGCCAAAATTAAAGGCAAGAGGTTCGGCCTGAATTTGTTGTTTTCGCAGTGATTCGCAGATCTGTTTCGCATTCGGATCGAGAACGGCGAGTTTAAGCCTGGGGTTGTACCTAGCAGCCGACATTAACTTCGTAAGAGCGTCGTAGTCTCGGAATGAATATCCAATCACAATGCACAGCAAACAGTTTTCCATACACCGTTGAAAATAGTCATAACCCGTAAAAAAAGGATCTTCAATGGCGACCTTTCTGTTCGCTGGATAGATCAGAACATTCTCGTGAGCCGAGTCGTCTTGTATGTAAACTGGTGTGGCCGACTTCATGATTTCCTTACCCGCTCTGGTCCAATTCGTGGAGCCGTGAATCTTGAAAAGCACAATATCCTGCCTGCTTGCCGATGGTTCGAACTGGTCAAATTGCGATCTTTTCCAAACGTACGTCATCGAACCTTCGTCGTGGAAGAAGCCGTCGTGGAGTGCATACTTCGCGGCTAGTTGCTGTCGGAATGTTTCGATCGAAGGGTCATAATTTGTTGTGAAAATAACTAACGGTTGGCCATGTCGATTTGGTTGGTCGCAGGCGGCATCAAAAATTGGCTGAAAAAGCTTTACCACGACATCCGGGTTGGGAATCACGCGGTAGGAATTAAAAACCTCACGTTTTAAATCTGCTCTAAGTCTGTGTGCCTCCTGCAACAGCTCATGAAATGCTCTCTCAAACGCTACGGCCTCTCGATCCAACCCAGCAGCGCCCAGAAGCCCGTACGAATCGGATTTCCGATATCCCTCGGTAGGGGCGTAGTAATCTTTCCCGATCCAATCATCCAGCTCTTCGAATAGGAATTCCAGGTCTCGCCTCTTTTTAACGATTTGATCAAACAGCGTGCTGCCTTTGAACCTTGAACCTTGTTCGAGCTGATTTATGAATTCGACCATCAACAGCTTCCCAAACGGTTTCGAAGCTCCAGCGCCCAAAAACAGGGTCGCTGGAGCTTCAACGATGGCCTTGTTGTACATAAGCGGTGAGTGTTCCTGCTCGTCTTGTTAAACTGACCCTAGTTCGACCGGATAATACCACTCGATTAGTTCACCGCCGAGTTGATTCTAAGCCTCGGCACCTTGCTTTTGACTACAGCCCGCGTTAGCCTCGACTCTTGAGCTGACAAACGATTGGGGAACTTCTTGTGGACGTGCTGCTCGATTCGAATATCTATTTGCAGGATCTCAAGCTAGAGGGTAATCAATTTACCGAGCTGTTTACGTACCTGCGACGTACGGGCTCCCGGATCTTGTTGCCGCATTTAGTTCGTGAAGAAGTCTTGGCCAGATGCAGGTATAAATTGTGGGACGCTACCCGAAAACTAGAATCTGCCCGTGAAAACCTTTCGAAACTCAAAATAACAGCGGGTCCGTATTGGGGTTCAATAGATTTCGACCACGAACTCAAACTAGTCGACGAAAGGATGCATTCGCCTTCAAAAGGCGTCCAGGTCGTTGACATTGATGAATACAGCGCTGTAGATGTCAAAGAAGTGGTCATGAGAGGAGTCCAGCGTAAAAGGCCAGCCAACGAGAGCGGAGAAGAACTGCGGGACGTCATTCTTTGGCTCCTCGCGCTCAATTTGGCCCAAACATCGCGATCTGGCATGATCTTCATTAGTAACGATAACGGGTTTAAAGCAAAAGATGGTTGTTTACATCCCGACTTGAAGCAGGAAGTAGCCTTGCTCAAACAGCCGTTGGAGTACTACGCCGAAATTCGCGAGTGCGTGGTGGCCAATGCGCTCTCTCAAAAAATCCTCGACTTTGAGGAATTCTCTTTTCTAATTCCTCTCAGAAAACTAGAACAATTGTCCCTAGGACTTATCCTGAAATCCGAAACTCGGATGGGTCGGGTTATTGCCGCAGACATTAGGGAGTTTGATTTCGAGGAAGGAATTAACTATACGGTTGAACAAAGTGCGAACTTTATCGAAGCCCGTTTTCATGGGAGCGCGGTTATTACAGTGGAGGAGTTTGTTGAATTATCAGGCGTCGCCTCATATCCAATCAACATTTCTGGGCCGACCTACATTTCTGGGATAGGCTCGACGTCGCTAGCTCCAGATAATCTGATTCCGGAATACCCGTTAATCGCTAGCTTGAACCCGGTAGCATCGTTTTCGTCTGGATCGTTTCCTTTCAACTATGCCAACACGAGAACCTATTTCGCTTCGCCAGTTTCGCGCCGACATAGCTGCTCTTTCAGAATTGGCTTTTCTGCTCGGATCCAAGGGGGCGTCCTCGAGTCGATTGAGCCTGAAGGCATCAAATTCATATCGTTCCTGCCGGACGAAACTCAACCCAAGAATCCGAACTCCGTAGAGTAAGTCAAGGATTTCCCGCCGTCGCCGACAGAGTCAAACCAAGAACCGACAGTTATACTACCCCGCTCCCAATTCTCGTCATCATACATCCGAATCTCCCGCACGAACTTCACCACATTCCCCTTCCTCAATTTCAGCAGCAACCGGCTCAACGTCACCTGCTCGCGCTCCATCCAGCACCCGCATCAATCACTTCACCACCTCCGTGCTTGGAAAATGTGTCTGTCTCCGCTTCTTGCTGCAACCTGGTTGCCGCACTTACAGCAACAATTTCTGTCACTTTTCATCGTGCTTCACGTTGCGAATCTGCACGCGACACAAAAACAAAAAGGGCGCCCCGATTTCTCGGAGCGCCCTTCCGTTCAATGTAGCTCGGGTCTTTAGACCCGAGGCTTTTAGTACATCCCGCCCATACCGCCGCCGCCGGGCATACCGCCACCACCGCCCGCTGCGCCCTTCTTTTCGTCTTCCTTCATGTCCGCTACGAGAGCTTCGGTCGTCAGCATCAGACCCGCAATCGAAGCAGCATTCTGAAGAGCGAGACGCGTTACTTTCGCCGGATCGATGACGCCGGCCTTGACCATGTCGCCATAGTCGCCGGTATCGGCATTCAATCCCCAGTTATCGTCCTTCGACTCGCGCACGCGGCCGACAACCACTGCGCCTTCATGGCCGCCGTTGAGTGCGATCTGCCGCATGGGCTCTTCGAGCGCGCGCTTCACGATGTTGACGCCAATGGCTTCGTCATCGTGCAGCTTGAGCTTTTCGAGCGCCGAAATGCAACGAACCAGCGCGACGCCGCCGCCGGGAACAATGCCTTCCTCGACAGCTGCGCGGGTGGCGTGCATGGCGTCCTCGACGCGAGCCTTCTTTTCCTTCAGCTCGGTCTCGGTTGCCGCGCCCACTTTGATCACTGCGACGCCGCCAACGAGCTTCGCCAGGCGTTCCTGGAGCTTCTCGCGGTCGTAGTCGGACGTGGTGTCTTCCACCTGCGTGCGAATCTGCTTCACGCGGCCTTCGATCTCGGAGGGCTTTCCGGCGCCTTCGACGATCGTGGTGTTGTCCTTGTCGATGGTCACTTTCTTCGCGCGGCCGAGGTCTTCGAGCTTCACGTTCTCGAGCTTGATGCCGAGATCTTCCGTGATGGCTTTGCCGCCCGTCAGGGTGGCGATGTCCTCGAGCATGGCCTTGCGACGATCGCCGAAGCCGGGAGCCTTCACCGCAGCGCACTGCAAGGTGCCGCGGAGCTTGTTCACCACGAGAGTTGCGAGCGCTTCGCCCTCAACGTCCTCGGCGATGATCAAGAGTGGCTTGCCCATCTTGGCGGTCTGCTCGAGCAGGGGAAGCAGGTCCTTCATCGAGCTGATTTTCTTTTCGTGGATCAGGATGCGGACGTCTTCGAGGATGCACTCCATCCGCTCGGGGTCGGTGACGAAGTAGGGCGAGAGGTAGCCGCGGTCGAACTGCATGCCTTCGACCACTTCCAGCGTCGTCTCCATCGTCTTCGATTCCTCGACGGTGATGACGCCGTCCTTCCCAACCTTCTTCATGGCCTCGGCAATGATCGACCCAATCTGCTTGTCGTTGTTGGCGCTGATCGTGCCGACCTGGGCGATCATGTCGCCCTTCACATCTTTGTGGAATTTTTTGATTTCTTCGACGGCTACTTCGACGGCCTTTTCGATGCCGCGCTTCAGGGCCATCGGGCTTGCGCCGGCTGCGACCGTCTTCACGCCTTCGCGGAAGATGGCCTGGGCCAGAACGGTTGCGGTGGTGGTGCCGTCGCCGGCGACGTCAGAGGTCTTGGAAGCAACTTCGCGGACCATCTGGGCGCCCATGTTCTCGAGCGCATCGGGCAACTCGATTTCTTTTGCGACGGTGACGCCGTCCTTGGTGATGATCGGCGCGCCGAATTTCTTTTCGATCACTGCGTTACGGCCTTTGGGGCCGAGGGTAATTTTCACGGCGTCCGCTAGGATGTTGACGCCGCGTAGGATCGCCTGGCGGGAATTTTCGCCAGTTACGATTTGCTTTGCCATGTCTCTTTCTCCTCTTTCGCTTTCTGAGTTAGGTTTTCGTTGCTATTGCCGCCAGCCGCTTGGGCGAATCGTTAGTGCTCGACCACTCTTCCTTGTGACTACTTGCACTCGACCACTCGCCCGGAAATCGCGGCTGATTAGAGTTACTTTTTGCCGCCCGCTGGGCGAATCGTCGGTGCCGGCCACTCGCCCTTGAAACGCGGCCGATGAAAGTTACTTTTTGCCGCCGGCTGCCTTCGCCGAGCCGCCGATCTTCGCGAGGATTTCGTCTTCCTTCAGGATCATGTATTCCTCGTCGTCAATCGTGATGTCGTTTCCGCTGTATTTTCCGAAGAGGATGCGATCCCCAGGCTTCACATCGAGCGGAATCAGTTCGCCCTTTTCGCGGCGGCCGTTTCCGACGGCGATGACTTCGCCCTCTTGCGGTTTCTCTTTGGCTGTGTCGGGGATGATGATGCCGCCCTTCACAGCTTCTTTCCCTTCGAGCCGCCGGACCAGAACGCGGTCGTGCAGCGGCGTGATGTTGACTGCCATTTGTGCAATTCCTCCAATGGAGTTTGGGTCTGAGTTGCTCGGTGAGGAGGTTCCGAGTGTTAGCACTCCTCGCAAGCGAGTGCTAATATATTGGAGTCCTCCGCCGAGAGTCAAGCAAAAAGCTGATAATTCGACGCTCATGGTCTGTTCACATTTCATATTAAGCATCCTATTATCAGTGGCATGCTATAGTGTAAGGTTTGTCCGACACTTGGTGATTGAGTTGTTTCGGGAGTGAGTCTAGAATTCGCGCTAGGCGAGACGCTGGCGTGACATACCTCTTCTATGTCCGATTGATCGGCCTCACAGCGGGCACGCTGTCCTACCTTTTCTTGCTAGCGCTGATCCTTGGCCATCGACGGCCGCGGCTCTTCGAACGACTTCTGTTTTTTCTCGTCCTGTCCCTATTTCTGATTTACGCTGGCGGGCTTGTTAGAAATTAACGCTCGCATTCAATACGGATCGACCGCCGGACGCAACGCGCTGGTTTGCACAATCTGCTGATTGTGACTTGGGATTGCGGTTTCTAGTTGCCCCTGATTGTGCACACCCATGTCGAATACCAAGCGGTGTCAGCATGCGAAAGTGCCTGTGGCTGTGCACCGTGGGCGATTGGTCGTGTGCTTGATGCTGATCTGGCGGACTGATCGGCCTGAGTTCGTGAGTGTTGCGAGTCATTTCTCACGGACGAATGAGCTTCGGCACAGGACTTGCTGGAGCTATCGCAACTATGAGTTGCTTCACCGAGATAGCCTGTCAGTTCGTTTGCGGCAGCGGCATTGCGGTCGGCGATTATCCGCGACGGGCGAGGAGCCAATCGACCGTAGAGTCTTGGACGTGGCCTCTTCCTGATCGTCGGTGTTTCCTGCTCTTATGCGATTGCTGCGCTCGGATTTTTCGTACGTCCGCGTCTCCGTTCGAGGTAGATCTGCTGGCTACGATAACGATTGTAGCGGGCGTACTTCCCGGGGCGCTGCTGATCTATTTCGCCTTGAAGCACAACTTCCTCGATTACGGGGCGCAGCGGAATCTGGTGTATGCGCTTTCGGCGACGTTTCTGGCGCTGCTGTATCTTGGCGCTTGTGCGACGGGTGAGCGGATGGCTTGAGCCGGTGCTGCCGCCTGAGGCGACGGCGAGCATTTTGTTGTTCGTGTTGATTTTTTTGTTTGAGCCGCTGGAGCGGGTGATTGGGCCGGCGCTGCACCGGCGGTTTCAGGAGCGCGTGGGGCGTTTGCAGCAGCTCTCGACGGAGCTTCAGACGGAGGCGCGTAATGGGAATATCGCGGAGTTGATCGCGTTTGCGGAGCGGAGGATTCGAGAGGAATTTGGATTGGGCGTGGTGCGGATTTCGGTGCCGCGCGATCCGGAGCGGGCGGCGCTGGAATCTCCTGGTGGTTTGGGGCATGTGGCGCGATTGCCGTTGATGAAGAATGGAAGCGAGATTGGATTGCTCGAGGCGGCGACGACCGGGTCGTATCTGACGGGTGAGACTTCGGCGGCGCTTGAATTTCTTGCGGAGCAGCTGCCTGCTAGCATTGACCTGTGCCGGATGATCGGGGAGAAGCTGCAACTGGAGCGCGAGTTGGCGGAACGGGAGCGGATGGCGGGGCTGGGGCAGATGGCGGCTACGATATCGCACAATTTGCGGAATCCGTTGAGCTCGATGAAGACGGTGCTGCAGGTGCAGCTCGAGAATCCGGATTTGCCGCTGGATGCGCGGCGGGATTGCACGCTGGTGGTGAGCGAGATTGACCGGATGAGCGCGAAATTGACGCAGCTTTTGCGCTACGCGAAGCCGTCGGTGAACGGCGAGCGCGTGGCGGCGGTGGCGCTGGCGCGGCAGACGGCGTCACTATTCGGGCGCGATGCGGAGCGGCGGAACATACGGATGGAGTTCGATCAGCCGCGGGATGAGATTTTTGTGCGGGCATCGGAGGATTCGCTCGGCGAAGTGCTGTCGAATTTGATTGTGAACGCGATGGAAGCGCAGCCGAATGGCGGGCGAGTGCGCGTTGGGCTGTCGTCGGATGCGGAGTGGGCGGAGATTCGGGTGGATGATGATGGGCCGGGAATTTCCGAGGAGGTGCGCGCGAGGATTTTTCAGCCTTATTTCACGACGAAGCCGACTGGGACCGGGCTGGGGCTTTCGATTGTTGCGCGGAGGATTGCTGAGATGGGCGGGACGCTGGCGTGCGAGAGTCCGTTGCGGAATGGGGCGGGGACGCGGTTTCGGTTGACGGTGCCGCTGGCGCATGCGGGATAGTGCGCGATCGTTTGTTCGCTCTGGCTTGTTGTGTACGGGTTGCCGGGCGCTACGTTGAGATCCTTCGCTGCGCTCAGGATGACATGCTTTCGTTTGAGGTGCGAGTCGAATGAATAGGACAGTGACGGAATGAAAGCTGAGCGAACGATTCTGATTGTGGATGACGAGGCGACGGCGCGGTACGGGACGCGGCGGGCGCTCGAAGGGAACTACCGCGTTGTGGAGGCGGAATCTGCTGCGGCGGCGCGGACGGCGGTTGCGAGCGAGCGGCCGGATTTGATTTTGCTCGATCTGGTGATGCCGGGCGAGGACGGGTTGTCGTTTTTGCGTTCGCTGCGTGAAGGCGGGAACGAGACGCCGGTGCTTATCGTGTCGGCGCTGGACACGGCGAAGACGGCGGTTGAGGCGCTGCAGAATGGCGCGGCGGATTACATTGTGAAGGGATTCGACATTGCGGAGTTGCGGACGCGCGTGGCGAATATTTTGAAGATTGAGGAGCTGGGCGTTGAGAACGCGCGATTGCGGCGCGAGCTTGTGTCGGATGGGCAGTTCGGGCGCATGCTGGGAACGTCGGCGGCGATGCGGCGCGTTTTCGAGATGGCCGATCGGGTGGCGCCGAGCGATGCGACCGTGCTGATTCTTGGCGAGAGCGGCACCGGCAAGGATTTGCTGGCGCAGGAGATTCACGCGCGGTCGGCGCGCGCTGCGAAACCGTTTGTCGCGGTGAATTGCGCGGCGCTGCCTGAGAATTTGATCGAGTCGGAATTGTTTGGGTATGAGAAGGGCGCGTTCACGGGAGCGGCGCAGCAGCGCAAAGGGAAATTCGAGCTGGCGTCGGGCGGCACGATTTTTCTGGATGAGATTGGGGACATGAGTCCGGTGACGCAGGCGAAGGTGCTGCGTGCGCTGGAGAATCGGACTGTCGAGCGATTGGGCGGGTCGCGAGCGATTGAAGTGGATGTGCGCGTGATCAGCGCGACGCATCGGAATCTGCCGGAAGCGATTGGTGAGGGACGCTTTCGCGAGGATCTGTTCTACCGGTTGCGGGTGGTGACGCTGGAATTGCCTGCGCTTCGCGAGCACAAGGAGGATCTTGGCGCTGCTGGCGGGAGCGTTTCTCGAACAGTTGGGATCGAGGCATGGGCGACGCGTGCGTTTTGATGATGGTGCGATGGAAATGCTGCGACGATACGATTGGCCGGGGAATATTCGCGAGCTGCGGAATGCGCTGGAGCGGGCGGTGGTGTTGAGCAAGGGCGAAACGATCGGAGTTTCCGATTTGCCGGAGGAGATTCGCAGCGGCGTGGGAGCGGTGGCGGCGTCGCGGAATGCGGGCGGGGATTCGTATCTTGCGGAGGCGGATTTTCGCGAGGCGAAGAGGAAATTCGAGATTGCGTATTTGAAGCGGAAGCTTGAGGAGCATCGGTGGAATGTGTCGAAGACGGCGGCGGAGGTGGGGTTGCATCGGCAGAGTTTGCAGGAGAAGTTGAGGGAGTTGGGGATTCAGAGGCCGGGGAAAGTGAGAGGGAAAGGAACAAGTTGGCGGGATTTATTTTGGCTGGGGGGGAGAGTTCGCGGATGGGGCGGGATAAGGCGCTGCTGGAGTTGGAGGGTGTGGCGCTGATTGTGCGGACGGCGAGACTCGTTGAATCGGCAGCGGAGCGGTGCGCGATTGTTGGGGACACGGTGCGGCTCGAGGGGCTCGAACTGTTTGTGATTGAGGATGAATTTCCTGGGGCGGGGCCGCTTGGGGGGATTGCTACGGCGCTGCGCGCGTCGGAAGTCGGATGGAATTTGATTGTTGCTTGCGACTTGCCGTATCTGACGCGCGAGTGGCTTGAATTTTTGATTGGGCACGCGATGCAATCGGATGCGGATGCGGTGTTGCCGATGAACGAGCGCGGGGCTGAGCCTTTGTGCGCGATGTATCACAAACGAGCGTGAAAGTGCGATTCGAGCGGCACTCGATCGCGGCGTGCGAAAAGTGACGGACGGGTTGGCCGATGTTCGCATCAAATTCATCGAACCTCGGGAATGGAAAGGCTTTGATTCCGAAGGGCTGCTATTCAAGAATATGAACTCGCCCGCGGACTACGAAGAAGCGAAGTTGAGGGTGGAAGGGCGCCTGAAGCGATGAGCGAACACTATATCGAATTTCGGAATGTGTCGAAGGCATTCGACGACAATGCGGTATTGAAAAATGTGAGCTTTTTCGTCAACCAGGGCGAGACGGCCGTGATCATGGGGCGCAGCGGCGTGGGTAAATCGGTGAGCCTGAAGCTGCTGCTGGGATTTTTGCAGCCGGACGATGGGCAGATTATTGTGGCGGGGCAGGACGTGACGTTTTTTACGGAGCAGCAGTTCTCGGAAATCCGGCGTGTGGTGACGATGGTTTTTCAGTCGGGCGCGCTGTTTGATTCGTTGACCGTGGCGGAGAACGTTGCGTTTCCTTTTGAAGCGCGGGGCGCGAGACCGGACGACGAGGAAGTGGATAGGAAAGTGAATGAGCTGCTGAAGACTTTGAATCTGACCGAGTATGCGGACCGGTTGCCTTCGGATTTGAGCATGGGCACGAAGCGATCGGTGGCAATTGCGCGGGCGCTGGCGGAGGATCCGCAGGCAATTTTGTACGATGAGCCCACGACGATGGTGGATCCGTTGATGGCGGCGCATATGAGCGATCTGATCGTGCAATTGAAAAAGACTCTGCAGAAGACGTCGGTCGTGGTGACCCACGACACGCACCTTGCGAAAAAACTAGCCGACCGCGTGATCTTCCTGCAGGAAGGCCGTGTTGGATTTTTTGGAACGTGGAAGGAGCTGGAGGCTTCGAAAGATCCGTTTCTCCGCAATTTTCTGCGAGAAGACGAATTGATTCCGGCGCTGGACCTGACCGAGTGAGTTCGCCCGCCGCATCGAGTCCCAAGCCAAGCCTGCCCCGGGTGATGGGATTGTGGGACGTCCTGCTGTTTAACATCGCAACCGTGCTGGGGCCGCGCTGGATTGCGTCGGCGGCGCACAACGGCACTTCTTCGGTGACGCTCTGGATTCTCGCTGCGGTTTTCTTTTTTGTGCCTACGGCTCTGGTGATTGTGGAGCTTTCGACGCGATTTCCTGAAGAGGGCGGGTTGTATGCGTGGTCGAAAACGGCGTTCGGCGAATTTCACGGATTCGTGGCGGGCTGGACGTATTGGGTCTACACGCTTTTTTATTTTCCGGCGCTGCTTTTTGCGAGCGCGTCGATGGCGGCGTACATCGGGGGAATTGGATACGCGCCGCTGGCGCAGAATCGCACGTTCCTGCTGATCGGATCTTTCATTCTGCTATTCGTAGCAGTCTTCATGAACATTATCGGGCTTCGGATCGGCAAATGGCTGCAGAACGTGGGGGGCGTGTCGACGTTTCTTCCGCTGACGATACTGATTTTTGTGGCGGCGTTTGTGTGGCACCGTCAGGGATCGGTAACGCATTTCACATGGAGCAATATCCGGCCGCACTGGGATTGGGCGACGGTGAATTTCTGGCCGCAGATTGCGTTTGCGTTCGCGGGGATGGAGCTTGTGTCGTCAATGAGCGAAGAAGTGCGCGATCCTCGAAAGACATTTCCGCGCGCAATTTTGGGATCGGGGATTGTGATCGCCGTGCGCGTACATCGCAGGCACCGTTGCTGTGCTCTCATTAATGAGCAGCGTGGAAGTGGATCCGAAGAGCGGCGTGTTTCAGGCGCTGACGATTGCGTCGGGAACGCTGAAAATTGGCGCGTTGGGGATGATAGCGGCGATGCTCGTGACGGTGGGAAACGCGGGCGGCGTGGGATCTACAGTAGCGGGAATCGCGCGAGTGCCATTTGTAATTGGACTCGATCGCTACCTGCCTCGTGCATTTGGAAAAATACATCCGAAATGGGAGACGCCTTACGTTTCGATTCTGGTGCAGGCGACGATTTCGGGTTTTATTTTGCTGCTGAGCCAGATTAACGAGACGACGGTGGGCGCATATCAGGTGCTCGTGTCCGCGACGAACATTTTGTACTTCATTCCGTTCCTTTATATGTATGCGGCGGCGATCCGGCTTTCATATTCGGCGGACCGAGAGAATGTGCCGGGGGCCGTGCTGATTCCGGGAGGAAAACTCGGCGTGTGGATTGCGGGCGGGCTGGGATTTACGATTGCGCTGGCGGGGATTTTGCTGTCGTTGATTCCGCCGGGAGACAGTGCGAGCAAGATTCAATTTGAAATGAAACTTGTGGGGGCGACGGGATTCGCCGTGATGCTGGGGGTGGCGTTGTATTTGCGCGGGGCGCGGGCGAAGGCGAGAGAGGCTGGAGAGATGCGGGCACGGCCGGTTTCCGCTGATTAGAAAAGCTAGGAACCTTTGAGCGCTTAGAAAACTGCGCGATGCTGTGCGGATTCTTTTGTGGCGAGCGAGAAGCGGCGCTCGAGTTGTTCGGCTGCGGGCGTGTGACTTGATGACGGGCTGCGTTGCGGCGGCTTGCAGGACTCGCGTTGTGACGTATTCGCCTACCGATGGACCGTGTTTGAAACCGTGACCTGAGCCGCCACCGACCAGCCAAACATTTTCGAAGTCGGGATGCTGATCGATCAGGAAATCTCCGTTCGAGGTGTTTTCGTATTGGCAGACGCGCGTTTCGACGACAGGCGAATTCTTGAGCGCGGGGAAGCGGCGAGCGAGGAATTCGCGCGCGGCGGCGAGAGCTTCGGGCGTGGCGATGCGCGATTGCGTGTCGGGATCGACGGCGGGGCCGTGGCGATCGTTGGCGACTTTGAGGCCGCGGGATTCGAGGTCGGGCATGCCGTAGAATTCGTCGCGAAGGATGAGCCAGGTGGGGAGAGCGGGGGGCTGGAAGCGTTGATCGCCGGGGGGAACGCCGAAGAAGAAAATTTCCTGGCGGGAGGTGAAGATGCGATTGGCTAGGAGGGCGGGGAAGAGTTTTGGGAGCCAGGGGCCGCAGGCGAAGACGAAATTTGCGGCGGAGATATTTTCGGCAGCGGCGGCGGTGGTTGCGATTTCAAGGACCTTGCTGCGAAGCGCGTCGGACGCGGGCTTGGGGGATTGGACGGCGGCGATTTGGTAGGTGACGCCGATTTTTTGGGCTTGGTCGACGACGCATTGGACGGCGCGGCGAGCCATCAGGACGCCGCTGGAGGGCTCGAGGATTCCGTAGGAGGTGTCGTCGATTGCGATTTGCGGGTAGCGATGGCGGAGATCGGCGTTGGATAATTTTTCGAAGGGGACGCGGAGGCGGGTAAGCGTCGCGATGGTGTCGCGGGCGTAGGATTCGCGCGCGGATTCGTCGGCGATCCAGAGAACGCCGGTGCGTTGGAAGAGCTCGGGGCGGCCGGCTTCGGCGAAAAGTTCCTGCCAGAGCGGGAGGGCGCGGAGGGACCAGCGCGTGTAAATTTCGTCGGGGCCGTAGCCCATGCGGATGATGCGGGATTCGCCGCCGGAACTGGCGCGGGCGTGGGCGAGGCCGTAGGCGTCGACAAGAAGAACCGTGGCGCCGGCTTTTCTGAGGCAGTAGGCGATCCAGGAGCCGAAGACGCCGGCGCCGATGACGGCGACGTCGTAGGACGCGGATTTTCCGGCGGGCATCAGAAACCTTCTTCGATTAGTTCGGTTATGGTGAGGTGCGATGTAGCGGAGGCTTTGCGTGCTGCGATTAGGCTCTCGACATATTTTGCGAGGATGTCGACTTCGATGTTGACGGCATCGTTGGGCGTCATGGCGTGGACATTTGTGTGCTGATGCGTGAAGGGGATGACGGCGATGTCGGCGGTTCCGTCTTGCGGGTGCCAGCGGGCGACGGTGAGGCTGATGCCGTCGATGGCGATTGATCCTTTTTCGGTGACGTAGCGGCGTAGATCTTGCGGGAGGCGGACGGAGAGCCAGTAGTTGTCGCCCTCGGGTGTGAGGCGCGTGACGCGGCCGATTCCGTCGACGTGACCTTGAACGAAATGGCCGCCGAGGCGGGCGGTGGCGGCGAGC
>CAVOOU010000026.1:0-25094 GCA_963697645.1 uncultured Acidobacteriota bacterium | reverse complement strand
CAGCAGTTCTCGGAGATCCGGCGTGTGGTGACGATGGTTTTTCAGTCTGGTGCGCTGTTTGATTCGTTGACCGTGGCGGAGAACGTTGCGTTTCCTTTTGAAGTGCGGGGTGGAGACCGGACGACGAGGAAGTGGATAGGAAGGTGAGTGAGCTGCTGAAGACTTTGAATCTGACCGAGTATGCGGACCGGTTGCCTTCGGATTTGAGCATGGGCACGAAGCGATCGGTGGCAATTGCGCGGGCGCTGGCGGAGGATCCGCAGGCAATTTTGTACGATGAGCCCACGACGATGGTGGATCCGTTGATGGCGGCGCATATGAGCGATCTGATCGTGCGATTGAAAAAGACTCTGCAGAAGACGTCGGTCGTGGTGACCCACGACACGCACCTTGCGAAAAAACTAGCCGACCGCGTGATCTTCCTGCAGGAAGGCCGTGTTGGATTTTTTGGAACGTGGAAGGAGCTGGAGGCTTCGAAAGATCCGTTTCTCCGCAATTTTCTGCGAGAAGACGAATTGATTCCGGCGCTGGACCTGACCGAGTGAGTTCGCCCGCCGCATCGAGTCCCAAGCCAAGCCTGCCCCGGGTGATGGGATTGTGGGACGTCCTGCTGTTTAACATCGCAACCGTGCTGGGGCCGCGCTGGATTGCGTCGGCGGCGCACAACGGCACTTCTTCGGTGACGCTCTGGATTCTCGCTGCGGTTTTCTTTTTTGTGCCTACGGCTCTGGTGATTGTGGAGCTTTCGACGCGATTTCCTGAAGAGGGCGGGTTGTATGCGTGGTCGAAAACGGCGTTCGGTGAATTTCACGGATTCGTGGCGGGCTGGACGTATTGGGTCTACACGCTTTTTTATTTTCCGGCGCTGCTTTTTGCGAGCGCGTCGATGGCGGCATACATCGGGGGAATTGGATACGCTCCGCTGGCGCAGAATCGCACGTTCCTGCTGATCGGATCTTTCATTCTGCTATTCGTAGCAGTCTTCATGAACATTATCGGGCTGCGGATCGGCAAATGGCTGCAGAACGTGGGGGGCGTGTCGACGTTTCTTCCGCTGACGATCCTGATTCTTGTGGCGGCTTTTGTGTGGCACCGTCAGGGATCGGTAACGCATTTCACATGGAGCAATATCCGGCCGCACTGGGATTGGGCGACGGTGAATTTCTGGCCGCAGATTGCGTTTGCGTTCGCGGGGATGGAGCTTGTGTCGTCAATGAGCGAAGAAGTGCGCGAGCCTCGAAAGACATTTCCGCGGGCAATTTTGGGATCGGGGATTGTGATCGCCGTGCTCTACATCGCCGGAACGGTGGCGGTGCTTTCGCTAATGAGCAGCGTGGAGGTGGACCCGAAGAGCGGAGTATTTCAGGCGCTGACGATCGCGTCGGGAACGCTGAAAATTGGCGCGTTGGGGATGATAGCGGCGATGCTCGTAACGGTGGGAAACGCGGGCGGCGTGGGATCTACAGTAGCGGGAATCGCGCGAGTGCCATTTGTAATTGGACTCGATCGCTACCTGCCTCGTGCATTTGGAAAAATACATCCGAAATGGGAGACACCTTACGTTTCGATTCTGGTGCAGGCGACGATTTCGGGTTTTATTTTGCTGCTGAGCCAGATTAACGAGACGACGGTGGGCGCATATCAGGTGCTCGTGTCCGCGACGAACATTTTGTACTTCATTCCGTTCCTTTATATGTATGCGGCGGCGATCCGGCTTTCTTATTCGGCGGACCGAGAGAATGTGCCGGGGGCCGTGCTGATTCCGGGAGGAAAACTCGGCGTGTGGATTGCGGGCGGGCTGGGATTTACGATTGCGCTGGCGGGAATTTTGCTGTCGTTGATTCCGCCGGGAGACAGCGCGAGCAAAATTCAATTTGAAATGAAACTTGTGGGGGCGACGGGATTCGCCGTGATGCTGGGGGTGGCGTTGTATTTGCGCGGGGCGCGGGCGAAGGCGAGAGAGGCTGGAGAGATGCGGGCGCGGCCGGTTTCCGCTGATTAGAGAAAGCTAGGAACCTTTGAGACGCTTAGAAAACTGCGCGATGCTGTGCGGATTCTTTTGTGGCGAGCGAGAAGCGGCGCTCGAGTTGTTCGGCTGCGGGCTGTGTTGATGTGAGGCTGCGTGTGCCGCGCTTGCAGGATTCGCGTTGTGACGTATTCGCCTACCGATGGACCGTGTTTGAAACCGTGACCTGAGCCGCCACCGACCAGCCAGACATTTTCGAAGTCGGGATGCTGATCGATCAGGAAATCTCCGTTCGAGGTGTTTTCGTATTGGCAGACGCGCGTTTCGACGACCGGCGAATTTTTGAGCGCGGGGAAGCGGCGGGCGAGGAATTCGCGCGCGGCGGCGAGGGCTTCGGGGGTGGCGATGCGCGATTGCGTGTCGGGATCGACGGCGGGGCCGTGGCGATCGTTGGCGACTTTGAGGCCGCGGGATTCGAGGTCGGGCATGCCGTAGAATTCGTCGCGAAGGATGAGCCAGGTGGGGAGAGCGGGGGGCTGGAAGCGTTGATCGCCGGGGGGAACGCCGAAGAAGAAAATTTCCTGGCGGGAGGTGAAGATGCGATTGGCTAGGAGGGCGGGGAAGAGTTTTGGGAGCCAGGGGCCGCAGGCGAAGACGAAATTTGCGGCGGAGATATTTTCGGCAGCGGCGGCGGTGGTTGCGATTTCAAGGAGCTTGCCGCGAAGCGCGGCGGACGCGGGCTTGGGGGATTGGACGGCGGCGATTTGGTAGGTGACGCCGATTTTTTGGGCTTGGTCGACGACGCATTGGACGGCGCGGCGAGCCATCAGGACGCCGCTGGAGGGCTCGAGGATTCCGTAGGAGGTGTCGTCGATTGCGATTTGCGGGTAGCGATGGCGGAGATCGGCGTTGGATAATTTTTCGAAGGGGACGCGGAGACGGGTGAGCGTCGCGATGGTGTCGCGGGCGTAGGATTCGCGGGCGGATTCGTCGGCGATCCAGAGGACGCCGGTGCGTTGGAAGAGCTCGGGGCGGCCGGCTTCGGCGAAAAGTTCCTGCCAGAGCGGGAGAGCGCGGAGGGACCAGCGCGTGTAAATTTCGTCGGGGCCGTAGCCCATGCGGATGATGCGGGATTCGCCGCCGGAACTGGCGCGGGCGTGGGCGGGGCCGTAGGCGTCGACAAGAAGAACCGTGGCGCCGGCTTTTCTGAGGCAGTAGGCAATCCAGGAGCCGAAGACGCCGGCGCCGATGACTGCGACGTCGTAGGACGCGGATTTTCCGGCGGGCATCAGAAACCTTCTTCGATTAGTTCGGCTACGGTGAGGTGCGATGTGGCGCGGGCTTTTTGCGACGCGATTAGGCTCTCGACATATTTTGCGAGGATGTCGACTTCGATGTTGACGGCATCGTTGGGCGTCATTGCGTGGACATTTGTGTGCTGATGCGTGAAGGGGATGACGGCGATGTCGGCGATGCCGTCGTGCGCGTGCCAGCGGGCGACGGTGAGGCTGATGCCGTCGATGGCGATTGATCCTTTTTCGGTGACGTAGCGGCGTAGATCTTGCGGGAGGCGGACGGAGAGCCAGTAGTTGTCGCCCTCGGGTGTGAGGCGCGTGACGCGGCCGATTCCGTCGACGTGACCTTGAACGAAATGGCCGCCGAGGCGGGCGGTGGCGGCGAGCGGGCGCTCGAGATTCACGGGCTGGCCGGGCTTTTTTTCGCCGAAGGCTGTGCGGCGGAGAGTTTCGCCGGAGAGATCGGCTGCGAAAGAGTTGGCGTCGAACTCGACGACCGTGAGGCAGCAGCCGTTGACCGCGATGCTGTCGCCGAGTTTCATTTCGGCAGCGATGGACGGAGCGCCTTCGAGACTGATGCGCAGGCGGCCGCCTTTTTCGTCGTGCTGAAACTCTTCAATTTTTCCGACGTGCTCGGTGATTCCCGTAAACATCGTGAAAGTATCCTTGAACGCAGAAATCCGGGCCGTAGCGATTCACGGTGATATTCGTCAGCGCCGGCGATTTTGGAAACCATTTCGACGGAATGCTCGCCATCGGCACGCCGCCGGTGCCCATGATTTTTGGAGCATAGAAGAGAATCATCTTATCCACAATGCCGGCTTCGAGAGCGGCGCCGTTGAGTTCTGCGCCTGCTTCGAGCAGGACATTCGAGAATTTGATGTTTGCCGAGATTGCGCAAGACGGCGTGAAGGTCAACGTGGTTGCGTTTGGCCGGAACCCGGACGACGGCGACTCCGGCGCGTTCGAGCGCGAGAGCTTTCGGCGAATCGAGCGGTTGCGTGGTGAAGACTGCGACGTCACCGTCAGCAGATTTGACGAGGTTCGATTTGAGCGGCAGGCGCAGGCGCGAATCGATCACGGCGCGAAGAAGTTTTTTGCGCCGAGGCTTGCCGGTGCGGTCGGTCATGCGAGGATTGTCGGCGAGGACCGTGCCGATGCCGGTGAGGAGGGCGTCGGCTTCGTGACGGAGGTGCTGGACGGCTTCGCGCGAAGGCTTCGCTTGTGATCCAGGTGGTGCTGCCTGAGCGTGCGGCGATTTGGCCGTCGAGGGTGAGCGCGGTTTTCAGTGTGACGAATGGCAGGCCGGTGCGAATCCATTTGGCGAAATCTTCGTTGAGCTCGCGGGCTGCGGATTCTTGCATGCCTACTGTTATTTCGATTCCTGCGCGGCGGAGTTGGGCGAAGCCCCGGCCTGCGACGGCGGGGTTCGGGTCTGGCATCGCGGCTACGACTCGTTTAATTCCTGCCGCGATGATTGCATTTGTGCAGGGGCCGGTGCGGCCTGTGGTGCAGCAGGGTTCGAGGGTGAGGTAGAGAGTTGCGCCGCGTGCTTTTTTGCCGGCTTTTTTCAGGGCGACGATTTCGGCGTGGTCGAAGCGATCGTAGGAGTGGAAGCCTTCGGCGATGATGCGGTTATTTTTGACGATGACGCAGCCTACGCGGGGGTTGGGGTGAGCGAGAGCTGTGCCGCGTTGCGCGAGGGTTAGGGCGCGGGTGAGGTGTGATTCGTCGGCGTCGATGTTGGGATTGGGCATCATTCTTCAGGGGCTAAAGCCCTCGTCTCTTGGAATGTCTTTTCCCGCGGTTGAAACCGCGGGCTACAAACACAACGCCGGCGTGATTCACGATTTTGCTGTGGCGAAGTCAAAAGAGCCGGCGGGACGCCGGCGTTACGGAAGGGCATTGAAGCCCTTTGGAGATGCGAAGTCTACGGCGATTTTGCTTGTCGCGGGCCGAAACCGGCTCGCGGCGATCGGGGGGCTAGTCGAAGAGGGAGTTGACATAGGTTTGGGGGTCGAAGGGGACTAGGTCGTCGATTTGTTCGCCGGTGCCTACGAAGCGGATGGGGAGATTCAGTTCGTGGGCGATGGCGACTACGATGCCGCCTTTGGCGGTGCCGTCGAGTTTGGTGAGCACTATTCCTGTGACGCCGGAGTGGCTCCAGAATTCGCGGGCTTGATTCAGGCCGTTCTGGCCGGTGGTGGCGTCGAGGACGAGAAGCACGTCGTGAGGCGCGCCCGGGACGATTTTCGCGGCGGTGCGCTTCATTTTTTCGAGCTCGGCCATGAGATTGGATTTGGTGTGGAGGCGGCCGGCGGTGTCGACGATGACGGCATCGATTTTGCGCGCGGTAGCGGCTGAGAGCGCGTCGAAAATCACGGCGGAAGGATCTGAGCCGGACTTTTGCTTGATGACTTCGACGCCGGAGCGGCGGCCCCAGACTTCGAGCTGTTCGATTGCGGCAGCGCGGAATGTGTCCGCAGCGGCGAGCATGACGCTGGCGCCTCCTTTTTTCAGGCGATTCGAGAGCTTGCCGATGGTGGTGGTCTTTCCGGTGCCGTTGACGCCGACGACGAACAGGACGCGAGGAGCCGCGGAGTTACCGTTCCCGTCGGCGGCCGCGGGCGGGAATGTGAGAATTTTCGTGATTTGATTCTTCAGCTCGCGCTTCAGGTCTTTGGCTTCAACGAGCTTGTGTTCGTTGACCTGCTGGCGGAGGGCGGCGAGGACTTCTTTTGTGGTGCGAACGCCGATGTCGGCGCTGAGCAATGCGGATTCGAGTTGGCGCAGAAGCTCGGGATCGACGGGGCGATCGCCCGTAAGGATTTGCTCGACTTTCGCCGAGAGCTCCGTCTTCGTCTTGCTGACGGAATCTTTCAGGCGCTCGAGGAGCGTGGGTTCGGGTGGTCCGAAGAGTGTAATCATGTGTTCGCCGCGTTGGGCGGAAACAAATATTCTAGCAGAGGGAGGGGAATACGGCAGGCAAAGCGGGATTTCGGGTAGTGAGCAAGTTTCCGAATACCGGTTTGACCAGCAGGCTGACGCAACTATGGCTCAGTTCCGGACGGCTTTTGTGCTGAGAGTCTGAGCAGCAGAGGAATCGGAGGATACAGTTTGAAGCGTCTTGAGGATGCGATTTAGTTCCGGCTGCGTGAAGCCGATGCCGTCTCTGGTCGTTCCACAAAAGATCTCAAGATAGTGACCATTCACGTCAAAAACTTCCAGATCGATGTTCTTCGATTTTCGAGGATCACCGATTTGGAACCCGCGTTTGTCAGACAATTGGAACGAAAACGCGCCTGTTTGGAGACTCGCAGGAAGCGCAATAGCCTTCATTGTTAGTAGTGTTACGCCACGGACCGCATCCGGGCGCGGTCCAAATGCCCGAATGGTCGAGGGCGACGTGTTCAACAACGCAGAATACTGATCATACGGCGAACGGTTCAGGAGGTTGCCAAAAACAAGCCGGAGATTCTCCATATGCGACGATTGGTCCTCCACAAACTCGCTGAGAAGGCCGTTCTGATTCGTCGGTGCAATGAGAAGCAGACTCCGCCCCGAATCAAACTTTAGCTGCACCATGCCGCCTGGCCCTTTCTGAGACTTCCTCGTCTTGAAACTCGCATTCCATGGAACCTCAAACGAATAGCCGAAATAAGACAACAGCATTCCCGGCGCATCAGAGACGGAGTAGTCCGTCAGTGGCTGCGCTGTCACCTTCACCGCCGGAATCTTTTTTGCCTCCCATCTGGCCGCGAAGAAAATACCAATTGGAGGACCAAGAAGGTTGAGCAACGCAGTTAGAATAATCAGAAGTGCTGCCACACGCCCGACCGCACATAGGAGTCGCCGCTATAGTGATACTCGCTCCCAAGCTGTGACGTGAATGAGTGCGCCCATTCATCATATTGTTGCAGCCCCGCAGTGGGGTCACAACGTAACCGACGCGTTCCGTTGTTTGCGCCGTTATCTGTCCCTAAGTACAGGCGAATTCGATGCTCGGCACAAGTGAACGTGTAGTCGCGCTATCGGAAATTGACGCACCGCGGGATTGTGTGGTGCGACTCGCATTTTGTGATCAACAAAACGGGAGAAAGAACGATAGCGTGCGAGTGTCAAGAATTCGTGAGGTGCGCCGTTTTGATTTGCTGGCACAGGCAGGAATGCCTGTGCTACTTAAAGATTTTCTTTGAGCCAGAGATTCAGGCGGCCTAGCGTGGGGATGTAGGAGCGCAGGCCCATGACGAAGAAAAGTTCGGCGAGGATGATGGCTGCCACTGGAACGATCGTGAGGGAATAACGCACCGCGGCGTCGTAGTGGAAGACTTTGTCTGTGACGAGGGCGACGGCGGTGGGGCCGATGCCGAGACCGATGAGATTTACTACGAGCAAGTAAAATGCGGTGGCCTGGCCGCGCATGGCGTTGGGGACGAGTTCGACAATGGCTGCGGGGATCAGGCAGGTGGGCATGCAGCCGAAGAAAATTGCGATGTAGAGCAGAGGGATCATGGCGTTCGTCTGCGGCATGAGAGGGAAGAGAATTCCAGGGATGAGCCACGCGGCTGCTGCAAATACTGCCACGCGCATGTAGGCGTCGCGGTGGCCACGCTTTGCGAGCCACGCTACAGCTTTTCCTGCAGTGAGCATTCCGAGGGTACCTGCAAGGATCTGCGCGGTGCCGAAGACGATGCCTGCGTGCGAGGCCGTCATGTGATGATTGCGCACGAGGAACGTGATTCCCCAGGCTGAGGTTCCGTAGGCGGCGAGCGCAGCGAATCCCATTCCGACGTTGAGTGAAAGGAGCGACTTTTTGTTCTGAGCGAAGTATTTGCCCACGGCCGATAGCGCGATCCGTTCGACTTTGATTTTTCCTTCGGCGTTTGCGAAAACTCGCGCGCCTTTGCGGGAGGGATCGCGAAGGCTGAGCAGCGCGAGGATGAAGAGAATTCCGGAGATTCCCAGGAAAATGAAAAGGGCTTGCCATGGCCGGACGAGTCCGATGACGGGAAGATCGAACATCTGCCTGCTGCCGAAGTAGCGGAGAAGCAGTCCGCCGAGAAGAAATGCGAAGCCGCCGCCAATGTAAGTGGCCATGGTGTAGACGCTGAAGGGCACGGAGCGTTTGGCGGGAGGGAAGGAATCTGAAATCATCGAATAGGCGGCGGGAGAAAGGGTGGCTTCGCCGACGCCGACTCCCATGCGCAAGAGGAAAAGCTGGGAGTAAGAATTGATCAGGCCGCAACCGCCCGTCATCAGACTCCACGTAAACATTCCCACGATAATCAAACGGGGACGGCTGATGGAATCCGCCAGGCGTCCGAACGGCAGGCCGAGAACTGAATAAAAGACGGCAAAGCTGAAACCGATTAGCAGGCTCATTTCGGTGTCGGTGATTCCGAGGTCGCGGCGAACCGGGGCGACGAGCAGATTCAGAATCTGCCGGTCAATGAACGAGAAGATGTAGGCGCAGAGGAGAATCGCGACGGTGTACCAGGCCCAGGCTGTGGATGGATAGGCCTGTTCACTTTCTGCTGGTGCGTCTATAAGATGGGCCTTCTCGTGAGAGCTCACGCCCGCCACCTTGTGGTTCACAGAGTTGTGCGCAAAAGACCGATGCTTTATTGCATGCAATTGGGATTGGCGGCAAGTTTTCTATTGCTGGCATGCGTCGGCGCGTCGGGCGGGGCCCGATTGGGCCGCGTGAGTGGACGGATTTTTGATCCACAAGGCGCGCCGGTGGCGAATGTTCGCGTTTCGTTGGTGAAGGATTCCGGGATGGCTGTGCAGGCGGCGAGCAGCGATTCGGAGGGGCGATTTCAATGGGCTGGATGTTGAGCCCGGCCATTACAAAGTGAGGGCTGAAATTTCGAGTTTCGCGCCGGTGAGTGCGGATGTGACGGTTGTCGAGGGGCAGGACGCGACCGTGGAGCTGAAATTCGTGCAGATCGCTTCGGTGCGGCAAGCTGTGACGGTGGTCGGCGCGTCAGCGCCTTCTTCGCTGACGCCCGATCCATCGGAGCGAATCGTGATTCACGATCAAGTGCTGGACGCGAATCCTGGGCGTCCTGGCGCGCCGATTTCGATTCCGGGTTATCCGATTGAGACGGCGTCGGGCGGAATCAAGGCGCCGCAATATTTTGCTCCGGGAGTGGCGGGCGATCATGGGGAGCCGATCGCGCAGTTTTATCAAATTGGGGATTTTCTGTATCCCAACAATCTGCCGGCGAACGCGCACGGGAATGGTTATGCCGATCCGAATTTTCTGATTGCGCCGATGATTGAGGCGGTGGCGATTGACGGCGGCGCGTTTAATGTGCGCGAAGGAAATAATTCTGTGGATTTGGCTGCGACCTACGTGCCGCGGGAGCGGCTGAATTCGTTTGTGGAGCTGACCGGAGACTATCGGGATATCGATCTGGTGGCGGGATGGAGTCCGAAGAATCCTGCGACGAATGCTTTCGTCGCGGTGGAGGCGGCTTACGGGAATGGTTATCTCGCGCGGCTGGAGCACCGGCAGCAGTACAAGGTGAACGCGATGCGGCAATTCAAATTCGGGCGGAACGAATTGACGCTGTTTGGCGTTGGCTACTACGGAACTTCTTTCATTCCGGGACTGATTCCGACCGACACCTTCGTGCCGAACGATACGGTGGACAACCGGCAGTTCGATCGGACGAACACGGCGATTTTTGTTGCCAGCGATACCTGGCGGATTAACGACAAGCAGCAATTGACGATGTCCGGATTTTTTCGCGAGTATGCGCTGACGCTGCGATCGAATTTTGCGCCGGTGTATTCGACACGCCACCTTTTCAGGTGATCGGAGGCTTGATCCAGCAGAGTGAGATGCGAACCGTGGCCGGAGGAGGACCGCTCTACACGCAGAAGATCGCGCCGTGGCTTTCGGTGTTGGCAGGAGTTGACTTGAGGCGCGATGCGCCTCGCGATCTGGATTTGAAGGCGGCGAATGCGCAGGGAATTTTTGAGCCGGTGGCGAGCAACAATTTGACGCTGTCGTTCGTCGAGCCATACATCTCATTCGACGGGTCATTGAGCCGGTACGTTCATTACGACGTGGGAGTGCGGCGCGAAGAAGTTTGGATCGACAATGTGGATAAAATCAGTCCGGCGAACTCGTTCAACAAGCTTGCGGGACTGACACTGCCGAAAGCGACGCTGACGATTCTGCCGCCGCAGAGCACATTTCTTCCGACGGTCGCGTTCAGCTACGGCGAGGCATTTCATACGGAGGACCCGCGAATCGGCACGGGCACGATGGCGCCGATGCTGTTAGCGCCTTCGCGGCTGTATCAGCTGGTGCTCGACAAGACTGTGCAGAAATTTGATTTTCGAGTGACGCTGAAGCACGTGACGAACTCGCAGGAGCTGGCGAAGATCGACCCCGACACGGGATTGCAGGAGGATCTGGGGCCGTCGCTGAACCGGGTGATCATCGTGGCGCTGCAGCGAAATTTTTCGCAGGGCTCGATTTCGATTTCGTATGCGCAGGCCGATGCGAGAGACCGGCTGACGGGCGAGCCAACGCCGGAGGCGCCGCGATTGATTTGGGATGCGGTGGCGACGGCGAATCATTTGCCGCTTGGCTTACGAGGGCGCTGCGAATTTGAGTATGTGCGGGCGAAGCCGCTCGGCGATGGTTTTGTTGGCGTGGCGGTGCCGGAATTTCGCGGGGCGCTGTTGCGGCCGTTTTTGGATGGGCGGATGAGTTTGTCCACGGAGTTTTTAATTGCCAGCGGCCATACGGGACAAACGACGGAGACATTTGCGTTTCCGACGGATCCTACTTTTCCGACGCCGTTCGAGCGAGTGGTGGGCGTGCCGCTGAAGTCGTACGTCACGGTGAGCTGGACTTATCATTTTTCGAAATGAGGCGGGCATCGGCGTGGCTGGAGAAAGACTGCTTAGACTTCGACGAGGGTGGCGGTGAGGCGGAGGCGGCCGGCCTTGACGGCGGATTCGAGGGCGGCGACGACTTTGGGATCGAAGCGGGAGACGGCGAGGGAGCGGATGCGTTCCATGGCGAAATCGAGATCCATCGCGGATTGATAGGGGCGGTTGGTGGTGATGGCGTCGAGCGTGTCGGCTACGGCGATGATGCGCGCCATCAGCGGAATCTGATCGGCTGCGAGGCCGTAGGGGTAGCCGGCGCCGTCGAGGCGTTCGTGGTGCAATTCGATTCCGGGCAGCATTTCTTTCAGCTGCGCGACGGGGCGCATGATGTTGGCGCCTTTCACGGTGTGCTGCTTCATCAGGTCGAATTCTTCGTCGGTCAGCTTGCCGGGCTTTTTGAGGACGCGATCGTCCACGCCGATTTTTCCCACGTCGTGCAGCAGCGCGGAGATGCGCAGGCGGTCGAGATCTTCGGACGTGAGCTGCAAGTATTCGCCGATGATCATGGAATATTTCGCCACGCGACCGGAGTGACCGCGCGTGTAGGGATCCTTTTCGTCGATGGCCGCGGCGAGCATGCGGATGGAGCCGAGGAAGAGGTCGCGATTTTCGGCGGCGGCTTGCTTCAGGCGTTCGACGTAACGCTCGATATCGCCAGCCATGTGGTTGAAGGTTTCGGCGAGTTCGCGGATTTCAGCGGCGCCGCGCACTTCGACGCGCTCGTGGAATTCAGCGCGGCTGATGGCGCGGGTGGAGAATACGAGGCCGCGAATCGGGCGCGTGATTCCCACGGCAAAAAGATATCCGAACATGAGAGCGACGAACGTTACGCCGACGACGAATGTGAGCGCTTGGGTCGTGAATTCCTGCACACCGGCGTCGGTGCGGGCTTCGTCGAGGCCGCGCTCGGCGATCACGGCCCAGCGCAACTCGGGAATCGTGCTGTAGGTGCCGATCATTTCGACTTTGCGGTTTTTGATTTTTCGCGGGCACGGAGAAATGCATCGTTTCCGTGGCGCGCAGTTCTTGCGGCAGGTCTTTGAATTTTGTGACCAGCGGCGACGTGGTGGAAAGATCGCGGCCGGGGACCATCTCGTTCGTGTTGGGGTGCGCGACGATGTGGCCGTGCACGTCAACGATGAAAACGGTGCGGTCGCGAACGCTCGCGTCGCGCAGGCGGCCGAGCAGATGGTCGATGGAGACTACTGATGCGAACATTCCGGTGAATTGGCCTTCAGCGAGCAGCGGAATGGAGACGACCAGCGCGGGGCGGTTGTCCTGGCCTACGCCGAATGGTTCGCTGACGTAGTTGAGGCCTTGAATGCTGGCGGTGAATGCGCGCTTGAGCGCCACTGCGACGAAGGGATCGGCGTCGGCGCGGAAGCTGCCGGCGGATTCGCCTTTCGCCTGCGTGTTGACGGCGGTGACGTAAAGAACGTCTGGATTATTTTCGACGAAGTTCTGCAGCAGGCGCGTCATCTGCGGGGCGTGCGAGGGCTCGTCCACATTTTGAATCCAGCCGGTCAGGGCGAGAAGTTGGCGCTGGCTGAGGAGCTGTTCGCGCAGGCTCGATTCGAACTGTACGGTTTCGCTGGCGAGCGAACGCGTAATTTCGTTCTGCTGGAGGCGCTCGGTGTCCTGGAGCTTCTCTTCGCTCAATCGGAGCACCTGCCGGTGATAGAGCCACAGCGGCATGACGCTGACGAGCAGAAGCGCGCCCATCACGATCCAGAGGATGCGCAGGCGGCGTGTCGTCAGCTGATTGAGGGCGTTGATGGGCACAGGGATTCCCAGCCTTTAATGCTATCGGCCGGATAGGAATGCGCACAACAGGACGAAAGTACTAGAGTTGGCGGATAAGTCACATAGGTTCAGGAGGTTCCGGAGGTTCGGGACTCTCGACTTGAGCAGGCTTACTTGCGGAATTTCAGGCGCGGCTCTTCTCCTGCGATCAAGCGCTCGATGTTGGAGCGATGTTTTGCGAGGATGAGCACTGCGATGAGGATTGTCCCCAGACTGACGAATTCCGGGGGCGCGTGGCCCGGAACGTAAAGGACATAGACCAAAACCGGCATCGCAGCGGCGGCGGCGATCGAGCCGAGCGACGAGTAACGCCAGAAGACAACCACGATTAGCCAGAGCACAACTGCCGCGACGACTGCCTGCCAGCAAATGGGGATGAAAACGCCGAGTCCGGTGGCGACGCCTTTACCGCCGCGAAATTGCAGCCAGACCGGGAACACGTGGCCAATTACCGCGAAGATTGCGCCCAGCATCATCCAGCGGATGTTCCAGCCGGTCCAATGGCCGGCGATCCAGACGGCGAGGTAGCCTTTTCCGGCGTCGAGCAGCAACGTGAGCGCGCCGGCGATGGGACCGGCGTTGCGAGTGACGTTGGCGGCGCCGATGTTTCCGCTGCCGACGCTGCGAATATCAGCACCGCCGAATGCCTTGACGACGAGCAAGCCGAAAGGAATCGAGCCGAGGATGTAGGCGACGACGGGAATCAGCGTCGTGACATTCACAAAAGACGGGTCGAGAGCGGCGAATGTCGCGACTGAGACGATCATTTTCCTTTTGCTAGTGTGCGTTGGGCGGTTGAGCCGCCCACGAATGGAAAAGACGCAACGCGATTATATTGCGCGCCGGTTGATTTCAGTAGGCTTTCGTAGAGGTGAAAATTCGTCTCGGTTGCTGCTCCGAAGTCGGTTGACTTCATGTCGCTCGCCGTTTGAACCACTGCGCGGATGTCTTCGTCCGATTTGAATCGGGCCAGGGTGAGGTGAGGAGTGAAGGGGCGCGTCTCGGCTTCGATTCCCAGCGGCACGAGCGCTCGATCGATATTGGCGGCAAGCTCCGCGAGATTTGGCGAAGCGGCGATGCCACACCAGAAAGCGCGCGGGCGGTGCTCGTTGGGGAAGAAACCCATGCCGCGGAAATGGAGCTCGACGGGCTGTGCGGCGTGGATCGATGAGAGGGCGGTTTGGATCGGGCTTAACTTTTCATTTGGCACGTGGCCGATGAATTTCAGCGTGATGTGGAGATTTTCGGGCCTTATCCAACGCGCGCCTCGGGATTTTGGCTGGAGCTTTGCGATCAGTTCTGTGATTGCGTGGCGGACTGGGTCCGGTAAGTCGAGCGCAACGAAGAGGCGCACGGCTATGACCGGTTGCGCGGGAAGAGAAAATAGCGGCGCACGGAATCAAGGGCGGTTTGTGAGGCGTGCATGCGGATTCGCTCGCGGTCGCCGGGGAATTGGAAACGGCGCTCGCGTGGACCTCGTTCGTCGGCGATGCCGATGTGCACCAGGCCGACTGGTTTTTCAGGCGTGCCGCCGCCGGGGCCCGCTATGCCCGTTACGCCCACGCCTATCGTTGCGCCGGTTCTCTTGCGGATGCCTTCGGCGAGAGCCAACGCCACTTCGGGGCTTACTGCGCCTTTGGCTTCGATCAGCTCTGCTGGAACATCCACCAGCGCAGATTTCAGTTCATTGCTGTAGCAAACGACGCCGCCGAGAAAATAGACGGAGCTTCCGGGAATATTGGTGAGGCGTTCGGCGAGCAGGCCGCCGGTGCAGCTTTCGGCGACGGCAATCGTGGCGCGATTTTCGGTGAGCACGCGGGCGACGACTTCCTCCATCGTTTCGCCCTCGGTGGAATAGAGATGTTCGCCGAGGGCGAGCGCCATGCGCTTCACCATTTCGTCGAGAATCTGATTGGCTTTGGCGGGATCGCGCGACCAGACGCGCGGATGGAGTTGAATTCCCGGCGGCGATGCGAGGATTGTGGTTTCGGTGTCGGGGTAGAGCGCGTAGAGCGGCGAGACGCGCTGCTCGACTTCCGATTCCGGCAGTCCGGTGATCCGCAGGTCGCGCGTGAACAGGCGCTCGTCGTGACCGAGTCTCGTGAGGCGCGGCCGGATTTCCTGGTCGAACATTGCGCGCAACTCTGACGGAACGCCGGGAAGAAGAATCACAATGTGGCCGCTTGCTTCGATCCATAAGCCGGGAGCACTGCCGCGCGGATTCGGAATTACCGTGGCGCCTTCGGGGACCATCGCCTGGCGGCGATTGATTTCGGGCATCACGCGGCCGAAGCGGCGGAAAAGTTCCTGGATGTGGCGGAGCACGCCTTCATTCAATTCGAGCTTGCGGCCGAGAAGATCGGCGACGGCTTCGCGAGTGCGATCATCGTCGGTGGGGCCGAGGCCACCGCATGCGACAACCAGATCGGCGCGGTCGAGGGCTTGGCGGAAAGATGCACGCATGTCGTCGAGCGAATCGCCCACCACGGCTTTGTGCACCACGCGGATGCCGACTTGATTCAGCCCGTCTGTGAGAAATAGAGAATTCGTGTCGAGGCGGTAGGGCGTGAGCAGTTCTGAGCCGATGGCGATAATTTCTGCCCGCATCGATGGGCGCTAACCGAAGAGCGGAAGACCCTCGACGTCCCAGTCGAGAGAGTAGATGGCGCTATTGGTGGTGATCATGGCGCGGCGGCTGGGCATCAGCGCGAGGCCGACGATATTGCTGCCGCCGAGGACGACTTGCGGCTCCGCGTGAGGAGTGAGCCGGACGATGCCGCGGCGGCCGCTGAAAGATGCCGCGACATAAAGATTGCCGAAGCGATCGAAGGCGAGGCCTTGCGGGCGTCCGAGTCCGCGGAAGAAAACGCTGACTTCGCCGCCGGGAGTGATTTTGTAAACGCGGTCGAAACTCGACGTCGTCGGGCCGGTGACGTACAGATCGCCGGTGGGACTGAATGCGAGATGATATGCGGCGAGCGATGGCTCGAGCGTTGCAAAGACGAAAATTTCGCGGTCGGGGCCAATTTTGAAAATCGTGCCGCTGCGATCGCCCACGTAGAGGCTGCCGGCTTTGTCGAATGCGAGGCCGGTGGCGATGCCCATGCCTTCGATCCATTGCATGGCGCGGCCGTCGGGCGAGATGCGGTGGATGGTGCCGTCGTTGCGGCAGGAAACGAAAAGATAGCCGTCGTGGTCGATTGCGAGGCCGGTGGGATTCATCAGCTCGGTGATGAACGGCTTCACTGTGTGGTTCGAGGTGATTTTGTAGAGCGAGACGGGAACTTTTTGGCCGCGCTGGCCGCTGAAGGTGACGTAGACGTTTCCTTCGGCGTCGACTGCGGGGCTGGCGACTGGATGCAGGTTGTCGGCGATTTGCACGCCGAGCGCCATCGGGAACGGAGCGCTTTCGACGCTGCCCATTTTCACGCGGACTGCGCCGCCTTCGGCGCCATCGGGGACGCGCGCGATCAGCATATTTTCGGCGGCCATCACGAGGCTGCCTTCTGCGGCGCCGAATTGGACCTGGGCGCGGGTGTGGTTGCGCGTGTCGAAGCCGCTGCCTTTGATCGAGACTTCGCCGCCCGGCAGGGCTGCTGCGGGGGTGACGCTTTCGATTCGAGGTGTGCCGTTCGATTTCAATTTGATTGGTCCCGTTGATGCCACGTTAGGCTCGAAAGTCAAAACCTGCCGGTCTGCCCTTCGCGGGCTCAGGATAAAAAGACCGGCGCGACAAATTCAAAGAAAACCTGCCGGTCTAAAGACCGGCGCTACCGATTCAAAGGCCGGCTGCGCGGGCTAGCCACAATCCGATTGCGGCGTAAATACCTGCGATCCAGTCGTCTGCCATGATACCCCAGCCGCCGGGAAGGGACTCGGCTTGTCGGGCTGGGAACGGCTTCCAGATATCGAAAACGCGAAAAAGTATAAAACCCAGGAGCAAATATTTCCAGTTGAGGGCGGAACGAGATGTGATAAAGCCTATCGGAAGGCCGGTCCACGGAGATTCCGAAACTCTCCACCAAATAGGTATCCCACAACCAATCAGCAGAGTAAGGTGTTGTCCCGATACCTCGTCGATCACAACTCGTTGCGGATCGTCATCTGCTGCCAATACCTCGAGGCTTTACTGGCACTCCAAACACCAATCGCGGCGACAGCGAGCCCGATGAAACACTGAAGCACCAGCATCCGATCAAGACCAGGGCGCACACTGCCCAAGCTGAACCAAGTGTTGCCTTCAGTGAAGATCTTCCAAACGGTGGATGGTCCGAGAACAATTACGAATGCTACCCAAAGGGGAAGTACGCAACGAGGAGGCCTGCGAGCGAACCCCAGGTCCCAGGGGCGACGGGAATGTAGCCGAGGCCGCAGGCGGTGGCGATGAAGAGTGCGAGACGTGGTTTGCGCTGTGCTGCGGTTGCTGGGCGCGATGCGTCGGAGACGCTTGGCGCTGCGGTGCCTGAGTCGGCGCTCATCCGTGAGCGTCCTTGTTGTCGTCTTTGTCGTCGGGGTCGCTTGGGCGCGAGTCTTCTTCTTCCGATTCGTCGAAGACTGGGTTGCTGATTACGTATTTTTCGCTGGACCAGTTGCCGAGGTCGAGGAGGCGGCAGCGTTCGCTGCAGAACGGGAAGTCGGCGCTTGTTTCGGAGTCGGTTGGTTTGCGGCAGATGGGGCAGCGGCGCTTCATGGGTTCTATAGTAAGGCTAACATGGATGGATTTTGGTGAGAGTTTGATACGGCGCCAGTAACAGAGTCAAAAGAGCCGGCGGGACGCCGGCGGTACGGAAGTGCAGCGGTGGCGTTTTGGGGCGGCGAGGTCTGGATCGCTTGTGCCGCGATCGAGGAAAGGCCCACGACGAGGACGTCGTCGTCGTGGCTACCCTAATCAAAATCGCCGGCCGGAGGCCAGCGGTACAAGAACCCCGGTGAGTCTTAGCGGGACGCTAGGATTGGGAATGGGTTTGGCGACGGCTGCGCTGCTGTGATTTCTGCGCCGATCGTGCGGGCTTGCGGGGCGGCAAATTCTATCGCGCGGGCGATCAGGTCGTAATCGTTTGATTCGGTGACTTCTACTGTGGCCATTGTGCCTGGTGCTGGCAAATTTTCGGCGTCGTTCACGCCTTCGAATTCGGTGATGTAGACCTTGCCGTCGATTTCTGGGGCCATGCCTTCTAGGCGAGCTTCCCAGATTAGATCTGTGTCCTTCGAGGGGCCTTCCAGCATTACCTGCTGGCGCTGGCCTACGCGCTTGCGCAGCTTGCGGGCGGAAATTTTCTTTTGGATTGCCATCAGGGTGTCGCGGCGGCGGGCGATCGTTTCGTCGTCCACTTTATTTTCGAGGGCGAAACTTTTCGAGGTGTCCTCGTCGGAATAGGCGAAGACACCCATCCAGTCGAATTCGGCGGCGCGGACGAAATCGCAGAGCTCGCGGAAATCCTTTTCGGTTTCGCCGGGGAAGCCGACGATGAACGACGTGCGAATCGAAACGCCGGGGATTGCTTTGCGCGCGCGCTCGAGCATTTTCAGAAACGCATCGCCGCTGGAGCCGCGCTTCATGCGCGCGAGGACGCTGCGGCTGGCGTGTTGCAGCGGCACGTCGAGATATTTCGCGAGGCGCGGATGCGCTGCGATCGTATCGAGCAGGCGCGGCGTGATGCGATTCGGGTAGCAATAGAGGAAGCGAATCCAATTGAGATCTTCGATTTGGGCGAGGCGTTCGAGGAGGACGGGGAGGCCGTCGCGCAGGCCGAGATCTTCGCCGTAGAACGTGGTGTCTTGTCCGATCAGCGAAATTTCGCGGACGCCCGCGGCGGCGAGATTTTCCGCTTCGCGCACGACGGATTCGAAACGGCGGCTGCGGAATTTGCCGCGCAGCTGCGGAATGACGCAGAAGGTGCAGGGATGGTCGCAGCCTTCGTTGATTTTGATGTAGCGCGGTGTGACGAGGCGTGGCGAGAACGCGCGGCGTCAGGTCGTGGTAGAGATAGGAAGGCAGGGAAGCGCCGTCGCCATCGGGACCATTCGGTCGAAGCTGGCCTTCGCAGGCTTCTAGGATCTTGTCCACTTCACCTGTGCCGATGACGGCGTCGACTTCGGGAATTTGCTGCGCGGATGTCGTTACGGTAACGCTCGACCATGCAGCCGGCGACGATTAATTTTTGCGCGCGGCCGAATTTCTTGTACTCCGCCATTTCGAGGATCGATTGCACGGATTCCTGCTGCGCGGGGGCGATGAAGCTGCAGGTGTTGACGACGAGCACGTCGGCGTCACCTGCGCGCGGCGTGATTTCGTAGCCTGCGCGCGTGAGGATGCCCATCATCACCTCGCTATCGACGAGGTTCTTCGGGCATCCCAGGCTTACAAATCCTACTTTGGGCATACTTGCGCGTTTCCTTGAAGTGGTCGCAAACACACAATTCTAGCACGTGCAATGCTGGAGTCGATTGGTTACCCTGCTCTTATACAAGAAAGTATGAAACCGCACACCGAAATCGACGCAACACAATACACGTTCGACGATTTTGTTTCACTTCACTTTGATCACGAGTTTGTAGGAGACGTGTCGAAAGAATGGTACTGCAATTCAGAAGTGGCCTTCGTGCCACAACAGTTTTGCGCCTATTACATCCGGTTATTTCGCGAACCTGAAATCCTCTTCGGGCGATTCTCGAAATCGCAGCTCGAAGAGGGATTCTGGGGAATGATCAGTGGGAGAGACTGGTCCGTAGCGCACCTGCTTTGGGAGAGCGAGATCCTCTTTTTAGAAAGGGAAGAATGCGTCCGTGCCATGCTCGATCTGTTTACACGGTTTTTTGCCAAAGAACCTTTAGATACGTCTTGCCACATGTGGTGGGACAGCGTCTGTTATGACTACCATTGCGAGAATCGAATGCGAGAAAGAGGCGGCGAGGATTTGCTGTCACAGGACGTAATGTTTGAGACGCTCTCAGCGATTCTGTCGCTCGATGCTCCCCATTGTCAGGCTGCCGCGCTGCACGGGTTGGGTCATCTGCATCACCCGAGCACCCAAGCTCTAGTCGATCGGTATATCGCTGATCATCCGTTGCTAACGAAGGAGCAAAAGGAATATGCACTGGCAGCCGCGAAGTTTCAGGTGCAGTAAATACCTTCTACTTGTGCGAACGTAGCGTGTCGCGGATTGAGCGGAGGAGAGAGGACATTTGCTCGATGGGGGCAGCGTGTTCGCCGAAGCGGGCGGACTGGTATAGCTCGGTCAATTGAGCGACTGGGGCTGAAATTTCTGATGATGGGATTGCGGCGGCGAATTCGAGGGGCGTTTGCGATTCGGCTTTCTTCCAGCCGCGCTTTTCGAGGAGGCGCAGCATTTCGCGGTATTCGAGGGCAGCGAGTGATGCCGTGAGATTTCCGGCGCGACGGGCGCGCAAGCTCCAGCGCGCGACCACGTAGGTGATAAGCGGGCGGCCGCGCAAGTACATCAACAGGGCGACGAGCAGCACGAGGAGCGTGGGCAGAAAGTACGGCGAGGCTTCGATTCGCTTGTCGAGCGCGAGAATCATTTGCATCAGCTGGCGCTGCTTTTCTTTGTAGTATTTTTGCGCGCGATCGCCGAAATCGTGCGACGTGCGCTGCATGTTCTGGGCGAGATTCAGCTGATGGCCGAAATCGTAGTTGACGATCCACTCGCTCCACGCGAATTGGAACCAGTCCCAATACATGGCGAGGCGTTCGAGCAACCCGCCGGGGCGCGCATTGGCTGGCGGAGTGGGGTCGAAGGTGATCCAGCCGTAATCGGGGAAATAAATTTCCACCCATGCGTGTGCGTCGCTGGCGCGAACGATGTAGTCGCCGCCCACGTCGTTGTATTCGCCCGGTAGAAAACCGGTGACGTAGCGCGCTGGGATTCCCTGCGTGCGCGCGAGAATCGTCATGGCGGAGGCGAAATATTCGCAGTGGCCGGCGCGGCGGTCGAAGAGAAAATAGGAGAGCGGATCTTTGCCGTGCGGATCGGTCAGGTCGAGCGAATAGCCATACTTCGTTTTGAGGTATGTTTCGATTCTCGAGGCTTTGTCGTATGGATTTGTCGCGCCGCTGGTGATTTGTGCGCCGAGCTTCGCGACGCGAGGGTCGAGGGCCGGCAGCTGCAAATACATTCGCCGGGTGATTTCTGGATAATCGGCTGGAGCCTGGCGAAGCTCGGGTACAGGAATCACGGGCAGCAGGGAATCGGCCTGGTAGCGGACCTTAGTTTCGTTGTGAAAGGGATTGGAGAGCGAGCCGGTCTTGTCGTAAACGAGAAAGCCGGAGCGCTTGGTGGCATCGGGACGATCCGTTTCGTTGGTAAACCCTCCTCGCACATCCACCAACTTCAGGGCTACGAAAAGGGCGTCACTCGCGATCGGTTCCATCAGGACTGTGTAGTGCAGCGGGTAATATTCACCGCGCGCAGGCATCGCAGGCATCAACTGATAGACGCCGCTGCCATTGGGGCTGACCACGGTGGGATCGTGATTGGGCGTGAACCAGCGGCGGCCGTCAAAATCCGTGAAGGCGATGCCGCGCCAGTGGACGTTGGAGGCGCGCGAAGGATCGCCATCGATCTTGATGCGCATCACCACGGCCGGATTTTTCTTGATTTTGCCGATGGCGCCGAGGGTGACGCTGTCGCTGAAGCCGGTCATCAAGGTGGGCTGAATATTGATGGCGCTCATGTAGCCGGCGGTGAAGCGAGGAATTATGAAGAAAAATGCGGCGCCGACGACGAGTGTGCCGACAGCGACAAGAATCGAGGTGAGACCGAGCGCGCGATTCAATTTCTGGGCGAGCGGAGTGCCGGGTTCGAGCGCGGGCGATACAGCTCCCTGCGAGCTGCGCCGGATTTCAAGCGCAACGAAGGTGGAGACAGCAAGCACGAGAAAAATCGCGAGCGAAATCAGGAAGCCGGTTTCGACGGTGAGGATCGCCGACGCCAAAATTGCCGCGAAGGCAAGCACCGCGAGAAAGGCGTAGTCGCGATTCGTTCGCGCCGAATATAAGCGCACGATGACTGCGAAGAGCAGCAGGTGAATTGCTGAGAGCAGCGCGGAATAGAGGGCCGGGTTAGGCGCGCCTGCTGCGAGATTGCGCGAGATCACCCAAAGATCGAACGGGAAAAATAGAAAATACGCGAGAACCAGCCACGTGGCCAGCCGCACGGAAAGCTCAGGTCCTTTTCCGCGCCAGAGCCGGAAGCCTTTATAGGCCAGCGCGAGAACCGGCGCGACGCTTGAGAATGGATCGAGCTTGCCCGTGGAGACGACGGCGATGACGCTCGTCAGAACGAGCAGATAGAGCGAGACCTCGAAATAGCGTTGCACCGCCGAGAGTGGCGGCGCGCTGAAGCGTGCGGCGGATGCGGACATGGCCAGTTGAGATTTTATCACCCGGCAGAAGGCGAAGCTCTCCGGGCTGGCATGAAGGTGCCGGGCAGTTAACGCGAGGATTTGCAGCTATTGGGTGCAGAGCACGTCGTGAAAATAGTTGATCATCGCGCGTTTCGGTTTTTGGGACAGCCCGCGCAACGCGATGTCCCTCTCAAAACTGGCGTTGCCGATCAGCGGGGCAGTTCCCACTCGAAACGGATGGCCATCGGGCAGCTCAATATAGATTGGCACGAGCATGCGGAAAGAAGAGTCGACTCCCGATTGCTCGAGCTTGACGTGAAGCTGCATGGCGCCGCCGGAGCCGTTGGAAAAAGAGTAGTCGAACTTATATTTCGGCAAAGCCGTTCCGTAAACGTATTCGTTGAAAAACCAGTCCATTTTTCCATCGCCGGCCATGTTGAGTGACGGTTGCATGTATTTTTCGATGGTGGCTTTGAAATCTTCTGTCGTCGCTGCACGGCCAGAGTAAGACTGTACGAAGTCGTGCATCATTTTCTTGAAGTTCGCGTCGCCAGTTTCGTTTGTCCAAAAGAGCATGCGGATCATGTTGAGGATGTAAGCGCCCTTCGGATATATCAAGCGGCGCGGAATACTGAAGCCCGCGCGTGTAGAGGCCAACCGGTATCCCAGCGTCACCGGCCCCACGTCGATGGCGCGAAAGCCCTCTGCGTCCTTCTCGAGCAGCATCTTTCTCTCATCATCCCAGAATTTCTCGACCTCACCTTTGTAGAATGCTTCGAGAAAAAGAGAGGCCGAGAACTCGGCAAAACCTTCGCTCATCCATTGATCGCGATAAGATCCCCAAGCAACGGTGTGCCCCCACCATTGATGCGCAATTTCATGGGGATCAACCGATTCGAAGAATCGATGTTCCCGGAATCCGACTAGCGCGCGCGCTGCGTCATCGAGAAGAGAAGTAATGGGGAGAAAGACGAGTTCGGGCCAGGACTGGCCGTATGTGGGAGCAGTCTGTTGGGTCACAGCCAGCCGGCCGAAAGGCGTTGGTCCGTAGAATTCGGTGTACAGCGGAATCGCCAGCTGCTCTTCCCCAAGGGCTTTCTTGATCATCGTGTTCACTTGGGGGCGCATGCCCGCGGGGAGCCTGACGACAATATCTGCCGGGTCTTTGTTCACAAACGCCTGTACGGTATATGCAGGGTCCGTTATTTTTGCTTCGGCTTTCTCGAATCGGCCGAAATTGAAGCCCGCAACGGCAATGGGCACGTTCGAAGTCCATTTCGAGATCGCGTGATCGCCGTCCGCAGTGTCGCCGGCCGGGTCTCCCGTTGCCACCATTGTCAAACCAGCCGGAATGCGAAACGACATCTCGTAAGTGCCAAAATTATCGAACTGAGTTGTATTTGGATACCAGGACTCGCGCCCAACCGGGTAATAGTTGCCGCCGCCTTCATTCATCACCACATCCGGGCCAGCATAGACCGTTGTGATTGTGTACTTTTTCCCGAGCGGGAGTTTGTCGGGAAGAATTACGGCGAACTGTGCATCTTCTTCCTTTTTCTCCTGAATAAAATTCAGAGGCGTTTGATTCTCGCCGGTGACGCTACGGACGCGCAGCGTCGCAAAGAGTTTCAACTGCACGACGCGAAGACCATTGGTAAACGATTGGATCGTCGATGTCGCTTCGCCTGCGATGACGCCGTTTTTGTCGATGGCAGTGCTGAGTTTCTGATGCGGGATACGGACGAAATTATTTTTTTGCCTTCCAGATGCGGCTCCGTTGGCATATTCATCGGAATAGTGGAAAGCGGCCCAAATGCCGAATTTGTGCTCTTCCCACGTGGAGAAGGATACTTCTTCCGGTGCAACGGAAAAGCCCGTAAGGCCGGCCGGTACCCCGTGCGGGTCGACGGCAAACACTTCCTTGTCGCTGTATTTCTTTCCTTTAATGAACGCCACGAAGAAGCCGCCGGATTGGTCATTCAAGACTTCTTCGAGAAGCCGGATGTCGAGGTTGTAGCGAAGATGCTTTCGGAGAGCCGTGCGATTCTCCGCCAGCAGCTCACCGGCGCGCGACGGAATGGCGCCGGATGACGCGGTGCCTGCTTTGGCGATTTCTTCGTCGGTGCCGTCACTGAATCGGAACACGGCCTCCGAAAAATCTTCCACCATTTCTTGCGACTTCGTCAGCAGCTGCAAGTTTTTCTTTTCGATCTCGATTGGCGGATCGAGGGAGAATGTGGCATCTCCGATGAAGATAGCGCCAGTAACAAGGCCCTTTACGGGCGCGAGAAAATAGAATGTGCCCGACTTGAATCGGAATGTTCCGGCGTCGCGCTTCAACACCACGTCTTTCACGGCGACCGCCTTGCCGCCGGGGGTGACGCTGCGCAATTCTTGATACACCGGATCGGAATTCGCCTGTGTCGCGGCCGCCTGAGGCGGAGGGCTTTCCACCCGGGGCCGCGCTTGCGTGGGATTTGCCGGCAGCAAAGTTGCTGCCAAAACGAGTATCCATGTAGCGGGCGCGAGACGGATACGGGAGGGGGTAGCTCCTTGCGAGCGAGAGGCGTTCTTTGTGGGCATGGAGATCAGGATGGCTGGCCTCATTCTTAGAACGCTTCTAGAAATCGCCGAGCGGGGAATATTTCGCATGCCGGTGAGATTAATGCAACTACGATTTTGGTAACTGTGCTTAACGCAAACTATCCGGCTTTTGTTTCGGAAGTCTTTGTGGGGCCTTCAAGAGCTGC
>CAVOOU010000025.1:0-247820 GCA_963697645.1 uncultured Acidobacteriota bacterium | reverse complement strand
AGCGCACCGAGCACGCTCTCGACCAAGCGATGCCTGGTACTAAGCACCTTGGCCGTGCGGGTTTCGCCGTTGTGTTCATTGACCGCAAAAAGATCGGTGAAGGTTCCGCCAACATCTATTCCGATTCGCCAGGACATCGTCGCCGATGCTAGCGGCCCAGGCTAAACAGGTCAAAGGAAACGGCGCTCATGCCTAAGCCAACGGGCCCACCGTAACCTCCACGCTGTGCACGGCAGTGCTTTCCCCCATGTCCGACTTGCGCCCGGGGTTCAACACGTTCACGTTTCGTTGTCCGGCTTCCTGCTTGGGCCAGCGGCCCTTGTGCGACAGCGCGACGCCGCGCGGCAAGCTTTCGGTCAAGGTGACGCGCATCACCAGGCGGCCCGTCTCGTTCTCGACCACCGCCTGGTCGCCTTCCGCGAGACCGCGGCCGGCGGCGTCCGCTGGATGCATCGCGATCGCGGCCGGGCCCACGTGGGCCGCAATCTTGGCCACGTTCGAGAAGCTGTCGTTCAGGCTCCAGGCCGAAGATGGCGACAGCAATCGCAGCCGTCCCGACGCCGGCCTGGGATCGGCGAGCGGTTGCGGAACTCGCGGATGGCCGTCGGCCGCGGCGCTCTCGGAAGCGATTTCGACACGGCCACTGGGCGTCGGGAAGGTCAGATCGCGAAACTGGATCATCGGCTCGGCGGGAATGTGCACGGGCGCGCGCGCGGCAAACGCGCGAAAATCTCCGTCGAGGTTTGCGCGCTTGAGGAGCGTGGCGATGATTTCGGAATCGCTCTCGTGCAACTCGGGCTCGATAAAGTCCATCGCGCGGGCCAGCCGGCGGAATATTTCCGAATTGGGCAGCGCCTCGCCCATCGGCTCCGCCGCCTTGACCTGCGCCGAAAGCGTCAGGTGAAAGTAGCTCGCCACCAGATCGTCGAACTCCAGGAAGCTCGCCGCCGGCAGCACGAAATCGGCAAAGTCGGTGGTGTCGGTCGGAAACAGATCGAGCACGACGGTCATCAGGTCCTCGCGCGTCAGCGCCTTGCGCAGGCGCTCCTGCTGCGGGTTGGAGGCGGCGATATTGATATTCCAGCACATCAGGGCCTGCGCACGCGCGGGGTCCTCGAGGCAGGCAGCAAGGTCCATCTGGCTGATTGACGGCGGTGCGTTCTTGCTCAGATGCGGCGCGGTCAAATACTCGCCGTCGATTCCGCGTTGCGCCATGTCGAAATTCAGGTAGACGAAACCCGTACCGGGTTTGCCGATATTTCCGGTGACCGCCGGAAGAATCGAGCACGCGCGCATCACGTTGCCGCCGGTCGGCTGGCGCTGGAGCGCCTGCCCCATCCACAGCAGCGACGGTCCCCGGCCATAGAGCCGCGCGGTCTCCTCGATAAGCCGAGCGGGCACGCCGGTCTGAGCCTCACCCCACGCGGGAGTGCATGGCGCGAGCATCGGTTCGAGCTCGTCCCATCCCACGGTGTGCTGGGTCACGAAGTCGCGATCGACCAGGCCCTCGCGCTGGATAACGTGGAGCATCGAGAAGGCCAACGCCGCGTCGCTCCCGGGAAACGGCTGCAGATGGATATCCGCGGCCGCGGCCGACGCCGTGCGCACCGGATCGATGACCACGATCTTGCCCGGCAGGTTCTCGATCCAATGTTCCTGGACGTGCGGAGCCGGAAGCCGAGGGATTCGCGCCCCATACGAGGATGCACGCGGCGGCGGCGCCGGTTCGTGGATCGAAGCCGCTCACCGAAGTTCCATAGACGTAGTGCAAAGCGACGTGGCCAGCCATGTTGCATATCGTGTCGGGGCTGACCTCGGTCGCGCCGAGCCGGTTGAAGAAACGCGTCGGGAAGAGATACGCGATGAGCGAGATCGTGCCGCTGTAGTGCGTATTGAGGATGGCCTGTGGTCCGGCGCCCGTGAGATTTCTCGACATCTATCCGTTTAGGCCGGTATCTATCGGTAGGAACTCAGCCACGCTTTCTCAATTATTGCGAAGAGAAATGCCGTAGTAAGGCCAAACAAAATCCAGCCATTCAACGCTTCCAAAGCGCCCATCATTTCCCAACGTGGTGCCAGATATAGATTCGCATGGCCGTAGCTCGTCATAGCGTTCAGCGAATAAAGCATCGCCGACCTGTTGTCGGGTGATGCCCCTAGAAGACGGTAAGCAACCGCCCAGATTATGCCTTCAAGGCCGTGCAGAATGGCGGCCGAAAGAGCCGTCCCTCCGATGACGAAGATCGAGGCGGACGCGAGATGCCCGAGCGGCACCATCCACGCCGATCTAGAGGCGACCACTACTCTGTTGATGAGTCCGAGACCGTAGGCGTGAAAGATCACGGTTAGTACGATGAGTGGGAGGCCCCACGCCCAATCCGCGCCCCAAGTAGAAGCATTTCTGGGATCCATGGTTTAGTTCCGTTGGACTTCAGTGTCTCCGTCAGTCAAAAGCCCCACTGCTGCAGGACGACGGCTTAGTGCGCCGCACGATAGCTATGGCCGCGAGGCGGCGCAATCGTCAAAAGTGACAAGGCCCACTGTCATTAGAACCGATAGACGACCCGTTTGCAATTTATCTGGCCCCCGGATATTGGTGGTGCGAAGGGGATTTATCAACATCTATTTATCTGAGCGAGCTACGATTCGCGATTCTGGCTTGGACTTCAGTCTCCTACCTACACCAGCGTCTTGACCAACGTCTTAAGGACCTCCTCGATAGGCAACTTGAGTGCTATGACCGGCAGCATTGGCAGGATGACTGACCAAGCGAGTTGAAGGAGCAATGTCCGGTCAACAGGCACTGGCCGCATGTGGGAGATCACCTCGAAACTGCTACGAAGACCTGTCTGAACGCCGATGTCGCGGTTGTTGATTAATTCTTCATCGCTGACTTTGTCTTCGATCCAACGCCGGTGGAACGAGCGCCCCTGCCGTGCTACCAGGGCGCTATATTCGCTTAGCGCCTGGCGTTTTGTTCGCCACAGACAACCTGAAAACACCAACAGCGGGCCGACGAAGATCACGATAACTATCAGTGCGAATCCAATGAGCGCGCCTTTGAAACCATAAATATCCACGCCATGAAACTTAACTTCGTAGCCCCATTCCGAGGCCAGCACTGCGCTAAGCGCGAAGACGAAACCCGCGAATGCAGCGGGAGCTGCCTGCAGAAACAATAGGCCCCCACATCGGTCTGAATGCGTAGCGACCAGCTTGAGTTTGAGCTTGGAGACACGTAGGAGGAAGATCGACCAGACGACCCATCGCCATAACCATTGCAGCAACAGAAATGAAAACAGAGGAAGCAGAACCAACACGTACCACCAGCCTGCGAACGTCAGCGATTGCCTGCCATTCTGCGCGAGCAGCAACCACGGGGACGATTTACCGGCCAACATCGAAGTCCCAATTCCGAAGAACACGCCCGTACCTGTCAGAACTAGCAGCACTACCTGCGCTGCCAAAGAGTTCGAGATTTGGCGGGCCTTCTCGAGAGCACAACGAAATGGTTCTGCCTGGGTGCCGTCCACAATTCCCGATTCGCTGAACTGGCTGACCACAGACCTGACGGTCTTCTCAACCGTTCCCTCGGCAAGGATCAGAATCGGGATTGCCACTAGAGCGCGAACGTGAATCCCATAATGCCGTAGCAAAGGCTCGCCGTATGCCGTCGCATAGAAGGCCCCATGAGCTACAGCATAGATTGCAATTGGCAACCACGCCAAGAGCGCGTAGATGACCGCTCGCCGACCCACTCCCGCTCGCTGCCCGCTGGTCAGCCCCAAGGCCGTTTGAAGGCGAAAGAATGGGCTTTCGCGAATTATGGAGAAGTCGGACCCAAGGTTGGATGCTTCGGCAGAATCATGGTTAACAGGTTTGGCGACGGATTCCACAAATCATGCCCTTGCTTTTTGGCTTCCTGAATCTCGCTCCAACTCCTCGGCGAGAATCGGCACGCCCTTCGCGCACGCTTCCACGCCCATCGAAACGCAAATCTGCAGAACCGTCATGATTTCTTCCGGAGTCGCTCCCGCCTTGAGCGCTGCTTTGATGTGCCTGCGGGTGCCCGGCGCATACATGTGCGTGACGGACGCGTCGAAGGCAATGCTGATCAGCTCCAGGAACTTCGGTGAAAAGATTCCGCTCTTGTAGACACTGGCCCCGAAGGCAAAGAATTTGTCGGTCCATGCGGGAGAAAGCTCGTAGAACGGATCCCACGCAGTGTTCCACTGACCGATCGCGCGCATCGCATCGCAGGCCGGAGTCTCCGGCTTCGGGCCTCCTGAGGGCTTCACTCCCGCTGCCTTCATCTCCTCAAGCAGGATGGGGGCGCCCAAGCTACAGGAATGGACCGCGAGTCCAACGCCACACTTGAGGACGAGAAGAATTTCATCGCGCGTTGCGCCCGCGTCGAGAGCAGCGCGAATCTGGCGGCGCGTACCTTCTTCGTCCAGGTTCGTGCAGGCGCAGTTCAGTGCGAGGTAGATCAGCTCCACCTCTTTGCGCGGCAGAACGCCGCTGGTCCACGGGTTCGTTCCGACTTGCAACAACAGTTCCGCACCTTTGGGATCCCACTCTTTGAGTTTGTCTAGAGACGAGCCCCAGGGATTGGCAACCTGGTCAGTCGGGGAGGCCTTCGTTGCTCCACTCTTTGTCGTCATTTTGTGCTTCTCCTTTCAACTCTTCAGTCAAGTTCCGGGCACGCCGGGAGAGCAGTTTCACGCACTCGAATTCAAGGTTTCGTCTGTCGCCACCATGATTTTTCCATCGACGACTTTGACCGGGTAAGCTGCGACGCCAAACCCTGGAGACGCAACGATGCTCCCGGTTGTGACGTCATACTTCCAACCATGTCCGCGGCACGTCACGACCTTGCCCTCGAGGTTGGAAGTGCCTAACGACAGTCCCTGATGGGGCACGAATCGTCCATCGCGTAGATTGTTCCATCTACGTTGAAGATCGCAATGTCCTTACCGTCGACCCTAACGACTGTGCCGTTTCCAGGGGGAAGCTGCTCCAAACGCGCCACTTCCACAAAACTCGCCATGAGTCATGCCACCTTTCGAGCCAGCGTTTCTCGACTCCGTGGGTCGGGCAGCAACGGCATTGCTGCCGGACGCAGCACATTATTCTGCTCGTCTGCGAAAGGGTCCCGCCTCTGTTGCGAGACAGGACCCTCGCGGAGATGGAGTAGGATTCTGAGTCGAGCTTCGCTACGAGGCTGTTCGCCTTGCCGGCTGTTTCGCCGCCGCCGTAACTTTCTCCTGAAGTTCCTTCCATGGTATAGGATGCATACAGGATGAAAGCTGCGGCTCCACAAGCCTTCCGTCGGTATCCTTGACGATGAAACCCATTTGGCCGTCCTTGCGGTTTGGCGGCAGGCCAAGGTTTGCGAGGGTTTCGTCGGGACTGTTGTACCAGACTCCGATCTTGAGGAGCTGTCGCGCCTCGTCGCCCGTCGCCACCTTGCGTTCGAGCAACTTCGCCATCTGCACGACCTGCTCGATCTGTTCCACCGCTGGTCATGCGCACGCCCTTCCTGCGCCACAGGTTGTCCTCGATGCCGACCCGGCAGTGGATCCCGAGAGCGACGCCCATGGCAGCAGAACGGCGCCACCGTTCGCCACAAAGATTCGATCGACGCAGTAGAGCCGTGAGGGGAGCGTCGCACATATTCCATGAAGTCGAAGGGATTGCGCCCGGCAATCACTCCGCCGCCGATCGCCACGAGGTTATGATTCAACGGTCCCATGTAGATCCCTTGGCGGATGAGATTTTCGATTTCTTCGAGGTTGTGGACGTTCGAGAGCTGGAAGTAGGGCTGGATTTGATGTTGGCGGAGGCGCTTCAAGTGCTCGATATAGAACTCCGGTGACGCGTCGGCCACCATATTTTGATAGGCCTTCTGCATCGCGGGGTTCTCTAGGCTCGTTCCCTTGGCGTCGTCGGGGGTGGTAAGGGGCAGAATGTACATCTGGGATGAGCCGATAACGATCGTTATCTGATCCGGCTTGGGATCAATTTCAGTCAGCATGTGCCGCGTGTCATAGCCCTGCCAGTGCGCCTCTTTTCCCGGCTCCGGCGCGAACGAGATCGAGCCGCCAATCTGCAGGATCATTTTCGGCACGGCCGTTGCGCAGCCGCCCGATGAAGTCGCCATACTCCTTGAAGTTCTTCGACATGTGGCCGGTCTTGGGATCGCGGACGTGGACGTGCAGGAGCGTGGCGCCGGCGTTGTAGCAGTCCACCGCCTTCTGGACCTGCGCGTCCCAAGAGACGGGCGATGTCCTCCGGGTAATCGTCTCGGCATCCATTGTGGTCCAAACGGGGCCGCCGTGATCATCAGCGGTGCTTGATTCTCGGGAAGCAGCGAATCCTGTGTAAAATACATGGTCTTATCCTCCTCCTAGATTTGGCAGATTCACCCGGACTCGAGAGGCGCGCGGAGTTTCGCCCAAGAGTGCGCGCCCTGCGGTACGCGGGCTATTGTCAGCTAGATGACAGCCGCAATCTACCATATCGCCCCGACGGTGGGTATTGTCAAAATTGACAGTGGCCTTTCAGCGGCATTGGGCGGAGAGTGGATGGCGCAGGCCCATCTGAGGAACCATAGGTAACTAAGAACGGCGCACGAGATGCCTCACAGAGAGCACTGGCTTACGCTCTTCCCGCACCGGGAGCTATGTCGCCAGTTTCAGCGATTTTTATCCAGCTGGGCATTTAGTCATTCGCGGTTGCGACATTCACCACCTCGATCTTTTCCTCCCAGTCGCCTGCGTGAATGTGTCCGCATCCACCCTGCGCAGCCGGGTGGAACCTTCCGTCGGTCTCATGCACCATGAAGCCCATGTTGCCGGGGCGGCGGTTCGGCGGCAGGCCCAGGTTGGCGAGCGTTTCTTCGGTGGACTTGTACGTCACCCCGATCTTCAGCATCTGACGCGCCTGTTCAGGCGTGGCAATCGCGCGGCCGAGCTCTTTGGCTATCCGCACGTGCTTCTCAATCATTTGGATCGAGGACATGCGCTCGCCCTTGGTGGTGTTCCAGAGGTTATCCTCGATGCCGGCACGGGTGTGTTGACCGAGGGCGATGCAGATAGCAGCCACCGGGTGGCCCAAACGGAACGTAGTTTGGTAAGTGAAAAAAGATCCATGCGGTGTGCGGCGGATCAGCTCCATCAAGTCAAACGGGTTTGCACCGCAGCAGCCGCCGGCGCCGATGCTGAAGAATCCATTCATCGGCCCCATGTAGTAGCCTTTGCGGATCAGACGCTCCACAAGCTCGAGACCGTGCACGTGGGGAAGCGCGAAGTAAGGCTGGATGCCGTGCTGAACCATTTGCTTGATGTTCTCGAGAAAGAAATCCGGTGTCGAGTCCGCTACCATGTTGGCCATGGCGTGAAGCATCGCCGGGTTTGTAAAGCGGGTCCCGGTCAAACTCCTCCACCGGATGCAATGCCGTCAGGTCATAGAGAGATGTGCCACACGTAATGGTTACCTGATCCGGTTTCGGGCTGATCTCGGCCAGCTTATGGCGGGCGTCGTAGCTCTGAAACTTCGCTTCCTCGCCCGGTTCGGGCGCGAAAGAAATGGAGCCGCCGACCTGCAGAATCATCTTGGGCACGGCTTTGCGTAGGCGTGCAATCTGGTCGCCGTATTCCGTTAATTTCTTGGAGATGTGGCCAGTCTTGGGATCGCGCACATGGATGTGCAGGAGCGTGGCGCCGGCGTTGTAGCAATCCACGGCAATTTGGGTCTGCTCTTCCCATGTGACCGGAAGCTTCTGTTCCGGCGTGCAATCGGCGGGCAACCACATCGGTCCATAGGGCGCAGCCGTGATCATCAGCGGTGCTTGATTCTCAGGAAGTAGTGAGTCATCTGTGAAATACATTTTTTTCCTCCTTGGTTTGGCAGATTCGCCGGACTCGATAGGCGCGGGACGGGAAATACGAATGGGCCTACGGCACGCGGCGCATTCTGGCAAAAGGGGCTGTTGTCAAAATTGACTTGCGAAAATTAGCATATCGCGTCGACGACGGCTACTGTCAAAACTTACGGTGGCCTATCAGCCAGAGAAGTCGAGCGTCGGGAATCTTTGCGCTCGAATAGCAGATCTGCTCGTGGGCCACTGCTCGCCCCGGCTTCGGCGGGAAGGGTGGGATGGGTTTGAGTTGGTGGCGGAGTCGGAAAATCTGCGGAAAGAGAATTTCAAATTGGAAATTTAAAATTTCAGATTGTAAGGCAAAAGCAGATCCCTCGACTGCGCTCGGGATGACAGCGAGTGACGGTAAGGCGAAAGAAACAAAGGCCAGGAGAAAGGCGCCGGCAAGGAGAGATCCCTCCGCTGCGGTCACTTCGTTCCTCAGTGCAGGCGGGGTGACAGGCGAGTGACGCTAAGGCGAGAGGAGAAAGGCCAAGAGAAAGGCGCCGGCCGGAGGCCAGCGGTACGAAATTCGAAAGGCGCAAAACACGGAAAAAGAACAGACCGAAAAACACCCACCCTTCGCAAAGACGGCGAAGAGTGGGGCACCCGAAAAGTCTAAGGGCAGTTCGGAATTCAACGCGTGGGGCCGAATCACGAATTGCTGACGCGTCGCAGGCGCGCTTTTGCTGGTTCGTATGCGTGGTTTCCACAATTGACGGGGCTTCTGTGAGGATGATACCACTCGGGTAGGTCACTTCGAAGGTCAGACCTGGGGAATAGATTTCAAATTGAAAATTTGAAATTTCAAATTGAGGCAACGGCGTAAGGCGGAAAAAGAAAATGCAGATCCCTCGACTGCGCTCGGGATGACATGTTTGGTCGGGTGGCGACACGCCGGGCGCCAAGCAAAAACTCAAGCAGAAGCAATGGCTTGTACGTGGCAAGGTCGTTTGCCGGGCACGGCATGCCGTGCCCCTACTGTCGAAAAAAATCAAAGGCGCCGGCCCCGCGAATACCATCGGGACGCGGACAGCGCGCCGGAGGCCAGCGGTACGAGAGACAAAGTCAAGAGGGCTAGGAAGACGGAGTAAGAACGGAGGAGACTTGGCTATTGGAGGCGAGGGTAGGCCTAGGGATTTGGCGCGGGTGAAGGCGAACCGGGCGTTTCGCGCTTACATTGAATTGATGGATGCGGCGGACTGGTTGCGGGGGGAGATGAGCGATCAGCTGGCGACGTTTGATTTGACGATGATGCAATTTCGGGTGATGGAGGCGCTGTTTCGCGGGGGACCGCAGTATCAGCAGCTGTTGAGCGAGAGATTTGATTGCAGCAAGCAGAATATTGGGGCGGTGCTGAAGGGGCTGGTGAAGGCGGGAGCGGTGCGGAGCGATCGGTGCAGGCTGCCGTCGATGCCGACGGAGGAGGTGGCGCGGGAGGAGTGGAAGCGGGCGGGGGTGCGTTGGCACGGGCGCTGGATTTTTTTGCTGACGCTGACGCCGAAGGGGAAGAGATTTATTGCGCGCGTGATCGGGAAGCACAAGAAGGTGGTGAAGGCGTGGATGCGGGTGCTGGATTCGCGGGAGCAGCAGACGCTGGGGCGGTTGTGCAGGAGATTGCGGGAGGGAGATGTGGTGAAGTTTGTGAAGGATATTCGGGTGATGGATGAGGAATGGTTTTACGGGTGAGAGGGCGCCAGGTGAGGCGCTGGATACGGCGCTGAGCTCGGTTGCGTTGATGCTTCGCGGGACATCGACAGCACCGCGAAGAGTTGGGCACCCGCTCTGGTGTCACCAGGGGTGCGGATTGTGCCGTGGCAACCAAGATCATGAAGTAACTAGGGCGAAGATGCCGAGCGTTCGCTGAGCTTCTTGTATTCCGCCTTGGCCTCCTTGAGCGGACGCAGGTCGGGGTCAGCATTCTTCCAGAGCGTCAACAATTCCCGGTACACCGCCAGGCTCTTCTCCGTATCTCCAGTTTGCGCGTAGGCGCGTGCAAGTCCCAGGTGGGCCAGCGGCCAATAGATGTCGGTCATCACTACGCCGCGGTTGTCGAGAATCTTCTGGAACTGAGGCTGCAGCCTCTTTCCAGACTTCAATTCCAGATAGGCCAAGCCGCGATAATAGAGGGTGATACCACCGGAGTCGCCGCCGAGATCGTAGGGAATGGCCCGTCGTAGCTCCTCTATGGCTGCAGCCGGGTTTTTCCGATCCAAATCCACGGCCGCTCGAATGCTAGGGAGAACAACTTCATTCAATGCGGTATCTGGTGCGGGCTGTTTGTTCAGCTCGTTCAACAGAGCTTCCGCTCGCCGTATGTCCCCGGATCGAGCGAGGGCGAGCGTGGCAAATGCTTTATGCCGCGCGGAGTTTGGCGTCTCGCGGAGGGATAGGTCCGCCATTGCACGGGCCTCTCGCACATTTCCTAAATCGGCTTCGAACTGCGCCTGGCCGTTGATGATGGCCACCGCCTGCTCCTTAAGTCCGTTCTGTTGAGCGATTGCGCGGGCGCGTTCAAAGTGTTCTCTGGACCTGCGAAGCTCTCCCAGGCTTAATGCAGCCTTTGCCTGGAAATAATTCATAACACTTTCCTGCGGTTTGCCCTTTGACCAATCGATCTCCCGCTGCATCACTGCCTCATCGCCCTCGACAAACGCGATCCTGTAGAGAAGTTGATGGGTCCAGAAGCTATCCAGCTTTTCTGCAATGGCCTTTTCGCAGATGGCTCTTGCCTCGGCAAGGCGTGTAGCTCGCTCATAAGCCCGGCCAAGGCTCGCGTAAGCGGGGCCATAATTGGGATTCAGCCGCAAGCTCTGCTGGGCCGCCGCGATCGCTTTCTGCGGCTGGCCAATTTCGATGTATTTGCTACTCAGACCATCAAACGGAGAAAAGTCGTGTGGGTACACTTCGGTCCACAGCTTGTATGTTTCGATTGTCTTGTCATAGTCGCTGGCCGCATTGTCGTAATAGTGCGCCTGAATATAAAACTTTTCTCTCTCGCTGACATGTGTCCCGCCGCTCAAATGCTTTCCGGAGGTACTCGTCAGCAAGCTCGCGCTCGTGGAGGTTGCGGTAGATCGCAGCCAGTCTGGCATAGGCGATGGCGAAGTTCGCATCCAGTTCAATCGCCATCTTGTAAAAAGGGATACTCTCTTCCTCCTTCCCTTGCGCTCGCTTCTGTTCGCCAGTTGTATAGGCCTTCAAGTGCGGCGAGTGATTTGGTGGTCGCCTGTTCGATGGGAGTATCGAACTTCTGGATGGAGCCGACCGATTCGCCCAGCTTGCGCCGCAGCGGTGGGATCACTTGCCCCAGCTTGCTCAGGACTTGCTCTCTATCGAGGGCCTCAATTTGCTGATGGGCCAAAGACGCTCCCGTGAGACAGTTCGTGGCATCCAGGTCCAGCACATATTTGTTCCCGATGTTGAGGACGGAACCACCAACCACTACTTTGGCGCCTTCTCGCTGGCACACCTCCCGCGCAACAGGTGGCACCACTCGTTCGTCGGCCGAGCGGCCCATCAAGCCCAAGCGTCTTTCCTGGTTGTGGAGTCGAGTGCGATGTTGAAGTAGGGCGATTCCGCGAGTTTGACCGTCAGCGCCTGCTTCAGCGTGCCGTCGAATACCGGTTCACCAGTGGTATTTACAAAATCGGAGACCAATACGAGGTCGGCCTCCTTTAATGGCGGCGGCCTGCGCATTCGCACCACGAACACGGACGCCAACGCCAACAGGGCAACGACTGCCGTGGATCCCAAGAGCCAGTTCCATGGTCTCTGGCGAAGTCTTGCGAACGAAGCGACGGCAGCGCGGTCTTGTGTGGATTCGATTTGCTCTACGGCCACTCTTTGGACCGAACGGCTGTGCAGGACTAAATCGCCATCCGATTCTGTGCGCTCCTCCACTTTCTGCGCGAAGCGGTAGCCTCTCCCCGGAACCGTGACGATGTACTCGGGATCGTGCGCCCTGTCTCCCAACGCCTTGCGAAGCAGAAAAATGTGCTGGCTGAGGTTGGACTCCTCGACGAAGGTGTCCGGCCACAGCGTCTTCATCAAGTCGTCCTTCAAGACCACACGCTGGCTGTGCTGGGCAAGTACGAGAAGTGTTTCAAAAGCCTTGGGAGAGAGGGTGACGGGTTCCTGATCGCGCATTAATACGCGCTCTTCCAGGTCCATACGGAAGGGGCCGAACTCCAGTAAGTGCTTGGCCTGCCTATCCATACGCCACTCCAAGTCCTATTAAGAACTTATTGAGCGGTCCTTGAGGACATTCAAGCCGCTCTTCCAGCAGGATGCGCTCGCGTTGAGGCGGGGCCCAGAAAGCAAGCCAAAACGTGAGCCGAAATGTATCACAGAAATTGCGTGCCTAACGAGCAACGGGAGGCCAGTTTGACGACGAAAAGAACAGTGCGCATCACCATTGATACCAGCCGGCTCTTGATTGTCCTTCGGGGAACGTCGGCGCGGGCATGGTGTGAACAATGTGCCGCCGAAGTGGACATGGTTCCCGTGGAGAGTGCCGCGGAGTTGGCCCAGGTTGGTGCGGAAACTTTTCAGCATCCGCTTGATCACGAGCAATTCCATCGTTCGCAGCCGGGCGGGCCAGTTCGGATCTGTTTGAACTCGCTGCTCAAATCTATTCAGAAGAAGTCCTTACAAGGTGGCTTTGACAACGGTTCCGGAATTCCCACAGTGGAAGATTGAATATGAAAAGGAGACTCAAAATGAAACTTCATGGCACCAACAAATCCAGAATGTTTGCAAGCATCATCGCAATGGCTCTTTTCGCTGCTCTGGCGCTACCGATCGTATCGTCCGCGCAGGAACAGATGGAACAAAAGAAGGAGCTCCATCACTACAAGCTCCTTGTGGTGGGGCCTCTTGGTGGGCCGAATAGCAGCCTTTCAGGCCCGTCGGCCCAAGTCCTAAACAACCGCGGGACGTTTGTGGCGTATGCGAATACAGCGACTGCGAATCCAAATGCGAACTGTGCCATCCCTTTCAATGCCAATGCTAATGCAGGCGACTGCTTTGTCGAGCACGCCGTTGTGTGGCACAACGGCACTCTCAGTGATCTAGAACTGCTGCCAAGTGGCGTGAATGGCCAAACCGACTGGATCACCGAAAACGGACTTCTCGCCGGCTGGTCGGAGAATGGTCTCCTCGATCCGCTTACAGGACTGCCGATAGGCCGAGCAGTCCTTTGGACGAGCGAAGGGAAAATCACCGATCTGGGGGCCGTACCGGGGGGGGACCAGAGCCTCGCCACGGCTGTCAATAGCCAGGGTCAAGTAGTAGGTTTTTCCAACAACGACGTATCGGATCCGTTCTCCATGGCTGGCCTGCCGACGCAAACAAGGGCATTCCTTTGGCAAAGCGGGGTGATCAGAGACTTGGGAACGCTGGGGGGGCCCGACGCCCTCGCGTTCTTTGTAAACGAGCGGGGTCAAATATCAGGACAGGCTTACACAAATTCTACGCCAAGCCAGGCTTTTGGCATCCCGACTCAACACCCGTTCTTTTGGGAGAACGGAAAAATGGTGGACATCGGCACTCTCGGTGGCACTCTCGGTTCTCCAAGCTGGATGAACAATCGAGGCCAGGTCGTAGGGTTTTCGACCGAGGTTACGGATCAAAATTCCCATGCGTTCCTTTGGGACAAAGAAGAAGGGCTGAAAGACCTTGGATTCTTGCCTGGGGGGACTTACGGAAATGCAACATGGATAAACGATGCCGGCGAAATCGTCGGTGGGTCCGATTCTTCGAACGGATTCCATGCATATTTCTGGAAAAAAGGAGTCATGACCGATCTCGGGAATCTGCCCGGTGATTGCAGCAGCCAGGCGACTGCGATCAATTCATCGGGTCAAATCGTCGGCAACGGTTCGTTAGATTGCAACAACGAGGCCCATGCGCTCTTGTTCGAGAACGGCGCCCCAATAGACTTGAACACGCTAGTTGCCCCAGGCTCCGGTGTGACCTTTTTAAACCCCTTCAATATTAATGATCGCGGGGAGATTGCGGGTTTCGGCGTGCTTACCAACGGCGACACGCGTGCCGTCCTACTGATCCCCTGCGACGAGGATCATGCCGACGTTGAGGGCTGTGACTACGAGCCTGTGGAAGTAGTGACCGAGGCTCCCGTTCGCTCGGCGCAAACGACTCAGGCATCTGCAGCGGCAGCGACCAATGCAAAGTTGTCCCCAGCCGAAATGACGGCGCGATTTCGTTCTATGATGACGCGTCGCAACCGTCACTTCGGAGCTTGGCAACCAAAATAGCGCGGTAAAAGGGGGGCAAGGAATCGAACCACATCGTAAATGCAAGCGCAAAGAGGAAGCGCGAGCGCGAAGCCGGCCTGTAGGAACCTTTCGGCGCGAGGGATCTACAGAGGAATGTTATAAGGGACGCCGTGGCCACCAACGACGGCTCTCGGCAGGACGATCGGCTCACGGTGATTTCCGTGTCGGCATTGGCTTGCATTCTGCAGGATGTTTTGCACGAGGGGTTGGGGCATGGCGTGACGGCGTGGCTGAGTGGAGCGCGGCAAGTGACGATGAGCACGGTGGCGCTGCAGAGCGATATTGAGACGCGATGGGTGTCCGCGAACGGCACACTCGTGAATTTGTTTTTCGCCCTGATCTTTTGGTTCCTCCTCGTCAGGCCGCAGCGATATACGCCAACCACGCGCTACTTTCTCGTTCTCGCCATGGCCGGCAATCTCTTTACGGGCACTGGCTATTTTTTCTTTTCCGGCGTCACCAATTTCGGCGACTGGGCAGCGGTGATCCGAGGGTTGCAGCCACATTGGATGTGGCAGCTTGGGCTCATTGTAGTTGGTGTGGTGACGTACTACGCGTCGGTGTTGTTGGTAGCCGCACAGCTGAAACCATTCCAAGAAAAGAACCGTGGTTCGCGGCGGCTTCGCAGTTTGTGCTGGACGCCGTACTTCACGGATGGAATTTTAGCCGGGTTAGGAGGGTTGTTGAATCCCGCAGGATTATTCTACGTGATCGCTTCGGCGCTGCCGTCAACCTTAGGCGCAAATGCGGGCCTTTTGAGCCTGCCCAGCTTGATGCGCCGGATGAGCGACAGCGGCGAGGAGCAACTTGGGCCAATTCGACGCAGCCTTGCGTGGATCTCCGTGGGTGCTGTCGCTAGTCTGTTGTTTATCTTCGTGCTGGGCCGCGGAATCACCTGGTCGCGATGATGCTTCGGCCTCGCGTGTTGTTGCTACCTTTTGTAGGCATCCGCGCTCTTCGCCAATTGGGCGCGAATCGCGGCGGCTGAGTGCAACGGGCGCGGCTCATGGACCATGCCGACGAAAATCGGATTGGAGAGAATCCACGGAACATTTTCCTGCAATAAGGGGTGCCCCATCAGGAAAACTTCGACGCGATACACGCCCGCGGGGGCGTTCTCGAGGTCCAGGTGACCTCCGACGATTTCGCGCAACGTCACCCCATCTTTCTTCAATACCAGGCGCGTCGCCTGTTTTCCGGCTTGGACTTCGGTTTGAGCTTCGACTTGTACTTCGACATGCAGGTTGGAGTTTGCCGGCGCGTCGCTGCCACTGGGAAACTTTTGAAAACCATGCTGCGCGGAAAACTCGAATCGCTCGGGCTCGCCCGCGCCGCGTATGCAATTGAAGAAATCTCCGCTGCGGATAGCTGTTAGCGGATCGGACTCATACTGTTTGTCAATTCCAAGTCCCGCGAATGAGAACGTATCGGCGTACGAAGGCAGTTTTATCGAAAGCCATGGTGTGATGTGAAATCCGCCGTGAGCGTCGGACGCCGCAAAGCCCCAGATTTTGTCGCGTTGCAGAAGGCCATCCCAGTGCGCGATGGATTCCGCGGGAACCGCAATTCTTTTTAGAAAATAATAGTGTGAGAAAGGATAGAACATGGCCAGCAGAAGCCGCTCAGTCCAGGACCCACTGCGCAGGCTGGTAAATAAATTCAGGACTTCGATCCCGCCGGGCCTGAGGTCCTTATTCCAGTAGCGCCAGTGATATCGCGGATCATCGGGATAAGCCACAACGGGAAACGCACCCCATTCGCGGGCATCGGCGATTGCGTCGGGAGGAAAGGATGACAAGCGGAAGCTTGGAACACCTTCCGCGCCAAAAAAGGTGAGCCGCCCGTCGGGCAAACTCGCTTCCGAACCTCCCACGATCGTTACGCCATTGATGGTTTCGCGAAAGCTGGATGATGCCTGGTTCGGGCTGCCATGATCGGTGAGAAGGACCAGCCTGACCCTGGAGGCGCGGGCCTGCTGAGCGATTTCGCGTGGTGACTGCAAACCATCGGACATGCTCGAGTGGACATGGTACACGCCCCAAAGATAGGTATCGGAGTGCTGCGGGGAATACGCCGCGTAACGCATTCCTGCAGCGAAATAAGCGATGAGCGTCGCGAAAGCGAGTGCAAGCACGCATTTTTTGACCGGCATCATTTGCAGTTTTTCATAACTGATCCGCTTCCCCCAAATTTTGAGTTTCGGCAGCACGTGAAGCAACGCGTTGCCGGCACATAAGAATGCGAACGGTTCATAGTAACCGAAGAGCGTCAACTAACGGCCAACGATGCATCTCGCGTCCGGCATGCGATCGCGTTCTTGTCGATTCGACCGGCGTAATTTATACTCCGCGAACATCCGCATCGAATTCGTCCCACTCGAAGCCGGGCACGATGAACTGACATCGATTGCAGAGAAAAGGAGAACTCCGGTGAAAAGCATGATCGCAGCGGCTCTTTTGATGGCGGGAATATGCCTGTCGCAAGGCTCTTCGACGCTTGCTCAGAGCTCCACTCAACAACAAGCTTCCCCGGCGGAAAAAGAGGCAACGGCGCAGGACATCGAATTGATGCGAAAAGATATTCGCTCCATGAGAAAACAGCTCGTCGCAGCTAACTTGAAACTGACGGATACGCAAGCGACCAAGTTCTGGCCCGTCTACGACCAATACATCGCCGAACTCGTGAAGGTCAACAACACGAAGTACGCTCTGCTCAACGAATACTTCAATAGCTACGGCTCGCTCACGAATGAACAGGCCACGCGCATGACCAAGGACCTGTTGGCTCTCGATGTGTCCGTCGCGCAGCTCCGCGAGAAATATCAACCGAACTTCGCTGCCGTATTGCCGCCGCCGCAAATGGCTACGTTCTTTCAGCTCGATCGCCGCATCGCGATGATGATCGACCTGAAGCTTTCTTCTCAAATTCCGCTGGCGCAACAGTAAAACAAATTCATGTGCGGGCGGGTGGTACGGTTGCAAGCGGATGGACCACTCGCCGTCAGAATAGAATTCCCTTCTCCATTCCGTGCGTTCATCTGCCATCCGACGGCGCGGAAGCGACGAAGAGGCCGTAGACGAAGTTACCGGAAGCGAAACCTGCGCGCATTGCCTGGAATGCCCGGAGATGCGAAACAAAAGCGGCGCCGTGTCTCACGGCGATCTTCCATAATTCCTTGTCGCGAAGAATGTCGATACACAGATCCCAGGTCTTGGCGCAATTCTTGTTGAGCACCTCGCGGTGCGTGATTTTCAGGCGGTTGGAAGCGAGGAGCGATTCATAGTCGTCCATGGTTTGCAGTTTCGCCAGCATACCTTTTTCGATGGGATTGATGAATTTTCTGATCTGGGAGGGCGTGAGGTTTGGTTTCTTGAACCAGTCGATGATCGCCAGAGTTCCGCCGGGCTTCAGCAACTTTGCGGCAGAGGCGAAAAACTCCGCGCGTCGCTCGAAATGCGAAATGGATTCTACGCACCAGAGAAGATCGAACTGATTCCGGAAATCCATCGCCTCGGCGTCCATCAACAAGAATTTCACGTTGACGCGCTCAGCGGCTGCGGCCTTGTTTGCTAATTCCACCTGCACCTGGGAAATCGTTATGCCGGTAGCGTTCGCGTGATACGTTTTGGCCAGATGGAGGCTGCTGGCGCCCATGCCGCAACCGATATCAAGAACATCCGAGTGCTGCTTCACATTGGCGCAGCTGGGCGAGATGCTCGATGAGCTGAAGCTGGGCGCTTTCTTTTGATTCATCTCCACGAATCCAATAGCCGTGATGAATATGCTCGCCCCATAGGGAGCGATAGTAGGGGCTTATGACGTCATAGTGTTTGATGATTTTCCGTTTGTCGTTCGGTTGAGACGTTTGGCGCGCCATTGCCTGGAGGCACCTTTTCCTGGAACTCGATCCGCCCGTCATTCTATCGTGGGAATAACTGCCGTCAATCAGCCGCACTCCGAAAGCCGGTTCGCTATTACACACGGTGTTCGTGGGCTGCAAGAACGAGATGTTGAGACGGGTTTCGCGGTTGGCGGGTTATGTGCTGTTCGGGCGTTCGGGCACGGCATGCCGTGCCCCTACTGAAGAATGATGGTGCACATTCCGGATGACAACCGCTCGCGGGCGACTGACTTGCGTTAGGCCGGCTTGGCGGTGGCGGCTAGAGAACGCGGCGCGCGTTGCGGCTCGTCGAAAGTTTCTTCGAGGGACGGTTTCGAGCAGATTCCCGCGGCTTCGCCGATGCGCTGGGCTTCCTGCTGCTTCATGGTTTGCCACGTCGCGAAAATCACTTTTTCGCGGGCGATTTCGTCGAGATTGCGTTTGATCCGTTCTTGGAACTGAGCCGTCATGCGCTCGAGTTCTGATTGTATATGCGAATTCTCTGCGGCTTTGGCGGCCCAGTATTCTTCGAAATGTTCCCACTGGTCGGATTCGTAGGAGTTGATTGCGGACTGGCGCATGGCGGCGTCGCGAAGCACTTCGTCGACTGAAATGCCGGCGGCGTCAAGCGCCATGAGGACAGAGGCGCGCTTCATTTCGTCGGATACACCGTGGAGATGATCGCTGGCGAGCATGTCCGCCACTTTGCGAATGCTGTAGCCCATTCGGGGAGCGAGAATTCCTGCGGCGCGGTAGATGTCGTCCATGGAGAGGAGATCGCCCGGCGAGTTGTGGATTGGATTCGCGTCGCCGTTAGCTTCGGTGCGTGCGGCTGGATTCGAGTTCGATTTCGGTTTGCCGCCCTGGGCGACCGACTCAAAGGCTTGCCGGCTGTCGGCCGGTGTGACTTGGGTGTCGCTTGCTGAGGCGTCGTTTTCTTTGCCGGTTTGCTTCTGGCGCCAGGGTGCGAGATCTGACCATTTATTTGGCATGTTTTCCCTTCCCTTTGGATTTCCGGATCGAGGCGATTGAAACTGGAATCGAGCCGGTGGGGACGAATCGGTGGATTCGTTCTGCGAAAGCTGACGATTGAAAGTTGTTTGCGTCGCGGAACTGTTATTCATAACAGAGACCGCATCGCGACTGGGCATGACGGCTACTGAGGGTCGCGCTCGAACGGCAGGCGCGGCCGGATTTTGGCTCTCCCTTGGCAATTCGAGACGCTGTCGATTTTCTTCGCGGGGCGTGTCGCGGACTTCTTCACGAACCTCTTCACGAACGGCCGCGATAGGGACGTTCCGCGCTGGAACAGTTGGCGATAAATTCGGGGCGACTACGTCCATTAGAAACCGGTTTACATTTTTGTCTTTCTGAACACCAACGACGAAGTCTCGTCGGTCAGTGCGGCAGTAGCGTGCGGTGCCGGAGAAGCGTTCGCGGTATGAGTTCACTCGCATGGCAGAGCCGACGGCCACCGGAACTTTTACGCGGAGGCAGGCGCCGGAGGGCGACGTGTCTTCGAGCTCTGGCGGAGGAAGTCTGGCGTGTGCCGAATTGGTCCTCCCAGGAGACTTCGACCACTGCCATCATGGCGGTTCTGGGCTCGATTCTGATTGCGCTCATACTGTCTCTTTGTATCGGCAGGAAATGGAAGTGGTTCAGGGGTGTTTCGGTGTTTCGGTGTTTCGGTGCGAGCGGGGATGAATCACGCCTCACGTACCGCCGGCCTCCGGCCGGCGCCTTTGGAGCTAGCTTTCGCTTTGATTCTCTGCATCGTAGTGTATGAAACTATTAAGTCTCGCGAATGTGCTTTATGAAAAGACTTCTGATTCTGCTACTTTTCTCTCCCCTGCCGTCGTTCGCTCAGAGTCCTTTCGACGGCACCTGGATCATTAATTCTGACACCGCGCAGCTTCCAGAAAAGCCTCAGGTGTACGAGCTAGCCCAAGGCGTGTTTCGATGCTCAAGTTGCGTGCCGAAAATTGAAATCGAAGCAAACGGGCAAGATCAGAAAGTCGCAGGCTCAAGCTATTTCGACACAGAGAGCGTTCGAATAGTGGATGGCTACACAGTTGAATTTGTCGCTAAGAAAGACGGGAAAACAATGTTCACCGAAATCGATGCAGTTTCGCCCGATGGTACAACGCTGACTCAAACCGTCAAGGACACAACGGAGTCCGAGGCTGTCATGATTGAGACTCTCAGTCGAAGAGCCGTCAAAGGCACCCCCGGTGCTCATGCTCTCACCGGCTCCTGGCGAGCATACAAAGTTCACAGGTCCAAGAATGGTGCCACGATCAAGTATCGGTGCACGAAGGAAGGATTCAGCGCGGAGACTCCGCTCGGCGAAAGGTTTGACGCGAAGTTCGATGGCAAAGACTACCCCGTCGAAGACGATCCGGGGCATACGACGGTCTCCGCCAAGCTGCTCAACGCGAGTTCGGTCGAGCTAACCTCCAAACGCGGCGGGAAAGTAGTGGGTGTCTTGCACCTGTCAGTCGCTCCAAGCGGCGAAACGATTCACGCAGTTTTCGAAGACAAGGAAAGCGATTCAACAGCTACTTACGATACGCAGAAGCAGCCTTAGCTTGCGACTTCGAATCTCGTTGTATAATCCCCAGCAACACAGTTCCAAAACCCAGCATCCCATTCGGGAGCCCACATGCGAATCCTCTGGCCCCTCGCACTCGTTCTAATCGCACTCGTCGCGCGCCCAGCCTTCCCACAAGACGCTCCCGCCAAGCGCCTCACCAATCAAGACATCATCGAAATGACCAGCCTCAACCTCTCCGACGACGTCATCATCGCCAAAATTCGCAGCGCCACCGGCGCCGACGCCTCCAGATTCGATACCACCGTCGACGGTCTCAAAGCCCTCAAAGCCGCCAACGTTTCCGACGCCGTAATCAAAGTGATGATCAACCCCACTCCGCCCGCCCCCGCCCGTAGTCACCACCGCTGCCCCCATGACCCTCGACCCTAATTTTCCGCCACCGGAAGTCGGCGTCTACTGGAAAGACGGGCCAACCTTCGTCTTCATCGAAGGCGCCGCCCTCTCGCGCACCAAAGCCGGCGGACGCGCCGCCAGCTTCGCCACCGACGGCATTCGCGGCCAGCACTGGGACGCAGTCATCGAAGGCCCCACCTCGAAAAATCACGTGAAGGATCGCCGCCCGATTTTTTACCTGTATGTTCCCGATGGCTCGAGCGCCGCCGATTACGCTCTAATCAAACTGCAGAAAAAAGGCGACCGCCGCGAATTTCAGGTCGGCTCGTTCGGCGGCATCGGTGGCGGCAAGTCCGGCGTGAAAAAAGACAAGGAAGTTTCCTGCTCCTCCGAGCACGTCGGCATCAGAATGTACAAAATCACCCTCAACGAAGACCTCAAGCCGGGCGAATACGCCTTCTTCATGGGCACAGGCTCGCAGGCCAACATGTCCTCAGGCCGCGTCTCCTCCTCCTCAGGAGGCGCAGCCAGCGGCCGCGTCTACGACTTCAACATCCCCGAGTAACCACGGATGGCTAGCGAGACCTTCGTGTTTATAGTCATGCTAGTATGCTCGGGAAGATGCAGACGTACGCGAAGTTCGGTGTTTGGTCCCTAATTCTTCTTTTGTTTTCACAGCTAATTCACGCGAGCGCGGTGGTGGTGAATCGCACGCCGAAAGAAATCGTCATTGCTGCTGACAGCCTGATGACTGGCATGGGCAAGAGGTTCCAAGTATGCAAAATTGGAACCACGAGTCGGTCTCGAATTACTTTTGCTGTCACGGGCTTCCTCACGGAATTCAAGGATGAGACTGGAACCGTGTTTTCCGCCTATGCTTTTGCTGAAGACGCAATCTCACATGCAAGAAGTGTATCGGACGCTGCCAATAGATTTGAAGGCAAAGCAATTTCTCCATTCCTGACAGTTGTGCGCCGAACGAAGAAGAAATATCCGAAGGACTACGAATTCCTCCGACAATACCCGAACGGCCTTCAGGTCGTTTTCGCCTCTTTTGAAGACGGCTCGCCTGTATTCGTTCTTTCTTCCTTCATCGTTGGCGATGATGGCGGAAGAATAACTGCATCGCCTCTTCGACAGGAGTGCCCCGGAGACGCTTGTCCCGCTGGCAACGGTGGCGTATTTCTGGGGATCGACCTCGACGCTGGGAAGAAAAGACTGGAAGACGCGGGATTTTGGAAGGGGATCAGCCATGTCGCCGGTGTTAAGAAATTAGTCGAACTTGAAATAGCTGAGCATCCTCAGGAAGTGGGTCCACCAATCTCATTGTTGACCATAGATGCGGACGGACGTCATTGGATTGAGAGGGGTGAATGCAAATAGTGACTCGAGCTTAGGTCGTTGCGGGTGACTTGATCTGAAGCCGAACACTTAAGCTACTAGATGACGGATCTCCAATTCATCACTTCTCTAGCCGCACAAGGTAGAATGCCCAACACTCATCAATCCAGATTCGATCGCGATTGTCGATTGCCATGTCCACTTTGTGGACGCGAAAGCTCTCAACTACCAGATGCATCGATCCGCCGTTTGCCAAATTGATTCGCGGTAGCTGGTTTGCTAACGTCGTCGTCATGTCCGAACGTTCCGCCGAGCCGATACGCGAATTGCTCGACTCCCTTTATCGCGTGGATTCGGGACGAATCCTGGCAACTCTGATCCGCTTGCTCGGTGATTTTGATCTTGCCGAGGAGGCGATGCACGAAGCCTTTGCGGCTGCGCTGAGCGTGTGGCCGAGAAGTGGAGTACCCGGCAACCCGCGGCCATGGTTGATTTCGACGGCCCGATTCAAAGCCATTGATACTCTGCGTCGACGGGCAAGATTTGATGCGTCTCAAGACGAGCTCGTGCGATATCTCGAAGCGCAATCGAGCTCAGCGAAAAGCTCCAATGAAGAGGACAGCCTTGAGGATGATGGCCTTGAAGATGATCGGCTGCGCCTGATTTTTACCTGCTGCCATCCATCTCTCGCGCCGGAAGCGCGCGTTGCGCTCACCTTGCGTGAGGTGTGCGGGCTGACAACCGAGGAGATAGCAAAGGCCTTCCTGACCACTCCGGCTACGCTGGCGCAGCGCATTGTGCGTGCCAAGGCAAAGATTCGAGAAACGCGTATTCCGTACGAGGTGCCCACGCCGCAGGAATTGCCGGAGCGACTGGGCGCGGTGCTGCAGGTGATCTATCTCGTCTTTAATGAGGGCTATTCTGCTGCGGCTGGAGCGGAGGTAACGCGCGCCGACCTAACTCGCGAGGCGATTCGACTGGGCCGGTTGTTGGCCGAACTCCAGCCCGAACCGGAAGCCACTGGGCTGCTTTCCCTGATGTTGCTGCAGGCCTCTCGACACGCCGCCAGAACCTCTCCCACCGGAGAGCTGATTTTGCTGGAGCACCAGGATCGCTCGCTGTGGAACCGGGAGCAGATCGCGGAGGGCGTTGGATTGCTGGAGAAAGCGCTGAAGTCGCGCCGCTTCGGCCCCTACACACTGCAGGCCGCGATTGCGGCCGTTCATGCGCAGGCGGAATCGGTCGCGGCCACCGACTGGCGGCAGATCGTCGCGCTTTACGACCAACTGGTAAGAATTCAGCCTTCGCCGGTTGTGCAGCTTAATCGCGCCGTGGCCATTGCAATGTGCGATGGTCCGGAGGCCGGCCTGGCGCATATCGACGCAGTGCTGGAGCATGGCGAACTGGCAGATTACTACCTGGCGCATTCAGCTCGTGCGGATATGTGCCGCAGGCTGGGTAGGACGGCGGAGGCCCGGTCCTCTTATGAGAAAGCTTTGGCCCTGACCCAACAGGAACCAGAGCGGCAATTCCTGCAGGAGCGGATTCGGCAGCTGAAATAAAAATTGAAAGAGCTGTCGATTTTCCGTCTCCATTACGACTATAGGACGAGAGAACGATGAGCTACGGTTCCTGAGTGAACAGGAAACGAGTCATCGGGAACAAACCACAGAAACTAAGGAGAAAAAGTGATGCCACAATATCTGGTTGCCAGTTACCTCCCCGACAACTTCGACCCGTCCAGCGTAACCGAAGCGATGATCGAAGAGATCCACGCGGTTAACCGCGAACTGATTGCTGCCGGCGTGAGGAAGTTCGCCTGCGGCATTGCCCCGCCCGGCAGCGCGAAGACGCTGCGGAGGAAGCCCGACGGCAAAGTGCTCGTCACCGACGGACCGTACACCGAGACCAAGGAGCACATGGGCGGATTTTGGATATTGGAGTGCGCCAATATGGACGAGGCACTCGCGTGGGCGCGCAAGGGTGCCATCTCCTGCGATGCGGTGGGCGAGGTGCGCGAGCTTCTTTTCTTCCCGGCTCCGGAACAAGAACCCGGCGGAAGCAAGTAAACACGCTGGCTACGGCTCGTCCGTGGAGGAGGAAGCGATGCAACGCGAGTCGCCTTCTACTTAAATGAGAAATCAACTCACCCGTCGCGACTTCGCTATCTGCACCGCCGGATTTGGTCTGGCTTTGGGACTCGCGCCTGCCGCTGCGCTGGCGGAGGCTGAGCAAGCCTCGCGCTCAGAAACTTCGCCGGCGGTCGCGGATCCATATTCCCTCGTCGATCCGGAACTTCTTCTTACGCTCAAGCAGTTCCCCGCCTTTGACATCTCAGCAGAGCTGGTCAGCAAGTTCCGGCAAATGCCCGGCATGCCTCCGTTACCTGCTCCCGCGCCGCAACCCGTAGAGCGGCATATCCCCGGGCCGCCAGGAGCACCCGAGGTTCGTGTTTGGGTCGTTGATCCTGCGCCGTTGGATAAAGACAAGCCGTTATTGCTTTTTATACATGGCGGCGGCTTCATGATGCCTGACCCCGTGTTGATGCCCCGGATCCAGGAGATCGCGGCGGATTGCCGTTGCGTTGTCGTCGCGGTTGACTACCGGCTGGCTCCGGAGACGCGCTATCCCGGCGCGCTTGAGGACAACTACGTCGCGCTCAAATGGGCCCATGCCCATTCAGCGGAGCTCGGCATTGATCGCTCCAGGATTGCCGTGGGCGGTCAGAGCGCGGGCGGCGGCCATGCAGCGAGCCTTGCGATTCACGCACGCGACCGCAACGAAGTCCCCATCGTCTTCCAGCTGCTCATCTACCCCCAGCTAGACGACCGAGCGGGCAGCTCCCACCCAGCGCCGCCCGCCGTTGGCCAATTTATGTGGACTGCGAGTGCCAATCGTTTTGCCTGGAGCTCGCTGCTCGGTGTTCCGGCGGGTTCGTCCAAGGTGCCGGCAGCTGCCGTACCCGCCCGAGTAGCCAGCGTCGCCGGCCTACCTCCCGCTTGGATCGGCGTCGGTTCTATCGATCTGTTCGTCGAAGAAGACATCGAGTATGCCCGGCGGCTCGTCCACGCCGGAGTCGCAACCGAACTCTTAGTCGTGCGTGGTGCCTTTCATGGATTTGACCTCCTCGTGCCGGATGCCGAAGTCTCCCGACAATTCAGCGCGAGTTGGAAGTCCGCGCTGCGCAAAGCTTTCGCCACGGGCAAAGCTGAGGTAGCGGAGAGACCAAGAGCGTCGCGGCAGAATTCGGGGCAGTGACAAAAGTTTCCTGAACGGTTTGTCGAATTCCGGTCCGGCCGTTCGTCTACGTAGTGAAGGCAAAGCAAACGCCCAGCCCCGAGACTGTTACAGGACCAGGAGAAATCATGCCGCAATATTTAGTTGCGATTCACCACCCCGACGGTTACGACGCCTCCCTCGAGAGCGAAGCGATGATGCGCGATATCGACGTCCTCAACGAAGAGATGGAGGCTGCCGGTGCCAGGTTTTTCGCTGGCGGCCTCTCCGCGGCCCGCAGCGCGAAGTCCCTGCGGGCGCAACCTGACGGCAAGGTGCGCATTACCGACGGGCCGTACCTCGAGACCAAGGAGCACATAGGCGGCTTTTGGATCGTGAACGCCGCGAACCTGGACGAGGCACTGGAGTGGGGCCGCAAAGCTGTCGTCGCCTGCCGAGCGCCCGTCGAGGTGCGCGCGTTTTTCTGATGGAGGACCCAATGAAATACATCTGTTTGGGCTATCTCGAGCCCGGCAAGTTCGAAAACATGTCCGAGAGCGAGCGCAACACCGTGCTGGACGAGTGTTTTAGCTACAACGACGAACTGCGCAAGAACGGACATCTGGTCGCTGAGGAACCTCTTCAGCCCGCCAATACGGCGGTGACCGTGTATTGGAAGAACGGAAAGGTTGCAGTGACAGACGGCCCGTACGCGGAAACGAAGGAGCAATTGGGTGGAATTCAGGTGCTTGAAGCGCGAGATCTGAATCACGCAATTCAGCTCATTTCCCAATCGCCGGGAGTGAAGTTGCAGTGTGGAACAATCGAGATACGTCCAGCGGCGGATATCAACGAACTGATGAGAGAGAGCGAGCAGCGACGGCGAAAGCATACCTCGCGATAAGGGCAGCCACGAGGGAAAGCACGAAGTAAAGCGCCCCATCCTTCGCCGGTTCTGCGAACGGTGGGACGGGGTTGACTGTGGTCTCGACGCCGAATCGATACGCGGAAATCAGGCGTTGAATCCTGTTAATCACTATGCTACCGTCATCGCTTGAGTTATGCGAACACGGCAAAACTCGGGCCGTAGCACCGTTCCCAAATTGGGAATCAGCCGAGGTGTACCTCTGCCCCGTCGGCACAAGCGTCTAATCGAGAATGCGCGATTAAGATCCAAGCTAAGTAGCAACGCATTCCAGCCAGTTGCAAATTTCTAATCGCGAACGGATGGCGATTTCGTCGTCGCGCATCGTCTCGCGCTCCTTCCAGCTTCGAGCCTCAGGCCCCAAGCCTCCAGACGTCCTAATCGCAAATCTGGAATTAGAATTCCACCTAACCGGCTGCAAAACCAATCACATGCAATTTTCTAATCGCAAATTTTCAGCGATTTTTCATTGCAGTTTTTCAGGTCCCTCGAATCGAGTCGCCCATCACTCGCCCGAGCGGTTGCCCGCGAGGTCACGCTCACTGCCCTTCTAATCGAGACACCGCGATTAAAATTCCCGTAACCCCAACAAACGCACCGCAGTACAAAATTCTAATCGAGACAAAAACGGCACTTTCGAACCGTTTATCGCCCAGCTGCCGTGGCCTCACGTCCAGCCTCGTCACTCGTCCCCATTCACAGTCCAGTCACCTGCGTTCCTTGTCCTCCCCGCTCGCCTCAAGTATGCTTCCCTGCTCCCAATGCCCACCGCGCGCATGGCCACCCTTCCCGGCACCACCGACCGCCGCATCGACGCCCTGCTCGCTCTCCTTGCCGAAAATTCCACCATCGTCATCAGCGGCGCAAAGATCGCCCAGGAGATTGGCGTCTCCCGCCAGCAAGTCTGGCGCTGGATCGAAAAACTGCGCGCACTCGGCGTCCGCGTCAAAGGACACGCCGCCACCGGCTATCACATCGAGCGCGTTCCCGACATCCTCGCGCCGCAACTTCTCAGCAACCAACTCTCTGGCACAGCCTTCGCGCGCCGCATCTATCATTTCTTCAAAATCGACTCCACCAACAACGTCGCCATGCAACTCGGCGAAGCCGGCGAGCCGCACGGCGCCGTCGTTCTCGCCGAAGAACAAACCGCAGGACGCGGCCGCGCCGGACGCAAATGGCTTTCCGAAAAATCCGCGGGCATTCATTGCACCGTGCTCCTGCGCCCGCGAATTCCGCCCGCCTACGCGCCGCTTCTCACTCTCGTTGCCGGCCTCGCTGCTCGCGACGCGTGCGCCGAAGAAATCGGCAGCGCGAATCCAGAAAAGAATGTTGTCCACAATCTCGACATTCGCTGGCCCAACGACCTCCTCTTCGGCGGCCGGAAATTTTCCGGCATCCTCACCGAAATGCACGCCGAACCAGACCGCGTCCACTACGCCGTCATCGGCATCGGCATCAACGTGAACCAGACGAAAATGCCCGCCGAGCTCGCCGATATCGGCACGTCGCTTCGCATCGAAACGGGCAAACCGCACTCGCGCCTTCAGCTTCTGATTCGGTTGCTGCGTCACCTCGACCGCTACTACAATCAATTCATCGCCGAAGGAGCCGAGCCGATCCTCCGGCGTTTCGCCGAAGTCTCGACATATTTCAAAGGCAAGCACGTGAAAATTTCCACCGTCACCGAAACCTTCACCGGAATCACAGCCGGACTCGAACCGAGCGGCGTGATCCGCGTAAAACGCGACGACGGCCGCGGCACCGAACTCATCCTCTCCGGCGACGTCAGCGAGGCCCCCTGATGCTGCTCACACTCGACGTCGGCAACACCAACACGGTCCTCGGCGTCTTCCGCGGTCTCGAGCTCGTCGCCCACTGGCGCCTCACCACCGCGCGCGACCAAACCATCGACGAATACGGCATTCTCACGCGCGATCTCTTCACTCTCGCCAATCTCGAGCCCCGCGAAATCGGCGGCGTGATCATCAGCTCCGTCGTGCCGCCGCTGAATTCCACGCTCGCCGGAATGGCCGAGCGTTACTTCAGCAAAAAAGCTCTCTTCGTCGAGCCCGGCATCAAGACCGGCATGCCCGTCCAATACGACAACCCGCAGGAAGTCGGCGCCGACCGCATCGTCAACAGCGTCGCCGCCTTCGACAAATACGGCGGCCCGTGCATCGTCGTCGATTTCGGCACCGCCATAAATTTCGACGCTGTCTCCGCGCGCGGAGAATATCTCGGTGGCGTCCTCTGCCCCGGCATCGGCATTTCCGCTGACGCGCTCTTCGCCCGCGCCGCGCGCCTCTTCCGCGTCGAAATCAAAGATCCCGGCAAAATCATCGGCACCAACACCGCCGCCTCCATGCAGTCCGGCCTCTTCTACGGCTACACCGATATGGTCGACGGCATCCTTGAGCGCATGAAAGAAGTGATGGGCGCAAAAACAAAAGTGATCGCCACGGGCGGCCAGGCAAGCCTCATCGGCAGCGCGTCGCGCCACATCGAAACCGTCGACGAATACCTCACACTCGAAGGCCTCCGTATTATCTGGGAACGCAATCAGCCCAGCGCCCAGGATCGCGGCAGCAGCGGCGCGCACGAAAAAAATCTCTACGTTACGCCCCAGGACCTGACGAGGATCTGACCGGCCTCGCAGCTTTCATGGAAACTTTCAACTACTTCAACTATTTCACGGAAATTGAAGAATATTTCTGGCGCAAACGTGGCGCGCACCTCCTCGTCTCGCCGCTCGATTGGGCCATCGTCGAAACCTGGCAGAAAGCGGGCGTGCCTCTCGAAGCGGTGCTGAAAGGAATCGATCGCGCTTTCGAAAGCTGGTCGCGCTCGCGCCGCGCCGCCGGTGGACGCCAGCTGAAAAGCCTCGCCTATTGCGTCGACGCGGTTCTCGACGCCGCCGAAGAAGCGAGCGAAGCGGCAGCAGGTTCAGGCCCCGAGGTCAAGCGAACGCAACCTGCCGCAGAGCCCTTCTCGCGCGAGGAACTGAAAAAATACTTTGAGCGCAACGCCACCCGTTTGCGCGCCGCCGCGGAGAAGCGGCGCGCTACACACATTGCATTAGCAACGCGTCTCGACGAGACCGCGAAACGCCTCGACGAAGCGCGCACCCTCCTCGAATCGCCTTCAGCGCTCGATCTTGAAGATCTCGAACGCCGCCTCACCGTGCTCGAGGAAAAGCTCAGCGCGGCGCTTTCCGCTGACGCCGATGAAGACGCCATGCTCGCGATCCGCCGCGAAATGGATCGCTCGCTTGCCCCCTACCGGCGTAAGATGTCCGCTGACCAGCTCGCTCAGCTGGAACGCCAATACATTCAGAAGCGTTTATACGAACTGTTCGAGGTTCCGCGGCTGAGCCTTTTCTATCTCACGTAGCCGCACAGCGCACACACCGATGCCGACAATGGACGTCACAATCGAAAAGCTAATTTACGGCGGCGAAGGCCTCGCGCATCATGAGGGTTCGACCGTTTTTGTTCCGTTCGTGCTGCCTGCCGAACGCGCCGCGATCCTGCCGACCGAGCAGAAAAAGAAATTCATTCGCGCGCGGCTGGAACGCGTGCTCGACGTTTCACCGGAACGAATCGCGCCGCGCTGTCCGCATTTCGGCGTCTGCGGCGGATGCGACTATCAACACATTCCCTACGAGGCGCAGCTTAAGTACAAAACCGAAATCCTGCGCGAGACGCTTCGGCGCATCGGCCGCATCGAGTGGCCGGGCGAAGTTGCGGTCCATACTTCGAAACCGTGGAATTACCGCAACCGCGCGCAATGGAAAGTTCGGCCGCTGAAAGATTCCTCTGCAGGCGACGCGGCGCCAGCCGAAATCGATAAGCTCGGCATTGGCTACTTTCGCGCAAAATCCACCGCGCTGTGCGCCGTAAGCGATTGCCCGATTCTCTCGCCGCTCCTGCTCAAGACTCTTCTCGCGCTCCGCGACGCGCTCGCGGCTGGCGCGCTGCCGCGCCAATTGCGCGAATTCGAGGCCTTCTCGAATGCAGCCGATTCCAAACTGCTCCTCACTGCCACATTCGCCGGATTCCCTGCGCACGCCGCCGAACTCGCCGAGAAAATCCGTTCACTCGTACCGGAAATCGAAAGCCTGCTTTTCCACGATCCCGGCAAAGAGCGAATGGAGCTCTTCGGCCCGGGATTCATTGAATACGAGGCGGGCGGCCAGGCGTTTCGCGTCGGCCACTTCTCTTTTTTTCAGGTCAATAACTCGCTTGTGGATGAGCTTGTCCGTGACGTCGTCGATCGAGACGCAGGCGGGCGCCTCGCGCTCGATCTTTTCGCTGGCGTGGGACTCTTCGCGACTGCGCTTGCGCAGAAATTCGGCCGCGTGATCGCAGTCGAGGCGAATCCCGCCGCCGCGCGCGATCTGGAAACGAACGCCCGCGGCGGCACGATCGAAGTGCGCGCCTCCGACGTGGAGCGCTTCCTCGAGCGCTTCAAGGAGAAACCCGAATTCGTGGTGCTCGATCCGCCGCGCGACGGAATGGCGCGTCCTGCGCTCGACCGGCTCGCAAGAATTCAGCCGGCTCGCATCGCGTATGTTTCCTGCGAGCCGCCGACGCTGGCGCGCGATCTCGCCGTCTTAGTGGCGGCTGGTTACGAGATCGTCGATATGCATCTCTTCGATCTCTTCCCGCAAACATTTCACATGGAGGCTGTGACCCGGCTTCGCCGGCGCGAATGAAGCTTCCCGCACTGTGGATCGCGACAGCGTTTGCAGCGGGCATCGGCATAATCACGCGATGGCCGCATCAGCCGTTGACGTACGCGGCTGTTGCCGCGCTAGCGATTCTCGCTGGCGCGATTCTCATCTGGCGCGGGCTCCTTTTCGCGGCTGCTATCTGCGCGCTCGCAGCGTGGACAGCGCTCGGCGGTCTGGCGCTCGGAATCGAGCAGGCTACGCTGCCGGCCAATCACATCACGCGACTGCTCGCAGCGAATCACATCGACCTGACCGAGCCGCTTCGCTGGGGTGGGCGCCTGCGCGAAGACCCTCTGGTAATGCCCTGGGGCCGCCGATATGAAATCGATATCGAGCAAGTGGAATCGGGAGGCCAGACAATTCCGGCGAGCGGCGGCTTGCGAGCAAACATCTACAACAATCCGAGGCAACCGATCGTAGTGGACGAGACGCTTCGCGCAGGTGACCGGGTCGAAGCGCTTGTACGCGCGCGGCCACCACGAAATTTTCTTGATCCTGGCGCATTTGATCTTCACGGCTATCTTGCGCGCCAGGAAATCGATTTGATCGGGTCGTTGCGCAGCGGCGAATTGCTGCGCCTCGTTGATCGCCCAACGCCAACTCCGCTGCAGCGGCTGGCACGAGCGCGTGGCAATCTGCTGGCGCGATTGGATGGGTTGTTTGCGGGGCAGCCCGATCGCCATGCGGTTTTGCGAGCCATGTTGCTGGGCGACCGCTCGTTTGTGGATTCGGAAACGGTGACGGCATTTCAGAAGACGGCCGTCTATCACGTTCTTGTTGTTGCCGGACTGCACGTTGGAGCGCTCGCCGTCTTTTTTTTCTGGCTTGGACGCAAATTGCGCTTCTCGGTTGGCGCCTCGAGCCTCGTGACGTTTCTAGCGCTCGCCGCTTATGTCGGGATGGTGCAGGATCGCCCGCCGATTCTGCGCGCGGCGCTAATGGTGGCGCTGTATCTATGCGCTCGGCCGTTCTTCCGGCGCGTGGAACTGCTCAACACGATTGCGCTCGCGGCGCTCGTGATTCTGTTCTGGAAGCCGTCATTGCTGACGGATTCGAGCTTCGAGCTTTCATTTCTTGCAGCCGGCGTGATTGCTGCGCTCGCGCTTCCGTGGATGGATCGCACGAGCGCGCCGTATCGCGCTGGACTCGCGCACCTCGGCGACGTGACGCGCGATATCGTGCACTCGCCGAAGGTGATTCAGTTTCGGATCGAGATGCGGGCGGCTGCGAACTGGCTTGCCGCGCGAATGCCGAAGCGTTTTGCTTCACGCGCGTCTACTCTGCTCACTTTTCCAGTCAGCGCCGGGCTCCGCCTCTGGGAAATCGTGCTGCTTTCCGTTGTGATTCAGTGGGGCATGATGCCGATTCTGGCGCAGGATTTTCATCGCGTGAGCCTTGCGGGGCCCCTGAGCAATATTCCTGCCGTGATTCTTACTGGATTGATCGTGCCGCTGGGTTTTCTCACACTCCTCGCGACATTTGTGTGGGCGCGGCTATCTCTACTGCTCGCACGCTTGCTTGGTTTTCTTGCTACATCGCTTCTGGCTGTCGTGAAGTGGGTCGGCGCATGGCCGCGCATGTCGTATCGCATTCCGGGTCCGCCACTTTGGCTAGTCGTAGCGTTCTTTGTGGCGCTGATTTGCGTGGCTGTTGCTGCGCGCGCGGTGGTGGCGCTCCGAGCCAATCGCTTTGCCCGTCGCCAATTCACGCCTCCGATTCGGCCGCTGGAATGGGCGGCCATCGTTGCGCTCGTCGTGCTCACAGCGCTCGTCGCGACGCATCCCTTCGCTCCTGTCTTGAATCGCGGCAAGCTGGAAGTGAGCGTGCTCGATGTGGGACAGGGCGACTCGATCTTCACGGCGTTTCCTGATGGCCGGACGATGTTGATTGACGGTGGCGGGCAGCCCGGATCGGAATGGGTTGGCGGTCAACGTTCCGGACTCGACGTGGGCGAGCAGGTGGTGTCGCCATATCTCTGGTCGCGTGGAATCAAGCATCTGGATGTGGTGGCGCTCACGCATGCGCATCACGATCATCTCGATGGATTGCACAGTGTATTGCAGAATTTCCGCGTCGGAGAATTGTGGATTGGGCGCGACGAGGAAACCGTTGCGTTTGAAAGCCTGCTGAAGGAGGCGCGCGAGCACGGCGTGCGCGTCGTGCACGAAGTGAGCGGAAGCAAATTCGATTGGGACGGAGTGACTGGCGATGTGCTCTGGCCTGCTGATTTGACTCCAGTCAATGAAGCGTCGAACGACGATTCGCTTGTCCTGCGTATCGAAGACGGCAGCGTGCGATTCCTGCTGGCGGGAGACATTCAGAAGAAAGTGGAGCAGCGACTCGTTAAAGAGGACGCCGAGATTGCGGCCGATTTTCTCAAGGTGCCGCATCACGGCAGCAAGACGTCTTCAACTCCTGATTTCGTCGCAGCTGTGGCGCCGAAAGTAGCGGTGGTTTCTGCGGGCGAAGCGAATCCTTTTGGTCATCCGGCCCCGGGGACTGTCGAGCGCTATGCACAGGCCGGTGTGCGTTTGCTGCGCACGGACCGCGATGGCGCCGTGACCGCGGTTACGGACGGGCACGCTTTGACGGTGACTACCTTCGCCGAGTCACATCTGGACTAACAATACTGAATGGGAATTTAGAATCGATTCCAGGGCACTGCGCTCGGATTATTGGTCCGAGGAATCGTCGGAATCTGAGGAAGATGAAGCGTTGTCCTTCAAGTATTCTGCGATCAGTTTCCGCGCTTCATCGGCTTGGGATTCGAGCACAAGGACGTCGACGCCGTGGCTGCCGTCGAGCGGCTCGCTCATCGGAAACGGATCGGTGGAAGCAGATCCGGGCGAATCGATGCCATTGCTGGCGAGCAGGCCGCGGATGACCATTGCTTCCTCGGCGTTCCCGGCGGCGTAAGCGACGACAACTTTTTCCTGCGAGTGATGCGGATCTGGTTTTGCGCTTTGGCTCATAGTTTCCTGCTCCCGAGTACTATTGCGCGAATCGCGCATCGAAGTCCATACTATTTAGCGAAATGCCACAGGCCACTTCGGAAGACGGAAATATTTCCCGCCCGACCCAGGACCAGATCGACGACGAAAGCCGGCGTATCCGCAGGCTGCGAATCCTCGTTCAGCTGACGATCGAATCAATTGCGGCAGGCGATCTTACGCCCGAGGAAGCGGCTGGGATGGTGGCGGCTACGCGGCGCGTCGCGCTTGAAATGTTTCCGGGGAAAGAGCGCGCTTTCGATTTGCTGTACCGACCGAAGTTCCAGCGCGTGATGCACGCGGTGTATCGCCTGCAATAGCGAGTCGTCGGCCCCTCCTCAGCTCAATATCCGAATCGTCCGCGAATGTACATTCGCAGGCACACCATTGCCATTGCTGCGATGGCGCCGAACAGGGCTCGATATTCGCGATTGCGGCGGTATTGCGCCCAGGAAAATCCGCCGTTAACTTCACCGTTCGTTGCCGACTGCGCCGGAGATTGAGATTTCCCGCTCGCGAAGGGATTCGGAAAGAAAAGCGGCACGCGGGAGGCGTAGGCGTTGAAATCTGCGCCGAAGCGCATGCGCAGATCTTCTTCTTCGTTGCGCATCACGGCGTAGTAGAAAATTCCGAAGTACAAGCTCACCAATAAACCGGCGATCCAGGAATGAGAAGCTACAACGAAGCCGGCTGCCAGAATCGCGCTGCCCAGGTAGAGTGGATTGCGGGTGATTGCGTATGGGCCGGTGACGGCGAGTTCGCGATCCTTGCGTAGATAGCCTGCGGCCGCGGCACGAACCATCAGTCCCAATGCGGCGACGATCGTTCCGTAGGCGATTGACCGCCATGTGGGCGTGGCGAGAAGCCAGTAGATAATCGCCACGGGATAGCCGAGGCGGACGCGCCAGCGCATCCAGAATTTTCGCGGCTGCGATTGAGTTGCCGCTGAGATTCGATTTGCTTGCTGCGTGTGCGCCATCAGCGCAGTCCCATATCAACGCAGGCCATGCGGCGTTCGATTGCGTCTACAACCTGGTCTACTGTGATGGATAACATCGCGGGAGAGTACGATGCGCCGCGGGCGTAAGTGGTTATCGAGTGGCGCGGATTTCGCACGGAAATATCGCCTGGGGAAAACGGGCCATTGCGGGCGGGATCGGTGGGGCCGAACAAACCCACGACTGGCGTGCCGAGCGCGGAGGCGAGATGCAGCGGGCCTGTGTCGGCGGAGACCATGAATTTCGCGCGACGCAGAAGAGCCATGAGCGGGCCGAGCGCGAGCGGAATTTCGATGGGAGCCGAGTCTCCGGCGGCATGGATTAGATCACGTGCAAGATTTTCTTCGCCGGGCCCTACTGTGACGACGCCGCGCCAGCCGTAGCGCTGTGCGAGTTTGCGATGAAGTTCGCCGTAACGCTCGGCCGGCCAGCATTTCGAGAGCCAGCCGCCGCCTGGATTCAGCACGTAGAAATCCGTGAGGCTGCAGTTGTTGAGTTCGCGCGTCACGAGTTCGTCGTCTTCCGGGCGAATGGCGAGAGGAAATCTTGGCGGACCGAGCTGTGCTCCCGCGCGCTCGACGAGCGTGCGATTGTGGTCGACTTTGTGCGGACCGAGCGGATTTACACGGTCCGTGTAGAACCCCGCGACGAGGCCTTCGCGCGCGTAGCTGCTTTGAAAACCGATGCGGCGAGGAGCGCCTGAAGCGAGAGCCAGTAAAGCCGATTTGTAGAGCCCCTGAAAATCGATCGCGCAAGTGTATTGGGCTGCGCGCAGCTTGCGAATTAGAGATGAGAGCGCACCGGCTTGCTTGCGATCGAAGGCAATCACTTCGTTGAGGTCGGGATTGCCTTCGAGCAGTCGCTGCCAGCGCGCGTCGATTACCCAATCGATTCGCGCTTCTGGAAATGCATCGCGCAAGGCGGAAGCGGCGGGGAGTGCGTGGACCACGTCACCGAGTGAGCTGAGCCGTACGAGTAGAAAGCGCTGGTGCGGGCGGCTGTCGGCTGATTTTTCGAGGCTGCGATCAGGCATCGCGCTCGCGGTGAATGCGCGCAATCACGTCGCGCGTGGAATGATCTTTGGGATCGCCGCAAATTGCGGTGCGGATGCCGAGGAGAATGGCGAGTTCGCGCTCGGGAACCGTGTCGATGGAGTAGTCGGTGCCCTTTGCGTGGACGTCGGGCTGAAATTCGCGAAGGAGCGGGTTGACGTCGAGCTCGTCGAAAATAATCACGTAGTCGACTGCGGCCAGCGCTGCTACGACCGTTGCGCGGGCTCGTTCGGTCATCACCGGGCGGCCGGGGCCTTTGCGCTGCTGGGTGCTTGAATCGGAATTGAGGGCGACGACGAGGATGTCGCCTTCGGCCTTCGCGCCCTGCAGATAGCGGATGTGGCCGACGTGGAGCAGGTCGAAGACGCCATTCGCGAAGACGATTTTCCGGTCGGAGCGCCGGTGTTCTTCGAGAACGGCGTGGAGGCCTTCGCGGGAGAGGATTTTTTCGCGGGTGTCCATCGGAGTTAGTGCTGCGCGGTTGCCTCGTGGCGAAGAGTGGATTCGAGTTCGGCGCGGGTGACGGTGGCGGTGCGACGCTTCATAACCACGATGCCGCCTGCGTAGTTGGCGAGATGCGCTGCTTCAAAGTAGGAAGCGCCTGCGGCGACGGCGAGCGTGAATACTGCGATCACGGTGTCGCCCGCGCCTGTTACGTCAACCGGCGCATCGGAGCCGTAGATTGGGATATGGCGTGCGCGATGGCTGCCGCGTGCGCCATTCTCGAAGACGGCCATGCCGTCTTTGCCGCGCGTCACGACCAGCGCTTCCCCGCCCAATTCGCGGAGGGCGCGTGTGCCGAGTTCGTCGAGCTTGGCTGCATGTCGGTGCCGATTTGCGTCTGATAGGCGGCTTCGAGCTCGGGCTCGTTTGGAGTGGCGGCGGTGACGCCTGCGGCGGCGTAGTCGCGGAGGCGATAGCGCGAATCGAGCATGATTCGATTTGTGGCGAGCTTGCGAACGAGGGCGGGAGTGGCAGCGCCGAGGCCGTAGTCGGAAACGAGGACGGCGTCGGCTTGCTTCGCGAGGCGGCGCGCTTTGTGTTCTACGGCTGATTGGAGGCTGGCGGATAGCGTGCCGGTGGGCTCGCGATCTACGCGGAGGACCTGCTGCTCGGTGGTGTGGGTCCAGCCGGCGAGGAAGCGCGTCTTGGTAGTGGTGAGCCAGTTGCGGGCGGTGACGATGCCGGAGGTGCTGATGCGCTTTCGTCGAAAATGCTGGAGGAGGGCGCGGCCGCCGGGATCTGTTCCGAGGACGCCGACGGGAAGGACGCGAGCGCCGAGGTCTGCGAGGTTGTTGACGGCGTTGGCTGCGCCGCCCGGGTAGGCTTCTGTGCGGCGGTGACGCAGGATCAGCACTGGGGCTTCGCGCGAGACGCGGGAGATTTCGCAGGAAGCGAATTCGTCGAGCACGAAATCGCCGACGACGCAGATCGTCTGTTTCGAAAAGGCCGAGACGATATCGAGCAGGCGCGTGAGATCTACAGCGGCATCCAACGCGGGGCGGTTTGTATCCTTCGTCGAATGCTTTGGTGTTTTTCGAGCCGGGCTCAAGGGATCTCCACCGTGAATAAACGCGAGATACGCGCCGAGCCGAAACGTATCACAGCGCGCTGGAGGGCAGCAAATCAGCTTCGGCACGGATAGTAGCGAGACGGTGCGAGACTATCGTGCTGAGCTGGATTTGCGGGACTCGATTGCGGCCATCATTGTGCGCCAGAAGTCCTGTTCACGTTCGACGCGCAACGATATCGCGCAGACCCATAAATTCATCGCCACCGAGTCGCATGGGCAATTGAATCTGTCTTTTTCCGTGCAGATAAGGCTGCCCGCACCGACGGCTCGCGCCTCTGATTCGATTTCGCGGATGTCTCCGAGCGTGTAGCGATGATGATCCGGGAAAAACTTGTGGCCAACAATCCGAAATCCCCAACTGCGCAAATCGGCGACGAACGCGGCGGGGTTGCCGATGCCGCAGAATGCGAAGAGGTCCTGTTCACGCGCATCGTGACTCTCGAGGGGCGCGGAGCTTGGTGAATAGACAGAATCAAGTTCCGCTTGCGCGTAAAAAATTGGAGCGTTTGTCTCGCGGTGAAGCGCTGCTTCCACTGCAGGCGAGTGGGAACTGCGCGTGACAACAATGAGATCTGCTCTGGCTAGGGCCGTCTTTGGCTCGCGTAAACGGCCGGCTGGAAGCAGGTGACCGCCGCCAAATGGGTTCGTGGCGTCAATCATCACGATATCGACGTCGCGGGCGAGTTGGAGATGTTGAAAACCGTCATCGAGGACGAACCAATTAACGCCGCGGTTTGCGAGTTCCTGACCGCGCGCGAAGCGGTCTGCGCCCACGCCGAAGGCGACGCGGTCTCCGAGTCGCGCTTGCATTAACTGCACTTCGTCGCTTGTTGACGTTGAGCCCGCTGGCTTCGCTTGAGCATTGGTGTTGGTGGCGTCAGGCTTCGATGCCGTCTCGCCGCGGTAACCTCGCGTTAGGATTCCGACGCTCTTGCCTTCGGCCGCCAGCCGCTCGGCGATCCAGATCACCATAGGCGTCTTTCCTGTGCCGCCTGTGGTGAGATTGCCTATGCTGATCACGTTGCCCGGCGAGATGGTGTTGCTTCAAGATGCCTGTGCGATAGGCTCGGGACCGCAGGCGCGAAACGGCGCCGTATGGCAGTGTGAGCGGCCAAAGAAATGAGTCCTTCAGGGTCATGAGGATTGGGAGGAGCTGCTCAGTATCGCGGTTATGCGTTCGAGAGTGCGCTTCGTCGCACCGCGATTTCGTTCCGAAATCTCGTAAGCCGCGCGTCCCATCCGTTCGCGAGTCGCATCGTCCTCGATCAACTGCACCCAGACTTTGCCGAGTTGAGTTCCACTAGAAACTTGAATTCCAGCGCGAGCCGACAGGAACTGCCTCCGCCATTTCCTGAAAATTTTCCATCGATGGGCCGAAAATCGGCGGCCGGGAGAACCAGGCAGGTTCGAGAATATTGTGACCACCCGCCGGCACGAGCGAACCACCGACGAACACGGCATCTGCGAGCGAGTAAATTGCTGCTAATTCGCCGATCGAATCGAGGAGCAGGACGTCGGCGTTCTCGCTAAGAGTCGAATTCAAGTCGAGATTGCTTCGGCGCACCACCTCCCAGCCTCCAGCCGACACGATTTCCGCGGCTGCAGTAAAGCGATCAGGCTTGCGCGGGGCCAACACGAGCAAAGCGTGCCGCCACTGGCGCTGAACGATGTCATAGGCTGCGAGTACGGCTTCTTCCTCCTCCGCGACCACGCTTCCTGCCACCACGACGGGCCAGCGTTCCTGCGTTGAAATCTGGTTCTTCAGCCAAACGACGAACGGGCTGGTCTCCGGAGGCGAACCGTCATACTTCAGGTTGCCCGTGACTTCGATGAGGGTTTCGGGAGCGCCCATCGCGGCGAGCCGATTGGCATCTTCGGGCGATTGGGCGAGAAATTGCGCGGCATCTTGCAGGGTGCGAACGAAAAAATCACCGACGAGGAATTTCCATTGATTGAATCGAGCGAAGGAGCGCTCAGAAATTCGCGCGTTTGCGAAAATGACAGGAATGCCCCGCCGCTGCGCCTCGTGGAGGAAATTTGGCCAGATTTCAGTTTCCATGATGATTACGAGAGCCGGTTGAATCGACTTTAGCGCTTTTCGCACCGGGACGACCCAATCGAGCGGAAAATAAAAGATGCCATCGGCGCATTGCAGGCGGGTGCGGGCCAAGCGCTGGCCGGTTTCAGTGGTCGTGGAAACAAATACTGCGCGGCCTGGAAATTGGCGCTTCAAAGCCTCGACCGGAGCGGCTTCGACGCCAGCACTTCGCCGACCGACACGGCATGGATCCAGATCGCTCCACCGCATTCGCTGCTATGGCAGCCCTGGCTGCAATTTCGCGCGGAATAATTCCGAGGCGCTCTTGCAGGGCGCTAGCCGGTTCGCCACTTCGCCACCCCCTTAGCGCAAAATAGGGCGCGAGCAGTAGCATTCCTACAGCGGTTAAGATACGATACAATAAATACATTTCAGAGCGCGCTGGCGCTCTCGTCCTTTCTTACTTGCGAGCCGGGTATTATAGTTGCACGCGTATGAGTCGCGCACAACTTCCCACGCGACGAATACATCTGAGCTTTTGAAAAGACAGGAACCCTCGATGAAATGGAAGCTTCGGTTGCGGACACGTCGCAGCAGATTCACTAGAGCTTCGGAGCGGATCAACACGCCTGCGACTCGCTGTGCTCACGGTTAGCTTTTCTTCTTTGCGGCGCTGGTGCATTTGGCCAGAGCGCTTCATCCCCTGCTGACGCAAAGCCTGCCGCGCCCTGCTCCGTTGCCGCACGATCAGCACAGCGGCCTTACCGTGTCGGTCGATCCGTATACAGAAGCCGCGCGGACGAAAGACAAATTTGGAAAGGCGAATCCTCACGATGTGGGAGTTCTACCCATTGAGGTATTTCTTCGCAACGATTCCGATCAGCCGATGCGTGTGAACTTGGAGACGGTTCAGCTAGAGGTTACACTCAAAAATGGGGTGCGGCAGGAAGTTGACTGGCTCAGGGCGGAAGAGGTGGCGCAACTGATAGCGCATCCTGCCGGTGCGGCCAACCCACAGCAAAAGCGTATACCCTTACCGCTACCAATGAAGATCGGTGACAAAAAGGCGGAAAAGCTAGCGGAGGTGCTGCGTCCGCTGTCGCTCGATGCTGACGTAATTCCGCCGAAAGCTACGATTCACGGATTCCTGTACTTTGATGTGAGCCACGAATTTGCAATCGTGAAAAGATCCAGCCTTTACGTGCCGGATGTCTCGATTGCGCCTTCGAACGAACCTCTTGTGTATTTTGAAGTGCCGCTTCGCAACGCCTCCCCCGAATAGATATTCATCCTTCATTCCGTCTGCGACTAACGGCTTCCTTTGTTGACGAAAAGTGGGATTCCTGCTACAAAAGTTGTTTTGGAGTTGTAGGTTTCTCGCGACCCTTAGACTCCCGCTCGTGGAGTCCTATTCCGGAGGAAGAATGTCGGCAGATGCAGGGGCATGTTGTCTCACAGGTGTGAGCGCTCGATTGAGCGGGCGACTTCGCATGGAGGATTGGTGCGCGCAATTCGGCCGGGTTGCGAAGATGCTCGGCGGTGGTGCCGCCCTTGTTATGCTCGGCGCATTGTCGGCGTTCGGGCAGGAGGAAGGAGCGGCTCCTGGTGGCGAAGCGAACCTGAAACTGCCTGATCTATCGCAAGTGAAATTTCTTGGCGTGGATGGTCATACGCTGCTTCTTTTCGGCATTGCGTTCTGCATATTTGGATTGATCTTCGGATTGACCATTTATACCCGGCTGAAGAATTTGCCGGTGCATCGCGCGATGCGCGAGATTTCTGAGCTGATTTATGAGACCTGCAAGACGTATCTGGTAACCCAGGGCAAGTTCCTGCTCCTTCTCGAGAGCTTCATTGCCGTCGTGATCGTGCTGTATTTCGGTCTGCTGCTGAAATACGAGGCGATTCGCGTGATCATCATCCTGCTTTTCAGCGTGGTGGGAATCGCGGGGAGCTACGGGGTAGCGTGGTTTGGAATTCGAGTGAACACGTTTGCCAACTCGCGGACTGCATTCGCGGGCTTGCGTGGCAAGCCGTATCCGATCTACCGGATTCCGCTCGAAGCGGGCATGAGCATCGGCATGATGTTGATCAGCGTCGAGCTGCTGATGATGCTGATTATTCTGCTCTTCATTCCGCGCGATTATGCCGGGCCTTGTTTCATCGGTTTCGCGATTGGCGAATCACTGGGCGCCGCGGCTTTGCGCATCGCGGGCGGCATCTTCACGAAGATTGCGGACATTGGCTCGGATTTGATGAAAATTGTTTTCAAGATCAAGGAAGATGACGCGCGCAATCCCGGTGTGATTGCGGATTGTACCGGCGACAATGCCGGAGATTCGGTGGGGCCGAGCGCTGATGGGTTTGAGACTTACGGCGTAACCGGCGTGGCGCTGATTACGTTCATTCTGCTGGGCGTGAAAGATCCGATGGTGCAGGTGCAGCTGCTCGTGTGGATTTTCGTGATGCGCATCGCGATGCTTGTGTCGAGCGCAGGCGCATATTTTATCAACAGCGCCATTGCCAAAGCGAAGTATGGCAACGCGGACAAGATGAATTTCGAGGCGCCGCTGACGTCGCTGGTGTGGATTACATCCGTGGTTTCCATCGCGCTTACCTACGTGATTTCTTACCTGATCGTGCCGACGCTCGGCGATGACAGCACACAATGGTGGAAGCTCGCGACGATTATTTCCTGCGGCACGCTGGCCGGAGCGGTGATTCCGGAGCTGGTGAAGGTTTTTACATCGACAGAATCGCGGCACGTGCGCGAAGTGGTGAGTTCGGCGGAAGAGGGCGGCGCATCGCTTGGAATTCTTTCGGGTTTTGTTGCCGGCAATTTTTCCGGCTATTACCTGGGACTCGCGATGGTCGCGCTGATGAGCATTGCATATTTTTTCAGCCAGATGGGGCTACACGCGTTGATGATTGCTGAGCCGGTGTTTGCGTTTGGACTGGTGGCGTTCGGCTTTCTCGGAATGGGACCCGTGACGATTGCGGTGGACTCGTACGGGCCCGTTACGGACAACGCGCAGTCCGTTTATGAGCTTTCGTTGATCGAGCAAATTCCCGGTATTGAAGGGGAGCTCAAGAGGGATTTTAACGTTGATGTACATTTCGAGCGCGCGAAGGAGCTTTTGGAAGAAAACGACGGCGCGGGGAATACGTTCAAGGCAACTGCAAAGCCGGTGCTGATTGGCACGGCCGTTGTCGGAGCGACTACGATGATTTTCTCGATCATCATGGCGCTTACGAACGGCATTACGGTGAATGTTGACAAGCTTTCCTTGCTCCACGCGCCATTTTTCCTTGGGCTTATTACCGGCGGGGCGATGATTTACTGGTTTACGGGCGCTTCGACGCAAGCGGTGACGACCGGAGCCTATCGGGCCGTCGAGTTCATCAAGGCTAATATTCGGCTGGATGGGGTGGAGAAGGCGTCCGTTGAAGATAGCAAGAAGGTGGTGGCGATCTGCACGAAGTATGCGCAGAAGGGCATGCTGAATATTTTTATTGCGGTGTTTTTTGCGACGCTCGCATTCGCGTTTGTGGATCCTTTCTTTTTTGTTGGTTATCTGATTTCGATCGCGATTTTTGGGCTTTATCAGGCGATTTTCATGGCGAACGCCGGGGCGGCTTGGGATAACGCGAAAAAGATTGTCGAGACTGAGCTCAAGCAAAAAGGCACCGAACTGCATGCGGCGACCGTGGTTGGCGACACGGTCGGTGATCCGTTCAAGGATACTTCGTCTGTGGCGTTGAATCCGGTGATTAAATTCACCACGCTTTTTGGACTGCTGGCTGTGGAACTGGCTGTCGAACTGACGGCGCAGAATGCGTTGCTCACGGAGATTCTCGCGGCCGCGTTCTTTCTCGTCTCGTTTACGTTTGTCTATCGGTCATTCTTCGGTATGCGCATTAAGGCGTAATACAGCGCTGACATATTCTGATGGCTGAGACTCAGCTTCCAGAACCTTGGCTGCGCGGAACTCTCACCGATGTTCCGGCTGTGCAGAGAGCAGTGCTGCACGCGCTTGAGCTTGCCAGGGAAGACCTTGAAAAGTGGTGCGGCAATTTGAGTGACGCTGAGCTTGAACGCTCGCCCCGGAAACCTCGCACCCGTCGCATTTCATATTCGCCATATTGCTCGCAGTATCGACCGCTTGCTCACGTACGCGGAAGGCAAAGAACTGAACTCGGCGCAGATGGAGGCGCTTCGGAGCGAGCTTGATCCTGGCGCGGGTCGCGATGAATTATTCGCGGAATTAGCGGGCGCGCTGGAGGAAGGCGCTTCGCGCGTGCGAGCCTTCCATGCGAGTCAGCTTGAAGAATCGCGAGCGGTGGGAAAAAAGCGATTGCCGACGACGGTCGGAGGCCTTCTCGTTCACATTGCCGAGCACACGCAGCGGCACGTGGGACAAGCTATCACTACGGCGAAAATCGTTGCGGCGTCTCGCAAGTAATCAGCAGCGCTTGCCGCGTCAGCTATTCACAACTCCGAGGAACTGCTTCGGATCGTTGGCGAATCCGGGGAAGACCGTTTTCAGGTTCTCGTCGCGCATGTGCCTTGAAAGAATTTCGCCGAGAACGCTGCGATAGTCGGTGGTAACCGCGAGATCGCGTCCATCGTGCAGTTGGCCTTCGCTCATGCCTGGCCAGCGCGAATAGATTCGCCCGCCCTTGATATCTCCGCCCATCACGAACATGCAATTGGCGTGACCGTGGTCAGTGCCGCGATTTCCGTTTTCGCGGGCTGTGCGGCCGAATTCCGACATGCTGACGAAAACCACGTCGCTCATGCGGTCACCCATGTCCTGGTGAAACGCTGCGATTCCCTGCCCCAGATCGCGGAGTAGATTCGCGAGCTGGCCTTGCACGCCGCCTTCGTTGACGTGATGGTCCCAGCCGCCGCTATCGAGGAAAGCGACTTCGAGGCCGACGTCGGCTTTGAAAAGCTCTGCGATTTCCATCAAACTTTGGCCGAAACGATTTTTGGGATAGTCGGCGCCGTTTTCCGGCTGATATTTGTCCGGATTGATTTTCTTTAGTTGATCGACGGCTTCGAATGTTTCGTGGCCGACACCGCGCAGGGCCTGATCGACGGTCTGGGCGTACATCGCTTCGAAGCCGCCTTCGACCGTTTGCTGCGGGCCATACATCTTGAATTGCTTCAGGTCTGGGATGGCGACGGCGGGAGCTGTTCCTTGTAACGTGCGCGGTAGGTAGGGGCCAAATGCTACGGCGCGAAACGGCGTTGCTTTTTCGTCCGGCATTGATTGCATGGCGCGGTTCAACCAGCCGTCGTCGGTTGCCTTTCTGCCAGGCGTTCCTGATTCCATAAAATCCTGGGCGTCGAAATGCGAGCGGGTGGGGTCGGGCGAGCCGACTGCGTGCACGATCGCGAGTTCGCGCCGTTGATAGATCGGCATCAGCGGAGCGAGGCTTGGATGCAACCCGAAGAAACCGTCCAAGTCGATGACTGTATCGGCATTGCCCCGACGCGGCTCGGGAATCGCGATGGTCGGCCGCAAGTTGTAATAGTTGCGCTCGCCGAAGGGTATGACTACGTTGAGGCCGTCCATCGCGCCACGCTGAAATAGCACGACCATTTTCTTTTTGCTAGGCCCTGTGCTGGCTGCAACGGCACGCTGCAAGAAGGCCGGTAGGGCGGCCATTCCCAGCATTGCGAGGCCGCCGTTCTTGATGAAATATCGCCGCGAAATATTCATGGCACCTTCTCCTGGGCCTTTAGCGCCGCTGAAACTCTGGCGCGCCAAGAACCAGACCTGCGATCAAGCCTTCGTTTACTTGTTTTACGGGATCGTCGAGGCGCGCTTGCAAAATCTGCGGGTCGCCCAGGCGCGATTCGAGGGTCTTCCTTGTTGAGTCGGCGATGTCGCCGGCCAGGAAAATTTGTATCGATTGATCGAGCGCGGTGTTCGGGTCGGAGGATGAAGGCTGGCCAAGCAAGGTTTTCAGGTCGACCGACGTGCCGGCCATTTTGTCGCCTGCGAACGTCAGGGCAAAATTCAAGCGATTGAGCAACGCGCCGGTGTTGACCCAAGTTTCAGACTTATCTGAATATCCCGTGGGCGGCTGACACAGGAATAGCGGCTCGCCCATGCGTGCCACCCATTGCGCAAGAGGCAAGGAAACCGGCACGTCTGCGCCCAATGCGCGCGCGGTGCTCGCCACAAGTTCAAGGGGAGTCTTCACCTTGGCGCGATATGCATCCTTCGACCAGAATTCCGGCGAATAGATCATCGTTTTCAGGACGCTGCGAATGTCGCCTCCAGTCGATTCGTAGTTTTTCGTCATGCGGTCGATTAGCGACTCCGGCGGGTTGTCGGAGACAAAATGATGCGCGAGTTCAGTCGAGATGAATCGCGCGGTGCTGGGATGGTTCGCTAGAAACTTCAGCGCTTCCTCGCCGTCTTTTTCTCCGCCGTAGTTGAAGGTGCGGCCCATCACAACTTTCTTGCCCTGTGCGTGGATGCGCTCGTCGAAAAAGAATTCCGGGTCTTTGCGCGGCTCGTGAACGGTCCAGCCGGTGAGCGTCTCGGCCATCGCGATGACGTCTTGTTGCGTGTAGCCGGCATCGACGCCTACGGTGTGTAGCTCCATTACTTCGCGTCCGTAATTCTCGTTCAGCCCCCGGTCTTCTTTTTTCTTTGGAGTTGCGCCGTTGCGGGCGGGTACTGGGGATCTTCCGGGAAATGTTCCGGGCGGTGGCGGCTGCGCTCCCGTGAAAATTCCTTGATAGCGCTGGCGCCGAGCCTGCATTTCCGCCTGCATGCGCTTGAAGGCAGCCGGGTCAGCGCTCATCCAGTTGTCGAGATAGAAAAGCATCGCCGGGCTCTTGGCCGTCGCGACGAGCAAGTCCTGAAACTTGCCCATCGTGCGGGGGCGGATCGTGTCGCGGACGTACGCGGTGACGAACCATTTGTCCGCGCCCTTGTTCGCAAATACGTTGAAATGGTTGAACCAGAAGTCTTCCATCACGGCTTCGAGCTGCCTTTGGCTGTAGACTGCGCGGTCCACTTTCGCCATGGAGAGCTCGGCGACGATGCGATTTGGTCCCTGGATTTTCGCGAGTTGATCGTTGGCGCGGTCGAAATTTTCGTTGCCGGTCGGCAGCATCTGCGCCAGCGCGTCCTGGCGCTTTTGCTCCATTTTTTCCTTGTATTCGTCCTTCGTCACGCCTTCGCGCTTTACGACCTGCCCTGGCGGAGGAAACTCGTCGAGAAGCTTCGTTGATGACTGGTTCAACGTGGAATACTGATCGAGCCGCTGGTCGAGCGCTGCGTCATCGATGCGTTCGGGATGCAACTGCTGGTCAATCCACTTCTCGAGGCCCATTTGATGGATTCGTTCGACGTCGCCGGGACGCGGGCCGTATCCCAGGCGGTTGAGCGCATGCAGAGTGGCTTGGTCTGCCGTGAGCTCGGTGATTGGCAAGCGCGCCCTTGAATTTCTTGTCGAGTGGTATCGCGGTGGGCGCGGCTGATTTCTTTACCTTGTCGGCGCTGGATTGAGGCGCGATTGCGGTGAAAATCATTGCAGCGGCGAGACATAGGCTGCCGACCGCCACGCTTTCAATGCGTGGACGCGCATGCCGCAATCGGTCAGGTCGTCGGCTTACCATCGTTAATCCAGTGCCCCTCGGGAGACAAAGCTCCCGGCTAGATCCCTTAATACGAACCCCAGTCGCGGTGCAAAAGTTGCATTAAAAGTGGGACTTAGATCGATTATATCGGCGCGTCGGTGCAGATGGCGAGTGAAAGCCGCTTGTGGCTTAGGTTACAACTGGCGCGTACCGCTCGCGGCGTTGCAGGAAATCCGATTCTGGTTTAAGTCAGAGTCATTGAGGCGTCAGAGCGAGGATGAATCAGGGTCGTGCCGAGCGGCGCGAAAGCCGTCGAGGCGTCCACGAATCCTGTCCAATATCGTGGCGTAAGACATAGAAGTTCCCATCTTGGGCGCGCACTCGGAAATAGGTCGCGTCCGGCGAGTACCACTGGCCGTCCAAATCCTGGACTTCGTATTCGTGCCCGTGGAAAACGAATCGAAGCGGCCGCTCGTCGGCGCGATAGCCCGAATAGCACTCGACTCGCATTTCAGTCATCGCATTTCGTCCTGAAGGATCGGAATCGCTGCGTATCGATTGGCGATCGCAGCATGCGATTTCAAGTTGCTCGCTCCCATATCCTCAATCCCTTATGATGCACTCTGCAGCGATTCTCGTGCCTCCGCGTTATACGCTGCCCCGACCAACACAACGATCGCGGTCAGGTACATCCATAGAAGCAAGCCAATCGCAGCAGCCAGGCCGCCGTAGACAGCGTCGTAAGGCATCTTTCGCACGTAAAAACCGAAAGAAATGTCGGCAGCCCACCAGAGCACCGTGGCTACCAGTGCGCCAGGCAGCACCTCCCTATAGCTTCGCTCTCCCGGCCGCCCGAAGCGATACATCACTACCAGGACGCACATGGCCAAGAGAAATACGATTGCCACATAGGCTGCGAAGCCGAGGGCATGAATCAGAGTTGATAGCCCGATGCGTTTGATGAGCCATCCGCGGGCTTGCTTGCCGAAGACCGTAAGGACGACCACGGCGAGAAATGGAGCGGACGTCAGGCTCAGCAAAATTGTAGAGCGAAGATAAAGTCGCCAAAACGAGAGGCGGAGAAGATCACCTTCAATGAGGCGGAATCCCTCGATAAAACCGACCATCACCTGAGAGCCAGCAAGCAACGCGCCAGCCAGCCCGAGCGCCATCCACTTCAGCGGATGGAGCCCTCTACGAACGAAATACTGCACGACAATCTGATCGCTGCCGGGCGGCAGGATTGTTGTAAGCCTTTGGGGAATTTCGCGAACGGCGTTGTGAAAATAAGCTGTGCTGCTCAAGACGCCGAGAAGAAACAGCAATACCGGGAAAAAGGCGAGGAACATGTTGAAGGCGATGGCCTGGCTCAACGTGATGCAATCGGGAAAGATACGTCCCAACCCGCGCAATGTGTTTTGCAGAATTCGCACCACTCGTCCGCCCGCCGGATTATACGGGAAGCAGGAGACGGCGCGCTGTTTTTTAACGGCTGAAATCCGTCGAGGCTGCTTCTTCCCGGCTCAACAGAATTGCTGCGCTGTTGCTTGCCGCGTTGCACACCGCGGGGTAAACTTGCTCTTCGAATTTCATTTTGGTTTTGTGAAGCACACTGGCGGGAGGTGCTGATGGCTCGACTCGTGCGCTGTGGACTCATTCAAACTCACTGCGAGTGGTCGCCCGAGAAATACGCGATTAAGGACATCAGCAAGAAGATGCTGGACAAGACGGAGAAGCTGATCGAAGCTGCCGCCAAGAAGAAGACTCAAATTCTTTGCCTCCAGGAGCTTTTCAACGGCCCGTACTTTTGCGCCGAGCAGCAAATCCGATGGCACGAGCTCACCGAACCGATTCCCGACGGTCCAACCACCGAGCGCATGAAAAAGCTGGCCAAGAAACACGGGATGGTGATTGGTTGTTCCGATTTACGAGCGCGAGATGACCGGCTTCTTCTTCAACACTGCCGCCGTAATCGACGCGGATGGCAAATATCTCGGGAAATACCGCAAGCACCACATTCCGCAGGTCGCTCCGGGGTTCTGGGAGAAATTTTATTTCACGCCGGGCAACACCGGATACGTTGTTTTCGATACGAAATTTGCGCGGGTCGGCGTTTATATTTGCTACGACCGTCATTTCCCTGAGGGTGCGCGGATTCTCGGACTGAATGGCGCGGAGATTGTATTCAACCCCTCAGCGACGGTTGCCGGCCTGAGTGAGTACCTTTGGGAGCTCGAACAGCCCGCGCACGCTGCTGCCAACGGTTATTTCGTGGGCGCAATCAATCGCGTGGGAAAAGAGGCGCCCTGGAACATCGGGGAATTCTACGGAAAAAGCTATTTCTGCAATCCGCGCGGCAAGATTATTGCGCAGGCAAGCCGCGACAAGGACGAGCTGCTCACGCACGACATTGACCTGGAGGAAATCGCACAGGTGCGCGCCACCTGGCAATTTTTTCGAGATCGCCGGCCGGAGTCGTATGGCGAGATTTCCCGCACACAGGCACAAGCGCGAGCAGATGCAGCCAATTGAGGAACGTTCCAGAGAGTTGCACCTGGAGAATGGACAAACTGAATGACGACCACGCCCAAGATGACTGAAACACGATCTGACGAAATCGTCCGCAAGCATAAAGAATTCATTTGGCCGGCGGTCACGAACTACTACCAAAAGCCGCTCGTTGCCGACCACGCTTCGATGCAGTATCTCTGGGATATTGAAGGCAACAAGTACCTGGACTTTTTTGGCGGCATTGTGACCATAGGCGTGGGCCACTGCAATCCGAAGGTGACCTCGAAAATCAAAGAACAGGTAGACAAGCTCCAGCACACTTCTACTCTATTTCCCAACGAGCACATGGTTGCGCTGGCGGAGAAGCTGTCGCAGATCACTCCGGGGAAATTGCAGAAGAGCTTTTTTACCAGCTCCGGCACGGAAGCGAATGAAGCGGCGCTTCTTCTTTCGCGCATGATTAGTCCGAGCTATGACGTTGTTTCTTTGCGCCACGCCTATTCGGGCGGTTCTGCGCTGGCAAAGTCCGTTACGGCGCAGGCGCCCTGGCGCAAGTCGGGCGTCATCAGTGTAGGTGTATCGCACGCCGTGAATCCCTACTGCTACCGTTGTCCCCTGCATTTGAAGTATCCCGAATGCGGCGTGGCTTGCGCGAACGACGTTGAAAGTACAATTCAGACCACGACGGGTGGTTCGATTGCTGCGTTCATCGCGGAACCGATTCAAGGCGTCGGCGGCTTCATCACTCCACCACCGGAATATTTCAAGATCGTGTATCGCATTGTGAAAAATTATGGCGGGCTGTTCATCGCCGACGAGGTGCAGACCGGGTGGGGCCGTACGGGTAAGAAATGGTGGGGCATCGAGCAGTGGGAAGTGACGCCGGACATCATCACGTCAGCGAAAAGCATGGGAAATGGAGTGCCCGTAGGTTTGACGATCACCACGGCCGAGCTTGCCGATAAATTCCAGGGTCTCACGATTTCGACCTTTGGCGGGAATCCGGTTACTTCCGTGGCGGTTCGCGCGGTGATTGAAGTGATCGAGGAAGAGAATCTGCGGGAGAATACTTTTGTGGTGGGCGGCTATTTCCGCAAAAAGCTTGAGGAGTTGCAGGACAAATATTCGCTGATAGGCGATGTGCGCGGAATGGGCATGATGCAGGCTCTGGAACTCGTGAAGGATCGCCAGACGAAAGAACCCGCCGCGCAAGAGGCCACGCAAGTGATGGAGGCGGCGCGCAAGAATGGACTTCTGATCGGCAAAGGGGGCCTGCTAGGCAACACGATTCGCATGGCTCCGCCGATGAACATTTCAAAAGCAGACGTGGATGAAGGTATCCGCCTGCTCGACAAGAGTTTCAGTGAAGTGCGGATATAATATTTCTTAGGATTATTTAAGGAAAAGCGATCATGGCGACGGCGACAGAAATAACGACGCTTTGCAGGAATTACATTAACGGCGAATGGGTGGAATCGAAATCGCCGAAGATCGTGGAACGACGCAATCCGGCAAATACTGACGAAGTGGTTGCGCGCATTCCGCTTTCGACGCGCGAAGAGATGAAGGAGGCAATCGCGGCCGCGAAGATGGCTTTCCCCGCTTGGCGGGATACGCCTGCTCCTGCGCGCGGGAAAATCCTGTTCAAAGCAGTGCGAATTATGGAAGAACAGAAAGACGAGCTGGCCCGGCTGCTGACGCGCGAAGAGGGGAAGGCACTGAAAGATTCGCTTGGCGAAGTGCAGCGCTCCATCAACATCACTGAATTCATGGCTGGTGAAGCGCGGCGCCTGAATGGCGAAACGCTGCCGAGTGAATTGCCGAAGAATTTCTCGTATACGATTCGCCAGCCGCTCGGTGTGGTAGGCGCGATCACGCCGTGGAATTTTCCGGTGGCGATTCCTGTGTGGAAAATTGCGCCCGCGCTGGTGTGCGGCAATACGGTGGTATTCAAGCCGGCGACTTTGACGCCGCTCACCGCGATGAAAGTTGTAGAGATTTTCGAGCAGGCGGGGCTGCCTCCTGGCGTTCTGAATCTGGTGATGGGCTCGGGCCGCGATACGGGCGATGAGCTGGTTCAAAATCCTCACGTTCACGGGCTTTCCTTTACGGGTTCGAACGAGGTGGGCAGCCAGCTCTATGCAACTGGTGCGCTTCAGCTCAAGAAGTGCCAGTGCGAGATGGGCGGGAAGAATCCAATCGTGGTTCTTTCGGACGCTGATCTGCACCTCGCGATGGAATCGACGCTGTTTGGTGCATTTGCTTCTACGGGGCAGCGTTGCACGGCTACGAGCCGCGTGGTGATCGAAGAGAAGGTCGCCGATCAGTTCGTGGCTATGCTCGTCGAGCGCGCTAAGAAATTCTCAGTGGGCGATGGTCTTGAGCCTGGCGTCGAGATGGGGCCATCGGTTGACGAATCGCAGATGAACACCGTGCTCCGCTATATCGATATCGGCAAGAATGAAGGGAAGCTGCTTTGTGGTGGCGAGCGATTGAGAGGGCCGAAGTACGACAAGGGGTGGTTTGTTTCGCCTACTGTGTTTGATCATGTAGGGCCCGATAGCGCCATCGCGCAGGATGAAATCTTTGGGCCGGTGCTGAGCGTGATTCGCGTGAAAGACTTTGACGAGGCTGTGGACGTGGCCAACTCCGTCCGATATGGCCTCACGAGTGCAATTTATTCGACTGACTCGAACAAGATCTTCGAGTTCGTCGACAAGATTCAAACCGGCATGACGCACGTGAATTCGCCGACGGTTGGTGGCGAGGCACATGTTCCTTTCGGCGGCACCAAAGCGACAAGCGTTGGCCCGAAGGAAGTGGGCAACACAGCGCTCGATTTCTACACGGACCTCAAAATCGTGTATATCGACTACACTGGACGCAAACGCGAATCGAGCATCTACTGACCGGCGGGCAAGTGTGGCGCACGTATAGTTTCGTTTGCCTGATCTTCTGTATCGCGTTTTCTGCAGGTGCCAAAGATGATGGACGTATTCACTGGAAGCCGATCGACCGTGGCCAGGTGCACCTTGATGATAAGCAACCGCTAAAGACGGCTGTCTACCAACCGGATAAATCGCAAAAAAAACCGAATCTCGTCTTAATCTTGCTCGGGCACCGGTGGCTTGCGCTGGATATCAAAGCAAAGACCGTATATCAAGTGCTGCCGAGCGATTTGCAAGCGCAAGGACCTGACTTCGAAAGCGGGGATCTCTTCACCAGCGACCGATTGGTTCCGACGAAGGACTGGATCGAGCGCGACGTCGGGCCTGCCGAGCGCATTAAGCTGACCCTGAACGACTACGGACGCGCACTTGAAATAATGCTGCCGCATCCGGTGGACCTGCGGGCTTTTTACTGACGATTCAGGCGTGCGGCGTGGCGGGGCCCACTGCGCCTGCCGTCTTTTGTTTCCAGGACATCGGCGGCAGGCCGTTATCAATCTGCAGCATCGTGATGCAGCCGTCCACCGGACACACGAGCGCACACAAGTTACAACCGACGCATTCCTCTTCGATGATGCGAGGCACATGAACGTCCATTCCGTTTGCGTTGTGCTTGCCGTTTCCATTTTTGGCGGACGCGCGTTCGATGCACTGGTGCGCACCGTCTTCACAGGCCACGTAGCAGAGCTGGCAGCCGATGCAGAGTTCGGTATGAATCTTGGCGACGATTTTGTAGTTGAGATCCAGATCGCCCCAGTCCAACACGTTCGCCACGGCGCGGCCGCGAAAATCGTCGATCGAGCGATAGCCGTGGTCGTCCATGTAGGCGGTCAGGCCGTCGGCCATATCCTCAACGATGCGGAAACCGTAGTGCATTGCAGCGGTGCAGACCTGAACGGTTGAGGCGCCCAGCGCGATGTGTTCTGCCGCGTCAATCCAGTTACCTATACCCCCGATTCCGACGATTGGAATCTTCACTTTCTTGGCGACGCTCGAAACGAGATGCAGGGCGATGGGTTTAACAGCTGGGCCACAATAGCCGCCGTGCGAGGATTTGCCTGCCACGTTTGGAGTTGGCGCGAACGTCTCAAGATTCACGCTCATAAGCGAATTAATCGTGTTGATCAAGCTTACAGCGTCGGCGCCTCCGCGTTGAGCGGCAAGCGCAATGTGTGTGATGTCTGTGACGTTGGGCGTCAATTTTGAAATCACTGGAGTCTTTGCAACTTCCTTGGCCCACGACGTAATCATTTCCGTGTATTCCGGGACCTGGCCGACGGCTGCGCCCATTCCGCGCTCGCTCATTCCGTGCGGACAGCCGAAATTCAGTTCGAGCATGTCGGAACCTGCGTCTTCGGCGCGGCGAACGATGTCGTGCCATGTTTCCCGCTTTGATTCGACCATCAGCGATGCGATTACAAGGTGCTTCGGATAGCGCTTTTTTACTTCCGTGATTTCGTGGAGGTTCACTTCGATAGAGCGGTCGCTGATGAGTTCGATGTTGTTGAGGCCCATCATCTTTACGCCGTTCAAATCGATCGACGCGTAGCGTGACGATGTGTTTTGAATGGGTTCGCCAATCGTCTTCCAGACGGCGCCGCCCCATCCGGCGTCGAATGCGCGCATCACCTGGTCGCCGGTGTTTGTGGGGGGCCCGGAAGCGAGCCAGAAGGGGTTCGGCGATTCAACGCCGCACAGTTTCACACGCAAATCAGCCATCTCTCACCTCGTAACCACTTGCGTCGAACGACTTACGTCCTTCACGCCGCGCCAGATCAGCCAGCCGACTACACCTAGCATACCAATCCAGCCCAGGAAGCGAACCGCTCCCGCGATCTGAACATCATGCTGCAATACGCCAAATTTGCCGAACAGATAGTTCCAATCGTGAATTACGTAATCGCCATCGCCGATTGTTAAGAGCGGCAAATCTTGCGCTCGAGCATCCGCCATGTACGTAGCAATCGGCAAAAACTGCTCAAAAAAGAAAAACATGCAGAAGGCAACTCCCTGCGCCTGCCGCTGGAACAGAAAGTAGATCGCCAACGCGATCGGCACACCGAGTTGCAGCAGCGTGCCGCCTGCGATATTCAGAAATTCTCCGAAGAACCGGAACAGCAGATGCCCACCCTCGTGAATCGGAACAAAAACCCCGTCCATGAGCAGTAGAAAGCCATTGCCTCGTGCCGCCTGATAGAGAAACAGAAAGTAAAATCCCGACCAAGCCACCAAGGCCCAGCGAGGAATCGGATCCCAATCGGTCTCAAGAGCCTCTAGTAAGGGCAGCCGGTCGGTGAGGCTTTCGGGAAGCTGCACAGAAACTCAATTCCTCGCACGGGGTGCGCCCAGCCATGCATCGATACTTTGTGCTGCTGCTTTGCCTTCCGCAACCGCGTCGACTACTTCTTTGCCACCATTCGTACAGTCGCCCCCCGCGAAATACTTCTGCGCGCCTGTGTGATATTTGTCGTTTATGGCAATCGTTCCGTTGTCATGGACTTCGATGCCCGCAATGGTGCGGAACAAATCGGTCACAGGTTTTTGGCCAATGGCGCGGACGACCATGTCCACATCGATCTTGAATTCGCTGCCGGGAATCGGCACCACTTTCCCGCGCTCTCGCCCGTTTCCTTGCTCGAGCCGAGTCCGCAGGCATTCGATCCCCGTAACTTTGCCCTCTGCATCGAGAATCCGAACTGGCTGGGTGTACCAGTGGAAAAGAATGCCGTCCAGTTTCGCAAGGTCGTACTCGTAACGGAATGCCGGCATTTCCTTTTCGCCGCGCCGATAAATCAAGTGAACCGATTCTGAACCGAGCCGCTTTGCGGCGGTGACAACGTCGATCGCTGTGTTCCCTGCTCCGATACAGGCAATTCGTCGGCCCACCTTTACTTCGGCGAACGAGCGTAGTTTGGTGGCTTCAATAAATTCCATTGCACCGCAGACGCCGACCAGGTTTTCACCGGGCAGAGCGAGATCCCACGTTTCGCCCAAGCCAACACCGATAAAGATCGCGTCATAGTCATTTTCGAGCCGCCTGAACGGAAGGTCATGCCCGATTTCGGCATTCTGCCGAAACTCGACGCCGAGCTTGCGTATCGGTTCTACCTCGCGAAGCGAATCGTCGGCCCGCAGCTTGTAAGCGGCAATTCCATAAGTATTCAGGCCGCCCGGTACGGTATTGCGATCAAAGATGGTTACCTGGTAGCCGGCTTGTGCAAGCTCGGCGGCACACGCAAGCGAGGCTGGACCGGCGCCAATGCAGGCAACGCGTTTCCCGTTGGGCGTACCGGCGTGGAAAAGCTGAATCTTGCGATCGAGCACGTAATCAACGGCGTGCCGCTGCAAGCGGCCGATCTCGATCGGCTTCTGCCCTTTTTCGTGCATTACGCACGCGCCTTCGCACAACACTTCTGTAGGGCAGACGCGTCCGCAACTTGCCCCCAAAATGTTCGCTTCCAGAATCACACGCGCCGACCCTCGCAGGTTACCGGTGCTAATTTTCTTGATGAAGGTCGGGACATCGATATGAGTAGGACACGCGTGAATGCAGGGCGCATCAAAGCAATAAAGGCATCGGGCCGACTCGATGGCCGCCTGACTCGGCGTCATCGGTGGCACGAGCTCAGCAAAGTTCTTTTCGTATTGTTCAGCCGAAAGCGCCGGAGCTGACTCGCGTAGGTTCATAAAATTATTTCGTGAGAATATCAGATTTCGGAAAGAGGCCATTCTAGTGCCATTGTTACAGGATGTCTCCATCTTCCTTCCTGATATTGATGCGGACTAGTAAGGAGTGGTCTCTTGGTAGCGCACCCAGGAATCCACCTCTCTGTGAGATGCCAATGCGTCGGAAAGCGGTGTAAGCTACTCGCCCTGCGGGGAACACGAGGAGGCCACGATCCATGCGCTTCGATACGGTGATTCGTAACGGTACGGTTGTTACTGCAACCGACACCTATGCAAGCGATGTGGGCATTGTTGGTGGCCGAATCGTGGCAATCGCCAAAGATTTGCCAACGGAAAATGCGGGCAAAATTATTGACGCTACCCATTGTTATGTGATGCCTGGCGGAATCGACGTCCACACACACCTTGATATGCCGTTCGGCGGCACGAAGAGCGCCGATGACTTTGAATCGGGGACGGTGGCGGCAGCGCACGGTGGCACGACCACCCTGATCGACTTCGCAATTCAATACAAAGGGCAAACTCTCCATCAAGCCTTTGAGACCTGGATGAAAAAGGCCGACGGCAAGGCTGTGATCGACTACGCGTTTCACTGCATCATCACGGATTTGCCCGACGCGCAACTGCAGGAGATGAAGACGCTGGTTCACGAGGGCGTGCCGACTTTCAAGCTGTTTATGGCCTACCCCGGCGTGTTCATGCTTGACGATGCTTCGATCTTTCGCGCGATGTCTGCCGCTGCGGACTTCGGCGGCATGATCTGCATGCACGCAGAGAACGGCGGCGCAATCGATGTAATCGTGCAGCGCGCACTGGCCGAAGGAAAGCGAGCTCCGAAATATCATGCGCTGACGCGCCCGACCACAGCCGAGGCGGAAGCAACGTCGCGTGCCATCGCGCTTGCGGAGATGGCGGGTGCGCCCGTTTACATCGTGCACTTGTCGTGTAATGACGCGCTCGAGAAAGTCCGCGAGGCACGCGATCGCGGATTGAGAGCCTACGCGGAAACGTGTCCGCAGTATCTCTATCTTTCACTAGAAAACATGGATGCTCCAGGATTCGAGGGCGCGAAATACGTCTTTACTCCACCTCTTCGCGAAAAGTGGCACCAGGAAAAGTTGTGGCAGGGGCTCGCGCAGGACGATCTGCAGGTGGTCTCAACGGATCATTGCCCATTCTGCTTCAAGGAACAGAAAGAACTGGGAAAAGATGATTTCACCAAGATTCCGAATGGTGGCCCTGGAATTGAGCACAGGCTGAGCCTGGTGTATAGCGGCGGCGTGCACGGGAACCGTTTTTCGCCAAATCGTTTCGTGCAGCTCGTTTCGACCGCGCCGGCGAAGCTCTTTGGTCTCTATCCTCGCAAGGGCACGATTGCAATTGGTTCAGATGCTGACATCGTGGTGTTTGACCCAGACGCGGAGCATGTAATCAGCGCGAAGACTCACCACATGCGCGTGGATTACTCGATGTTCGAAGGCATCCGGGTAAAAGGCGCGCCGAAAGTCGTGCTGTCCCGCGGTCGTACACTCATCGAGAATGGCAAATTCGTGGGAAAGGTCGGAGCGGGCGAATTCATCAAACGAGAGAATCCGGCGAGAATTTAGTCGTGGGCGACTGCTGGCACTCAAGGCCGCGAAACGCCTGAGACCCACGGGATTCCAACCAGTCCTCCCTCAACGTGCACTTCAACAACGTCGCCCGTTGCGAAGCGGTCAAAATCGCTTGGGTCTACAGGGACGCGCTCGAAGCGCCGGTCTTCGCGCCAGGAATTGACGATGAGTCTGCGGCTTGGAACCGGTCCGCGCATCGCGAACTTGCCAACTACTCGCGCAGTTTCGATATGCGGCGGCGTGTGGTCAAGCGCACCATTTGCCAAGAGCAACAGTGCTAGTAGCCAAGGAATCGGTATCAGCCCGTAATATACCCGCTTTAAGGCCTCGACCTCAGCGTGCCGGAGCGCGCGTCGCTCCACCCAAATTGCTACTCCGAGCGTCAAAAAGAACAGCACGCCGATGAAAATAAGGATCCCATCGAGATCGAGGGCAGGATAGCGTCCGCTCGCCGCGACAAATGCGATTGCACCGAGCAGGAAAAGCGCAGTGCGATTCAATAGTTTGCTGCGAAGCGAAAATTCAGCAGCCGCCGAGCCTAGCCCACAAGCTTCACAGACATCCGCGTTCCGATCCGCTCCACAGTTCAAACACCGCGTCATGTTTATGTCCGCGCTGACCCCAACAATAATTCATGCTAAGCGGTGCCTTATGAACTGTCAATTCAGGCACACGCCCACGCCCTTAAATTAGACACCAGAAATCCTGGTGATGGCTGACGTATAATCGCAAAATGACGCTGCCGCAATTTTTTCTAAAGCAGAAGGAAGCCATACGGGCCCGTAGCCGGGACGTATTTGGCATGATTCGTCCGGAGGACATGGGCTGGAAGCCGGAAAACGGGGCGCTGACCGTAGGGGAATTGTTGCGGCACTTGTGGGTGTCTGAAGAAGGCGTGCGACGGTGTGCACTTGATGGTGATTTCGGGTATTACGAGATTCGCGTGCCGAAAGGACTGCACGCCGTGATGGGCTCTCCCGGCTCGCTTGAAGACGAATTGAAGAACCTCGAGCGAGTGCACGCGGAAACTATCAAAGCTGTGGCCGCCTTGCCCGAATCTGCTTTTGATGAGGAACGAACCCATGCCGAGCTTGGCTTTCGCCGGAAGGTTGCCGTGATCCTATTCGGGATCAACGAGCACGAGATTCATCATCGCGCTCAATTGATGACCTACTTGAGGATGCTTGGAACGCCTGTCGCGCTGAAGCTCGCCAAGAAGTAGCGTCGCCGGAGTCGGTCGGCTACTTGACTTGGCGGACACTCGCGGGCTGAACGTCGTTACAAGCCATGAGTTCGTCGCGGCCGTTGGTGATTAATCCGCAATCGATGTCTCGGGCGCTTCGAATCGCTTCTTCGGAGGTGGAACCACGCGCGGTAGAGCAATGCGAACGGTCTTTAAAGTTTACACAAACTTCGTATTCCTTTTGTGTCTGCTGCAAGGTGGAGTAGAGGAGCACGCCAAAGAAGGCGATACCGCCAAGCACCACGATCCAGCGCATCTGTCTCGATTTCTTAGCCATGGAGTTTCCGTGCATCCTGCTGCGCGCGATTAGTCTAGATTATCCCGCTCCCCTGTCGATCGCCGATTTAATTCTCCTTGGATGTACTTCTTCAGATGTGGCGCCAAGGGCTCGTGCTTTGCAATTTCCTTTAGATCACGGATCGTAAGATTTGGGAGCATTGCCAAAACAACGGGCACCGGTGTGTGAGCGTTGCGCATCAATCCAAGCCGGACATTGTACTGGCAAGACCATTTCGAGTGTTGCGCAATCGCGGTCACTACCCGCTCAGGCACGTCTGGCTTCGCAAGTATCTTCAATACCTGGCTTTCGGTAAGAAAGCCATTGCCGAGGGCCAACTTGATTGCCTGTGGATGTCCTTCCGCCAACACGGCCCCTGCAATTCTTGATGGCCCGCGCCGCGCCAAAGTTAATTTCTCTCCTACGGGCAGATGAGGGATTCGGGTGAGAATTATTCCCTCGGCCGCTCGCCGTACGTCCGCCGGGGCGGATGGCTGCAAACTCACACTCACCAAATCGAAGAGAAATAGCTGACGCAGAAGAGCCAACGCGATGCGTCTCGGAGTGTGAGGATGCCTAGCAAGGCGCAGACGAACGTGTTCGCTCGAAGTCCATTTTCCTGCAACCGCAACAGCGGATAGGAGTTTCGAAGAGAGATCTAGACGTTCAAGAAGGTGAATAACGCCAGGCTCGCCGAAATTCGGATTCTCGAGTAGCGCAAGTAGAGTCGCTTCATTGGCATCGTGGACCAGAACTTTTATTTCTTCGGCACTGGCTGACCTCGCGTGCTGGTCGGCCAGGACGGGGTCATCCGGCATGGGCCTTACGGCGCCCCGAGCGAATCGCTAGCTGAGCTGCGGCCTCCGCTGGTTTCATCGCAAGCGGAATCAACTTCGCGCGGGGAGCTATGCGGTTCAGTCCTTCATCGATCGCAGCATCAAAAAATCTACTCCGACCGACGGCGCCGCCGGCTTTCGCAATGGGAATCCCACAATCATCCAGATTCAATCGCGACAGGACACTGGAGACGAGTTCCGTAAGGGATTCAGCCGCGTTCGACAGAATCGCCTCGCAAATCGGATCGCCCTTATCTCCCAACTCGGAGACCAATGGAAAAATTCGGGGAAATACATCGTCCGGATTCTTCACAACCCAATCCAAGACTCGGTTCCATTCCGAGCAACCCAGCCACTTGAGAACCCGTTCAGAAAGCTCTGTCTTTGGGCCACGATTTTCTTCCGCGCGGACCACAGCGGCAAGCGCCCGCCTTCCGATGTCAAAGGCGCTGCCCTCGTCGCTAAACCAAGGCCCGCGGCCACCTGCTCGCGCTGTCTCGCCGCCAGTTCCACGCCCGTATGCGGCAGAGCCTGTGCTGATAATCAGCACGAGACCTTCGCCGTCGCCTACTGCCGCTTGCAGGGTAATGGCCAAGTCTGTCGTAACTGTTACCGCCGCCTCGGGAAATGCATTCTCAAGGAAAGTACCGATCCGCCTTGCCACCACATCTCTTCCCGCTCCGCCGATGCCTGCGTAAATGCCGCGAATATCTCCGGCTTTGATGTGCTGATGCTCGAGCACCACATCAGCTGCGTCGCTGAGGGTGAACCACGCCTTCGCGTAGCCAGCGCGAATCGGATTCGATGGGCCTGCCGTTGAACGAGCGAGAGTCTTACCGGAACCATCGACTAGTACGCAATCCGTTTTCGTCCCGCCGCCGTCAAGCCCCAGGAAGTATTCTGTGTTGGCGTGTTTTTTTTCAGACATTCATCCTCGCTGTACTTGACAGGCTTCGAAGACGGCAGTTAGCATCGCGCGACCCGCTGGCCTTCGTGAGAAACGGGCGCGATGCAAATCAGCCCAATCGATCTCGCTATCCTCGTTCTCTACCTTGCGGGCATCACGCTTTTCGGCACGTATTTCCGGCGCGGTCAAAACAGTCTGCGCGACTATTTTCTTGGCGGGCGGACAGCGCCCTGGTGGGCGATTGCATGCTCCATCGTCGCCACCGAGACCTCGACACTCACAATTATCAGCACTCCCGGCATTGCTTACGGCGGAAACCTCGGATTCTTGCAAATTGTGCTGGGCTATCTTGTCGCGCGCGTGATTCTGTGTGTTGTATTGATCCCGCAGTATTTCCAAGGCGAATTCTACACGGCTTACCAGCTTCTCGAGAAGAGATTTGGGACGCGAATGCGGTCGGCGGCAGCAGTGGTGTTCCTGGTCACTCGCGCGCTCGCGGAGGGCGTGCGAATATCGGCCATCGGAAAGGTCGTGAGCGTCGCGTTCGGGACGGGCGAACGAATCTCAATCTTGATTATCGCGGTGCTCACTTTGTTCTATACGTTTGAAGGCGGGATGCGCGCTGTGATCTGGACCGACGTGATCCAATTCGCGCTCTACCTTACGGGTTCGGTGGCGGCATTCTTGCTACTGCTCCACAAGATTCCAGGTGGCTGGCTGGAAGTTACCCGGGTGGCGGCTGCGGCGGGCGGCAAGCTCACGATTTTTGACTTTGCGTTCAGCCTCACAAAGAGCTACACGTTCTGGGCCGGCATTCTCGGCGGTACGTTTCTCACGATGGCGAGTCACGGGACGGATCAAACACTCGTCCAGCGATTGCTGGCGGCGCGGAATGAGAAGGACAGCAAGACAGCGTTGCTTGCCAGCGGCGTGATCGTATTCGTGCAATTTTCCCTGTTCCTTGTGCTGGGCGTGATGCTGTTCGTATTTGCTCAACACGGAGCACTGCAGAATCCCGGCAATGACCCCGATCGTCTTTACCCTCAATTCGTCGTTCACCATATGCCTGTAGGACTTACGGGGCTCGTTCTGGCTTCAATTTTTGCGATCGCGATGTCAAACGCCAGTGGTTCGTTGAACTCGCTGGCTTCCTCCAGCATCATAGACCTCGGAAAACGGCGAACCGACCAGGGAACGCAGCCGCTGGGGCGCTCGCGGATTATGACGTGTGTCTGGGGCGTGATTCTAGCGCTACTCGGGTTGATTCATTGGGGGCCAGTCTTAGTGGCTGGTCTCACAATTTCTTCGATTACATACGGGGCTTTGCTGGGCATATTTTTGCTCGGTACGTGGAACAGGCGTGCAAATCAAGCTGGAGCGCTCGTGGGCTTCGCTGTCGGGTTGGTGTCTATGCTCTGCGTTGCACGGTTTACGGTGCTTGCGTGGACTTGGTACGTTTTCGTCGGCACTATCATTACCTACTTCGTGGGTGGGATTGCAAGTATCGCCGCCGACGGCACGACACGGCCGGCGTTGAACTCGCCATCAGGTTAGGCATCAGTCGTTACGGAACAATTCTACGGACCAACGGAGAAATTTATCATCATTTCTGCAGAAACGAAGCCGACTCAGCGCCTCGAATTGATTCGTGGGCTTGGCGCTTGGGCTGCCGCTGCGATCGTCGTTGGCACGATGATCGGGACTGGAATTTTTCTGAAACCGGCAGAGATGGCCCGCGAGGCTGGTTCCACAGCGGTCGTGTTTGCGGCGTGGATCGTCGGCGGAGTGCTGTCGATGTTTGGCGCCCTTAGTTTCGCCGAACTCGGAGCGGAAATACCGGAAGCCGGCGGCGAGTACGCGTACCTGCGGCGCGGATTCGGCCCCGTGTGGGGATTTCTATTCGGATGGACGCATTCAATCGTCGGCCGTCCGTCATCCACCGCATCAATTGCGGCCGGCTTGATGCGATTTGTCGGTTTTCTGTTTCCGGCTATCGCTGCGCCGATTTATACGCTCCACGTACAATTGCCTTTTTTCTCTGGGCATCATTCCGAGTTTGCATTTACGTGGGCACAGCCACTTGCGGTTCTCGCGCTCATCCTGCTGACCTGCATCAACTATCTCGGCGTCCGGCTGGGCGGACAAGTCCAGATCGGCCTCACGATCATCAAAATCACTTCGGTCGTCGCGATTATTGGCTTCGGGTTCTTTCTCTCGCACGGGCGCTCGTCGAATTTCCAACCGATTTGGCCGACCTCGCTATCCTGGAGCACGACGACGGGTTTTCTGGCGGCGCTAGCCGCGGCGCTATGGGTGTTTGATGGCTGGGAAGACCTGAACCTGGTTGGCTCGGAAATCAGGGAGCCCGGTCGAAACATTCCTCGCGCGCTGATTGGCGGAGTTGCGTTTGTAATTGTTCTCTTTAGCGTTTTTAGCGCGGTCTGCTTTTACGCACTACCGTTCGATGTCGTTGCAGCATCCCAACACGTCGCATCGGATGTCGTGGAAAGCTTTGCGGGTCGCGGCGCGGCAGTGTGGGTCACTCTGGCGATGGTGATTTCCGCACTCGGCACTCTGAACTCATCCGTCCTCAGCGGCGCTCGTGTTGATTACGCGATGGCGCGAGACGGAATCTTTTTTCGGTTCGCGGGATCGATCCATCCCAAATTTCGAACTCCTGGCAACGCGTTAATTTTTCAGTGCTGTCTTGCAAGCGTGATGGCTTTGACGGGAACATTCGAAGATCTCACTTCCCTCTTCATTTTTGCCGGGTGGATTTTCTACGGTTTGGCTGTTGTCGCGCTCTTCCGGTTGCGCCGCTCGGAACCTAATATGCCGCGGCCCTACAAGACTTGGGGCTACCCGATAGTTCCGCTGATTTTTGTGATTGGCGCAATGGCGCTGACCGTCAGTATTTGGATTCAGCGACCGGTGCGTTCGTCAATTGGCTTGGCTTTGATGTGCACAGGTCTGATTTTTTATCGGTATTGGAGCAAACGGACGACGGGATAATGGCTCACCCGAGGCCGCTAAAGTTTCCGAAACGCTTCACCAGGGACATTCGGTGGTACGAGTTGAGGATGAAACAGGTGTGCGAGGAGTTCGACTCCATCTGCGAGTCGTGGTCCCGGACGCGAAAAGTAACTATTCGCATCAACCGCAAAAACGCGCCGGTCGCGCATCGCAGGCAGGTTATCCCAACTCGACGGCAGCCTTTTGGAATTGAACTCCTCTGCCGCGCGCCGCGAGGAATATCCGCACGGCATCACAAGGATGATCTCAGCGGCGGTTTCTGCGATTTGCTCCGCCGCCGCGCGAAACGACGTCTCGCCCGCACGTCCTAATACGTCCTCGCCTCCAGCCTTCACGACCATTTCTGGAACCCAATGCCCGGCGATGTAAAACGGATCCATCCATTCGAGGCAGAGGACGCGCGGCCTGGGAGCGGCTGCAACGTTCATTTCAATTGCGGCAACCCTTTGCGCGAGAGTAATTGCCAACCCCTGAGCATCTCGCCGTCGGCCGGTCGCCTCGCCAATTCTGCGAATATCTTCCCACACATCCGCAAGCGAATGAGGGGTTAGAGAAAGAATTTTGGGCCTCTTCGGAAAACGAGTAAGTGCGGTAGCCAGATCCTCTGGCGAAGCCGCGCATACGTGACAAAGATCCTGCGTAATAATAAGTTCAGGAGCGAGTGCTGCAAGCAGCTCCGCATCCACTGAGTAGATGCTCTCGCCGCGTGAAACAAGCTCTGTCACTGCTCGATCGATTGCAGCGGGCGATGCTTGAGGATCGACTCGCGGACGAATCAGCTGCGGCTTCTTCCCCGCCTCCGGCGGATAGTCACATTCATGCGTCACCCCGACAACGGAATCACCGAGACCGAGAGCGTAAAGAATTTCTGTCGCTGACGGCAGGAGTGAACAAATCCGCACGGTTCAATGGTACAAGAGATACTTCTCACGCATCGTTCGAAATTTATCGAGATCAGCAGCCCATCCAGCTTCGATTTCCCTTGGGTCCTCGCCGCGCGCGAGTCTATCAACCGTGGATTGCGAGCCAAGAAGCTCGATCATTTTCTCCACATGGAATTGCGTGGGATACAGGCTGTGCAGAATTGAGGCAATCTGAAGACCAGCCGTAACCGATCGGAAAATACTGCGATCCTGCAAGTCGATCGAGATTCCTTTGCACAGTGCCCCACTGTAGAGACCACTTGTTGGAGTAAACTCTGCCGCCGTGAAGCGCACCCCTTTCAGCTGGCGGCTATTCAACTCAGTTAATAGCGCAGTTGAATCAATCCAGGGCGCGCCAACTAGCTCGAACGGAGTTGGTGTGCCTCGCCCCACGGAGACGCCTGCTGGTTGCAGGATTTCGATGCCCGGGTATAGAAAATTCTCACGCAAAGTGCGCAGTGCCGGCGATGGTGCGATCCAGGCAAGTCCCGTCATGTCATAGAAATCGCGCCGGTGCCAATCCTGCATCGCAACCACGTGAAGGTCAGCGCCGATTTTGTTTTCGGAATTGAACATCTGCGCCAGCTCACCCATTGTCATCGCGTACCGCACGGGCATTGGAAAGTAGCCGACAAAGGAAGTCCGGTCACGATCAAGCACCGGGCCCTCAATAATTTCGCCGCCGAGTGGGTTGGGCCGATCGAGCACGACGAATGCGATGTGTTGTTGGGCCGCCGCCTCCATTGAGTAAGCCATCGTCGTAATGTACGTGTAGAAGCGCACGCCAGCGTCTTGAATGTCAAATACGAGCATGTCAATGCCGCGAAGCATCTCGCTCGTAGGCCGTCGTGTGGCACCGTACAGGCTATAGATCGGCAGTCCCGTCGGGGCATCCGCTTGATTGGAAACCGACGCGTCTGCCACGCCGGCGATCCCGTGTTCGGGACTAAAAATCGCAATCAGATTTACTCCCTCAGCGCGCGCGAGAAGATCAATCGTCCGGTGGCCGTACGAATCAAGTCCCGTCTGGTTGGTGATTAATCCTATTCGCTTGCCACGTACCAGCGCGAATTTCTCCACCTCCAGAACATCAATACCGGTTTTCGTGTGATCGCTAGTTTTAATGTCATCGTCGCCGAAGAAGGCTTGAGGGCGTGTGGCGGGCCTTTTCTCAGAACTCAACGCGAAAATAAAAAGCGCTCCGGCTATTAGCGGGAGAAATGAGAGTAAACGGAAACGAAACATCTGCTGGGAGGCTCGGTTGTGCCGCATGAAGCCGTGTGCTATATACAGCCGCGGGATGCAGTCGTCAACATGGAACGCCCGAAGAGCTTCGTTTCGAATACTCGGGCCCTCCTCGATAGCGCTGCTCCTTCTCATGACACCTTCCGCCCGCTCCCAAAAGCCCTTGCCAAAGAAGACTCGCGCCTCAAATGGCAGTTCAGTGTGGGTCGAATCCACCTTGAGGAAAATGACCGTCCGCGAAAAACTCGGCCAGATGCTGATGCCTTACTATTTCGGCGTTTTTGAGTCCACGGAAAGCCCGGCATACAAGGATTTGCTTCATCAGGTGGAGGACAATCACGTTGGAGGGTTCATCCTCGGCACCATTCGCGGCCCGCTGGGAATTGAGCGCAGTCAGGTGTATCCCACAGCCGTCATTACGAATGCTCTTCAGGCTCATTCCAAAGTACCGCTCCTGATCGGCGCCGATTTTGAGAGCGGCACCGGTATGCGCCTCGATGAGGGAACGAACTTCCCTTCTGCGATGGCAATCGGCGCGACAGACGACCCACAACTCGCCTACACAGCCGGTAAGGACACCGCGCTTGAGGCCCGTGCCGCTGGAATTCACTGGATCTTCGCTCCCGACGCCGATGTGAATGACAATCCTGGGAATCCCATCATCAACATCCGCGCGTTCAGCGAGGATCCGCGGCAAGTGGCTGATTTCGCTGCGCAATTCATTCGTGGGATCGAAGAAAATGGCGCACTTGCGACCGCAAAGCATTTCCCCGGCCATGGCGATGTGACGACCGATTCGCATCTCTCGCTGCCGGTTGTTCCGGATGACCGTAAGGAACTCGAGAATAACGAGCTCGTGCCTTTCCGCGCCGCAATTTCTGCTGGCGTTAGCTCGATCATGCCTGGACATCTGGCAGTACGCGCGCTCGAACCGGACGCTGCCGTTCCGGCGTCGCTTTCGCACAACATCCTGACGGGCCTTTTGCGCGATGAGATGAAGTTTCGCGGACTAATCGTTACCGACGCAATGGACATGGGAGGCGTAACGTCGATGTACCCTCCGGACGAAGCTGCCGTACGTGCAGTCGAAGCCGGGGCAGATATCGTCCTGCAGCCGCCAGTACCGGACGCCGCCTTGGCGGGCCTTGAAAATGCCGTTAAATCGGGAAGGCTTTCAGAGAAACGAATCGATGAGTCGGTCAGGCGAATTCTTCAAGCAAAGGCGCGACTCGGACTCGACAAGAATCGCCTCGTTGATATCCCGCGGCTGAATCAGAAATTCGGGCTGCCCAAATTTGCTGATGACGCACAGGCTATCGCGGATCGCGGCGTCACTCTTCTACGCAACTCCGAGAATCTCGTGCCTCTGAATGCTGCGCGACCGCTGCGCGTCCTGCTTGTCTCACTCTCAGCCGACCCCGATGCGTATCCTAGCGCTACACTCGAGAGCGAAATTCGCTGGCGAGTGGATTCGCTCAAGTCTCTTCGCGCTGATACGCAATTCGTCAATGTCAGCACGCTGAAGCTGCCACCGCCCGATACCTATGACGTTGCGATTGCTGCGCTGTTTGTTCGCGTCGCCGATCGCAAGGGCAATGTAGGCTTTCCGGACGATCAGCGGGCGTTCGTGAATCAAATGCTCGCAAGTGGGAAACCATGTGCCGTGCTCGCTTTCGGCAGTCCTTATCTGATTTCGAGCTTTCCTGGCGCAAAAACCTGGATCGGCGAATTCTCGACGAACGATGTGTCGCAGCGCTCTGCCATTCACGCACTATTCGGTCAAACCGCGATCAAGGGCCGGATTCCAGTAACTGTTCCCGATACCGTGAAGCGCGGCGACGGAATTCAGGTAGCGGCGAATTCGATGACCCTGGAAGCGGCTCCTCAGGTGCTCTCGAATCGTCTTGCGCCAGCTTATACGCTGCTCGAGCGGGCCGTGGCCGATGGCGCCTTTCCGGGCGGAGTTCTTGCGGTGGGTCTGGATAACAAGCTCGTTGTACACCCATTCGGGAAGTTTACGCGCGATGCGAAAGCTGCGCCGGTCCGGGCGGATACGATTTACGATCTTGCGTCGCTAACGAAGCCGATCGTCACGACGACATCCGTGATGATTCTCGTGCAACAGAAACGGCTCGATCTTGATGCGCCGCTCTCGCGACTACTGCCGGAGTGGAGCACTGCCGCAAAAAATGATCCAAATCCTGCGTGGCGCGCGCGCGTCACCCCGCGAATGCTCCTGCTACATGATTCCGGCCTTCCGGCACACCGTGATTTCTATAAGAATGCCAAAGGCTATGACGGCGTCCTCGCGCTGGTCCTGACTGAACCTCTCGTTCATGAGCCTGGCAAGCAAATCGAGTATTCCGATCTTGGATTCATCCTGCTCGGCGAAATCGTCCAGCGCCTCACGGGTGAATCGCTGGCAGAATTCGCGCGAAAGGAAATCTTTTCACCACTCGGAATGAAGACTTCTCTGTTCAATCCGCCGCGTGCGCTTCGCGCCAGCATTCCTCCCACGGAGAATGACCTGAGCTATCGCAAACGCCTGATTCAAGGCGAAGTCCACGATCAGAATGCCTGGGCTATGGGCGGAATCGCAGGGGATGCGGGTCTATTTTCGACCGCCGGCGACGTCGCCATCTTCGCCCAGATGATTGTGAATGGAGGCATTTACGCGCATCACCGGGTCGTATCGCGCGCGACGATCTCCGAGTTCACCGCACATCAGACGATTGGCAATTCCGCGCGTACGCTGGGCTGGGATGTAGCGCTTGATCCCGCCGCGACAGGTCGTTTTTTCTCAGCGCGGGCTTTCGGCCACTATGGATTTACCGGCACATCCCTGTGGATAGATCCCGAACGCAATCTTTTTATCATTCTGCTAACCAACCGCGTCAATCCGTCCGTAGACAACATCAAGATCCGGCGGGTACGCCCCGAGCTGCATGACGCAATTTTTGAGGCTTTGGGCTTTACCTCAGCACCCGCGGCCGTTCGATAGCTTCCTTGCACCGTCGCGCAACTTATCCCCTGTCAGCCTCACTGCACCCGAGTGTACCGGTATACTGTAAGTTCGCATTGAGGTACAGATTGAGGTTATCCAGAACCGAAGATAGAAATCCTCGCTCGCACGGGCTCGATAGGAAATCGACGCTCGAGGTACTTCGCATCCTCAATCGCGAAGACGAACGCATTGCAGCAGCGGTTCGGCGAGAGCTGCCGAAAATCGCTCTCGCAGTTGATGCCATCGTTGACAGGCTTTCAAATGGCGGCAAACTTTTTTATGTCGGAGCGGGAACGAGTGGCCGGCTTGCAGCCCTCGACGCGGCTGAATGCCCCCCAACATTCGGGACGGGAGCCGAATCGGTCCAGGCGCTGATTGCGGGTGGCACCAGGGCAATGCGCGGAGCAAACGAAGAGGCTGAAGATTCCGCGACGAGTGGCGCCCGTGACCTCGCGACAAGGGGTGTCTCGCAGCGGGACGTCGTCGTGGGGCTTGCGGCAAGCGGAACGACACCTTATGTTCTCGGCGCGATCGAGTTCGCGCGGCGGCGCGGAAGCATTACCATCGGGATCACGTCGAATCCGAGATCGGCACTCGCTCGAAAAGTTAAAATTGCGATTGTTCCTAAGACGGGCCCGGAAGTGATCGCCGGCTCGACACGCCTGAAAGCAGGCACGGCGCAGAAAATGGTGCTGAACTTGCTTTCAACAACTGCGATGGTGCGCTTGGGTCGCGTGTATGACAACTGGATGATTTGTGTGACGCTCACCAATAAGAAGTTACGGCGACGCGGCGCGCGCATTCTCGAGGAAGCCACCGGTGTGGATTCGTCTGCGGCCCAACGCGCTCTGCGGCAAACCGGACACGATCTTCCGGCAGCTCTTATCATGCTGAAAACTGGAGCGAGCGCGCGGGTTGCCAAGTCTTTGCTGGCGAAATCTGGAGGCAACGTGCGCGCGGCTCTCGCAGCGTCCCAAGCGTTGAAGGCTCAAACAGTGGGCAGGAGCAAGTAGCGTGGACCGTTTCAAAATCCAAGGCGGTCGCAGGCTCGAAGGAAAAGTTCAGATCAGCGGCGCAAAGAATGCCGCGCTCCCCGCGATGGCTGCTTGCCTCCTCACGAATGAGCCGATGCATCTTTATAACATCCCCAAGGTCCGCGACATCATTACGATGGCCAAGCTTCTGGCACACATGCGCTGCCGCGTTGAAAGCCCCGACATTCCGCCCAGTCAGTTCACCATCCAGGCGGAGGCCGTTTCCCATGCCGAGGCCCCTTACGAACTCGTCAAAACGATGCGCGCTTCGGTGCTAACTCTCGGCCCGCTTGTTGCCCGATTTGGCTATGCCCGCGTTTCAATGCCCGGCGGCTGCGCTATCGGCGCGCGACCGGTAGATTGGCATATCCAGGGCCTCGAAAAATTGGGGGCTGAGATTTCAGTTGATCATGGCTACGTCGAGGCTCGCGCCAAACGACTCCGCGGCGCCACATATCGCTTCCCGAAAATTACCGTAACCGGCACCGAAAACATTCTCACCGCCGCGGTGCTCGCCGAAGGCGAAACGATTCTCGAAAACTGTGCCCTTGAGCCTGAAGTCACCGATCTCGTCGACCTGCTCGGCAAGATGGGCGCCAGAATCGAGGGCCGCGGCACTTCAACTTTGCGTATTCAAGGCGTCGAGCGCCTTGAGGGCGCCACTCACGCCGTGATTCCCGACCGAATCGAAGCTGGGACGTTTCTCGTGGCAGGCGCGATCACCGGGGGCGAACTGCTTCTCGAAAATTGCGACCCAAGCCACCTGGGCGCGATCATCGAAAAGCTCAGAGAGTGCGGCGTCGAAATCCACTGCGAAGGCAGCCACGCGATACGCGTTAAGGCCGCGAAAAAACTCGTTGCTGCTGATGTCACTACTGAGGAATACCCCGGGTTTGCCACCGACATGCAGGCCCAGTTTATGGCGCTTGCAACGCAGGCCGAGGGCGTCTCGCATATCCGCGAGACTATTTTTGAGAACCGTTACCTTCACGCCAGCGAGATGTCGCGCATGGGGGCGAATATCGCCGTGGACGGCAATCTTGCGGTCGTGACCGGTCCAACCCGGCTCAGCGGCGCCCCCGTTACGGCATCCGATTTGCGCGCCAGTGCATCTCTAGTGCTGGCGGCACTTGTGGCGGAGAACACAACCTACATCGATCGCGTTTATCACATCGACCGCGGCTACGAACGCATCGAAGAGAAACTCAGCGGAATTGGCGCACGGATCGAGCGCGTCAGCTGATGGGCTTTGGGCGGAAAGCTTCCGCATTACAAGTCGTAGCACGAACGCTCGTCCTATCCATCTCGCTTCCGGCAATAGCGCTTGCGCAAAAGTCCTCAGACTCGCAGCGCGCGTCGCTCAACGGCCCACATCCTGTGATTGGAATCGACAATCCCAAGCCTCCTTCGCAGAAGCCCCACCGCAAGAAAGACCCCGCTGGCCCGACGGTTCAACTTCGATATCGAATCGTGCCTAGCACCTCGGGAGTAACATCCGCTCGCATCGAGATTTGGGATCGACCCGATTTGCTGGCAAAGATTCCAGTAAAGGTAGCGAAAACCGGAGAAGCCACATGGGTTGACACCTCGGCGCCAACTCCCTCGCGGCTTGATTTCACTCTTATTGATCCGGATGCACCCCGTTACTGTGGTCTCAGCTGCAATGACCCCGACACAGAAGCCCGGTCAGTAGCGGTTGCAGGAGACGTTCCGCCCTCATTCACCTCCGACCCTGTGCGCGTTCGCGCCGGTGCCGAGACCATGTCGGTTGATCTCGACGGCCGATTTTTCACATCCAGCACCAAAGTGCTGCTCGCCGAGCCGACTCCGAAAATGGATGTTTGGAAAGCTTGGGAGTTCTTGCCGGTCGAATACATAGAAACCACCAAGATTCGAGTCACAATTCCGTGGTCGTATCTGGCATCTCCTCGCAAGCTCGTTCTGTGGCCCTTCAATCTTGACGAAGTGGAGGCGGCCCAAGGCAATGGTCTGCCTTTGAACGGCACCGAACAGAAAACTCCGGTCGGCGGCGGAGCACGGGAAATCCTCTACGTTGCGAGCTCCTCTAGCCCCATCTTGAGGAATCTGGAACCGGCGCAACTATCCGCCGATGCCGCCGATCGGATCGAGGCCAAGGTGATCCTTCGCGGAGAGGGATTTACACGAGCGAGCATGGTGCTAGTGGGTCGCGATCCTTTGGAAGATAATCCGTCAGTGGTCATCGCTTCGAGGTACGTATCGCCTGAAGCGCTTGAGATTCATATACCCACATCGCAGCTGAGATTTTCGAACCTCGCATACAGTGAGCCTGGGCCCATTCGCATTTGGGTACGAAACGCCGGCAACGGTCTGCAGATATCAGAAAGTCGCGATATTCAGATTCTTCCCACCGCCAAGCTTCCGCCCCCGCCTCCTCGCGGTGTCATTCTTGCAGTCTCACCAAGCCCACTGCCTCTTATGACCGCCAACGGTCCACCCGGGGAAGAAGTCGCGGTAGTCGGCAGCAATTTTCGGCCTAATGATTCAATCATTGCGAGTGCGGACCAAGGTGAAAAAACCAAGCTTCCGACCCAATTCATCTCCCCAACCGAGTTGCGCGTGTCTCTCCCTCGCGAGCTATGGCGGGAACACCGCGTAAGCTACCGCTTCGTGATTGTCACGGCTCAGGGCGAGCGCGCCAGCGAACTATACGAAGACGAGGATGCGCCTGAGACAGAATCACCTCCCACAAAATAAAAACGGGGAGGCGATCGCTCACCTCCCCGAACCTGCGTTCCTCAATTGAAAGAGACTAGCCGGCGGCCTCCGACTTCTGCTGTGGCTGTTGCTTGTCACGCTGTTCGCGCAATACGGCTTTGCGGCTCAACCGGATCTTGTTTCCCTCGATCGCCAGCACCTTTACAAGAATCTGGTCGCCTTCCTTCAACTCATCGCGGACCGAACGAATCCTTGCCTCCGCGATTTCGCTGATGTGCAGCAAACCGTCTGTTCCCGGGAAAATCTCGACGAACGCTCCGAATTCCGCGATGCGCACCACCTTGCCAAGATAGGTCTTGCCGATCTCGGCCGTAGCGGTCACGTCGCGAATCATCTTGAGCGCATCTTCTGCCGCGGGTCCGTTAGCGGCGAAGACGTGGACCTTCCCGTCATCCATCACGTCGATCTTCACGCCCGTCGCTTCGATGATCGACCGGATCTTCTTTCCGCCCGGACCAATCAAATCGCGAATCTTATCGGTTGGAATGCTAAGCATGTAAAGATGCGGCGCGTAGGTTGAAATTTCTGCACGGCCGGAGGAAATTGTCTGGTCCATGATGTCGAGAATTTCCAGGCGCGCCTTCTTCGCCTGAGCCAGCGCTTCACGCATCATGGCAACGCTCACGCCCGATACTTTGATATCCATTTGGAGCGCCGTGATTCCCTGTCGCGTACCGGCAACCTTGAAGTCCATGTCGCCGTAGTGATCCTCTGCTCCGGCGATGTCGGTAAGGATGGCGTATTTATCGCCTTCGACCACCAAACCCATCGCAATGCCCGCGCACGCCGATTTGAGCGGTACGCCCGCATCCATCAGCGCCAAAGACCCGCCGCACACTGTCGCCATCGAAGAGGAACCGTTGGATTCCATGATGTCCGATACGACTCGCATCGCATACGGAAAGTCGGCTTCCGGCGGAAGCAGATTGGCAAGCGCGCGTTCGGCGAGAGCACCGTGGCCGATTTCTCGGCGGCCGGGCCCTCGGAGAAATTTCACTTCGCCAACCGAAAACGGCGGAAAATTGTAGTGAAGCATGAACCGCTTGAATGCCTCGTCTTCGAAAAGCAGATCCAGCCGTTGCATGTCTTCTTTGGTGCCCAGGGTGGCCGTAGCAAGCGCCTGCGTCTCTCCGCGAGTAAATAGCGCCGAGCCGTGAACGCGCGGCAGACACTCCTACTTCACAAGTAATCTGCCTAATTTGATCGAAAGCCCGAGCATCCGGACGACGCCGTCGCAACAGCATATCGTCGCGGAAAATCTGCTCACGGAGCCGCTCGAATGCGCGATATGCGAGTTTGTGGCGCGCTTCGTCATCCTCCGGAATCGACGCCATGATCTCGGCCTTAATCGTATCCACCAAGCCGTAGCTCTCGCTCTTGGGATGCTTCGCCGTGTCGAGGGCGTCGCGCAACCTCTCTCCGTACTTCGACTTGATCTCGTTGTACAGCGCTTCGTCGAACGCCGGTGGCGTCACCTTTACCTTCTCAGGATTCACGCGTTTGTGAAGTTCTCGAATCGCCGCAACGATCTTGCGAATTTCCGCGTGCGCGAATTCGAGCGCGTCTACCACCGTATCCTCGGACACTTCCAGCGCCCCAGACTCGACCATTACAATCGCTTCTTCTGAGCCAGCCACCACCAGATTCAGCAGGCTGGTCTTCTGCTCGGCCACGGTCGGGTTCGCCATCAACTTTCCATCAATCAATCCGACGCGTACTGCAGCAATCGGCGTCTCAAATGGAATCTTCGAAATGAATAGGGCCGCCGAAGCCGCCGTCAGTCCGATCACGTCCGGATCATTTTCGCTGTCAGCCGAAAGCACCATGGAAACAATCTGCGTCTCCGTAGAGTAGCCCTCAGGAAAGAGCGGCCGCAGCGGACGATCCGTCAGCCGCGAGGTCAAAATCTCGCGCTCAGAAGGCCGTCCCTCGCGCTTGAAAAATCCTCCGGGAATCTTGCCCGCCGAATAGGTGTACTCGCGATAGTCCACTGTGAGAGGCAGAAAGTCTTTGTCAGTCGCCTTGTTGTCCATGCAGGCGGTGGATAGAACCACCGTGTCGCCGTACCGTGCTACAACCGCACCGTGCGCCTGGCGCGCCATTTTGCCGGTTTCAAACGTCAATTTGCGTCCACCGACCTCGACGCTTACTTGTTCAAACATCTAATCACATCCTTCGCGCCCCGAATCTTCGGGTGCGCCATTTCAGATACGAGAGTCCGCTCTCGTGGAAAATTCGAATAGGGAATCGTTAGAGGTGCTTCTGAGGAAGGAACATACTTCGACGGCGCAATCCTACACTCCCGCATCCATCTCGAAAGCCCTGCACCAACTTGAGGTTTCTGCGGTGGGACAAGCGCGGCCTGAAGACCACTCGGGAAAGCGCTACTTGCGTAAGCTGAGTCGTTCCACAATCTCGCGGTACCGATCCGGGTCGCGGCGGTTCAGATAGTCCAACAGCCTTCGGCGCTTATTGACCATCATGATCAACCCGCGACGAGAAGCGTGATCCTTTGCGTGGGACTTGAGGTGGGTCGTCAGGTAGCTGATGCGCTCGCTCAACAATGCGATCTGCACTTCCGGTGAACCAGTGTCTTTCGGATGCGTCCGGAACTGCTCGATAACCTCTGCTTTTGCTTCCATCAGCTCGCCCCTCCCCCTCTGAAAAACCGTACCCTGCTCTCTCTCAATTTCCTTTTCGACACTAAAAATCGTAGCACATCGTCTGTACGGCGCAAAGCGCTTTTACAGTGAATCCTGTAGGCCGCCTACCTGGTTCGCTGTATCCAGGGTTTCCTTTGAAAAGCGTGACTTGGCGGAAACAATCCCGAAGCAGTCCGGAAGCGATCACGATGGCGGCCCGGAAATTGTCGGCATCAAGCGCACCGCGTCCACTAAGCCTTGCCGTGGTTAATCAACGACAGAAACTCATCGCGAGTCTGTTTGTTCTCGCGAAACGCTCCGAGCATCGCGCTCGTCATAGCCGACGAGTGCTGTTTCTCCACTCCGCGCATCACCATGCACAAATGTCGCGCCTCAATTACGACCCCTACCCCTTCCGGCGCCAGTTTGTCCTGAATCGCCTTCGCGATCTGGCTCGTCAAGCGCTCCTGAATCTGCAATCTCCGCGCGTACATGTTCACAAGCCGCGCAATCTTGCTTAAACCCACCACCTTCTTGTTTGGAATGTAAGCCACATGACACTTCCCGAAAAATGGCAACAGATGGTGCTCGCACAAGCTGTAGAGTTCAATGTCTTTTACGACGACCATGTTGTCGTAACAGACGCTGAACATTGCTCCGTTCAGGAGCTTTTCCGGGTCTTGCCGATAGCCGCTTGTTAGATATCGGAACGCTTTCTCGAATCGCTCCGGCGTACGGCGCAATCCTTCGCGATTCGGATCTTCTCCGATCAGCGTAAGCATCTTCCGCACCAAGTCCGCAATTGTTTCCTCACCCTGCGTGTCAGGAATGATGATTTCAGTAGCTTCGCTCATCTTGTCTCCGCTTTTCATTCCGCCTGCTCCCCGCTGTATTCGAAACTATTCTTGCTTGTCTCTTCGATCCTTACACGCTCGAGGTTCGCCGCCGGAAATCCTGCCAGCCGCCGGTAGATCTCACGGCAAACATTTTCTGTCGTCGGCACCGTAGTTTGAAACCCCGGCACATCCTCATTCAAATACTTATAGTCGAACGCTTCGATTACTTCTCGCTGGACGAACGGATCGAGATCGCCAAGATTGGCGATCATTCCCGTGTCTGTATCGACTGGCCCGGTTATCGTCACCTCCACCACATAATTATGACCGTGACCGTGGGGGCTATTGCACTTGCCATAGATTCGCTCATTCTCTGCCATGCTCAAAGCTGCTGAATGCAAGCGATGCGAAGCAGCGAAACGGTAGCGGCGAGTAAGCGAAATCCTCATCGCTTTACGCCATTTTCTTCCGCCGTGCAATCCGCAAACAAGTCCTCCGACTCATACAACCGCACTCGCTCAAGTTTACCCCGCACGATTTTCGGCTCCAGCAGATTCCAGATCACCGCGGCGACGTTCTCGCAGGTGGGAATCTTGCCGGCGAGTTCCGGCACTTCGTGATTCAAGTGCTTATGGTCCATTCGCTCGACCACTTCGCGCTGCAAAATATCCTTCAGTTCCTTCAGGTCAAGGACCATGCCAGTTACCGGATCCGGTTCTCCCGCAATCGTCACCTCGAGCGTGTAATTGTGCCCGTGTCCGTGTGTATTGCTACATTTGCCGAAGACGCGCTTGTTCTCATCCGCTGAGAACTTTGGGTTGTAGTAAAAATGCGCTGCCGAAAATTCCACCTTGCGCGTAATCCGTATCATTGTTTGTTGGCTCTCAAAATTCAGCTTTGCTCCGATCTTGCAGCATATCGGCGGCCCTTCCATTCAACCGTTCCGCTTACGCTCTTCCACCACGAAGCTATCAACGCCGCCGAATAAAGGCACACCCCAGGCACGAAATATTTGATGTTCGAAAACGGGTACCGATTCCGCCTCAAATATGTGCCAAAGCTCGCCACGCGAAACGCTAACCAGGCCATACATCCACCGGCAACGATCCAATCCAGCGGAAGCACAATCCTCCCAGATAAAACCACCACCAAGGCCAGAAGCACGAACCAATCGACCAATTCACCGATCAAACTAAAAAGCGAACCGCCGGTCAGCGCGTACAGATTCTTTGTCCAGCCCTCCCACATCGCTCCAAAACTTCGGTACATCCGCGTCCGAACAATCCCGAGCCCACTCGCAAAGTACAATCGAGACCCGGTGCGTTTCACCAACCGAGCGAGGGCCACATCTTCCAACATCTCGTTCGCGATCGCCCAGTGCCCGCCGACCGACTCATATACGTCCCGTTGTACAAGAATGAACTGTCCATTCGCCGCTGCATCCGGAAGCTTCGGATCGTTCACTTTCTCGAACGTATATTTCCTTGAAAGCATCCAATAAATTTGCAGAATCAGGGCGCGCTCCCACCATGTCTCCATCTCCTGCTCGGGAGAATACGACACCAGCGCCGCACCATGCTCCAGAGCATCCGCCAGCGCTTGCCGCATGGCCCCCGGCAAATGGTAGGTATCTGCGTCCGTGAATAGCAGCCAGTCCCCTTTTGCGGCAGCGGCTCCGACAGCAGCGGCGTGATTCTTTCCTACCCATCCGTTAGGCAGAGAACCAGCCGCGATTACCTTTAACTTGGCCACCCGCGTCGTAAGCTCGCTGAGGATTCTGGGGGTTGCATCCGTGGACCCGTCGTCGACAACGATGACCTCGTCGACCTCAGGCTGGGCCGCCACTGACTCAACCGTTCGCGCGATTGACGCTTCCTCATTTCGTGCCGGAATGATGGCTGAGACCACGGTGTGGGGTTTACTCCGCGGCGGCTCAAAAACGGGCATTCGATTCGCGGATGTCTTATTATAGGTGCTGGAACCACTCATTGAAACGAAAACTAAATACCGCTCTGGTCCTGATATTCATCGCAGGCCTCCTCTACATGTTCGCCCGCGCAGACTATCGCCAAGGCGAACCCAGCCTTCGCGGCCAGCCAGAAAAGGACTTTGCGCTCACACTCGACGGCAAACCCGCCCGTCTTTCCGATCTTCGTGGCCAAGTGGTGCTCCTTAATTTCTGGGCCACCTGGTGCCCTCCCTGCGTAGATGAGGCGCCGTCGCTTAATGCCTTGCAGCGCCGGATAGCTCCACGCGGAGGCACAGTGCTAGGAATCAGCCTGGACGAAGACCAGACCGCCTACGACAATTTCTTGAAGACCTATCAGCTCGGTTTTCCGAACTTTCGTGACCCATCGAAGAAAATTGCCCTCGCCTACGGCACCACGATGTATCCAGAAACCTACATCATCGACCGCAAAGGCCGTCTCGACCGCAAAATCATCGGTCCGCAGGATTGGACCAGCCCCGAACTGACGACCTATCTTGATTCCGTACTAAAGTCGAAGTAGTTTCGGCGAATCGGAAATTGGTGCCGTTGACTTTGAACCGCCCCACCCCTAACATCCTCTCCATCTCTGGGTCCCGCGATCGATTTCTGGCGGAAAACTCATGTCTCCTCCCAGCGCCCAGCCCTCGCCCATCTTCGTGCGCATCCGCGCATTTCTCTCGGATCAAGGATTGTTCCTCGTCGTCGCCTTCGCACTTTTTGCGATTCTGCGCCTTACGAATTGGTCTGGCGCCGATTTCGGAGCGATACTCCTCTACTCCCTCGTCGCAGGTAACTTGGTTTCCCCTGCGATGAATCGGCTCGCTCCGTGGTCTTCGAGGTTTCGGAGCCCGTATGACTGGATTGCGTACGAATCGTGCCTGGCCCTCGTCGCCTTCGTCAGTTCCGCAGCGGCGGTGGCGATCACCATGGCTGCATATCGCATACCTCTTTCACGATTCCCTTCTCAATTTCGAGGCGGGGGCCGGCTCGGTGTCGTCGTCGTCCTAATCGTCGGCACGATCGTTCATCTCTACCATCTGACTCGCGCTAAACTCGAGCACACCAGCCTCGAATTAAAGCGCACTCTCGAGCTCGGGAAGACGCAATCGCGGAAACAGGAACAAGACCTCGACCAGGCCCGCGAGATTCAAGAGCGCCTCCTTCCCAAACGGATCCCCCAAATCAGAGGTCTCGAAATCGCCGGGGCTTGGAATCCGGCGGCCGTCGTTAGTGGTGATTATTTCGATGTCGTGAAATTTGGCGAGACGAAGATTGGTGTCTGCATCTGCGATGTCGTCGGCAAAGGAATCAGCGCCGCGTTATTAATGGCCAATCTGCAAGCCAGTTTCCGGGCTTTCGCGTCCGAGCCGGTGTCGCCGGGCGCGGTCGTGAGCAAGTTGAACGACGTGATTTGCAATAACATCGCTTCCGACAAGTTTGTCACCTTCTGCTACTGCATTCTCGATGTAACCAAGAACAACCTCACATATGCCAGCGCTGGACACTGGCCTCCCATCCTGCTCCGGCGGTCCGGACAGACGCACTCTTTGAAAGATGGAGGACCACCGCTCGGTCTCTTCCCGGATCACGCTTACGACAACATCGAATTGCAGCTTGAGCCCGGCGATCACCTTGTCCTCTACACCGACGGCTTGACCGAAGCCCGCAACTCCAGCGGCGTCGAATTCGGCGAGCATAATGTTGCCCGCATCGGAAATGAGAACATGCGCCTGACCGCCGCCGAAATGATCGAGACATTGAGGCGCGAGGCGACGAGCTTTTGCAACGGTGCTTTCGACGACGACTTGACGCTCGTGGTCGTCACCGTGAAGTAACGGGTTCTTCCTCTGAGTCGCGGTCAATTGGCTTCGACGATGCTTGACGTCAGAACTCGCAGCGCGTAACATACCCCCCAGGGGTATATGGATGGGTTCAAAACAGATTGCAAGGAAAAGCAGTGCGACCTGCGCCTGTGAAGTTCCCTCAAATGCAGATCGCAAAGCGGTCGCCGTGGATCCCGCTATTAAATCCGCCAATCTGAAACGCCTCCGCCGTATCGAAGGCCAGATTCGAGGCCTTGCTCGCATGATCGAGGCCGACCGCTACTGCCCCGATATCATGGTGCAGATTTCATCGGTTCATGAGGCCCTGCGTGCCGTGGGCCGGGCCTTGATGCGCAACCATCTCAAGCATTGCGCGTCGCAAGCCATTCGCAAAGGCACCGCCGCGGACGCAGAATCCACGTACGACGAACTTATGAAACTGATTTATAAGCATGCCCGCTGAGGACAATGGCAATGGAACTTGATCCAGTTTGTGGAATGACGGTCGAGCCGACCCGCGTCAAATCTCACGTGGAGCACGCGAACAAGACCTATTCGTTTTGTTCAGAAGGCTGTGCGAAGAAGTTTTCGGCCGAACCCGCGAAGTACTTGAACTCGAAGCAAACGCTCTCCATCGCAACAGCTGCCAGTCCAGAAGCAATCAGCGTTGCACATCCGAAGGCCTCACTCGAAACTACAAAGACCTCGGCAACTTACATCTGCCCAATGGATCCCGAAGTACGCGAACAAAATCCCGGCGCGTGCCCAAAGTGCGGCATGGCCCTCGAACCGTCCCTGCCCAGACCTTCCGCCGCTCGGGTCGAATATACCTGCCCGATGCATCCGGAAATCATTCGCTCCGAGCCGGGCGCATGCCCGATCTGTGGGATGGCTCTTGAGCCGCGCACCGTCAGCGCATCCGAAGAAGAAAATCCCGAACTCTCCGACATGACGCGCCGCTTCTGGATCAGCGTCGCGCTTACAATTCCTGTTCTCATCCTCGGGATGTCCGACCTACTTCCGGGCCAGCCTCTGCAGCGATTTCTATCTATGCGCGCAATCGGCTGGATCGAACTCCTTCTCGCAACTCCGGTTGTCCTGTGGGGAGGTTTTCCTTTTTTCCAGCGCGGCTGGGCCTCTATCGTAAATCGAAGCCTCAATATGTTCACCCTCATCGCGCTCGGTACCGGCACAGCCTACATCTACAGCGTGACAGCAGTAATCTTCCCCAACATTTTCCCACCCTCATTTCAAACCATGTCAGGCGCCGTACCCGTCTATTTTGAGGCTGCAGCCGCGATCACAACTCTCGTTCTTCTTGGCCAAGTGCTCGAACTTCGTGCACGAAGCCGCACGTCTTCCGCGATCCGCGCACTTTTGAATCTATCCCCAAAATTCGCGCGCCTGGTTCGCACCGACGGCACCGAGATCGACGTCCCCGTCGAGCACCTGCAGCCGGGCGATGCTCTTCGCGTGCGTCCTGGCGAACGAGTCCCGGTCGATGGAGTTGTGCTCGAAGGTTCGAGTTCGGTGGATGAATCTCTAATGACCGGAGAGCCAATCCCGGTCGAGAAAACGAGAGGAAGCCGCGTCACCGGCGGGACAATAAATGGCACCGGTACTTTTGTCATGCGCGCCGAGCGCGTCGGCAATGAAACTCTGCTCGCGCAAATCGTCCGCATGGTTAGCGAGGCACAACGCAGCCGCGCTCCGGTTCAGAAACTTGCTGATCGAGTCGCAAGTTACTTTGTACCAGCAGTAGTTCTTACCGCGATCGTCACTTTCGCCATTTGGGCCGTGTTTGGTCCCCAGCCAAAAATGACTCATGCGCTTCTCAACGCCGTCGCTGTCCTCATCATCGCTTGCCCGTGCGCGCTGGGACTGGCAACACCGATGGCGATCATGGTCGGCACCGGTCGCGGAGCTCTCGCCGGCATCCTCATCAAGAATGCAGAATCCCTCGAAATTCTTGAGAAAGTGGATACCGTCGTAGTCGACAAAACCGGAACGCTGACGGAAGGCAAGCCTCGCGTCACATCGCTAATTCCGGCACCAGGATCAACCGAAGCCGAGATCCTTAAGGTCGCAGCCGCTCTCGAGCGCGCTAGCGAGCATCCGCTGGCAGCTGCGGTTCTCGCGGCGGCAAGGCAGCGCGCAATTGAAATCGGCAGTGTCACCGATTTTCGCTCGTTCACCGGTAAAGGCATTACTGGGCGCCTGGACGAAACCAGAGCTGCTCTCGGCAATCGCGCACTGTTCCGCGACTTGCAGATTCCGCTTGGTGCCCTCGACGATCGCGCCAAATCTCTCGAATCGGAAGGCCAAACCGTGATGTTCGTGGCCGCGAATGGAAAAGCGATCGGAGCCATTGGAGTCTCTGATCCAATCAAGCCAACAACCGCCGAAGCGATCGATCGACTCCATCGCGACGGCATCCGGATCGTCATGCTGACAGGCGACAGCCGCGCCACTGCTGAGTCCGTTGCCCGAAAACTCAAGATTGATTCGGTCGAGGCTCAGGTCTTGCCAAATCAAAAGGGCGAGATCGTGAATCGGTTGAAAGCGGAAGGCCACATCGTCGCAATGGCCGGCGACGGCGTGAACGATGCCCCTGCTCTCGCCGCCGCGAATGTCGGAATCGCCATGGGCACGGGAACCGATGTGGCAATTGAAAGCGCGGGAATCACGCTCCTCAAAGGCGATCTCGTAGGCATCGCCCGCGCTCGTGCCCTCAGCCGTGCGACGATGCGCAATATCCGCCAAAATCTCTTCTTCGCGTTTGCCTATAACGCCCTCGGCGTTCCCATTGCCGCCGGAATGCTTTATCCCTTCTTCGGCCTTCTTCTAAGTCCTATCCTGGCCAGCGCCGCGATGACCTTCAGCTCCGTATCGGTGATCACCAACGCACTCCGTCTGCGTCGCGTCGCTCTTTAGCCGATCTCCATACCCTCCGCCGTCCCTCGCAGCTGAGTGTTATAATTCCGCGCATGACACTCATGACTGTCACTTACGAACTCCAGGACCGGCTCAATCCAGCGCAGTTCCGCACGCTCGGCGAATTCTCAAATACCTACGGCCTGCACAAATTCCGCTACGACGAGAAAACCAACCGCCTAATGTTTGACTATGACGCGTCGCGGCTGCGCGAAACCGTCGTCGAACACGTTCTGCGCCAATCGAGAATCCCGGTGCTCCGCCGCGTGGAAAATTCCTGAGAGTTTCGATTAACAAGCCGCGAATCGGCCCCCCGTTTTGTGCTAACGCGTATCTCCGAAGGATTGTCATGCTGAGCAAAGCGAAGCATCTCAACGCTGCCGGTAGCTAAGCGTTCCACGAGTAGGCAATCAAGCGAAGTGTACGCAAAAAAAGAGGGGCTCTCGCTTGGGATCGAGAGCCCCCAAAGGCCGCGTTCCATTGATTCGACCTAGGCGTGATCGAATCATGGGGTCATCCATCCTAGCTTCCCTCTCAGAGGCAGGTGGGAACGACCCGTTCCTCCCGATGTCTGGGCCCCTTCCTCCCCATTCACCAGTTGGGCGGATCGTGTTGGAACGCGACCCACTCCTCTCCTTATGCAAATGCTTGGCCCATCATCGGACTTCTATCCGCACCCGACATGCCCGTGTTTTCAATCACTTGGGGGCGCCACTTCAAATTCAACTCGCCCATTGAATTCCAACTCGGGAAGCTGCGTCCCAGTCTGGCACCCAACACATTTCTTCGCCCCTGCTCTCAACTGAACCTCATCCGCTCCCCTCACTTTTCGCGCACAATTGCGATCCAAACTTGTCCCTCCTCTACTGCTGCTGCATAATGAGAGTTCGCAGCGGAGATCATGGCAAAACCTTTTATCGCGATTCTCGCAATCGTAACCGGCTTGGCAGGCCTCGCGATTGGCATGGCAGCCTCGCGCGGGCGCCGTCCGACGCCTCGAGCCCTCGTAGCGCACGCGCGAGAGACAGAGAAATCATCAAACGTCAAGCCAGTGTCAAATTCGCAAGTCCAGCCTGATATGGCTGCTTTAGTTGACGACGATGACGACTCGGTGATTCGTTTCGCGAGCAACCCGCAGCCGGTTCCACCGTTTCTTGTGCAAGATCTCGATGGCAACGTCGTTTCCACCGCGCAATGGCAGGGCAAAGTGGTAATTTTGAATTTCTGGGCCACATGGTGCCCGCCATGCCGCGAAGAGATTCCTATCCTCACTGAACTCGCGAAAAAATATAAGGATAACTTGCTCGTCGTCGGCGTGTCTGTCGACGACGGCTCCCCGGATGACGTCAGGGACTTCGCAAGAGCTTTTCACATGAATTATCCCGTCGTGATGTGGAGCCGCGAACTCATTTCTGAATATGGCGGTGTTCCCGCTCTCCCCACCACTTTTCTGATTAACAAGGATGCCCGAATCGTCCAAAAGCATGAGGGTTTGTATCCGCCCGAAGTGTACGACACGGAAGTGCGTGCCCTGATGGGCTTGCCTGTGAACGTGAAGATCGAAACCTTCGAGGATACGGGCCAAATCTTTTTGAAGAACGCCGTGCGAGCCACCGAACTTCCCGACGTCGATTTCTCTGGACTGTCGCCCGAGCAAAAAACGATCGCACTCAAGAAACTTAATTCCGAAGGCTGTACTTGTGGATGCCGTCTGACCCTGGCTCAATGCCGTATCAACGACACGTCATGCGTTCGTAGCAAGAGTCTCGCCGCGAAGGTAATTCAAGAAATAGTGAATGCAGGACCAGTTCCACCGTCCCTGGCAGCGCCGACAGCACCGGCCACCACCAACTGATTTCTCGGACCAGAAATACAAATCGCTCGCATGGCCTCACTTTCCTCGTTAGCGCTGCGAGCGATTTGAATCCGTGCCCTTATTCCTTATTCCTTCTAGTGATTCTCGTGTTCCCTGACCTCCAGGGCTTGATTTGCTTCTCCCAGCGCCAGATCCAGATGCTTCATCGCCTTTTCCCGGTGACCGCCAAAAGACCCAGGCGCGCCAGCCAGCAGACCGCGGGCCTGCTGCATCATATCTCGGGCCGTACGCACGTCCTTCAATGCTTCGTGTTTCTCTTGTGCCGCCACCGTCGTGACACTGTTCGCACCCGGAATCAGGTGCGAGGCCGCGCCTGCGACAAAGGCCACTGCAAAACCGGCCACGATTAGTAATCGAGAAATCTGATTCTTCATCGAAAATCCTCCAGTTAGATTTGATCACTCAAGTTCGAGGGATACCGGCACCCTCCAAACGGCCTTCCGCGGCTGGGACGCACCGCCAAGAGTGATACTAATTGAACTTCGAGTGAATTAAGCAACGGTGTTCAGGATGTGTCGTAAGAGACTCAGTTTAACGACGGGTGTCGGTGCCCTTCCCGTCGAGTCAATTTTGGCGTATGCGGTGGCTCCGACTGCCGCATTGGACACGCTCCTCGACCTAAGCCTTCGAATCGAGAGATGAAGTGGCCCTTTAGTGAGGTGCCTGGGCGAGAGGATCCACGGAAGCCTTCACGGGAACTGCTGGCGCGCTATCGGTTTGCGAGTTCAGAATCACAAGATCGATTCTTCGGTTCATCGCTCGCCCTTCCGGCGTTGCATTCGACGCCACAGGATAAAACTCCGAGTATCCCGACGCCGAGAGACGCAATGGCGCAATCCCATACCTCGTGATTAGCAATTTTATAATCTCCGTCGCGCGCGCGGTCGAAAGCTCCCAATTTGACGCGAATCTCGTGTTGTGAATTGGCACATTATCCGTGTGCCCTTCGATTCGCACCCGGATCCGTCTCGGCCCGATTACTTTCACGAAGTCCGCCAGCGTCGGCTCCGCTTCTGGCCGCAACGACACCGAGCCGCTGTCGAAAAACCCCAATTCCCTCAGGCTCACCACAATCCCCTCTTTCGTCGGCGTCACCGAGACGGTGTGCTTTTCGATCTGCCCCGCCAGTGCTGCCTCGAGCTGCCTCTGGATTTCGTTCAGGTCGGGCCGATCCGGGCTTTCTCCCAGCGCTCCCCTCGGCGCGTTCACCAGCCGGCCCATTGACTGCACCCGCTCCTGGTTTTCCACCATCTGTACCTTCGAAAACGGCATCGGCTCGGAATTGGCCACCTCCGGCCTCGTGTTCGAAGCATCGAACACCCCCATCTGCTGGAAGGCCACTTGGATCGCAATAGCCAGCTGCCCCACCTTTCGCTTGTCCACCTGCGCTGAGGAATACAGCACCACGAAAAACGCGAAGAGCAACGTGATAAAGTCGGCGTAGGAAATCAGCCAGCGGTCGTGATTCTCACCTTCCGGCTGCTTCCTTCGCCTGCGGCTCATGCCGGCACCGCCGCTTTTTCTGTCTCCTTCTCACGCGTCTTCTTGTGGCTTTCCTCGATAAAACTCAGGAGTTTCGTCTCCAGCATCCGCGGATTCATACCCTCGAGAATTGAAATCACTCCCTCCAGCACGATTTCGCGCCGCAGCTCATCGTCCCTCTGGCGCAGCTTGATCTTTCCCGCCACTGGAAGAAAGAATAGATTCGCCATTCCCACCCCGTAGATCGTCGCCACAAATGCCACAGCGATCCCCCGCCCCACTTCACCGATGTTGTCCAGGTGCTGCATTACTTGAATCAAACCTAGCACCGCCCCGATAATTCCGATCGTCGGCGAAAATCCTCCGGCCGATTCGAACACTTTGGCGTTTAACGCGTCCCGTTCCGCCCGATTGTCCAGCTCCAACTCCATGATCGTCCTCAGGTCCGCCGGCTCGGTTCCATCCACCGCCAGCATCAGCGACTTTTTCAGAAATGGCTCCTCGATCGCTTCCAGTTGCGCGTCCAGCGATACGATTCCCTCTTTTCGCGCTTTTTGCGCGTATCCCACCATTTGCGCCACCGCTCCCATCGGGTCTTCGTTGCGCTCGAAGAACACTTTCCGGAGGTTCCCGAATGCCCCGAAAACTATGCTCAGCGGATATTGCAGCATCACCGCCCCCAGAGTTCCGCCGAATACGATCAACGCCGCCGTCGGTTGCAGCAGTTGCGCGATCCGGCCGCCCTCCAGCATCAGGCCCAGCAGGATTCCCCCGATTGCCAGGGCAATGCCCCCAAAGCTCCCTTTGTCGATTGAAGACGCCATTTCAGCTTCTCTCGCATTCCGGCGCTTTTACCGGTGGCGACGAAGCTGGGTTGTTATCGGGTTTCCCAGTTGAAGCATCCTTTGAAAGTCCGAAAACAATCCGGTGGGCTGACTGCGAATGAAATTCGTGAATGCGCTCGAGTACCTCCGCCGCTGACTCCCGCACCACGAGCTTCTCCCCGGTGATCAGCGTGATTACCGTATCCGGCGCGTTTTCGATGAACTTGATCAGATCTGCGTTCACCACCAACGCCGTATTGTTCAAGCGAGTCAGATGGATCATTGGAACCCGGTCGCCGACCTACCTTGCTCACACCTTGATTGTCGCGACACCAGCCATGACTTTTCTATCGGCTGAGAACCCGGAACGAATGAGGAAGGATTGCGGGCCAGTGCGCAACCCGTACGGCTCAGTTTTTCAGCAGCTGCGCCATCCCAGCCGCACTCCCTAACTTGGGATCGAGCGTCGGTAGGAACTCCGGACAGTGCTCCACAGCTTTCGAAAAGCTTTGCACCAGCTTTACCATGTGTGTCGTTGCAAAACCTTCCCGATTGTGGCCGGCGATGCCGATAAGCAAGCCGTTGATCGCCGCAAACAACACGCTCATGACAAGGAATTCATTCTGCGGGGTATTGGGCTCGCCCCGGGAGTTCACGCCGAATGGGAAGCGCGTCTTGAACACATGATTTACGAGATAGTTCTCCAGAATAAATGGATGACCTTGTATGAACGGATCGTAGTAGCGTCGGCGCGCTTCAGTAAACGCCGAAATGCAGCTTTCGACTGGAGCAACTTCATCCCACTCGATCCCCTTAAGAAAATCTTGCACGCATTCGCGAAACCGTGCGTGCCCCCGATCGTTGATCTGCAGTGCGAGATGACGCTCAATCACCTCAGAAACAAGCTTCAATTGCAGCGGCGTCTGCTCGGGAATTCCATCCAACAGTGGATGAAGTTTCCCATCAACCATTGCTTCGGCATACTCCTGCAAGAGCCTGGGTATAAGCGCGTTCATGCGAGTCGAAACAAGCTCGTCCAGCCGTTTGCAGAACAACCCCAAAATGAAGAGCCGCTGCCAAAGCGGATATGACCGGTCTCGGATTAGCAATAGTGTGAAGCTTCGAATCTCCCACAGGTATGCGTGAGGACTCGCATTGGTCCTTTCAGGCTGTTCACCGGTTTTTAAGAGGCATTGGTACGGCGAACCGCCGCCACCTTCATCCGTCTCCAGCTTCATCAAATTCGGATTCAACAATACCAGTCGAGCCGCCTCGGGACAGGATAGGTAAAGCGCCTTCTCGATAAGCCCGTCGATCCTGCGCGATGTCCGCGGGTAGCTCACGCACACCTCGGACAAATACTCCGACCCGTGCTTTATCTGGATGCCGCAGAGCCGATCTCGCGTGAGAAACGGACAGTTGGAATCGGGCGTCAACCTGATTCGCGCGAAGGCGGAATCGGTCGCGTTCTCCTCGATTCGGGCGAAATGCGTCTCGAGCTCGGGCCGGAACTCGGCGCTTCCTTCATAACGCAGGTAGGTCGCCTTGTCGATCGCCACCGCAAAACCGTGACAGCAGGTGTCCTCGCACTCCGAGCCGATGCATCGAAATGCTTTCGTATACTGCGGTCTCAGATTTCTTCGCGCGCCCAATTCTCTCACCGCCGGTTGTTACAGGATCTCCTTCCCCATACCTATCGGCCCGTGAGCCAGTGCCGGTTACCACGCCACGGCTGTGTCGAAAGTCTTACTGAACCCTTCTGGATGATTAAAATCCCCTAAAGCGCCCAGGGCCTGCGCCGATAAGACCTTTGAAAGGCAGAAATGGCTCTCCACTCGAATCACGCGGGCAACACCACCTCGAAGCAACACCGAGGAAAGATTTCAGCGCGACACCGGCACTTCAACCAAAGGAGCTCCACCCATGGCAATCAGCATTCTTAATAACATTGCATCAATCGCGGCGCAGAATCAGTTGAGCATCACCAATTCGAGCCTGAACACGGCCCTGTTGCAACTGTCTTCTGGTTCACGCATCAATACCGGCGCCGACGACGCTGCTGGTCTGGCAGTCGCTGACGGGTTGCAGGCGAACGTCACCGCCCTCACCCAGTCCGCCCGCAACGCCAGTGACGGTGTTGGCAACCTCCAGGTTGCCGACGGTTCGCTCGCCCAGGTCACCACCCTTCTCAATCGCGCCGTTACCCTGGCTACAGAAGCCTCCACTGGAACCATTTCCAATAGTCAGCGCACCGCCTTGGACACGGAATTCACGGCTATCAAAGCGGAAATCGACAGCATCGGCGCCAACACCAACTACAACGGCACGCAAGTATTCAACGCTGCTCCACTCAACATTTTCCTCAGCGATTCCGGCAGCAGCAGCACCATTTCCACCACTACCGGCGCATTGAGCTCTTTGGGCATCGGCCTGGGAGCCAACGCCAGCAACACGCTGAGTGCGATCGCCAATCCGACCGCAACAAAGGCGGTCGTCGTCGGCGCGAACACATCAGCCACCCTCGCGAACCTGGCGAACGCCGTAAACGGCGGCCCGGGAGCCGGCGTGGCATATGGTGTCGGAACTGTCGCGAATGCCTCCGCTTCAGCTGTGGCTGCCGCCTCAACCGTAACCTTCACGTCAAAGGTTTCCGGCGTCGGTACCGCAGGTCCACCGGAGACGGGCAATTCGATCGCCTCGACGACCACCGACGCGAACCTCGGGTTCAGCAATGCCGCCACTTTCTCCGGCGGCGTTGGAACCGCAGGCTTGACGACTGCAGCCTCCGCCCAGGCCGCGCTCACCACAATCAATTCGGCGATTCAGACCGTCGCCGGAACGCGCGGTACTCTTGGCGCCAGCGTCAACCGGCTCCAGGCCGCCGCGAACGTCATCAATAACCAGGTGCAGAACCTCACCGGTGCCGAAGACAACATCCGCGCGGCTGACATTCCGTCCACCGTCGCCTCGCTCGCGAAGTATTCTATTCTCGAGCAGACCGGCATCTCGGCTCTCGCACAAGCAAACCAGCAACAGCAGCTCGTTCTCAAGCTGCTTCAATAATTCAAGCGCTCGAAAGGGGAGGAAGTTCGCTTCCTCCCCTTTCGATTCTCCAACCGTTAACTCTTCAGGCTTCACCAGCGAGAGAAAAGCCAAATGGGCATCAGTTTCAACACCGCCACACTTCTCAATGGCAACGGCATCAATGTAAGCGCGCTCGTCAGTGAAATCACCGCCCCGCAAACGGCTGCCATCGCCGCGCTACAATCTCAACAATCGGGTCTATCCTCCAACGCAGGCTTGCTCTCAGGCTACAACAACGACTTGAACAGCCTCGCCTCTGCTATCGCCGTCCTCGCGGATCCCAATGGCCAACTCGCTTCCCTAACGGCTACCTCCGCCCAGCCCAACGTCTTCAACGCCATCGCTCAATCCACCGCCTCGCCGGGCACCCATGAGATCACGGTGGGAAATCTGGCGACCACCGGCCCTGTATTCACCGAACCACTCACAAGTGCTGCCTCCTCGTTCCTCACCGGCGGCGCCACCACCGGCGACATCAAGCTTCAAGTAGGCGGCGCAAGCGGCACCACCTTCGACATCCCGATCACCCAGGGCGTGAACGACACGCTCAACACCCTCGCGAGTTACATCAACTCGCAGTCCTTCGGTGTCACGGCCAGCGTCGTGAACGACGCCACCGGCGCCCGTCTCGCCATCTTCAGCCAAAGCACAGGCGCTCCCGGCGCGCTCGCTGTCACCAATAATTCCACCGGCCTCACCTTCGACACGCCAGTCGGCGGCACCAACGCATCTTTCAACATCGATGGCGTTCCCTTCAGCAGCACCACCAACACCGTCGCTAATGCCATCCCAGGCGTCACGCTGAGCCTCAACGGCACCTCCGCATCCCAGGTGCAGCTCACCATCGCTCCTGACGCCACGCAAGCTTCCAATGCCCTCACCAATTTCGTCACCGCGTATAACAAAGTCATCACCGACCTCAACACGCAGTTCACCGTGGATCCCAGCACCAACGCCGAAGGGCCCCTCGCGGCCGACAGCGGCTTGCGCTCCCTGCAATCCAGCCTTCTTGCCGACGTGAACTACTCGCCCTCGGGCAGCGGCAGTCTCACGAATCTCGCCGCGTTGGGCATCAACCTCAATAGCGACGGCACCCTGACCGTCGACAACTCAGCGCTCAGCAACGCCTTTAACACCAGCCCCGCCACATTCCAGGCCTTCTTTCAAAATTCCTCCAACACCGGTTTTGCCAATAATTTCAACGCCGACTTGACCAACCTCACCGACCCGCTCAACGGCATTCTCAATGTTGATCTCGCCGGAAATTCCACGCAGGCGCAGAGCCTTACAAATCAGATCAGCGATCTCCAAGCCAACTTGACCGCGCAGCAACAGCAACTCACCACGCAGTACGCGCAGGTGAATGCCACACTCGAGGCCTTTCCGTTTCTTCTGCAGGAAATATCCGCGGAGCTCGGCGCCATCAGCGGCATTACCAGCGGAGGATCATCCTCGCCGTTCTTCACCCCGCAAAGCCCCACGAACACGACGCCCGCCACCGGCACCGTGCCGACTTCAACCGGGAGCTAACAGCCATGGATCCCCGTATCGCCTACCGCCAGAGCGACGCGCGTGGCGCCACCTCTCTTCGCCTCGTCGTCCTGCTCTACGAGCAAATCATTCAGGACCTGCGCCAGGCGTCGCTGGCGATCGATCAGAACAACATCGAGCTGCGAACGAAACGCATCAACCACGCACTCGACGTCATCTGCCTCCTTCAAGCAACGCTCAACCTCGAGCGGGGAGGCCAGGTGGCTCAGAATCTAGTCCGCTTCTACGACACCCTCCGTGCGAATTTGTGCGAGGCGCAATTCCAGGCTTCCAAAGAAATTCTCGCGCACCAGGTTACGGATCTGCTCACAGTGCGCGAAGCCTGGGAACAAGTGGAACGCCTCGAAGGCGCCACTCCAATTTCGCAGATGGTTCAATGACCGCGTGCGCCCATGTAATACGGCATAGGGGTTCGGAGCTTTAACTCCGGTGTGAATGGAACCGCTCAGGTGAAGCGTCAGAAGACTTCAGGTTTGTAGGTCGCGGTTTCAACCGCGACATCAACTTCGGCAGTAAACCGGGGCTTCAGCCCCTGAGGTGCAGCTAGGCGTGCAACGCAAATGAAAATCGATCGAGGAAGATAAAGGAAATTATGTCGAGCGAAACCGCCGCAACCTTACGCCTTGCCAATACCAGCCTGCGCGCATGGCTTGTGCGCCTCAGTGCGGAGCCGATCGCCCTGTCGCCCATTCAAGCCAAAGACTTGCACGAGCTGCTCGCAGAACTTCTCCGCACGTCGGGTTGTCTCCGTGCCGGATCCGCTGGCACACCCGCCGACCTCGAACTGGAAGGCGAAATCGCCGACTATCGCGCCAACCTTGAATCGTTCGCAAAAGTTTTGCCCTCGATCCAAGGACGCTTCTTGGCTGAGCGCGCCCGCCTCCAAATCGAGCAGGCCCACATCGCCGCCAGGAAAGCTTGGGCTGAAGCCAGCCGTCGAACGCTTTAGAATTTTCGGTGACGAGCCGAGCTCGACGTAAGTTCGCCCGCCAATAAAGCCGTCAGCCTCAGCTGAATACCCGATGGCCGCCGCGAGCTTCGAATTCTAGGATTCCCCATGCTCACCGTCCCACTCTTCGCTCTGATTGGGCTGGCTGTTTCTACTCGCGCTCGTCGCCTTCTGCCATTTCCGTCAAGGACGCCAACACAAAGATCACGCAAGCCGGAAAGGCCCGGAAGACTCCTGACCGCCTTACGTTACGATCTCTTCGCCTCGCTGTAAGCATCGGTTCCGGTATTGATCGCTTCCTGCATCTTTTGTTGCGCGGCATTAACGGTTTTTTCTGCCTGGCGTCTTATATCTTTCGTTTTGTTCCGGAACTGATCCAGTCCGTCGTTCAAGACTTCGCTTACTTCGTCGTGCAATTCGTCAACTCTCTTTGATCCCATCAAAATCACGGCAGCCGCCCCCACGCCCACTCCCACAAGGAACGTAAAGAGTGATCCCGTTGTATTGTTTCTCGCCATATTTAGCTCCTATCTTTTCTTGTCTTGGGATTTTTTACTCTCTAACAACGAACTTCTCAGTTCAAGCTTTGATGCCTGATCCGCGGTGCCACGCCGCTTATTTAAAACAATTCGGTTGTGTCACCGGAAGTTGATAAGACAACGCCGTAGCCGTCTTCACCATACAGCGAAAGAAGCATGCTTTTTAAAAGGACGGTGTAGAAGCGTCGCCGCAAAGCGCCCAACTCGGTCGGTGCGCTACCGTACTACGTAAACCCGGCGGAATCTGTAAGATAGCCGTGCAACCGTTGAGTACCGGTTGAGGTACCGATTATCGTATCTATTCTGGGCTCGTCCGAGTAAGGTTAGGTCGTCTCACTAGCATCCTGCCGTAACAATCCTTCAATTTACGGCTCCTTGCGAAATCAGACGGCACCCGTCCGAGCGTAAAGGAAGCTGAATGACAGTTCCCTCAAAATCGAGCGCCCGTGTATCCGGAAACCATTCTGAATCCGGTCGCGGGAAAGTCCACAACTTGATCCTGCTCGGCCTGCCTGCCAGGGAAGGCGACGTCGTACGAAAGAGCCTCGAATTCATTGACCTGCCGACCCCCTTCGTATTGCACGAAGCAGGTGAAACGATCAAGTTCGCCTACTTCATTGAGAGCGGGCTGGCTTCCGTCCTTACCATGATGGTTGACGGGAAGAGCGTTGAGGTTGGGCTTGCCGGCAAGGAAGGATTCATCGGGCTTCCACTTATAGCTGGATTGAGTACGAGTGCCACGCGCGTCATTATGCAGGTGAGTGGCTCCGCTTACCGAATCAACTCGAAAGACTTCTTGAAACTCCTTCCTACCTGTCCAATTCTCGCAGAAAGATTGAGCCGCTATAGTCTCGATCTGGGAATGCAAGCGATCCACGTGGCCGCCTGCAATCGCCTGCACGAAGTGGACGAGAGGCTTGCCCGCTGGCTCCTGATGAGCCTGGACAGGCTTGGCGGGGATACTGTGCCTCTTACGCAGGAGTTCCTGGCGCACATGCTGGGCACCCGGCGCGCGAGTGTAACGGTTGCTGCCGGAATCCTGCAGAAGGCCGGACTGATTACCTACAATCGCGGCCACGTCAAGATCGACAATCGCGCCCAGCTGGAAGACGCGTCCTGCGAATGCTATGCGGCGATGAAAAAACAATCGATGAGATGGGAACAGGAAGCAAATCGCCTCGGTACGCTATCGCGCTGACAACGTGTTTCCTTGCACGTAGACTATGCTGCCTCCAGTTTCCCCCGGGGGGTCGTCATGAATGAGTACCCTTGGTGGGAACCGTACAAATTCGCGGTTCTCGAGACCGACCGGAACAAATTGAAAGATCGCGTGATTGCAGCAGAGCAGGCCATTCGCGAACGCGTTTCCCTCGATGGTCAGGTTTCCAGCGAAGAACGAATTGCCGTTCAAGATGCAATGTCCGCTCTTCAAATGTTGAAACGAGAGAGCGAGCGAGACGCTCCTCGCTAGCTTCCGCGCCTCATAAGCCTCGCAGTGATAGCCATGACGAAGCCGTCCTCGTCGTAGGTTTTTCTCCCCAATCTCCGACGCTCGGACCACAACTGTCTCGTTAGCTTCCGCTCCCTTATAGGCTCCACGAGATAAACCCCTACAGTTTATTGGGTATAGCAATTACTTTGGAGTTTTCGTACGCTACCGTACGAAACCGGGTGCTTCCAGCGGATCGGCATCAGATGCCCACCCCATTTCCGGGGTGTGGCATGCCTCATTCTATTTTCATCGTTGATGACAATTCCGACATTCGAGCAGGTATCCGCCAGCAACTTGAGCTCTCCGGGTTAAACGTCTGTGGTGAAGCCCGCGACGGACTTGATGCCCTCGACAAGCTATCGCGGGTCAGGCCCGACCTGATTATTCTCGACATGTCCATGCCCCGAATGAACGGCATTGACGCGGCCCGCGAGCTTAAGCACATTTGTCCAAACGTCCCTGTGATTTTGTACACAGCATTCGCTGACGTATTCCGCAGGAAACAAGTGCTGCCTGAAGGTGTCTCGGCAGGTCGTAGCTAAAGGAGAAAATCTGCTGGATCCCGTCGTTCGCTCGCTCGAGAAAAACCAACAAGGTCCCTTTTAATCCGCTCTCCTCCGCCTTTCCGCCTCGATTCCATTCGGCCGCGAAATCTGCTTTCCAGAAAATCACGCTAGGTGTATCGTCGCTACGAGTTCGTTTCATCCGAGTTCTATCCCGAATGGAGACATCTGATGAGTGAGAAAATTCCGGAAGATAACAGCTCCCCGGAGAAGGCAACCGTCACCCTCCCCGGAACCGTTGAAAAGATCATTCCTCCTATTGCCGCCAGCGAACCGGAAAAGGCACAGATCGCAGTCGAAGGCGCTGAACACCTGTATCGAGAAATTCGTGTCGAGAACACCTTGCAGGATGCGGATGGCAACGATGTCAGCCTGAAGAAAGGCGCAGCCGTCGAAGTTACGATCGCCGCAGACCCCGAAGATACGGCCCCTAAAAAATAGCGAGCTCCAGCCGCAGCGGAAAAGAAGCCACCTCACATGGCATTTCTCGTGTGGATCGTGGTTGGACTGCGGCTGGCTAGCACCCGGTCGACTTCCGCATGAATTTCTTCGGGCTTGCAGGGTTTGGAGAGCATGCCGTCGAACCCGGCGTTGACGACATGACCGCGGACCGATTCGAGTCCGAACGCCGTCAGCATCACCACTGGAATCTTCTTTGTTCTTTCGTCCGCCCTTAGACGGCGGGTCGCTTCCCAGCCGTCAAACACCGGAAGCGAAACATCCATGAAGATAACGTCCGGCTGGAGAGCAAGCGCCTTATCCACTGCGGTCTTGGCCATCGGTCGCGAATTCCACCCGAAAGCCCTCCTGCGCCAGCAGATAGCGGTAGGGATACTGCACGCCCTCAAAATCATCCACGATTAAGAGCAACTTGCCGTCGCTGGGCATTTCGCTGGGGCTTCCTTTGCTCGCTCCCTCCGGAGTTGCAAATAGAAGAGTTAGCGTCGCCAAGACGTTAGCCGCGTACTAGGGCTTGGCGCAATACCGGGAAGGTTGTACCTGCGGCGGAGAAGATGTACGCCTGCTTTTGCATGCGCTAATCTTCGTTTTCCACAGGTTATGCACAGCCATACGGATTCTCAACTGCCTTGACCCATGCTACCATTGCCCGTTTTTATATGATGACGCAAACATCACTGTCGGCGGCCGGAAGCAGTCGCCGGGGAGAAAAACTCCCCAAGCTCATCGATCAGTGTGCCGCCTGCCATAATTCCAGCCTCCAGCCTCAAGCTTCGAGCCTCCAGATTCTAATCGCAAATCTGGAATTAGAATTCAGCCTAAGTGGCAGCAAAATCAGTCTGGTAGAAATTTCTAATCGCAAATATTCTGCGATTTTTTCTTCCGTTTTTTGCTCTTTTGCTAGCCGGCTCGAACCCGCTACTGCAGGAAGCTAATCAGGTTGGGAAGGCTGAGAACCTTACCTTCAGCCTCAAGCAAGGCGGTGTAAGCGACCTCGGCTTGGCTGAAAGCAGTGGTGACTTTGGCGATGTCCGCTGCATCGATGTTGCTTTCCTGCGAGCTGAGTTGAAGACCCTGGCTCGAGAGAAATGTACTGGTGGATTGCAGTTGGTTGAGGGCGGTGCCGTAGAAGGATCGCTGGGTATCGAATTCGCTGGCGGCCTGGCCGAGCGCGTCGCTCGCGGCTGGAATTCCTGTATTGGTTTGGACGGCGGTAATCAGTTGATTGATGGAGCCAAGCAGACTGCCTGCGGGATTGAGAAAAAGCTGGTCCCCGGGAACGTTGATATTCACGGACTGGCCGTTCGCGATTTCAACCTGCGTCACCGAATCGTTGCCATTGTAATTCACGCCGGCAGCCGAAGAAGAATTCAGGGTGAAAGGCTGAGTCTCCACCTGCGTGCCGGCGAAAAGGTACGTACCGCCCGATCTTGTGTTAGCGATGCTAAGGAGCTGTTGCTGAATTCCTTGCAGCTGCTGTGCAATCGCCTGCCGGTCGCCCGCCGAGAGAGTCGAGTTCCCTGCCTGAACGCCCAGCGAGATGGCCTGATTGATCACGCCAACAGCCGAGTTCAGCGCCGAGTCCGCGATTTGCAGCGTGCTCTGCAAATTTCCGATGTTCCGCTCGAACGTGTCGGTCGAAGACTGCGCCGCGTGGTTCAGAACAAGCGCGGCCGTGCCCGACGGATTGTCCGACGGCGAATTGATCGATCGGCCGGACGCAAGCTCGAGATCGGCCGTATTCAACTGCTGTTTCAGCCCACTGAGACCGGAAAGAACATCGGGAACGACATTGGGACTTACGCGGACCGTCATGTTAGCCACCTATCATGTTGATGGTTGTTTGAAACAGCGACGCGATGATGCTTGCGACGCGCGAAGCAGCCGCGTATGCGTTCTGAAATTGGACGAGATTCGCGCCTTCCTGATCGAGCGAAACGCCCGAGACGGCGTTTTGCTGATCCTGCAGCTGCTGAATAAGCAGTTGTTCGCCGGAAAGGCCGGCAGACGCATTGGATGCGTCATTGCCCACCTGGAAGACGATGCCGGAATAGTAGTTGATCGGATTCTGCCCGGCGATGATGTTCTGGGATTGCAGATTCGCGAGAGCCGTGGCGTTGGCGTTGTTCCCGGCCGTGCCGTCAGCGCTCGCTGCGATGAGATTGGGATCGCTGATCGCAACAGCGAGATTGACGGCCGAACCGGCAACGCCGGTTGGCGGAACGAAAATATTTCCCCCGGCGTGGCCGTTCAAGTCGAAGCCCGCTGCATTCTGCGTGTTCACCGAGTTCGCGATGCCCGAGGCGAGAGTATCGAGACTCGATTGCAGCGAGGGAATCTCTTGATCGCGCAACTGAATATCGCCGGCCAGGTTGCCACCGGTGATCGAAGAAGTAATGTCTTTCCCCTGCGAGAATACATCCTGAAATCCGGTGGTGGAATTTGTTTGCGTTGTGAGCTTGAAGCTCTGGTTGCCAACAACGAGCGCCGCGCCTCCCGACGTGGTGAGTGTGAGGCTGGTACCGTCGGCCTGAATCGATTGCACGTCAACCAATTGCGACAGCTGTGTCGTGCGATAGGTTCCAAACGTGTTCGATAATCTGAGACCGCGTCACGCGCTGTCCCGCATTGCGCATCAGAAACTCCAGAAGCGAGTACTCCTTCGGCGTCAGTTCAATCGCGCGGCTGCCGCGCCTCACGGAGTGCTCCACGCGATTCAGTTCCAGGTCTTCTATGCGCAACATGCTTTCCGGAGAACGCGCGCCCCTTTTCAAAAGCGCTCGTACCCTTGCCGAAAGTTCTGAAAAAGCAAACGGCTTCACCACAAAGTCGTCTGCCCCCATATCAAGTTCGCCCGCGCGTTCCGTAATCTGGCTGCGATTCGTAAGCACCAGTATGGGCATGCCCTGCCGCGAGATCCGCAAGTGCCGCATCACGGCGACGCCTTCTTCCTTCGGCAGGCTTAAATCCAGAATGGCGAGATCGTACTCGTTTTCCCGCACAAGGCTCCGTGCCTGCTCGCCGTTCTGAGTCAGGTCCACGGAATAGCGCTCGGCGCCAAAACCGCGTTGCAGAAAAATTCCTAACGATGGATCATTTTCGGCCACCAGCAACCGCATAAGAACTCCAGTGAAAGGGGGACAACGACAAAGAGAATCTCGAAGGGGATGTGAATTTAATGAAGAGTCACAAAGATGTCAAAACAAATCGTTATTCGACGCTAAGATTTTTCGAAGAAGTTACTAAGCTGTTTCATCGCGGGACATAAAACTCACCTGCACGAGATTCGTTGAGCCATTTTTAAAAGAGGCTAGTTTCGCAACGGAACAATCTCACGGATGCGTCATTTTTTCTGGACGCACAAGCTCGTCAAATTCCTTCTCTGTGAGATATCCAAGTTTCAACGCCGCAGCTCGCAGGCTGCTGTGATCGTGATGCGCTTTATGCGCAATCTCGGCGGCCTTGTCATATCCGATTTTGGGGGTTAATGCGGTTACCAGCATCAGTGAGTTTGCTACATTTTCTCGAATGCGATCGTGCTCCAGCTGCATTCCCACGATGCAGTGGTCCGTAAACGAACGGCACGCGTCGGAAAGCAACCGCACAGAATTAAGAAAATTATGAATCATCACAGGCTTGTAAACATTCAGCTGAAAATTCCCCTGCGAACCGGCAAATCCAATCGCGGCGTCATTGCCGAACACCTGCACGGCAACCATCGTCATTGCTTCCGACTGCGTAGGATTCACCTTGCCCGGCATGATCGACGAACCTGGCTCGTTTTCAGGCAGCGTGATTTCGCCGAAGCCTGCTCGCGGACCGGAAGCAAGCCACCGAATATCATTGGCGATTTTCATCAATGACGCGCCGAGCGTCTTCAGCGCTCCGCTCGCAAACACGATCTCGTCGTGCGCGGAGAGCGCCGCGAATTTATTGGGATGTGATTGGAAGGGCAGTCCCGTCAATTCGGAGATTTTCTGTGCCGCGCGCTCGGCAAACTCCGGATGCGCGTTCAATCCGGTTCCCACCGCCGTCCCGCCAATCGCCAGATCGTACAACCCCGGAAGAGTCAGCTGTAACCGTGCGATATCGCGGTCCAGCAAGCTTACCCAGCCGGACATCTCTTGGCCCACCGTGAGCGGCGTCGCGTCCATTAAATGTGTCCGGCCAATCTTTACGACATCTTGAAACTCGCGCGCCTTCGCATCGATCGCGTCGCGCAGCCTGGATCAACGCCGGAATCAGTGCTTCTGCCACTCGGGTCGCGGCCGCGATGTGCATCGCCGTCGGGAAATGTATCGTTCGACGACTGCGACATGTTCACGTCGTCATTCGGATGGATCGGCTTCTTCGAACCCATCACGCCGCCTGCAATTTCAATTGCCCGGTTCGAAATCACTTCATTGGCATTCATATTCGTCTGCGTGCCGCTTCCGGTCTGCCAGACCCGAAGCGGAAAATGTTCATCAAGCTTTCCGGAAATCACTTCATCGGCAGCCTGAACGATGAGCCGCGCCTTTTCCGGCGAGAGCTTCTTTAAATCTTGGTTCACCAACGCCGCAGCCTTCTTCAGAATCCCGAACGCCCGTATCAGCTCGCGAGGCATCGTGTCCCGGCCGATGTCGAAATGAATCAACGACCGCGCCGTCTGCGCCCCATAATAACGATCGTTGGGAACCTCAATTTTGCCCATGCTGTCCGATTCGATCCGGACTTGTGGCTTTGGAGCGACCGTCGTATTCGCGTCCACTTCATTCCTCCAAACCTCTGTGGTAACGCCCTTTAAGGGAGCTTCAACACTAAAGAATACTGCGGAATCGCACGGCGCGCAGCCCGATTCGTCGTAGTCGCTCATATCTGCACATATATATATGACCAGAATTAAGGGTACCGAGCCGTAAAAATCGCCTGAACAGCTGTACGAGACTTGCACTTTCGTACAGGAGCGATTTCAGAAACGTTCGAGTACGATGCCCCGAGGCGATTCTCGAATCCGACTAAAATTGATGCTTGGGGATTCCACATCTTCGACGTTGACTTTCACCAGCAGCCGCGGCTCGTCCCCACAGAACGGGAGCACCTAGTCTCATGGCGTGGAGATTTCGGCTCGGCTCGCGACGCGAAGAATCCGGAGGCACGGGTGTACAAGTTGCCGAGGCTTTGCCGCGAGGAAGCATCCCAAAACGTAGCTACAGAAGAGGCCGTCGCCTCAGTTTCCACCTCGAAATCAACCACCGAAGCCGCGGAAGGCCAGGCACTCGCCGCAACAGTTGAAGCCCCCAAGTTCTCCGTCGTTACCGAAGTATCCCAGAAAGATGAATCAACCGACACTACCTCAGACCCCGAATCAGCAGCACCGCTGTCATCCAAGCTACCGACGCCCCCACCACGTCCGAATCATCTGCCGAAACGACGCAAAGCCTGCTAGCGGACGCGACCGCGCCTCTAGCCCCGGCATTCCCCGCCATCGCCAGCGACTGGGCCTTCGAAGAAAAGCTCGCGATGCACAAGGAATGGGTCGAATCTCAGGGTATCTCAGGTAAAAAAATCGACCTTGCCAGCGCCAAGCTGGAAGGAGCTGAACTGGTAGGCGTCAATCTCCGCTACGCCGACCTGCAAGAAGCCGACCTGAAAGCCGCCGACCTTCTTCTCGCCGATCTTCGCGACACCTGCCTCGCGCGCGCGAATCTGGAAGAGACATGCCTCGTCGGCGCGAATCTCGAAGGCGCCAACATGGAAGGCGCCGCACTCGCCTCCGCCATGGGACTTGTCCCGCGCCAGATCGCCGGCGCCAATCTGCGCGACGCCACACTGCCTCCGCAAATTCTCGAATTCCCCGGACTGGCGGATTTTGCGCGCGCATCGCGAACCGTGATGTCGTTTTTCACCGCGACGCTCTCAGTCAGCCTGCTTTCCTGGCTGATGATCTGGAAAACCAAAGACGTACAACTAATCTCCGACTCCTCCATACTCCCATTCCTGCATTCCGCCGCCGCTTTCCCGACGGCAGAAATCTACCTGATCATGCCCGCCCTGCTCGTAGCCGTCTATCTCACCTTCCAATATCATTTGCAGCGGCTGTGGGACGCTGTCCTCGAGCTCCCCGCCATTTTCCCCGATGGCAGCTCGCTCGACGAGCACAAACCTTGGATCATCACCGGTCTTATCCGCGCCCACTTCCGCTGGATGAACCATGACGCGCCTTCCACCCGCTTCATCGAAAAAGCAATCTCCATCCTGCTCGCGTACTGGCTCGTTCCCATTACGATCCTCTGCGTCTGGGGACGCTACCTCACAGCGCAAGACATGCACGGCACGCTCCTGCACGTGCTTCTCTTCGCTGCCGCCACCGGTGTCGCCGTCTATTCCACCACTCGCGTAGGCCGTCCCGAAGAAGCCTGGGCATCGGAAAAGAAAATTTCAGCAGGAATTCTCGAAAAGGTGAAGTCTTTCAGCTTTTCGCGGCTGATCGCAGCCCTCGTCGTCGCCCTTTTCTTCTTCTCGCTCGGCACCGTCAAAGGCGTCCCGCACGACGTCGCCCGCGCCCCGCAATTTTTAGCCGGCGACATTCGCCGCTGGGCTCCCAGCGTTTTCTGGTCCATCGGCTACGATCCTTACGCCGATTTGACGGAAGCCGCAATCTCCACAAAGCCCACGGGCTGGACCGGCGCAGACGATCAACTCGCTTCCGTGAAAGGCGCGCGCCTGAATGGCGCCAAGTTCCGTTACGCCCAAGCCTACGGCGTTTTTCTTGCCACCGCTCATCTCTTCCGCACCGACTTCACCGGCGCATTCCTCTCCGAAGCGGACATGCGCGGCGCCGACCTCGGCCAGTCAACTCTTCGCCTCGCCATCTTGGATCGCGCGCAAATGGCTCACACCAATCTCGATCGCGCCAATCTCGATGGCGCCAATATGACTCGCGCCGACCTCCGCGGCGCCAATCTCTCCTACTCATCGCTCGAAAACGCAACCCTCGTCGACGCGCAACTCGAAGGCGCAAGCCTCTATTCAGCTCGCATGAGCGGCGCCACTCTCATTCGCGCCAATCTCGACAAAGCCGATTTCCGCGAGGCGCACCTCGAGTCCGCAAATCTCGAGCACGCCGCGATGCACCAGGCATATCTCTGGTCGGCCAAGCTCTCCTCAGCCCACCTCGACAACGCCGAATTGAGCACAGCAATTTTCATCGACGCGGATTTGCGAAACGCCGATTTGCACGGAGCTCACTTCCAGGGAACCGTTCTCAATGGCGCGAATCTGCAGGGCGCGAATCTGGACTACGCGGACATGCACGGCGCTCTCGGATTGAGCGCCAATCAGCTTTGCTCAGCTGCCTCTCGCAATGGCCTGCAACTTGACGACGCGATGCAACTCCAAGTGGACGCTCAATGCGGCGGCGGAATTCACCCGTCGCTTCCCGCGCCGCCCACAACCATCGCGCCGCACTCCGCTCCTGCCGCCGACGCTGCCACCCCCGCGAAATCGAATTAAGGTTTCGCGTCTGGCTTCAGCGCTCTCGCCGCCGGCTTCTCCACAGGTTTTTCATATCGACCGGGATCAATCGCCACATTCGCCTCCATCTTCTGCCATGTATATGTCGTCGTCCCATCCACGCGTGTCACCCGCACCGTGAACGGAATCTTCAATCCATTCACGTCGCGATAGTCCTCATAATCGGTCTGAAGCGGAAGCGCTCCCAGCGGACTTTCAATGCGATGCGTTATCCGCAGCAACAAGCCACTCTGCACATCGAAATAAATCCGATCCGCCCCGTCGCCCTTCCACCACGCCATCACCAGATACGCATCGTGACCGTTCACACTCTCCATTCCCCGCACCTGAAACCGCTCATAATCCTTATCGAATCGTTCACCCGGATAAAACTCCGCCCACTGCCTGCTCCGCGCCAGTTCATCCCCCGACTCGTCCGTCACTTCCCCGTTTGCCCTCTTTCCCCAGCCAATCTCTCCGCTCACTCCTTCGCTCACGTCGCCATTCGGCCGATGCACGATCGCGAACGCTTTATCCGGCGCCGTCCGGTAGGTTTCAATTGCCGCGTGAGGACCGCGCGGGCCTTCAACGCTGCCTTGCTCCACCCGCGTCTGATTCTTCTGGATCGCAGCGCTGCCTCCGATCGCATCCACATATTTCGCCAGTATCTCCGTCATACTCGGCATCGCCTTCGTTGCTTCGTTCGAAGCCCCTGCCGTCTCGCCAGGTTCAGTCGCGCGAGCGGCCTTGCCGCCTGAACCGGATTCCACAACTGGCGCTGGCGCGCCATTCGTCGCTGCCGAAAGAGACGCAATACTAGCCGCCTTCGCGACTCCTCGATGGCACGTGTAGCAAGTCACTTCCCGCTTCCCATTGAAATTATCCTGGTTGATCGCAAACATCATCTTCATCATGTTCCGTGCTCGCTGCTTCGTCGGCTTATCGTCATTGTCGAAATGGTCGGCCTGATGGCAATAATCGCACCCTACCCCGAGCGAAGCGGCTATGTAGCGCATCGATGGAATCAATTCGCTCGCGGGAATATCTTTCAACACCTGAATGTTCTTGAAAACCTCCACAGCGGTCTTCTGTGTCTCGGCCTTGGCGTCGCGTTCGGACTCACCTCGCACCGCCGTCCGCGCCGTAATTTTACCTGGCATCCAAAGAACAATTGCAACCGTCATGGCTAGCACCGTGCATTTCGCACGCTTAAACCAGACTTTGCGGTCCAAATTCATGGTGGCCTTTCCTTTCCCCTCAGTCGTTTCGATCCTTCTGCTCCGTCAGACCGCAACAAAACAGCACGCGAACATACGTCATTTCCCATAAGAACGGAAATGAAGAACGCGCTCGTCTCCGCAGCAGCTGACTCATCGCATTAGGCCAAGCGCTCCACCTCAGGTAAAATTATTCGCCAAATGATTCTATGAATACAGTCACCGCGACCCAAGATCGGCGTTCTCTCTCTCCCAATTTCCTGCTCTCCAATGCGTCCATGCTCTGCATCATCTTGGGCGCCTGGCTTGTCGTTTACATTCCCAGCCTCTTTCACCCCTCACTGCTCGACGACGCGGACTCCGTCCATGCCGAAGCTTCGCGGGAAATTCTGCTCAATCACGATTGGGTAACCCTCTACGTCGACGGTATCCGCTATCTCGCAAAAGCGCCCCTGATGTATTGGCTCGTGGCGATCAGCTACAAACTTTTCGGAATCTCCGAATGGCAGACGCGTCTGCCGCTGGCTCTCAGCGTCCTACTCCTTGCGTGGTGTGTTTACATTTTCGGGCGGCGCTTCTTTGGCAAAGAAGCCGGGTTCTACGCCGCGCTCATCACGGTTACCTCTCCCGGCTTTTACGTTTTCACGCGCTTTCTCATTCCCGAAGTTCTGGTCGCAATTTTCCTCACGCTCGGATTGTATTTTTTCCTCATGGCATGCGAACAAACCCAGCCGTCCCGCTGGCTCTGCTGGGGAATTGCTGTCACGATTGCCCTCAATGTTTTGACAAAAAGCCTGATCGGCCTGGTCTTCCCTGCAGGAATCATGCTCGCCTACCTGCTTCTCACCGGCGAGTTGAAGAAAATCTGGAAGTTCCATCTTCCATCGAGCACTCTCATCTTTCTCGTCGTTGCTGTGCCGTGGCACGCTCTCGCGGCAATCCGGAATCCCGCGCAACCCACAGGCCCGGAAAAGGGCTTTCTCTGGTCTTACTTCGTCAACGAACAATTCATGCGCTTCCTTAATAAGCGCATTCCTCACGACTACGGAAAAGTTCCTCTGCTACTCTTTTATGCCTTGCTTCTTCTGTGGGTTCTTCCTTGGTGCGCATTCTTTTTCCCCGCACTGAAGGAAATACCGGCAAATTTCCGCGCTTGGCGCGATCGCTTGGACGCACGCGGCCGCGCCAATCTCCTTCTTGCTATCTGGATCGCCGTAATCGTGGGCTTCTTCAGCTTCTCAAGCCGCCAGGAATATTATTCGCTCCCCGCCGTTCCAGCTCTCGCCTTGCTCACGGCCGGCTGGCTTCAGCGCGAAAACAATTCGCCCGCCGATAGCCGCGAACGTCGCGCTGGTAGAATCGCGTCGGGATTCCTTCTCGCCATCGGCTGTCTCGTCTTTATCGCTTGCATGAGCATTTTTGCGCAAACACATCCGTTCCCTCCCGGCACAGACATCGGCGACGTACTCACCGCGCACCCGGGACATTACAAACTCTCGCTCGGCCATATGCAGGACCTCACCATCGAAGCGCTCGGCATGTTTCGCGCGCCGCTCTGGGAGTTCGGTTCTGCTATGTTGCTCGGCACCGGTCTCAATTGGTTTTTCCGCCGCCGCGGCTCCGCGCTCAAAGCAAACCTCGCTCTCGCCGCGATGATGGTCGTAATCCTTCTTTGCGTGTACCAGGGCTTCGTGATCTTCTCGCCCGAGATCTCATCGAAGAATCTGGCTCTCGCGATTCGCAAGGATTTTCAACCCGGCCAGACCATCGTCTTCTACCGCAATTACGAAAGCGGTGCTTCAATCACTTTCTACACCGGCGAACGAGTGCATATCATCGACGGGCGGCGCGCTGACCTCTGGTTCGGTTCGCTCTTCCCGGACGTGCCTCCCGTTTTCGAAGATCAGGATTCGTTCTTGCGTCTGTGGAATGGGCCCAACCGCGTCTATCTATTTACCGAAGACCCCTTCGTTGAAGAAGCCCTGCAAGGAATTGATCCAAAAACCGTGCACATTTTCGCGCGCAGCGGCGGGAAGGTCGTCTTTACGAATCAACCCATCTCGCCTTCGAACATGCCCTCCGGTTCCGGCTCCTGAGTGCGAACTGTCGTAATACAATCGTCTCGCTTTTTCATCGCAGCCTGAGAGGTTCCTATGACTCATCCCTGGCATGACCTGAGTCCCGGCAACAAGGTCCCCTACGAATTCGACGCCGTCATCGAAATTCCGCTGCACTCCAACGTTAAGTATGAGCTCGACAAAGCCAGTGGAATGATCCGCATGGATCGAGTTCTTTACTCCGCCGTCTTTTATCCCGCGAACTACGGCTTTATCCCTCAAACGCTCGCCGAAGATCACGACCCGCTCGATGTTCTGGTGCTCTGCCAGGAATCGGTGGTTCCGCTCACCATCATGCACGCCAGAGTGATTGGCCTCATGACCATGATCGATGCGGGCGATCCCGATCACAAGATAATCGCCGTCGCCACCAAAGATCCCGAATTCAACGGGTATCACGAAGCGGGCGAACTCCCCCCGCACCGGTTGGCCATAATCCGGCGATTTTTTCAGGATTACAAACAACTAGAAGGTAAAGAAGTGGCTGTGGACGAGATCATGCCGCCCTCCAAAGCCTATCCGATAATCAAAAACGCTCTCGCTGCCTATAAAAAACAGTTTTCCCCGGAAAAGGTCCATAAGCCGAAGCGTTAAATTCAAAATGCTATTCGCTATACATCATCAGCATCACGCCAAGAACGATCATGAAAAGCGGCCATATCTTGTTAAAGATGTCGTACCAGCTCGCGTTGGATTCCGCGAGACCCTTGGCCACCGCTGCTCCCGCACCAGCCTCCGCGAAATGTAAGTGTTGATGCTGCACGCTCACCATCGTCTTCATGGCGTCCGGCCCGTGCATGCCCCCATGATGATGGAATAGCAACAGAACGCATCCCCCCAGCGACACCACGGGAAACACCCACGCGCTCCACGCAGCCTGCAAGCGCCCGCTGGCTCGCAACATTTCCACCACACCGAGCACGAGCAGGATGAGCGCGAATGTCTTGTGTTGCACGTCCTCGGGATTGTGTGTCAGCGCGTAAATAATGCTCTGATTCCCAAATGGCCAGATTTCGGTGTCGCTGAACAAAAGCAGGAAGATGCCCGAAATCAAAAAACACATCGGCCACGCATACCGCGCTGCAGGCCATCGCTTCGTCAGCATCGGCTGCCCCAGGAAAAATACGGCCGCCAGGATTACCAGCAATCCGGCGAGATGATGATTGAATTCGCTTTCGCGCTTGTCCCTGGCATACTTCGCTTTGAGTTGTGGACTCACCTCCGGCGCAGCGCTGTGCTCCATTCCTGGCATATTAGCCATTTCCTCCATCGACATTCCGGACATGTCTCCCATGTCTGAATGCGGACGCGTCGGCGGATGGTACGTCCATGCGGGCGCCGCAAGAAATACGGCGCAAATCACCACAATCAATGAGCTCAGGCTGATCCAGAAGATTTTCTCAGGCTTATTCAGCGGCAATGTTCTCTAGCCTCCTCTTTTTTTTGAAATCGTCGGCACAGAATTAGAAATCCATCGGCAATCCAACATAGTTTTCAGCCAGCGACTGCGATGCGGCTCGCGAACTTGTCACGTAATCGAGTTCAGCCAGCTGTCGTCGTTGATCGAATTGATTGTCAGTATCGAACAAATGCAGCATCGCCGTCATCCACCACGAAAATCGCTGCACCTTCCACACGCGCCGCAAGCAAGTCGCCGAATACTCATCGAGACGCTGCGCGGCGGCCCGATTTGTAAAACTCCTCCAGCGCACGGGCGAGCACGCGAACATCCGCAACCGCCAGATTCAATCCCTTCGCGCCCGTAGGTGGCACGATATGCGCCGCATCCCCCGCTAAAAACATTTTCCCGCATTGCATCGGCTCCACGACAAAACTGCGCATCCCCGTCACGCCCTTCTGCGTGATCGGCCCTTCCATCAGCTTCCATCCGTTGTCAGTCGCGAGACGCCGGTGCAGCTCCTCCCAGATTTTCGCGTCCGGCCACTTGTTGATGTCCTCGTCTGGAGAGCATTGCAGATACAGCCGGCTCACTTGCAGCGAGCGCATGCTCAGCAGCGCGAACCCGCGCTCATGGTAGCTGTAAATCAGTTCATCGCACGAGGGCGCTGCGTCGGCTAAGATTCCGAGCCAGCCGAAGGGGTAAGTCCGATCGAACAGAGTGAGCACTCCGCTCGGCACGCTCGGCCGGCAAATTCCGTGAAACCCATCGCAACCCGCGATGAAATCGCAGCTCAGCTCGTGCGGTTCCCCGTGGCTTTGGAATCGAATGCTCGGTTTCGTCGCTGAATTCGCATCTGCAAAATCGTGGACGCTCACATCTTCCACTTCATAAAAGATCTGGCCACCCGCTTCACTCCGCGCCTTATTGAGGTCTTTGATCACTTCGTGCTGCGCGTAGATCGTGATCCCCTTTCCTCCAGTCAATTCTGCAAAATCGATCCGGTGCGTCCGCCGCCCGAATCGCAAGTTCACTCCGTAATGGACGAGCCCTTCTTTCTTCAGCCGCTCGCCAACTCCAGTCTCAACCATCAGGTCCACAGTCCCCTGCTCCAGCACGCCCGCGCGCACCCGTTCTTCCACATACTGCTGGCTGCGATTCTCAATGACGATGGATTCGATTCCCTGCAGGTGTAAAAGGTGCGAGAGCATCAGCCCGGCAGGACCGGCGCCCACAATTCCCACCTGCGTGCGCAATTTTTTCACGCAACCATTCTAATACCGCGAGCGGTCACCTGCTCTGCGAAGATGTAAATTTCCGCTTCCGCTTGACGCTTCTCGACAATCTCCGGTAGCCTCACTCCGCAACTTACGAAACCTATCGAAGGAGTTCCCTGCGAATGCTCGTCAGCCACAAACGACTGCTCGTCGAGTGGGGCGATTGCGACCCCGCCGGAATCGTTTTTTATCCGCGCTATCTCGCGTGGTTTGACGATTGCACCACCGCCCTCTTTCTCGCCGCCGGCCTGCCGATTCAAAATCTGTTCCGTTCGCATGGCGTTCTCGGCGTTCCGCTCGTCGACGTCAAGGCGCGATTCATCGTGCCTTCCACCTTTGGAGACGAACTGCGCGCCGAATCAACGGTGATGGAATTTCGGCGCAGCAGTTTCGTGCTCCGCCATCAATATTTCAAGGATCAGGTTCTCGCCGTCGAAGGTATCGAGACGCGTGTCTGGGCCGGCCTCGACCCGCAAGATCCGAAGCGAATGAAATCCCGCCCGCTGCCGCCTGAAGTAATCGCTCGGTTATCCGAGAATCGAACCTGAATCGAAACCTCAGCGCTGCAAGCGATGATTCCGCACTGCTCGCGCAAAGCAAATGACCCAAGTGAACAATGAAACGCAAGTTGCACTCATACGCCACGATCGGCTTTTGTCGGTGGCCGATATTGCCGGAACTTTCCTCTTCGCAATCGAAGGGGCCACCGCCGCCGTAACAGGCGACCTCGATTTGCTCGGCCTGATGGTGCTGGCGTTCTCTACAGCATTGGCGGGAGGAATCACTCGCGACCTTCTGATCGGCGCTGTGCCGCCGCAGTCGCTCCGTGATTGGCGCTACCCCACCGTGGCATTCACCGGCGCTGCGATCGTTTTTTTCTTGCACCCGCTTTTCGAGAATCTTCCCACGCAACCTCTCATCGTGCTGGATGCTGGTGCGCTCGCTCTGTTCGCGGTCGCAGGCACCGAGAAAGCGCTGAAATACAAAATGCATCCGTTCATCGCGGCATTGCTGGGCACTATCACTGCCGTCGGCGGCGGGACGATTCGCGATATTTTTCTGGCCCAGATTCCGAACTGCTTCGCGCCGATGTCTATGCCACCGCCGCACTCATCGGTTCGGCCGTGATGATCATCGCGCGAAGATGGCGAATGGGCGATACGCCCTCGGCGCTCTGGGGCTCCTCTGCTTCTTGATCGCTTGATCAGCGTCTGGCGGCACTGGAATCTGCCGCACGTTCCACCAGGACCATTGTGATCTACTGGCGAATCGAATCTCGCAGCTGGATCAGCCCAGAATCATGTGCAACCAGCTGCGGCTTTTTCGTTTGCCATCGCGTAGCCAGCCAACAGCCCGCTCAAGAGCGCGACGCTCACCAGCAAAAGAAAAATCGTCGTTGATCGCGGGCATCAGCAGCCGCGCGGAGTTTTGCGTGCAATTCGCACCTGAATTCTTTGCGGCCGACCATTTCCAGGCAGAAAGCGCGACCGTCATCCCCACTTCGTTCGAGGTGGATAAATTCACGGATCGGTCCGCGCTGGAATATTTGCCATAGAAGTTCCGAAGAGCGCGTTCATTTTTTCCCGTCTATTTCGGCGAAGACTTCTTGTGCGATGTGGAAGGCGGTGTTGGCCGCCGGCACGCCGCAATAAATTGCGCTTTGCAGCAGCACTTCTTGAATTTCGTCGCGAGTCACTTTGTTATTCAGGGCGGCTCGGACGTGCATCCGGAATTCATCGCTGCGATTGAGAGCGATCATCATCGCGAGCGTTATCAGGCTGCGCGTATTCCGCGGAAGCCCGGGTCGTGACCAGATTTCTCCCCAGGCGTAGCGCGTGATGAGATCCTGGAAGGGCGCGCTGAACGCGGTTTTGTTCTTCTCCGCTTTATCGACGTGCGCATCGCCAAGCACCGCGCGCCGCACCTTCATTCCTGCCTCGTGCCGTTCGCGATCGCTCATGTTTTTCCCGGGCATCACTTCCCCTCCGGTTCGGTCAGAAAATTGAGGAGCGCCTTTGTGAATTCAACTGGAGCTTCCACATTCGACAGATGTGAAGCATCAAGCTCCACAAGCTTAGCCCCCGGAATCGTGTCCACTAGATAGCGCAGGTCTGCCGCCGAAATCACGGGATCGTGCAACCCGCCGATCACCAGAGTGCGCGCCCCAATGCGCGAAATCGTTTCGCGCTGGTCCATATCGCGGATGGCGCCGCAATTTGCGGCGTACCCTTCGGGAGACGTGCTCGCGATCATCTGGCGCGTGGCCGCAATCACGTCCGGCGCCTTGGCGATGAACGCGGGGGTGAACCAGCGCTGCGCCTGTGTTTCAGCAACTGCGCTCAGGCCGTTGGTTCGGACTGTGTCGATGCGAGTGTTCCACATTTCCGTTGAGCCAATCTTCGCTGCTGTGTTGCACAGCACCAGCCGGTTGATTCGTTCTGGAGCATAGATTCCCAGCCACATTCCGGTCACGCCGCCCATCGAAAGACCGCAAAAATGTGCGCGTTCGATTCCAACCGCGTCGAGCAAGCCGACGACATCACGTCCCAATTGAGTGATGCTGTAAGGCCCAGGCGTGACAGACGACTGGCCGTGGCCGCGCGTGTCGTAGCGCAAGACGCGAAACTGAGCTGCCAGCGCCGGAATTTGCGGATCCCACATGGACAAATTCGTGCCTAGCGAATTCGAAAGGACGAGCACCGGCGCATCGACCGGGCCGTCGAAGCGATAGTTCAACCGCGCGCCGTTCGATTCCGCAAAAGGCATGCTTAGAGTTCTCCGAATTGTGGCATTAGAGTTTTCGATCCAGGCTGGATAGGACTTTCTTGGCCATCTCTTTTGCTGAGCCGATGTAATTCTTGGGGTCCATCAGACGGGCAATTTCTTCGGCGGAAAGGTGCTCGCGAACTTTAGCGTCGTTGAGGAGCACATCTTGCAGCGATCGATTCTGCTCGACGGCGCGGCGGCTCGCGTCCTCCAACAGTTGATGCGACTGCGAGCGACCCAGCTTTTTGCGCAGAACCATCGCCACAGCTTCGGAAAAAATCAGGCCGCGCGTGATTTCGATATTTTCAGCCATGCGATCTTCGTGAATCTGCAATCCGCCGAGCACTCCAACAGCCTGTGCGACTGCTCCACCCGCGAGCATGCAGATTTCCGGCAGCGTTTCCCACTCGGCGTGCCAGCCGCCCAAGCCTCGCTCGTGCTCCTGCACCATACTGGTCAGCATCGTCGAAACAAGAGGTGGAACACGAATCGCCGCGGACAAAATCACCGCGCAGCCGACCGGATTTTGCTTATGCGGCATCGTAGAGGAGCCGCCCTTGCCAGGCGCCGAGGGTTCGGCGACTTCCGCGAGTTCGGTTTGCGCCATCAGCGAAATATCGCGCGCGATTTTTCCGAGCGTGCCGACCAGCAAGCCGAGCGTGGTAGCCACTTCCGCGAAGCGATCGCGGTGTGTGTGCCAGGGCAAATCCGGCAAGCCAAGCTTCAGATCATCGGCCAGCGCGGACGCAACCGCCGGTCCTCGATCGCCGAGCGCCGCGAGCGTGCCGACTGCGCCTCCAAACTGAATTACGAGCACATCTTTTTGCGTTTGATTGAGGCGAGCATGATGCCGCTCGATCGCAGAAAGCCAACCGGCGGCTTTCAATCCGAGAGTGACGGGAGGAGCATGTTGCAGCCAAGTGCGGCCGACGATGAGCGTTGACTCGTGGGCTTCAACGAGTTTTACCAGGGCGCTCGAAATTTTGGAGAGCCCGTTGCCGATTTCCTCGAGGGCTTCGCGAAGCTGAAGCACCAGGCCCGTATCGATTGCGTCTTGGCTGGTCGCGCCGTAGTGAACAAAAGCGGAAGCCTTCTCGTCGTTTTTGGCTACAAGCGCAGTGAGCTGCTTGACCATCGGAATAGCGACGTTGCCGGCAAGCGCGCCCTCTCGCGCCAGCTTTTCAATCGAAAACAGATTTGCATCGCATTGCGACTCAATCGCTGCGGCGGCTTCTTTGGACGCGACGCCGGCGCGTCGCGAGCGCTCGTGCCAGCGCGGCTTCGAAATTCAGCATGGCTTGCAGGCGGCGGTGGTCGGAAAATATCTCGCGCATATCGTCGGTCGTGAAGAGCGGACCGAGCAGGTGAACGGGATGTGGTGTGGTCATTGGAGTGGTGCCAGCGCCGGTATCATATCGCGGGAAGTGCCTTTGGGAGGAGAAAAGCGGGGGTTGGAGCAAATCCCGAAAAGCGCGATTTTGTACCCATTAGAAATTGCGCAAGTGGTGATGCTGCAGGGTTTAGTGAAAATTCTAATTGTCTGATTGTTCCTATTAGAAGTGGGCGACTGAGCTGCGCTGGAAGCGGAAGAGGATGGCAGATTGAGAGAAAAAATCGCGAAATATTTGCGATTAGGAATTTTTAGTTGGCTTTCTTTTCTACACGTTAACTCTAATTCTAATTCCAGATTTGCGATTAGGTTCTGGAAACTCGAACCTTGAGACTGGAAGCTGGAACAGTGGCAGGCGGCACACCTCTGGTTGGCCTTGGGGAGTTTTTCTCCCCGCTGGCTGCTTTTGACCGCCAATAGTGAAGTTTGCGTCATCATATAAAAACGGGAAATGGTAGCACGATTTGGTGCGGCTGTACAAGGGGAATGACGATGCCTTTCTTAGCTCGATAATTCTGTAGCGGGCTGAGTCAAAACAACGCTGCCAGCGTTTCCTTTAGGTCAAAACGCGGGACATCTGGCGGGCTGGGGCGCAGGCAGAAGCCTGCGCTACTGAGAGGCGAAATTCAAAAGAGTCAGCAGGATCGCAGCGCTACTAGAGAAAAGGGCACGACGAACCAACGTTGCGGGAGTTTCCTTTATGTCGAAACCCACCGTATCTGGCAACTTGAGGCACAGGCCCTTCGGTTCTCAGGGTGAACAGGAATGCCTGTGCTACTGAAAGGCCCGTGGCGAAGGAAGGCGTCGTGGTGGCTACCCGAGTCCGCCGCAACCAGGTTCATGCGTGAACGGAGTCGGAGCGCTTCAGTTTAGGAAGTGCGTTGATGGCTTTGCCCGCTTTTTGCTCGGCAAGGCGCAAGTCGTAGAGGCTTTGCAGATTGAGCCAGAATTGGGCGGTGGTGCCAAAGAAGTGAGCGAGGCGGAGGGCCGTGTCGCCAGTGATCGAGCGAGTGCCATTCAGGATTTGTGTGACGCGGTTAGTCGGGACGCGAATCTTTCGGGCGAGCTCGGCGGCGCTCATGTCGAGGGCGTTCAGTTCTTCTGCAAGGTGCTCGCCCGGGTGAATGGCGGTGACTGGCATAGTGTCTCCTAGTGATAGTCGACTATTTCAACGTTCGAAGGGCTGGGCGCGCGATCGGGCCATTCAAAACAGATTCGCCATTGATCGTTGATGCGGATACTGAACTGGCCTTGGCGATCACCGCGCAGCGTTTCGAACCGGTTGCCGGGCAGCGCGGATAGGTCCCTTAGCGACGAAGCGGCTTCGAGGCGATCGAGCTTCAGCCTGGCAGAGCGCTCAAATCCCGAAAATGTTCTGACACGCTTCCCTTCAGCAAAATCTCTCGTCCGCTTATCCCGGAAGCTGACTATCATGCTTCTTAATTCTGCCTTTTATTACGCGTTACGTCAAGCATAACAGATGGCTAAAGGCGCAGGACGATGACGGCGTCGTCATGGCTGTTACGGCGAATGAACGCTGCCAGCGTTTTCTTTAGGTCAAAACGTGGCGCAGCTGGCGACTTGGGGCACAGGCCCTTCGGTTCTCAGGGTAAACAGGAATGCCTGTGCTACTGAAAGGCAAGAAAGTCAAAGGCGCCGGCCGGAGGCCAGCGGTGCGAAAGACGAGATTCAAAAAAGCCGGCAGGATGCCGGCGCTACAAGGGAAACGGCGCACGGCAAACGAACGCCGCCAGCGCTTCCTTCACGTCAAAACGCTGCGCCTCTGGCGAACTGGGGCACAGGCAGGAATGCCTGTGCTACTGAAAGGCCGGCGCTTCACGACCTCGGTCATGTTATAAATTTGGCGGAGATTTTATGGCAAAGCAAACCGAGGCACGACAATCACACGCGATGCTTGCTGAGATTCGCGACACCTTGCTTGAAACTTATGCGAGCAATGATGGGATGAACCAGGTGATCCTTTCGAGCCTTGATTCTCGGGCTTGGCGGGCTGAGCCGCCTGGTAAGAAAGGCAATGGGCGGACGATTGCGGCGATCTTCGCGCATTTGCACAACTGCCGGCTTGTTTGGCTCAGGAATTCGGCGCCGCATTTGAAGTGTCCTGCGCCGCTTGATCCTGACCGGTGCACGATGAAGCAGGCTGCGGCTTCGCACAGGAAGAGCGCGGCGCAGTGTTTGCGGATGTTGACGGATGCTCTTTCGGCGGAACCGAATCGACGGGTTACAAAGTTTTCTCGCGGGAGTTGGGCGCAAACCTGGCCGGCTGGAGGGACGATGTTCGCTTATATGTTTTCGCATGAGGCGCATCATCGCGGGCAGATTTTGATGCTGGCGCATCAGCTTGGCTATCGCGTGTTGCACGATACGCCTGGCGTGTGGCATTGGGAGAAGCTTTGGAAGCAGGCTGGGTTGAGTACGCGGCCGCGGTGAGTGAATTGCGTTCATCGAGTGCGATATGGTGCAGATGCCAAGATTGGAGGGATGCCGCGTAAGAAAGGCGCACAGGCCCTTCGGTTCTCAGGGTAAACAGGAATGGCTGTGCTACTGAAAGGCAAGAAAGTCAAAGGCGCCGGCCGGAGGCCAGCGGTACGAAAGGCGAGTCAGAAGAGCCGGCCCCGCGAACACCGTCGGACGCAGACAGCGCGCAGGATGCCGGCGCTACAAGTGAGGGAAAAGCGAAGGCAATGTTAGACGTGGGGGGCGATTTTTTTTAGGTCGGCTATGAAGCGCTTCATTTCTTCGTGGCGGGTGGCGTCGTCTGGGGCGCGCAGGATCGAAGAGGGGTGCACTGTGGCCATCACGTGCGGGGCTAGATCGGATTTGAGGAATTCGCCGCGGTGCAGGGTGACGCGGAAGTCGCGGCCGAGCAGGGATTGGGCGGCTGTGGCACCGAGGCAGACGATTACGTTGGGGCGGATGGCTGCGATTTCGGCGTCGAGCCAGGGGCGGCAGGCGGCGATTTCGATGGCGTTCGGTTTTTTGTGGATGCGGCGTTTGCCGCGTGGTTCCCATTTGAAATGTTTCACGGCGTTTGTTACGTAGACTTTTTTTCTGTCGATGCCTGCTTCGATTAGCGCGCTATCGAGAAGTTTTCCTGCTGGGCCGACGAAGGGCTTGCCTTCGATGTCTTCCTGATCGCCTGGTTGTTCACCGACGAAAATTACTTTTGGTTTTGCGCCGCCTCCCTCGCCGAAGACCGTTTGCGTGGCGTTTTTCCATAGATCGCAGGCTTTGCAATGGGCGGCTTCTTTTTGAAGCTCTTCGATGGTAGGCGTTTGGCGGAAATAGCGGAAGGGCTGGTTGAGAGGCGGCGCGTTTGGCCATGTGGAAGGGTAATGCGCTGGGCGGGAGGTAAGGAATCGGGGAGTTGTTGTAGGCGTGGCGAGCGGATAGCAGGGCTCGCTTGACATGAGCGCATGACAGAGAGAGAATTTGGTTAGGCGAAGAAAAAGCGAAACTATTGCATTGGCATAATGGTGCCAAGCATCGCGTTCGGGCACGGCATGCCGTGCCCCTACTGAACAACCTCCTTTTTCTGCGCTGTCATGGTTTGCAACGCTGACCCGTCCTACTGCGGACAATGCCTGGGAATCTTGCTGCTTTGCGATTGCAGGTGGAGACGGCGCTGGCCGGGCGCGTTGCTGCGCCTTTTTCGTATCGCGACCGGAAGCTTGTGGAGATGGTGTCTGCGGGGATTCCGGAAATTGATGCGCTTACGGGAGGATTGCCACGCGGCGGGTTGACGGAAATTTGCGGGCCTCCCTGCTCTGGGCGAACGAGCCTGCTGGTTTCGGCGCTGGCTTCGCGAACGGCGCAGGCCGAGGTGTGCGCGCTTGTGGATGGGCGCGACGCTTTCGATCCGCACGGGGCGGCTGCGGCTGGCGTGGAGTTGAAGCAGCTGCTGTGGGTGCGGTGCGGGAATATCGAGCAGGCGCTGCGGTCGACGGATTTGCTGTTGCAGGGCGGCGGATTCGGGATGATTGCGATGGATTTGAGCGATATTCCGATGGCGACGGTGCGCCACGTTCCGTTGAATGTGTGGTTTCGATTTCGGCGGGCGGTGGAAGATACGCCGACGATTTTGATGCTGCTCGAGCAGGAGGCGAATGCGAAGACGTGCGCGTCGCTGGTTTTGCGGGTTGGATTTGAAGCGGGCGCGGTGGGTGGGGGCGGCGAGTGAGAATCGGGTGGGAGATTTTTGCGCTGCGAATTCGTCGGCTTGTTTGCTGGGGGGAGTGGGGGTGCGGGCGGAGGTGGTGAGGTCGAGCGTGCAGCCGATTGGGGGTGGGTGCAGGGGAGTGGATGGGAGTGTGGGAGTTTTTGAGGCGGAGGCGATGTGCGCTACGCGAGCGCGTGTGCAGCGCTGAGATCCTTCGACTGCGAGTCGGCCGTCCCGCAAGAGCGGGACGAAAGCAAAAGCGGCCGACTCTTCGCTCAGGATGACCGCTTTCTTTTTTATAAAGTTTTTTAGCCCAGTAAGATTGCGTCCGGACGAGCGCGAAAGCAACAGGGGCAGCATACCCACAACGAGCAAAAGCGCACGCTGTGGCTAACCGAGAAAGACAAGTTCTAATGGGATTTGCTGCGATTTACGTTGCGGATTTTATGGTGCAGGCGGTGGTGCGGGCGGAGCCTGGGTTGCGCGATTGTGCTATTGCGCTTCTGGAGGGGACGGTGCCGCTGCGGAAGGTGGTGGCGGCGAATGACGCGGCTTTGCGAGCTGGAATCGAACTGGGGATGACGGAATCGCAGGCTGAGGATTTTTGCGCGGTGCAGGTTCGGCTGCGTTCGCCGGTGCTGGAAAAAACGGCGCATGCGGCGCTGATGGATCTGGGATGGTCGGTTTCGCCGCGTGTGGAGGATACGGCGGCGGACACGATTGTGCTTGATCTTGCTGGGCTCAGTTCCCTGCTGGGCTCGGAGGAAATTATTGCGGAGCGATTGATTGAGCGCGCTTCGCTGCTGGGATTGACGGCGCGCGTGGCGATTTCGTCGAATCTTGAAACGGCGATTCATGCGGCGCGCGGTTTTGCGGGAGTTACTTTGATTCCTGCGGGCGAGGAAGCGAAAGCGCTCGGCGGCTTGCCGGTTCGCGTGCTTGTCATATCGGATGGGCTTTCCCCGCGCGCTGAAATTCTGGAGACGCTTGATAGTTGGGGTGTGCGCACGTGCGGGGCGCTTGCGGCGCTGCCTGTGCTAGAGCTTTCGGAGCGGCTGGGGCAGGAGGGAGTTCGGCTGCACGAATTCGCGCGCGGTGCGAGTGCGCGTGCGATGGTGCTGGCGGAGCCCGATATTCATTTTGAGGAGGAGATGGAGCTTGAGGATGCTGTGCCGGAGCTGGAGCCTTTGTCGTTTTTGTTGGGGCGGCTGCTCGACCAATTGTGTGCGCGGCTTGGGGCGCGATCGTTGGCGGCATCAACCATTCGCGTGCGATTCGAGCTGGAGCCGGTGTCTGAAAATAATGTGCGCTCGCTGAATGACAGTTCTCCGCGGAAGGCTGCATTACCCACGTACGAGAAAATTCTGACGCTTGCCGGTGCCATCGCGAAATTCGAAGATGCTGCTGAAATTGCTTCGCTTGCGATTGCAGGCGGAGCCGCCGCAGACGGCCGTGCTGAAAATATTTATGGCGGCCGAACCGGCTAAGCCGCGATTCGCGCAGGGTGGATTGTTTCTTCCGAGTTCGCCCGACCCGGAAAAACTCGAGCTCACGATTGCGCGGCTTGCGAATCTGGTTGGCGAAGCGAACGTTGGCGCGCCGGAGATCTGCGGATACGCACCGGCCGGATGCGTTTCAGATGCGACGGTTTGTGGCGCCGCGGGCTGCGACAGAAACTACTTCCAAAACGCGCGGCGTGAATCGCAAGACAGGCGCTGTACTGCGGAATGCGGCGGCTAATGACGATTGCGAATCGCTTACGGACGCTCATCGGACACGAATGGCTTTTCGTGTTTTCAGGCCTTCTTTGCCGGCGAGCGTCGAGATGCGAGAGGGACGGCTGGCGCGAGTTTCGTTTAATGGCGTGCGCGGCGAAGTGATGGCGGCGTCGGGTCCGTGGCGTACTTCGGGAGAATGGTGGCGCGAAGATGGGTGGGAACACGATGAGTGGGATATTGATGTTCGTTTCGGTTTAGCTCTCTGCGTCGCATTCTGCTTCTCTCTCTTCTTCGCAGCCGGTCTCGATGAAACGTCATCGTGGAGCACTTACGCGTTCGGATTTGTTTTCGTCAAAAGATCTCGAGCCGTCGGAGCAGCGCGGCCTTTATTGCATTTATTACGACTCGGCGCGCGGGAACTGGTTCGTGCGGGGGATGTACGACTGATGAGCGAAGCGGCCTACACGGAGCTTCACGCGCGGTCGGCGTTCAGTTTTCTCGAAGGCGCGGCGCTGCCGGAGGAGCTGGCTTCCGCGTGCAAGGAAAAAGAAATGGGCGCGATGGCTGTGCTCGATCGCGACGGAGTGTATGGCGCGCCGCGTTTTTATCTGGCTGCGAAGAAGATTCCAATTCAGGCGCACATTGGCGCGGAGGTGACGTCGGCGGAAGGCTGGCGGTATCCGTTGCTGGTGGCGTCGCGCGAGGGCTATCAGAATTTGTGCCGGTTGATCACGCGGATGAAATTGCGCGCGCGAAAAGGTGAAGGAAACGTCGCGGCGGAGGAAGTGGCTGAAAAAGCGCGCGGGCTCATTTGCCTGACGGGAGGCGACGAGGGGCCGCTCGCGCATGCGCTGGCGCAGGGGGGCATTGCGCGCGGGACGGAATGCGTGGAGAAGCTTGTGCGAACTGTTTGGCCGCGAGAACGTTTACGTGGAATTGCAGCGGCATTTTTGCCGCGATGAAGAAGCGCGCAATCAGGCTGCCATTGAAATCGCGCGGAAATTGAAGCTGCCGCTGCTGGCGACGAATGGCGTTTGTTATGCAGAGACGCGGCAACGCGAAATTCTCGATGTGTTCACATGCATTCGCAACCATCGCAATCTTGCGACGGCCGGGCGGCTTCTGGCGCGCAATTCCGAGCGCCATCTGAAATCGCCGCGCGAGATGGCGGAACTATTCGCCGACCTTCCCGAAGCGATTGCCAACACGCAGGAGCTTTCGTCGCGATTGCAATTCGCCATGAGCGATCTGGGCTATGAATTTCCGCGCTATCCGGTGGCGGACGGCGAAACGGAGATGAGTTTTCTACGTGATCGGGCGCTGGAAGGCATGGTGGCGCGCTACGGAAAGGACGATGAGCGCGCGCGAAAGCAGATCGAACGCGAACTCCAACTGATCGAGAAGCTCAAGCTTGCGGGGTATTTCCTGATCGTGTGGGACATCGTGCGCTTTTGCCGCGAGAAAAATATTCTCGTGCAAGGACGCGGTTCGGCGGCGAATAGCGCGGTTTGCTACGCGCTGGGCATCACGGCTGTGGATCCGGTGGGAATGGATCTGCTTTTCGAGCGTTTTTTATCCGAAGAGCGCGGCGAGTGGCCGGACATCGATCTCGATTTGCCGAGTGGAGATCAGCGCGAGCGCGCGATTCAATATGTGTACGAGCGGTACGGGAAACTGGGCGCGGCGATGACGGCGAACGTCATCACCTATCGCGGGCGATCGGCGGCGCGCGAAATCGGGAAGGCGCTTTCATTCGATCCGGAGACTCTCGACCGCTTGGCTGGTCTGGTGGGCGCGTGGGAATACAAGGATGCAAACGATACGCTCGAGCGGCAGTTTCATGACGCCGGGCTCGATCCGACGCACCCGCGCATTCGCAAATTTTTCGAACTTTGCCAAATGGTGCAGGATTTGCCGCGTCATCTGGGACAACACTCGGGCGGCATGGTCGTTTGCCAGGGGCAACTTGATTCCGTGGTGCCGCTTGAGCCGGCGACGATGCCGGGGCGCGTGGTGGTGCAATGGGACAAAGAAGATTGCGCGGACATGGGGATCGTGAAAATCGATCTGCTCGGGCTGGGCATGATGGCTGTGCTCGAGGAGTCGCTGAAAATTATTCGCGAGGATTATGGCGAGGAAGTGGATCTGGCGCGTTTGCCGGCGTATGACCGGACTGTTTACGAGACGCTGTGCAAGGCCGATACCGTGGGGATGTTTCAAATCGAGAGTCGCGCGCAGATGTCGTGCTTGCCGCGGCTGAGGCCGAATTGTTTTTACGACATTGTGGTGCAGGTGGCAATCATTCGGCCGGGGCCGATCGTCGGGCAGATGGTGAATCCGTATTTGAAGCGGCGGCAGGGGCGCGAGCCGGCTGAATGTTTGCATCCGTCGCTCGAGCCGGTGCTCTCGCGCACATTGGGAGTGCCACTGTTTCAGGAACAACTGCTGCGCATGGCCATGATTGCAGCAGGATTTACGGGAGGCGAAGCGGAAGAATTGCGGCGGGCGTTCGGGTTCAAGCGTTCGGAAAAGCGCATGAAAGAGGTGGAGGTAAAACTTCGCCGCGGCATGGAGCAGAACGGAATTCTTGGAGCGACGCAGGACAGAATCGTTCAGTCCATCACGTCGTTTGCGCTCTATGGATTTCCCGAATCGCATGCGGCCAGTTTTGCGCTGCTTGCGTATGCCAGCGCATATTTGAAGTGCCATTATCTCGCGGCGTTCACGGCAGCGATGCTGAACAACCAGCCAATGGGATTTTACAATGCCGCCACATTGGTAAAGGACGCGCAGCGGCACGGGCTGAAAGTGCGGCCGATCGATGTGACTTGCTCGGACTGGCTGTGCACGCTTGAAAAAGATGGCGAACGGTTGATGCTGAGGCTCGGGTTGCGCTATGTGAAAGGATTGCGACAGGAGATCGCGCTCGAACTTTTGGAGCAGCGCTCGATGCGGCCGTTCGCTTCGATCGAGGACTTAAAATTGCGCGTACCTGGATTGCAGAAGAGCGAAATGGCAACGCTTGCGTCGATTGGCGCGCTGAATTTTATTTCGGCAGAAAACGGCGGCCGGCAGAGCGGAATTCACCGGCGCGATGCGTTGTGGCAGATCGAGCGAGCTTCGCGGCGTGCGGGACCTTTGCTCGAGCGAGCTGTGTTAGAGGATGCGGCGCTGGAAAATTCTGGGGCAGATGGCGCTGCGAGCGATTCACATGAGGAACAGGAACTTCACGTTCGCGCCGGCGCTACTGGGCCGAGAGCAATTTCTTCCTCGCGAAAGGGCGATTCTCCCTTACGGCCGATGACGGCGGAAGAAAGGCTGGTCGCGGACTTTCACGGCACGGGAATGACGGTGGGACCACATCCGATGGCTTACCATCGTGCGGAATTAAGGAAGCAAGGGATACGATCTGCAAACGAGCTTGGCACGATTCCCGATGGCACGTGGGTGCGCATTGCGGGGTCGGTGATCGCGCGGCAACGCCCTGGCACCGCGAAAGGATTCGTGTTTCTCAGCATCGAAGATGAGACGGGGATTTCAAACGCCATCATCACACCGAAACTTTTCGAGCAGGATCATGTGGTGGTGGTGCATCAGCAATTCTTGCTGATCGAAGGGCCGCTGCAAAATCAGGACAACGTGATTTCCGTGAAAGCGGCGCGCATTCGGCCCTTATCCATTACGAGGGCCGAAACTGCATCGCATGATTTTCATTAGGCTGGCGCGACAAGCTTTGCAGTGCCCTTCGCGTGTTTACCCCGGTGGTCGCAATTCGTCCGGTTGAACTTCGCGGCGGCGTGTCGTAATCTATCGTCACAGCATTTGCACTTCTGCGCGCCCGTAGCTCAGCTGGATAGAGCGTCTGGCTACGAACCAGAGCAGTAAAAATCTAAGCCGTTGAATTGGCTAAAGTTCCCCTGTGCAGCCCTCTTACTAATCGCGATACGATTTGCGATACGCTCATAACGCCCGATGCAGGCGACAAGTTGCACGCAACTTTCCGGCGTGACTGGCTCGCACTTTATCTTTGACATTCGGGGCCGCGACCTCCGTCACCACTTACCATCCGCTGTCCGGTGATGATAGCGCCGCAGATACACCGATAGGATTGCCACGCAAACAAGCACCGCGCAGCCAACCACGAACCACTCCGGCAGGTCGGGATACACAACTGCATCGAGAACACGTACGAGAAACGGTCCGTGCGCGGGTTCGATGCCTGCGCGAGCTTCAAGCCACGTTTCAGCCACTGTGAGCGGGCACGGCGGCCAAGGAACTAACTCGATCACGATGGCGTAGATAAGTGAAGCGATGTGCAGAGTCCGCAGAAGCGGGCGGCGGCGCGTTACTATCCAGCCCAGCAACACCCAGCCGCACCACAGCAGGTGCAGGAACAGGACAGCTTCCGCGAGAACAGATGCCGCCGGAATGGATAGCTACCTCTTCGTTGCTGGCTACGGGCTAATTATCCGCTGAACCGCAAGCAGTGGGGCGGGAGAGTCGCGAGAAGCAACACGAGAATCCGACGCTGGAACGTGCTGGGAGCGCTTTCAGCGCGATGCATTGGAATTTTGGTACCAAACCCCTATCTTGCTGCGCTCAAAGCCGCGCGCACTTTCTTGACCAACCGCGCGAGCACATCTGCGCGCGCCCTGCGCCGAGTGGGGCGCATAATACGGGGATAGTCAGCTAGGAGCAAATGCCCGCGAGTAGCTCAACTCGCATCAACCGGCTAGCCTCGACGGAGCACTCCATTGAAACGTCATCTCCTTTTTATATGCAACAAGAATTTCAATCGAAGTCCCACTGCCGAGTCTTTATTTTTAGACTCGCGATTCTATGAAGCAAAATCTGGAGGAACTGACCGAGACGCGGTTGTAGTGGTATCTCAAGAGTTGATTGACTGGGCTGACCTCGTGTTCGTGATGTCGGAGAAAGACGACGGCCATCTCACTTTTCTAAAGAGCAATTTCAGTTTGAAGGGCAAAAGAGTTTGCGATTTGGATATACCCGACAATTACGGTAGGAATGACCCAGAATTGATTGGATTGCTTAGAGAGAAGGTCAAAGAGTCTTTGCTTCTGCAAGGCTATCCGCCTGCTTTGTAACGATGAACCCTTCGGTAGAAGGGCTCTGCGCCGAAGTGAGGCGATTGTGGGCAGTTCCCAGCTAAGAGGTCGGCTTAGTTGTTAACCTCCCTCTCCGCGTTCAGTGTTTCGTTAACAAGCCGCCGCAATCCAGCGCCCGAACTTGCGTCCATCGACAGTTCGGCAGAGAATCGCCACCTATGCCGAGCATATTTCTCACCTTCAGATGCCGCCAATGTCAGCAAGGTAGGTGCGTCTCAGCTATATGGTGGGACATTCGCGCAATTAATGAACTCAAAGACAAAGATTTCTCGGCGCGATGTGCTGACTGCGGGCATCAAGACGTATTTTTTGGCGTCGAGGCTTTCGAGATTTGCCATGGGGAGCTGTCACCTATCGAGCGAATGGAGTTGGATGAAGAAGAGCTGCGGGAATTCGGGCTGGATGAAGAGGCTGAAAGTGAAGAATAAATGTGGCTCGAATGTCGAAGCGGCTGCAGGCGTGCGATAGAATCTCGAAGTCATGCCCGCGAGCCCGTGGCGAACATTTGGGTCTGCTGAACCTGAGCGAGAGTACGTCGCCTTGCTGTCGTACCTTCCGCTGAAAAGCTACTGGCGGATTCCTGTTTTCTTCTTCTATACCATGCACGTTGTGAAGCAATTGGCATCAGCGGAGGGCGTGCTCGGCTATTCGGTTCTCGCTCGCCCGCTCTCGAAGCGATTCTGGACGCTGTCCGCGTGGAAGGACGAAGCGGCACTGCATGCCTTCGTACAGCATCCGCCGCACGTGCGCATCGTGACTGTGCTTACTCCCCATATGGGTGAGACGGGGTTCGTGCGCTGGACGATTAAAGGTTCTGAGCTGCCACTCCGTTGGGATGATGCATTGCGCCGATTTTCTCTCTAGCGCAACGCATTCTCTTCGCTTCCCTCCTGATGCCCGGACTATAATCCCGCTCGCGAAGCAGAACGCGCAATGAACGCTTCCTTTGAGCAAACGCTAGTTGATGTCTGGCGGCAAGCCCTTGTGGAGAACGCTGACGTGGTTGAGTTGGGCGGAAAGCGCTATCCAGTTCGCATCACTCCACGGAAGGGCTTGCGACAGGTGGATTTCATTTTCGATGGCAACGAGATTCGTGGCCTAGAGCAAAACCCGGATACGAAATCACGTTGGGCGCAAATGGCACGCTCCGGCAAGAAGGTAATGCAGTTCCTGAGCGAAGGGCGCTACGTGGCGAATGTGGTGGATGGGAAGGCGACTTTGTACGGCAGATGACGCGGACAAAGCAAGCCGCCACAGCCAAATCGGGGTTTCAGTTTGCGTTTTGTTTTGATTTGGTCTGCTTGACTTTTTTCTTGGGCGGTTTCTTCGGCATTGGTGTGACCTCCGTGGGCGCATTCTACCACGGGGTTGTTGCGCCGGTTAGAATCCTAAGTGTGGACGCCACAGGACTGATTTGCCTTATCCATGTCGTCGGGATAGCATCTCGGCTAGGCCAACACCCGCGCATCAAACCAAGGAGACAACGTGGACTTCGTAACCAAATTTGAAAAGGCACTGCGCAAAAGGCATCACGCGCTAATGACCGAGCTGGCAAAAATCGAACATCTGATTGACGCTTTCGAGAAAGGTGCGAAGCGCGGTGCCAAAAAAGGTGCGAGTAGGTTGTCAGCAGCGGCCCGTAAGAAAATCTCGATGGCACAGAAGGCTCGGTGGGCAAAGTCAAAGAAGGGATAAGGTCGGGGATATTGCACATGAGTTACAAAAACAGATTTCGACCAAAAGGAAAACACCACGGCAGCACTGTACCGGCTCCGAAGGTAAGGGACATGGCAGCGGCGGCAAGAAAAGCAAAGAAAAAATCCGCCAAGAGAGCTTCGTCGGAGTGAGTCAGTAAACGATTGTCGATGGCGCAAAAGCGCAGGTGGGCAGCGAAGAAAAAATAGCGCTTAGTGAAGGGGGCTTGGTCATGCTTATTTTTAAAGGCGTCTTGCTCGGTATGGCATTGTTCTTTGTTGGTGCGCTGGTTTACATGTTAGCTGTACCCCGACTGATTCGGGCCCCCGGCGTTGGCATCATTTCGACTAACAGCCCCTATCTGTGGCTAGCGTTCGCCACTTCGCTGGTTCTCGGTTACGTTATCTCGATGAGAAGATTGTGGATTTTTCAAGGCCTGCTACTTGGTTTAGTGATGTTCGTACTCGGGGTAGCGGTGTTCTGGACTGCGTACGCCCGCAGTTTAAATTTCCCGTCAGAAACGCCAGTGGCCATCGGCGTCGACGTTTCACACCTGCTGCCATGGTTCGTCGTCGCTTTGATTTGCTCGGTTGGCCTGGGATTGACGATTGTCGCGGTCTGGCCGACAAAAGGAATCCCCGTTCCGTAACGCTACGGCCCGACACCACAACCGGGATTGACGCGAGACTGATGGGAACGTACGTTTAAAGAAGAATGCCAGAGGATTTTAAAGGCTGGGTAAAGCTCGGCCCCGCTATTGGCAGCGGGGGGCAGAGTGATGTTTTCCTGGTTCGTAGTCCTATTCGGCAAGCAGAATGTGACCTAAGTAAAATAACAATTGGAGAGACGATTGGCTCAACAAAGGCTCCTATTGGTTCGGGGGCCCTTCCCAGCCTAAAGGAAATATCCAGACTGACGGACGCCATCCACTCATTGTCTCGGTCAGACGAATCCTCCGAACTCGGCGCATTAAAGGTCTTCAGAATTCCCGCGAACGAGCCTGCACGAAGCATCGCAATGCAGCGGCTTCAGAATGAAATTAAGGCTTTGAACGACTCTCGAAAGGGTCTACCGAGGCTACTTGACTCGGACGAAAAGAACGGTTGGATTGTCACCGAATTCTTTCCACAAGGAACCCTGGCCGATGTACGCAATAACGATTTCTATAAAGGCAAAGTCATTCCAGCCCTCAAAGCCTTCCTTTCACTTGTGATGACGGTTGATTTTCTTCACTCGGTTCACCGATATATTCATCGCGACATCAAGCCTGCCAACGTTTTTGTTCGCTCCGATGACGAGCTAGTTCTCGGCGACTTCGGAATCGTCTTTATCGGAAGTGGGGAGCGACTCACTCACACTGATGAACGTGTAGGGGCACGCGACTACATGCCATACTGGGCGCATCTTGGAACGCGTCTCGAAAAAGTGGAAGACAATTTCGATATTTATATGCTGGGCAAGCTTTTGTGGTCGATGGTGGCTGGCCGCACTTACCTTCCGAGGGAAGATTTCCGCGAACCAGACTTTGACCTAACGGTAATCTTCCCGAATGACCCGCACATGCATGTCATAAATAGGATTCTTGACAAGTGCGTGGTGAAGAATCCGCATGACTGCCTGTCGTCTGCAGGCGAACTCTCGAAAATAGTGACATCGTTTTTGGTCGCGCTACAGCGTGGTGGGCAACTCCTGTCACCCGGTGTACCTCGACCTTGCCGGATATGCGGAGTCACAGGTTGCCCCTTGGATTCGTGTGTTGTGTGAGAAACACACCAAACAAATCGAGGCAACGACCGGGCCGCACAGTGTTACGCGGCTCTAATTTTCGTGCTTCAGATACGGTCTGCGGATGACCGGTACCCCAAGGACAATGCTTCTGAACGTCGCTGGCTCACTCTTTTTCTGACTCATTGGCAATCGCAAATGCCGTACGCAGAATAACAGGCAGAACATCTTCAGCCAAATGGCGCAAATATTGGCTGTTCGTGTTGATGCACTTTCGGCAGGCCTCGCAGCCGGGAGTCGTGATGCCATCCCCACCCAGGGCCATTGAAACGCCTTTGTCGATGTACGTACCCCAGACGTGACGCTGTAATTCAACCTGTGCATCGCGAAGAATTTTTGCTTTGTTCATAGGACAAGAATAACATCTCCTTCGTGGCGGCTGACTCTACCGACTACCAACAACGATTCACTCAGCTTGCACAACATACCTTCCGAGTGAAGGTCGCGGTACTTCTCCTGCTTCTCGTTGCACTCTTCGTCGTATGGTCCACATTAACGAATGGCAACGCGAGGGCCAAAGAGGTAGATGAAGCGTTCTGCTCACAAATCATCAAGGACCCCTATTACGGCCCGCTGTATTTCTCGGCAAAATATTCATGCAATTCGGTCACCATAGTGCATTTAACACTCGAAAAGGCTAGACACTACGACAACGACCCCCACCCAAATAAGATGTCGGAGGATGTTGAGAAAAAGCTCCACGACTTCTTGGACCATGCCCAACAATTTAATGACTACGACTGGAACCGCAGACAGGCGTATAGGATTGAACTTTCGCTTCCGTACACAAAGAATGCGGTCCCACTCAATGGTTCATTGATATCTGATGCATGGCCGTTTTGTATGCTGCTTGCGCTTTCTGTCGCCATCTCTTTAGGGTTCAGGCAAACCTGCTACGAAATTCAACTTTCCGCTCTTATCAAGGAGGAAAAGCAGTCAAAGGTGTTTGGGCGAGACTCAGCGCTTGCAGAGTTTTTGGTCAGAGATATTTCAGAAGTCAAACACAACGGACGAACCGTGTTCTTGTACAAGAGGCCGATTGGCCTTTTTCCTGAAGCCATCACGAGCGGCGTTCTATTTGCTGCCGTTTCGATTCTTTCGTTAAATCTTCTCACGGACTACAGCCCACAATTTACCGAGCGCGGACATGAAATTTTCGATGACTACTATTACCTTTGGCTGTACGCGGTTTCTGTTGTGTTGTTTCTTCTGCTACTAAGGACTCGCAAAATGTGGATGACTGCGATAGAGAAATCTCTTGGCGGCGAGGTTAGAAGCGCACGGTGGTTTTTTCTACACGGGTGGCTTCGATTTCTCCGTGATAAGTCGTTCGGTGGAGTCCGTTTGGAATCTGCACTCGTAATGATGTTCGTCGGGGTGGGCCTGGCGGGCCTGTTTCTTCATTGGGGTTCATATAGAGGATTCGCCCTGCTGTGTTGTCCGCGTCGGGTTTTCGATGAAGATGATGAGCGACTAGTGGCGCGATTCATCCAGGTGCTCATGCTAGTTCCTGTCACTTTGTTGATTGCGGTAGGTGCATCAAGGTTGCCGATTCTTGTCCATCAGCGACGCTTCCACGCGGTTATCCAGAAGGTGCGAACCCTCACTGCATGGCCCGTGCTGATAGTCATTGGTCTCATCATTTTCTACTCTTTTATTGGGGTTTACGGTACGGTGAAAGATTTTTACGTTGCACCCGCTCTGGGACTGTATAGCTCTGAGGCATTAATGAATCTCTCTAACCTTCCTGTCCCGGAAGCCGACGATTTCTCCGTGGGTTTCTTAATGTTTGCAGTTTCGTGCGGGATTCTCAGTATTCTCGAACTCTGTTTTGAGCAGGAACGCAAATCACGAATGGTCTTGTCTGGTGGAACCGGCGCGACGAATTGAGATGGAGCAGGAAATATGGAGTGGAAAAGACCGCTACTCATCGGTGTTGGCTGGGGTATTGGTACTGCTCTTGCTTTGGCTGCTCTGGCGGGCATGGTTCTCTGGTACACCAGCAGGCCGAAACCGCCTGTGCCGCCAAAACCATGGGACGCTACTGCAATCAAAGCCGAATACGACAACGCCGATACCGAAGGAGAGAACAACAACATAGTTGTGAACTACACGCTCGAAAATACAACCGCTTTCGACTACCGTGTGCCGGACGATACGAACGTCACCATGACCGCCAAGCTGCTACAGCAAAACGAACTGTCCATCTTTTCGAAAGAGTCGGGCTGGCTTGACTATCCGATTTTTGTACCCGCTAAGAAACGAGTGCGGTTTCGAGTTCATTTGACCTATCCGTATCCGGTCAAGGAAAAAACTGACGCCGATTTGGAGGAACGCAGGAAGTACCGGGCTGGTCTCGATAAGTACATATTCGAACAAATGGGCAATCTTGACGGGTTTGATTTTTTGGACGGAACGAACCGATACGAAATTGTTTTCCCCGGCGGATGGAAGCATTCAAAATAAGCCTGAACCTCCGTGGGGAAACTACGGTGGAATCAGCTAGGCAGTGACACGGCGATCGCAGCGGTACGGCGGGAAGCAAGCCATCTCATCGGCGCACTGACGGCAGCAATACTCTTCAGTAGGAGCGTCGATGTCGATATAAATAACGCCTTCAGGAATGCGACGGTTGCATCGGATGCAAACTATGGTGGGATGTTCGCCAATTATGGGTTCGAGTCTCATGAACCCTCCAGCCTCAGTCAAACAATCATATCATGATTGCCGATGGCCGATGGTTCTTGAAGGCACCCTGCCGTTTGATGATGGGCAGACCACGCGGGAGAGATTATGGAGGAATATGAATTCGAGGAGTATGAAGCACCGCATGAATTTGAAACCGACGTGCAAACAGTTGTTCTCATAAATCACAAATTGGTCTTGGAGGGCATAGACCGTGCTGAAGCCGAAGAAGTTGCAAAGCTCGATGTGACCAACGAGAACCAGCGGGGTGTCGTGACATGGATTAAGGGTCAACATGACGAACTCCGAAGAGCCGCAAACAATTTGGCGTTAGTCGGTCTCGTCACACGATTTCACCACTGGCTGACCTATCTGGCAAATCGCAGGCGTGACGATAAAGACCAAAAATTCGACCGAAGCGTCGTCAAGGAACTCAGGTTTCTAAATTCCAAGTTCAAAAACGCGCCCATAAAACCATCGGTTTTCAAAAAGTTGGTGGCCGTGCGCGATTCAATCATCCATGCAAATTCCAGAGCATCGTGGAAGCACAATGGACGCTCCAGACAGGTTGACCCGAAATTTACACACTTGGACGAGGTGAGGTTCACTGAGGCGGACTTGCACGAAGCGTTTCAAAATATGCTCTGGGCGGTTGGGTGGTACGACTGTCAGGTCGAACAGTGGTTTGTATCAACACATGGGCCGCAGGTACTTTTCGGGGGGAAACCAGTTCGACCTTCGGAATGAAGCACGCCTATCCGAAAATGGCGAACCGCACGAGCCGATACAAGCACCACAGGACAAAACCCGCAGGAAATCCGTACAGGCCAAATAAAGCAGAAATCATCAAATTTTCAGGAACCGGCCACCGCTTAACGCTCTTGTATGCAGTCCAGTAATCTTTTTCAATCGAAACTTGGTCTGAGTCGCCAAGAGATATGGCAGCGGGCCAACCGCCAAACTGTGCGACCTCCCTTGCGGACCCATCATAGAAATATCGACAGTCATGGTCCTGCTCGTAAAGGGTGTCAAGAAGATTAGGGGGCTTCGACGGTGGCTGTTGTGGGTCGATACACGCCCTGACGTACAGCCTGATTCCGTTTGTCAGAGGGACAGCCGCGTAATGTGCCCCAGCGGAATCGTCGGGAGTGATACCCGTTGGCACCAAGATTCCATGAACTGCTCGGGCCGCCGCTTCGGACTTCGCCGCTCCGATAGCCTGCCGTTCCACAATCACGAGGGCGGCAATTGCGGCCAAGATACTTCCGAGCAGACAGAAAATCACGGCTTCCCGTGCAAGCTTTCTCATTGAGTCTTGCCCTCTATCGAGAATGCCAACTCTAAACCGCTCTTTCTGCGCCGTTACGATTGCGCAGAATGGTTCTGTTCGCGGACATGGGCACGTGTCCTTCTTACCTAAATTTTAACAGGTTAGTATAATGACCGATACCAACGGGAGGCGCGTATGAACCGCGAGGATTTCAAAGCGTCCCTCGCTCAAACAGAGCCACCGAACGGGCTAACAGCCCCGTTAATGGCACTGTGGTGGGATGCAAAAGGAAATTGGACTCGTGCCCACGCATTGGTGGATGAGCTAGAGACTACCGACGCCATGGCTGTCCACGCCTACCTGCACCGCAAGGGCGGACAGACTTCGAACGCAGACTATTGGTACGAACGCGCCGGGAGGAGATTTTATCAGCCCACACTCGAAGAAGAGTGGCAGGCGCTGGTTGAGGGTCTGCTTTCTGGCACTGATGAAGGATAAGTAGCCGTCTTGACGTGATTCACAACTGCCAGCCGCAACCCTCGCACTTGAATCGCTGTTCAGGTTTAGCCTTGGTTGCTGTGTTTCCGCAATGGGGACACTTCATCGTGCAAATCTGAGTCATAACATTAATCTCTTCTGACATCTAGCTAGCTTCCACGATTGCACATCGGTTCGATGGGTCCCAATCGGGAGCGTTGCTGTGACGTGCTGTCGTTACCTTGGTATGCATTTCTCCTTCCACCGCACTGGTAGAAATCTTGCCAAGCAGAATCAATCAGTTGAAATTTCTGGTCAGGTGAGTCAAGTAGTCCCCCGCGTGAAAACGTCGGGTAATTTCTTTCAGTGATACTCCTGCCTGCCGTACCAGAACCAGAGGGCTCGGGCTGGCGCAAATGTGCATAACATTGCGCATGTCGGGAAGTTGAATGGCTCACGCCGCCCAAATTCTTTCGCTAACTTCAGTGGAATCTTCGCGAGATGTTTGGACGCCCAATTGCGCCCGATAAGCAACACTCCGCGAACCTCTAGGGCGGGGTTTGCCAAGAGAATGAACGAATGCGCAGACCAACTTCCTGTCCCAGTGAAGGTGAGCATCCGGCACGGTTCCGTGTCCGGATGAAGAACGGAGCACCCGAGTCAGTGCCTTCTACTTTTAATTGCTTCGTGCCGATGATTGATTGGGAAAGGCGTTGGCGGAAATTCGAAGACGGGACCGAGCCTATTTGCGTTTGCGAGGATGCCGCCAGAGAAATGGGCTTGGTCTCGTAGGTTGGCTAGAAAGAATTGCTGTGAAGAACTAAGCCAAACGGAATCTGGCAAGCGATGCCCGAGCTGCGCCACCATTCTTGTCAGGCACAACAATCAATTCAAGCGCTGTAACTGCGGAGAGTTCCACAGCGTAGTCTTCTACCTCTCGCACTGAATCGGGCGGGCTAAAATTCCACTGCTGGCGAACGATTTCTCGAAAAGAATCTCCACCGTCAGGAGACCACCGCAGCTCGAACTCCTGCGTGCGTGTATTCTCGCTATCCTCGAAAATCAACCAGATACGTCTGAGGGTTTGTGGCTCGTCAAAAATGAGCCGGATTGTCTGCGTCCCTGAGTTCGCCGCACGCCAGCCCCGGTTTTCTCCATCCAGCAACGCCGATTCAATCGGATAGCCGTTTTCTTCTGATGTGACCTCGACCGAAGCCGCGCCGTCCACGTCCAGCCAAGCTTGACCAGAAGGCGGGATGCTCGACGGAGTCGGCGAAATCTGGCGCTTACGCATCTCAATCCTTACTTTACACCAAGCTCTGCCCTAGTTGCTCTGCGATTTGAACAGCGTAATTGAACTACAATGAGCGCAAGGTCTACGGAAGGAGGCACGTCATGACAGAAGAAATTCGCCTGACGGAGGGTGTCATGGCAGAAGAGATTCGCGTGGTTGAGCATTATTCAGCGTCAATTCTCAATAAGGTCGGAGAAGGAGCCCGCGTTCTGGAAGCGTTGCGTGACGCGGGCGTGAACCTAATAGCATTCTGGGGTTACAAGCACGGAGCGCGGCAAGCACAGCTCGAATTTATTCCCGAAGACAGCGCGACATTTGTCGCCGCCGCGAAGAACGCCAATCTGAAACTGAAGAAGAGCACGGCGCTATACATTCACGGGGACGACCGCCCCGGTGCCATTGCCGATATCCTCGCCAAACTTGCGGGGGCGCGCATCAATGTGGCGGCAGTGCAAGCGGTCTGTGGCGGAGGGGGAAGCTACGGCACAATCGTGTTCCTGCCACCAGCAGTTGCTTTCAAAGCTGCAACGCTCCTGAATGCCGCGTAGCTCCTGCTTGTGGTAGCCAGATGGGCGCGAGGTATGCTGCCGCAGTCCTAAAGGGTTCTACGCGATGTAGGGTATTGAACTGACGATTTGGTCTGCCACGATATAGTCGGGTGTTTTCAATGATTGCTGAGGAAGTACAGCCTCCCGACGCCATACCTTCCGCTGAAAGCGAGGTAAGCCAACCGAAAGTGTCGCCGAAGGAAGACCCGGACAGAATCAGAGGCGAAGTATTCAAGCGAATGTTTCCCGACGTTCCCCGAAAACCTTCTGAGTAAAAGCCCTCGGAGAAGCTCACTACGGCTTTCCGGCACGTCGTGCCATCCCCTGCGCCATGCTGACCAGCAGCGTTCGGTCTTGCTCATCCATTTATAACAACGCCTTAGTAACTTCGCACCGTTGCCCCACAACGAGCTACCGCAGCTCCAACCAGCCGAGATATGTGTTGACGAGTTTCGTGCAAGGGAGTAGTGCTTGTAGTTAGACCAGCATCACGCATCACTCGGCCAAGGCTGGCCGTTCCCACCTACCTCTTCTCTCTTCAGGCAAGGCGGAAATCCTGAGTATCTGACAAGCGACCGTTTACGCGGCTGCTGCCGTTCAACTTCTAGCGCCAGCTGAAGTTGGAAGGGGGAGCCCCATGCCCTATCAATTTGTAACAAGTTGTGCCATCTGCGCCAAACCGTTTTGAGTTCTCTGGGTAATGGGCCCGATTCAAGTTGGCACCACAAACGTCGCCAGAATAACCTGCCCGCACTGCGGAAAGAGATTCCAGCAAGATGCGAAAGAACTTCTTCCAATCGGCCCTCAGATACGGAACCTCGTAGTTGGTCGGCCCGTGCGGAGCGTGGAAGTAGACTATGATTGCCCCTATTGTAGCAACCATGGAATCTTGGTATCGCTTCTGCACACAGACTTGTCGTGGGATGAACTGTCTAAAGAACACGTTCAGACCGCTGTCTGTGAAAATCGCCTTTGTCCACAGAAGGGGCTACTCCAGAAACTGAAGCCTAGCCGCGTCTTGCTGGGGTCGTTGAATCCAGCCTAGATATTGGTTTTTAGCTGAGATTACGAGCCACTCGGCTCGCTACCGCTTCGCGCCGCGTCGTGCCAGACGCTCTGCCATGCTGAGCAGCAGCTTTCGGTCTTGCTCATCCATTCGCGACAGCGCCTTCGCTAGCGTCTGAAATGCGCCGCGCTCCTTGCCGTGGCTCCCCAGCTGTCATCCGACCTTGGGAGCTTCGGCTTTACAACTGACTCCTCGTCCGTGAAGAACCGATACAAAGGAACTCCCAGCGCGCTTGCATACTTCTCAAGGGTTTCTATTGTGGGGACGGTGTGGCCGTGTTCAACGCGGGATGTATAGGCGCGAAGCAGACCGGCTCGTTTCTCAATGTCGCCTTGGCTCAGATGCTTGGCGTCGCGCAACTCGCGCAATTTGACACCGATTTCCATTGAGGGGAAGACTACACCAGCGGGGCTTGGTGCGGAAGCTGCGGTCAACGCTATTGCCCCGCCGCGTCCAAAAAGCGAAATCGGCGGCTGGCAATTTTGGTACGAGCCGACCGAAGTGAATTTTGTGCCACTGGCGATTGCGGGTCGTGTTCTCATTTGGCAGCATCGGCACACTTGCGTCACACAGCGTCACAATTTTGTCGGCTGAGTTCGTGGACTCAGAATAAAGCCAACCGCGCACAGAGCTGTCAGAGCCGCTAGCTCCATGCCGATAAGCTTGTAATCAACTTTCGCGGCTCCGACACGTGCGTTCCATTCATTTGCCGGATGGACAGTTGTCTTCCATTCCTGAAGCAGCTTTTGGCGGTTAGCGTCGTCCAAGTTCGCCTGCTGTGGAAAAGTGTTGTTGAAGTTATCCTTTTGGCTGAGCCAGTCGAGCACTTCTCGGTCAGGCATGCGTTCCAAGTTACTTAGTTCAAGCTGCCGGAAGGTTGCCAAATCGCGAGCAAGACTAATCTTTTCCCGCACCTTATCTTTGTCCGTATCCGGGGCTTCATGTAGTTCCCTTGCCCATTTCTGACCAAGCGACGCAGTGTCATTTGCACGTGTTTCCGCTTTCCAACGTTGACGGGCTTCAGCCACGATGTCTTCTTCTACCGTGACTGGTCTTGGCGCAGCCCACAGCCATCGGTATCCCAAATTTTCTGTCCATGGCACCCAGAGGGAAGCGACTGCTACGGCTAGGCCGTAAACTGCCAAGACAATCCGTCGCGTCCAATTCATCACCTCACCTTCAATTCTCCACAGAGCGTGCAGGCAGGGGCTTCTCCCACGCGGCAGGGCAACGTCGCACATGCTACCACGGGGAAAGGGCGGGTGCGGCGGGGCTGTAGAGCGAATCTGGTGCGAGCCGTTCCGCCTCCCTATAATGAGGAAGCTCAGCGCTTGGCTTGGGAAAGCTGAACGGGCGATGCGGGAGAGCCACAAGAGGCGGCACGACGCTGACGTGCTCGAATTGCGCTCGTAGCCTTCCCAGCGCGCACGCCGGTTGACTCCGCGATTTTGCATTGTTAGGCTCCGCAACAGATGCTTATCATGCCAAGATTTTCCGAAACTGTTCGAAAAATCACTACATTCCTCCTTGCAGTCTTCCTGTGGCTTCACGCGGTGTTTTTCCTAAATGTTCAATCGGACTTTGTCACCAAATGCGCCCACTATCTCCGGCTCACGACATCAGAGACGCTTCTCGTTGCTCTTTTAGTCATCTTTTCCTTTGCTGCGGGTTCTGGCTTTTGGAAGACATTCCGCAGTCTGCTTTATATTTACGCTTTTCCTTTTGTTTTGTTCTGGACGGCGATGTATTGGTCGTTTTTTGCGCTCAGGTCAATCAATCGCTGGTTTCAAAGCACAATCCTACCCATCGTCCAACAACGGGCCAATCATTGAACAGAAGGATTCGTCAGCCGTCGCACCACTCTCCCCTGCTAGTGCGCCCGGAAGACCGCGTACCAAGGACAGAGCGAATGCACTTGCGAGTTTTATGCTCCGACCCTTTCGAAGGTTTATGTTCCTATGGTGCATTTTATTGCTTGTTTCAACGCATACCCAGATAGTCTGGGTCTGTCTCATCGTTGTGATGGTGCATCTCGCTCGCAGAATATTTATTCTGTTAAAAGTAATGCTCTTTTCCGACCCATACCTGAAGAAAGCAATAGCCAGATTGTTTGACAATGTTGGAAACGCGGTTGATGCAATTGAAGATTTCACGTCAGAGACTACGCCCTCAAACGAATTAAGAAGCACGTGGAACCTAGTGAAGACGTGGAAGAGCATCACGGACTTTTTGCGAGACGAATATCTTGTCTCAAGATGGGCTTGGGTTCTTGGTGTTATCGCCTTCGCGTCAATTTACGTGTACATCTCACTGCTTTTTTCCTTCGCATACTTCGGAATCGCAAGAGTCAGTGGCATTTCTTACTCATGGGGGAACGCTCTCGTTAACTCCTTATTCATCCCGCTTTTCGCAACTGAAATACCACGGACATTACCTTTAAGAGTTCTAGCCGGAGCACAATTCGTTCTCACGCTCGCCATCGGTATCAGTACTTTCTTCAAGTTCTTACAGCGGTGGGTATTCGCCATTCGTACCGCCGCGACAGTCATCAACGACAAGCTGATAGACCAAGCCTTCCAAGAAAAGTTCGCGATGCTCGGAACAAAGTTAGCGGATTTACCCTCCAACCCTTCCCACCAGCAGACCGCTAGCGCAGGGCAAGAATTGAGTGATGGAGAGGAAGAAGCCTAAACGATGAATCACGGATAAAGCGGAACACGCCACGGAGTGAACCCCCCGTTTGGCATCTGAGCGGCGTGAAAGAGAGCACCCGAAAATGGAAAGCCAGAGATTCTGAAGGCAGCACAAGCCGAATTGCAGCGGCATACTTGGGGAACATTTGTAGATGAAGGGTTAACAATCGCACTGGGCGGTCAGGGAATCGTTACACCCGGCTGCGAGGTTTGCCGCAAGCGCATCAATACGAATTCTCAATACCTGCGACACCTTGCTGAAGACGTGTTGCCGGAAATTATCGAAGGCGTCCCCTCTGCCACCACAGCCCCGTCAGACCTGCCGCAGTCATCGCACAGCCAACATAAAATATAAACGGCTCGACAAATTCCAGTTTGTATCCGTGCCAATCGGGTTGCCCAATCAACGGTTGTGTCAGTATTACGAAGCTTCTCACCATCAACATACTTCCGAGGAAAATTAGGCTAAAGAAAACAAACGCGCCAAATATCTGAGCGAAGGCGCGCATGATTGTGGTTGAGCAGACCCAACCGCACACCTCACAAGTCGGCGGTGTGCCTGAAAAAGAGCGGACAGTCTTGCAGTTGCCGCAGGACAAGTACAGTGTCATAGGTCAAGAGCCGCGTTTCATGCAACTACGCGCAGTCAGAATATTCCTTTCACTTGAGCGCGCGAATCAACCTGCACGCTTTCGCTTTCGCTTGCGCTTCGAGCGTGCCCTACACTCATCGCACACCGTTTGACCTACTGCGATGTATTTTTCTTCGCCGCATGATTCACACACGGTGAGCCGATTTACACCAGCGTCATTCACAACCACCTTGGCGCGCTTAATTTTCACATGGGGCGGAGGCTTCGGCACGGCGCAAATATAGTATGGCCTCGCGAGTCCATGGACGGGGCAGGGGGATGTGGGAGAGCCACCGAACAGACTGACCGGTTGGGACATCTTAGCGGGCTTTGATAGCAAGACCCATATGGCTGGCTTCACTTCGGTATGTAAACGACTTTGGTTGTACATAGCCAGTGGTCAAGAATAACTTGACCCTGCATCCAGCGGCACGTCTCACCAGTAAAGCGATTGATTCGCAATAAGCTCGTGTTACCGTCTTCCCCCGGCGCATGCTCGTATTCAAAGCGATTTGCCCATGCAAGACATGCCATAACTAGCACAATTATGATTGCCGCTGTGATGATTTTCATAGCTTCTTTAGCAGCGCATATCTCGTTTCAAACGATTTCTTATGACTCAGAATCTTAATTTGCGTTTACGCTTTGCCAGAATCTTGCCGCCGTGTGATTTGCATTCATCGCAGACGCTCTCGCCTTCTGCAACGTATTTTTCTTCGGCATGTTTCACACACGGTGAGGCGCTTCACGCCAGCATCATCCACAACGACTCTGGCACGCTTAATTGTCAGCCGGGGCGGAGGCGTCGGCACGGCGCGAATATAGCGCAGAGCACGCAGTTATCCAACGCTGACGTGGTTGCCGCTTCGCTAGATGGTGAGTCGCACCGCAGGACGGGCACTATTCCGCTAACGACTGTCATTGGTAGGCGTCTGAATCTGTTAAGGAAGGAAATCGGACGTTTGACTCGCACCGAAGACTCGCTCTCAGATTGGCGCGGCATTCGCAGATTAAGCGGTGGTGCTCGGAAAACTTTCCAGTAACTCGCGACCGGTGAATTGAAGGTCCATGTGGCCGGTGGTGCACCGGCCAGTCCAATATTCACCCTGCAACATCCACTTTGGCTTTGATATGAATCGAAGGTGTGCTGCTCCGTCATGAATGGGACTGACATCGCGAAGAGTCGCCTTTGACCGGTTCGTGTAGTTATAGCTTATGGTGATGGAGGCATTCTCGTCTTCGACAGCAATTTGCGCGGCACGACTGTAACTCTCGGACTCATTCGTGAACACTGTACAGCTTACCGATGAAAATGTTTGCCGGATAACTAGAATCATCCGTCGTGCCGGAATTCCCTCGTTCGTCTTCGGGTTCTTCCATGTGCTCTGGAATTGACCGTCCCACGTACCTTCAAGGTCTGGAACCCGAACGAGCCAGCCTCGGAACATTCGCCATCGCCATAGCCATTTCGTAAACAAAAACGAAATAATGACAAACACCGTTACCGCGTCAGGCAGTTTCTTTAACGCTTCCCAATTTATAGACAGCGGCGTTCCCGTGGCTCGAAGGATGACAACCCAAATAACCAGCATAAGAACGAGGCAAATCCAAATCAGCCACTCCCTTCTTACGATGTCCATCACTACTTAAACTCCAGATGGCCCCACATAGCCACTATGAAGGCATTCACTTGCTGAAACGTCCACGCCTGACCAGTACCGAAAAGGTCTTTCTGCCCGTTGACTTCTTTCCACGTTGCGCAACCCTGTTCGTTCTGTGTTCCCGTAAATAGATGCAGAATGCTTTCCCGAATCGTTAAAGTGTACGTGGACAGCATCAGTTTGTCGTTCGGGACGTTGTAAGCCAAGCACTCAAGAAGAAACGATGGAATTGGGTCGGCGGCTGCACTGCCCGCGTCCTTCATTGCGTAGCGAACGCGCTTGAATATCCGCGCCACGTCCTTGAACCTCGTACCAGTCAACCGATTTTTCTCCACCCCATTTTGATAGTTCTGTTCAGGCCAGTTAACAATTCGTTGCCCGCCGTCAGTCAAAAATGCGATTCCTTCGAGCGCAGTCCCATTAGGCGCAAATTTCTTGTACAAAAAACAAGCGACTGCATCTGCGGCAATGCGGTACGTATTTTCCTTGATGTCCAATGCTTTATTCCCGCGAGTGACCTGACCGGTCTTGAAATACGAAGTCAGCGCCGCGCCGACTTCATTTTTATATTGGGAATACGGGTAGGTAGTGGGCACCGTGAGTCCGAAATCTGCAGGTGCCATGCCCGGAGGTAAATCGTAAAAAATTGTGTCCAAACACCGCACACAAACATCTACGTCGCTATCCTGACGGACGTTCGTTCGATTGCAGTACGAGCCTTGCGCGAACACGCGGATACTTCTCGGATTCAGTGTTGCGTCTGCATCCAGAGCCTTACTAACTGCGGAAACGGCATTGTCACATTTGTCTTGTTCGGTTCGACCGGGTGCGCTAGCCCAAGACTGAAAATTCTGCTCTGAAGCCATTCCAATCTTCCTTACCGATAGAGTTACTAGCAAGTGATTTAGTTACGGAATCATATCTCAAAACTGGAATGTCCGCACGTAAACCGCTGTTATGTGGAACCGCCTGTTGGTACGGAAAGGCCAGTCAGGCTTGTCATGCGCGAAGTTTAGTCTTCGTATCCCGCAGAGCCGCAGCGTTCGCGGCCTACCCCAACGAGCGAAATGCGAACGTGCTCGAATGGATGAGGATTTTGCCCAGCGCCGCGACTTCCGAGCCGCTAAGAATGGTTTACAACCTGTACTTTACTGGCTACGCCGAGGCTGCAACCGGCGATTCAATAGAATCAATAGATTGCGAGCTTTACGGAATTGCCCTTTACGAACCAGCTGCACTGCTCTTTCTTCGGTGACTCAAAGCGCGGTTTCGAGCGCCTTATGGACTGGGTGAGTGTCGGCATCGCCGAAACGCCTGTCCTTGCGACCAGTAGCATTCCAGCATTACCGGGCTCTAATCTATTTCCCGGACACAAGAAACACCTCTCATCAGCCAAGCGGAACATGCCAAGAAGTCCCGGGAAGTCCGCTTGGCGAAAAGGAAACTCCTGTGACGGTCAAGAAACGCCCGATGACTGCCGATGGCACAGATGTAGAGCGCCGGAAAACGCGCCGCTTCCCTGTGGTCGTTCCGATTGAGGTGAGCTGGCGCGGAACGGACGGCATCGCGGTCAAGGAGGATGCTGTCGCCCGACAAGTGAACGCCAATGGTGGCTTTCTGAAGATGTCCAATTATCCCGTGTTGGGTAGCAGGGTTACCCTCGCCAACTTTCTTTCTGCGCAGACAGCAGAGGCGAGGGTGCTTGCCGCACCCGATTCGCGCCAAGGCGTCGCGAACGGCATCATCGTTGAGCTAATCGTTCCCAACGAAAGCTTCTGGGGCGTGGATTTGCAGGTCAACAAAGCTATCGTCGAACTGCAAAATCTCGAAAAAGCGCTCCAATGCGAGGATATTGACCTTCATCTGGTGCGGGAATATCGCAACGCAGTGGATTACATCCGTACGACTACAGAAACGGTTCAGCGACTGCGGAAGCGCGACTTTCGAGGGGCGGATGACGGCGAACTGCTCTCCGTTCTGGCTACTGACCGGGTTCGGCGCACAATCAATCTCTGCTTGGAAGTGGTCGCCGACCTCGATGCTGGCCGCGTGGGACAGGAATCCAACAGCGTCCATGAACTCCAGCAAGCGCTCCAACATCTCCAGCAGCGGCTTAGACAAGGCGGCAAGCTCCAGCCAAATGTTCGGTTAACTTGAGAGCCGGAGAGCCACTCAATTTCGGCGTTTTGTTTCGGGATGGCAGTTCCTGATGCAGCCCAGCCGCGCGGAGACCCGCTCTATTCGCCGGTGTTCAGTGCGTTGCTAAATCATCGGCGACCAAACCTATGGCCCGTCCAGTTTGATGTTGTAGTCAGCCACAAGCTTCCCAATCCCGGCTGAACAGCAAATCATCCGGTTAGCCCTTTCGACCCACTACACCATGCGAACGCTGTGGAACCGACCCTTGCGTACTAGCGGCTTTCTGACGGTGACGGTCATTAATTAGAGTTAGAAGCCAGCGACAAAAATCAGGGGTAAGGTTAATACCCGATTGCCCCGCACATGTGCGCGCACGACACTGAGCGCGAGGGTCACATGTTCCGCGATGAAATTTGCGTTTGCGGACACCCGCAGTCGCTACACCGAACTTACGGCTGCAACGGCACGCTACCTAATCCAGACCCCAAAAAGACCGACCGCCTTTTCTGTCAGTGCAAAGCATTCCAAAAACGAAAAGCCGCTCATGCCTAGTCGCGTTTGAAATATCAGGCGGCATTATCTAGAGCAATCACTTGTGTTGGATTAGCGCCAGCTTCCCTCACGAGTCGGCAAACCGACGCTCGTGAAATCCTGTGCTTCTTCGCAACCTTCGTTAAGCGACATTCCAGAACGGCGGTCTTCAACGACCTGTTCCCTGTCAATATTCAGCGGAGCCCTTCCAATCCGTCGTCCTTCCAGTTTTGCCCGGCGCATCCCACTCTTTACGCGCTCAACAATCAGCGACCGTTCAAGTTCAGCAATCGCGCCAATAATGGTTAACATTGCTCGGCCCAGCGGACCACCCGTGTCAATATTTTCCCGCAGGCTGATGAACTGGATGCCGAGATGGTTTAGCTCATCCAGCACCTCCAAGAAATGGCGAACGTTTCTAGCAATCCGGTCAAATGCAGCAACTAACACAACGTCAAAGCGATGGCGGCGGGCATCGGACATCAAGCTGGTCCAGACCGGGACGCTTCGCCTTTGCGCCAGAAATCACGTCGCTGTACTCGCGCACGACTTCAAGTCCGCGTTGCTTCGCCAGCTCGCGCAGGTCCAGCAGCTGAGTTTCAAGATGCTGGTCTCCGGTGCTCACTCGGCAATAAAGTGCTGCTCGCTTCACTACTTCTTTTCCTTCTTCCTCGACCGATGGGGATGACGGCTGCTCGTCCCACGGCCTCCTTTGGGCTTGCTACCGCCGCGACCTTCCCAATAATGCGCCGACTTGTAACGGCGTACCTGTGCAATATCCTCATCCGTGAAACGATAGAGCTTGCGACCATTCATAGGAATGGCGATGGAAGGATGAACCTTGCCGTTCCAAATCCAGCGGAACAGAGTCTGCGGGTCCACTCCAAGCAATTTCGCGGCGTGCTTCACAGAATGATTCGCCATAGACCTATATTATAGGCATAATCATGGTAATTTGCAACACCGAGCGGCGCTGCCTGTGTACGCTTACGAAACCAGTTTAATAGCGCTATTTGCCTGCCGCCGCCACCGGCACTATCGTGGCTGAGTGGAGCGGCGAGTGAACAGAGCACGCGGAGCATGGCGTCTGTAGATTTTATTACCCATGACAACGAAACCATTGTGCGAAGAACTTAATAAGCTGAATGCTGATGCCATCGCGGCTTTTGCTGAAGCTAAACGGATTCGGAGACAGAGAGACGTGTCCTTTCACGAAGACGCTGAGTTGAGTCGCGACGGACACAGGCGGGTTGATGCGCTGGTTAAGCATCTACTGGTCGGGCACGACGGAGAGCCATGTCCCAATGGTGACAGACCTATCATAAGTATCACCACATCGGCAGGTATGAAAACCAGTAGAGGCATGGCAGAAGCATGAGAACTGAAAAAGCTTCAGACTCACACTTACCACCACATCGTTACCCCACCATCCGGCTTTGGCTGCACGATTCGCAACGTTATGGAATATTCTTTACTGGTCTTCTGTGGACTCTCCGCGAGCTTCGCGCCAAGTGGTTCTAGCCCAAACTGGATGAGCGCGAAGACGAATCGGAAGCTTCTGTAGAACCCGCCAAAGCATTTTCCTTCAGGCGTAGCGGGGCAGCACAAACACAGCGGAGAGAAATCAAAAGTAGCCGAATGAGGAACGACTGTCAGTTTGCAGCGTGGTCAAACCCTTGTGCCAAATTGAACAGTATTGCTTCGAGTCTCAGTAATACCGTAATCGAATGGGCGGTAAGAACAGGGAGAAGCGCCTGCGGGACGCGATACTCGCAAGCGTCGTGAAAGAAATGGCCAAGCCTCGCTTAGCCGCATCCGTTCGGAAAAGTGTTGGGAGATCTGTGACTGCTAATTCGAGGTTCCGCGTGAGAATTCCTGCACAATCGCACGAATGAAGACGGCGTTATAACTTTGCGCTAGGCTCCTAATTGCCGTGATACAGCGCGTTTATTTTTAAGGTGCGCAAACGGGCTAACGCTTCGCCTATTGCCTGTCGCTCGACGCACGATTCGGAGTCTTGCGTAAGAGTTTGTAGACGCGAGAGAATCGCATTTTCCGCTTCGCGCATCCGGCCTTGCAGTTCTGCAGGGTTCACTTCGCGAAGAGCGGCTTGATAGTGGCCGCGCCAATCGGTATAGGGCAATTACTACCTCTGGAGAAAGACCGAGTTTGATGGTCTGCCTGTAGTTATGCTGTTTAACTTGCCCACAGTACTCGCTTCTAACACCAGATACCAGCTCCTAAATGCGGCGTTCGATGCCCCACAACAGCGCTAGTAAACTTCAAAATTTGCACTGGGTAATTTTGTCGGGCCGACTCTCCCGTCTTCCGTACTAACAAGACCATGGAACGAACCCTTTAACTCGCTGATTTGATTGAGGGATTCGCTGCGCGTAAGGTGGCAAGCAAGATGCATTTATCGGTTTGAAATGATTTTCCACGACTCAAACTCGTTCCGCAGAGGGCGCGAAACGGAGCCTACCTACGATATTTTCAAACGTCGTGATAACGATTATCCCTACTGGATTACAGCTGCTGCAAGTCTGGAGGAAGCTAGGAAACGCATAGCCGGCTACGCTCTCATTGTGGCTGGAGACTACTTTATTTACTCGCAGGGAGAAGGGGTTATCCTTGAGTGCGTTACCCCGGAGGAAAAAGACCTCCGAACCACCCGACCCATTTGGTTGTGGCCGCAATCTTGGAATCGCATGCAGCACGGGAAAGTCGCATAGGGCATTATGGTGGTTCAATGGAACGCGAATATGACCTGTTCGAGCAATTCCCCAACGGAGATGTGCTGTGGCGAATGACCGTCATCGGCCATGAGAATGCAATCCAAAAATTGAGCGAACTCGCCGCAACAACCTACAACGAGCTTCGCCTAGTTCATTTGCCGACACAATCCGTCATCGCTGTGATGAATCCGCGCAAGTAAAGAGAGTCTTTTGCCTCCACGGCTCAGCTGTGAGAGGAGGCCCTTTACACGGTGCCAAGCCTTGGGCGTGTCGGGCTCTGCGATAAAGAGGAGTCCCCGACTGCTTAGATGCTTCGCGGGATGTAAGTGGTTTTCGGGTGCGAGCCTTCCTTCTTCGCGAATCTCGTGTTCCAAGGATTGCAGCGAACCGCTCCATCGTTGCTTATTTCCAGCCCGGCAGATAGATGCTGAGAAATCTTCTAATTACTGCGGCATAGCTCGGAGGGAGCTTTAGCTTCTGCAACAAGCCGCGAGTGATATCATCCGCTCGCAACAGCATCTAACAGGAGTAAAAATTTGACATCGCTGGTGAAGGAACCCGAACGCATCGCCAGTTCAAAAGTTCGAGGCGAAGAATCAAAAGCGAAGTTCGGGCTGATTTTCCTCATGCATCAGCTGATTGCGATATGGGTCACCCTGCGGTCAGCTCCCATTTTGACTGCTTCCGCTTTCAACTTGCTCCGACTATTCGGTGGGCGCAATCGCTATCGCACGAGTCTTTACTGGTGGGTGTTGGTTGGTACTCCTTACTTTCCAGTACAAATCTGCTTGGGCGCTCTGCTCGGGTGGTTGCTTGGCCGCCATCTCCGGCAACGGGAGATGTTTTGGGTTTGGTTTTTGCCCTTCGCTTTCCTGTATTACGCCTTTGTGGCAATCCCAACGCTGACGCCTGCCCTTACGCCGTCAGAATTTCAGGCTGGAATTGGTCAGTCGCGGCTAGCGCACTATTTCGGATGGGGTTGCCAGCCGGTGAATCACTGCATAGACCAAGAATCAATTACTTCGCCTTTCTACGCCACGGCTGCTTATTCGCTTGCAGCTTTCTTGGCACAGAAGATTACTGACGGGAAGCGTCCAGCAACGCTTCCTCAGCGTTCAGTGCTAATAGGCGTCGGCATCGTTTTTCTTGTTGCTACAATCTATGATTTCATACGTTCAGTGCATTTGGGTTGGCATTGGATGCTTCTTCCTGTTGAAGCCGTACCTGCCGGTATTGGGGCGTATTTGATTCTTCTTGCTTTTGCTGTCAAAGAGGATGTCGCTCGGTAACAAGAGGCTTGCACCGGAAGCTTTCACCGGAGCTGGCATTATAGATTCGCGCACCACCAAACTCACCGCCCGTAATCTGGCGCGCAGCGCTGAAACTAGACCGTTACCGATAAGTGGAAACTAGCATTTCCGCGACGCTCACGCACCACGTCAAACGCAGATAATCATTCTCTAACCAAGGAAGGCGTCGGCACATCAGTACCATCGGAGAGGTACATGAATCGTGTGAATCCGTCAAAACAGCCAACGCAGGAACTCATAGCTCCGGTTCTTGTTTTCTTGGGAGAACAGGACGGCGCGCCGGAGAGGATGCTTAAGGAAGAGCTGTGCGAAGTATTCGGAGAACGAAAGAATCTCCTTGCAGCGTACTTGGCACGCGTGCATTACGGCGACCCCAAAAACATCTCGGTCTGTCTATGCATGCGAGCGGCAGATGCACCAGACAAGCTTTTAGTTGAAGCTATTCATTCCTTATTTGCCCAAAACTTCAATCAAGCAGTGCATCTGGATATGGTCTTTCTGAATGTCGAGCAGGAACAACGGTTGGCTACGGTGTGTAAGCCATTTTACCAACGCAATCCAACGGCGCTCACGCCCTTCAGTGCTATTTCCGCGTGGTTTCGTAAGTAGTGTTTCATTCCGAATCTGCATGCAGTTACCTAATCGTATAGGTCATCAACTCGCATCGCTCAACTTCTGTAAAAGCGATTAAGATGAAGGGATGTTCCTAGCAAGCCCTTTCCGCTGGATTGACCCACGTACGTGGCCTTGGATGTTCTACGTTTGGTTGGGCTTGATTGCTGCGGGCTGGCTGAAGCCGCTTTGGCGATGGATTCAACGTAATCGGGCAAAGAGTTGGCCGATGACGACCGGCCAAATAGAATCCACCACGGTTAACAAGTCCAAGGGTTTTCTCGTTTCATCAACTCCGCGAGGTGGTTCGCTCGCTTACGTGGCGGAGATTGGTTATTCGTACTCGGTGGCCGGGCAGACCGAGGGGGGCTTTTACAAACGCGAACTGAGCACCGAAGATGAAGCGTGGGAGTTCGTGCGTGATTTGAAGGGCAAGCCCGTAGCAGTTCATTACAATCCAAACAAGCCCGCAACTTCCACCTTGTCCGAACAGTCCGTTGAGACCCTATTGCAAACCCGTGCGCCACGGGCTGCTGGCGACATGCTTTCATCGGGCTCGGCAAGCTCCATCCCGCCGTTGCTCAGCCGATTTCTTTGGGTGTTTGTTGTCCTTTCCGCCGTTGGTCTTGTTGTCAGCTTGTGGGTGCATCTTGGAGCAGTCGCGGGGCGGCGCGTAGCACCTGAAGCGTACTTTTGGATTCTCCACGTGGGCATCTTCGTTGTGTGGTTCCCAGCGGTTTGGGTTGCACAGAAGCGAGTTGGCAATTTACAGCGAAAGGATTTTTGGAAAGTCGTACTGAACGGCTCGCCAGACTGGATGCGTTACATGGTCTACGGGTTTCTTGCTTACGCCGTTGTTAACTTCGCGCTCTTCATGCTGAAAGCACCGAACGGAGGCAGTGGTACAAATCCGCCAGCAATCGTTTGGCGCGGATTTTCGGGACACTGGATGGCGTTCTACTCCGCCGCACTCGCGATTCTTTATTCAGCGGTTCGCGCAAACGAAACTGGCAGCCGCTGCGTTAACGGGCATCCGGTTCTAGCGAGCGCGAACTTCTGCGCCCAATGCGGCCAAGCAGTGATGCACAGGTAAACGAGATGAAGAGAACTCTTCGTGTTGTGTGGGTGTTCGCGGTAAACGGCGTTGTTGTCTCCTTGACGATTAGCAGGCTTTCTGGCGGCAGCGAGGCGCGAAGCTTCGAGGAGTGGATAGAACTTCTCTTGGAGGTCTTCCTTCCCATCTCAGGCATCGCGCTAGAACTTGTCCGTTGGAAGTTCGCAAAGTGGGTGAACGTTGGTTACCCCACACTTGCGGCTTGCTTTTGGTTTGCGGAAGCAATGTGGTGGCGGTCAGACCCCTTTTTCGGCGTTTTTGTTATCATGGCTTTCGGAATGCTGGTTGTTGCTGGCCTAACCGTAATCGTCTACCGACGAACGGAAATCCCGTCCCACAAGCACGCCGTATAAACTCGCGCCGCTACGAAATTTTTGTTTCCGGGCTTCTTGATTGGTATGTTGGTTTGAGTTCCAGTGGATGTTTCACCGTCCACCGAAACCCTGTTCACTCCGCGATATTTAGCAAGGTCAAGCAACGGCTTTTTGGTGAACTTCTCCGGTGCTTTGGCTGCTGCGGCATTATGGTTCAGCGTGGACGCTTCAATGCATACATCGGTTTGTCTCTCTTCGATTTTCTGTCCTTCTTCGTTCATTTATGTTGTCTCTTTCAAGAATCATTTGTATTCCGCCCTCAAATCCTCGTGCGCTGCTGACATCGCTGGGCGCGATAATCTCGTGCGGCAAATGCAGCAGACGCACAATGTCCTGCGAAACCTCTACGACTTTTTGGGGGTTCCCTTCAGTGCGAAGCGCTGAAGTTCCGTGTGCGCGACCAAATTTCTGCGACCAACCCGAACAGTTTTCAACTTCTTGGTCGCAATCAGCTCGTCAATTTTTCGTAACGACACGGACAACAACTGCGCCACTTCGAGACGCGGGTGCAAAAGTTTTTCCATGAACAACACCTGCGGGAAAACTCAAATTGGACTACTAACCAGCGTGCATCTGGCAGATGAAGAAGAACTGCAATCCACCAGATGCTCCCATCATTGTTCGCGGTGGAAGAGTTGTCAAGCACTTTGACGCACCGCGTTGCGCGCTCAGCACCGCGTCGTCGCGGCAGTTGAAAGCACCGGACTCATGATAGGCGCGCCAGCGCGAACGAATCGAGCACCCCGGCAACGCGGCGCTTCATACGGCGCATGCTCCCTGAAATGTAGCGTTGACTGTTTCGCTTCACAACATTTGGAAATTTCTGGACTGGTTCGCATCAATTCACCAAAATGCTTGCAGTCGGAACGGGGAAGTTTTTCCCGCTCGGCTGCATGCCGCGACGGAGTTCAATCCCTAAAATTTAACGGGGCATTCGTGCACCCCACATTTTCTGCGCCCTCGTGTGCTGGCAGAGCCAGCAAGATTTCCCTCTGCAATCCGAAGCAATTGCGCAAGCAATGCGTACCGCTGCGCGGCCCGTGAGGCAAACCTGCTCAACAGAAATGCAGCGTGGTCCGCAATTAAGAAAGATGAAAACCAACAGAACGATAAGCATGACGCGACGGAGTCAAATGATGAACTACAGAGCAAATCGTGTCGCAATCCGAATCTTATGCACCAAAGGAGCGCTATTCAGCAGTTCGCTCGAGTGATGTAGCAATCGAAGGAACAGAAGTATCCGCAGTGTCCGCAACACGAGAAGCATCACCGCTCGCCGACCGACAGCACGCAACGGTTAGAGGCGCTGCTCCACAGGGCGTGGTGTTGCATTCGCCAGTATCAACTCCTAGACTCGGTGCATGCACAGGGGACGCCAATTCGACGGCACGGAGAAAATCCATGCCACGTCGAATCATCGTTCCAGCAGGAAGCACGGAGCCGGAAATTCGGCAACGTGGGTACGTATACCAGAAAGAGCGGAAGCAATCCGACCCGTGGGTTCCCACACAGCGGGCGTACGGCTTCTTCCGCGTGGATGTGCCGGGCGAAACCAAGCAGAAGGAAAGACGCATCGCGCTTGGGTTCTGCCGGGACAGAATGAGCGCCATGCTTAAACTCCAACAAGCCATGCAAAAGGCTGGTGTATTAAACGTGGAGAAGATTCGGGAGCGCATCTCTCCCACCGTCACGTTCGCACAGCAAGCTGCATGGATGGTCGCGGAGATGCAAGCCGGGCGAATCGTGAATAACAGAACTGGGGAGCCAATTGACGAGCGCACGATTGAGTTCTACAACACGGCAATCGGCTATCTCAATGAAGTCGTTCGGGACATGCCGCTGCCTTCGCTGAATAACGCAGCAGCGCGGGATTTGGTCGCAAGGATGAAGCAGGAAACCTTAGCGAATGGTTCGAAGCGCTTCGGACAGTCCGGAAAAACAATCGCTGAGTACTTCAAGACGTTCCAGAAGGTCATTGCCTCAGCGGTGGATGAGAATGGAAACCAATTGCACCCTCGCACGTGGAATCTCCCGTTCATTGGCGTCCCCAAGGTCAACAAGCGTATACAGCATCGTCCGATTTTCACCCCGGAAGAAATGAGCTACATAGTTGCGAACACGAGAGACATGTACCGGATGGTGGCTGCGCTCAATGCGGGCGGAGTTAACGTTCGTATCTCGGAGCTTCTCGCCCTTCGAATCGAAAAGCACATCTCCGACGACCGAACGACGTTGTACATCCGCCAGCAACGCCGCAAGAAGGGCGGCACCAAGCAAAAGCTCAAGACCGAAGCCACCTACCGGGACATAGACCTCTGTTCCAGCCTTGCTAAGATGTTGTCGGATTACATCGGCGACAGACAGGAAGGATTCCTATTCCAGACTGAAAATGGAACGATGCTATCCCCGGAGAACCTGTTCCGGGACGGCTTCGAGAGCGTTTTCAAGAAGATGGGACGAACCCGAGTCCGGTTCCATGCGTTTCGCCGATTTCGGGAGGCTGTATTGCTCGCGTCCGAAGCCCGCCAGATGCTAGTGGACTATTGGATGGGGCATGAGAACAACGAGATGAGCACGCGCTACGGAGAGCAGCTTCTAAAAAACGTGGCGTTCCGAAAGCAGTGGGCTGAGAAAATCGGACTCGGCTTCGAACTTCCCAAGGATATCGCTTCGGAGCCGGGCTTAATTGCGATACGTGCGATACGAAATCAGGAGAGCATAGTTGCAGCCTAGTGTCGCATCTCGGTATAGTGGAGGGACTTACAACGGCGCGCCCGTAGCTCAGCTGGATAGAGCGTCTGGCTACGAACCAGAAGGTCGGGAGTTCGACTCTCTCCGGGCGCGCCACTTTCCCCAATAAAACACAGGCTATTTCGATGGCATCGAAAAATAGGTGTTCCGAACCTAGCTCCATGCAACCTCCGTGCAACCTCTTCCCCTTCAAGATGCTTGCCGCAGTCCAATCTTCTCTACGTCTACCCCATCTTTTCAGTAGGATAGCTTCCTGGTGAAAGGGTGAAATCACGGTTATTGGCCTGAGTTGGGTGAGTTGTATGCAAAGGATTATGCAAAAACCTTTCCTTCTCTAAGGTGAATTTTATGGACTTGGATATTCCTAATTGGGTGCAAGGGGCCTGGTCATCTCCCCTCAAGAAAGGTGACACCCTCTTCACTGCGGCGAATTTGGACGAAGGCAAGATGTCTCGCTCGGAAATGAACGCCTTAGTTCGTAAGGCTGATCACTATGCCTATTCTGAGGGCTATCGCCTCGCCGGTCGGGTTGTCGCTGACCATGTTATCCAGAATCCGATGTACGCAGACTTCCTCGTTTACCCAATCGTCTTTCTGTATCGTCACGAGGTTGAGCTACAACTCAAGCACCTCATTCCGATTGGAGCACTTCTGGTAAACCAGGCAATCAGCGAAGTTGACCGCAAACGGCTTCTTGAGCACCCTCTTGATAAACTGTGGGCCCTCTTCGAGCCAATTCTTAACAAGGCCGCACAAGGAACCCTGGCGATCACTCCCGAGGAAGTTGAAGGCCTGGGCTGGTACATCAGTGAGCTAAACGAATTTGATCCGGGATCTTTTAGCACTCGCTACCCATCTGACCGCAATGGTGCCCCGTCCATAGATAATCGCAAGTATCCAGCCATCAACATGGGCGTGCTCGTCGAGGGCATGGAAAAACTGACAGGCTACCTGTTCGGCCTGGCCGAGGCGTTTCACGAGGCGCAACAGTTCAAATGTGAAATGGAGGACGAGGCTCGCGCCGAAGAAATGGATTATTACGATGGCGAGTGATCCCCGCTAATTTGCAATCGACCGTTTTCGACTGTTTTTGCTTTGTTCGGGGACAATCCGGGATAATTTCGCTTCCATGGGCCAAATATTCCATCGCGTTCGAAACATCTGCTTCATCGCTGCGGTTCTCTTGTCTCCACTGCCTGTTCTTGGAGGTCCTTTGCAGGGCACTACGACAGAAGACGAGTTGATTCTCGGAACAGTGAATGTCGTCTTAGCGAACGCCCATGGAGTCGTGGTTTTGACTGATAGCAAAGGTAGCGTTTTTGACTCGGCGGGACGTCGGGTCGATTCCAAGGAAGTACAGAAGTTAATTCGCCTTGATGATCATTCGGTTTGCGTAATTGCCGGCTTTGGAAGTGGCTCGTTTTCTGCCGGGCTGCAATTCAACGCAGATGCGATTGCCATTATTTCGGAGTTCAGAGATCAACTCGCTGCTAAAAAGGGTAAGTTGTCATTCGAAGAGAAGCTGAGGTCGCTAGCATTTCTCATTGAGCGTTATATTCAGAGTTACGCCAATATTCGTGAAGTGTTTCAACCGGGCCTCTTAACCGAACAGCGACTATATTTCAGTCTATTTCTCGTTGGCATAGATTCTGACGGAAAAATGAAAGTCGGAAAGCTGGAGATTAAAGCGATTCGTCGCGCGCTGCCCAATGACGGAACCAGCTGGGAGTTTAGCGAATCCCCAGACGTCAAACCTGTTCCAAATAAATTAATCTATGGTCTCGGTGGAATGTGGGACGTCGGTCAAAAGATCATGCGGGACCCCGCGTCATACTCTCGAAATCCCGCCGTTCAGATGTATTCGCGGGCGGCCGCCGCCGACAGCGGCGCTTCACTCCAACTGGCCGACCTTAAAGCCCTAGCCCATTTTATAGGCGTTGAAACGGCCAAAGCACATCCCGACGACGTGGGCGGCCCTGACCAAATAGCTGTCTTTCGGAAGGATGGAACGGTCACTATAGAACAGCGGCAATTTCCAGAGCCAGAAAAGCCAATGCCTATCGCTGTCATAACGAGTCAGACGGGCGCTGTTCTGAGCTTCGGACCGGGCGGAGCAATTGTGGCCCCCCGCGGAACAGCTATCATTTGGGTTAGAAACACCATCGTCGGCTACCAAGGCCTACTACTCGACGGGAATTTCTTCATTGGCAATGAAATCCGTGATTGTTCTGTTTACTACCAAGGTGGCCCGACCGTATTCGATCCGTCAAATAAGGTCATAAATTCAACACTTCAGTTGGACGGATTCAATGCCATCGCCAAGTACTTAGCTCACAGCTTTCCGTGGAAGAGATGCCTGCCGTTCTCATGCGGCACGACCTGATGCGGCCAGTTGCTCCCTCAGCCATTTTCTCTGCTGGTCATCCGCGCATTAAAATCTTTCGGCAATCGCGTTTTGTTCTTCGACTAATGCCGCGTGCATCAACGCACAGTAGTGTTTATTCGGTGGGTTTCTCGCTCGACACTCGTTCTCGGTTTGCTCACGTGCCGGCGATAACCCCTTCCCGTTTGGTCCGAGCGGCGGCATCGCACTACTGTTGTGCACTAGGAGTTCTACGAACGGTGTCAACCACGTCGACGTTTTGCCATCTGCCAGAAAAGGAATCGAAATCGCTAACCGTCTGAAGAACATCAGTTGGTGGCCACACGAAAGCATCGGGGATCTTAGGCCAGAACGGTATCGCCGAGAAATCAACCTTTGAGTGCACTTCCTCGAGGCCCTTCGTCTTGTAGCCGACGACTTGAATCACCAAATGCTCTATCGCATATGTGCAAACATACATCTCAAGACTCTTGTCGGGAAGAATTTTCCCTTCGTGATAGCAGGTGTGCGACTCCCCTTTGCCAGACGGAGCAAATCGAGTCAGCCACATACCTACGTTGCGTGGGATGGTGAGGGAGTTTCGGAATTCGTGACGCGCCGAACGTTCAAAAAAGGGGTCACGGCCCCTCGAAAGATGATCGAACACAACCGCAGTTTTAAAGGCAGAAATCGCAATCGAATTAGCACGTGACTGGTCAACTTGCACATCTAATTTCCCCAGAATTAACTCTGTCATCGAAGGCTTTGCGTGCACGTTTTCGAGATCGCTCATCCATTCGTTATTGCAAGGCTCGCAAACGACTTTAGCGGTCCAGTCGAGTTCAGGCTTGACCCAATCCCTGATTATTTCTCCTTTCTCGTTCCGCATCGTAAATCGTTTTCTACCGGGCACTATTGCGTTTAACCAGTCCGGCCATAGATGTTCGCCCGAGTTAGCGGGAGCTGGGCAAAACGCGCATTCTCTGAGCATGATGAGATTGTACGTTCAGGATGTTACCAGCGTGTTTGTTGACTTACGATGGGCGGACGGGTAAGTTTCGGAAATAACTACGTTGATCGCTGTCGCTTCTTATTGCCTGCTGGGCCGCTTATACCAGTTTGAAGGCATTCGTCGATGCCAAACGACCAGTTCTTGTTTTTGAACGTGAAGCGGGTCGAGAATGGATTGTAAGAAATGTCGGAAACGGGCCCGCATTAAACGTGGTATTTATTGAAGGAAGAACTGAGCGCACTAGTTTGAACGTCTGATGTACCGTAACAAGCGGCCCGAAAAAGTGAAGGTTTTTCTGACAGTAGCCGCGAGCACTCCTTAAGAAAAATTCCAAGAAGGTAGGCTGCCTTTGCTGCCAGTTGCGTACTGGGTGCTTACGACTTTGCCGCAGACTGTTCGGGTTTCGCCGACGTTTGCATTAGACCCGCTCAATGACCGGTGGCGCTCATTGGTTCGCGACAGGCGAAGGCCACTGTCGGAACGGCGCATTGTGATATCGGCAGTTCGGAATCGAGCGAGTCTTCGCATCGGTGAAGGCACAATACGGGATGAACTGTTCCCCGCTGCTGTCTTTGTACCGAATGATGCCTGCGAAATAGACCCGAATGGAGTCGGTCTGGATTAATTTGAGCATCTCCGAAGTCAACACCTTCGGACTCGTGTCGAGGTCGGAATGGATGGGCGCACCGGGCGGGATCTCCAACACAATCAGTGTTCCAGCTTTCTTCCTTTCCCCAAACTCCTGCTCAGCCCTCTGAAAGACCTTCTCTTCCAGCTCCAGCGATATCCTGTCCTTGGAATCGAACACTCCGATTGCGTATGCTCCAGTCGTCGTGATGGTCGCATCCCCATCATTGACCAAGTGAACTGCGACACGAAGTGGTTCACCCACGGTCTGCTGATACATGGTGTAGCCTGTGACGTGCAGCTTATTTCGGCTCGGGAGATAGTAGTGCCAGTAAATCCCGGGAAGAGTCAGAAGTAGTCCCGCAATCGCGAGTACGAAAACGACGCTCTGATTCCGAGTGAGAGATTTCCATTTGCGGCCAATCCCTCTCGCGTGCTGCCAACAATACTTTTCACCTGCCGCGACCTCTCGTGTGCAGGGTTCGCCGTTTCGTTTTGTGCTGCGACAGACCGATTTAGCAAGAGCGTCAGACATCTGTGGCTATCGTGGTGGTCTGGTGGTCAGCGTTCCGCAGTTGACAAAGACGGACTGGCGCGTAAGATTCGATACGTCGAATGTACAGCTATCCATATTCGCACGATGATGATTTTCTGTTCGAGCAACAGCGCGACCGCAACGATCCTTGGTTTCGTCCTGCAGAAGAAATCGCATTACCTGTCCACAAAAAAGACGACTCGCTAAGAGCCATTGCTCACGATGCCATCCAGTTGTTCCGCCGCCTGCTTCGCTTCACGTTCAAGCGGTAACGACAACACCGGTCTCTCTCTCGGCTGTTCTCAATCGTGCGGCCTTACTTACTGAGAACGAAGCACTCGACATCGGTATGATTCTTCGGGTCATGTTCCGTTGCACAGGAGAAGCCCACAACATCCCCGCGAATCTGGAGTGGAGGATTGTCGCCGTAAATAATGGTGGACTGTCGATAGATGTGAACATTGGTGCCGTTGAATTGCGCTTGCGCCGACCCAAAACGAATCGTCGTACCAAGAATGAAACTGATCACTACCGCCAGAACAACAATCAACTTTTTCATTGAACGTAGCTCCTCGACGATTGACTTGGAAGGATCGTAATCGCAAATAGTAAAAGACGCAAAGCGACCTTCGTATCGCCCCGGCTGAACCGGACGAATCGCGAGACATGAGTGATCCACTCAACTGCGACCTGCGTATCGTCAAAACGGAGCCGGAACCGGAGGAATGAGATGTGAATTGGCACGACTGATAGAAACATGGGAACGAAAAATCAGATTTAAAGTCTGATGTACCAGTGACGCCCCGCGGAAAAGTGGAGTTATTTTTTCCTGACAGTTTCCACGAGAACTCAATAAGAAAAAGTCCCTAGCAGTTACGACTTTTTGGCTTCGTTCTAAGCGTCGGCGCTGATTCAAAACTTTCCACAGCCTTTACCCGTACAATCCCTTCCTCGCGCGAAAGAGATCGGCCTTGTCTAGTTCTTTTCAAATTGGCGCGGCCAAGTTGGCTGGGCTGCTGCGCCGCGCCAACATCGATTGGTAGCGCAGTTCGTACACGTCCTTCGCTTCTTCAACATAGCCGGAAAGAGTAACCCACAGTTTCGTAAGCGCGTCACGATTATCCAGCCGGCAGAACGTGTCAATTTCCGTTGCAATTGCAAGTACCGTGAGCAATGTCCGCGTAAAATGCTGGAAAACGCACTGACGAAGGTTTCGTTCCTCAAGAACCTTACGCATATCGTCTGGCGCAAGATCGGAAATCAGAAGCGCGCCCACCATGAATAGGCCACCGGCGTTCAAATGAGCTTGTGCAGAGACCTCTCCGTAAATCCAAACGTCCAAGAACTTCAAGAAATCCTGACTCCTCGACGGCCTTAGCTTCAGTTTGAAAGGCGCGCGCCAGTACGCAATTGAGGCTGGATTAGCCTGTTGCGCTTGTGTGATGGGCAAATAGGTTTCCATTAGTTTCCGTGTGGCCCGCTGATCATCGAACCACTGCTGCCACTTAGTGTCCGCTCCAAATCTCTCTTGGAACCTGTCATGGTACTCCCGAATGAACCGATAGCCGCCCAGTTCGTACTCAAGCGATCGAGCCTCGAAATCGTCCATCATGTAAATCAGCGTGAAAAGTAGGTCTAGAATTTGGCGATTGATTGGAGCGATCACAAGAGCGAAGCGATCATTTCGCTTTGGGCTGTCGTCTGCGAGCAAGAAGCACACCGCTTTGTATGAGTTGATTGTGAAGCGAAGCATCATGAATAGCAGAGATAGACGGCGTTCGGTTTCCTTATCCTGAAGCAGCGTTGCTTCTTTTAACCGCTTCTCAACTTCACGTTCTGCATTAAACAGCAATCCCGCCAGAGGCTTTTGCACGATTTCGGCGTTGAATTCCTCAAGAGGCTGTAGCTTGCGAATTTTCGGTTGCGTGGCCATTTCTGTCCTCGTCCTTGGCTTTGCACAAACTGACCGTGCGGGTGGCGCGTCGTCACGATTTCACAATTTGTCTGGTAGTCCGATGCAGGAAAGATTGAAGTCGTGAGGTTTAGTAGAAGCCTTGGGCTTATTATCCTTCCCTCACCGAATTGTCCAGGTGCCTTATATTCTCGAGTAAACTCCACAGACTGTCAACCGGGCGCTGCCTGTGGAAATTGCGGAAAAAGTGGACGCGATAACGTAGTGAGTATCAACCATCGCCCACATTCAATGCGCTGGAATGTGGAGGCGCAATAGTACATGTCGAAACAGAGGGCTTATTTCTGCGCAGCAGAAGCCACCCATCCCTGTTGGAACTAAGAAGGAGAAACTATGACCGAAATCAAACAGAACAAAAACGAGCCGCCCGAACACTACGAGCTTAGGTATCTGTTGCAGGAAGCGAAGGCCATCGTGCTCCCCATGTCCCCCGACCAGCGAAAGAAATGGGTTGCGGAAAGTCGTATCGCTCGGCAGATCTATGCGATGCTCTTGCAGCATCCCCAGTATTACGAGGAGTTCCGAGGTTTTGTAGGCGGACTCTTTCCCGAACGGAAAAGCTAAAGGCCTCGGCGGTTCACAATTCGTCTTGAGAAGATTTCATCACATCACGCTCAGTCTGCAACGAAGGCTCGACATCACACACGAATTTTCAATCGGACGGCACAGAGTGCTTACTGACACTATTACTCAGAGAGGGAAGGCGCTCTTGGACCGTTACGATTGAGCCGAGGATATCGGCAGCTCAGCACGCTATCGGTTGCCTCTCCGCTCTGCATTTTCGGCAGTTCCTTGATCGTCTTGGTATCCCGGTACTCGCGATTGTCGATTCCGAGGGTGGTTGCGGTCGAAGCCGGGCGTCTCGCAGCTGTTTACGTAGAATTCTTTACCTTCTGCGCCGCGCCGAACGCGTCTTGCTTCTTGCGCTATGGCGGACACTCCGCTTAGCTTTAGCAGATTTCGTTCGCACGGTGCGTTTGAGTCTACGGCGCACTGGTTTTACGCTCGCTCTGGTAGCTTTCTTTGCCACTTGGCCTAGTGCGGCGACCTGCCCGAGCGTTGAACCGATCTTCTCTGCAACTGTTACCAAAACTTGCTTTTCTTTGTCAACGAAGCTCGCTCTTTTCATTTGCTCTCCAGTGGTGGTTTTTGCCTTCCTACGCCCCAGCTTTTTTGGCTTGTTTGTATGCGTCGGTGCCTTGGTCAACAGCGTCTTGCACCTGTTCTTTAGCCGTTTCAACAAACTTCTCTGAGCGACGGGTAAGATTCTTAGTCCGGTCCCGTAGCTGGTCGATGGAGTCGCCGACCGCATCTGTGATATTGTCGCGCAATTCATTTCCGGCCTGCGGGCGCCAATAGGAGAACCGCCGCTGCGCCAATTCCGATTCCAACGAGAAACCCCAGAATCGTTCCTGCCTTATTGTCTCTAGCCATGACGGGCTCCTTTATCGCTCTAACGAAATATTGGTTGTCACAGTAAATTGGGAGGAAGCCTCGACAGGAGACGTTCCTCCCTTCGGTTAAAGTTATTAAAGCGTTGTGCCCGCTGTTTTTGAAGCAACGTCGCGGTCCGTCGTCTTGCCCTCGGCGGACGCTTCCCCTGTGGATGAGACGTCTTCTGCATGCGTATTCTTCATGATTTCCTTGGCTCGCTTGATCTCGTCCGAGGTATCGCAGTGCACGGAAAGAAGAATGCCACCCTTCTTCAAGCGTCCTTCGTAACGTTTCGCCTCGAACTCGGGTATCCCCATTCCGATTAAAGCGCCTGTGAATCCTCCCACCGCACCACCGACTCCGACGCCCGCGAGAGCTGCCATGATCGGTCCCGCGGCGATGAGTGGTCCTACGCCCGGAATTGCAAGAGCGCCTATGCCGGCAAGCAATCCCAGCGTCCCGCCCAGAACTGCCCCCGAGCCCGCTCCGGTTGCAGCTCCTTCAGGAGCCTTGGAGTTTTTCTCTGTTGCGATTGGCTTGGAGCCGAGATTCTCGGGAAGTAGCGCCGATACGTCTGCGGCTGAGAACCCTGCTTTTACCAAACTATCCGTGGCTAGATCCGCGGCTGCCACCGTTGTGTAGATGCCAAATACTGCTGTTTTCTTGTTTTCCATGCCTGAGTCTCCTGTGTTGTGCAGTTTTAAATTCAGAGGTAGCGACTACTGTTTCGGTGGCGCGACGGTTAAATTGTTCGTGACGTTCGAATCGCCGGCAATTTGTCTCGCCTTCGCTTCGATTGCTGATTTTTCGTCTTCGGAACGTACGGGACCTTTAAGGGTCACCATTCCGTCCGTGGTAATGACCTTGATGTTGTGAGCGTAGGTTGAGAGCGACTTGTCGTCCATTAAGGCGCTCCGAATCTTCTTTGTTGTTTCGCGGTCGGCAGGATTCATCTTCTGCTGATCCGCGGTCTTGGCATTCTTACTCGCATCGCCCTGGTTTGTTTTGGTGTTGTCGGGCGCCGGTTGCTGTTCCTGTAGAATCGGTCCCGCGAGAACACAACCGGCGAACAGCAGCGAGGGCACGACTGTCCAAAGATATCTTTTAATCTGCATCTCTTTCTCCTTGTTGTATGGGGATCGGTAACGACTCTTGTGGTGAATCGCTACCGACCCGAATTCCGGAAGGAATGCAACGTTGATTTAGCGTTTCGCTGTGAAGGCCTTTGTCTGGTCGGCTTCTACCTTCATCTTGTCTGACAGCTTGGAGAGTTTTACGTCTGTATCTTTTTCCTCTTGAAGAGTCTGAGTGAGGAGCTGAACGGCTTTCTCATCACCGAGTTTCTCCGCCATAGCACGAACTGTCCCATACGCGGCGATCTCGTAATGCTCAACGCGCTGTGCCGCGCCGATTAATGCCGAGTCCTTTACATCACCTTCGTAGTCCTCTTCTGCCGCTTCTCCGCCTTCTTTGATCAAACCTGCCATGCCTTCACATTTCTTACCGGTCGGTTTTTCACCGAGTCCGTCGAAGATTTGCTCGAGCCTGGTGACATGACCCTCAGTTTGTGTGAGATGTTCTTGAAATCCGTTGCGCAGCTCTGCTGACACGGCGGCCTTGGCCATTTTCGGAAGGGCTTTAACCAGCTGTGTTTCAGCGCTATAAATGTCCTTTAGTTCGTCTACATAAAGTTCTTTCAATTCTGATTGAAGCACGCTTATACCTCCTGAGGTTTTGTTCTGAGCCTCAAGCTTAAGTTCTCGTGGAGATCCTACCAATCGGACTAAAGGTGTAGTCCTGGAACTCGAATCGTGTAGGGCGGCTAAGATGGCCCACTTGTAAGGTCTTTGCGTCGCGGCCCACCATGCCCGGAACGGGCGCGTCGGCCGATTACGGCGCGGCCTGCAGCCATATACAGTCGGTACCCCATATCTATCGGGCGTCCGGGGTACTACGGTTGGGGCATGCCTTCGAGGGGCACCAGACCGTTTTCTCTGATAAGGGCGGCTCTCTGTTCGCTTTTATGTAGCGGCCTAGTGGGAGGCGTTTCCCAAGCTCGATTAGTACAGGCCTCTGGACAGCCTCCTGGGGAAGCCTTACGTGTGCCCGAACTCGACGCCGGCTTTCACCTTCTCTACGAACTGAAGTTTGAGGAGGCGCGCAATCACTTTGAGGTCTGGCAGAAATCTCATCCAGAAGACCCTCTAGGGAGCGCTTCCGAAGCAGCAGCTTATCTATTTGAGGAATGCTATCGGCAGGGCGTCCTAACCTCCGAGTTTTTCTTGGACAATAAACGATTTCTGGGAAAGATCCCTCTCAAACCGGACCCGAAACTGCGCGCAGCATTCTTCGCAGCGGACAAACAGGCGCAGGATTTGGCGCAGTTGCGATTGAAGGCGAACCCGGACGATACGAATGCGCTGTTCGCCATGACCCTAAGCCTGGGTATGCAGGCCAACTATGCTAGCCTCATCGATAAGCGTCAGCTGGACAGCCTGAAAAAAGTCCGCGAAGCCGATGTCTACGCTATGAAACTATTGGTGGTCGCTCCGGACGCTGCCGATGCTTACCTTGGCTTGGGCATGGCGAATTATTTCATCGGGAGTTTGCCTGGCACAAAGAGGTTTTTCCTCGGCTTCGCTGGCATCCACGGCGACAAGAAAGCAGGGATCCAGCAGCTCGAGATCACCGCCGAGCATGGCCACTATCTGCGGCCGTTTGCCAAGATTTTGCTCGCACTGGCGGCCCTACGTGAGAAAAAAACAGAAGTGGCCCGCACACAACTTACTGATCTCGTCGCGGAATTCCCCGAAAACCCGCTATTCGCCAGTGAGTTGACCAAACTCAATTCTTCTCGAACCGCTCCTCGATGATGATGATAATGACCCGGCTTCGGAACCGGATACAGGCACTCACATAGGTGTCGCAATAGACATCTCTTTTTGAGGCTCTCAAATGTGTTCACAACGGTACAGATTTCCGTCTTGCCGCTTGCTAATCTGACTGGCGGTGCGGAATTCTTCTGAAAAGGCGCGCCCACGCCAAGAGGTTCCGTCAATGAACCTTGCTCCGTTTAATGCCGTACTGCCAGTGATCGCTGCGTTTGTGGTCTTTATTTTTGGCTACGTCGCGCTTTTTGTTTCTTTAATGATTTGTTTTTTTCTTTGTCTGGTTATCGCGAGAGGCATATATGAAGGCGCGAAAAAAGTCCGGACGTACGCGGTGAGATCAGCCCCAGCAAAGACCCTCATGTCATCGGATGTCGCGCTGATCTCTGGATTGGACTCAAGGGGGTTTAACTGCAATTAGGAGATAAATCATGAACTTAACAGATGCAAGCACGACACAAATCTCGATCGTCGTTGCTGTGGCGGTTACAGTAGTCGTTGGGATTCTGACCTGGTTCTTATATCGCCCAACAGAACGATTGCGTGCTTATTTTGGAATTACTGATTCCCGGCGACGAACGTCACGCACGAATTCGCTGTAATGGAGGCAACATGAAAGTACTCGGAGTCATCAGCACAACGGCCCTGTTTTTGCTTTTCGGAGCGACTGTTCCTGCGTTCGCACAGGAAGAGCACCACGACGAGGGCGCTAAGCCAGCACAGCACGAGGAACAGGCTAAGCCTGCTGCAAAGCGGGAAGAAGCCAAACCTCAGAAACAGGAACAACAAGCAAAACCTGCAAAGCAGGAGCAGACAAAACCGGAGAAGCAGCAACAGGAAGCGAAGCCACAGAAGCAAGAGCAACAGTCGAAAAGCCAAGAACAACACCAGCAGCAACAAGCCAAAGGCCAACAACAGCCGCAAGAGAACCAACATCAGCAACAGGTCAAGACGCAGCAAAACGAAGAGAAAAGCCAGCAGCACCAACAGCAATCACAAGGTCAGTACGCACGAAACGGTCAGAAAGATCGGTACGGACACGAATACAACGAAAGTCATTTTGGTCCTAACCATCATGCCCGCTTTGAGGAAAATGGTGGGCGCTACTACAACGGACGCCGGGAGTACTCTTACGGCGGCTACTGGTTCTATGCAGGAGCATATCCAGCGTGGTTTTACCAGCATGACGTGTACTTCGTTCTGGGAGCGGATGGGCTATGGTATGCAGTGGCATACGATGACCCTTCTCTAATGTTCCAAGTCAATATCGGGGAATGAGAAACCGAGGATCGTGTTTTCGGTGGAGGCTACAATATTAGGATACGGACTGATCGGAACCATAGTGTTTATCTGTTTGATCGTATGGCTCGTACGCAGAGTGGTGTAGAGCGGAATCGCAACGGCGATGGAGCTTGAGCAACTCCATGCCGGCGAAGTTAGCGCTTCGAGAGGATAAGTGACGGCGCTTCTGTTCGGGGAACCGGACATTCACTAACGTGGAGTTATTCCAGTTCAAGCGCGGCAGGCACTAGGAATTAGCGCTTGCAGCTTTCAAGGCTGCACGCGCCGCCTCAATGTCATCTTCGGACCACATCCGACCAATTGAATTGGTTCTGGCGTCAAAAAGAATAGGTGGCGCTGCGATTTTCCCTTGCCGCATCATTCGGCGAAGGGCGGAGATGTCGATGCGTAGAATGTCCGCTACCTCTCGGGTGGTTATTTTCGAGTCAGCCACTTCTTTCACTATAGCGTTACCGCCGAAATGGTGCGGGTAGGAGTAAACAGATAGACGCGCGGAAGGCAACAGGCTGTTCACGAATCGTTAGGAGGACCGCTATGGATGACTCTCAAATCGAATTGCTGACGAAGAAGGAAAGGTTACTTGAGGCAGAGATTACGCAATTACAGGACACAGGATTAACCGCTCAGGCTGCCAGTAAACAGGCGGATTTGGATGAAATCCGTGCCGATCTGAAAAAACAATATCGAGAAATTTGGTGAAGATTAGGACACTGAAGAAACTTGGGAAAGCAACGGCTCGTCGAATTCGAAATATGGACGGTCGTCCGTTTGACCTAAGCCCAAGCTCTGCCGGCGACGCAAGTCACTTCGACTAGCGAATCGGCGAATTCCAGTGTTTCCTTCGTGAGACGCACCAAACCGTCCAAGGCATCTTGGATCGCCTGTCCCTCCACGAGCTCTATAGAACTGATTCGCATTCCCTGCAAGCGGCAAAAGATTGCTGTTTCCGCCGCCTGAATTCGTTGAAGCAGTTGCTGTGGGTTTAACTCGGCCAAGGTTTCCGGAGAATGCGTTTGCCGGTACGGGTGTTTTAGGTCATTCATAACTACTCCATCCGGCGCTCGCGGCCTTGGTCCGCGCTTCGTGTTCGAGCGATGATATTAGGCATTTTGATTTCGGATTGCTGTTCACTTGTGGAAACATTGTCAAGACGACGAAACAAGGAGAAACTTGTGGGGGAGCAACAGAGCAGGGTGTCCCAAAACTAGGGCAACGGTTTTGGAACGCTGCCGCCCACTACTCTCCAGAAGTTATGACGATTTGTGCCGTGGGGTCCTTCGGTTAAGCGTCGCGATAAGGCCTTCTGCTGCGGGAGGCACATGCGTCTCGTGAGCAATTACAATGTCCTTCGCCGAGATTTTCTCGCCGTAGATCCTCTCGTTGGCGTCATTATCGGGTCGAATTGTCGAACCCTCCAACGAGATACCCGCAAATAGGCCCCGTGCTCTTGAATAGCTCAGTATTTCAGCACGTATCGAGACATCGGTTTCTGCCGACGCGCTACGACCAACAGGTCCTGCGGCTACCGACGCATCTCCTCCGAGCTTCACCTTGCTGCTCAAGATTCCATTTGCGCCGCGGTCATTCATCACGAGGAGGACAAAGTCAGTCGCTTCACCGCCGATCTGAAAGCCTACGCTTCCACCTTCAAGGGCCATCATTGAGGGCGCGCCCCAGCGGCCGTTGAAGTTTTCGCCCCTACGGCACGTCATCGCGCCGCGACCATAACTTGCGCCGACCACAAACGCGGCTTTCAGGACCGATGGAAAAACCACCACACAGTCGGCTTTATCGAGGAGATCTTGAGGAATGTCGTCTGGAATATTCAGAATTTCTGTCAGCACCGTGCCGGCGTTCTTCAACCGATCCTCGTCCTTCTCTTTGTCGTCTGCCCAGCTCGAAATTGCGAAAAGCAAGGATGCAGCCATCGCGTATACGAATATCCTTTTAATGTTCATATATATCTCCTCTAGCGTATTCAACCGATGTAGTTGCCGTAGCGGGTTATGATCCATAGCAACGTGAGGCGAATATTGACTCGATTTCAAGCCCTTCTTACCAGCCAAATTATCAAGCAAACGATCAAGATCGTGCCGACGATTCCATATCCAAACATGCGTACACCTTTCTGACTGCGTTAAGATCTTTTTTACGGGACCTTAGCCGCTTTCTTGCGCGCCTCAGACAGGTCTATTGCTATAACGGAATAATCTCAGGAGGACTTAGCCTTCGTTCTTGGTGGCTCACCTAAATCGTAAGAACGAGTAAATTCGTCAACCTGCTTCTCCGCAGCTTCCTTCGCAATTCCGTAACGTTCCTGAATCTTCCCAACAAGCTGATCTCTCTTGCCATTTATCGCGGTTAGATCATCATCCGTTAGTTTTCCCCACTTTTCCTTCGCTTTGCCCACTGACTGCTTCCACTTGCCCGCTATTTCGTCCCAGTTCATTGCAATCCTCCACGTTCGAGAGTCTTCCTACGATCGAAATCAAATGCACCATGCCAAGCAAGTACAACACCAACACAATTACGATGACCGTGCCAACTATCCCGAGTCCGCCGCCCGCACCCCATCGCGAATAGCCGTAATAACCACGCCTCCCGCGAACAGGAGCGCTAGGATGATGATTAGCAACAGCATTCAGAGTCTCCTCTGATGTGAAATCGCATATTGAAATGGAATTCCTACTCGCTATCTCCTTCAAGCTTATTGATTAGGCTTTCGCAACATTGGAGGACGACTCCCCTGTTGAGGAAATGTCTTCCGCTCCTGTGTTCTTCATAATTTCCTTGGCTCGCTTGATCTCGTCAGCGGTATCGCAGTGAACAGAGAGAAGGATGGCACCCTTTTGGAGGCGCCCTTCGTACCGCTTCGCTTCATATTCGGGGATGCCAAGACCGATCAGCGCACCGGTGAAGCCGCCGACTGCGCCACCCACGCCGACTCCTGCCAATGCAGCCATGATTGGTCCAGCAGCGATGAACGGACCTACGCCCGGAATGGCCAGAGCGCCCATTCCTGCCAGCAGACCGAGTGCACCGCCGAGGACCGCGCCGGAGCCTGCTCCCGTCGCCGCACCTTCGGGAGCCTTCGTCGCTTTTTCGGTTCCTATTGGCCTCGTGCCGAGATTTTCGGGAAGTAGGGCCGAAACCTCCGCAGCTGAAAACCCTGATCTCACCAACTGATCGGTGGCTGAATCGGCTGCGGGGACTGTCGTATAGATACCGAACACTGCTGTCTTCTTATTTTCCATGTGTCTCTCCTTTTACCGGGTTGTGCGTTGGAGCGTGGTGCCTATTGCTTTGGCGGTTCCTTCTTCTCCGGTGGAGGAGGCGTCTTGTGCTGAGGCTCGGGTTCCGTACGTTTCTCCGCAGGAGGCGGGGTTGCTGGCTTGGTTTGTGGCTTCGGAGCGGGCTTAGCTTCCGGCTTCGGAGTTGGTTTGGCTTCTGGCGCTGGAGCTGGCTTGGCTTCGGGCTTCGGAGCCGGCTTGGCTTCTGGCTTTGCAGTTGGCTTGGGTGGAACGGGTTGTGCTCGTGAGGCCGGAGCTGGTTGCGCGGGGCGCTCCGGCGTCGGAACAGGCCTCGTAGCCGGCGTCGGCTTAGCTGCCGGTTGAGCTGATGTTCTCGGCGACTCAGTAGGTCTCTCGGCAGGCTTCGCTGGCGCAGGGCGAACCTCATGTGCCGGTGCAGGTTGGGCACGACTCGGATGCGCGTTTGCCGGAGCTGGCGCAGCCGGCGCAGCACGAGCAGGAATTACCGCAGCGATCGGTTTGCCTTGCGAGATTGGCTTGGTCGCCACAACAATGGCCGGACGCCCGTGATTGACGGAAGCAAACTGCTGCCGGTTCTGTGCGGCCTCTTGCCGATGCTGTATCTGCGTTGTCATCGGGGGGATGCGCTGCTCGCGTGTTGCTGCGAGTTCTGCCGCCAAAGGACGGCGCGTGACACCTCCAGGACCGGCATAGCTGGCGCGGCTCGTAGTGTTGTTAATCGCGGTGTTGTTGATAACCGTATTCGTTACCGTGCGGTTGTACACATGAACGTTGGTGATAGTCACATTGTTGACCGAGCGGTTGTAGTTGAATCGATCCCCGCTCCAATACCCGCCCTGATAGCCGACGCCTGTGTAGCCATTTCCATAATTGATGCCGCCATAGTAACCAATATGCGGGCCCCAATAGCCGTAGTTGTATCGATACCGGCCACCGGTATATCCCCAGTATCCCGGAGTCCACAGATAGCTCACTTCAGGCGGCCGGGCCCATGCTCCCGGCACCCAGTAGTAGCCCTGATCAGAATAGCTCCAGTAACCGGGCGTCCACAGATAGCCATCACCAGGGCAATCGGGCTGGGAATACTCCGGTAGTTGTGGTGGAGGCTGCTGTGCCTCGAGCAGCGGCTGACCGTAACTTGTGTCCTCGTCACCAGCGTCGTAGTCGCCATCGGAATCATTAGTGGAATAGGTCTGCTCCTGCTGATTGTTGGTACTGCTAGCTCGTGTGGTGACAGGGGCCAGGTTGGCACCAGCTTGTGGATCCTGCGTCTGATCCGTCTGCGAGTTATCGGTCTGCGTCGGCGCCTGCTGATTCTGGGTGCTGTTATCTTGGGTGGGGGGTCTATTGCATCCCGCCACTCCAAGGGTCAGTGAGAGGGATGCCGCTGCGACGATAATAAGAGAAGACATTTTGCTGACGCTCATAGAGGTTGTTTTCCGCCAAACCAACATGCAGGACTTCAGGACGAAGTTTCTGCCAGTTTCAACTGGCCATCACAGCACCTTGCTTGAAGGCTACGCCTAGCAGCAAATTGGACGGAATACCCAGAACTCCCTAAGTAGCCGCAAGTAAACACTAAAACCCTTGGAATCCGCTCAGTTGACGCGATATTGGCTTGGACTGACCGGCTGGTTCTGAGAACTTTTGAACTTTACGGTTTCCATCTTGAGAACGGACAAACCACTGAGGGCATCCTCGATGGCCTGTTTTTCTGCTCTATCGGAACCGCTTTGAATCGTTTTTAGACGCATCAAAATCGCCGATTCAGCTAGCTCAACGCGCCCGACAAGCTTCCTCTGATCAGTCTCCACCAGCGCCTGTAAGTAAGGGGTTTGCCATTCAGGAAATTTTAGCTCGCTCATGACCAGCTCTCTTTGCCCGACCGTTTAGCTACAGGGTCGTTCGGAACGGCATTCTAAAATGTGTGTTTTCGGGTTGCTGTCCGCTTTTGCACACTTCCAGAAACTGGATTTCTCTCTGGGTTTGCGGCACAAACTATCTCGCAACTGTGCAAAAGGGAACTGTATGGCTACCATCTCGATGTCATGATCTAAGCATGCCGCATAAGAAAAGAAAGACACAATCCGATGACGCGACGCGTGTCAGCGTCACGAAGGAAATGGCAATGCCGCGCATGGCTAGGTCCGCGAAGATAGCGGAATTGAATCTGGATACTTCACGAATTCCAGAACAGCCAAGCACGACGATGCCCGGAACCGTCGACAAAATCATACCGCCCACAGGCCCGCGCCAACCGGAAAGGGCGCAGATTGTCGTTGGTGGAACCGATCAACGATATCGAAATCTCCGAATTGAAAATACTTTGACGGACGAACACGGCGATGACGTAAGGCTCAAAAAAGGCGCTCAGGTTGACATTACCGTCACAGCCAGAGCCGGCGACCACAACTAACTAAGACAACCTACCGACTCGGCGTGGGACAGTAGATCTGGACCTCGCCCGAGGAGTTATCCGCATGCCGGATGAAGAGTGGATCAAGAAACTCGAAGACGGCAGAAAAGTGAAATTCATTTACCAAGAACTGCCGAAAGACGGGGCATTTATCACCGCGCAGGTTGCTGGGAATGAAGTCGTCTATTCGATCATATTGACGAAAGCAAAAAATCCGCTGAGTCATGAAGAAGTTGAGAGTCATTTCCAGGGCGAGCTTTCGAAGAAATAGCGACACTCAATTCGTGACACCAATAATGGAAGTTGCCATCGTTCCCGGACTGCCTTCGCACACTGTTAGTCTTGGCCACGAAACGGTGATTCCTGTAACTGTCGCAAGAAAAACCCAAGGCAACTACACGTAGAGAGCTCCAAACTATCGGGTTGACTATCATCCTGCGTAGGTAGACGCTAGAGGTCTCCTCGCTTCAAGTTGGGCTTTATGACTTCTAAGTACGTAATCTTCAAACTCCGATCTGATGGATCTTTCATGTGGATTGAGGCAGTCGAGGATATTTTGGCAGCGAAGCAACGTTTGGAGGTTTTGCCTGTCGAAGAACGTCGTGATTACCATCTCTGGGATTCCTCACTCCACAAGTTCGTCAACCCTTTTGCGAAGCCTGCTTCGTCTTAACGATCAGTCGCCTTAGAAGAAGTGAAAATGAAAGATGGGCAACCCAAAAGCGAATGTGTGAACCCCAGTTAAGCGGCTTCGAACGGATCGCCGACAATTTGATCTAGGATCGTCACACTGATTTCACCCTTGCACTTCACGCAATTAATAGTCTGATTGCCCGGTTGCGCTATGCCGGCGCGGGGCCCCACGTGAACAAACTGTTTCTGTTTGCAGTGTGGACATGAGACAGGTATTGCAGTATGACGCGGCTCGGGTTGGTGTGTCATACCGCCGGATTTTACTACACAACCGGGATGGCGGCTTGAGGCTGATCTCAAGAGCGGCAGCGTACCGGGCTCAGATATGGACACGAAGGAAAGCGAGGTGATTCCGCCCGAAAAACTGACCGGCATGCATCGCGGGATATATTGCATCATTCATGCAGGACGACGCTGAGGAGCGAATTGTCGATTTGCAGGCCGCCATTGTACTTGATGAAACCTAACTTGCGGAATTTGTTCATGAAGAAATTTACGCGGGAGCGGGTGGTACCGACCATTTCCGCGAGCATCTCTTGCGAGACTTTGGGAAGAACTCGTTGGAGTTTGTCTTCCTTGCCATAGCGTGCGAGAAGCAATAGCGTTCGTGCCAGGCGCTTCTCGCTGGAATTGAAGAGTTGATCGACCAGGTCTTCCTCGATTCGGATATTCCTCGCCAGCATGAAGGTGATGAAGCGGTCGGAGAACTCATGTTCGGAGTGGAGGACGCGAACCATCTCGGATTTGTCGATCACGAGCGCGGTGGTTGGCGCAATGGCGGTCGCCGTTCCAATCCGAATCGGCTGACCCGCGAGGCATCCTTCGCCAACGAAATCCCCCGGGCCCAAGACGGCCACGACAGCCTCTTTGCCGGATTCATTGACGACGGAGAGCCTTACACCACCCTTCTGAATGTAGAAGACATTTCTGCAAGGATCGCCCTGCGAAAAGATCGTTTCCTTTTTCTTGAATTCCGTGACTTTCCGGGCCACACCGGCAGAATCAAGAAAATCCCGGGCATTGAACGCCTTCTTGGCATTACCTTTCGGACGATTTGATGCCTTGGGGGGCATGGTGTTCTTATCGTATCGTAGCACACATAAATGCCGACTTTGAAACAAGGCCATCCACTGAGCGAACCAAGTGATATCGTAGAACTAACGGGCAGTCGAAACAAAATCAGTAGTCTGTCGCCAGGATAAGACGGGGTTTCGCCAATGGAATATCTGACCGTTGATCTCGGTAAAGCTAAGCCCCTATCCGAGTCCTACGGAAAGACTTTCTGGTCTCCGAGCCCCGAACAAGCGACTCAGTTTGGCTCCCAAGGGGAAGCTGATGCTTGGAAAAAGGCCACATCGGACGCGACCGGAGTGACTGAAATCAACGATAGATGGTACGTCGTCAAAGAATAGATCAGGCGAAAACAGCAGTTTGATGCCAAGGATGACGGATCGAATCCCCAGCGAGTCCTTTCAGCTAGTCATCAACCCGGCCGCCGAAACCGCATGCCGCGCAAAGCAAGCGGAGATAAATTCTCTCATCGAACGGGCACGCACAAATCCTCAGTAGCCGACTTCTCATCCTTAGATCGTCACAGGTCCCTTGACTTCATTTCCTTTCAATGGCCTCAGCCGCGGAAAACTTCCGGTCTACGTGTGGCCCTGAGCGCGGACCGCCTGAATGCAGCACGCAAGCCTCACCGGCAGCGGCTCCACAGGTAGGACAGGGCACGACGGAAATCTGTTCGGAGGTGAGTTCTTTCTTTTTCATTGGGACAGCATGCGAAAATATCGGCCGCGAAACAGTTCAATTTTGCACACTATTCGTATCCGCCGCTGCCTATCGGTGCCACCTGGGAAGTACGGAGGCGCAGATTCCACACCGCCCACAGAAATTAGCCCTACGTCGCAGAGCTGTCCTCTTCTGCACAGATTCTCAGGCCCCTCTTTTGGTTCAATTGACATGGAATCTCAGCAGGGCATCGAGTTGCGAGTTCCGCCTCAAAAGCCAAATGAAGTTTAACCCACAGAATGCACGGCACTCCGGTGCCGTCGAGGATTGACATGAGCGGGAAAAACTTTCGAGTCGCACAGGTGGGCGAACGAACCAACTCAGAAGGTAAGGAGGTAATCAACAAAGTACTGCTGGCAACGCCCGACAATGAATATGAGTTGATGCGCTCTGACTTGACGTATATCGACTTGCCGCATCATCTCAGCCTCCATGAGCCGACACAACGTATCGAATTCGTCTATTTCCCGAATCGAGGAATGGTTTCTCAAGTTGTTGTTACCAAAGACGGCCGGACCGTGGAAGTGGGTGTAGTGGGCAAAGAGGGCTACGTTGGGGGAGGATTGGCAGTGGGCGTGAGCAGAAGTTCAGTGCGAGAAGTCATCCAAATCGCCGGCGACGGGTTCCGAATGATGGCGAGTGCGCTCGAACGCATTATGCGGTCGGCCCCCCAGTTGCAGCTGATATTGAACAGGCATGCGGGGCTTCAAGGAATGCAAGTCGCACAGACCGCGGCGTGCAATCGCCTGCACGATATACAGCAGCGTCTCTCGCGGTGGCTGTTAATGACTCAGGATAGGGTGGATTCCGGAGTGCTTCCGATTACCCACGATTTCATCGCCACTATGATGGGTACGGACCGATCCACCGTGAGCTTGGCGGCGTCGTTAATGCAAAAAGAAGGAATCATAGAATACTTGCGAGGTGCAGTGAAGATTGTGAACCGCAGGAAACTCGAAAAATCCTCCTGTGAGTGCTACGGCGTCATTCAACAGTTCGAGGACGACCTCGGATTGAGGTAGCAATCCTTGCCAGCGTTGGATACCCCACAGACACCCGCCCTTTGCTATCGGTAATCTTCATTCCTTGTGTCTTCAGTTCGGTTTTGAGGTGTGTTCAAACAGCGGTCACTTGTGCAGAAGCGCGTCTAGGGCAAATAAAAAACGGCTTTTGTCATCGCAGTTGCGCTCGAAAAACGACACGCCGTTTTTAACAGGGCAATATCCGCACTAGATCGCAAGGTGTGTTAGGGAGGCCATGCTCCGCGAACTGAAATGGATCGAAAAACCCAATTTCTGGGGGTGGGGTTGCTCCGAATGCGACTGGGTGTTCAATGCTACCGGAACGCCCACCGGTGAATCAATCGACAAAATGGTGCAGAACTATAAGCTGCAGCGCGATAGAGATTTTGCAGGCCATGCTTGCGCCGAACACCCCGGAGCCAAGAAGACAAAAAGTTAAATAGTCTGGGCCGCGGCTCCACGGTCACATCGAAAGGAGGCCGCCCTAACACTAGTCAAGGATTTCTAGTGTGAAGCGCTTCCGCAACTTCATGCCCACCGCACTCAGGATCGTGCGGATGGCTTTTGCCGTGCGTCCTTGGCGTCCAATCACTTGCCCGAGGTCACTCTTGTGGACGCGCAACTCGAACACGGTAACCTGCTCGCCTTCGATCGCACGGACCTGAACCTGGTCGGGATTATCCACGAGCGCCTTCGCAATCGCCTCCACTAGCTCTTTCACATGGTGCGCCTCGGCGCGCAACGCTATCAGGTAGCCTGAACTTTGATTCTACTACGCGCTCTCGGCGACATAGCGTTAGCGAGTCGTTTCGGATGACCGCATGAAGGTCATCGACGACGCCCACAAGAATTAGCCCAGCGCGGATTCTGGCACGTCATCTCGGGCGAGACGGGTAGTTGATGAATTCGCGCCGGACGCGTTATAGAATCAGGCGTGGAAAAGTCAAAACTTCCCATTTTCTGCCCGCATTGCAAAAAGAAACAGATTGTTCACGTCTTTGTACGACTGGGACGAAGTCCGATGAACAACCAGACCGTTAACTGCATGACGTGCAAGAAAGAATTTGACGTGCTGGTTTCCGACCCGATTATCGGCGGGCCATTCCCAGAATAAAAGTTCTGCTAGGCGAAGGCGTGTTTCACCCCTTGATTGAATTCATCCCTTGAGCGTGTTTTCATCGGACGAGAATGGGACAGGCGTTCCAATTACTTCTTGTCATCTTAGGAAGTCATTTGGCTTTTGAAAACGCGATTGAAGAGCGGAAACTGTAGGAACCTTAGCGGTGTTTCGTGATGATTTCATCCACGCGCCGTACGCCTTGGCCTGCTCCGCGGTCATGATGAAATCACGCTCCACGTCCTTCTCAATCTTTTCAAGCGGCTGGCCCGTATGGAACGCGAGAAGATTGTTGAGCGAATCGCGAGTCCGGAGTATCTCTCGTGTAATCGCCGCGCCGCACAGCGCGCGATAGCGACTCGGCTCCGGCCCATAGAGTTGATTTCAGACCGCCCTCGCGCGCTAAGGAGGGAACCACCCGACCTTGTGCGGTTTCGGCAAGCAACTTGAGCGCGCGATAAAGGCCGATTTTCCGCTTCCATTGGGCCCGGTGATTACGTTAAGCCGTTCTAGAGGAACGGTCAGCTTCCGCAATGAACGGTAGTTGGCAATTGCTAGGACAGTGAGCATGGTCGAAGGCAATTTCAGAAAACTAGTAGACCACGCGGAAGGATTTGAGTCAGCCAAATTTGAATTGGGGCACATCCTGAGTTCAAAAGTTTTAGTCCGGATAAACGCGCTCACTGGACACTGACGCTTCCGATAGGTGTTGCGAACAGGGATTATCACTACCTATCTCACTCTGAGATACATGGTGGGAAGAGGATTTCATCAACACCTATCCGGGCCAAGGCGTCCCAGCCCATCTGCAAAAAGCTAGTTTCCGATTACACGACTAGTCAGGAGTTGACAAACTCGCTTCCTACCGCTTGAGGACCGTTGTGAGGGTATGATGCTCTGATGGTCAAACGTATCCGGTCCTTGGCGCTCGTCGTCTTAGTAACGTGGGCCCTCCTGCTCCCTTCCCGAGTACTGTCGCAGTCGCCGGTGGCGGTGCAATACACGGAGGGCGTGGAACGCGGGTTCCTTGTGCTACGCACGCTCGAAGGCAACATCCTCGCCGAGGGTGATTCAACGCAGTTCGCCCGTGGCGATCGCGTGACTAACCACACGATTCTTCGCTTCAAGGACGGCTCGATAAATGAAGAAACCGTCGTTTTTTCTCAGCGCCATGTTTTCCGGCTCATAAGCGATCACCAGGTCCAAAAGGGCCCCGCATTCAAACAACCGATGGATGTCTCGGTGGACGGCCTAACGGGCCAGGTCACGGTCCGCTATACGGACAACGACGGCAAAGAGAAGACCGTGACCGACCGGCTCAAACTTCCGTCCAACGTCTCCAACGGCATGGTTATTACGCTGCTGAAGAACATCCGGCCCGACGTTCCGCTGACAACACTTTCAATGGTGGCAGCCACGCCAAAACCCCGGCTCGTGAAACTCTTGATCTCTCCCGAAGGCGAGGACTCGGTCTCGGCAGGAGGCTCCTCCCAGAAAGCTACGCGTTATGTCGTGAAGGTCGATATCGGAGGCGTCGCCGGAGTGGTTGCGCCGCTTATCGGCAAGCAGCCCCAGGACACCCACATCTGGATTCTCGGCGGCGATGCCCCGTCCTTCGCTAAATCAGAGGGTCCGCTGTATGGCAGTGGCCCCATCTGGCGGATGGAATTGACCAGTCCGGACTGGCACGATCATTAAGATTTTCCGGTCGTGCTTGGCACCAGGAAGGTGCTCAGACGAACGATCCCACACTCGAAGAACTGATTCAGCAGGAGAGGCAACTCGAAAAAGACGTTACGAGATTACGCGAGAACGGTATGACCGCCTAGGCCGGAAGCAAGCAGGCTGATCTCGATCAGGTTCGCGCGAAACTTAGGGAACTTCGGGACAACATCTGAACCTCACGGTTGAAGGAAGCAAGAAACATTGTGACCATCGAAGGCTTCTTGCCCTTTGAGCAGAGGCGGCAGCACAGCGACTCATAAAATACCGAAATATCAAAGGCGAGTCGTCGCTATCTCGCGCTCCAAAAAAGCTTGGTGGAAGAAACGCAAGGCACTGCTCAAAGAGGAATCAGCGTAGTTTTGTTGATACTTGACACCACATTTGACACCGGCGATGCAATTCTCCACAACTCACAGCCACACATAGCCACAAATTAAGTTCTTTAGATTTGTGAATTGCATTCTAGCCACGAGGCTTAGAAAAGCCCCTATCCGTTCCAGAATCTGATGTGCCAACGATGCACAAAACCGCGCGACCCTGCCCGAGCAAGGGGCGATTCGCTCCAGGGACATGTGCTTCTTCGTGAGCAGCCGGGTTGCGTCATTCTTGTTAAGGCACATCTACGACGCTGCCATTGGTTCAGTCCTAAGTCGTCGGTCACCTCCGCAGTGACCACTCTTCGACGTGCATGTCCTGCGGATTGAGTCCAAGGAGCTTGGAAAATTCGCTCTCGACCTTCACCCCAGGATGGGTTGGCGCTACGGCGCTGACTTGCGTCGGCATAACCCTGTCGGCATCGACCGCCTTCATGCATTCCTCGGCAGCGGCGCCGTGATAGTCCGCATGGCTCTGCGCTAGGGCTTTTAACTTATCGCACGCATCCCCAGCTTTCGATTCGCCAGTCATCCCGGTTTCTTTGTGCATCGCACGGACGTGCGTACCCAGTTCCCCGAGGCCTTTGGCAAAGGCGCTCCAATGACCATGCTCTTTTTGATGATCGCTCGCGATGTGTTGCCGTGCGGTTGCCATTTCTTCCTCCTTAAGCTTAAGTTCGAGAAAACTCCACGCGGGAGTACACGATCTCGCCGTTGTGATCGAAGCCCTGTACCCATGTTGCTCCCGTCTCGCTATCGACACTTTTTTCCAATCGGATCCTCCAGCGACCCGACGAAGCTTTGGCGAGGTCAACGCCGTGCCTGTCGAGCGGCGCTGTGGCCGTCATGGGCGCATCCCAACTGAAGTCAAATATGCCGTCGCTCGTACCGAAGCGCTCACGTTCTGCCTTTTTGAAAAACTCATGGACTGGATCCGCCACGTCGCTGACGTCGGTATCGCTGCCGAATAGTTTAGATACCTCATCGCCGGACAAATAATCGCGACTGTCCACAACAATGAGGTGCTCGAATTGCGGGTCCACTTTCATGTTTCCCCCTTACTTTCCGATTTCCTGGTCAATGGCTCGCTGCAGTTCGTCGTGAATCGTTTGCGCTGATTCGAGCAGGCTCGGTCGCATGAACGCCCTCTGACGCAGAGGTGGCCGGATAACTGACTTCGCGTAGACCTGCTTGCCATTCAGCATAAAAGCCAGCGCCCGACTCTTCACACTCATGATCTTGTACGCATGGGAGCCACCTACCTCGTGATATTTTCCGTACATGGCCGGCGGCGATGCAGCGGCTACTCCACTTGAAATCGTGTTGCCGGCGGTCGTTACCGGAAGTGTGCGAACAGATCCGGCCAGGATTCCGGTTCGACGATGGCGAACTTGACCACTGTTTATAAAGCCAAAGGGTCGGTCTCATCCCTCTGGCTACGAACCAGAAGGTCGGGAGTTCGACTCTCTCCGGGCGCGCCACTCTCTTTTATTTCCCCAACGAACACCGATCCGACGACTATCGGCCTGCAGTTGCGCTTTTTGCGGCGGGGCGCGTGGGCGTGTGTTGGACTACGGCGGGCGGAGCTTCGGCGCGCTTTGGGGCAGGTTTCTCGACAGAACGAAAGAAGAGTCTTTCTGCGAAGCCGCTGGCGAACGCCACGATGTACTGCGCGCTGGAGGTGAGAAAGGCTCCGTCCTCCGCTCCCACGTGCAGAACCGGAAAATCCACAATTCGAAGCTGCAAGAACAGAGTGACAATGCCGGCCGCAAACGCGCCCAGCACCGAACGGAAGAATAATTGCACGGGCTCGATGCGAAGCTCACCGGGCGAAATACGCTGACGCCGGTACTGCATCGTCGCGCTGAGCATCCCTCCGCACGCGCCAAACAGCAGCACGGGAAGTTTTCGCCATTGCGAGTGGACATCAACCTTCAGAATTACAAACAGGCCGAGCACGCAGAGCAATACGGCAAACAGAATCAGATTTGACCGGAACGCAAAGACGAGGAAATCGCGCCGCAGGTCGTCGTCCCGCCGCATGCGGAATCTGCCTTCGTCGATCGCCTTGGCCAGCGTTTCTATTTCGACACGAAGGTGACCGTTGCCATCGTGCACTCGAATGGCGTGTTCCAGTGCATCCAACTTTCGCGGGCTCCAAATCTCCTCGCCATTTCGATCGAGATGATAGAGCCGGGATTTCAATTCCAGGATGACGCTCAGGAGTTCGTCGTCCGGGCAGATGAGAATGTATCGCCGGTACGCCAGCTGGTAGATGCTGCGTTTTGTGCGAATGTCCCCTGCCTTGATGGGATTAAGGCTGTTCTGAATTTCCTTGATCTCCAACTGAGGACCGTAGTTCGCTCTCGAAAGCGCTTCGAGTTTGTTCCGCAAATCGCTCACCTTCATCTCCAAGTATTCTTCGTCATACTCGGCGACAAGGTCGCGTTTTAGGGTGAATGCTTTGATGGGTTCCATCTAACGCCTCCGCGTCAGAATCAAGCGTGCGGCTTCTCGCCGGGCATGGCTCGTCCGGTCGTTACCGCGCGCCCCCCAGGCTGATTCGAAATGCAAAAATCGAAATACAACTGCCCGTGCTCACCTACTATGAGATGCAGTTCACTTCGATGGCGGCGGGATGTCTACTCGGGCATCGCATCTCATGAAACCCTGGCCGCGGCATTTCAGGGTCACGGTTCCTGCGCCAGTCAAATTGGCCGACTTCCCTTTGTTCAAAACTCCGGTAAATCCCGGGCCGGTCACTGAACAGGAAACTTGCGTATTGGGAGTCTCTGAAACACCGTTAAGGCAAGTGACGCTCGCAGGACCTGAAATTTCCGTGCTTGCAGGATGCTCGCCGCCTTTGTCAGAGGTCGCCTGGAGTGCATGCACTTTCCCGCGCGGTGCCCGCTGAGCGCTGCTTCGAGACGCGACCGCCAGAGACGCGACCAGGCACAGCATCAGAATAGAAGATAGCGGCCTCATCGCCCACCTCCGGTAGGGTGTGAAAATGTACACCCGTGAGGGCTTTCCAGCAACACTTCCTGCACAATGCTAGGGCATCGCTGAAGGCGATGGGTATTACTCAGTTAGGGGCGCAATGTTTTGATTCAGGCGAAAGAAGTTCGAAGGGTCGTATTGCGTTTTGACCTTTAGCAGGCGCTGCCAGCGATCTTGATAGGCTTCAGGCACGCGTTCCTGTTCGTCGCCGCTCATGAAATTTACATATACGCCCGGCTTCATGTGCGGCCGCAAGCTGTTAAACAGGTTCCGAACCCACGCTACGTTCGCGGCGTCGTCTGCTGGAACCTTCCAATCTGCCAGCAGATTCAAAATGAACGGCGCGCTACGATCGCCAAACGCCGTTTCCGATCCGTTCACGCGTCCAGCCGCGCCGCCCAGGTAGGCCAATTCAATCTGCGTGCTCTGCGACGGAATGCTGGCGAGGGCCTGAACCATAATTTCAATCACGGAGTCAGTGAACTCTGCGAAGTATCCAGATTTCGTGTAGTAGCGGCGGCCATGGGGAAAATCGGAATCCGCCATTGTTTGCAGCGTGAGATATGAAATGGTTTTCATGCTGCGGCCAACGTGCCTGCCGACTGAAAATATGCGATTGATGTGGCGCTGGCCGGTAGCCTCTTCGCCAAACCACACCATGCTTGAACTCAGCGCGGGCTTCCCGCGAATTTCTTCCGGCGCGCGATCATCGTTCGGCGCGAGGACGAGCGAGATATTCCATTTCAATTCGTCCGGAGCTGCGGGCATGAACTCTCGCCACTCCTGCAATACTCGAACGATGTCGTCCTGCGGGCAGTACGAGGTTGCGAGCAGCACAGAGGTCAACGGATGCAGTCGCACTTCGAATTCGGCGACGACGCCAAAGTTTCCACCGCCTCCGCGCAATGCCCAGTAGAGTTCAGAATTTTCGGCGTCACTCGCGCGAATCAGCGCTCCATCTGCTGCGACTAGCGTGAAGCCGGCAACGTTGTCGCACGAAAGTCCGAGCAGCCGGGTAAGCCAACCAGTTCCACCGCCCAGCACCAGGCCGCCGGCGCCAGTGTGCGAAACCACTCCAGCGGGAAATACCAGCCCATGCTGCTGCGTCGCTGTGTCCACGTTGCCTAAAAGACAGCCTCCGCCAAATCTCGCACGCCGCGCCCCCGCATCAACTTGCACGGCGCGAAGTCGCGATAAGTCGATCACCAGGCCGCCATCGCAACTGCCGAAGCCCGCGAGACTGTGCCCGCCGCAGCGCACAGCCGTCAGGATGCCGGCTTCGCTCGCGTGACGGACGACGAGCCTGACATCAGCCACATCTGCGCAGCGGGCGATCGCGCCGGGCGTGCGCGCAACCATGGCGTTCCAGATTTTGCTAGCTTCAGCAAATTCCAGATTGTCTTGGCGAATCAAGTCGCCTTTAAACTTGCCGCGAACCGCGCCGCAGAAATCTTCGAGGGCTGTTGCCATGGTCAGATGAGGTTAACGCGAAAGTGCGTCCGCGCGATTGGTAATCCAGTACGCGATGGTAACCACTAGCAGAAAAAGGGCAAACGCCGGAACCGTGTGTTCGAGGCCGGGAACGAAGAAGGTAGCCGCTGCAATTCCGATCAGCGCCAGGATTCCAAGAATGGCCGAATATGGATATAGCCGCAAATGCATGGGAAGCCGCGCGATTCGATCTTCATCCACCGAGCGGCGAAAAGCGATATGCGTGATGAGAATGACAGTCCACACGAAAAACATTCCCGCGACCGCGATTCCGTACAACATGAGAAATGCACGGCCCGGGGCATAAATCGCAAGTAGAATTGCCGCGGCCATGCCTGTTGAAGCGACAGCCAACGCGCGTAGCGGCACGCCATTTTTGCTCAGCTTTCCAACCCATTCCGGCAAATAACGCGCTCGAGAAAGCGAGAAAAGCATGCGCGTGGTGAGATAAAGATCCGTGTTTCCGCTGGAGAACGCCGCCGTGATCACCACAACATTCATGATGCCGGCGGCGTATGGCACGCCGATGATTGCGAATGCCCGCACAAAAGGACTGGCGGTGAGTCCATTTCCGGCACCGGCTTGATCCCAGGGAGTCATCGCCAGCATGACAGTGATCGCGAGGACGTAAAATATGATCAGCCGGACCACAATCGTTCGCATCGCTTTGGGAATCGTCTGCTCGGGCTTTTCCGCTTCGCCGGCCGTAACGGCAATCGCTTCGACGCCCATATAACTCGTCGACACGAGCGTGAGTGCGAGCCAGACACCCACCAACCCATGCGGCAAAAATCCGCCGTGCGCGGTGAGATTCGATAAGCCGATTGCTTGTCGCGAACCAATTCCGAATATCAGAACCGCGCCGATCGCAATGAATACGAGAATCGCAACGACCTTGATCAGCGCGAACCAATATTCGAATTCTCCGAAGCGCCCCACCTGAAGGGTGTTGATGACAACGAGCGCAATCGAAACAGCAACAACCCACACCCACTGCGGCACTCCGGGAAACCAGAACGCGAAGTAGATCGCAACCGCCGTTACTTCTGCTCCAATCGCAATGGTCTCGACGAATCCGTACGTGGCGCGCACTGCAAATCCCGCCCAGTGGCTCAGGTATGTTTCCGCATAGACGCCGAAAGAACCCGCTTCAGGGTGCACCACCGCCATCTCGACGAGAGCGCACGCAACGATGAGCGCAACAATCGCGCCGATGAGGTAGCTCAAAATAACGCCGGGGCCGGCCAGCTGAATCGTCACTCCGCTGCCGAGAAACAGCCCGACGCCAATCGCGCCGCCGATCGCAAGCATCGTCAGTTGGCGTTGATTGAGCTTTCGGCGAAGTTCCTGCGGAGCGTGAATGGCGGCGGGGTGATGCGACTTCGCGCTTACTTGGGTTGCAGCAGCCTGCTGAGGATCTAGCGGAACGAGCGGGCTAGGCATGCTTGCTCAAGTCGAGCAGGACGTTGCCGAAGCTGTGGATCTCCTCAATCGTGTTGTAGTGGACCAGCGATGCTCTCACCGCTCCTGTTTCGAGGCTCAATCCCAGTCGCTTCATGAGCCGGGGGGAGTACAAGTGGCCATCCCGGATGCCGATATTCGCGCGGGACATCGTTTCGGTCACCTCTGCCGGTGCCACACCGGGAAGATTGAAGCACAGAGTAGGTACGCGCTCTGCGATTCTCTCTTTCGTGCTGATGCCGTAGACAATCGCGCCGCTTTCCTTCAGGACGCGCAACATCTCAAGCGAGAGCGTCTCTTCGTACCGCCGAATCGCTTTCATGGCTCGGGTGATATTTTCACGATGTGAAGACGACGAGGACGCACTTCCTTCTCGCACTTCGCCGAGCGAAGCCAAATATTGGATCGCAGCATCCATGCCGGCAACGTTTTCGTACACAAACGTTCCTGCTTCGATCTTCAGCGGCGGCTCATTGGGAATAAAGTCCTCGCGGAACGTCGGAAGTTTTCGCAGCAGCTCTTCCTTTCCCCACAAAAATCCCATATGCGGGGCAAAAATTTTGTATCCCGAACAAACCAGGTAATCACAATCCCATGCCTGCACGTCGATCACGCCGTGTGGGCCGAAATGCACGCAATCGAGAAAAAGTTCCGCGCCGGCAGCGTGGGCCACCTTCGCCGCAGCCGCAACATCCACCACTGAACCCAGGGCATTGGAGGTCACCGTGCCCGCGACCAGCCGCGTGCGAGCCGACACCACCTCGCGCAAGTCGTCGGCGTACAAATTCCCGTCGTCCCGCATCTTCCACCAGCGAAACTTCGCGCCGTCACGTTCGAGCGCGAGCCAGGTCGCAATATTCGCTTCGTGGTCCATATCGGTGACGACGATTTCGTTTCGTTCACCGAGAGTCTGCCCAATCGCGAGGCTCACGATTCGGATGAACGATGTTGCGTTCATCCCAAAAGCGATTTCATTCGGATTTCGCGCGTTCACAAAATCGGCCACGCTCTGGCGTCCACGTGCAATCGTTGCATCCACTTCTTGGCTCTTGGGATAACGGCCGCCCCGTTGCACGTTGTGATCGAGAAGATGATGATTCACCGCATCAAAGACCTGCTGTGGAATCTGGGCGCCGGCAGCATTGTCGAGAAAGATAAACGGCGCGGCATGCTTCAGAGCGGGAAACTTTTCTCGAATCGACTCGATGGAAAATCCGCCGATTGTTTGTGCTGTTGAAGTTTGACCGACCGCTGAATTCATGAACTAGTCCTTGGATAGGATCGCGCGGCTTGCATCTACTCACCGCGAGACGGAGCCTAGGATTATCTTTGCTATTATGACGAAGCCGCGCTTCAGAAGTATCACGAATTTGAGAAAAATCCCTCATCGCCGCCCGTCAGGAGATGGACCGAACGCGTTGACACCTCATAAAAACGGTTATATATACAGCTCTCGAATCCCGCTCAACTGATAGGACTGTGCGCTCGGAGATCGAGGATTCGGGCGATGTGACGGTTTTTCACGGGCATTTGCGCAATGCTCAGTAGGCACCGGCAGCTTGCCGTCTAATAACAGACGTAATTTTGTCTTGCTAGCTCGATCGTGATCCGGTTGTCCTACAGGTCTTGTACGGAGTTGCTCCAATCGAAATGTCGCTTAGTTGCGCTGTTCGCAAATCATTTCAGCCTTCGCGGAAATCTTGGAGGTGGGTGGTGAAGAAGCTTGCCTGTTTAATTGCGTTGGTAACTTTTCTTTCGGTTTCGTCGCTGGGCGGAACCCAGCTCACGCCGGAGGAAAAGCGCACGCTGGAGCTCAAACCCGCGGTTGTTTTGGTTTTGGTCTCCGTGAAAGTCGAGGCGGACTTTCGAGGACAGCCGGTCCAGCTCAGAAATCCGTACCTCACCACCGCGGGCAGCGGCTTCCTGTTCCGCCACGACGGCTATCTCATCACCAACGGGCACGTGGTTCAGAATGCGAAGATCAACGATCCTCAGGCCAAGGAAGCGCTTGAAGAGAAGCTGCGCGCGAAAGTTTACACCGAGGTCTTCCAGGCATTCGATCAGTTTCTTGCCAGCAAAGGACACCCGCCGCTCACCAACGCGCAAAAACTCGAGCTATATCAATCGCGCGCCGTACAAATTCACTACCACAATCCCACTCTCACTGTGTATCTGGCGAACGGCACGCACGTTCCAGGCGAATTGACTCCCAATTACAGTCCTGAAATTGGAGTCGGCAAGGACGTCGCCATCGTCAAGATCAATGGCACGAATCTTCCTTCCGTCCCGCTCGGCGATTCAAATAAGGTACGGGAACAAGATCGCATCATGGTCATCGGTTATCCGGGTGTGGCTTCCGACTGGGGCGGAAACGAACTGATCAGCAGCGAGTCAGCGCTGGTTCCCTCGGTGACGAGTGGCAGCATTTCCGCGATCAAGACGCTGGCCGCGACGAGCACGCCGGTGCTCCAATCTGACGCTGCCATCACCCACGGCAATAGCGGCGGCCCCGCGTTCAATGCGCAAGGAGAAGTAATCGGAATCGCCACAGCCGGTTCGGAAGCCACGCAGGGCTTCAATTTCTTCGTGCCGATCAATACGGCATGGGAATTCGTTCGCCGCGAGGGTGTGGCGCCGGATGTCGGCCCGTTCACTCAACACTGGCGCAAGGCGCTCGATTTCTTCGACGAAAAAAAGTGCCGCTCCTCGATTCCGGAATTTGATGACGTGCTTCAGTTCATGCCCGGCCTCCCCGATGCAACGCGCCTCCGATCCTCTGCTGTCGAATGTGTCGATAGCGAGGGCTTCGTTGACAAGGTTTCAGATAGTCCGGCCGGTCCGTGGCTTCTATATGGCTTGGTTGGAATTGCGATTTTGGGCATCGCCGCAGTAGTGATGCGTTCGCGGGCCGCGCGGGCGCCCGTCAACGTGGTGAGGCCGGCGGGCGGAATGCCCGGTGGCACACGGATCGAGTCTCCACAGGTGCCGGCAGCTCTGCCTGCGGGGCAAACTTATGGCAACATTCAAGCGACGGCAGGAGCACTCTCAGGCAAGACGTTCAAAGTCCCGAAAGAAGGCCTGCTCATAGGCCGCTCGCCAAAGTGCCAGGTCGTTTTGCAAGACGATACCGTTTCGAGCGAACACGCGTGGATCGTCCCTTCGGGCAACGAAGTGGTGGTCATCGATAAAGGCTCTTCGAATGGGACCTATGTGAACTCGGTCGAATCGCCGAAGGTAAGCAAGATCGGACTCCGCAATGGAGATCGAATCTTCCTTGGCAAAAAAGGTGCCAACGTTTTCACATATTTCAATTCGTAGAGCGTACTCGCGAACAGGAGACTCGGATGTCAAAATTCTGCGCCAAGGGTCATCAGATGGAAGATTCCTGGGAGACTTGCCCCACATGCCAGACGACCGGCTATCAAGTGCCGAGCGGGACGGGTGCCGGCGGAGCGGCGGCCAAGACTCGTTTGGAAACTGACGGCCCAAAAGAATCCGCAGGGAGTCCCGCTGCCGGCGCCGGACGCAGGACCGTGCTCATCTCCGAAAAGCGCAAGCCTCCCGTCGTTGGCTGGTTCGTGGCGATGAGCGGCGATCAAAAGGGAGAAGACTTCCGTCTGCACGACGGAAAAAATTCCGTCGGTTCGGGCGCCGATTCGCAGATCGCATTAAAAGATTCCACCGTCTCCAGCCAGCACGCCAGCGTCCGCTATGAAGACGGGAAGTTTTTCGTCACCGACCTCGATTCTTCGAATGGAACCTACCTGAACGATCGCAAAATCGTTCGCGAAGAATTGAAGGACAACGACATGATTCGATTCGGCGAAATTATTGTTAAATTTAAGCGATTATAAGGGACCCCGCACCTCATGAAGATTCGCCCCGGCATTGAGCTGGCCAACCTCACCGATGTTGGTTGCGAGCGAAGTCAGAACGAAGACAACTATTGCTACGCCGAGCCGGAAAATGACGACGAGATGCAGCGTCGCGGCCGGCTCGCGGTAGTCGCGGACGGAATGGGCGGCCAGGAAGGAGGCCAGATTGCGAGCACAATCGCAGTCGACACCGTGCGCGACGTCTTTCTGAACGGCCCGGCCGATGATCCCGCCACCGCGCTCGAAACCGCATACCAGTCGGCCCACAAAGCCATTCAAGAATATGCTCGCGAGCATCCGGAACTAGCTGGGATGGGAACCACGTGTACAGCTGTAGTTTTGAAAAATGGTTACGTCACCTACGGCCACGTCGGCGACTCGCGGCTCTATTTGTTGCGGCAAGGTATCATCATCCAGCTCACGCGCGATCAAAGCTACGTGCAGCAGATGGTCGACAACGGAGTAATCACTGCGGAACAAGCCAAAACGCACCCTTCTAAAAACATTCTCACCTCCGCGCTCGGTTCGGACTCTGCCGTCCAAGCCGATTTTGCCGAAGCTCCTGTACCATTGCTTGCGGGAGACATGCTATTGCTCTGTACCGATGGCTTGCACGGTTTGGTGGATGACGAGGAAATGCTCGCCGCCACCACCGAGAATTCTCCTCGCGACGCGTGCCGAAAGTTGATTGATCTTGCAAAAGAACGTGGAGGGCCCGACAACATCACGATCCAACTTGTGCGCATCGACGCAACGTCGGCCACAGCGAAAGAAGATTCCACAGCCGTAGGGAGTTGAGCAACCGACCATGATCGGCACAGAGATCGCCAGCTACCGGATTCTGGAGAAGCTCGGCCAGGGCGGCATGGGCGTGGTCTACAAAGCTGTCGATACGGGCCTCGACCGCATGGTGGCGATGAAGGTCCTGAACCCGGATCTATCCAAGAACCCTGAGCTGGTGGAAAGATTCCGCGCGGAAGCAAGAGCGCAAGCCAATCTCAACCACACGAATCTCGCCACTCTCTACGCCTTCATGGTTCATCAGGGCACCGCAATCATGGTGATGGAATTTGTCGAAGGCGAGACCTTCGCGCAAATCATCCGCCGCCGCGGCCCCATCCCAGAAGTCGAAGCGATTCCGCTTTTCAGGCAAGCGCTGCTCGGCATCGGCTATGCGCACCGCGCGGGAATTCTCCATCGCGACATCAAGCCCAGCAATTTGATGCTGAACAAGGCCGGTCTCGTGAAGGTGATGGATTTTGGCATCGCGAAAGTGATTGGCGCGCGCGGCATGACGCGCACCGGCACACAGCTAGGCACGCTCGCCTACATGTCGCCCGAGCAAATCCAGAATCGCAATGTTGACATCCGTTCGGACATCTACGAGCTGGGAATCACGCTCTACGAGATGCTGACGGGACATCTCCCCTTTGAAAGCGATAGCGAGTTTCAAATCATGCAGGACCACGTTTATACGCCCCCACCTCCGCCGTCCAAATACTATCCCTACATCAACAAGGGCGTTGAAAAAGTCATCCTCAAATCGATTGAGAAAAATTCGGATGCGCGGTTTCAAACCGTCGAGCAATTCGGCGCGGCGCTCGAGCATCCCGATTCGCTTGCCTATACTCCGTCGGTCGCGCCAGCCGACGCGCCAACCATGTCAATCGGAGGCGGCAGCACACTTTCGCATCCGCATTTGTCTGTGTCCGCGGTGCCACCGATGGCAACTGCTGCAGCTACACCCGCGCCGTCTTCCGGGGCTACGCCTGCTGCCGCGTCCGTGGCGACTCCTGTGCCCCTTCCCCCCTCGGTATCAGTGTCGACTGTTCCAGGGAGCCCGGCGATGGCCGCTACCCGCGTTCCAGCGCCGACCATCCTTCAATCTTCAACGCAGGTGCCGACCCAAGCGCCAACGCAGATACCAATCGCAGCACCAAAATCAAAAAAGCCGCTGATGATTGCAGGGGCTGCCGTCGCGCTCCTTCTCGTCGTCGGCGTCGCAGCCTACCAAGTCTTAAACCCCACTCCGCACAGCGGCTCCGGCTCTTCGCCCGTCCCGCCTCCCGCGCAATCGGTATCGCCCGAAGCCAGCGCACCTTCCGAAGCCACTCACGCAATCGACGAACTTCCTCCAACAACTACCACCGCGCCTCCAGCAGCGGCTCCCAAACCAAAACCGGAACGCGCTTCACGCCAGCCCGCTCAACATCCCAAGCCAACCGAGCCCGCTCCGGATCAGGGCCAGCAGATGTATCAAAAGGCGCAAGCCGCATTCAGCCAGACACCATTACTTCGAGCCCGTCAACGACTCCGCTCTTCACTGGGCAATCCTCGCGCGACAGGCAGGCAATCCCGCAGGCAAGGCATTAGAAGAGCAAATCGTCTCAGTTTATAAAACTCGGGTCACCCAATATTACAACTCAGGAAACTACCAGGCGGCACTTGCTCTCGTGAACGAAATGCTGAAATTTTATCCGGGCAACCCTGCGCTGCTCAAAGAACAGCAGAAATTCCAAGCCGCCCTTTCCTCATCGAATTCCAAGCGTTAGCTTCCCGCCCCAGCAAGCCGCTTGTTGAACCGCCTCAAATGAACGGGTACACTCGCCTCTACTGCGCCCGTAGCTCAGCTGGATAGAGCATCTGGCTTCGAACCAGAGGGTCGGGAGTTCGAATCTCTCCGGGCGCGCCACTCTTTTCAATCACTTACGAGATCCACATAATCTCAAACAAATTGTTTGTCAGACATCAATCCAAAATGCCAGCAATGTCTACCACACGGGGACAGAGAGGGCGTGGGTGATTTGAGCGGACAAAGCGAAACTCGCAGTGCGATCTTGGACGTCGCGGATCACTATCACGATTACGAACGAGTGTGGCCCGTAAACGATCGCGGCCTCCTGATGGTTCTCCGCAAATCCGGCCGTGCCCAGCGCTGCGTCTTGACTTCCCGGCAATCCCGCCGCAATTCCCTGGTACGGGATGGATCGCGCGAGCATGCCCACCATTTCCTGAGAAGCATCGGGGCTGACCGCCTCGCCCTTGGCAAGCGCCCATAACAGAACCAGCAGATCGCGTGCAGTCTCGGTATTCTGAGGGCCTTCGGTGGGCCCTGTGTCGCTCTCCACGGGGGCTACGAATTGCACACCGTTCGCGCCCAGTTCGTGCAGGCGGTTGCGAATGCGCGCGGCGTCGAGCCTTTCAATCAGCAAGCTTTCAGCCCGAAGGCTGCCGCGCACAATCATTGCTTCGCAAAGCTCCCGGAGCGTCAGGGTCTTTCCGATTGACCCTTGAATAGGGTCATTCTTGGCGTCAGCATGCGGCGTGCCCGGATGAGAATCATTTTGTGAGCCGGGTGTCACCAACAGAGGATCGCTGAGGCGCAGTTCGCCCGCCTCCGCTTGGGCATAAAGCTCAATCATCGTCGCGATTTTGATCGCACTCGACGAGCGGAACGGTTTGTCCGCCTGGATAAAAAGCTCTTGCGTGCCATCCAATGTGCGGAAGGCTACCGAGGCATCTGCTCCGTAAGTTTGAATTAACTTTTCGACGTCGCCACGCGCTGGGCTTTCCACGGGTGGGTTTGCTTCGGCTCCGTGACCGCGAGCGGAGGCGGCGCACACGAACACAATTATGAAAGCGAAGAAAAGCCGCGGACAAGAGAGGAAACTCAGCATGGTCCGATTCTATCGCTAGTTTCGCAGATGCCGGGGTTCCGGTATCACAACTTACGGATGATTTCTCTCGAGCAAGTCGCTTTGGAATTGACTCTTGGATTTTGCGGGTGCCCCACTCTTCGCCGTCTTTGCGAAGGGTGGGATGGCTTTGACTTGCTGTCGGTGTCGGGAAAACTCTCCGGAAAGGCGGGTAGCAGCTGACTAGCCCACACCCCGCTCGTAACGCTCTTCGTTGCTACAAAGACTGCAATGAAAAGATTTAGTCCTTTGTCACAACATTTCTTGCGAGCGTTTTGAATCGTTCTCCAGTCGCTTGCACGACCGTTATGGTCACATGACCTGTCTTGCTCTTTTTGACATCTCGCACGACGCCCGATTTGCCCGCATGCGTGCCTTCGACGACTTTGCATTTAGAGCCGTCCTTCAATTTTCCATTGACATGGGTCTTCATCAGGAACCTCCTGAATCGCCCTCATTGTACTCCGAAACTTCAGCAGCTAAGCTCGCCGGGCGCCTACCCTTCTTTGCTTGTCTGCGATATCACAACTTACGGATGATTTCTCCCGAGCAATTCACTTCGGAGTTGAGTCTCAGATTTTGCGGGTGCCCCACTCTTCGCGGTCTTTGCGAAGGGTGGGATGGTTTTTGGCTTGCTGCAGTGCCTTCATTTGAAGCCTCGCAATATCTTCACTGCTTGGAGGCCGCCTATGGTGGGCAGCCATCCGCGATCCATTTAGCGAATAGGTCAATGCGAGATTGCGGCCAAGGACCTTCTCCTCTGGGCGGTGGCGGCGGCATCACGGCGCCGCCAATTCCTCGAATGCGGTCATAGATGGCGGACGCGTGCGCTTTCACCTCGTCATAACTCGCAAGCTTGAAGCCTTTGATCATCCCTTGAATGTCTCGCTCGGTAAAAAGCGGAAGGATATCCGCCCGAAAGCTCGTCGATGTGCTCATTTGCGGCCTCCACAGCATTGTCGGTTTGTTATTTTAAAGCGTCGTGAACCTAACGGCCGGTACACGATTGCACCTTGCCTCTGGAACCCGGTATGCCCGCGATCTCGTCCCTGCTATCTAGTCCTAGTGTCATCTGCTTTTCCGCCGACTGTCCAGCGCAGCCTGGGCGTGTTCGTCCGTTAGCTCCTGCATCGTTAGATTGTGGTCGCGTAGATATTTCTCGAGATGTAAGAACCATTCGGCATCGCGTTTTCTCCGGTCGTCAGCTTCCACTTCCGCCGCAGCGTTCAGGCATTCATGAAAATGCTCCTCGCAGAGCCAGCCCTTCACGGGAGGAGCATCACGGCTCGATTCCCTCACGATCGCAGCCGCCCGGATAACTGTACATCCTGCATCTTCCGTCCTCGCGATGGCAGCAGTCTAGACGTTGAGAGTCAGTCGATCATAATTCGCTCAGAACGCCACGCTTTCATTTGGTATGTGACGGCTCCGCCCCGTCTGACGGAGTAAGAGAGACATTGCCAATCCACGCCGTTCCGCTCAGTTTGTTGTCGAACAGGCGGCTCGGAGCACGGCGCACCTGAATCGACAGGAAATGCGTCGCGGGCGTCGTCGTGTAGTCCACGTCGACAGGTGTCCACGGACGCGTACCCGTGAAATTTTCGGTGGCCACCATGGCCGCGCCGTGATTCGGGTCGCTGATCAAAAAAGAAATTCCGTTCTCCGTCGTGATTCCTTCCGTCTTCAGCATCGCATGAAAATGGTATCGCTGGCTGGGCTCGACCGGAACAAACTGCTGAGGCTCCATGAGATCTAAGTTTTCGCCCCCGCTGAAATCGAGCCGCAACGACCGGCCTTCGGACGAAGGAGGCGGCGCATCGAAACCCATCGAAGCGCCGACGAGAGAAGAATTCCACCGCCAATCCAATCCGCCGTTTAAGAAATCCCGCGCGAAATTCCCGTTCCAAACTAACGACCCGCTCGCTGGCTCGTTATGAGGAAGTCCAGCGGCAGCCAGCGCTTCTCGCCACACCCGGCTCGCATCCGCGCCAAGGTCACTTTCCATCAAGAGCCACAGAAGAGGGAACGAACGCCGCAACTCAATGGGCTTGCCCAGCGACAACAATCGCTGCCAAATGACGAGCGCCGCCGTTGGCTGCTTGTTTTCCTCCATGAAATCAATTGCCTGGAAGTAGGCATCCTGTTCGGGAGGCAACACCTGATTCAAGAGCACGTTCGCATCCTGACTCAAATGCCAGACACGCGAAACCGCAAGCGGCACGAGCTTTGGATCGCTGAGTCTCGGATCCGCCTGCAGGGCATGATTGATTTGCGCGAAGCCCGCGTCAGTGTCACCTTGACGCAAAAGAAAATTGCCGTAAACCCAGGCCACGACAGATGAGGATGGATACGCGGCGCGTGCGCGACGCAAAAGCCTCTCGCGCAGCCGGAACATTCCCGATGGATTCGTATCCCACTGCCAAGTCCATCCAATACTGAGCGGACAGTGGAACCTGCGCGACCGCTTTCTGAAAATCTGCTACCGCTCCTGTGGGATCGGGATTTGCTAAATCCGCCTCGCGAACGCGGCCAAGATGTTCCCAGGCGGCGGCATTATCTGATTCCAGGGCGACTCCGCGTTCCACTTGGTCGATCCGATCTTTATGGACGAGATAATCGGCGACCCAGATTCGAATCGCCTGATACGTGAGAATCGCAGCGGCAAAGCAGGAAACGAGCAATACGGTTTTTCGTGAGATCGGTCTTCCGAGCGAGTCTTCCATCACTTACGTAATCTCCTACGCAAAGCGCCGCTTCGCAACAGATATCTAGCCGCCCATCGGAATCTAGCCTTTGCATCAGAACTTGACCCGGGAATCGGAAAGTGCCACGGCGCGTCGGCATAGCTAGCAACGCTGTGATACTTGATTCGTGCCAGAATCTAAAGCTAGAGTGAAGGCGCGAATAGCGTCGACTGTTTGCGAACTACGGACGAAACCGCGCAGGTCTGAAATGCCGCAGGAGAGCGAGACCCAAATTGCTGACGATCGATAGTCTCGCACACGTCGCCAAACCTGAATATGTGCTTCGGCCGCATCAGATTGCCCGAAGGCTCTGGGTTGAGGCGCTTCCGAAGAGGTCCCAGTTCACAAAGGTCTGGCTGCCGTGGGGTTATCCGATAGTGGTGAACCCAGCGGAATCGATTGGTTGGGCCATTTACTCACGCGGAATCTATGAAATGCCACTCACCGAGGCGCTGTGGCGACTGGCACAACCGGGCGATATCGTGGTCGACGGCGGAGCGAATATTGGATATGCGACCAGCATCCTCGCCGCCCGCGTCGGGCCTCGGGGCAAGGTTCACAGTTTCGAGCCTGATCCCCGCTCGTTTGGCGAGCTGCAACGTAATGTGACCGAATGGGAGGATCGCGGGCAACGCAGTGCATTCGTCTTGCACGAGGAAGCACTAGGAGCGCGATCAGGTACTGCGACTCTTCAGATTCCGGCTTCGTTTGAATGGAATGGTGGAAGAGCCCGCATTGAGACTACCGCTGGCCGATGAGGAAGGTATTTCAGAACTCGACCGCGGAATCACGAACCTTGAGGTGAAGCTGGTCAGCCTGGATGAAGTGTTTTCACAGGGTGAGCATGTAAGCGTCGTAAAGTTAGACGTGGAAGGATTTGAACTCGATGCGCTAATGGGAATGGAACAGATGTTGCGCGCGCGCCGAATCCGTTACGTCGTGTTTGAGGAGCAGCGTGACTATCCTGCCGCTACTCATCACTTCCTTCGGGACGTCGGCTATTCGGTATTTGGGCTGGATCACGGGTTCTTCGGCATCAACTGTTGCTCTGGCAAGGGGCCTCGAGCAGAGCCCGCCTCTGGGCTTCCGCCAAATTATGTGGCGACATATGAAGCCGAAGAGACAGTCCGGCGGCTGGAACGCGGTCTATGGAAATCCTTCGGCCCCGGCAGATACCTAGCTTACTGAGCGTTTGCTAGTTCGACTGGGCGCTGGAAGGCGGAGGAACGGGCGTCTGAGACTTTTGCGCTGCTTTCTTACCTTTTCTCCGCGCCAAATACTGCCCGAGATCGGGCATAAATTCGCGCAGCATATTGTACCCGCTGTTGTAAGCGAGATTTACACCCCACTGCGTGAAGACGCCAGGTGCCGTGCGGTCCTGCGCCGGATAGTAGGAAGTGGAAATGCCTTGTTGAATCAATTGGCCTAGGGTTTGCGGCACATTGAAAGCCGGCTGCCCCGAATCTTTCCGCGTGATCACGGTGCGCGAAGCGGCATACCAGAGCCTGCTGCCGATTGAGCCACTACCCCGGCGGAAATAACGAGGGTCGTCGTGAAGAACCGATGGCAGCACTCCATAGATGAAGAAGCACGACGTCATCTGATCGCCTTCCGAAGCAGCAAGGCGCTCTCCAAATGCGCCCCAGCCTTGTCCGTAATGGGGCTGGCCATTTGCTGCTTGCGAAATAGCAGACTGCAGCAGATTTCCGATGTGCGCGCTTACATCGAACATCTGGTGGAATGAAAGAATATATTTTTCGTGAACCGTCAATGGTTCTTGATTGGCAGTCGTGTCATTCGTGCTGATGAAATTCGGAATGATCCCGAAAATGCGCTTGGGATTCTGGGCGTTCTTGGTGGCCGCGTCAGGGGCCGGTTGAACTTTGTCAGGCAGATTTTGGGTAGAGGGATCCGCAGACTTTCCTTGATTCTGCGCTGGTTTCGGTGCGGGCTGTGAAGGCTGGGCCGTCGAGTGCTGACTTTGCGGCACCGGCGATGAACCAGCGTCTTGCGCGTGCGCGCTTCCAAGAAATAAACCAAATAAAATTGCGCCTGCGGCAAACCTGATACTGAACCACTTCAAATTCATCCCCCTTTTGCACGTTCCCCGGCATATGGAATGTGCGAGGGGAATGCTTTCAACATCCTAATCGAGATGTCGCTTCTTTGCTTCGAGGAAATAGCAGCGATGGCCACTTTGCAACGGTTAGGACGCTCGACTCCGCTGCTGGGTTGCATTTCCAATGCAACGTGACCGCCAATTGCAAACGTCCCAGCGCTCCGATAGAATCCTTGCGAATCCCTCCATGGCTAACGAAACCCCCGAATTGAAACGAATGAGCCGACCGCTGGAAGTGGTCGATCCCGAAGTCGCCGAAGCGTTGCAGGACGAAGTGCGCCGGCAAGCTACCGGGCTCGAACTGATCGCTTCCGAGAATTTCGTCTCCGAAGCGGTGCTCGAAGCCATGGGCTCCGTTTTCACCAATAAGTACGCGGAAGGCTACCCCGGCAAGCGTTATTACGGCGGCTGTGAAAATGTTGACCGTGTCGAGCGGATCGCGATCGAGCGCGCCAAGCAATTGTTCGGAGCCGAACACGCGAACGTGCAGGCGCATTCAGGCACGCAAGCGAATATTTCAGTCTATATGAGCACGCTTGAGCCCGGCGCAACCGTGCTGGGAATGAATCTGGCGCACGGCGGCCATTTGACGCACGGGCATCCCCTTAATTTTTCAGGCAAGACCTACAAATTCGTTGCGTATGGCGTGACCAAAGAAACCGAGACGATCGACTACGATGAAATCGAGCGGCTAGCGCGAGAGCATCAGCCCAAAATGATCGTCGCCGGCGCGAGTGCCTATGCTCGAATCATCGATTTCGCGCGAATCGCAAAAATCGCCCAGGACGCCGGCGCGCTTTTCTTCGTGGACATGGCGCACATCGCGGGGCTTGTGGCAGCGGGAATTCATCCCAGTCCTGTTCCTCACGCCGATTTCGTCTCGACGACTACGCATAAGACTTTGCGAGGCCCGCGCGGCGGCCTGGTTCTCTGCCGCGAAAAATATGCCAAGGATCTCGACCGGATCACGTTTCCGGGCGTGCAAGGCGGCCCGCTCGAACACATCATCGCTGCGAAAGCCGTGTGCCTGAAAGAAGCGGCCGAGCCCGAATTCCGCGCCTATCAGAAACAAGTGGTGACCAACGCGAGCGTGCTCGCCGCGGCGCTCGCCAAGCACGGATTCCGCATCGTCACGGGCGGCACGGACAATCACCTGTTTCTCGTCGACATGCATTCGCGCGGAATCACCGGTCGCGATGCCGAACTGGCTCTCGAGCGCGCGGGCATGACCGTAAACAAGAATGCGATTCCCTTCGATCCCCTTCCTCCGATGAAGGCAGGCGGGATTCGCGTGGGCACTCCGGCGGTTACGACGCGCGGCATGCGCGAGCCGGAAATGAATCAGATTGCGGGCTGGATCGCGGACGTGCTCACGCACCTGGGCGATTCCGCCACCGAGCAACGAGTGCGCGGCGAGGTTGCCAATCTCGCGGCGAAGTTTCCGTTGTATGCGCGCCGTTTGGAAGAGGCGGAGAACGCTGCTACGTTGCACGCCCACCGAGCTAACCCTTAAGCTCCGCGCATCGCTGTTTCTTCAGTTGCCTACTTCGGCGGACCCGGCCAAGTGCAGGGATGTTCCACCAAAGCGCATCTGTGCCGGTGCGTTACAGTGCTCCTGTCCAACCCGACAAATCAGTTCCCTGCCGCCACAATAAGTCCTGATTTCAGTTCAGACATCCGTTCTGTTCGCCGATTACTTTGGTATCCCGGTTGCGGTGTACTGCTACGCACCATCGGGAGCGAGCTGCCGGGGGGAGTTTCCTGAGAATGGGTACTCAAGCGGTGCTTGAAACGGCTTCACGCGTAAGTTCATACGAGGCCGACAAGGAAGCTGCTCGCGAAATTCAATATTCACTCGTGCCGTCTGGAAATTTGATCAGCGCGGGCGTGGAAGTTGCTTTTCGCTTTTCACCGTTTGCCGAAGTGGGCGGCGACTTCACGGATTTTTTCCAACTGCCCAACGGGCTTGTGGGCCTCTACCTCGGTGATGTAGTGGGAAAGGGACTCGCAGCCGCCATGTATGCCGCCCTTGTGATGGGAACAATTCGCGGCATCAACAAGACGGGTGAAGATACCGCTGCGGTGCTCACTCTTCTCAACAAACGGCTGCTAGTGCGTCCGATCATCGGGACGTTATTGCGCCACGTTGTACGCGCTCTTCGATCCCATCACGCGGCAACTCACGTTTTCCAATGCGGGCCTGCCGCACCCGGTTCTCGTTTCCAACGGAAGATATTCGCGCCTCGGCGAAGGAGGCCTTCCATCGGCGGTCTTTCCAGGGTCGTCGTACGACAAGTACACGGTACAACTGGCGCCCGGCGATTCCGTGCTCTTCGCCACTGACGGATTGCACGAATTGCGAAATCAAAACGACGAAGACTTCAGCTGGGACCGTCTGGGGGAGCTATGGTGCGAGTGCACTCGAAAAACTGCCGACGAATCCCTCGACCACCTCTTCGAAGGCGCCAAATCTTTTTCAAATGGTTCAGGACCTCAGGACGACGTCACGGCAGTCGCTTTGAAAGTGCCTATCGAGCCGGAGGCCGTGAGCGTGAGAAGCAGCCCGGAAGGCGTTGCATCGCTCGACAATAATTTCGAATCATCCAGCGAGCTGCCTGTCTGTGCTGCGATCTCCCTATAGGGTTCCGCCGGCATCATTTAATTCTGAATTTTGATTTCGAGCTGCGTCCACCGGCCATCGCGAATCGAGTAAGCTCGAATTGGTTCAGGCGCGTCGGCCCGAGGTGAAAGAATGAAGTACGCCGCGTCGGGATAGTAGGCTCGCTCGACGTCACGCGGCGAAGGCTGATTGTCGCCCTTCGGATGCGAATGGTAGATACCGAGCAGTTCGAGCCCGGCGGCGCGAATCTCGTGCATGATGTGGAATAGCTCTTTCGGAGCAATTTCGTAGGCGGTTGCTGGCTGCTTCGCCACATTTTTCGCCGGGAATGCTTGTGCGATCGCGCCGTGGCGCCCCGCGAGCAATCCACAGCACTCCTCTTCCGGATTGCGTCGCGCGTGATTCACAATTTCAACAGCAACGCCTCGCGCAAGCCGAATTTCGTCCATCAAGCAACTCTTACCTTGGATGACTTTTCTCTACTAAACTCACGACTTGCAGTTTCGTGGCGGCTGTTATAAAATTAATTACAGTAACCTCGTAGTGTCTGCCGAGCAGTGTCTCCATTGAATTTTGCGTTTGTTTTGCGCGCAGGTCTGTCCGATAGGTGTCCGATCGCCCCATGAAAGCGAGAGCAAGCTCTCGTCCTGAGCGGAGCCGAAGGGCGACTTGCCGCCGCGTTGTTGCGCCTCGGCTTGCCGGGAGCACCGCGCGCGCGACGTCTACTTTCTTGGCGCCATCAACGTGCGGAGCCGAGAAATACTTCCCGCAATCGATGTCGCCTACGCCTTCTGCGCCTGCCTCCGCAAGAACGTCGGCACGTCAAGATCATCCGACGGCATCTCCGGAGCTGCCTCGCGCACGTTACGCGCCACCTGCTGCACCACATTCGTCTGCTGCGGCGCCACCTGCGCGGGCGGCTGTTCGCGCTTCGCAGCCCACGTCTTCGGCAAATACGACGGACGTTGAGCCGTCTTCTTTCCGGCCACTTCGCGGAAGCCCGCGGCAATCACGGTGATCTTCACCGATTCCTTCATCGCATCATCCTGCACCGCGCCGAAAATGATGTTGGCATTCTCGTGCGCAGCTTTCTGGATGATCGACGACGCTTCGTGCACTTCCTGCAAGCTCAGCGTGGATGAGCCTGTCACGTTGATCAGAATTCCCTGCGCGCCATTGATGCAGTTGTCTTCAAGAAGCGGGCTGTTGATGGCGCGATTCGCCGCGTCGATGGCTCGGTTCGGACCGGTCGCGACGGCGGTGCCCATCACCGCGTAGCCCTGACCGGACATAATCGTCTTCACGTCCGCAAAGTCGCGATTGATAATTCCGGGAATCGTGATGATGTCGCTGATGCCCTGTACGGCCTGCCGGAGAATATCGTCGGCGATGCGGAACGCTTCGAAGAAACTCGTCCCGTGCTCCACGCACTCCATCAGCCGCTCGTTAGGAATCACGATCACGGTGTCGACGCAGCCGATCAGCTCCGTGAGCGCCTGCTCAGCCTGCTGCATGCGCCGCTTCCCTTCGAACGCGAAGGGCTTCGTCACCACCGCCACCGTCAGCGCGCCCAACTCGCTCGCCAGATTCGCCACCACAGGCGCAGCACCGCTGCCGGTGCCGCCGCCGAGTCCGGCGGTGACAAAAACCATGTCCGCCCCGTCGAGCGCTTCCAGAATTTTTTCCGTGTCTTCGAGCGCAGCCTTCCGGCCGACCTCAGGATTCGCCCCCGCGCCGAGCCCTTTCGTCAGCTTTGCGCCGAGCTGCAATTTCACCGGCGCCTGCGACAGCTTCAGCGCCTGCAGATCCGTATTCGCGGCAATGAATTCAACGCCCTCCACCTTCGCCCGAATCATGCGGTTGACGGCGTTCGAACCGCCGCCTCCCGCTCCGATTACCTTTATCTTTGCCCCATTCTGCGGCTCTTCCGTGAACGAAACTCTCATGCCCGTATCTTTTGACGTCATGCTTCCTCCCCCAGGTATTCGCCACTGCTAGAAATTTTTACTGTCCTGCAAAAAGTGCCTTCAATCTTCCCGTCCAGCCGTTGGGACGCGCTCCTGCGAGGCGCCGCGTCCGCGCCCCGTAGAGAACAAGTCCAACCGCCGTCGAGTATTCAGGCTGGGAAACCTCTTCGCTCATCTCCGCAAGCCCGCGCGGCGCGGCCACGCGCACCGGAAGCTTGAACACGTGCTCGGCCAGTTCCACCAGGCCGCGGAGTTTTGCGCCGCCGCCGGTGAGAATGATTCCGGCGGGAATTTGCGATTCGAGTCCGGCGCGGCGCAGTTCATCGCGCACGAGCATCAGAAATTCTTGAACGCGCGGTTCAACGATATCCGTCAACATGCGCGCGAAAATCGTTCGTGGCGGCCGGTCGCCCACGCTCGCGATTTCAATTGGAAAATCTTCTTTCACCAGGTCGCGAAACGCGCAGGCGTGCTCGCGCTTGAGCCTCTCGGCCTCAGGCATCGGCGTGCGAAGGCCGACGGCCAGATCGTTCGTCACGTGGTCGCCGCCGACGGGAATCGAAGTGGTGTGCCGGACAACTCCGCCCGTAAAAACAACCATGTCGGTCGTGCCGCCACCGATATCAAGCAGGCAGCAGCCGAGCTCGCGCTCGTCCTGCGTGAGGCACGCTTCGGCCGCGGCCAGCGGCTCGAGAACAGTATCGTCCACGCGCACGCCAGCGCGATTTACGGCTGTAACGATATTTTGAGTGGACGAACCGGAAGCGGTGACGATGTGAACATTCGCTTCGAGGCGCACCCCCACCATGCCGATTGCATCGCGGATATTGTCCTGCCGGTCGAGGAAAAATTCCTGCGGCAGCACATGCAGCACTTCTCGATCTTCCGGCAGCGACACGCCGCGCGCAGCTTCAATCGCGCGTCGCACGTCGTCGCGCTGAATATCGCGTGGCCGCGCGCCTACTGTAATCCCGCCGCGGCTGTTGAGTCCGCGCACGTGCACTCCCGCAACTCCGATCAGCGCCGACTCGACCGGCACATTCACAATCGCTTCGGCTTCTTCAATCGCGCGCCGGATCGAACTGACCGCCAGCTCCAGGTTCACGATCTGGCCTTTGCGCCAGCCCTTTGATTCCGCCGCGCCGAGCGCTGCAAACTTCGCGCCGCCCTCTTCTTCCATCTCGCCGATCAGCGCGCAGGTTTTCGTGCTGCCCACGTCGAGCGCCACCACATAACGGTCTTTCTTCGCCAATTCCGCCGCTCCTTGCTTCACGCGCCCGATTTACAGCCGCGCGCTCACACCGACTTCTTTACGAAATGCTTCCTGTCCCGATGCTGGGCCATTTTCTTCGCCGATTTCGCTGCGGGCTTCCTCTGCGACGTCGCCGTCGCAGCTCCCTCGCCAGACCTGTGCACGGGAGTTTGCTGCGCGGCGCTCGTGTTCTCGGGATTCACCACCGCCTCGCGGCTGAATCGCAAGTCGACTGATTCCACTCGCCCCGCCGTAGCGCGCCACTGACCGATGTTGTCAAGCAGCGTGCGGTACTTGCCTTCGAAATCGCTATCGCCGAAATGCACCAGCAGCGGAGTTTCGGTCTGGCCCCAATCGCCGCTCGTCACGCCGCCCGGCAAACTTCCGCCGGGAAGGCCTGTAAGAGTCGCGCGCAAATCCTCGGCGTCGGAGAGATCCACTTCGCTCACTTGTTCGGTAGCGCCCGGATGCGCGGTCTGAATCTGCTGGATAAATCCGGCGAAGAGCTCCATGCGCTTTTCGCGCTCGTCGATCGGCATCTCGGAACTGACGCCGCTCACCACCGGAAAATGAAATTCGCCTTTTAGCGGACGCTCGAGAATCATTCCGTACGCATCGACGAGGCTCATCTCGCCCCCATCGCGCAAAAATGCGATCGGCGTACGCTCGGTAATTTCAACTTCGATTCGATTGGGAAGCGCGCGCCGCACCGCTGCCTGTTCCACCCACGGCAACGATTCAATTTGCTTTCGGCGCTGGTCCAGCGGAATGCGCAGCACGCTGTGATTGCGGTCGGCTGCAAAAATTCCCAGCACATTCGCGGGTTGCGACGTAGTGATTGCCTGCGATATGAATCTGGTCGGGTTTGAGCAGCGCCATGGCGGGAGCGTGAAACAGGAAATTTTCGGCGACGTAAGCCATGCCCGCCAGCGCGAGAGCGGCCAGGATCCACAGCGACACACGCAGATACGTCATCCAGGCTTTCCGGCCGAACTTTCGCCGCTTGATCTCGAGCGGCTTCTGCCGCCGAAGATACTTCGGCTCTTCGTCCGCCAGAACTTCCTGCGGGTAAACGTCCGCGTCCATGGCCCTCAGTTTCGCCAGAAAATCACCTCGTTCTCGAGTTCCACTCCGTAGGCGGCGCGCACGCGCTCGCGCACGTCGTCAATCAATCGCCGCATGTCGTCACAAGTCGCATCCGCCAGGTTCACAAAAAAATTCGCGTGGCGGTCGCTCACCGCCGCATCGCCCACCCGATGACCCTTCAATTTCAATTCGTCAATCATCCGTCCCGCCGAACCGCCGGGAGGATTCTTGAAAATGCAGCCCGCGCTTTTCTGATTCAGCGGCTGGCTGGCGCGGCGCTTCTCATTGCAAACCTTGATACCCGCCAAAATTTCCTTGTACGGCTTCGACGGCAGCTCGAGCTTCACGCGCAGCATCACGTCATCGTCTGCAAATGACGTGTGGCGATAGTCGAAGCGAATGTCATTCCCGCGCACAGTCTCCACCTCGCCGCTCGCAGCGCGGTACAGCTCCACTTCGCGCACCCACGGCCCGATTTGAGTTCCATACGCGCCCGCGTTCATTCGCAACGCTCCGCCCACGCTTCCCGGAACACCGATCAGCCCTTCCATGCCGCCGAGATCGTGCTTCGCGCAGAACGTGACCATTCCGCCCAGATCGGCCGATGCATCCACAAACGCCGAGTTTCCTTCCACGCGCATTCCCGGATGCGCTGCCGGAAGATGCAGCACCACCCACGGCAGTTCGCCATCCGCAATCAATACGTTCGTGCCGCCGCCAAGAAACCGGTGCGGAATCTTCGCGTCGGCCAGCAAGCGCATCACGTGCCGGAATCGTGTCGTAGCGGTGCAGCAGCAATTCGTCGGTGACGCCGCCGATCGCGAGCGACGTTTTTTCATTCAGCGACACAGACGGACGCAATTCGACTCCCAATTCTTTTAACCGCTCGACAATCGCGCTGTCATTAATCCGCATGCGAACTCGAAACCTGTGTCCCCAGCAGCATCGCGAGCTGATCGAGAACTCGGCCCACGCTGCCCGCCCCAATCGTCAGAATCGCATCGCCCGGCCGCGCTTCCCGCAGCATGAACTCGACGCCCGCCTGCATGGTGCTCGTAAACACCACATTCTTGTGCCCCGCCGCGCTGATTGCTTCCGCGAGCCGCTCACCAGTGATGCCCTCAATCGGATGCTCGCTCGCCGCGTAGATTTCGGTGAGCACCAGAACGTCCGCGTCATTGAAAGCGCGGCAAAAATCGTCCCAGAGAAATTGCGTCCGCGTATAGCGGTGCGGCTGAAACAAAACCAGCAGCCGCTTGTATCCGCATCCGCGAGCCGCTTCGAGTGTCGCGCGAATCTCTGCGGGATGATGGCCATAGTCGTCAATCAGCGTGACCCCGGCATAGACGCCTTTCACCTCAAAGCGCCGCCCAACGCCCGAAAATTTCTCAAGTCCCGCTCGAATCAAATCCGCCGGCACATTCAACGACAGCGCCACGGCCGCCGCAGCAGCCGCATTCCGCACATTGTGAATTCCCGGCGGCGACGGCAGATTGAAAATTCCCAGATCCTCGCCGCGATACGTAAGCCGGAATTCGCTCGCGAGCCCCTTGAGTTTCACGTCGCTGATCACAAGATCCGCCTGGCTCGTGGTGCCATACGTAATCACCGGCCGCTTCACAGAAGGAAGCATCGCCTGCACGTTCGGCTCATCGAGGCACAGAATCACCGTGCCGTAAAAAGGAACCCGGTTGACGAATTCCAAAAACACCGACTGAATTTCCTCGAGCGACCGGTACTGATCGAGATGCTCGCGGTCAATCGTCGTGACCACCGCGACCACCGGCGCCAGCAGCAGAAACGAGCGATCGCTCTCGTCCGCTTCCACCACCATGTAATCGCCCTGCCCCACGCGCGCATTCGAGCCCGCATGATTCACGCGCCCGCCCACGACAAACGTCGGATCGAGCCCCGCCGCGGCGAGAACCGAAGCGACCATCGAGGTCGTCGTCGTCTTCCCGTGCGCGCCAGCCACGGCGATTCCATACTTCAGCCGCATCAGCTCCGCCAGCATTTCAGCCCGCGGAATCACCGGAATCTTCAGCCGGTGCGCTTCGATCACTTCCACGTTGTCCGGCCGAACAGCCGAAGAAATCACCACCACATGCGCGCCATGCACGTTCGCGGCCTGATGCCCTTCGTAAATCTTTGCGCCCAGCTTTTCCAGCCGCGAAGTTACCGGCGTCGCCTTCAAATCCGATCCCGACACCGCGTAGCCGCTCGACAGCAACACCTCCGCGATCCCGCTCATTCCGCTCCCGCCGATTCCGACGAGATGGATGCGCTGAAAATTGCGGAACGTGACCATCATGGCCGCGACACCTCTTCGAGCAGGTCCACAATATCTTCCACGGCGCGCGGCTTCGCCAGCGCACGCGCGCGGTCTTCCATTTCCGAAATTTTCCGGGGCTGGTCGAGGAGGGAGAAAATTTCGCCGGTTAATCGCTCGGGCGTTAATTCAGGCTGCGGGATCAAGCGGGCCGCCCCTGCGTTCTGCATTGCCTCCGCATTGCGCATCTGATGCGCGTCGGTGGCGGCTCCGAAGGGGATAAAGATGGCGGCGCGTCCTGCGGCAGATATTTCTGCGACAGTGATCGCACCCGAACGGCAGACGATCAAGTCCGCCTGGGCAAACCGCTCCGCCATATTTTCGATGAAGGGTAGGACCTCGGCCTTGAATTCGCGTTTCGCATACGCCACGCGCACGGCATTATAGTCGGCTTCGCCCGTCTGATGCACGATGAAAAGCTGATTTTTTCGTGGTACTAAGAGGTCGAGCGAGTCCACCACCGCCCGGTTGATCGGAAGCGCTCCGCGGCTTCCGCCGGTGATTAGGATCGTGAACGGAGCCTGATGCTCCTTCCGCGGCACGGAAAAGAACTCCGGGCGTATCGGGCAGCCGGTAAGAATCGCGCGGCGGCCTAACTTCTCCGCCGTCTCCTGGTGCGCAACAGCCACCCGGGTGGCCATGTTCGCGAGCACTCGATTCGTGAATCCCGGCTCGACGTTCGGCTCGAATACCACCGTGGGAATCGCGCTCAGGGTCGCGAGCAGCATCATTGGGCCTGACGCGTAGCCTCCTACTCCGAATGCAGCCGAAAAACGGTGCCGCCGCAGAATCGCGGCCGAATCCAACATGCCCAGCGGCAAAAGCGCCGCATTGCGAATCAATTTTGCGCCGCTCATGCCTTTGAGTCCGGCCGCGCGTATCGTTTCCAGCGGCAGCCCGGCCTGCGGCACCAGTTTTGATTCAAGCCCGCGTTCGGTTCCCACAATCACCACTCGCCGTTCCCCTCGAGAATCTGTTTCCGATTCCGAATATCCGCGCCGCAGCCATTCGCGCGCGATGGCTATCGCCGGAAAGACGTGTCCACCGGTGCCGCCGCCCGCGACTAACAACTCCTTTACAGCAGCGCTCAACTTTCGTCCGCGTGCTGGCTGATGTTTAACAGCACTCCAGTGGCCAGCAGCATGCCGAGCAAACTCGAACCGCCGTAGCTGACGAACGGCAGCGGAATTCCTTTCGTCGGCATCAGCCCGAGCACCACGCTCAGATTCACCATCGCCTGGCCAACCACCATCGTCGTGATGCCCAGCGCCAAAAGCCGGCCGAATTCATCGGGCGCTTTCATCGCCGCCACGAATCCGCGCCAGCCGTACATCGCGAACAGCAAAAGCACGATAACCGCTCCGATGTACCCGAGCTCCTCGCAGATGATGGCGAAGATGAAGTCCGTGTGCGCTTCGGGAAGAAAGAAAAGCTTCTGCCGGCTCTCCATCAGGCCCACTCCCGAAAATCCGCCCGAGCCCACCGCGATGAGCGACTGCAGCAACTGGAACCCGTGCCCTTGCGGGTCGGCCCCGGGTGAAAAGAATGACTTGGCGCGCTCGTAGCGATACGGCACGCGCACGATCAAAAGATAAATCGCCGGAATCGCAGCCAGGCCGGTGGCAAAGATGTAACGCAGCGAAAGCCCGGAAACGTAAAGCATCACAAACGCGATCATGAAAATCATGCACGCCGTCCCCATATCGGGCTCGGCAAGCACCAGTGCCGCCATCACCAGCACGGTTCCCAGCGCCGGCAGAAGCGAATGCAAGGGATCATTGATGCCGAATCCGCGCGGCTTTCGGCGAATCTCGAGAAACCACGCCAGAAAAAAAATCACCACCAGCTTGGCCAGTTCCGACGGCTGAAAGCTCGCCGGCCCCAACCGAATCCAGCGGTGCGTCGCGTGCGAGCGATCGAGAAAAAACACGGCGATCAAAAGCAGCAGCGTCACGGAAAGCCCCGTGAAAATCACGCGCGGCTGGCGCAGCTTTCGATAGTCCGTATTCATCAGCCAGAACATTCCCGCAATTCCGATGGCGATCCATAGAACCTGCCGCAGCAGGAATGTGTAGCCGTTGCCGGTTTGCTGGCCCGCCGTCACCGCCGACGCGCTGAACACCATCACGGCACCGATGAAGCAAAGCGCCAGCGTCACGCCAAACAGTTGCCGGTCCGGCTGCAAATTACGAGGCATCGTTGGCACCTTTCTCGAGAGGGATTTCAGCAGCCGCCATGCGGGCTGTGCCGCCGCCCGATTCGCGTTTGATCTGCGCCACAAGCTCCTTGAAAACGCGGCCGCGGTGCTCGTAATTTTCGAACTGATCGAAACTGGCGCACGCAGGCGCGAGCAGCACAACATCTCCGGGCTTCGCGCGTTCCGCAGCGAGCTCCACAGCACGGCCAATCGTCCCCGCATGCTCGATCGGCACGGCGCCTTCGAGCTGCGCGGCGATTTTCTCCGCAGCCGCGCCGATCAGCAAAACCAGTCGCGCCCGTTGCCGGAGCGGCTCGCGAAGCTCGGCATAACCTGTGCCTTTGTCCTTGCCCCCGAGAATCACGATCAGCGATCCCGGAAACGACTCGATTGCTTTCACCGTCGCGTCCACATTCGTCGCCTTCGAATCGTTGTAGAAAGCGACGCCATTCATCTCGGCAACAAATTCGAGCCGGTGTTCAACTCCCTGAAATGTCTTCACGCCGTTCGCTATGGAAGCCGCATCCGCTCCAGCCAGAGACGCGGCGGTACACGCAGCCAGTACGTTCTCTACGTTGTGCTCACCCTTCAGCGGAATCTCCTCGACCCGTCAAAAGGGGATTCTCCGAACCTTCAATGCGAAAAACGATTTGACCATCCATCACGAAGCTGCCTTGCGCCACTCGCTTCTTTCTGCTGAACCAATAAATATGCGGACGCGACGGCATCCGCTTCGTAACCTCCGGATCGTCGGCGTTCAAAATCGCAAAGTCGCGCTCGAGTTGGTTTTCAAACATCCGCATTTTCGCGGCCGCGTACTGCTCGAACGATTCATGCCGGTCGAGATGATCGGGAGTGAGATTCAGCAGCACGCCGATTTCAGGGCGAAACGCTTCAATCGTCTCCAGCTGAAAGCTGCTGATCTCCGCAACCGTCACCGTCGAATCCATCGACGACTCAACGCGCGTCAGCAGCGGCGTCCCGATGTTTCCTCCTACAAGCGTGGGAATGTTTGCTGTCTTCAATATATGCGCGACGAGCGAAGTCGTTGTCGTCTTGCCGTTCGAGCCTGTGATCGCGATGAGTTTCCCGCGCAGAAACCGCCAAGCCAGTTCGATTTCGCTCCAAACGGGAATTCCCTGCGAACGCGCCGTCTCAAGCAGCGCGATCTTTGCCGGCACGCCGGGGCTGACGACAATCAGATCCAGTCCGCCAAGATCCACCGTCGCGTTTGGACCTAGTCGCCAGCGCCACGCCTGCCGTGCGAAGCTTTGCGGCCACTTCGCGCAACTCCTCCTCAGGCTTGATATCCGTCGCAGCCACCATCGCGCCATATCCCGCGCAGAAGAGCGCCGTCGCCACACCCGTGCGCGCAAGCCCCACCACCAGCACGCGTTTCCCTTCGAGATCGAATCCCGGTCTCACTAGTCGCCTACCTCAATTTCAAAGTCGTCAGCGAAAACAGCGCAAACACCAGCGCCGCAATCCAGAACCGCACGATGATTTTCGATTCGCTCCAGCCGATCAATTCAAAATGATGATGCAGCGGAGCCATCCGGAACACGCGCTTCCCGGTCAGCTTGAACGACCCCACTTGAATGATCACCGACAGCGCTTCCAGCACGAAAACTCCGCCAATCGAAAGCAGCAGAATTTCCTGCTTGATGATCACGGCCACGGTTCCAATCGCGCCGCCGAGCGCGAGCGATCCCACATCCCCCATAAACATCTCCGCCGGATGCGCGTTGTACCAAAGAAATCCAAGCGACGCGCCCACCACCGACCCGCAAAAAATCACCAGATCGCCCGCATCGGGAATCTTCTGAATCTCGAGATACTCCGCAAACCGCGCGTGGCTCGAAATGTAAGTCAGCACCGTCAGCGCCGCGGACGAAACCAGCACGCAGCCGATCGCGAGCCCGTCCAGTCCATCCGTGAGATTCACCGCATTCGAGCAGCCCACAATCACCAGCACGAGAAACAAAATGAACGGCACAAAAGCCAGCGGCCAGATGTACTGATGCGTGAGCAGCGAGTCGATCACCAGATCAGGATGCAGCCGCTTGTCAAAGGGCACGCTCAATTGCGTCGAATACGCTCCGTGCGCCTGCAACGTGAGCAGCACCGCGCCGACGCCCGCGCACGTCAGCACCTGATACAAGAATTTCACGCTCGGCCGCAGCCCCATGTTCCGCCGCTTCACCACTTTGTTGTAATCGTCGATGAATCCAATCGTCCCAAATGAAAGCGTCGCGCCCACCGCAAGCAAAACGTACAAATTGCGCAGATCGGCCCACAGCAGCGTGGGAATCACGATCGCGGCAACGATCAGCACGCCGCCCATCGTCGGCGTGCCGGCCTTCTTCTGATGCGCTTTCGGCCCCTCTTCGCGAATAAACTGTTTCACCTGCAACTCGCGCAGCCGGTCAATCACCCAGGGCCCGAGCAGAAGCGAAATCAGAAGCGCCGTAAGGCTCGCGACCGCCGTGCGAACGGTGATATAGCGAAAAACGTTCAGCGGGCTGAAATAAGGGCGCAGCACATAAAAGAAAAGGTAGTAGAGCATCTCAGCTCTTCACCTTCTGTCCCGCTTCCACTCGCTCTCCGCTCGATTTCGAAACGATGCGACTGTGCCCGGCCTCGATCGCCTCGAGGATTTTCTCCATGCGCACGCCGCGCGAGCCCTTCAGCAAAAGCAAATCGCCGCGCTCGATGAAACCGCTCAAAAATTTCGCCGCTTCGCCCGAATTTTCGAAAAACCGCGCTCGCTCTGTGGGATGCCCTGCCTCAATGGCTGCCCGAACCAATTCCGCCGCATTGCCCTGCACGCCGAAGATCCAATCGATCTTCTCGAGCGCTGCGGCATGCCGTCCGCACTCGCGATGCAATTCCGGCGCGGACGCACCCAGCTCCAGCATCTCGCCCGCAGCCAGAATTCGCCGGCGATAACCGGGCGTCGCCGACAGCAGTTCAGCTAGCGCATCAAGCGCCGTGGGACTCGAATTGTAGGAATCGTTGATGACCGTAAATCCGTCTTCGAATCGCACCACTTCGCCGCGCTTGTCAGCCGGCACGAGCGACGGGAACACGCGCCGCGCGTCATCGGCGCCAATTCCCCAAACGCTCGCCGCAGCCAGCGCCGCCACCGCATTCATCACGTTGTGCCGCCCGATCAACGGCAATTCGAGCCGCGCTCGTCCCGCAGGCGATACGAAATCAAACGCCGATCCTTCGACGCCCCGCTCTTCAATTTTCTCCGCGCGAAATTCCGCGCGCGGCGAAGCGCCGAACCAAATCACCGGTCCGCGCGCCACTTCCGAAAAACGCGCCACGCGCTCATCGTCCGCATTCAGCACAGCAGTGGCACTGGGCCACGCGAGATTTTCAATCAGCTCGCGCTCAGCCAGCGCAATCTCGTCAACCGACGCGAAAAATTCCAAATGCTCCACCGCCACGCGCGTAATCACGCCCACGTCGGGCCGCGCAATCTGCGCCAGCCGCGCCAGCTCCCCGCGATGCGACATCCCCATCTCGATGATCGCCGCATCGTATTCATCGCTCAGCCCCAGCAGCGTCAGCGGCAGCCCGTATTCGTTGTTCAAATTTCCCTGCGTCTTCAGAACGCGGAACCGCGCGCCCACGAGCGCCGCCAGAATTTCTTTTGTGGTGGTCTTGCCGATCGACCCCGCCACGCCCCCGATCTTTCGTCCCGGTTTCGCCTTCCGCCACCGATCGCAAGCGCGCGAGGCCAGGCGGTGCAATCCGTCGAGCGTGTCGTCGACAACAAAGAGTTTTTCGCGAATTTCCGCCGTGTATTCCGATGCGCGTTCGCCCGCCACCACCCCGGCCGCCGCTCCGCCAGCCAATGCCCCGGCAATAAAACCGTGTCCATCGTGACGCGGACCGCGTATGGCGATAAACAGTTCTCCGGGCCGAACCGTGCGAGAATCAATCGACACGCCGGCCACCCCGGCCACGGGGTCAAGACCCGCGGGCACCGGGACACCCATCGCTTCAGCCACTTCCGCCACTCGCCACCGCATTCGGTCTCCAACGGGCTCTGCTTCAATTTCAAGCGCAAGCTCTCAGGATACGGAATTGCTTCTACTTCTTCGCCGGTCTGCTTCGAAAATCCTTTGCTGCGCAAAATCTCTCGCGCCTTTTCGCGATCGTCAAACTCGAACGTGCGATCGCGCAAAATCTGCGTGTTCTCGTGGCCCTTGCCCGCCAGCAGCACGATGTCTCCCGCGCGCGCTTCGTCAAACGCCATTCCCAGCGCCGTCTCGCGGTCCTGCTCGATCCGGTAGTTCCCGTTTACCTTCTGCAATCCCACGACCACGTCGTTGATGATGCGCAAGGGATCTTCCGTGCGCGGATTGTCGCTCGTCAGAATCACCAGGTCGCTCAACGACCCCGCCGCCTCGCCCATCAGCGGACGTGTCGAGCGGTCCCGCTCTCCGCCGGCGCCAAAAAGCGTGATGATGCGTCCCGATGGATTCAATTCGCGCGCCGTCGTAATCAGATTGCGCATCGCATCGTCCGCATGCGCGTAATCCACCACCACGTAGAACGGCTGCCCTTCGTCAATCTGCTGAAAACGCCCCGGCACAAGCGCCAGATTCGCGATTCCCTCTTCGATTTTCGCATTCGGAATTTCGAGCGCGATCGCGGCGCCAATCGCCGCCAGAATGTTGTAAACATTAATTCGCCCCACAAGCGACGAGCGCACCTCGATCTTCCCCGCGGGAGTCTGCGCGGTAAACTCCAGGCCCTTGAAACTCAGCGCGAATTTCTTCGTCGTCAGGTCAGGCTCGCCCTTCAGCCCGTATGTAAGCGTGCGTTTCGCAAGCCCTTCAAGCCGCGTCGCATACGAATCGTCCGCATTGATCACCGCAACATCCGGAGCTCCCGCCCCGGTTCCTTCAAACAATCGGCGCTTGGCCGCAAAATAATCCTCAAATGTCTTGTGAAAATTCAGATGATCGCGCGTCAAATTCGTAAAAATCGCCGCCGCAAAATGGCAGCCCCACACGCGCTCGAACGCCAGCGAATGCGAACTCACCTCCAGCACCGCGTGCGAACCGCCCGCGTCGCGCACTTCCGCGAACATCTGCTGCAAGTCGAGCGATTCCGGCGTCGTGTTCGTCGCTTTCCGGCTGCCTTGCGGCGTCCGGTATCCGGTCGTTCCCACCAGTCCGCTCGTGAATCCCGCAGCCTGCACAATCGAGTCCACCAGAAACGCAGTCGTCGTCTTTCCATTCGTTCCGGTGATTCCCACCAGCTTCAGCGCATCCGCCGGATGTCCGTAAAAATTCGCAGCCGCCTGCGCGAGCGCTCGCCGCTCCTTGCCCGCCGGAATTTCAATCCACGTAATTTCTGCGCTCGTATCTGCCGGGCGCGCGCTCGAACTTGCGATCACCTTCGCGCCGCGTCCGATCGCACCGCTCACAAATTGATTCCCATCCACTTTCTCGCCAGGCAGCGCGAAGAACATCGCATCCGCCTCGACCTTGCGGCTGTCGTATGCAATTGAATGCACAGAAGGATCGGTCGGCCCGCTCACGCGAACACCCGCAATCCCGTCCAGTATTTCCGCAAGCTCCATCTGCATTTCCGTGGGCCCATTCCCGCTCGCTCTTCGCACCACCGTTTTTGCCCGCTTTGGGTCGATCCCGTTCCATAACGAAACTCAATTCCCCGCTCCCTTCACCGACGCAGGCACCAGCCGCCCCGCCTTGCCGAACCGCACCGTCAACCGTGTGCCTCGCATCACTTGCGTTCCGGCTTCCACAGACTGTTCCAACGCAACTCCGCTGCCAATCAGCGCAGGGACAAGCCCGATCCGCGAACACGCCTCCGTCACGCTTCGCACCGTCTGCCCCGCAAGGTTCGGAACCACCACGGCTTCCTGATTTCCAAACGCGATCGTCGGCAGCGCCCGGCTTCGTCGCACCGCTCTTGTCGACCTTCGCGACCCTATCGGCGACCGCCTCGTTGCCTGCGCCGTTGTCATCATCGCGATCACTGGCCTCAGCGCCGATCTCGACCGGCTGCGGCCGTCGCCTGATCGCCGTTCTTCGCCGTCTGCACATCCGACGTCGAAGGCACATCGTGCGGCACGTCGAGATACGTAAGCACCTGCTCGGCAACGCGCTTGAAAACGGGCCCGCCAACTTCGCCGCCATGGTGCGCGCCCACGGGCGAATCGAGCACCACAAGAATCGTCACCGCCGGCTCGTTCACCGGCGCAAAACCCACAAACGACGAATTGTATTGGTTCGGCGAATATCGCCCCGTCGCCGGATCGATCTTTTGCGCCGTTCCGGACTTTCCCGCCGCCGTATAACCATCAAGCTGCGCCGGCTTCCCGGTGCCTTCCAGAATCACCGTCTCCATCATCTCGCGCACAGTCGCCGCAGTTTTCGCGTCGGTCACTTGCTCCGGCTCAACAGCCGCGCGCGTGTATGCGGACGTTCCGCCGCGCACTTCCTTTACGATGCGCGACCGATACAATGTGCCGCCGTTCGCAATCGCCGAAATCGCCGACACAATCTGCACCGGCGTAACGCTCACTTCCTGCCCAATCGCGAGCGATCCAATCGAACTCGCCGTCCAATTTTCCAGCGGACGCAACAGCCCGCGATTTTCGCCGGGCAATTCGATTCCGGTAAGCTGGCCAATCCCAAACGCTCGCATCGTTTCGTAAAATTTCGGAGCGCCCAGCCTCAGCGCAACCTTGATTGAGCCCACGTCGCTCGAATGCGCCAGAACTTCCTGCACGCTCAGCACTCCAAACGGATGCCAGTCGTGAATCAACCGGCCCGCCACCAGTATCGAGCCCATCTGGCAATCCACCAGGTCCGACGGCCGCGCCGCTCCATTTTCAATCGCGCCCGTCATCGTTACCACCTTGAAAGTCGAACCGGGTTCGTAAGCGGCAGACACCGCGCGATCCATCCGCACCTCATCCGGAAAGCTGCCCGGATTGTTTGGATCGAACGTCGGCCGCACCGCGACAGCAAGCAGTTGCCCGGTATTGGGGTCCTGCACCACCACCGTGCCGTTGTTCGCGTGTGTCTCTTCGATCGCCCGTTCCAGTTCCTTTTCGGCGATGTACTGAATCGTTTGGTCGATCGTCAGCACCACGCTCGCGCCCGGATCGGCAGCGGATTCCGTTCGGTCGTACCAGCGCCGCCGCCCGTCCGCCATCACCATCATCTTTCCGGGACGCCCGCGGATCTGTTTGTCGAGCGAATACTCGATGCCGCCGTTGCCCTTCTCATCCACGTCCACGTAGCCCAGAACGTGCGCCGCAAGCTCGTGCTGCGGATACACCCGCCGGTTTTCTTTCTGGAAGAAAACGCCGCGCAGATTCATGTCCTGAATTCGCTGCACGGTTTCAGGCGAGAGCTTCTTCGCCAGCCGCACCGGCGTGTGCGCTTCATGAATTTTTGTTTCCAGGTCGTCGGCCGGCATGCCCAGCGCCGGCGCCAGCAGCCGCGCCACCATTTCCGCATCGGTGATTTCCGCCGGGTCGCCGAAAACGGAATCCATCGGCAGGCTGATCGCCAGCTCCCGGCCTTTGCGGTCGTAAATCACGCCGCGCTTCGGGCTGATTTCGAAAACTCGCTGCTGTTGGTGCTGAGCCTTGGTGAAGTACTCGCCGTAGCAGAACAACTGAAGATAACTGAGGCGCCCGACGACAACCGCCATCCAAACCACTGCGAAAACCCAAACGACTAACCAGCGGAGACGCGGCCTGCGCTGCTCCATGGAATCCGGCCTACCCTGTCTGAAGCTTTGCCGCGGCCTTCGCAGTTGCGTCACCGAAGTTCCGCGTGAACCCGTCGGTGTTGCCTCTCACAAATCTCAAAAAAGTTTTGGCAGACTCCGCAGCCAATCCGCTCGAGCATGCCGTTCCGTACCGCCGGCGTCCCGCCGGCTCTTTTTACGCAGAAACCAATCACGCACGGTCACACGAAGCGCGGGGTCGATAATCCGCTAAGGCCGCACCACCTGCCCACCAGCCCTCGCCTGCGCCACCACCGCATCGCTCGCATCTGCAGAACTCTGCTGTCCCGGCGCCGCCACCGTCAAACCCAGATGCTTCCGCGCATAGGTATCAATGCGCCCCGGCGCGCGCAACGTCGCATCTTCCACATGCAACTGTTGATTCAACTCAAGCGCCTGCGCCCGCGCAGTCTGCAATTGTTCGAGCTGATAATGAATCTGAATGCATTCGAAATGCTGCCAAGCATAGCTTAGCAAACACGCCGCCATCGCCGCGCCAATCGCCACCGTTCGCCAGCAATCATTCAGCCTCGCCTTGGGCGTCGGCCGCGCCAGCCTCGAATTATCAATGCGCTTCACTGTGTGGTATTGCGTCGTATGAGAATGCGTCATGACCCGCTCCCAGCCGTCAGAATCTCCGCCGGCGACAATTTCTCCGCCACGCGCATCTTTGCGCTGCGCGCTCGCGGATTCGTTCGAATCTCTTCGTCGCCAGGCTGAATCACTTTTTTGGTGAGCACCTGAAAACTGCCTTCGCGGGCCAGGTCCTGAAAGGCGTGTTTGACGAGACGATCTTCGAGTGAGTGATAGCTGAGGACGATCCACCGTCCTCCAGAATTCAAAGTGGCAGGGGTCCGCGAAAGAAACTGCCCGAGTTCCTCCGACTCTCGATTCACCGCTATCCGCAGCGCCAGAAACGTTTTTGTCGCGGGTTGCAGTCTCTGCCTTCCCCTTGCTTTTCGGACCCCTGCCACAATCGTTGCCAGATGTTCGGTGTCGCGGATCGGCCGCGCTCGAACGATTGCCCTGGCGATTCTTCGTGAATCTCTCTCCTCCGCTTTCTGATAGAGGAGATCGGCCAGCTCTTTCTCCGGCCAGTAATTCACAATTTCGTCTGCCGTCAGCGCATCGTCGGGATTCATGCGCATGTTCAACGGCGCCGCCCAGCGGAATGAAAATCCGCGCTCAGGGCTGTCCAGCTCCAAACTCGAAATCCCCAGATCGGCAATCACGCCGTCGAACGGAGGCAGGTTCAAATTCGCCGCCACTTCGCCGATCTTCGAAAACTCTGCGTGCACCAGACTCACCCGCCGCTCGTGCGCCCTCAATCGCTCCCGCGCAATTTCCAGTGCCTGCGGATCGCGATCCATCCCCACCAAACGCCCCGTCGTCAGCCGCTCGGCGATCGCAATGGCATGCCCGCCTGTGCCAACGGTGGCATCCAGATACGTGCCCTCAGGCCGAATCTGCAGCCAGTCCACCACTTCCTTCAGCAGGACCGGTATATGCAGAACGCTCAAAAGCTAGATGCCCAGATCTTCCAGTACCTTTTCGTCTTCCGCCGTGATGGGATTACGATTCAGTTGTTCGAGGAATCGCGCGTGGTTCCATACTTCCAGATAAGTGAGCTGGCCTTGAATGTCGACCTCGCCCTTCATCTGCGCCGATTCCCTCAGTACCGGTGGAATTAGAATGCGCCCCTGCCCATCCACCTCGACCAGCTGACCGTAGTAATTGGCCCGTGCTAAAAACTTTTGCTTCGCCCGGTTGTAAGAGGATTGCTTCGCGAGTTTCTTCTCGATCTCTTCCCACGCCTTCATGGGATAGATCCTCGCGTACTCGCCGCTTGAACTCGTGACGTAGAATTTCTTGCCCGACTTGCGCAATTCGGCCAGAAAATCGGCGGGGATCTTCACCCGTCCCTTTTCGTCCACAGTTGCCGAATAGTTGCCCCGCAGCATGAAAACCTTCGTCGCCCGGCGTGTACGCCCTGGGAATCACTCGCCTTGCCACCCCTGCATTGCGCCACTTCTGGATCACCCGACTGCGCCCACTGCTTAACACCTTCTACCACTCTGCGCCACTTCTTCCCACTTTGTGCCCCGATTGTAGATAGGTTCTTCCGCGTGTCAAGTTAAATTCTTCGAGAAAATCAATTTTCTTTGTGGAAAAAACGAATTGCGCGCGGCGTTTTCTAGTGCGTGCGCTTGCTCAAAACCACAATTACTTGTGGTGAGAAAAGTCGCCTCATCGCACGCCTAGTTGTCCGATTGATAGAAAAACGAGGAAATGTATTGTAAGAGTTAATAAAAAAATTCTTTGGGGATCGAACTACTGTGCCGCGGGGGCACTGCGCAGCGTGCTCAGGCTCTTCACCATGGACTGTTCGTCAGGGTTCAGCCCCTGCATAAACTTGGGGTCGTTCAGCGCTTTTTCCCGATCCGCAGCGCTCATTCCCTGCAGCGTGTGCAGCTTCCCGTTCACCGCCTGGCGCCGCTCCGGCGTCATCTGCTGCCATTTCGGAAGCAGCTCGTTTCTCACCTTATTGCGATCTTCGGGAGACAGCTGCTGCCATCTCTGCGCCCGTTCCTTCAAAGCGTTCTTCTGGTCGGGCGTCAGATTGTTCCATTTCTGCAGGTTCTGGCGGATCTGCTGTTGCCGACCCGGCGGAAGATTCTGGAATCGCTCATTGTTCTGCATGAAGCGCTCTTGCTCCGAAGGCGGCTTGTCACGCAGATTCTCCACCCACTTCGGTGGCAGCCCGGCCATGCCGCGCCCATTGCCTGCGCCACCATTCGCGCCGCCGTTTACTTGCGCATTCGCAGCACCAGCACCTTCAACACGCGAATTCTCAGCCGTGCCCGCCGCATTCGGACGCGTTTCATTTGGATGCTGTTCGTTCGGACGCGTCCCGCCTGAATCGGCACTCGCCGCGGCCGCAGGTGGATGCGCCGCTGCGCCCGCCTGCCCATTTGCGCGCTGAGCCGGCGGATTTGCCTGCGAATGACCCTGCGCACCGTATGCGCGCGCTGCTGCTTGCCTCCGCGCCCGCATCATTGCGCGCCTCTGCTGCCGCGCCGCAGCCCACTGGCCTTGCTGCGCCGAGGCAGGCTGCGCCGCCATGCCTATCAGGCAGCAAGCGAGCGCGATCAGTAGCGCGAAACGACGCACCTACATGCCTCCAGTATCATCCGGTTTCAAATCGCCCTTCGATTTCTCCGGCGCCGCCGGCACCGGCAACTCCGACAACGCGTCAAATTTCGACAGCACGTCGTAATTCTCGAGCACGCCCAGATTCTCGATCACCTGATACTGCTGCTGCTCCGTAACCGGGGCCGGCATCGTAGCGGTCGTCGAATAATCGCGCGGCAAACGCGACACCCACACGCACAGCGCCACCAGCAACGCCATCGAAAGCGCCAGCCGCGGCTGGGGCACAAACCACCGGAACCAACTCGGGCGCGGCTCATCCGCAATCCGCTGCCGGATGCGCGCATCGAATCCCAGCGACGGTTCCTCGACCGGCATCTCGTCCAGCACGTTCCACACTTTGCGAAACTCCTCAGCGCGCGTCCGGCAGGCGGCACAATTCGCAAGGTGGTCTTCCACTTCCATCCGCTCCGCCGAATTCGCCCGGCGGTCCAGATACGCAATCAGCTCTTTTGAAACGTCTTCGCACTTCATCACAGCCTTCCTTCCCCTGCGCGATTCCCTACCGGCTGCTGCGCCATCAGCGGAGCCAGTTCGATTCGCAGGGTCTCGTAAGCGCGAAACAAAAGCGATTTCAACGCGCTCTCCGAGCATTCCAGAACTTTCGCAATCTCTCCGTAATCCATCTCTTCATATTTATGCAGCAGCACCGCCGCGCGTTGCTTTTCCGGCAGCGCCTGGATCGTGCGGCGGATAAATTCGGCGCGGTCGCGTTCGATCATGTGCTCGTCGATCCGCATCTCTCGCGTGGGCACTTGAATCGGCGCCTCATCTTCATCGGCAGGAGCGTCAATCGAAACTTCCATCCGCTGGTGGCGATTGTCGCGAATCGAATTCAGCGCCAGGTTCGTGGCAATGCGGAAAAGCCAGGTGGTGAACTTCGCGCCCGCGAAATAATCTTTGCGCGCGCGATAAATCCTCAGAAAAACTTCCTGCGCCAGGTCCTCTGCCGTCGCCGTATCCCGAACCATCCGATAGAGGAAATTGACCAGTGGCGTTCGATACTTCTGCAATAGAAGCTCGAAGGACGCAGAGTCCCCCGCCTTCACGTCCATCATCAATTGGACGTCGGTCCTGGCCATAGCCTCCACAGTGTATCTAACACACACAGAGCCATAAAGTTGCGGAGGCGCCGCTTTGAGCCGAACAAGGCACGTATCAAGCCGCAACCCAACGCCAGGCGCAAGGCACACGCCTCCAGAAAAGTGGCCAGTAGGCATAACGCCTTTCCCGTGATAGGGTTAGGGGAAACTCATGATACGGCGATGATACGACGGGTCCTCATAGCAACGGCCATTCTTATGGCGCCCTGCGCGCACGGCGCACAGAAACCGTCCTCCCCTGCTCAATCCGCTTCCGCCGCGACTGGCGCCGCCTCGCCAGACGACGCCGCCATTTATTCAGCGGCCCTAACCAAGGTCGATCCTCAAAGACCGCGACGACAAACGCCAAATCGTACTTCTTTCCCAAACCTCGTCCACCTATCCGCCGGGAATGGCCGCCTTCACCGCTCTTCAACACCGGATCGAACGGAACTGCTCGACGTGACCAACCCCGCAACCAAGGCTGACTTTGACGCGAAAGCAAAACTCAATTGCGACCTGACAGCAAATCCGGGCTCAGCGCCGGGCGTCGTCTTCATAAGTCCGAAGGAAAGGGACGAACTCTTCTCAAAAAATACCGATCCGTGGAAAGACTTCGCCAAGAAATATCCGAACGCTGCAGGTTTTACAATCGTGTCGCCCATCGGATTCAACGCTTCACACCATCAGGCGCTCGTCTATGTAGGAAACTCGTGCGGGATGCTCTGCGGTACTGGCTACCTTGTGCTGCTCGAAAAGAAAAAAGACAAATGGATTGTACAGAAGACAGCTCAAATTTGGATTTCGTGAGGCCTCCAGAAATGAGCGGCCTCAAAAACTGATTCGCTACAAATGAAATATCGCCTTTAGCCCCAGCATCACCGCAACCCCAGCAAAAACCATCACCGCCATCCCGAATTTTGGCTCCCGGTTCACTTCCGGAATTAAATCCGACGCCGCCACATAAAGCGTCACCCCAGCGGAAAACGGCAGCGCAAACGCCACCGTCCCGCGCAGCAGAAACATCAGCCCCATGCCCAAAAGCGTCGCCCCGCCCAAGATGACAGCCGACAGAAACGCCGCCCGCTTCGTCTGCCCGCTAGCCAGCATCAGCGACGCCACCGTGAAACCCTCCGGCAGCTTGTGCAAGAAAGATCGCAATGAAAATCAGGCTCCCCAGCCACGCAGAAACCAGCAACCCAGAAGCAATAGCCACGCCATCAAAAAAAGTATGGATCACCAGCCCCAGCAGCGCCGCATAGCTCGCATGCGCATGCGAGATCTCCTCGTGATGCGTCTCCTCGCCAAAATGAAAATGCGGCGCAATCGTATGCTCGAAAAAGTGAACCAGAAAATACCCGGCAAGAACAAAAAAGAAAACCGTGTCGGTATTGTTGACAAACGCACCAGCCGAAGACGACTCCGCCCGCAACTTCAGCGACTCAGGAATCATTTCCAGCAGCGCCGTCGCCAGCATAAATCCCGCACCCAGCGCGATGAAATACTTCAGAAAATGCCGCGACCACTGCCGGTGCGCGATCAGCGACCCGCCCATCACGTTCGCCCCCGCCGCCGTCAATCCAAGCAGCAGCGCCAGCAGTAGCAACCGTGATCCGTCGGCGAAATGCATCGGCTACCCGGAATGCCGGAACAAAATCACGTCGCCATCCTGCACGACGTAGTCCTTGCCTTCGAGCCGCACCTGCGCCTTTTCACGCGCGGCGCCAAAGCTCCCGGCTTTCAAAAGATCTTCCCAGTTCACCACTTCCGCCTTGATGAACCCGCGCTCCAAATCGCTATGAATCGCGCCCGCCGCTTTCTGCGCCGTCATGCCGCGCTCGATCGTCCACGCGCGCACTTCCGGCTCGCCGCAAGTGAGAAATGAAAGCAACCCCAGCAGCCGGTAACTCGCCTGTATCAGCCGATCGCGCCCGGATTCGGCCAGGCCGTACGCCTTCATCATCTCGGCGACTTCTGCGTCATCAAGTTCAGAAAGCTCCGCTTCGATTTTTCCGCAAAACGGCACCACCGCCGTCTGCGGCTTCGACGCCAGCTTCTCGAGATGATATTTCTCGACCACGCGATCAATGTCCGCCGCTTCTTCATCTCCCAGATTCAGAACGTAAAGCATCGGCTTGCGCGAGAGAAACATAAAACCCGTAAGCATCTTGATTTCTTCAGGCTTGAATTCCAGCTCGCGCAAGGGTGTTTCCGATTCGAGCGCCTGCCGGCAGCGGTTCAGCAACGCCAGCTCCGTTTCAAGAATCGTCTCCTTCTTTTTCTTCAAATCCTTTTCGACGCGCTCGATCCGCTTCGTCGCCTGCTCCAGGTCGTAAAACATGAGCTCGATCTCGACGCTCTCGATATCGCGCAACGCGTCGAGCGAACCCGCCTCATGCGGCACCGCCGGATTCTCAAACAGCCTCACCACGTGCGCCAGCGCATCCGCCTCGCGCAACGGCACCAGCGACGCCGAATTTTTCTCCCGGTCCTTCTGCAAGCCGCCAATGTCCACGTACTCGATCGTCGCGTACGTCACTTTCTTCGGCTTGAACGCCTCCGCCAGCTTCGCCACCCGCGCATCCGGCACGCGCGCAATCCCCAGATGCATCTGCGCCGGCGCGCTCCGCGTATCCACTTTCGCCCGCGTCAAAATCCGAAACAAACTCGTCTTCCCCACCTGCGGCAGTCCAATGATTCCTGTTTGCATAATTGAAAGTACGTGCCGCCGGACATACTTCCAGAACGGCGCTCAACCTCCTGTGTAATTTGCCAGAATAACATCGAACGCCCGCAGCAGTATCAGCATAAGAGCGCGGACGCGTTGTTTTCTACTGGGTGAGAAGTGCTGTCGTTGCTGATTGGATTGCGATGAGGTTCGAAAGAGCTTTCAGGCGCTTCTAATTGGTTCCGGTTGAAGTTGAATCCTCTAAATCGCCATTGGCCCCACCCTGTGCTTCGCTCGGCTGAGCCTGAGCAGTCACCCTGCTCGCCGGATCATCCAGCGGACCTGAAGCAGGTGCGAGAAGCTCCGGCCCCTGCCGAGCAGACTCCGCCGCTTGGCATTTCACGAGCTCATCAACGACACGCAACAACGTTTCCGTGTCGGGCTTCGCCACCACGTAACGCACTCCGGCCTTTTTAGCTTCGAGATCGATCGTCGCAAATTTGTGAAGCGTGAATATCACGATCGGAACCGACGGTAGTTTTTTCCCGATTTCCTTCGCCGCGCTGAGCCCGTCCATCTCAGGCATAGCCAAATCGAGAATAATGAGGCTGGGTCTGAGTTCCACCGCTTTCTCAATGGCCTCGCGCCCATTCCCGACGGACCCGCACACTTCCCACCCATCATGGGTCGCGAGCAATTCACCCAAGCGGCTTCTCACCGCCTCGTTATCGTCAGCAATCAATATACGTGTCGCCATCGCCCTAGAATCTCAGTGTCGTATACCCTACAAACGCTTGTGAATACCATGCATACGGTATAAAACGCTGAGGGCAAAAAATGGCTCTAAATAAGCTCGCAATCGTGCAACCGGGTGAGAGAACAAACCCTGCAGGAAAGCCTGTACGCAACAAACTATTGCTGGCCATACCAGACGAAGAATTTCGCAGGATTCGCTCCCGTCTGCAATTCGTAGATTTGCCGCACCATTTCATTCTTCACCAGCCCCACCAGACCGTGCGATTCGCCCACTTTCCGAATGCAGGCCTGATTTCGCTGGTCGTCGAGTTGAAAGACGGTAGAACCGTGGAAGCAGGCCTCCTCGGCAACGAAGGGGCCTCTGGAATGCCGGCGGTTCTCGGCCTGAGCAGAAGCCCGCTTCGAGAAATCGTTCAAATCGCGGGTGACGCATTCAGGGTGCGAGTCAATACGCTGAGGGAGCTTCTACCTTCGACTCCGGTGCTTCAAGCTACTCTGAATCGCTACGCCGCCGGACTCGCCATGCAAGTAGCGCAAACGGCCGCGTGTAATCGGCTCCATAAAATCGAGGAACGCCTTTCGCGCTGGTTACTGATTGCCCAGGATCGAGTCGATTCAGGAATTGTCCCAATCACACACGATTTCCTCGCCACGATGCTGGGTACAGACAGGCCAAGCGTCACTGTGGCAGCCGGTGTGCTCCAAAGAGAAGGCATAATCGAATACACTCGCGGCTCCGTGAGAATTCTGAACCGGAAGAAACTCGAATCCTTCGCCTGCGAATGCTACGCCCTCATCAAACAATACAATAACTAGCCCAACCGTTTCTCCGCGCGCGATCTCGTGGGCTTGTATCGCGGTCGAGCATTTTTCCTGCTTCGCTTACCTAAACCGAAACGATGCCGCTAAAACTGAAGTAAAATGTGCGCCGACGCGGAGAGTTCAACTTTGAAAAACAGCGCCATCCTGTTACTGCGGTGCGCGGATCGAAAAGGCCTAGATGCCGCTATCGCTGATTTCATCTACTGGCACGGCGGCGACATCCTGCATTTCGAGCAGCACCAGCCCGGCATCGAACGTTTCTACCTGGCCCGCGTCGAATGGGATCTCACTAGTTTCGAGTTCGACCTCAAGGATTTTCCAAAATGGTTTGCTCCCATCGCCGAACAGTTTTCGATTCAATGGCGCGTCACCACTTCGAACTACCGTCCTCGCGTCGCCATCTTTGTTTCAAAATATGACCACTGCCTCGTCGATCTGCTCTACCGCCAGCGCACCGGCGAACTCGCTTGCGAAATCCCTCTGGTGATCAGCAATCATCCCGACGCGAAAAATCACGCCGACTTTCACCACATTCCCTACAGCGTGATTCCAGTAACAAAGGAGAACAAGCAGGAGGCCGAGCGGCAGCAGATCGAGTTGCTTCGCAAAAATAATATCGAACTCGTCGTCCTAGCCCGTTATATGCAGGTGCTTTCCACCAGCTTCATCGAGCAATTTCCGCAGCAAATCATCAATATTCATCATTCCTTCTTGCCCGCATTCATCGGCGCAAAACCCCATCAGCAAGCCTTCGACCGTGGCGTCAAAATCATCGGCGCCACCGCCCACTATGTCACTGAAGTCCTCGACGACGGCCCCATCATCGAGCAGGGCGTCGAACGCGTATCGCATCGCGACACGATCGAGGACCTCGTGAAAAAGGGCCGCGACATCGAAAAGGTCGTCCTCTCTCGAGCCGTCCGCTGGCACATCGAAAACCGCATCCTGCTCTACGGCAACAAAACCGTCATCTTGAGTAGCAACTGCTTCGCGACGACAGCTCCGTCGAGAGCGCGCAGGAGACGAATAGCGTTTGCCCTCCACGCTCGAGGCATCGCCTCAGCCGGATTTGATCCGACCTTGCGATGCGCGGCCCATCGGGCAATCGTTCCAGGTTGCTATCTCTTCACTGAGCGAAAGCGCGGCCCTTGGCATCGACCAGGCTGCAAGCCCGACGGATACCGCGCTACTCAATGCAGTTGAGTACTCCCGCCTCGGGTTCGGCGACACTGCCCCAGCCAGCGGAATGACGGCGAGAATCGGAACCAGACGAGAATAATTAGTCGACCCTTTCATCGCGCTCCGAGTGCCCCCATAGTGTGGTACGATGCCGCTTTCAGCTAGCCTCAGCTCGAACCCTATCACGCCCCCGACGATTTTGAAGACGCGAGAACTTCGCTATGCTGGCCTCGTGATAATGAAAACAACCACCGAAAAGCTGTCCTGCCCTTCGACCACATCGCCGCACACGAATTTCTCAGAACGACCCGCACTCGCCGATGTGATCACGCGCACCGGCGAATTTCAATTCAAGCTCGACGAGTGCGACAGCGTCTACGAATCGCTTCTCGAAGCGATCGCCTACCAGAGCATCTCCGGCAAAGCCGCCGCAAAAATCTTCTCGCGCATTCAGGCCCTGGGCGCGAACGGCGTCTGTCCCACTCCGGCTGAAATTTTGAAGACGCGCATCCCAGCCCTGCGTAAAGCAGGCCTTTCGAAAGCGAAGGCGCTGGCGATGAAGGACCTCGCGCAAAAAACCATCGACGGCATCGTACCGACGCTCGACGCAGCGCAAAAAATGAGCGATGAAGAACTCGTCGAGCGCCTGATTTCCGTCCGCGGCATCGGCGCCTGGACCGTCGAAATGTTCCTGATTTTCCGTCTGGGCCGCCCCGACGTCCTGCCGATTCACGACCTGGGGGTACAAAAAGGGTGGGCGATTACCTACCGCAAACGCAAAATGCCGAAGCCAAAAGAATTGCTGAAATTTGGCGAGCGCTGGCGCCCCTACCGAACCATCGCCAGCTGGTACATGTGGCGCGCCGTCCACCTGGCCGGCAAAGACGCCCGCAAAATCACCAAGCCAGGCCCCAAGAAGAAGCGCCTCGCAACCAAGAAGCGCATTCGAACCTGATTAGGAATTGGTCGTAACGGCAGAAAACAGCAAAGCAAAACCAACAAGCAGCGTCGCCCTTCGCCTCAAGTGGCACAGGCACTCCTGCCTGTGCTCTTACGAGCACCCAGTTGCCAAGAGCACTACCATCCTCGCTTCGGTGACACGTACCTTACGAACTCCGCACCGTCAAAAACAGCGACGCAAAACCAATCAGCAACTTCGCCGCCCGCCTCAAGTGGCACAGGCACTCCTGCCTGTGCTCTTACGAGCACCCCTTTTTCAAAAAGCACCACCGTCCTCGCTGCTTCGCTGAAACTAAAGGCTAGGTACTCCGCACCGTCAAAAACAGCGAAGCAAAACCAATCAACAACGTTGCACCCTCCAGCCTTACGGACACTCCATGCAGCCGGTCGAACTCAACCCGCAGCGGACTATCCACCGCAGTCGCCGCCACCGACCCCATCTCCCGCCGCAATTCCATCATCCGCCGGATCACAACGCTCTGCGAAATCACCGTCAGCACCACCATAATCGCCACGCCGATCGACGCCAGCAGCACCGATCTCCTGGCACCGCTAGCGGAAACCGCGAGCGCCGCCGACGCCAGCAGAAACACAATCCCAGCCGCAACTCCCAGCGTGTGCAATCGCCGCAGTGTGAATTCGACAAGCACCCCCGCCAAGTCCTGACTCGGCAGCACCCGAAACGCCCCCGGCGCCACCGCCGCGCTGAAGTAAAAAATCGACCCCACCCAAGTCCCCAGCGCAAAAACCTGCACGAATTTCAAAATGTTGGTCATCGCTGCGAGACTACCACGACAGGCCAATTGTTGCGATTAGCATTCGAGTTTAATCGGCGGTTCGGCGATTAAATCTCTGTCTATGTGTATAAGAATCAAAAGGATGCATTTTTCTAATCGGCGGCAAACGGCTCTTTTGGGCACAAACAAAATGCCTCGCGCCAAGATCGCCATTGCCGCCGCGTCACGCCACTTTCTGAGCACACGCATCCAAATCAGGACTGCGACGCGTCGAACGATTGATGGCAGAATGGCTAGGGCAGGAAAAGTGGTGGGCGACAAAGGACTTGAACCTTTGACCTCTCCCGTGTGAGGGGAGCGCTCTAACCAACTGAGCTAGTCGCCCGCGAACCTACTTTTTGTAGCAGAAGGCCACGCGAATTGCAATCAACCACGAACGCCCCAACCAACGCCGCCAGTAAACGACTCGCCGAGCTTTTGCGCACGATTTCGCGCGTCGTAAAAGGCAAAGAAGACGTAATTCAGCTCGCGCTCACCACCCTGCTCGCGCGCGGCCACTTGCTGATTGAAGACGTTCCCGGTGTAGGCAAGACAACTCTCGCGCAAGCCCTCGCGCGTTCCTTCCACTGCTCGTTTCAGCGCATCCAGTTCACATCCGACTTGCTGCCCAGCGACGTGATCGGCGTCAGCGTCTACAACCCCACGACGCAAGGCTTCGAATTCAAGCCCGGTCCGATTTTCGCAAATATCATCGTCGCCGACGAAATCAATCGCACCACGCCGAAAACGCAATCCGCCCTGCTCGAAGCGATGAACGAATCGCAAATCACAGTCGACAATCACACGCACGCGCTGCCCAAGCCGTTCCTGGTTCTCGCCACCCAGAATCCGATCGAGCACCACGGCACCTACCCGCTGCCCGAATCGCAGCTCGACCGTTTTCTGATGCGCATCCGCATGGGCTACCCCGATCGCGAAAGCGAAAAAAATATCCTGCGCAACAACGCGGGCCCGGCGCCGGTCGAATCAGTCGCGCCGATGATGGACGCCACCGACGTTCTCTCGATGCAGGAAGCGGTCTCGCACATCAAAGTCGAAGAAAGCCTGCTCGATTACGCGCTCGAAATCGTCGAGCGCACGCGCCAGACGGAACAGCTGAGCCTGGGCGTAAGCCCGCGCGGCGCCGTCATGCTCCATCGTGCCGCACAGGCGCGCGCGTTTCTCGAAGGCCGCGATTATTGCCTGCCCGACGATTTCAAGCGCCTGATCGTTCCCGTCTTCTCGCACCGCGTCGTCGTCAGCTCGCGCTACGTTTCCACACAGAAAAAATCCGAACAAGCCGAAGCCATTCTCCGCGAAATTCTCGAAACCACCCGCGTTCCACTTTAATGCAGGAAACATTCGCAGCACGATGGTGGCGGGGACGCGATCGTCCTGGCTGGAAAAACTTTGGCATCGCGATGCTGGTGCTTTCCGTTGCACTGCTCGTCTCGCTTTTCTCTGCCGCCGCTGCGCAATCCGGTCGCATTTGGGTTGCCGCCGGCGCGACGGTCGTAGCGCTCGGCATGGCCGGCTGGGTGGCGATCACGATCGTTCCGGCGCTCGCGCGGCGCACGAGTCTGCGCTGGTTCGTCTATCAAGTGGACTACCGGCTGACGCGCGAAGGAATCATCTATCTCGGCGCGGTCTTTATTCTGGTGCTCGCGGCAGTGAATACCGGCAACAATCTTCTCTTCATGATTCTCGCCTGCACGCTTGCTGGCATTCTAATTTCCGGTGTACTGTCGCGCGTCGTGCTCACTGGCGTTGACTTGAAGTTCGACATGCCCGAGCACATTTTCGCGGAGCAGCCGGTGCTTGCCGAGCTCGAGCTTCGCAACGAAAAGCAAACCTGGCCATCGTTTTCCTTGCTGGTCGTAGGCGAGACAAAAAAAAGCACGGCTCAGGTGCTCACCCGCCCGGTATATTTTCCATACATTCCGCGGCAAAGCGCCGCCCGGCAAAAAGTGGAGCTTACTTTCCCAAAGCGCGGCGTTTACCACCAGGACGCTTTCGGCATTCGCACCCGCTTCCCGTTCGGCTTCTTCGAGAAAACGCGCACGCTCGCCTCGAACATCGAAATCACGATTTATCCGCGCGTGCAGCCCGCCGATCAGTTTTACGAAGTGCTCCCGCTGCTGAGCGGCGAAATGGCCAGCTATTTCCGCGGCCGCGGCCACGAATTGCACTCGCTACGCAATTATCAACCCAATGACAGCGCCCGCTTCGTCGATTGGAAAGTCACCGCGAAGACCGGCCGCGTGATGGTCCGCGAATTCGCGCGCGAAGACGAACGTCGCGTGATGCTCGTGCTCGATCCATTCATTGGCCCTGCGCGAGCCGATTTGGGTCCTGCGGCGGAAGCCGAGCATGCAGAACGATTCGAGCGCGCCGTCTCGATGACCGCCTGCATCGCCTGGCACTTCCACGAAATTAATTCCGTGATGCAATTCCGCACAGACCGTTTTTCGACGCCCATGGCCACGGCGAACGAAATTATCTACGACACGCTGCGCGAACTCGCCCTCGTAGAGCCAGACTTATCGGCGACAGGCGGAACATTCCTCAATGCCCTCGCAAGCGAACACGAAATCTTCAAAATCATAATCACCAGCCGCCCGCAAGCAGCAATCCCCAGTTCCCTCTGGTCCTCCTCCTATTTCGTCTTCATCGACACCCTATAGGTCGCCGATTTTCTTACAGTAGGGGCACGGCATGCCGTGCCCGAAGACGCTAAGGCCTAAAACGACGCAAAATACATCTTCGTAACTCGCGCCAGAAGGTTTCACTCACAAATTCAATCCCCGTTGAACCATGGCCGACTCGTAAGCGCGCCTTCGTGCGAGAATACGTCGCACCTCCGTTCTTTCATCTCGCCTTTTCTTAGCTCTGTCATCCTGAGCGCAGCGAAGGAGCTCAGCGCCAAATTCATCGCCCCGTTGAGCCATGGCGAACTCGTCAGCGCGTCTTTATGCGAGAATACGTCGCGCCTGCGATCAAAATGACGACCCACCTAAACCCCCGCACACTCCGCACATTTCAATCCCGCCTGCTCGCCTGGTTTCGCGCACACCGTCGCGAACTGCCCTGGCGCGCGAGCCGCGATCCTTACCGCGTCTGGGTCGCTGAAATCATGCTGCAGCAAACGCGCATTGCAGCCGTAATTCCCTACTACGATCGCTTCCTCCACCGCTTCCCCGATGTACGCGCACTCGCGCGTGCCCGCCAGCCTGAAGTCTTGAAATTCTGGTCAGGCCTCGGCTACTACAGTCGCGCAAGAAATTTGCACGCCGCCGCGAAGACAATCGTCGCGCAGCATAACGCCGAATTCCCGCGGGACCTCAAAGCTGCGCTAGACCTGCCCGGAATCGGGCACTACACAGCCGCCGCGGTATTAAGCATCGCGTATGACGAACCTCTCGCTGTGCTCGATGGCAACGTTGCCCGTGTACTCGCTCGCCTCGGCGCCGTCCGCGGCGATTTGCGTACCCCGCGTACCTGGCAAAATCTTTTAAAAACAGCGGATCAATTACTCGCGCGCAACGCAGCAAGCGATTGGAATCAAGCGCTCATGGAATTGGGCGAAACAATTTGCACGCCGCAATCGCCGCACTGCGCGGCCTGCCCCATCAGCCGCTGGTGCAAATCACACGCTCAAGGCCTCGCCAATGAAATCCCCGCCCCGCGTAAGAAGCGCGCCACGGTAAACATTAAAATTGCAGCCGCCATTTTGCGCGACCCCCAGGCCCGCACCCTGCTCGTGAAAGATACCGGCGCACACGATCACGTCCTTTTTTCGCGCATGTGGCAATTCCCCGCCGTCGAAGTGAAGCGCAACCCCAGAGCCGAACTCACAAACCATCTCCGCGCCACCCTCGGCATGAACGGCGTCACGCTCGAAGCGCTCCCCGAAGCCCGCCACGGCGTAACATTTCGCAACGTGACGTTGCTTCCTTTCCTTGCCCGCGTCGACCAATTACCAGCAAACGCCGGAACACACGGCCGCGTTCTGCCACTCGAGAAAATCGCCCGCGTTCCAATTTCAAGCGCAACTCGCAAAATCGCCGCAGCTCTTGAAGGCCCCACAAAGACTTCCGAAACAAAAGCCGGATAGTTTGCGTTAAGCACAGTTACCAAAATCGTAGTTGCATTAATCTCACCGGCATGCGAAATATTCCCCGCTCGGCGATTTCTAGAAGCGTTCTAAGAATGAGGCCAGCCATCCTGATCTCCATGCCCACAAAGAACGCCTCTCGCTCGCAAGGAGCTACCCCCTCCCGTATCCGTCTCGCGCCCGCTACATGGATACTCGTTTTGGCAGCAACTTTGCTGCCGGCAAATCCCACGCAAGCGCGGCCCCGGGTGGAAAGCCCTCCGCCTCAGGCGGCTGCGACACAGGCGAATTCCGATCCGGTGTATCAAGAATTGCGCAGCGTCACCCCTGGCGGCAAGGCGGTCGCCGTGAAAGACGTGGTGTTGAAGCGCGACGCCGGAACATTCCGATTCAAGTCGGGCACATTCTATTTTCTCGCGCCCGTAAAGGGCCTTGTTACTGGCGCTATCTTCATCGGAGATGCCACATTCTCCCTCGATCCGCCAATCGAGATCGAAAAGAAAAACTTGCAGCTGCTGACGAAGTCGCAAGAAATGGTGGAAGATTTTTCGGAGGCCGTGTTCCGATTCAGTGACGGCACCGACGAAGAAATCGCCAAAGCAGGCACCGCGTCATCCGGCGCCATTCCGTCGCGCGCCGGTGAGCTGCTGGCGGAGAATCGCACGGCTCTCCGAAAGCATCTTCGCTACAACCTCGACATCCGGCTTCTCGAAGAAGTCTTGAATGACCAATCCGGCGGCTTCTTCGTGGCGTTCATTAAAGGAAAGAAATACAGCGACAAGGAAGTGTTTGCCGTCGACCCGCACGGGGTACCGGCCGGCCTTACGGGCTTTTCCGTTGCACCGGAAGAAGTATCCTTCTCCACGTGGGAAGAGCACAAATTCGGCATTTGGGCCGCTTTCCACTATTCCGATGAATATGCCAACGGAGCCGCATCTGGAAGGCAAAAAAATAATTTCGTCCGTATCCCGCATCAGAAACTCAGCACCGCCATCGACAAAAACGGTGTCATCGCAGGCGAAGCGACATCGACGATCCAATCGTTTACCAATGGTCTTCGCGTGGTGCAGTTGAAACTCTTTGCGACGCTGCGCGTCCGTAGCGTCACCGGCGAGAATCAAACGCCTCTGAATTTCATTCAGGAGAAAAAGGAAGAAGATGCACAGTTCGCCGTAATTCTTCCCGACAAACTCCCGCTCGGGAAAAAGTACACAATCACAACGGTCTATGCTGGCCCGGATGTGGTGATGAATGAAGGCGGCGGCAACTATTACCCGGTTGGGCGCGAGTCCTGGTATCCAAATACAACTCAGTTCGACAATTTTGGCACTTACGAGATGTCGTTTCGGATTCCGGCGGGATTGACAATGGTGGCAACGGGAGACCCGGCCGGCGACACTGCGGACGGCGACCACACGATCTCGAAATGGACTTCGAACGTGCCCATTGCCGTTGCGGGCTTCAATTTCGGCCGATTCGAGAAAGCCGAAGCAAAAATAACGGACCCTACATACACCGTACAGGCCTTTGTCAACAAAGACCCCGCAGATATTGTTGTCCGGCTTCCTTCGGGCATGCGTCCCCAAGTGAACACGATGATCAAGAAAGCCCTTGGGGAAGAGCAGCTGGCGATTCCGCTGTACACCGAATTCTACGGACCAACGCCTTTCGGCCGGCTGGCTGTGACCCAACAGACTGCTCCCACATACGGCCAGTCCTGGCCCGAACTCGTCTTTCTCCCCATTACTTCTTTTCTCGATGACGCAGCGCGCGCGCTAGTCGGATTCCGGGAACATCGATTCTTCGAATCGGTTGATCCCCATGAAATTGCGCATCAATGGTGGGGGCACACCGTTGCTTGGGGATCTTATCGCGATCAATGGATGAGCGAAGGTTTTGCCGAGTTCTCGGCCTCTCTTTTTCTCGAAGCATTCTACAAAGGTGAGGTCGAGAAATTCTGGGATGATGAGAGAAAGATGCTGCTCGAGAAGGACGCAGAGGGCTTTCGCGCCATCGACGTGGGGCCGGTGACGCTGGGATACCGGTTGGCCTCTACACGCGCGGGCTTCAGTATTCCGCGCCGCTTGATATATCCGAAGGGCGCTTACATCCTCAACATGATCCGCATGCTCTTTTGGACAAACGAAACTGGCGACGCGAACTTCAAGAAAATGATGCACGACTTCGTACAGTCTTACTCCGGCCGTGCAGCGACGACCGAAGATTTCAAAGCCACCATCGAAAAATACATGCAACCGTCACTCAACATGGCCGGCGATGGAAAAATGGACTGGTTTTTCAACGAATACGTTTACGGAACGGCTTTGCCGAAATATAAGTTCGACTACTCTTTTTCCAACGGCTCCGGCGGCGCCATGCAGCTTCACGTCAAGCTCGAGCAATCGGGAGTCGACTCTTCTTTCCGCATGCTCGTGCCAATCTATATTGAGCTGCCCGATGGCCATCCGTTTCGAGTGGGAACTGCCCCGCTGATCGGCAACGCCAGTTTTGAGAGGGACATCGCGTTGCGCGGTCTGTCCCAAAAACCGAAACGCGCAATGATCAACTATTTCCACGACGTGCTCTGCACTCAATAGCCGGAAATCCTCGCGTTAACTGCCCGGCACCTTCAGCCAGCCCGGAGAGCTTCCGCCTTCCGCCGGGTGCTAAAATCTCAAACTGGCCATGTCCGCATCCGCCGCACGCATCAGCGCGCCGCCACTCTCGGCGGTGCAACGCTATTTCGAGGTCTCGCTCTATCTGCTCGTTCTCACGAGCGTGATCGCCGTCGTCTCCACCGGCAAACTCGATCCATTTTCGAGCGTCGTGCCGGTTCTCGCGCTGGCCTATAAAGGCTTCCGGCTCTGGCGCGGAAAAGGACCTGAGCTTTCCGTGCGGCTGGCCACGTGGCTGGTTCTCGCGTATTTTCTATTTTTCCCGTTCGATCTTTGGGTGATCTCGCGCAATCTCGCAGCAGGCGCGCCGAATCCGGCTCTTTACTCCGCGCTGCTCTCAGCGATTCATTTGCTCCTGTTTGCGGTGATCGTGCGCTTATATTCGGCGCGAACGAATCGCGACTACGCCTTTCTCGCGGTGCTGGCATTCGCGGCAATTTTGGCATCGGCGATTCTTACCGTCGAAACGGGCTTCCTGATTTCGCTCGCGATTTTTCTCGTGCTTGCTGTCTCCACCTTCGTCGCGCTTGAAATCCGGCGCAGCTCGCAGGGAGCTGTTTCCCCCGCTCTCGAGCCCGGCACTCCGCTCGCCCAGAAATTAAATCGTGCGCTCGGTCTCACCTCGATTCTTGTCGCAGTCGGCACGCTCGTCGTCGGCGCCGCATTTTTCTTCATAATTCCTCGCTTCACCGCGGGCTACATGAGCGCCATCAACATCCAGCCCACCTTGATGACGGGCTTTAGTGACAGCGTCACTCTCGGCGCCATCGGCAAAATCAAGAAAAATCCCGCGGTCGTGATGCGCATCAAGATCGATGGCGATCCTTCGCGCGCCTCCAACGTCCACTGGCGCGGCATCGCCTTCACTGATTTTGACGGCCGCCGCTGGTTCACGCCCAATCACGATCCCACCGTGGTCAGCCCCAATGGCGACGGCATCTATCGGTTGATGCCTGCGATGCCCGCGCGCGGCGAATATTACCCGCTGCACTACACAGTCCTGATGGAGCCGATCGCGAGTGACGCTCTTTTCGTAGCCCTAAAGTTGGTGGATGTGCGAGGAAGGTTCACCAACGAAACGGATCGCCCCGATGCCACCAAGCGCTCCGGATTTCTCGTCTACGACAAGACCGGCTCGCTCTCCAATCCTTTCCACAACGAAACGAAAGTCCGCTACCAGGCCGATTCCCTGCTACCCGTGATTCCTGTACCCGAGCTTCGCCAGGCTCCAGCCGATTATCCGGAAATCACCCGGCGAATGTATTTGCAGCTGCCCGCCCTCGACCCTCGCGTCACGAAGCTTGGCGCGCAAATCACCAGCGGCGCAACAAATCCCTACGACAAAGCCTCGAGAATCGAAACGTATCTCAAAACAAAGTACGGCTACTCGCTCGACCTCACCGATCCCCACGGCAAAGATCCACTCTCCTATTTTCTTTTCGACCGCCGCGCCGGCCACTGCGAATATTTCGCCTCCGCCATGACGATCCTCGCGCGCACGCAGGGAATCCCAGCGCGCTACGTTACCGGTTTTCTACCGGGCGAATACAACGACGTAGGCGGCGACTACATCGTTCGCGCCAGCGACGCGCACGCATGGGTGGAAATTTATTTCCCCGATTACGGCTGGATCACCTTCGACCCCACTCCGCCCGCCAATGCGCGCCCCGGCGGATTGCTCGAGCGCCTCGCAATGTATTGGGACTGGTTTCAATTCGCGTGGAGCGAATGGATTGTCAACTACGATTTCGGCCACCAGCTAAATCTCGCCCAGAACGTGCAGCGCACATCGCACGACTTCGGCGACCGCGCGCAAAAATACTACAAAGAAAAGCAGCGCCAGCTGATGCAGATGATTCTCGCGCTCGACAAGCGAATCGAAGCCTCGCCGTACTTCCTGCCCACGCTCCTCGTGCTGCTCGTCGCCCTGCTGATGTACTTGCGCGGCCGCCCTCTAATCACCTACGTCGTCGCGCGCTGGAGTTTGCGCGCCCGCCGCGCCGGAAATCTCACGGCATCGCTCGCCGCCCTCGAATACCGCGAAATGCTGCGCCTCCTCGAAAAGCGCGGCTGGAAGAAAGCCGAATCGCAAACGCCCCTCGAATTCGTCGCCGGAATCCCCTCATCCGAGATTTCATCCCCAGTCGCCCAATTAACCGAACTGTACCAATCCGCCCGTTTCGGCGAACACGCAGCCCCCATCGAGCAAATGTCCTCCCTCCTCCGCTCAATCCGCGACACCCTGCGTTCGCGCAAACAGACGTCGTGATCTCGAAGCTCTTTACCTCCCAGTGCCGTTTTGTCCTAGCATAGCGCCGTGACGGAACGCCTCACGCGCCCCACGAACGAAGTCCTCACGCGAGCTTTGTGCCTCGCCGCTGTGGTAGCTCGCGCCATAGCTGAAGATTTCATCGCAACCGGAGATTCTTCGCCGGGCTTCGATGCGTACATGGGCGTCGAACCGAAACATGCGTCGTCCGTAATCGCGAAGTGGGCCGAACGCGAAGGCCTCGCGCAGGCCTTTTCGCCGCAGGAAAGGGCGTACATGGCGAAACCGGCGGGACAGTGGACGCGCCAGGAAACGATCAATGGAAACTGGCGTCGGGAGGCTCTTGTCACACTCGAGTGGGCGTTGCAAATAATTCAGCCGATGCCGTCGGCAGACGTACAGATTCCAATGGAAGACGTCCTGGAAGGCGCTTGGCTGCTTAAGGAGACGTCTGTTTTTCGCAAGCAAGCCTCGCTTCTTCCACCGGATGAGATACACAAGCAGCGAGATGTCGCTGAGTTTTGGCTTTGGCGCTCCCGAACGTGGAAACTCGAACACTATTCGGAAGAAAAGCTAAGGGAGCATAAGGTGTCCAAGGAGAAGTTGAGAGCGATCACCGATCATGCGGCAGCGAAAGGAGAAGAAGACGGCCTGTTCCGATGCCTCGAAGGTGACTTCCCCGCGTTTGGCAAGCCGTTCCGCGCACTGAACGAGCATGAATGGACCAAAATGAATTCGATTTTGACCGAACGCTTGTATGGGCTCAACTGGATTTGTAATGTCGACGATCTCGAATGGGACGACGTCGAGACGAGTACATAGCGGCCGCGGCGTGTTAGAATCGTGTGTTTGCGATTACCCCAAGGAAGCGCGCAAGTATGCCCAAAGTAGGATTTGTGAGCCTGGGATGCCCGAAAAACCTCGTCGATAGCGAGGTGATGATGGGCATCCTCACGCGCGCAGGCTACGAAATCACGCCGCGCGCAGGTGACGCCGACGTCCTCGTCGTCAACACCTGCAGCTTCATCGCCCCCGCGCAGCAGGAATCCGTGCAGTCGATCCTCGAAATGGCGGAGTACAAGAAATTCGGACGCGCGCAGAAACTAATCGTCGCCGGCTGCATGGTCGAGCGCTACCGCAACGACATTCGCGAGCAGATTCCCGAAGTCGACGCCGTCATCGGCACAGGTGAAGTCGACAAAATCCTCGAAGCCTGCGAAGGCCAGCTCCAGCCGGAGGGCTCCGATGGCAACAACGCTTCCCTGCCGTCATACCTTTACCACGACCTGACGCCGCGCGTTCTCGTCACGCCCGCGCCACACCGCCTACATCAAAATCAACGAAGGCTGCGACCATCCCTGCACCTTCTGCGTCATCCCGCAGCTGCGCGGCAAATTCCGCAGCCGCCGCTTCGAATCCGTGGTGCGCGAAGCAGAAAACCTTGCCGCCGCGGGCGTCCGCGAAATTTCGCTGATCGGGCAAGACACCACCTTCTACGGCGAAGATCTCGGCCTGCGCGACGGCCTCCCCATCCTTCTCGAGCGTCTCGCCCAAATCGAAGATCTCAATTGGATTCGTTTCCTCTATTGCTACCCGAATCGCATCACGCCGCGCCTGCTCGACACGATCGCAGCGCACCCGCGCCTCGCAAAATATCTCGACGTGCCGCTGCAGCACGCCAGCCGCAGCGTCCTCGCGCGCATGAAGCGCGGCTCCAGCGGCGACGCATTCCTCAAAATGCTCGAGCGCGCGCGCAAAGCAATTCCCGGCGTTTCGATTCGCACGTCCTTCATCGTCGGCTTCCCCGGCGAAACCGAAAAGGATTTCCGCGAGCTCTGCGATTTCGTCCGCGCCGCCGAATTCGACTGGATGGGCGTCTTCGCCTATTCCGACGAGGACACCTCGAAAAGCTTCGCCCTCGAAAATAAAGTGGACGACGAAACCATCGCCCGCCGCCGCGACACCCTGATGGCAATCCAGAAGAAAATTTCCGCCCGCAAACTGCGCAAGCGCATAGGCCAGAGCCAGCAGGTGATGCTAGAAGGCCCCTCGAAGGACACAGATCTAATCTGGGAAGCTCGCCTAGAAGGCATGGCCCCAGAAATCGACGGCAAGGTCTACATCACAGAATTCGAAGGCGTAAACGACACCGAAAATTTGCCAGCACCAGGCACGATGGCCACAGCAGAAATCACCGAATCAAACGACTACGACCTGATCGCCCGCGCGATAGAATTTGCCGCGCCGCAAGCCCGCACAATCAGCGCAGAAATCACAGCAGCGCAGCCGTCGCCAAATCCATTCCCAATCCTAGCGTCCCGCTAAGACTCACCGGGGTTCTCGTACCGCTGGCCTCCGGCCGGCGATTTTGAACTTCGGCAGCCACGACGACGCCATCCTCGTCGTGGGCCTTCCCTCAATCTCCGCACAAGCGATCCAGACCTCAGCATCCCAAACGGCACCGCTGCACTTCCGTACCGCCGGCGTCCCGCCGGCTCTTTTGACTCTGTTACTGGCGCCGGATCAAACTCCCACCAAAATCCATCCATGTTAGCCTTACTATAGAACCCATGAAGCGCCGCTGCCCCATCTGCCACAAACCAACCGACTCCGAAACAAGCGCCGACTTCCCATTCTGCAGCGAACGCTGCCGCCTACTCGACCTCGGCAACTGGTCCAGCGAAAAATACGTAATCAGCAACCCAGTCTTCGACGAATCAGAAGAAGAAGATTCGCGCGCAAGCGACCCCGACGACAAAGACGACACCAAGGACGCTCGCGGATGAGCGCCGACTCAGGCACAGTGCCAAGCGTCTCCGACGCATCGCCCGCGCCAGCCACAGCCGAGCGCAAACCGCGCTTCGCTCTCTTCATCGCCACCGCCTGCGGCCTCGGCTACATCCCAGTCGCCCCAGGCACCTTTGGTTCAGTCGGCGGCCTCCTACTCGCGATGCTTCCTTATTGGCTGCTTTTCTCTCTCGGTCTTGTCTCCCGGGACCAAATGCTGGGAAGCATCTCGTTTCTTGGTGGAGAAGAGTTCGACCCTTTTCTAGGCATACAGGTCTTGCTTGCGTTTGTGGTAGGAGTCGTCGGCTTGTGGTCTGCTCACCGCGCATCGATCTATTGGGCTACAAAGGACCCTCAGAAGGTTGTGATCGATGAAGTCTCAGGACAGCATTTGGCATTGGTGTTAGGTTTGGCCGCACCTATTTGGTGGAAGCCACCCGGACCACTATGGGATGGTCTTGCGATTGGCCTCATCGACGCTCATACCGCCCTCAACTGGAAATATTTGCTCCTGGGTTTTATACTTTTTCGCGTTTTCGATATCTGGAAGCCGTTCCCAGCCCGACAAGCCGAGTCCCTGCCCGGCGGCTGGGGTATCATGGCAGACGACTGGATCGCAGGCATTTACGCCGCAATCGGATTGTGGCTAGCCCGCGCAGCCGGCCTTTGAATCGGTAGCGCCGGTCTTTGGGTTCTGTAGCGCCGGTCTTTAGACCGGCAGGTTTTCTTTGAGTTTTGTAGCGCCGGTCTTTTTATCCTGAGCCCGCGAAGGGCAGACCGGCAGGTTTTGACTTTCGAGCCTAACGTGGCATCAACAGGACCAATCGAATTGAAATCGAACGGCACACCTCGAATCGAAAGCGTCACCCCCGCAGCAGCCCTGCCGGGCGGTGAAGTCTCGATCAAAGGCAGCGGCTTCGACACGCGCAACCACACCCGCGCCCAGGTTCAATTCGGCGCCGCGGAAGGCAGTCTCGTGATGGCCGCCGAAAATATGCTGATCGCGCGCGTCCCCGATGGCGCTGAAGGCGGCGCAGTGCGCGTGAAAATGGGCAGCGTCGAAAGCGCTCCGTTCCCAATGGCGCTCGGCGTGCAAATCGCCGACAACCTCCACCCAGTCGCCAGCCCCGCCGTCGACTCCGAAGGAAACGTCTACGTCACCTTCAGCGGCCAGCGCGGCCAGAAAGTTCCCGTCTCGCTCTACAAAATCACCTCGAATCACACCGTGAAGCCGTTCATCACCGAGCTGATGAATCCCACCGGCCTCGCAATCGACCACGACGGCTACCTTTTCGTTTCCTGCCGCAACGACGGCACAATTCACCGCATTTCCCCCGACGGTCGCGCCATGCAATGGATCGAAGGCATGGGCATCGCCACCGGCCTCGCATTCGACAAAGCTGGCAGCCTCTACGTGGGCGATCGCAGCGGCACGATTTTCAAAATCGGCCCCGACCGCGAAATTTTCGTCTTCGCAACGCTCGAGCCCTCGCTCGCCGCATATCATCTCGCGTTCAGTCCCACCGGCGATCTGTACGTCACCGGCCCGACGACGTCGAGTTTCGACCGCGTTTACAAAATCACTCCCGGCGGCGAAGTCAGCGTTTTCTTCCGCGGCCTCGGACGCCCGCAAGGCCTCGCCTTCGATCGCTTCGGCAACCTTTATGTCGCGGCATCTTTCAGCGGCCGCCGCGGCATCGTCCGGCTCACTCCTCACGCGGAGCCGCGAAGTCGTCCTCGGCGGCAGCAACATCGTCGGCCTCGCGCTGATGCCCAGCCGCCGCGCCATGATCACCACCAATAGCGCCATCTACTCTCTCGACTGGGACGTCGAGGGTCTTCCGCTCTTCGGTTAGCGCCCATCGATGCGGGCAGAAATTATCGCCATCGGCTCAGAACTGCTCACGCCCTACCGCCTCGACACGAATTCTCTATTTCTCACAGACGGGCTGAATCAAGTCGGCATCCGCGTGGTGCACAAAGCCGTGGTGGGCGATTCGCTCGACGACATGCGTGCATCTTTCCGCCAAGCCCTCGACCGCGCCGATCTGGTTGTCGCATGTGGTGGCCTCGGCCCCACCGACGATGATCGCACTCGCGAAGCTGTCGCCGACCTGCTCGGCCGCAAATTGGAATTGAACGAAGGCGTGCTCCGCCACATCCAGGAACTTTTCCGCCGCTTCGGGCGCGTGATGCCCGAAATCAATCGCCGCCAGGCGATGGTTCCCGAAGGCGCCACGGTAATTCCGAATCCGCGCGGCAGCGCTCCCGGCTTGTGGATCGAAGCGAGAGGCCACATTGTGATTCTGCTTCCCGGCGTTCCTTCAGAGCTGCGCGCAATGTTCGACCAGGAGATCCGGCCGCGCCTCACGAGACTTGGTCATGACGAACGCCTGTTCACCCGCGACCTGCGGATCACCGGACTGCCGGAATCGGAAGTCGAGCAGCGCGTCTCGCCGCTCTACGCGCTCTACCCCGACACCGAAACCACAATCCTCGCATCGCCGCCGGGAATTCAACTCCATCCGCGAGTCTGGTCGCACGATCCCGCCAAAGCCAATCAGATTCTCGACGAAATGGTGAAGCGCATGGCACTCGCCCTCGGCGAACATCTCTATTCCACCGAAGGCGAAGCGATTGAGGAAGTCGTCGCCCGCGTGCTTACAGAAAATCGCGCCACGATCGCTGTCGCCGAAAGCTGCACAGGCGGCCTGCTCGCCGAACGCCTCACGAATATTCCCGGAAGCTCCGTCTATTTTCTAGGCGGCGTCGTTTGCTATAGCAATGAACTGAAATCTGCGCTGGTGGATGTTCCAGCAGAGCTGATCGAAGCCAAAGGCGCAGTAAGCCCCGAAGTAGCGCTGGCTCTCGCCGAAGGCATACGCAAGAGAACCGGCGCAACGATAGGCGTGGGCGTAACGGGCATAGCGGGCCCCGGCGGCGGCACGCCCGAAAAACCAGTCGGCCTCGTACACATCGGCATCGCCGATGAACGAGGTCCACGCGAACGCCGTTTCCAATTCCCCGGCGACCGCGAGCGAATCCGCATGCACGCCTCACAAACCGCCCTTGATTCCGTGCGCCGCTGTTTTCTCTTCCCGCGCAACCGGCCATAGCCGTGCGCCTCTTCGTTGCGCTCGACTTGCCGGACCCAGTCCGCCACGCAATCACAGAACTGATCGCAAAGCTCCAGCCAAAGTCCCGAGCCGCGCGCTGGATACGTCCGGAAAATCTGCATATCACGCTGAAATTCATCGGTCACGTAGACAATGAAAAGTTGAGCCCGATCCAAACCGCCCTCTCCTCGATCCACGCCGCACAGCCCGTAGAGCTCCATTTCCGCGGCATGGGTTTCTTCCCCAACGAGCACCGTCCGCGCGCTTTCTGGTGTGGCATCGCCGCTTCGCCAAATCTCGCGGAGCTTGCCGCCAATATCGATCGAGGGCTCGTGCCGCTGGGAATCGAAGCCGAGACGCGCCCCTTCACGCCTCACCTCACCCTGGCCCGATTCAGATCGGACGAAGACGTCCGCGCAGTGGTTCAAACGGCGACCGACATGAAGTCAACCGACTTCGGAGCAGCAACCGAGACGAATTTTCACCTCTACGAAAGCCTACTGAAATCAACCGGCGCGCAATATAATCGCGTTGCTTCATTTTTCCATTCGTCGGCGGCTCAACCGCCCAAGCACACTAGCAAAAGGAACCGATAGCAAAAGAAAATGATCGTTTCCGCCGCACCGTTCGCTTCTCTCGACCTGTCCCTTGTGAATGTCACGACGCTGATTCCCGTCGTCGCCTACATCCTCGGCTCGATTCCTTTCGGCTTGCTCGTCGTCAAGGCATTCGGCGGCGCTGATATTCGCAGCATCGGCAGCGGAAATATCGGCGCCGCCAACGTCACTCGCAACGCCGGTTCCATCGCCGGCGCGCTCACGTTGCTGCTCGACGCCGGAAAAGGCTACCTCGCCGTCTCGATCGCGGGCCATTGGACCGGCTGGAACATCCGCTGGATGATGCTAGGCGCAATCTTCGCGGTTATCGGCCATGTGTTCCCGGTCTGGCTGCGAATTTCGCGGCGGTAAAGGCGTCGCCACCGGACTCGGCGTTTTCATCCCCATTTGCTGGCAGGCAGTCGTCGCGGCAGTTGTGCTCTGGCTAATCGTGGTTGTCTTCTGGCGTTACTCGTCGCTCGGCTCCATCGCCGCCGCCGCTGCGATGCCCGTTTTGGTCTATATCCTTTACGTTCCGGGCCACGCGCCCCCGGAATTTGTCAGTCTGGGGACAATCCTCATCGCAGTGCTGATCCTCGCGAAACATCGCTCCAACATCGAGCGCTTAATAGCAGGAGAAGAGCCGCGCCTGAAATTCCGCAAGTGACCCTCCCCGAGTCGAGAGTCCCGAACCTCCGGAACCTCCTGAACCCATGTGACTTATCCGCCAACTCTAGTACTTTCGTTCTGTTGTGCGCATTCGCTTCCGGCCGATAGCATTAAGGCTGGGAATCCCTGTGCCCATCAACGCCCTCAATCAGCTGACGACACGCCGCCTGCGCATCCTCTGGATCGTGATGGGCGCGCTTCTGCTCCGTCAGCGTCATGCCGCTGTGGCTCTATCACCGGCAGGTGCTCCGATTGAGCGAAGAGAAGCTCCAGGACACCGAGCGCCTCCAGCAGAACGAAATCACGCGTTCGCTCGCCAGCGAAACCGTACAGTTCGAATCGAGCCTGCGCGAACAGCTTCTCAGCCAGCGCCAGCTTCTCGCCCTGACCGGCTGGATTCAAAATGTTGACGAGCCCTCGCACGCCCCGCAGTGACGCGCCTGCTGCAGAACTTCGTCGAAAATAATCCAGACATTCTCTACGTTACCGCCGTCAACACGCAGGCGAAAGGCGAATCCGCGGGCAGCTTCCGCGCCGACGCCGATCCCTTCGTCGCAGTGGCGCTCAAGCGCGCCTTCACCGCCAGCATTCAAGGCCTCAACTCCGTCAGCGAACCATTCGGCGTAGGCCAGGACAACCGCCCCGCGCTGGTCGTCTCCATTCCGCTGCTCGCTGAAGGTCAATTCAGCGGAATGTTCGCATCGGTCGTTTCCATCGACCATCTGCTCGGCCGCTTGCGCGACGCGAGCGTTCGCGATCGCACCGTTTTCATCGTTGACGTGCACGGCCACATTGTTGCGCACCCGAACACGAGCAGATGGTCCCCGGCCGCGATCTCTGCGCCACGTCGCCGCTGGTCACAAAATTCAAAGACCTGCCGCAGGAACTGCGCGCTACGGAAACGCTGCATTTCTCCGTGCCCGGAAAAATCAAAGGCCGAAAAGTCGAAATGATCGGCACCTACAGCACGATTCCCGAGTTGCGCTGGGCCGTGATCGCCGAGCGCGGCCTCGACGAAGCGCGCACCGACGCCGGCGTTCAGGAGTTAACCACGCAGGCGCTCACATTCGTCGTCGGCGTAACATTCGTCGCACTCATGTTCGGATATCTTTTTGCCGTGGGAATCACGCGGCCGATTCGCGGCCTCGTGTTTTCCACGCGCGCCATCAGCCGCGCTGAATTTCACGAGCGCGTCGAAGTGCGCGGCGCCGCTGAAATCCGCGAACTCGCCGAAACCTTCAACCACATGGCTGGCGATATCGAGCGTTACGTCGAACGCCTGAAGCAAGCCGCCGCGGAAAATCGCGACCTCTTCCTTGGCTCCATCCGCATGCTCGCCGCCGCCATCGACGAAAAGGATCCCTACACGCGCGGTCACTCCGGTCGCGTGGCGAAATATTCAATGATCATCGGCGAATATCTGCAGCTCACGTCCGAGGATCTTGACCGCCTGCGCATCTCCGCGCTCCTGCACGACGTGGGCGAAATCGGCGTTGATGACCGCGTCCTAAAAAAGCCCGGCAAGCTGACCGACGAAGAATTCGACCTGATGAAGCAGCACACGGTGAAAGGCGCGAACATCATGCGCCCCGTCGCGCAGCTCAAAGAAATGCTCCCCGGCATCGAATTGCACCACGAGCGCCTCGACGGCGCCGGCTACCCCTACGGTCTCGCCGCCGACCAGATTCCGCTGATGGCGCGCATCATCGCCGTCGCCGACACGCTCGACGCCATCACCACGAACCGCCCGTATCAATCCGCGATGGATCTCGATTTCGCCATGGAACGCATCCGCTCGCTCGCCGTCTCGCGCTTCGATCCCAAAGTCGTTGCCGCTCTCGAATCCGCCGTCAAGGCCGGCCGCCTCCGCCTCACCGCTACTCTCGTCGAAGTCTAGGCAGCCTTCACTTCAAGCGACGCCCGAAGCCCGCCTCATTTCGAAAAATGATACGTCCAGCTCACCGTGATGTACGGCTTCAGCGGCACGCCCACCACGCGCTCGAACGGCGTCGGAAAAGTAGCATCCGTCGGAAACGCAAAAGTCCCCGTCGTCTGTCCCGTGTAGCCGCTCGCGATTAAAAACTCCGTGGACAAACTCATCCGCCCATCCAAAAACGGCCGCAACAGCGCCCCGCGAAATTCCGGCACCGCCACGCCAACAAAACCATCGCCGAGAGGCTTCGCCCGCACATACTCAAATTCGCAGCGCCCTCGTAAGCCAAGCGGCAGATGGTTCTCCGTCGCCACCGCATCCCAAATCAATCGCGGCGCCTCCGGTGTTGGCTCGCCAGTCAGCCGGTCTCTCGCATCGGCCTGCGCATACGAAATCGAAATCGAGCCCTGCGAAAAATTTCGCTGCAGCGCCACGATGATCACCCGGTTCAGCGACGGTCCCAAATCCTCCTGCAATCCCGTGTCAGGGTCGATCTTCGCCAGCTCCTGCGAGTTCGTCACGTGCTTCAGCGTCACTCGAAAATCAAATTTCTGCACAGTCTTGTCGAGCACCAGCTGATAAAGCCGCGAAGGCGCTAACAGCATAGGCGCCATCGTGCCCGTGCCGATTCGCGGGTCCTCCGTATGAAATGCCTCGCCGTAGCTGAACGCGACCGTCGGAAAAAACGTACTCTGCGGCGGCAAAATCGTCAGCGTCGCTTTCGGCAGTGTCAGTCCCGCAAGCTTGTTGAACGAGTTCGCCGGGCTGATCTTATCCACATTGTCGATCCAAACTTCCTCGCGCCGCACTCCCACGTCGTAATGAATGTATCGGCTCAACCTACCCGTCAAATGAGATGTACGGCTCGACAAACGACAGCGTCAAATTGTTGCTCGCCACTGGCTCAAAAATTCCCTGCGCATTCGCCGCCTTCAAATCCAGGTCGCGCGGTGCATCGCGCCTCAAGTCAACTCCTGCCAACACCGAAAGCCACGGCGCGATCTTCTGCGTGTAGAGCGGCCCTCCTCCGGCCACGGTTCGCATCTCACTCTGCTGGATCAAGCCTCCGATCACTGCGAAAGGCGGCGTGGTCGAGTACACCGGCGAAAAATTCGATCGCAGCGTCAGCGCATACTCACGAAAAAATCCGGACATCGTCAATTGCTGCTTGTCGTTAATCCGCCAGGTATCGCTGACAACAAAAATCGCCGTGTTCGTCCGATCGAACTGCCGGTTGTCCACCGTATCGTTCGGCACGAAGGTGTCGGTCGGAATCAATCCCGGAATGAAAGAAGTCCCGTAATATCCAACGCCGAACAGCGTCAATTCGTTCCGCCCGAATTTGAATTGCCGCAGGGCATTCACCTTGTATTGCTGCCGGTGCTCGAGCCGCGCGAGGTAACCATTCCCATAAGCCGCCTCCACCGCAACGAAAGCATTCGTCGCAGGATTTTTGGGACTCCATCCCGCCACCAGATCGATATCCCGATAGTCGCCCGTCAGCTCAACGAATGAATTCAGCCGCTCCCGTGGCACATACGTCGCTGCCAAATCCACTGAATTATTTCCTTCGCTCACGTTGAAAGCGCCGCCGTCAATCGCCACCGCCTCAATCATCGGCGCAATCAAAAAATTCGAATCGGCATAACCATTCCCGTGCGCGTTAGCCGGCAGATTGTTGGGATACAGAAAATCCCCAATTTGATAAAACTGCGCGATTGGCTCCCCATGATCGCCCGCCACTCCCGGAGCAAAATATTGCGGCGCCTTGATTCCGCCCGACGCCGTCTCAATCGGATAGCCCGGAATCGAAATCGGCGCGCCAGGACGCCCAGGATTCGCGTCCAGCACTTGGTCGTGAATCACGATTCGCTCCGATGGATCGGGCGTCAGCGAAGAAGGCGCTGACGCGCCGACCACCGTCACAGCTTGCCGCACCGAAGCGATCTGCACGAATTTCAGCTCCACGGTCGCGTCCTGCCCCTCGACAACCGTCACGTCCGCACTTACCGGCGCGAAACTCGAAATTTCAGCCCTCACTTTGTAATGGCCGGGCTCAACATCCACCCATTGAAATCGCCCCTCCGAATCGCTACTCGCCGCCTGCTCAGCCATCCCGGAATCCTTCATCAACGAAACGTGAACATTCGCCACCGGCGCGCCTTGTGGATCAAAAATCCGTCCACTCACGCGGCCCAATCGGGCCCCGCCCGACGCGCCGACGCATGCCAGCAATAGAAAACTTGCCGCCAATCCCAATTGCATGCAATAAAGCATCGGTCTTTTGCGCACAACTCTGTGAACCACAAGGTGGCGGGCGTGAGCTCTCACGAGAAGGCCCATCTTATAGACGCACCAGCAGAAAGTGAACAGGCCTATCCTTCCACAGCCTGGGCCTGGTACACCGTCGCGATTCTCCTCTGCGCCTACATCTTCTCGTTCATTGACCGGCAGATTCTGAATCTGCTCGTCGCCCCGGTTCGCCGCGACCTCGGAATCACCGACACCGAAATGAGCCTGCTAATCGGTTTCAGCTTTGCCGTCTTTTATTCAGTTCTCGGCCTGCCGTTCGGACGCCTGGCGGATTCCATCAGCCGTCCCCGTTTGATTATCGTGGGAATGTTTACGTGGAGTCTGATGACGGGCGGTTGCGGCCTGATCAATTCTTATTCCCAGCTTTTCCTCTTGCGCATGGGAGTCGGCGTCGGCGAAGCCACCCTTTCTCCCGCCGCCTATTCGATGATTTCAGACTCCTTCCCTCCCGCCAAACGCTCCGTGCCCTTCAGCGTCTACACGATGGCCACTTACATTGGCGGCGGCTTCGCATTTCTTCTCGGCGGACTGCTTTTCCGCTACTTCGGCAGCAGGCAGATGTTCGATCTTCCCGTCATCGGACTCGTCCGGCCATGGCAAGCCCTTTTCATTTTCCTGGGAATCTCCGGAATTCTCTGCATCCTCGCGCTGCTCAGCCTTCGCGATCCCTCCCGCAAAGGCGCGCGAGTTTTCGCAAACGCCGAAGGAAAAATCAAAGTCGAACGGATCGCGCTATCGGCCGTGGGCAAATACTTCGCTCAGAACAAAAAGTCGCTCCTTTCACTCAACGTCGGAATGGGATTCGCTGCGCTCGCCGCCTACGGAACCTCAGCCTGGGGAATCACGTTCCTCGTGCGCAATCATCACATGACGGCCTCGCACGCAGGCATCGTCTTCGGCACCGCGCAGATCCTTGCAGGTACCTCGGAATGCTCACTGCAGGAAAAGCTGTAGCGTGGCTCGCAAAGCGTGGCCACCGCGACGCCTACATGCGCGTGGCAGTATTTGCAGCAGCCGCGTGGCTCATCCCTGGAATTCTCTTCCCTCTCATGCCGCAGACGAACGCCATGATCCCTCTGCTCTAC
>CAVOOU010000024.1:0-302661 GCA_963697645.1 uncultured Acidobacteriota bacterium | reverse complement strand
TCCCGCGTTTGTAAGGCCGACGCAGCTCGAAAGTCCAACGGTTGCAAGAATCAATCCCAGGGTAAAAAGCACCGCAAACGATCCGCGCGCGGAAAAATCGGAAGAAGAAGTTGAGTGATTGCCGGGATCGGGGGAGGTTGGCGCGGAGGTCTTATGATTGCGAATGCGAACTTGTATTTTCACTGGCGACAACAGTGTAGGGAGCGCAACACGTTCTAACTACTGGCCAAACGGACAAAAATTGGACAGCGAAGATTGACTGCTCAAATGGCCCACTGTCCGCAGACGCCCGAAGTACAGTATTTACATACGAGATAACACGAATCGTCGCTGATCAATTTCCCGCGACGAACTCGGGCATGCGCGCTTTTCACCGGAAAAACGGCGATTTTCTTCGCCCTTGGACGATTTCTGCTGCACTTACTGCTGAATCCTGTTTTCAGAAACAAAGCCTGCAGGTTCGGGCCCTTAGTACTAAAGGCCAGGCGAAACCCGCACCAAAGAATCGATCCCCCATCAGACCCCATAAATTCTCGCGCGAATCGCTTTTCGCCTTATACCTCTCGCACTTTTGCTTGTACATGCACTGCATTCTGCGCATCATTTTGCGCGCTGCACGCGATCAATAAAAAGTGCGCAAAGGATTTACAAAAAACTACGGCAGATGCTGACATGCGACGGGCCTAAACTGGATTCAATGCGATTCTGATTGTTGGTGTATTTCTCGCAACCCGCTGCGAGGATCCTCTTTGATTGTGGCAAGCAGATCGCGAGCTATGTGGGATCGGTGCTTTCGGAAGAATCCAGCAGCGGCCGTCGATGGCTGGGCCAAATCAGCAAACAAGGGAATCCTCCCCTGCGCTTCTCGCTTAGAATTCTGCTTACCGGGCTTGGCTAGTCGGCGAAAAAGGCAACAGGGAAGAAGGTTCCCGTTCGCCCCGAGCTGCCGGCACTGTTCCACCGGGCCTCTAGGATGCCCCCAACGTCAATCTACGACGAATAGCTTTACCCCTGTGGCTGTCGAGGAACGATGCGCTTCTGCGTTGTCGGCAACTTGATAGCTCATGCCTGGCGTGAGCGTAAATTTCCGGCCGTCTCTCAGTTCGGTAAGGAGCTGGCCCTCGAGGCATAACAGCACATGCCCCTTGCTGCACCAGTGATCCGCCAGATAGCCAGGCGTGTATTCCACCATCCGAACGCGGATATCTCCGAAGTTCCTGGTTTGCCAGTATGCGGTGCCTATCTCACCTTTGTGCTCCGTACGTTCAACCTGGGCCCAGTCGGTGAAGACAAAAGAGATTCCAGCCATTTGCACGAGACGCTCCCGAGTTTCCGCCGTGTTCCGAGTTATTCCCATCCCCCGCTTGCGTGCTTGCTAACCGGTTATGCTGTACCACATGCTTACTTTCCGCGCGTTGGAAAACGAGTTCCTACGCTCCAGCGGGAACGGCAGTCGAAGTACTTGTGAATGATTGGGCAGTACAGTTCCGCAGTTTTGGGTTCGCACCGAACTCCTCACGATGATACCAGCGAACGGAATCATAAGCACCCGAAGCATCTGGCTCCCACTTATGCTGAATACCTTCATTTATTCGCTTCCCCACTGCTTCGCTTTGATGCGCTCAGATCGATGCCATATTTCGTGCCGTAGGCTCCCAAATACAACCAGAATCTTTAAAAAATATAACCTTTGATGAACGCATCTGTCTTGATAGCGGACGGCAGCCATTCGGTCAACAACGTTAGTGGGCAAAGGAGTGACCTGCCATTTTGGAGGCGGAATATTTAGAACTGGCTTGGGATAGTAGGAAAAGCTGGGACTATCGGAAATGCCGGCAGCTACAGCAACGATAACCGGCAAGACGTCATGGGCACGTGTTGCAACTGTTGACTGGAATGCCGATTCGCTTTCGGCAGGCTTCGCACCCGGAGACAACGACACCCGTTCCACCGAGTGCTACAGGTGTCGTCGGGTCCCCGTAGGACTTATCCTTACCCGAAGACAAGCATCCACCGTACAGCGTTCACCCGATAGGCTGGACGGCCCATCAATATTATGTTTCGATTTCCTTTCGTCAGCACCTCGAAAGACTGCCCGACGAAGAGAGAGGGCAGAATGAAGAATCTGCTGAAGTTCCTCTGGCAAGAAGAGAAGGGCCAGGACCTGACGGAATATGCGCTGCTACTGGCCTTAATCGCGCTAGGGGCAATTACGAGTATGAAAACGATTGCGAGCACGATTAACGGTATACTCACGAACTCGGCATCGAACGATCGGAACTGCAGCCGGTCCATAGTTGCACGAAGAGGTCTTGTTCCTGGAGTTGCAGAACAAATAGAGCTACCCTCCTGGCGCTCCCGACTCTTGTGCGCCTCCGTACAACCGGGCTGGAGGGGGCCGCCCCCTACAAGGCAGAAGCCGTAACCGATGCGGCGCGACATCCCCTGATTGCTCCGCGCTGATGCACTCCGGCACCCTTCGGTATTTGGCGGTTCTTTTTGCCGTTTGTCGAATTGGAGGGCGCTACGTCCTAGAGGTTTGAAACTCCCCTCGCGAGTCGCTGGGGAAGATTCGAAGCTTTACTCTGGTCGGTCTCTTTATAGTATAAAATGCCCGAACCCAGCTTTGAGGGCCACTGATGCGCATCAAATTGACGCTCGCGATCATGGTTGGTTTGTTGTTCTGCGCCCTCCTAGTCAGGGAATTTCCTGAACTGATCAATCTCGTCGACGACACGTCGAACGATTTTTCTCTCGTTGTATTCGCAAAAGATGCCGTGACTGTAGTCAAGATTCAGATCCTCCCGCAAGGGCAGCCAGTGTTCGTGGATATCCAGCGTCGGCAGGCCGCCTTACGTCTTCCGACTGACCCCTTGATCCAGACCTTCCAGACCCCGGACGATGTTCTTCGCGTGTCCTGCGTCCTGCGAACATAATCTCTCCCTCTCGAAGCCCATACGCTCCTTAACTGATTCCCAGACTTTTATCGATTCGAAGCCCGCCCGGCCCTCAATTGATTTGGAGGGGTCGTACGAATGTACAAGATCGAGGAACACAACGGCTTCTATCTGCACGAAGACCCTCGCTGTCCACCGAAGGAATTCTTCAAGTTTTTAGTGCGCTTGGCAGAACCGCAACTGTCGACCGGATCGACGGTTCTAGATATTGGCTGCGCCTCGGGCGCATTCCTTTACTACCTGCGGTCGCTGCACTCGACCTTGAGGTTGGCCGGAATCGACGTCTCACCGCAGTTCATCACAAAAGCCAGGGAGACGGTGCCAGACGCGCGTTTCTCGGTGGGTAACATTTATACCGGAGATCAACTGCCCACGGAACGGTTTGACGTGGTCTTCATGAGCGGCGTCAATTACCTGCTTCCAGACTATGAAGTGTGGCTCCGCAACTTGCTTTCGGTCACGAAGAGAAGCGCTTATGTTTATGGGATCTTCAACCCTGAAGATCTCGACGTCTATTCCACCGTACGGCGATCAGGGGATAAAACGTCGAGCACGCCCTGGAATCTTATTTCAGAGAAATCGATCAGCATGTTTTTGGAATCCCTGAATGTTCGGCATAAATTCTTCCGTTGGACGCTTCCAATCGAAAACCCAAGGGCACACCCTGACCCTATGCGATCCTGGACGATTGAAACGAAGGATTCCGGTATGCTGGTCATCAACGGGACCCAGACAGTTCAACGATTTGCTGCGTTGCGGATGGATGCGTAACCATTCAGATTCGGCTCATCGGGACGGAGCACCATGTAGGAACAACCAAATCCTTTTGACGCACCAATCGAGGTCTGCGCCTTAGGTTGTGATACGGCCTCCCGCCGACACCCGATCCAGTCTCCCGATAACACAGACAGACCTTGATCGGGGTAGCGGCAGCAACATACAAGGTTGCAATCTACACGCTCGACAACAGACGATCGCGATGTTGGATAGCGACACAGGGGAGCTGGAAGAGAAGCAGAAAAAGCGAGTTTTTCATGATGGCAAACGCTGCCGGCACAATCTGAAACTTAGGCGGCGATTCTAATTTGGAATTCCACGACGAGACACTTGGATGCTCTTCTGCCTTTCGGGACAATTCCAACGTCCCGACCCGAGCAGGCCCCATTTCCATTAAAGCGACGTGGATTCCACCGTCGGTCCGGATCACAATCTATGTCTTGCGAGTTTGCGATACAGGCAAGCGACTCCGAGGCCAGTAGAAAACAATAGGAGGCTGGAAGGCTCGGGAGTCGGCGTCGGAGGTGGGCCATTCGACGGCGAAAATTCGCCGCCGGTGACTGGAATTATAGGGACGAGCGAAAGACTAGGCTCCCCAGTCGTTCCACCGCCTCCGGCACCGGGTGAGACAAACGGGAGGGCGCCGACCGGCGCCCCATCGACTGCGATCTCGCCAGTGATGGGAGCGACGAAGGGCTCGATGATTTGCGAGACGAGTGGAGTATCAAGTGTCTCAGGCACCGGCTCGTCGACCGGTGAGACGGGCGTATGCGGTAGCTCGGAGATTTGATTGCCACAGCGAGTCCGTGAAATGTGCTGGCCGTCGGTAATCAATGTTTCGCCGACAGCGAGACGTAATTTTTTCGAAGTCCAGAAGACATCGTCCCCTCTCCGATAAGAGACGTACACGGCGCGGGCTTGCTGCACTCGGAAGACGCGAGCTTTCGCGAGATCAAATCCGGCGTAGTGCGCCGCAACAACCGGGTCATACGCCATCGCACTTCGCAGCTCCGCCGCGCTCTCTGCGCCGCCGGGAATGATTGAGTAGGGATAAACCACTCGCCTGCTGGCCGAGTCGCGGTCGTTGAGACTAGAGCGGACGACGAGAGGAGAAAACTCAAACGGCGAACGAATGGCCTCGTCCCGATGGATCGATGCATCGCGGCTGCCCGCACTCGGCTTTTCGATTGACCAGCCGAGAAGACCCACGAAAGCCACAATTGCAAGAACTTCGAATCGCCAACGATAAGACTTCCTGCAAAATCCCTTCCTAAGACTGGGCCCCAAAATCAGTGTCCTCTTTTCAAAACAGACGCGACAGTGCCGCGCGAACCCCAACCCTAATGCTTACGAAGCAATTGTGGGACCAATCTGCGTCAATGATTCTTAAGGGATTACAGCGATGTGAATAGTCGGCGATGTCTGCAAGATGTCTTTTTCCGAAACGAACTGTTATTTCTGCGTGACGTTGGTTTCACGCCCGTGTACTTTCTCTAGCCTACTAGTAGTACGAGAACCCGGGCTCATTCCAGATGGGTGACGGCAGAGGTCCTCGACATTTACCCATTTATCTAATTCTTGAGAAAGGAACTCCCGACGCATATCTCGTTAAAAGCCGAATCCGTAATCCGAACATCAAATCGCCTCACAAGGTCACACTTGGTGATTGCCACCTAAGCAGGCGATGATTGCTTCGGTAACTGGTTTCGTCTCACTGGGCCCTCGAACCGGGATAGAAACAACACCCGCCTCTTTAGCCGGATAATCGTTCCCTCCTACGAACAAAGCATCACCGATGAAAATCATTTCTTCCAATGAGATGCCTAGGAGGTCTCGCAGTTTTCTGATTCCATAGGCTTTGTCAATACCTGGTTTGGTGACATCAATGGATGTCTTGCCACCCAAGCGAACAGAGAACTCGGGAATAAACGTATCGAGGATCGCTTTGATCTTCTTCCGCTTGCTGAAATCAGGGTCCCATTTGTCCTTTTCTCCCAAGGGTGCCTGCTGACCCAATGCGGAAAATGTTATCTGACTTCCTCGGTCCTCAATTACCTCTCCCCACATCTTCTCGACCTTGAAGCCCGCTGCATCCACCGCCTTTTTTAGCGAACTGACGATTTTCTCCTTCCCCTCAACCGTGAGATCTTCTGAATAGAGTCCTTTTCCAATCTCCCCCGCTATATTGGAAAAACTTTGTTCCACACGTGGGAAGCAGGAATAGATTCATCCGATCTTCGTCATGGGCAAGATTGGGAGAGCAACTGTTTTTCAAACTGCGGCCAATCGCCTCCGGAAATCACTGCCACTTTGGCGACACGGAGGAGGTCACGCAGCAGTCCCGCCATTTCAGTGTCAAGAGACGATTTACTTTCGGCAAGCGTGCCGTCCAGATCAAAGACAACGAGTTTTTTCAAGATCCTTCCACCTTGAATCCTTTCCCAATGGAGCTGCTTCGACCCGTGAACATCCCTTCCGAACAACGCCCAATTTCGCACGAGATGTATGAACGCGCCGTGTCCACCCTAGTAGCGGAACGCAGCTAGACGGATTGCAGCCAAGAGGGCGAAATACCAATTCGGCCCACGCGAGCAGCAGAACAACCTGCATCGCAGTTGCGGGACCTCGTCTGGAATCAACTTGTCGACCTCCATATCTTTCTCGCCGCCAGAACTGAAGCAAGCATCAGGGCCGCGGCACTCAGACGAACTGCGTCATCCATTCGCAGATCTGCGCTGTGAGGAACCGGGACAGGATGCCATCGACTCTGGAAGAGCGTCAAGCAGCAAGCGTCAAGATTTAACGCCAGAAGTATTCAAGGCAACACGCGCCCGCTCAATATCATCTTCGGACCACATCCGACCAGTTGAATTAGTCTTGGAATCAAAGAGAATCGGTGGCGCGGCGATTTTCCCTTGCCGCATCATCAGGCGAAGGACGGAGATATCGATACCTAGAATATCCGCCGCCTCTTGGGTGGTTATTTTTGAGTTGGCCATTTTTTCACTATAGCGCTACCACCGAAGTGTTGCCGCGAGAAGTAAACAGTTGACGCGCGGAAGGCAATACTCCTCGCGAGCGATTTCATCGCAATTGGCGCTCGCGCCAAAGCGTGAGTTGACGCATGCCCCGAAAATCCCAGGGGCTTTGAAATTGACCACGAGTTTTCACATTCGTGGCAATACACTCGCTAAGTTTACGCGCACTCTTGCAGCATTGAGCGCGATTGCTCAGTAATTGGGCTATTATCTAGCTGATTCATAATCGGTTACTTGGACGATGTATTTTGGCTATCAGATTGCGAGGAACAGAATACGGGCTACAAAGCACTGCCAACCGCCCCGCCCAGCGACGGTAACCCCTGGGGATTCCCAGAGCGGCTTAGTAGCCCGTCCACCCTTGCGTGTTCCAATGCGTGCGATTCTGCCTCGTACCGATGGTACCGGGGCACGCCTCTACGTAGGCGAAAAGCCAATATACGCGCCCAGATCGTTTTCACCCGAAGCCGAGAAACTCGTTTTTCCATTGCTCGCCGATCAGGAACAGTAGTCTACTGCAATGAAAGGGGACGTACCCGGCTATGCGACCAATGGTTTATACTTAACTTATGAAAAAGTATTCTCATCACGAGGACCTGAACCGAAAACAGGAGAGTCGGAGCTCCTCCGATCGTGGCTTCGGAATTGTTATTTCCGTCTTTTTCGTGCTCGTGGCTCTCTCGCCGTTGCGAGCACACCATCCGGTGCGTTGGTGGGCGCTAGGATTGGGTGGATTGTTCTTGATCGTGGCCCTTCGGAAACCGGTTTGGCTGCGTACCTTGAACAAATATTGGACGAAGGTTGGCTTGCTTATGGGGCGCATCGTCAGCCCGGTGATTACGGCGGTGTTGTTCTACGCAGTTGTAACTCCCACTGCGCTCCTGTTCCGGATATTGGGAAAAGATCCGTTGCGCCTATCACGCGATCCCGAAGCGCGCAGTTACTGGATTGAACGACAGCCGCCGGGGCCGGCGCCTGAAACGATGACGAATCAATTTTAGGAGAGTATGATGATGTCGTTTCTGAAAGACTTCTGGGCTTTTTTGAGTACTCGCAAAAAGTATTGGCTGCTACCAATCTTATTGATGATGCTGGCCGCTTGGGGCGCTGCTGGTGTTCGCGCAAGGAAGCGCGATCGCTCCATTTATCTATACGCTCTTCTAACGACTGCCCGCAGATGCGAATTTTAGGTATTTCTGCTTTCTACCACGACAGTGCAGCTGCGCTCGTGCGGGATGGCGAAATCGTCGCTGCCGTGCAAGAAGAGCGATTTAGCCGCAAGAAACACGACTCGCGGTTCCCTTCGAAAGCAGTGGAGTACTGTCTGGCGCAGGAGGCTGTGGAACTCTCTGACGTTGATTTCGTCGCTTTCTACGACAAACCATTCTTGAAATTTGAACGTCTGCTCGAGACTTACGTCGCTTTTGCCCCGCGAGGGCTACGCTCATTCGCGATGGCCATGCCGCTCTGGGTGCGCGAGAAGCTATTTCAAAAGAACCTGTTACACAACGAGCTAAAGCAATTCAGCAAGGAGTTCGACTGGGAACACAAACTCCTATTCGCCGAACATCATCAGAGCCACGCTGCGAGCGCCTTTTATCCTTCGCCATTCGAAGACGCTCTGATTCTCACCATGGACGGAGTCGGCGAATGGGCCACGACTTCCGTCGCGCTCGGCAGCGCCAACAAATTGGAGATCATCAAGGAAATTCATTTTCCGCATTCGCTCGGGCTACTCTATTCAGCCTTCACTTACTACACCGGCTTCAAGGTTAACTCGGGCGAGTACAAAGTAATGGGCCTTGCGCCGTACGGCTCGCCCCGATTCGCCAAACAGATTCTGGACCACCTCATAGATATCAAAGCCGATGGGTCCTTCCGAGTGAACCTCGATTACTTCAACTACTGCACCGGTCTGACAATGACGAACAGTAAGTTCGATACGCTATTTGAGGGGCCTCGACGCAAGCCCGAAGAACTTCTCACGCAAAGGCACATGGACCTTGCTGCGTCGGTGCAAGTCGTATTGGAAGAAGTTGTATTGCGCATGACGCGAGCTCTGGCGGCAGAGACCGGAAAGAAGAATCTGTGTCTGGCTGGAGGTGTGGCGCTCAACTGCGTGGCGAACGGGCGGCTGCTGCGCGACGGTCAGTTCGAAAAAATCTGGATCCAGCCAGCGGCTGGTGATGCCGGAGGGGCTCTTGGTGCCGCGCTTGCCGCCTATCACTCGTTCAAGAGCCAACCTCGCAAAATAAACAGGTACTGCGACAACATGAAGGGTTCTTATCTGGGCCCTGAATTCTCACAGTTGGACATCGAACGACGCTTAACTACCGCTGGTGCAAGGTACGTGGTACTTCGCGACGATGAGCTACTCGACGCTTGCGCCGACGCCCTCGAATCTGAGAAAGCGGTCGGTTGGTTTCAAGGACGGATGGAATTTGGCCCGCGCGCGTTGGGTGGCCGATCGATTCTAGGTGACGCGCGCTCGCCCAAGATGCAGTCCATGCTCAACCTCAAAGTGAAGTTTCGCGAATCCTTCCGCCCATTTGCTCCGTCCGTATTGCGCGAACATGTGTGCGAATGGTTCGAACTCGATCAGGACAGTCCTTACATGCTGCTCGTGGCAAATGTGCTGGAACAGCGCCGTAAGCCGATGACTGAGGCCGAGCAAGGGCTGTTTGGGATCGAAAAACTCAACGTACCGCGCAGCGACATTCCGGCGGTCACCCACGTCGATTATTCGGCCCGCATCCAGACCGTGCATAGGGAAACTAATCCCCGTTATCACGCTCTCATACAAAGGTTCAACAAGCGCACCGGCTGCCCTGTGATCGTTAACACCAGCTTTAATGTCCGAGGCGAGCCCATCGTAGGCACACCAGAGGACGCTTTCCGCTGCTTCATGGGCACTGATATGGAAGTGCTGGCCATCGGTAATTGTTTTCTTCGCAAGGAAGACCAGGATCCAAGCCTCACGAAAGACTACAAATCCAGCTTCGATCTCGATTGAGACTCTCCGCAGCTCTCCTGAGTCGCTGCATCGTTAACAGAATGGAATTAGTTAGCGTTGTTCAATAGAACACAGTGCGCCTCAAGACCTAGAACTTCTAGTCCAGCTACAACTTAGTTTTGGCTTAGTTTCGCTTTCGTTCATTGAAACACTTGTGTTAAGGTCTTGCAGCTTCCCAGCCCTCCGCCCTGGGAGTTACTACTCCAAGCCAGGGGTCGTGTCCGATGTGGAAAACTGATTCGCCCTTCATCGCTATTCTTGTGCGCCTCGTCGGTGTCATTTTCAATTGCGACGTCTATCAGACGGTTGGTCTATTCGTTCTTTTCTGCACAGTTGTAGCACCTGCCTCCGGACAAACTCCCGTACTCACGCAGCACAATGACAATGCGCGAACGGGACAAAATACGTCCGAGACAATTCTGACGACGGCCAACGTCAATACCGAGTCAATTCGGAAAATTGTTCGCCCTGCCGGTCGATGGCCAGGTGTATGCCCAACCGCTGTACGTGCCGGGCGTGACCATCAACGGCGGAGTTCACAACGTCTTGATCATCGCCACGGAAAACGACAGCGTGTATGCCTACGACGCCGATTCCGCCAGCGCCGTTCTTTTGTGGAAAACGAAGGCCAGCTTGGTGGACGCAGCGCACGGCGCCGGCGCCGGCGAGACGGCACTCGAGACTGCAACGACAACCGGGTGCAGCGATATGCAGCCGCAAATTGGGATTACCAGTACACCGGTCATTGATCCCACTTCGAAGACCATCTACGTGGAAGCGAAGTCCACCAATGGCACCAACTATTTTCACCGCCTGCATGCTCTGGATCTTCTTACAGGGAATGAAAAGACTCCCGGGCCGGTTGTGATTACTGCAACGGTGAGTGGAACCGGTGACGGGAGCTCGAACGGCCAGCTCTCTTTTGACAACTTGCATCAGCTGAATCGCCCCGGGCTTCTGCTTCTCAACGGCACGATCTACATTGGGTATGCCTCGCACTGCGATGGCGGTCCCTATCACGGCTGGCTGTTTGCCTACGACGCAGGCGACCTTCGCACGAAAGAGTGTGTATGTGACGACGCCTAATGGAGGCCTCGGCGGATTTTGGATGAGCGGAGCAGGCGTTGCGGCAGATGCGAGCGGAAATATCTTCATCCCGTCTGGAAACGGCACCTTCGATAACACGAAAGTCCCAGTGGAAACGGGCGACACGATATTGAAACTCGGTACCACCAACCAGATTCTGACGCTGCTGGATTACTTCACGCCCGAAGAACAGGCAACCATGGATAGCCATGACGAGGACCTGGGGTCAGGTGGAGTGCTCTTGCTTCCCGATCAACCGGGCTCGTTCCCGCACATCCTGGTGGAAGCGGGAAAAGAGGGGAGAATCTACGTTGTCAACCGGGACCAGATGACGACGAATAATTCTCACTATTGCTCGGGATGCCCGAACGACCCGGAAATTATCGAGGAGTCGGGTATCCCGGCAGTGGGTGCTGGCGGGTATGGAATGTTTAACACTGCTGCGTATTGGAACAATACTCTCTACTTCTGGGGTGTCAGTGATGTCATGAAGTCGATCCCCATCACCAATGGGCTTCCCGACTTCACACACGTCACCCGAAGCACGCCTCAAATCGGCTTTCCTGGTGCTGGCGTGTCGGTCTCCTCGAATGGGACGACAGCAGGGAGCGCGATCGTCTGGGCGATCGACAGTAGCCAGTATGGTTCACCCGGGCCAGGACCGGGACCAGCAGTGCTCTACGCGTTCGATGCCACGAACATTTCCAAAATGCTCTACAGCAGTGCCCAGAACGCTGGGCGGGATGCGGCAGGGAATGCTGTAAAGTTCACGGTTCCCACGGTTGCCAACGGCAAAGTGTACGTGGGAACTTCCACCGAAGTCGACGTTTATGGTTTGGTCAGCGCCAATCCACTGCCCCACATCTCGTCTATAACTCCATCAAGTGCAACGGTTGGAGGACCGGCCTTCCCGTTGACTGTCAACGGAACCGGATTTATCGCCGGGGCCACCGTGAATTTCGGATCCAATCCGGCGATTACCCCATCGTCCGTTACCAGCACGCAGATCGTTGCGACAATCCCCGCTGCTGATATCGCTACAGCCGGCACTGTGAACGTAACGGTCACGAATCCAGCGGGCGGCGGCACCTCGAACGCTCAGACCTTCACCATCAATAATCCTGCGCCGACCGTAACCTCTCTCTCCCCAACCAGTGCCACCGCTGGAGGCGCCGCCTTCACTCTCACCGTAAATGGAACCGGGTTCGTGTCCACGTCGGTCGTGAAATTCAATGGCGCCGCCAAGACCACTACATTTCGTAAGCGCAACGCAGTTGACCGCGGCAATCACTGCCGCCGATATCGCCACTGCCGGAACGCGCAACTGTGACCGTCACGAATCCGGCGCCCGGCGGCGGCACATCCGGCAATCTATCGTTCACGATTAATGCTGCTTCAGCACCAACCCTTACTTCATCGCGCCAACCTCCGCCACAGCAGGGGGAGCAGCCTTCACATTGACTCTCACAGGCACGGGTTTCGTCGCCGGTGCTACAGTGAATTTCGGCACCAATCCCGCGATTACTCCTTCCTCCGTCACCAGCACTCAGATCGTCGCCACGATTCCCGCTGCTGATATCGCCACGGCCGGCACTGTGAACGTAACGGTCACGAATCCTGCGGGCGGCGGTACCTCGAACGCTCAGACCTTCACCATCAATAATCCTGCGCCGACCGTAACCTCCCTCTCCCCAACCAGTGCTACCGCCGGAGGCGCCGCCTTCACTCTGACCGTAAATGGAACCGCTTTTGTCTCCACGTCGGTCGTGAAGTTCAATGGCGCCGCCAAGACCACTACATTCGTCAGTGCAACGCAGTTGACTGCGGCAATCACAGCCGCCGATATCGCCACTGCCGGAACGCGCAACTGTGACCGTCACGAATCCCGCGCCCGGCGGCGGCACATCCGGCAATCTATCGTTCACGATTAATGCTGCTTCAGCACCAACCCTTACTTCGCTCGCGCCAACCTCCGCCACGGCAGGGGGAGCAGCCTTCACATTGACTCTCACCGGCACGGGGTTCGTCGCCGGTGCTACGGTGAATTTCGGCACCAATCCCGCGATTACTCCTTCCTCTGTCACCAGCACTCAGATAATCGCCACGATTCCTGCTGCTGACATCGCCACCGCCGGCACGGTGAACGTAACGGTTACGAATCCTGCGGGCGGCGGCACATCGAACGCTCAGACCTTCACCATCAATAATCCTGCGCCGACCGTAACCTCGCTCTCCCCAACCAGTGCTACCGCTGGAGGCGCGGCCTTCACTCTCACCGTAAATGGAACCGGCTTCGTGTCCACATCGGTCGTGAAATTCAACGGTGCGGCCAAGACCACTACATTTGTGAACGCAACGCAGTTGACTGCTGCAATCACCGCCGCTGATATCACCACTGCCGGAACCGCAACTGTGACCGTCACGAATCCAGCGCCAGGTGGCGGCACCTCCGGCAATCTATCATTCACGATTAATCCCGTGTCAGCGCCCGCGCTTACTTCGATTACACCCGCGACAGCTACGGTTGGAGGGACAGGGTTTACGCTCAATATGACCGGCACGGGCTTCGTCGCCGGTGCTACGGTGAATTTCGGCACCAATCCTGCAATCACTCCGTCGTCCGTCACCAGCACACAGATCGTCGCCACGATCCCCGCTGCTGATATCGCCACCGCCGGTACGTGTGAACGTGACGGTCACGAATCCTGCGGGCGGCGGCACGTCGAACGCTCAGACCTTCACCATCAACAATCCTGCGCCGACCGTAACCTCTCTCTCCCCAACCAGTGCCACCGCTGGAGGCGCGGCCTTCACTCTCACCGTAAATGGAACCGGCTTCGTGTCCACATCGGTCGTGAAGTTCAATGGCGCCGCCAAGACCACAACCTTTCTAAGCGCAACGCAGTTGACTGCGGCAATCACTGCTGCCGATATCGCCACTGCCGGAAGCGCAACTGTGACCGTTACGAATCCCGCGCCCGGCGGCGGCACATCCGGCAATCTATCGTTCACGATTAATGCTGCTTCAGCACCAACCCTTACTTCTCTCGCGCCAACCTCCGCCACGGCAGGAGGAGCAGCCTTCACATTGACTCTCACCGGCACGGGGTTCGTCGCCGGTGCTACGGTGAATTTCGGCACCAATCCCGCGATTACTCCTTCCTCTGTCACCAGCACTCAGATAATCGCCACAATTCCTGCTGCTGATATCGCCACGGCCGGCACTGTGAATGTAACGGTTACGAATCCTGCGGGCGGCGGTACCTCGAACGCTCAGACCTTCACCATCAATAATCCTGCGCCGACCGTAACCTCTCTCTCCCCAATCAGTGCTACCGCCGGAGGGGCTGCCTTTACTCTCACCGTAAACGGAACTGGTTTTGTCTCCACATCGGTCGTGAAGTTCAATGGTGTCGCCAAGACCACCACCTTTGTAAGTGCAACGCAGTTGACCGCCGCAATCACTGTCGCCGATATTGCTACTGCTGGAACCGCAACTGTGACCGTTACGAATCCAGGTCCAGGCGGAACATCGAATGCGGTCTCGTTTGCGATCAACAATGCGGTTCCTACGATCAGCTCGCTTTCGCCTTCGAGCGCGGTCGCCGGCTCGGCAACATTCACACTGACTGTTAACGGCGTCGGCTTTGTGAGTGGCGCCACTGTGAATTTTAATGGCGCCGCTAGGGCAACGACGTTCGTAAGCAATACCCAAATTACCGCGGCAATCTTGGCCTCGGACATCGCTAACGCTGGAACGGCGAACGTAAGTGTGACAAATCCCGCTCCGACTCCCGGACCATCAGGAGTTCAAGTCTTTACCATAAGCAGCCCTAATAACCCGGTTCCAACAATATCGAGCCTTGGCCCGGCGCATGCGCCGGGTGGTGCCGCGTTCACCCTCACAATAAATGGCACTAATTTCGTGGCGAAGTCAGTCGTCAATTTCAATGGCAAGCCAGAGACCACCACTTTCATTAGTGCGACCCAGATCTCGGCGGCTGTTCCGGCGAGCGATGTATCAATGGCGGGAAACGCGAACGTAACCGTGACGAATCCATCGCCGGGCGGGGGCACGTCGCCGGCCTCTGTTTTCACAGTGGACGGCTACAGCCTCGGCGGCCCTTCGGGCGCTTCGCTCACGTCCGGACAGCCAGCGATGATTCAAATTACAGCGACTCCGACTGCAAACGGATTTGCGAACTCTATCTCATTCAGCGTCTCCGGGCTCCCAGCGGGCACTTCGGCATCATTCAATCCGACCATGCTCACGCTCAACGGGGTTGCAAAGCCCACAATGTTGACGATAACGAATGGATCCTCGGCTGTCTCTCGGCAAAGTGCAGGCACCAATGGTTCAGCGAGGTTGCTCCAACCGCTCATAGCGACCTGGTTCATCGTGATTCTCGGGTTGCTCTACCTGCGGCTTCAAGTTCGCGCGATTTCGCTAATGAAGCGCTATACAGCTCTCGCTCTTTTCGCTCTGATACTTCTAACCGGAGGCATCCTGAGCGGTTGTGCGCTGAGTGTTACGAGCTCGCCGAGCGTTGACACTTCGCAGTTAACCGTCACCGCCACATCGGGGACACTTACGCAAACGCTCGGAATTAGCCTGCAGGTTAATCGCTAATGTTGGCGGAGGGCAGACGGATTGCACCCCAGTTCCCGGTCGCGTGCCAATGCCAATCGCGCCCAGACGAATGCCTAGTTGGGCTTTGTAAGCGTGCGGTGTGTGGCGCCTAAATCACTAGGAGATAGTGCAAAGCTAAGTCGCTTATCAACTGCGATCATGGTGGTGCGGGTGACCCGTAACTTCTTGATAGGCCGGGGCACGGGGAATCGAAACCATATCGGTCGGCTGCGCCAAAGCGCTAAGCCAATCCGATCAGACCGACCCGGTTTTCAGTCCGGCCGCCCGATTGAATAAAATTCGAAGCCCAGCGCTTTCATTTCGGGACCAGATAGCAAATTCCGCGCGTCCACGATCAACGGATGCATCATAGCGTCGTGCATGCGCGGCCAATCCAGTTCTCGAAATTGTTTCCATTCGGTTGCTATGATCAGAGCCTCAGCGTCTTTTGCGGCTTCATAAGGCGACTCTGACATTTTCACCTGAGGTAGTACAGCCCGTGCCTTCTCCATAGCTTCCGGGTCAAAGGCGCGAACGGTCGCTCCCTCCGCCAACAAGGTTTGTATCAGGTCGATGGCCGGCGAGAAGCGAATGTCGTCCGTATTCGCCTTGAATGCGAGCCCCAGCACGGCGATCGGTTTGCCTTTCATTACCCAGAGCCCCCGCCGGACTTTCTCGATAACGTGGTGAATGCGCCTACGATTGATCTTTTCGACTTCCTTAAGGAGTGAGAAATCAACGCCTGACTTTTCCGCAAGGTGCACGAAAGCCTGCAAATCTTTCGGCAAGCAAAAGCCGCCAAATCCGAGACCGGCGTTCAAGAAACTGCCGCCGATTCGGGAATCCATCCCCACCGCGGTCGTCACTTGTTGGATGTCGGCTCCCAAACGCTCCGCCAGGTCGGCCACCATGTTGGCGTAGGAAATCTTCAACGCGAGAAAAGAATTCGACGCGTGCTTGATCAATTCGGCGCTGTTGATCGTCGTAACCAGCCATGCTGGCAGCGGCACGTTCGGGCAACTGGCTGGAGCGTGAAACGGACAATTGAATTTGCGCTCCAGCACCGGACGATAAATCTCGTGGAGTTGTTTCTCCGCAACTTCGTCATCCACGCCTACGACGATTCGGTCGGGATGCAGAAAATCCTCCACGGCCGTGCCTTCGCGCAGGAATTCTGGATTCGAGGCCACGCGAAATTCCACTTTGCTTTTTCGGCCGTAGACCGAAAGGGCGCGCTTCAATTCCTGACCGGTCTGTGCGGGAACGGTGCTCTTCTCAACTACCAGCTTGGGGGAACACGCTTCGCTTGCGATGAGTCGCGCGACGTGGTCAATTGCACTTAGGTCGGCGCTGCCATTCGGCAACGGAGGAGTACCCACGCAGATAAAAATCGCATCGCCGCCCGCTACCGCATCTACTGGGTTGGAACTGAACTTTAGCCTGCCTTGTTTGCGGGTCTTCTCGACGACGCCATCGAGTCCCGGCTCGTAGATAGGCAGCCGTCCAGCCTCGAGCGTCGCAATCTTCTCGGCGTCGTTGTCCGTGCACAGAACCTCGTGGCCAATCTCCGCTAAGCAACCACCCGTCACAAGTCCAACGTAGCCGGCGCCAATCACAGATATCTTCAACGGTTCCCCCGAACAAGTGCTGTTACGAACTCCCGAAATGTACCCCCTTATATTACCCGAGCCTCTCCAGGTTTCCGAATAATGACAGGAACGACGTTCGCGAAGGCATACGATGCGATGGACTTCGCGTCAAGCAGGCTCTCGCCTCTTACCAATACTTACGAGAGCGCAAAAAAACGATTCGGGGTAACAGCTCGAGTCGTTCAGTCTAACCGCCGATGGGAACGGTCCGTTCACTGCACAAAGAGGAGTCATCCTGGAGTGGTCGGAACCTCGAGAAAGTGCATGACGAGGTTCGAAGTAACCGTTTTATTCTACAGCACTTTGAGGCTCGGGTTGTATTTCACCGCGATCGCCAGATCCGGCATATGTGCCGCAGACCCGGCTCATCACTTCAACGTGCCGAATCACCTCGCGGGCGGTCCGTACTCCGCTCAATTCGCAAGCCCGATTTATCTGCAAGCGTCGTTCAGCTTCAACGTTCGCTCCATGCCATGGTTCACTGGTAAGTCGCTTCGTCCAACAACTGGAATAACGAGGGCTGTCCCGACCGTATAAACTGTCACAGATGGAACAAGCGAGTGTAGTGATCATCGGCGGCGGCGTAGTCGGATGCGCAATTGCGCGGGCACTTTCCTCTCGCTGGAGCGATGTTTTCGTCTTGGAGGCTTTGCCGAAGATCGGGATGGCAGCGAGTTCGCGAAACAGCGGGATAATCCACTCAGGACTGTACTATCCGCCAGGTTCGCTCAAGGCTCGGCTCTGCGTGCGCGGGAACGAGCTGACATATGAGTTCTGCAAGGCGCACGGCGTTCCCCACCGCAAGACGGGCAAATTGGTCGTCGCAACGTCCCCCGCTGAATCCCAAGAACTCGTCGCGCTGATGAAGAATGGTGAGGCCAACGGCGTCGAAGGAATGCGAATCATCGATCGCGCTGCAATTCGTGCGCGCGAACCGCACGTGAGCGGCTTCGAAGCCATCGAAGTGCCCTCCACAGGAATTGTCGGCAGCGAGGAACTGACGAAAGCCTACGCCCGTATCGCAAAAGACCGTGGCGCGAATATTGTCACCAATGCAAGCGTCGAGCGTCTAGAGCACACTCGCGACGGAATTCGCGTTGTGAGCGCAGCCGGTGAAATTGAAACGCGCTGCCTAGTGAATAGTGCCGGTCTCTTTGCCGACGAAATCGCAGCCATGCTCGGCTCACCGATGGCAGCAAATAAGATCTACCCGGTTCGCGGTGAATATTGCGAACTCGTCCGCTCCAAGCAGCATTTAATTTGCGGCCCCGTCTACCCGCTGCCTCATCCCGAAGGAGTGAGCCTCGGCGTCCATTTCACGAAGACCGTTTGGGGCAATGTTTTGCTCGGCCCGACAGCGTTGTATCTCGACGACAAAAGCAATTACGAACGAGATCGCCAATCTGTCGAGCAGTTCGCCATCGGTGCAAAACTTCTCCTACCGGAAATCAAGCCTTCCGATCTGCTCCTTGCGTACTCCGGCATTCGCGCCAAACTAACACCGCCGGCCAAACACGGAGAGAAGCGCGTCGCGGATTTCATCATTCAGCTGGATCCAAAATTTCCTCGAGTCGTCCAGCTGATCGGCATTGAGTCACCCGGCCTGACGTCGGCTCCCGCCATTGCCGAACACGTCAGTGGGCTGGTGGCTGAGATTCTCGCCTGACATGTCCTCAAGGTCCCATTCAGCTTCATCAACATCTCAACAAAATCAACTCGAAGATGACACTGAATTTGCCGATGCAAAATGCTGAAGAGCTATCGGCAGGTGACACCATTGGGGCAGCGTTCTCTGGGCAGAATCTGATCCAGCGGGTAGGAGACGGCAATTTCAGAACTTGCAAGGCATGGTTGGGGGCTTTGTCGAGGTGACATGACTTCGTCGACATACTTACCGCGTTGGAGGAAACCCGGATCCCTATTCGGCCGGACCGAGACCGTTCATCGCATTTACAGTTCAGCTATGATTGTTCGAGACTGCAGCGTTAGTCTTAAAACCACGAGGCGCCAGCGGCAGGCTAGTAAGCCGAGCGCCGGTGGCGTCGAAGATCGCGTTGCCCAAGGCAGGGGCGAGACCCACTAGCGGCGTCTCGCCCGCGCCCGCTGACGGGAGATCCTTGCGATCGAGCAGCACGACTTGTATCTCCGGCACGTCGCGAAAACGGGGAATTCGGTACCGCGAGAATCGCGCGTTTAGGATGCGGCCATTCGCAAATTGAATCGCTTCGAAGAGAGCGCCGCCGAGCCCCATGATGTTCGCTCCGACGATCTGATTGCGCAAACCGTCTGGATTCACGATTGCACCGCATTCGAATGCAGTGACCACGCGCACGACGCGGACGCCCCGCACATCATCTGCTACAACTTCTGCACATGTCGCGACGTAGCCGCCCTTCTCGATTCCCCCTCCCAGACCAAAACCTTGCCCTCGCTTGACCTTCTTTCCGGGCCAGCCGAACGACTTCGCGGCGGCCTGAAACACATCGCGCAGTCGGGCATCCTGAATATTCTTGAGGCGAAAATCGAGTGGATCCATCGCCACGGCGCGCGCCAAATCGTCCATATGCGATTCGCGTGCGAAATGGTTTGCAGTCGCGGCGAGACCCCGATAGGAGCCTTGCCGCAGAGGTGAACGAACAGGATGGTATTCAATATGCTGGTTCGGGATGGTGTAAGGCGTCGCAATCCCTGCGGCGCCCGAATTGTAATTGTGAAATTCCCAGGCTGTCAGAATTCCATCGGCAGCGACGCCGCTCTTGATTTCAATTACGCCCGCCGGACGGAAATACGCCCATGTGAACTCCTCTTCCCGCGTCCATACCACTTTAACCGGCTTGTCCGCTGCACGAGCTAGCCGAGCCGCTTCGAGGGCCGCGTCCGGTGTATGTTTTCCGCCGTAGGCAGATCCGGTGTCTGGCACTATTACGCGCACGTTTTCTCTCGAAAGATGAAAGGCCTCGGTCAGATCATCGCGCACGGCAAATGGCCGCTGCGTTCCCGTCCATACCGTTAGCTTTCCTTTGTTCCACTCTGCCACGGCAGCGCGCGGCTCGAGTGGCGCATGCGCGATATACGCGACGGTGTACGTTGATTGCAGGCGATGCGCCGCGCTTGCGAGACCAGCCGCAATCGAGCCGGATTGTGTCACTGCGCCATGATCACCGCTCTCGACATTGAGCTTGAGGTACGAAAAGAGTTCATCGCTCGAAGGTTGCGGTGTTTCCTTCCAGCTGGCACGGATTGTCGCAATTGCCTTTTCCGCGTCGCTCTCGCTCGAGGCGGCTGCGCCGACAAAATCGCCATCGCGTACGACTAGAACTCCCGGCAGTTTTTGCGCGTCGGTTAGATCGCAAGATTCTAGCGTTGCACCGAATGAGGGTGGACGCAGAACCTTGCCATACATCATCCCAGTGGGCCGCAAGTCGGACGTGTATTGGTGCCGTCCGGTAACAAACGCGCGACCATCAACCTTCGGTATCGACTTGCCTGCAATTCTCCATTTCGAAGCGGGCGTGATCGGATCTTCATCGGGAATATTCCGCGCAAGGGTCTTACCCCGCGCCACCTCCGCATAACTCGTCGAGCGCCCCGAGCTGGGATCCGTGACCTTTGCGTTCGCTGCGATCAGTTTGTCAGGAGAAGTGTTCCACTCTTTCGCCGCCGTTTCTACAAGAAGGTCGCGCGCTGCGGCTGCAACTCGCCGAAGTTGGGGAGCCATCGTCGGTGTGGTGCGGCTGCCAAATGTCCCCATGTCGTATGGCGTCAGATCCGTGTCACCCAACACCATGCGTACACTCTCGAATGGCACACGCAATTCGTCCGCGACACTCTGCGCGAGTGATGTCCGGATATTCTGACCTATCTCCACCTTTCCCGTGAAAACTGTCACGCTGCCGTCTTCACCGATGTGCAGCCACGCAGTGATGTCCTTCGGTAGCTCATCCTCGCGGGTTCGTCGTGCTCCACCCGATTCCTGCATCGCCAGCGCGTCTGAGGCAACCGCGAAAACTATGATTCCGGCGCCGAGTAATTTGAAGAAATCGCGGCGGTCCGGGTGAAAGTGGTGGATCGGGCTTTCACGAAATTCGTATCGCTCCGGCTCGGGAACGATTTTTGCTATTGAACCGCTCATCGCCCCTTCTTTCCCATCAATTTAGCCGCTTGTTGAATCGCGTCCACGATACGCGGATAGGTTCCGCAACGGCAGATATTGCCCTGCATGAATTGAGAAATCTCCGAAGCCGACGGGTTCGAGTTCTGCTCCAGAAGCGCAAGACCGCTCATGATCATTCCCGATGTGCAGTAGGCACACTGAAACGCCTCTTGGTCCAGAAATGCCTGCTGTAGGGGATGCAGCCTGCCGTCTTGTTCGAGATCTTCGATTGTCCTAATGGGCTGCGTGGCCTCTCCCACCGGCACTTGACACGAACGCCGGGGCGACCCGCCGATCAGTACGGTGCACGCTCCACACTGTCCCTCTCCACACCCGTACTTCGTCCCCGTCAGCCCAATTTCTTCACGCAGAACAAATAGGAGTGGAGTATCAGCGTCGGAATGGACCGGATATTTCCTGCCATTCACTTCGAGTTCGATTAGCTTCGCCACGGTCTTTGGCCGTCCGGCAATTCGGATTGCCAGATCCTCATAATTACATTCTAGCACTCAGACTGTTACCCGCGACTTGCAACTGCACTAAATTCTTAGCATTCAGGCAGCAATTCTCTGGGGAGAATCCGGTTTAGCAGGTATGAGACAGTGATTGCAGAATGCGAAAGCGATGGATCGAAGGGAAGTCGAGCGGAGGTAATTAAGTGAGGGGAAACGAATGCGCGGCTACGTATGGCCCGCTACATGTCGCAATACAGCAGGCCTGGCCGTCTGCTGGTTTTCTTCGCGGCGGCTAGGCTCAAAATACTCGGGCACAATCTCTCGCAGCTTTTTCCGGATCGGATTAGCGCCGTCGATCGTCATGGAGTGGCGAAGTTCCTCGAGGTGCCGCGCAAGGACCGCTTGTTCCATCGGGATGCCCTGGACACGTTTGATCTTGTGCCGCGATGTGACATGCGCTTCTTCGTGCGCGAAAAAGAGCTCCTCGTACAGCTTTTCTCCTTCACGTAGGCCGGTAAAATGGATCGGGACCTGTTCCTCAGTCTTCCCGGAAAGATGAATTAAGGTTTTCGCGAGACGCAAGATCGACATCGATTCGCCCATATCCAATACCAATATTTCACCATGCGAACCGATCGTGAAAGCCTGTAAGACGAGAGCCACAGCCTCCTTAATAGTCATGAAAAATCTTCGGATCTCAGGGTGCGTGACCGTCAGAGGCAGGTTGTCGCGCAATTGTTTCTGAAACAATGGGACCACACTGCCGTTGGATCCCAATACGTTTCCGAAGCGAACGGAAACACATTTCATAGACCTCGCCGCGCGGCAAGCTAGGATCAGCTCTCCCACTCGTTTTGTGACACCCATTACGTTCGTCGGATTCACGGCTTTGTCCGACGAAATCAGCACAAACTTCTCACAAGAATTTCGTTCGGCGATACCCAGCAGAGTGAGGAGCCCAAAAACGTTGTTTTTGACAGCTTCGTGAACATTTCTTTCCATAATCGGAACGTGCTTGTAAGCAGCGGCGTGAAACACAACATGGGGGGCATGCTCCCGGAAGGTGGCGCGCATTCGGGCCTCGTCGGTTACGTCGGCAACGACAAAGATATCTTGTCGGTGCATTCCAAGTTCCTGTTGCAAGTAAAAAATACCCGTCTCGCTTTGATCGACGCAGACGAGTCTCCGTGGGTGATACGTCGCAATCTGACGACACAGCTCAGATCCAATTGAGCCGGCGGCTCCAGTGACGAGTACGACTTTCCCTTCCAATTCACGTCTCACGAAGTCGAGATCAAGTTCGACCGGGTCACGCCCGAGCAGATCCTCGATGCGCACCTCGCGGACCTGCTGGATACTCACCCGGCCGTTAAGGACATCGCGAAGAGCAGGGACAGTTCGAGAGGGAATCCTCGCGCGATGACAACATTCAACGAATCGTTGCATCTGTTCACCCGTTGCGGAGGGAACGGCGATTAATACTTCGTTAGCTGGGTAGCGTGGCAGCAATTCCGGCAATTGGTCCACGCGGCCAAGAACGGGCACACCGTGGATTCGAATACCGAGTTTGGTGGGGTCATCGTCTACACAACCGAGTGCCTCGAATCCGCTCCCTGGCTGCTCAATCTCGCGAATCACCATTTGCGCGGCGAAGCCTGCGCCGATGAGAATCACCTTTTTCGAAGCTTGAGCGTTTTCAAGCGTCGAGTCAGCTAATACACGAGACAAGAGTCGCGCCCCGGCAAGAAAGCCTGCCGTAAGCACCCACTCGAGAAGGTAGATAGAGCGAGGAAAGGAAAGAATTCCGAGCGTGCGCATAAACACCCAGAAAGCAAGCGATCCCAAAGTGACGGCCTTGAGAATGTCAATTGCTTCGCTGACACCACTGAAGTGCCACCAGCCACGATTCAAATTAAAAATGCGCAAGGCTATGAGCCGAATCACGACGAGAATCGGCGCTGACGCTAACAATAGCCCGCGATACGGCAACGTAAAGTCAAATCGCAGTAGCCAGGCAATGAGGAGGGCGCCAAGCACGATCATGGCCTGGAAAAAGGTAATGAACCAAGTTCTGCGCCGAAGCATCATGTTTGAGAACATCGTATTGGCCTAACGCGGGAACGTGCGAACGAGAGGAATCAGGTTCTATTGCTTCCAAGTTGAATCGGGATCATTGAGAGCACGAAAGCAGGCACGACTTTGCGCAAGATGTATGACGGGGCGCAAGAGTGATCGATGCGCGTTTAAACAGCTGCAAACAGTGCGAGATGGACATGCTCGAATCGCGGACTACGCGATGTGCTGTGCGCTCAGTTTGGTCTCAGAGCCGTGCCGATCTCCCCTTCGTCGGCTAATTCATCATGGCGGCTGTCTTCAATTTCGAAGAAAAGAATCGCTGAATCGCCTGTACGGTGATCTCGACGTGCTCAGCTGTTGTTTCCGCGCTCATTGGAAGAGACAGAACTTCCCTGCAAATCGCCTCCGTCTCTGGGAGGTGCGGACTTTCTAGGGCAAGTTTCTTGTGTTTCCACATCGGCTTTGGCCAGTGAACTAGCGTTTCAATACCTTGGGCTCGTAGGTACTCCCGCAATTCATCCCGGGAAGGGGTCCGAACTACATAGTTTTGGAATATGTCTCCGTAGCTTTCGTTGCCAAAGTGTGGGAGTTCCAGGCCTTCGACTTCCTCGAGCCCGTCCCGGTACAATCCCGCGATCATTCGGCGGTGCTTCACCCAGTCCGGAAGGTGGCGCAATTTCACGTCGAGGACGGCCGCTTGCACATTGTCGAGAAGAGCCGTGTAACCGTGATAGTGGTACTCGCCCGTCTCGCGATCTTCCCCATTAAAGCGCAGTAACCTGGCGACGCGTGCGACTTCCGCATCGTTCGTCGTAATAGCTCCGCCATCTCCGAAGCCCCCAAGGATCTTGAACGGGTAGAAGCTGAAGCAGCCAGTCAGCCCAAAAGAGCCCGCTCGTTGTCCCTTGAAGTCGGCACCCAGGGCTTGAGCAGCATCTTCGATGACTATAAGGTCGTGCTCTCTCGCAATGGCCTGAATTCGGTTCATTTCGCATACCCGACCATTTAGGTGAACTGGGATGACCGCACGCGTGCGGGGTGTAATTGCGGCTTCAAGCCTGTCGGGGTCGAGATTGTAATCCTTGCGGACGTCGACCAAAACGGGAGTCGCACCAACGTGGACGATGGCGGAGACGGTAGCTACGAAAGTATGTCCTACCGTGATTACTTCATCTCCGGGGCCTATCTGAGCAGCAAGCAGCGAAAAATGAAGCGCATGATAGCCACTGTTAACGCCAACAGCAAATTTCACGCCTACAAATTCGGCCAGATTTCCTTCAAACTCACGGAGCTGGTGACGCAGAACCAGATCGCCCCGGGAGAGGGTATCGCTAATCGCACCGTCAATTTCTGTCTTCAGTCGGCGGTAATGTTCTCGTGGGTCAACAAACGGGACTTTGTATGCCATGGTTTCTCCTTTCGACCGACCGTGTCCTTCACAGCACTGACAATCTCACCCGCGTGGACGTAATAAGCTTTCTCGAGTGACGCACTCGTGGGCGCGGGAATGTCAGGCAAGCACACTCTGCGAATGGGGGCTTTCAGAGAATCAAAACATTCTTCCGCTACGCAAGCTGCAATTTCGCCAGCAATCCCGCCGCTCTTCCAAGCCGAATCGGCGACGACAAGGTGACCTGTCTTTCGAACCGAACTGAAGACGCATTCCCTGTCCCAAGGTTTGACCGATCGGAGATCAATCACCTCGGCATCTATTCCTAGGTCGGTGAGTGTCTCGGCAGCCTTCACAGACTCCGCCGCCATATAAGAGATGGCAACGATCGTGACATCATTGCCCGAGCGTGCGATCGCAGCCTGCCCGATCGGCACTTCGTATATTTCTTCGGGGACGTCTGAAAGATTATCGTAGAGCCATCGGTCGTCGATGTACATGACAGGGTTAGGGTCGCGAATCGCGGCCACCAGAAGCCCCTTAGCGTCGTACGCAGTCGCTGGCATAACCACCTTGAGGCCGGGTATATGAGCGAACATCGCTTGAAGAGCCTGTGAGTGCTGCGCGCCTTGCTCCCCTCCTCGATTGATCGCCGCGCGAATGACCAGGGGAACGGGCACTTTACCCGCAAAAAGATAGGACCAGTTGGCCGCCTGGTTTACGATCGGATCCACGGCTAGGAGCATGAAGTCCATCCGCGGGTGAAAGACGATCGGGCGCATTCCGGCCAGTGCAGCACCGATAGCGGCTGCCGTCGTGGCGTTCTCGGAAACCGGCGAGTCTATGATTCTTTCTCGGCCGAATTCCTTATCCAAATCCTGGAGGCTGGTTCCCGCGTACCAGGGGCTCCACACTCCCTGCCCGATCACAAATACTCTGGAGTCGGTTGAGAGCATTTGAGCAAAAGCTTCACGCATGGCTTGCGCGTACGCTAGTAATCGCATTGATCTTGATTCCTCCTAACGGGCGAACACATGGTCGGACAACTCTGATTCTGCGGGGCACGGCGATGCGATCGCAAATTCAACCGCTTCTTCGACCGCTCGAGCCACTTCTTTCTCGATTTCCAAGAACTCAGATTCGCCCACATCCATGGCTGACAATCGGGTTCGCGCTCGTGCGATCGGATCCTTTGGCAACCATTCCTGCATTTCATCCTTTCTCTTAACTCCGACATCCATGTCGAGTGAAGCGCCCACGTGGCCTCGCCAGCGGTAGGTGCGGCATTCAAGCAGCGTGGGGCCAGCCCCCCTTCGTGCGCGGAGCACAGCATCGACGGCTGCTTGATACACAAGGAAGACGTCGTTCCCGTCGAGACGAATTCCGGGGATGCCGTGCGCTTCGCCCGATTTGTATATGTTGTCTTCGGCGCGACGGTCGAGCAGGGGCATATGGCTCGAGTACGAATTATTCTCGCACACAAAAATTACCGGAAGCCGGTACACGGCAGCGAGGTTCAGCGCTTCGTGGAAATGACCTTCTTCAGTCGCACCGTCGCCAAAAAACGCCACGCTGACTTTGCCGTCACCTCTTAGCTTTGAGGCCAAGCCGGCTCCCACACAAATTGGGATTGTTGCAGCGACCAGTGGCACGGTTCCGAGTAGCCCTACCTCGGTCGCAATCAGATGCATCGAGCCCCCGCGCCCTCGGGCGCACCCGGACACCTTGCCGAATACCTCAGCAACCATCGCCCGCAGTTCGCCACCTTTGGCCAGATAATGGCCGTGTGAACGGTGACCTCCAAAGATGTAGTCCGTGCGATTCAAAGCAGCGCACACACCGGTAGCGACGGCTTCTTGCCCTGTGTAGAGATGAGTGGGACAACCAATCCGCTGGCCTTCAACAAGCTGCGCGATCCTCTCTTCAACGGTTCGAATGAGAATCATCGTCCGGTACATTTCCAGCGAAAGCGCTTTTCCCTGTGAGCCCTTTTGATTGAGATTCTCGTCGTGCGTCATGGTTTCACTCCTGAAGAACCGTTGCTCGTAGGCCGCCCAAACAACAAAACTTTGAACGTCGCGAGGAGAATGCGGATATCGTTGGCAAGCGACTGATTTTTTACGTATTCGAGTTGCAGCCGAATTTTCTCTGGACGGATCTGCTCGAGATAAACCCTCTCTGGATCGCGACTGCCAGCGAGCAACTTTCCCTCGTCGCGATTCCATATAGAGGCCCAGTCAGTGATACCGGGCGCCACACTCAAAATGTCTATTTCTTCTGTCGAAAACATCGCAACATACTGCGAGACTTCAGGGCGCGGACCAACAAGACTCATCTCGCCTCGGAGCACGTTGATCAACTGCGGGAGTTCATCGAGTTTGTATTGCCTTAGGAAGCGCCCGACTCGAGTGATTCTTACGTCGTCACTGGCGCTGGAGGGGCCCCCGATTTGGTCCGCATTGGCGACCATAGTCCGAAATTTGAACATTCGGAATGGCTTGCCGAATCGTCCAATTCGGACTCCTCGATAAAACACAGGTCCCGGTGAATCGATCCTGACGAGAAGCGTCAGAATGACAAGGATTGGACTAAGCAGTGCCAACCCGATCAGCGATCCGCACAAATCGATTAGTCGTTTGGTCATGCCGGAATGCGAATTGAATTTGAAAGCCCTAATCGAATGATGCTTCAGTCGGCATTTCCACTGGCCATCGCATTTGCGATGACTGTGTCAGTGGTGTGATCTGACGGTGAACACGAGGTCGAGGAGACGACGTACCTTTGGTGGCAGGCCGGGCATTCGGCCTCAGGTTCGTTGTCTGGAAGACGAATGCCGCATGAACAGATCCAGCCCACCCGTCTGCAGGGCACTCCCATCATCAAAGCAAAGTCAGGTACATCGTGTGTCACGACCCCGCCGGCGGCAATAAATGCATATCGTCCGATCGTAATTCCACATACGATGGTTGAGTTTGCGCCAAGGGTCGCTCCTTGCCTGACGAACGTCCTTTGAAATTCATCGCGGCGAACAATATGGCTTCGGGGGTTAATTACGTTTGTGAAAACCATTGATGGACCGCAAAAAACGTCATCTTCGAGTTCTACACCTGTATAGATCGAGACGTTATTTTGGATTTTTACATTGTTTCCGATTGAGACTTTGGGGCTGACTACAACGTTCTGCCCGAGGTTACAATCACGCCCCAGCTTCGCTCCGGCCATGACGTGCGAAAAGTGCCAAATCTTTGTCCCCTGCCCGATTTCGCAAGGCTCATCGATGACGGCAGTTGAGTGCGCAAAGTATCCCTGGCTCGATTTCTGAACTTCAACGGGCACGCCTTTCTCTCGCAGAGAGTGTTCGCAAGCCTCGAGAATTTCGAGCACTCGCAAGGCGCTCTCACCGTCCGTCCGCGGACGTTGGCGAGTCCTGATGCATTCGAGGAAATGAGCACATTCCAAACGGAGCGGCTCGGCCTTCGAAATAGGGATCACCTGCCCCGCGTCGCTTTCCGCGACAGGCTTGCGATCGAGCCAATTAATGTGGTGAGCGTAGAGGGTCAGCTTGTTTTCCGACTGGACGTCATCAAACACCGCCATCTTGTCGCTGCCGACTATCGCGAGCTTCTGTTCCTTAAAAGGATGGAGCCAACTAACAAAAATGTGCGCTTTCACGCCGCTTGCAAAATCGAGCGTGCTGAGTGTTGTATCCACGAGCGGGGGATTCAAGTAGCTACCTCCCTGCGCAGAAGCACGCGCCGGTGTCTCACCGAGGAGATAGAGAATGGCTGAAATATCGTGAGGCGCAAAGCTCCACAGAATGTTCTCTTCAGTGCGTAGCTTGCCAAGATTCAAACGAGAGGAGTGGATGTATTGGATTCTTCCGAGCTCACCCTTCCGGACGAGTTCTTTAAGGGCGTGGATTGCAGGATGGTACTCGAGGATATGGCCGACCATCAATATGTGTTTCCCGTTCTGCGCGAGAGCGATGAGCTCGCGGCCTTCACTACTGCGAAGTGACAGAGGCTTCTCGACGAATACATCTTTCCCCGCGAGGAGCGACTTCCGAGCCATTGCGAAGTGCTCGACGGCAGGAGCCGCTATGACGACGCCTTCAACTTGGTCATCCTGCAAAATCGAATCCAGATCTCGACTAATTCGGACACCGAAGTCTTTTTGCGCCTGTCGAAGCGGCTCCTCTTGGACATCGCACACCCACCGCAACGCACCGAGTGCGTGAAAATTACGAACCAGATTTTTCCCCCAGTAACCGCATCCAAAGACTGCTACCTGCGGATTGTCAGTACTCACGGTTTTCTCCTCATCGATACGGGGTAGCTATTGCGCAAAGAATTTAGCGATGGCGTCGGCCACCATGTGCAGCTGGTCAAACGAGAGTTCAGGGTAAATTGGCAAAGCCAGTACCTGCGAACTAGCGATCTCCGCTTTGGGAAAATTGCCTCTCTGGTAGCCCAGGTATGAAAACGCACGTTGGAGGTGCAAAGCATGCGGATAGTAAATTTCCGAAGGTATTCCTCTTTCCTTTAGATATTCTCGGAGATCGTCTCGGCGTGAAGTGCGAATTACGAACTGGTTATACACATGCGTCCGATCGCGGATTACAGTTGGCAGTTGAACGATGCCGTCGAGTCCGAAATCGCTGAATAGCGTTCGGTAAAGATCGGCATTCCGTCGACGGGCTGTCGTCCATTCATCCAAATGGGACAGTTTCGCTTTCAAGATGGCGGCTTGCAGTGAATCTAGGCGACTATTGATCCCAAGAATCTCGTACTGATACTTCGTCCGGCTTCCATGTGCCCGTAGGATCCGCACACGCTCTGCCAGGTCCGAGTCGTTTGTTGTGATCATGCCACCGTCGCCCGCACCACCTAGATTCTTGGACGGAAAAAAACTGAAGCATCCAGCGATCCCCATGCTCCCCACCGCTTTTCCATGGTGGCGTGCTCCGATGGCCTGAGCGGCGTCCTCCACCACGGCCAATCGATGCACGCTTGCAATCTCTAGAATCGAATCCATGTCCGCGGGCGAACCAAACAAGTGAACCGGCACGATTGCGCGTGTTCGGGGGGTAATGGCTTTCACTACCTCGCTCGGATCCAAATTGAAATCGTTCGAATCGATATCGACAAACACGGGGCGCGCACCGAGCCGCGCGATCGAACCAGCAGTGGCGACGAAGGTGAAGGGCGTGGTGATCACCTCGTCGCGTGGCCCGATTTCAAGAGCCATCAAAGCTAGAATCAAGGCGTCGGAACCAGAAGCACAGCCAATCGCAGACTGACAGCCGACCAAACGGGCGATATCCTGTTCCAGGGCCTCGACGTCAGGACCGAGGATGAAATGCTGGCTTTCGAGAACTCTTATCACCGCGGCCAATACTTCCGCTCGAATACCTACGAATTGAGCTTGTAAATCCAGAAACTGGAAACCCTGCAGCGATCTAAGCGATTGACGTGCATCTTGTCGGGACACCATTGGCATTGGCTCTCCTTGACGCCGTCACTGGTACAGGTTGGAAACTATCTTAGTCAGGTTCCGCTGATCGAGTTCAGATCCGACAATGGCGTGGCATAGCTTCGAGGATCGGGGAGTTTTTCGCGAGGCACAAGTACTCGTTCCAGCCGATCGGCGAGGACGCGAATATCATGGTACTTTTTGAAATGCTTTAACCCATTCTGACCCATACGAACGCGCTCTTCTGCTGTGAGCGAGGTGAGGTGGTCAATCGCTTCGGAGAGTGCCGCGGCGTTCTCTGGAGGAACGCTGATCCCCGCGCGAGCGTCTCGTATCGGATTGTAAGTGGAGTTACCCGCAAAAAGAATGGGGCGCCCTGACGCGAGGTAATCGCACATCTTGTTCAAACTGATGCCGTACTTGTACAGGGGTGAATCTGTAAGGCTGAAGATGAATGCATCGGCCTCCGTCATCACCTGGACCACCTCTGTTTTTGGCACCATTGCTCGAAACTCTACGTTCTTAAGCGAGAATTGGTGCGCCATCTTAGTTAGGCGTTCCTTGTCGGACCCATCTCCGACAAGAACAAACCTCACCCTGTGGCGTCCACGCACCTGCTGGATGCTTGCCGCCTCCAGGATGACGTCAATCCGATTGGATCGGAGAAAGCCCCCCGCGTACATGATCACGAAGGGCTCAGAAAATTGTCCATCGTAGGACGGCAAGGATTCAAATCGGGAGAGATCCGCACCGTTCGGTATCCAGACAATCTTTTCCGGTGACTCTCCGAGCGCAGCGACATATTCTTGAGTGTGCCCAAGGAGCATGATGATTTTTTCCGCGTGATGATAAAGATGCTTTTCGAGCGCTCGTAAGGCCCTGGCGGGAAGGCCATTTCGACGGAGCTTCCCCATGGCAATTAAAGTTTCGGGCCAGAGGTCCGTCACCTCATAGAAGAAGCGGCTTCGCTTCTTCCACGCTAACAAGCTTGCCGTGAGACCAGCTAGTGGATGGACGCATACTCCAATAGTAGCGTCTGGTGCGTCCGCAAAACGACAACCCAAGCGGAAAGCGCGCCACGAGTAACTCACCATGTTCAGAACGCGGCTCCAATCGTTTCTCCTGTAAGGAAACGTCTTGAGCCAGATAAAACGAACGCCGTTGATGTGCTCTTCGCGGTAAGTCTCGCCAGGACGTATGCGCTCCTCTTTGCGGCTGTAGTGGTTGAACCCGGCCGCAAAAATGGTCACCCGGTGCCCTCGCGCCACCAGTTGTTTTGCAAGATCGTAGCTCCGGGTGGCTTGCCGATCAGGTGGATCGGCGTAGTGGTTGAAAATCCAAATGTTCAATTCGAGGTCCAACCGTGCGTGATTGTAGTCAACGGTTCTTCTGCAGAACCGTTACTTTCTGGCCGACGAGAAACGGAAGCAGGCTACTTACCGCAAAGTACACGGACGGCAAATTCTTCGACAAAAATCGCCCCACAGGGGGCACGAGGGCGCCGGGTAGAACCTTGCGAATACTGGTCTGGGATCCGACATTAAATAAGCGCGCGATCCGTACCTGATTCATAGGCTTGAACTCCGAAGTGCCGGGCTTGCCATATCGCCAATCCGAAAGCAAGAGATAGCCACTCGGTTTAGTTACCCGAATCATCTGTTGCGCCACCTGTTTGCCTAACTCCTGGTCTGTCATCTGCAGAAAGATCATGGACTCCTGCACGATGTCGAAGGTGGCGTCGGGGAATTTCAAGGAACTGGCATCTATACACTGAAAGTGCAAGCCAGGATACCTGGCTTGCGCCAGCGCGATCTGTTCGTCGCGAATATCGACGCCATGGAGATTCGAGGGCTCGAAACCCAGACGCAATAAGGGAAATAAACTCGCGCCGTCCCCGCAACCAATGTCCAGCACTTTTGCTCGCGCTGGGTCAGCCTGGATAGACCGCAGGGCCGAGACAATGGATGCGTCCGCCGCTAGAACCTGAAACAGTACTTCCGGGTTCCGCAGGAGATCGTTTCTAAGGGAGCCTTTCCTCGCCCCGTAGTCCCGATAGTAATTCTCGACGCTGATCCTCGTGGTTTCGGCTATTGCCATTGAATCCTCGCATGCGGTCCGAGTTGTCGGACGGGCCGCCAGAAAATTGGAAGTTGAGACGGGACCAAGAATCTCGTCTCGAATATCTGTCTATTCGGAATCAAATCGCACTTGCTTGAGAAATGAGGTTCGGCGAGCGGGAATGCCGCGATGTGATTGGATCCCACTCAATTAGGAGCTGAGCGATTTGCTCTGAGGCGTGGCCATCGCCATAAAGATTTGGCGTTTCCTTGGGTTCCCTATCTAGACCATCGAGGATCGCGGACGATACAACATCAGGGCTGTCAGGCGGGGCCAAACGATTCCAAGCCATGTCAAGCAATTCCTGCCACTCCGTCTCCGTCCGTAGGGTGACGCAAGGCACTGAAAAGAAAAAGGCTTCCTTTTGAATACCTCCAGAATCCGTTGCGATAAGCCGCGCATTTCTCTCGAGCACTGTCATGTCGAGATAACCGAGCGGATCAACAAGTCGAATGCCCTTGGTTGCTTCGGCCACATCCACATTCCCCAACATGGCGTTTCGGGTACGCGGATGGATCGGAAAGATGACTGGCAGCCGCATAGCGACACTGGAAAGTCCCAGAAGTATGGCTCGCAGCTTTTCTGGTGAATCAGTGTTCTCGGGTCGATGAATGGTGGTCAAGACGTAGTTTTTCCTACTTAATTTCAAACCTTCGAGAATTGTGCTTTTTCTCTCAGCTCGGCTTCCATAGTACAGCGCAGCGTCGTACATGACATCGCCAACCAGGCGCACTTTACTTTCACCAATGCCTTCCTGGAGCAAATTTGCAACTGCTAATGGCGTGGGCGCAAGAAGCAAATCTGATGCATGATCCGCTAGTACGCGATTGATTTCTTCCGGCATTCTTCGATTAAAAGATCGCAGGCCAGCCTCCACGTGGGCCACGCGCATGTGCAGCTTGACTGCGGCCAGCGCTCCCGCAATCGTGGAGTTCGTGTCCCCCAAGACGAGAACCCAATCGGGATTTTCAAGCTGAAACACGTGCTCCAAGCCTTCCAACATCCGTCCCGTCTGGCTTCCGTGGCTCCCCGAACCGACATGAAGGTGATGCTGGGGCGCTGGTATCTCAAGTTCTTCGAAAAAGATCCGAGACATGTCAGCGTCGTAATGCTGACCTGTGTGAACCAACACGTTCTCGATCTGTTGCGTGGTCTGGAAGGCCTTCAATAGGATCGCTGCTTTCACAAACTGAGGCCGAGCTCCGACGACAGTAACAACCTTCACTTGGATATCCCCGTTTTCGCAAGCATTAGCTTAGGTATTCCTTGGCCCAAGCCTCGGTGATAACTGCGCGAGCAATTTCCGAATAGGAAGTCATCGGCCGGCCTTGTCGGAAGGCTTCGTAATATGAAAGAAACGCCCCATCGTCCACGATTCCCAAGTCTGCAAGCAGGCTTTTACGAAAAGTTTCCTTGACGAACTCACTGAACTCGCTTTTGAGCCAAGCTTCCTCGGGTGTTACGAAACCCTGCTTGTCGCGTCGCCAGCGAAGCTGCTTCGGTAATTCCGGAAAACTTTCTCGTAGGATGAGTTTCGACCATCCACGATTGAGCTTGAGCTCGGTGGGCAACTTAAGGGCGAAATCCACAAGACGGTGGTCGAGGAATGGATGGCGCACCTCCAGTGAATGCGCCATTGAATTTCTGTCTTCGTACCGTGTTAAGGCTGGAATGGAGTAGCAGTCTATGTCGGCGATCTGCCTCGCGCGCAAGTCTGTGGATTCCCAAACCGCCAGAACGTTGGGTTGGTACCGCACATAGCCTAATGTTTTTCGTGCGTTCCAAAACGGGATGTATCGCTTCGCGTCTCCAAATTGGAATTGTCGAACAGCGGTGTTACGGATGAGGCTGCAGAGTAATTCGCCCGCAGCTTTTGCGTAACACCGACGCCGAAGGAGTTCCTGGACATGGAAGAAGAAGAACTTCAGGTAGCCAAGCAGGATTTCATCGGCGCCTTGCCCGCTCATCAGAACTGTGACGTCTGTCTCTCTTTTGATTAGCTCAAACATCTTATATTGAGCCACGACACTGAAACTCCCAAAGGGTTCATCGGCATGCAAAATGGTTTGGCGCAGGGCTTGTCGCGCGTCGCTGTCCTTGAAGACAAGTTTGCGATTCTTGATTCCTATTCCCTGGGTGAACGCATCGATGAATCGATCTTCGCTATACCGCTTGTCCTCGGAAACAACGGAAAAGGTTTCGAGAGACCCGCTCGATAGTTTGTGGGAACCGTACGCAACCGTTGACGAGTCCAGACCGCCGCTCAAGAGAACGCCTAGCTTGACATCGCTCCGGAGCCGGATCTTTGTGCTATCCATCAACAGTTCCCGAAACTCTTCCCCCCATGCCACAGCCTTGGCTGGTTGTTCCTCTCGATAATCCCAGTACGCTTGCTCGACGATCTTCCCGGTGTTCATACAGATCAATAGGTTTGTCTTGGCCGGCAACCGTTCAATTCCGCGGAAAAATGTGTCTCTGGAATAGTCCACAAATCCCTGGGTTAGAAAGGTTGCAATCACCTCCGGATTGGGCATCCTACGCGGTAGAAGGGGAAGAAGCTGTTTGAGCTCGCTTGCGAAGTAGATGCGCTGGTCTGGCGATTGGTACTTGTAGAGTGGCTTGATCGAGAAACGGTCGCGGCTCAGAATTATCATCCGTTGTGGAAGGTCGACGAGAGCGAACGCCCACATCCCGTTTAGCTTTGAGAATCCCTCTGCCCCGTAAGCATCGTAGACGTGTAGGATAACTTCCGTGTCCGTGCCAGTCCGAAATTGATGGCCCGCCGCCTCCAGTTCCTTGCGTAGTTCGACAAAATTAAAAATTTCCCCATTAAACGTTATCCATCGGCCATTGCCATCGGTCATCGGCTGGTGTCCGGCGGGCGAGAGATCCAAAATCGATAGCCTTCGGTTGGCCAGGAAGATGTCGAAGAGAGTCGCAGAATCGGATCCGCGCTCTTTCGAGTTTAGACGGAGATAGCCGCAATCGTCGGGACCTCGATAACGGATCAGGTCCGCCAACTTCACGAAACGATCGTAGTCTTCAGCCATGAAGAAACCGCCAAGATTAACGGCAGCGAAAATTCCGCACATTTATTGAGGAAGTCTCCACTAAGTGTGCACTATCGGCTGGCGAAGCGGGTTTCCACTCATAAGTTGAGCGTAGAGTTCGACCAGTTTCTGCTCCTCATTTTCCCAATTGTAGATGCGCCGGACGGCCTCGCGCCCCCGCAAGGCCCATTGACTCGGCCTCGGCGGGTCTCTCGAGAAGCCAGCGGATCGCTTCCGCAATGGCGGCAGGGTTTATGGGGTCCACAAGGATTCCACAGCGAGCTTCCTGAATGATCGAACGCCACAGAGGAAAATCGGAGGCCACGACAGGAAGACCAGCTGACATGTATTCGAACAGCTTGTTCGGCTGGGACATTATGTGGTTTTCGATAGGATGAAACACCACAACCCCCAGACGCGATCTTCCCAATAGTTCCCGAACCTCTGTAGGAGAAAGCCAGCCCAAGAAATCCACTCGCCTCCAGCCCGGTTCGCTTGCCAGTTCTTGTTGGGATTCGGGAGGATCAAAAAACCCTGCGAGTTGCAGCCGCGCCGGGACTGATTCAGAGAGGAGGCTCATCGCTTCAATCATCTCCCGGGCGCCCCGAAGTTCCGAGATGCCTCCCACGTAGGCTATAAGCGGCTCCCGGTCACCGTAGGGCGTCGTCTCAGCGTCGAGTTGGACGTCAACCTGCGGAAAATTCTGCACCGTCAGCGTTTTTATGTTCGGAAAGGAGTCGGCAATTCGTGGCGTCGCCGCCACGATTGCATCGAAACGACAAGCGGCAAGCGTCTCGGTCCATGCGGCAGCCCGAGCGATTGGCCAGCGTAGTGACGGCGCAATCCAGCTCTTGTCTAGTATGTCTGCCGGCACATCCTCATGAACATCGTACACAACACGCTTTCCAAGAAGCTTGAGTAACATTCCGACTGGAATCAACTCTGGATCATGAAAATGAAATACACTCGCGTTGGTGCTTAGTGCTGACCGAAACACCCGCCACAACGTTAAGGACATGCGCTCCGATCGCGTGCGGGGTACTGGAACAGCCTTGATCTCGACTCCATCCCGCTGCGTATCTTCGCTATGAGGGGCGACGATCGTCACCGAATACCCCTTCCTGGCAAGAGACTGCGCCTCCTTGTGAAAGATTCGGACATCGAACGGCCCATGGACGGAGGTTAGGAGGCACACCCTCCGCGGCTGACAAGTGTTCACGGATCCTTTGCGTCCTTAAACCTGTTGCAGCGCTTCGATCGGCGCGTGACGTGGCGATTTTTCGAGAGCCCACCCGAGAACGAGTGCGAGCAAGGCTCCGTTTGAAGCAAGCACAACCGGCAGTGAGGTAGAGTTTAAGTTCCAGAATGCGACCATCAAGAAGGCAGATACCGCCAAACTAACTACCGTTTTGCGTCTTCGAAAGAGGTAAATCTGAATGGATTCCATAATGAATCCCGCTAGAACTCCGCCGAGTATGACTCCCCACATTCCGAAATCGGCGTTCAGGTCGGCAATGAATGCAGCATTTGCGTTGACAGAGTCCACCGCATCGGGGTTTTCGTACAAGCCTACGTAGTTTGGCGTGTCAAAGTAGGAATCTCCCAATAGCCACGATAACTTTCCTATGGAGCGCCCTTTCAAATATGGCATGTGACTTGGAAATACCTCAAAGTAATAATAGACGCCGGCTGCCGGTTGATAGAGTAGGCGGGTTCCAGTGCCAGCCAGAGCCATAGCAAGAGTGGTGTCTTCCGATGAAACTGCTAAGATCACAGCCGATGGGAAATAGAAGAATGAGAACGAGGAATGTCGCCACCATCCTACGGCTTAGTAAGCCTCCCCTAAACAGGTAGAGGAAGACCGTTAGGACCAAAAAGATGTAAGCAACGGGCGCCTTGGCCAAGCTCAAAGAAGCGAAAAAGATGCCCATCGTAAGTGAGATGAGAAACATTGTCCGCCACTTTTTGTTGTCACGTTTCCGAAGAACAGCACCAAACGAAACCAGAATCAAGAGTGGGAAACCGACTCCACGGGCCAAGGCGTACACATACTTCAGAGGTGAATCCAGCAACTTAAAAGAATCCTCACGCAGAAGCACGAGCTGCTTATAATCTCCCGGATTCCGGAGTAAGTAGAAAAGCGGAATCGTTGGTGCCTCTCGCATATAAAGACCGGTCAAGATCGTTAATATTACGAGAAGAAAACCGACCCGTTTATAGACCTGCGGACTACGATCCATGCTATCAATCGGCCGTGCAAAGAATCTTTCGACGTCTCCTTTGTAAAAGTGGAAATAGCGGTTAGCCATCCACCAACCGACAGGCACAGTAATGAGCACACTTTCCACCGCGAACAAAAATGTCGACCGATAAGGGCCTTCCTGGTCAGCATAGACGAAAAAAGAAGGGAAAAAAATCATGGCTAGATAGGTGAGATACCAGAAGGTTCCAATTGTCACTCGGCGCGAGTCGAACACATCGAAACACTTGCGCGTCAGACCCCATGAAATGAGAAGAACAACACAAGAAAAAACTGCGAAAGCCGTGCCGGCGCAGATTTGTGAAACGATCGCTGTAGCGAACACCGTCATCATCCATCCTACACGAGTGAACCGCTTAGCTTGCAGAGTCATGACCTTTCTGCAGATGCACAATCTCCCAGCAAAAGAATTCTCTAGCTTTCCAAGGGAATTTCGCTGACAGAAACCTCAATGGTGCCGGTTGGCGCGGAACGAGAGAGAATCTTGTAAGCTTCCAAGACTGTGAGCCCTCCGAGCACGCTAACTGCAACCAACAAACCTATAGGTACGTATGGCGTGCCGCGAACGACCCAAAGCATCAGCGTCCACATCAGGAAAACAGCCAGTGCGATAAGCGCATTGATTGCGTTCACTCCTCTCACATAGAAGGCGTCCACTAATCCCCGTAATACGCAATACATGGCATACGGCAGTGCTCCGAAGGCAAAGAGCCGAACATAGAAGGTCACTTCTGGAAATCGAGGCCCGAGATAAATCTCTATGAGTCGTCCCGCAAAAACTGCCAAAACCAAATTCATGATCAGCGCGACGACGACGGTCGCTTTCATGATTCCTATTACGTGGGCTCGCAGGTCTGTGCGTGCTCCCTCCGCAAACATTCGGCTCGCCTTGGGGAGAAGAATGAGCCCGACCGGCGAAAATGCAGAGCCAATCAAAGAGAGGACCGTGATTCCGAAGGAGACAAACCCCGTTTCTTCCACACCGCGAAGATGAACCAAGATCGTTACTGGAAGCGTCATCAATGCCGTGAGCGCGAAGTCACCCACTAGACGCTGTACGCCGTACCTTAACAACACTTTGATCTCGGCAAAGCTTGCGTTGAGCACTTTACGCATGGGAGTGAACGTAAATCCCACGAAAACACCGCAGAGTGTCATGCTTCCAGCGGCCAACAGTACGGTGCGCACACTCGATCCGAAGAGCCCGAATGCGAGCAAGGGCACTGTGCCCAGGTTGATGAACTGCAGAGTGTTCGCCTTCCGCATTTCCAGGTGCCCGCGGAAAAAGGAGTAGATAGTCGCATGCAGCACCAGCGCAACTAACAAAAGGCTCATCGGAAACGTAAGGTACGAGTAGCTCCTATTGCCGAAGAAGAGATAAGCGAAACGAGCCGAAAACAGATTGGCGAAAAGTACGAAGGCTGCCGTGACACTACACACGCATTGCAAAGTTGCTCCGTAGTAATTAGGGACTCGGCCAGCGTCTCGGCCGCTTGCGTACCCGAGAAAACGGGGCAGCGCGACGCCGAGTCCCATCAGCGCCACGGGATAGAGAAGCGACACGGTCCGCCGGGCCACGGCGTATTCGGAGAAGCCTTGTTTGCCGAAGTCGTGGGCTGCGAGTTTGTAGACGACAATCTGGCTCGCCATGACCGCGAACTCGGTCAGAAACGTGGACGAGTACTCGCGGGCGAGGGCGATCGTCGCTGCATCGATCCACGGGAATCTGCGTCTAGTTTGTTCCCTCAAAGATTCCATCTTAATGGGAGCCATTCGATAATTCTGGAGCGCAGGTTGGGCCAGCGCTCCTATTGCAGGACCTGAACATCAGACAGATCCACATCGACTGCTACCGACCGCATGATGAGATGGATCGAGATTACGACGCGCAGATTACCTTTGCGCCTGAGCAGAATTCCTTCAAGCCCGTCGAATGGACCGTGCACGACTCGGACTCGTCGTCCTATAGTCAGATACGGATGCGGTTCAGAGTTGTACGATCGCTTGAGGCCATTCCGCAGAGTTTCAATATCTTCGATCGGCAATGGAGCCGCTATGTTGTTGAATCCTACCAGGCGTACGACGCCGGGAACCTGCAAGATATCCAGCCGCTTCCAGAGAGAATGACGCACAAAGATATACCCCGGAAAAAGCGGCAGCGCGATTCGCATTCGACGGTCTTTCCAGCGTCGTACTGTTTCGTAGAGTGGCAGAAAATTTTCGATTGAGCGCTCGTCGAATTGCGCGGCGATTCGCTTTTCGTGATTGGCGCACGTGTAGACCGCATACCAATGCGGCTCGTGCATCCTTGGGATAACCCGCTATCGACACCAAAGATGTATTCACTGCTGCAGTGATTGACATACGGTAGCCTCTCGGGGGACATAGCTTCGCCCCGTCACTTACACGGTATGTGTGACCTTAACCGAAGTGCTCTCAACTAGTTACAAGAAAAACTTGCCGGCCCGTCTCACGCCCCGCGGGCGTCGCTCGAGGGGTTGCGGTCTAGGTTCTCGTCGGCCGATTCCTTTGTTCGATTGCCATTCGTGGAGGCAAATGGCAGCCGCATCTTCAACCCGTGAGCGACGTCTTTTACAAGAACCTTCGCTGGGTCTTGCGGTTCGACTTCCTCCCAGCGAGATTTGCCTGCAACCCAAAAGATCCCAAGCGCGAACGCAGAAACCGTTCCGAGAAACACGATCAGCAAGCGGGGCGGATAGGACTTTCGTTCGGGCACCTCTGGCGAATCCAACACCTTGACAGTCGGAATTTCCTTGGCCTCTTGAACCTTGGCCAGTTCATATTGCTTCGTCAATGTTTCATATACCGCTTCTTCAATCTTCAGCCGCCGAAAGAGGTCTGCGTAGGGCACTCCTAGCACGGGGAGCTGTCTAAGCGAAGGATAGACCTCTGCTGATGGAGCGTTGTTTGGGTCATAGGCTGGCTCGGCTTTTCCGCTGAATTTTTCGAGCTGGTGCCGCAACTCCGTGATCCGTGCTTGTGTCGCGCGAACGCGCACGTTGCTGTCCGTGTAGATTTGTTTGAGTCCTTCGAGCTCGGACTGCGCTGCGATCAGCTGCCCCTCCAGTGTGGCCGCCGCAACCACCATCGCCTTGCCCTGCTCCGCTATGTCGATCGTTCCATTCTTAGTGGCGAATTGGCTGAAGTCCTTCTCTGCTGAACCAAGGTCTTGCCTTACGCTTTCGAGGCGCTGTTCCAGGAAAATGCGTTCGCGACGAGCGGATGAGGTCGACAGTTGCGCCATCAGAGCATCGAGTTCTTCTACGTATGCGCTGGCAATCGCGGCGGTACGCTTCGCATCGTGATCGGCCACGCTCAGCGAGATAATTCCGCTCTTGCGATCCTCGCTAACGCTTGTGTTTTCCGCCAACTTCTGCCGTGCGGCCAGTTCCAAACGAACGCCATAAACTTTTTTCAAATCAAAGCGCTGTACAATCCGATCCCGGACTGTCCGGCTTTGCAGTACCCCCATGAATAGAGCACCGGTGGTCTTCACGGCAAGCAGGTCACCCGCGAACGAACCCAACCCTCCAGCCTTTCCGGTCAGCTCCGAAATGATTGCCATTGGATTCGCCGATTGTGTATCGGGCGGCATGATTTGAACTTGCGTGGAATAGACCTTCGGAATCAGAAAAGCAACAAGCGTAGAAATCACAAGCGCAACACACCCAAGGCGCAGTAGGAATCGTCTCTCGGCCCATAACAGGCGTAACCTCGAGCACATCCTCTCGCGCGCGAGCGTATCGACGAGCTGAAGGTCTAATGCTTCCGCAGCAGGTGGATGATCGGCTGCGATCGGTTCCCGGACCTGCATCGTCTGGCTCAAGCGTTTGATCTCCTACGCTCGCTGATCCGCGGGCCAGCGTGTGAATTGGATTCCAAAATCATTTTTCCCCCCCTGGCATGAAGCCAACCTCAAGAGCTGCCGAGAAATTGTTCTGTGGGCCCTTAAACAAAACTGGAAAGTGCGCAATATGCTCGTACTGCAAGTCGGATTTGAGATAGAACCCCGATCGCATATAAACCTGGTTTTGCACGGTGTAGTCTTGCCAAATCCCGCCGCCCGGAATAAAACGAGAATCGACCGAGCTGTCCTTGAAATTGAACTGAAGGGTATTTCGCTCCGAAATCCAATACGTGAACCAGGCTTGATAGGCTTGGCCCATTCGGCCCACTGTATTACCAATCAGATTCCCGTTGTTGGTATAGCCGTCTTGGTAGAGCGAGTTATAGTAATTCAATTTTCCGGGAGGACCTGGATGTTCCGTGGACGTCGCTTCAACGTGCAGGTCGAGTTTGGGGATTCCGGGAATTCTCGTTATGTAGATACCCGGCCGAAACGGGTTCCTGGATAGGTCGAGAAAGGGAATGACGTCATCGTCGGCATACAGGTCACCATAGAAGACGATGTAGTTCCGGACTTTTGGCACGTAGAACGTCCAATCAAAACTCGTGTGGGTATCGCCGGGAATCGAGTTGCCTGGCCCCGAACCTTGACCGAAATAGTTATCTAGAAAGTTCTTCGCTGTAAGCGGATCGCCCCCTTTACCTCCGATTGTCACCGTGCGCCCCCATCCGAGTTCCAGCCATGGGAATGGTTTGGCGTTTATTTTTTGTCCATAGAGAAAAGGGTGCGGATGGATTGGGTGGTCTTGCAATTGGCCGAAAAATTGATCCACTTGAATGGGGCCCAAGAATTTCAGAAAGCTCGGCAGGCGAAACGGTTCTGGGTTTACAAAGCGCACCATGTTCACCGGTAACGCGTTATCGCTGAAGAGAAACGAGCCTCCAAGTCCGGGACCCCAGGACAAGCTCTCCCTGCCCGCTGAGATTTGCAAGTTGCCAAGGTTCACCGCGATGTAGGCGTCGAGAAATTGGATCTGATTGATTGCTTTAATCGGCAAACCGGGCTGGACCGGTGTCGAATCAGCTTGCGCGATTACCTGCTGCACTAAATCCGAAGGCGCAGGAGCCGATGGCGCATGCTGGTATTCGGCGCGAACATATATGGCGATCGGGCCGGCCTCTGCACGAAACGAGCCTCCCGCCTGGCCGTTCATCCCTCGCTCGAACGGCCGCCCAAAGTCGTAGGAGATTGTTTGACCGAAATGATAACCGTCGGTCAACGGTGGTCCGCTGATCGATACGCCGCGCGCATAAATCGAGTCCAAACTAGCCGAGAAATTGCGTCCTCCGCTCAAGAGATCGATCTCACGGGCAAACTCCCCCTGCAAGCGGCTTATCAGCGGCCCCGCGGTTGCCTCCATCACGCTTCCGGAAGTCAGATTGTCTGACGCTTCCACCGTGAGAGTTGCACATTCCATGCGGGTCCACGGCTGCAACCCCTCCATCGCGGTCGTGATATAGCCGAGCGCCGCGAGACGTGAGAGGACCGCATAGACCCAACTATCCAGGGGAACGTAGGTTGAACCCATATCGCGAGGTTGACGGCGGTCCTCGCTGATGTCTTTTCCGAATAGCCGTTCCCAAGCCCCTCCTCCAAGCTTCCGGATCGTGATGGGTGCGATAGACTTGCTGGCCGATGAACCAGCCGATCGCGCTGCCAATCAAAACATCCGAAGGGAAATGCTGCTTCGCAGGAAGCCGCGAAAAGCTCACAGCCGACGCCATACCGTATGCCATGATCTGCGTGAGTGGTCCCGGATACTCGTGCGCGATCACGCTTGCAATCGCCCATGCAGCGGTGGCGTGCTCCGATGGAAAGGAGTCGCCTGCCCTGCCAGAAGTTCCCTTGATAGTTGTCTTGCTGAGGGCGTTCGCGACCCAACGCATATTTCAGCGCATAGTCCACGGCAAAGCTGTCGATCGCCGCTTCGCCTGCCAGCAAGCCGGTTTCGCGCTTATGATCGTCGTGAGTAATATGGCCAAGCAAATAGAATCCAGCGCCGGCAGCAACCATAGAACCGAGCCCATAGTTCGAGAAGGTGTTGCTGTTCTTCAAGCGACTGGGGGAATTTGAGAGATGCTTGCTGAAGTCAGTATCCGTAGCCAACATTCCTGCAGTGGCCAATCCGAGCGGCATCAACCAAGTCGCGTCCGATGCACGCAGGCCGGCGGGACTAGTCCAGATCGCTTTTTGGTCGTCGAGAAAGTGCTTCAAGAAGTTTGTTCCAATTGAATTCTCCTGGTCGGTATCTCTCAGTGGGGGATCGGCGGCCGTCCGAGAGATTGACTCAGAGTCCGTCGCGCTATTGGCCACCGCTGCGTTCTGCGGTTCTCCCGAGCATGCCCGACTCATCGTTCCTCGAGACAAAAGCATCAGACAACAAACCAAGAGTCCTGCCCTCCTCGAAGTCATTTCCAGATCTCGTCAATATAAGTGAGCGATAGACCGCAACGCTCGCCACCGAAGTCGCCACCTGTGCTGCCGAAAATACGTTTTGCCAGTTAATTCCTCCGCCCAGCGCCTTTTCAGGCACAACCACGGTGTCGCCCGGTTGCAATACATCACCCAGTGAGCTTCCACTCCAGATGCTGCTGTTCGATCCGATTACTGAGCCGTCGGCACGAATAACGAAAATGGCCTTCTTGTTCGCCAGTTGGGTCGGGCCCCCCGACTGGCTGAGATACCATTTGGCGTTCCTTCCCGGGTCGGTAGGAGACTGCCGTCGGGTTGAAGACCTGGCCGCTAACCATCACGTAGCTGGGCCGTTTTGGCACAACCAACGTGTCACCTGCGCGAACTTCAACGTCATCCGGAGTGTTCTTCCAGTGCGACACATTTGAGGAGATACGGATCGCAACACGACCCACCGGAGGATTCTCGCTGAGTTGATCAAGCGTTGTCTGGTATTGCTGCAAAGCTGCTTCTTTGGCCTGCTTTTGGCGGGGGTCGGTATCCGGCATCAAGCGGAGGTTGCTCTCGACATTCTTTACCTGAATGATCATTTCGTTCCGCTGTTTCACCTCCAATTCCCGCACTTGGCTGCGTTCGAGCACGGCACCGTAGGGATAAGCGCTCGGCTGGAAACCTCCCGCGCGTTGGAGGATCGAACTGAGGCGTTCACCCGGACGGATGCCATATGTTCCGGGATGTTCCACTTCTCCCTTAATCGTGATGGATGCGCCTAGATCATTCCATCCAGGTAGCTGCCGAATGGAAAGCACGTCCCCGTTACCCAACGGAACGTTCGATTTCGCATCGCCGGCCAAAGCCGCGGATATCGAAATGCTTTCATGTTCACCTGAAAGTTTTGTGCCGCCGCCAGTCCACTCAAAGCGCGTGAGATCCGCGGTCTGAGTGTTGGCGCTGGGCTTCAGTCCACCGCCTGTGCGAATAAGATCCGCCACCGTCATGTTGGTTGTAAGCGGATACCGGCCGGGCTTACCTACTTCGCCTTCGACATAGACCGTGGCCGGTTCAGCGGCATCAGGATTTCGATGGATCAGCAAGCGGTCACGCGGCTCGAGTAAGATGTTCGCGGAGGGATCGCCGCCGATTGCACCATTCAGATTGACGCTGAAGATCTTCAGTTTCCCGTCTGGTAGGTAGCGGAATATCTGCACGTCACCGGTTTGAGCGTCTGGCCCGAGCCCGCCGGCTAAGTGCACCGCGTCGCGAACACGAATTTGGCCTGACGTGCGATAGGTTCCCGGAGTCCGTACATCGCCCCACACCGATACAACTGCCGGGTCTTCGAAATCGAATCGGCTGAACACGCGAATCGTATCCATCGGATGCAGCACAGGTGCCTGTTCGGGATTCGCAAGTACGTCGGCAAGATCAAAGCTTTCTACGCTTGGGTGAAAGTCCGGCTCGTTGAGTCGAATGATTTCGGCGTACTGAGTCGCCGGTTCAGGTAAGAGGTCTTTGTACGAGGCTACTACGTCTGTCACGCGCATCGCCGCACGATATGAATAGCGCCCTGGCCGGATCACGTGCCCTTCCAGATAAATTGCATCTTGGTTGTAGGGGGCTATCGGAAAGACGCGGATATGGTCCCCATCTTTGATCTCAAAAGATTCGAGTTTCTTTGTTACTTCTTCTGAATCTTGTGCACCTATGTCGGGGATATCGAAGCTCAACATCGTCTTTTTCTCGTGAGCCAAAGTGCGCTCGACTTCGATATGCCGTAATGCCGCCGTCGGCAGCAGCCCGCCTGACAGTTCCAGAACGCTCGCCAAATTTTTCTCATCCTTCAATTCGTAGATTGCTGGACGACGAACCATTCCCTCCAGCGTCACCTGCGGCCCAATCGGAGGCACCAGTACCGTGTCACCGTTTTCGAGACGTGCGATGTCACCCTTCACGCCATGCAACAACAGGTCATACATATCAACCACTTGCACAAGTTGATTTCCGCGGTAGTGCTTCAGAATCCGGAGGGAACCTCTCGACGTCGGCCCTCCCGCACTGAACAGGGCATTCAGCGGTGTCGAGAGCGAGCTGACGTCATAAGCGCCCGGGTTTGTCACATCTCCTACTTCGTACACTCGCACTGTACGCAGCCGCGTAAGTGAAACATCGGCGGACGCATCGCGAAACTGCGTTCGCAGAATCTGCTGAAGGTTCTGCTGCACGTCGGCAAGGCTCCGGCCGCTCACGAGCACCGGCCCAACCTCAGGCAAGCTTACTCGGCCCTCGCGATCCACAGTCCGAATCAAGCGGCGAGAGACACTGCCCCACAAATCGATCGTCAAACCATCACCAGGACCGACGACGTAATCTGGACCGGCCGGAAGGTCCATTGGAATAATTCGGGGATCGCGGCGACGGTTTTCGAAAACATCAACTCCGAATCGCTTCGGCGTGGCCGGGCGGGGCACTGCCTGGACATACATCTCGTAGAGAGACGGGATATCGTTGTATGGATTAGGTTGGCGGACCATCGTCGGCTGGATAACTTCTCTGCGCTTAACTGGCTCATTCAGTGGCTGCCGTACACCACCTGACAGGCCGGGGAACAGCGAAGATCCACTGGGTGGGTTTTCAAAAAGCGCTTCCGATCCGAAATCGTTCATAGAAAGGCCCAGCAACGCGCTTTGAAGCTCAGCGCTGCCTCTGTTGTTTCCTGGAGCACTCGCACCAAGGCTAAAACCCGGTGTTCCACCATTTGCTGCCTGCTGCACAAGACTCGGTGACATGGGGGGGAGCACCATTCCTCCCACAGCGGAACCAACGTCAACTGATCCCGCTGAAAGTTGCGAGATGTCGTTCCCGTATTCGTCTGCCGTCTGCATAAGCTGTGCACGCTCAAGGAGATTTGAGCCACCAGGAGCGGAGGGAGGAGGATTCGGCGGTGTGGAATTATTTCTAGAAGGCAAACCTGTCGTTCCGTTGTCTTGGTCTTGATAAAAGTCTGCCCTGGACGGCAGCGTTGAACCGCGCTGCAGATCCGGGCAAAGTTGTTCGTCCCGATTTTCACACGCTCGGTCTTTTTCGAGCGCCTGCTCCGTTTCCGCGTGAGCTTTGGCTCTGCCTTCTTCTGCATGCTGGGCAGCCCACTTCACCCGTTCCTGGATGAAAAGATCGTGTTCTTTGCCGGCGTCGGAGTCCGGATTCAGCTTCGGAACCAAGTATCCGTATCGCTGTACGAGGAGAGTCGCGATCGCCCTGAATTGGACGTCGGCGCTCAGACGGCCGAAGATTGCGTCATCGGTCATATCCTGATCACTGATGACCTGGCCATGATCGGTCGCGTCCTTGGCCACCCAGCGCTTTAGTTCCACCATCAGTCCTGGATCTTTCAACAGGACCACCTTAATTTCAGCGGCCGCCGCCGCAACCCGGCTCTGGTTCTCGCGGCCGAGATCAGAATTAACCACCGGCGCCGGCCGTGCGTTTTGGTTCTGAGCCCATACCGGGAAACAACCGCACAAGATGGCCGTGAGATAGACAGCTTGCCGAATACGCTTCTGAGCAAGGCACAATGCTTTCGCCTTTGTTTGGTTGGTGCTAGCAATCGCGTGAATATTCATTGCGGCCTACCTAGCGGCTGCGATTTGCCTCTCAATACGTTCAACACACTCGCTTCGGAAGCTTCAAGTTGATCGGATTGAATTTGCAAGGAAGCGGAATAGAACATCAATTTATCTCGGTCAGGTGCGATAGCGATCACGCGTATTTGGGGATGATTTCGCAGGGTTTTCTGGCAAATGCCGGGCAAACGGTCTGATTGTTCCAGCGCAACGATAAGGAAATCGGGATGAGTTCGCTCGATCGCCAATTCAATCTCCGACTCATCGAGAACTTCTCCCACAATCTCGATATCGGGCTGATCGGAGATTGTGGCCATAATCAATTCGCGAATCAGCCGCGGTCTATTCGCGACAAGAACTCGGATCGTATCCACCCGGCACCTCCGAGCAAGGGCGAAGTATCCGAGAATGCGGTTCAGACCGCTAGATTCAAATCCGAGGGAAGTATGTCCCTACAGGTGGAGCGATCACGGCAGGGGAAGGACCATGACTTTCGGGGGAGAGGACAGGGCGGAAAAAGGGGGAGCCGGTTCCCGAACAAAACAGCGGTAACCGGGTTAAGAACGGGTTACCTCGTTGTGTTCTTGCAGAGGGTGTAAGGTACAAGCGTAACTTTCTGCCACAGAGCGGCGAGTGCTGGGTGAAATACATCAACGCCCGAGAAAAACCCTAGGCTTTCAGACTCCTGCGAGTAGACTTCGAGTAGTGTTACGTCCACATTGCTCACTTGAGAACGCTTTTGATCCTAGGCTGCATGAATGATGGCCGATGCCGTGGATCAGTTGCACACGCCGGTTACAGGCTTTGCCGGGGCGGGAGTGGCGACATTACCGAGGACACATATTTTGTTGCCGTTTTTGGCGACCATCGCCGAGGGCATCGTGTTGCCGATGACGGTTGCTCTAGCCAGTGAGTTGTCTTCGACGATATAGCTCGGAGTTGCGCCTAGAATTTCATTCCCGATAAGCGTTAGCGTCGCCGCCGAGAGCTCAGTCCGGACAAACGCGGCGACTCCACTTTTATCACCGCCAGATGCGAAACTATTCGTGATGCTCACTTGCTGTGCATTCACGGCATCGGACGGGATGTCGAAAGCAATGAAACCCTCCGTGAATCCGTCCGCCCACGAAAAGCCGAGCACATTGCGGATGACCACGGGGATGTTACCAAGGCGAGCTTCCGCAGTGCAGAGATGACAATGAAAAGACTCCGTGACGTGAGCAGAATCTCCAATCACCCATTCGTTCTCATCATTAGAGACAGCCCGGCAGCGCTCGCCCATGAAATGCGCTTGCACATTCAGAACATCGAAGCCGATAGGAGCAGCCGCTCGTACGAAAACATCGGCGCACTTCGGGCCAACCACGATGCCTTCGTTTCCATACCGGATTGCCGCGATTTCGGCTTTCACAGTGGGCTTGTCGATAATGATGTCATTGAGCTGGATGTCTCCTGCAAAGTTGTCTACATCAATAAAGACAGGAGGTGACGTTCCAACTGCGTTCAAGCAAAAGCCTTCCAGCCTCGATCCATGGACATGGTAACTATTGAATAGAAACGGCGGTCGGTTACCGCCGGTCCAAGTGAGGGTGGTAATGCAATGCGGCTCCACGAAGGGGAACGCAGGAGTAGGAGCACCGGGGTTGTCGTAACTCGCACCAGCTCCCTCGATATGAATGATGGCCGAAGGATTCACTTCGGTGGAAAAGGTAAAACTGCCAGCAGGAATTTTTAGATTGCACGTTGCTCGATTGCACTCGGAGAGTTGAGAATCGATCGAAACGCTCTCGTTGGCCGCATGAGTGTGACTCGTGCAACCTTCAAAGAAGGTCATCGCGCACAATGCCGCGAAGAGAATAGTCTTCATTGGCCGATGAGCACACTGCCAGCAAGAAGGTAGCTCAGGCTTTGGTGTTTCTCCTTTGCGCCGTTTGCATAAATTTGTTCCCGTCTGCTGACAATATCTGTCCAACGCGCGATTAGTCGGATAATCGGAAGCTTCGTTCGGCAGCCGGGCTGTGCGTGCGGGTGCGGAAGGTGTTCGGAAATCCTCTTATCACCATCTCTGTCAGAATGCGACGCGATTCCCGTTTGGTAGTGACGGCCAGCCCGCGGGAGCGCCGCGCGCCACATGCGCTTTGCGTTAAGCACCCGACAGCGCGCACTGTATTTCGCCCAGCATTCGCCGCTCTGAGGCAGAAAGTCGCGCTTGTACCTTGTAGCCATGTTCTTGCAGAGGGTCCGAATCTTGGAACTAGAGCGTTGCAGCCCCTGCTTGATAGGCCTCGAACACTCCAAGCCGATCCACCACACCCACTTTGCGCAGAATTCTGTGAACGTGACTCTTAACAGTTTCTTCTGAGAGACTTAGCTGCGTCGCGATTTCCTTATTGGTTAGTCCGCGTCCGATCAACGGGATTAACTGCTGTTCGCGCCGGGTTAATCCCCACTGCTTTCTGGTTCTGGTATTTGGCAAGTCCGATGATAAAGATGCTACATAATCGAAGAGAACACGAACAAAATGTGGCGGACAGATTGACTCTCCTCGCGCGACGGCTCGAATTCCTCCAATGACTTCGATTGCCGGAGCATCCTGTAATACATATCCTGCCACCCCTTGTTTAACGGCACTCAGGAAATGTTTCTTGTCATCATCCATGGCCACTAGCACAACCTTGATTCCTCTCCGCTCGGCAGGAGATGCTGCCGCCCACCATCCATCCGGCTCAAGGACGAACTCTAGGGAATCGAGCACCAGAACCTCGGCATCTGAGGTAATCACCTCGTCCTTGGAACAGGCTCGGATCGATCGCGCCCCTTTCAGATCCAGATCTGGCTTCTTTCGGACCATGCGTTCGATTGATTCTCTCAAGAGGCGATTACTAGATAGGACGAAGACACTAATTTTCCGTTCCATAATCGCCCCTCAGTACCACGTAGGCATATACGACTGCCTACCTATAAATGTCTCGACTTACAAATGCAAGAATTATTTAATGTAAGCGTTATGTAGAAAATGTGCATAACAGATCAATCGTGAATAGGTTTTAGTTCACGACACTCTAAGGTGCACATCTTACCCAGATCAGCCTTATAACCGTACAGCGCGAGGCTTCAGGTCCAATCCGCTGGTCCACAGAGGGCGTGCAAAACCGTCATCGCGGAATTGTTCCCCTTCCAACCGCCCGCGTCACCTCAGCCTCCATGGTGATGCCGGGGAACATGAAAGCGTTGCTGGGCTATCCGCAGATTTAAATCAAAAACCTTTGCCTATACGCACTTCGCAATTTGCCTTCAATTCGGATGCCGCATATCGACAGCATAACTTGCTCCCGCACTCAGTTCGGATTGGGCATAAGATATAAGGTAAGGTTGAATTGAGAACAATAGGGGTTTTACCCGATACTCAGACCGACCGTCGCTCCCCTCGATTACGCCGACCACAGCGATCGCATCACTCAATGTTTCCCGTGTTCTCAAGAATCCCGCGCCGCGATTCACCGATAGGTCGCTTCGCCGCAAAAAGCGGCCAACGACGGCTATCGCGACCGCCTAAAGTGGCAGCTGTGGAACAAGCGAATGCAGTGATTATCGGCGGCGGCGTATTCGGGTGCGCAATTGCCCGGGCACTCTCGTCTCGCTCGAATAGGCAGCGGCATTGCTTCTCAACTCTCAATCACAACCTTGCTTATTGCTATAACGATGCGCGGGTAATCAAGTTCGTGTGGACCAACCTGTTCAAAAACCGCATGGAAGGCGGGGCACGAAGCCTTGAAGACTGATGCGGCCGCAGTCTGATTTCGACTGGGTGCTCGGCCGAAGTGAGTTTCTACGTGAGAGCACGCGTGGACTCTCGAACGACAAGTTCGGGCGCCAGCTTGCGGCGAACGGGTTTGAATTCCCGGTCCTCGGCAGCTGCATTAATCCCCTCCATGATGATTCCCACAGCCGTGCTGCCCAGCGCCTCCATCGGCTGCCGAACGGTGGTCAGCGAAGGTACGGACAGTCCCGCAGGGAGCACGTCGTCGAAGCCAATCACCGAACAGTCATCCGGCGTTTTCAGGCCCGCCCGAGCGAGCGACCGGATTGCGCCGAAAGCAGTCATGTCGTCGAAGGCCATAATCGCAGTGAAGCGCTTCTTGTGCTTTAGCAGCTCTTCGGTAAGCCTGAATCCGCTTTCGAACGCCGAATTGGGGTCCAGCGAATCGGGCAGCTGTGCCACCAGCATCGGATCGATCGGCAACCGGACAGACCGCGCGAAGGAACGTACGCCTCGCCAACGAGGCGCCGCATCAGCCAGCAGCTTCGGGCCTCGAATAAAAGCAATCTTTCGATGCCCCAGCGAGTAAAGATGCTCGATGGCGAGGTGTGCACCCGCTTCGTTATCAACCATCACAGAACTCATGCTGCCGGATTTCAATTCCCTGGCGATCATGACCGCAGGAATATTTCGCTTTTCGAGATCAGCCAGTAGATCGACGTCCACCAAGAGCCAATTAGCAATGATGATGAGTCCCTCCACGGGACGGGCCAGCAGCGTCTCGAGATAGCGTTCAAAGCGTCCGCGCTGGTTGTGCATGTCCGTAAAAATGGGAAGGTAGGAACTCTCATAGAGCGAGTTCTCGATGCCACGAAGGATAAGTGTGCAGAAAGGATCTGTGACGTCAAAGACCATTACACCAACGGTGTGATTGCTTCTGGCGTTCAGAAAATGGGAATTAGACTTGGGACGATAGTGCAGCCTCTTCGCGGCTCTCTCGATTCGATCCTTTGTGGAAGGCGGAATGTAGCGCGCGAGTGGAGCATTGTTGAGGACAATCGAGACCGTCGCGATCGAGACGCCGCTCGCCTGCGCCACGTCCCGCAACGTAACGGCCGATCCTCTTGTCCTCCGCCGGCGCATCTTCAGTGCTCCGCTTAAACAACAGAATTTAGATCTCTGGAAAATTAGCGCCCATCTTTATCACAACCCGACGGAGCGCAGCCATCACGATAGGCTCTAGGCATCGTCGGGCGGGATGTCAAAGCGCACCAGATCTGCCTTGAAGCCTTTCGTTTTGACGGCGCCGTACGCAATTCCAACCGCCATCCACACCGTGCCTAGAACGATGGCCCAGGGCCCAAGACTACGCCAGATGAAAAGGCAGATGAAAAAGCCGAGCACGGGAAAAGCGAAATTGGTCCAGCGCTTTTCGTTCGAGCGCAAATAGTAATGAACGAAGGCTGCTGCGTTCACGCCCATAAACGCGAGCAGAGCCCCAAAATTCAGCAACTCGGTTCCCTTCTCGTAAGAAACCAGAAAAGCACCGATAAGTGCGATCGCCCCGACGAAGATCACATTGTTGCGCGGAATGAGATTCTTCGGGTCGAGCGCTCCGAAGAATTTCTTGGGAATGCCGTTGCTACGGCCCATCCCGTAAAGCAAGCGAGCGGCCCCTAGCTGCGCGCCCATTCCCGACCCGATATTCGCGATGAGCACAGTGAAGTTGAGCAGATGGAAAAGAAAAAATCCGCCAATCTGCCGCGCAACCAACGGAAACGCAGACTCAACCATGTCTTGCGGAAAAGGCTTCGATCCCCAAACGAGTTGTGCGGCATACACTTCGAGCGACGACAAAACACCCGTAATCACGCACACCAGCACGGTCGCGAGCATGACGTTGCGCCGCGGGTTTTCAACTTCTTCCGACAAAGTGGAAATTGCATCGAACCCGATATAGGTAAGCACTGCGATCGATGTTCCGCGGAACACTCCGTGGAAACTGAATGTCTCTGGATTGTAGAAAGGCTGCGTGAAAAAACCGGCGCCGTATTCGTGCAGACCCCAAATAAAGCGAATAACAAACGCGAAAAATACAACCACCACAATCGACATTCCTGCCGCGAGCACATCGTTAATGCGCGCCGAAGTCTTGATTCCCCGAAGATTCAGAAGCGTAAAAAGCGCGGCGTATGCGATGGCCAGCACCCAATAAGGCATGCCCGGCAGGATATTTTGCGTCAGCTTGCTGCAAAGCACCGTACAGATCAGGGGATTCAAGATGTAATCCATCACCATCGCCCAACCGGTGATGTATCCGAGCGCGGGATGAATTTCCTCTCCGACGTAGGTATAGGCGGATCCAGCGCTGGGATAGGCGCGCGCCATCTTGCCGTAACTGATCGCCGTGAAAAGCATCGCCACCATGGCGATGAGGATCGTCGTGACGACGTGGCCACCCGCGTTGTTATTGATCACGCCGTAGATTCCCATGGGCGCGATGGGCTGGATAATTACAATGCCGATGATAATCAGATCCCAGAGTTTCAGCGCTCGCTTCAGTTGCACCGGCGCCGAGTTGGACGTAGCAACACGCGGCTCGTTCATTCGCGGACTACAGCCTTGACGAGGTGACGAGGATGGTCCACGTCACAACCATTCATCGTCGCAAAGTGATAGGCGAAAAGCTGCAGCGGCACCACTTCGAGGATTGGCAAAAGCAATTCAGGCGCCGAGGGGACGAAGATCACCTGGTCCGCGACCTGCAAAACTTCATTATCGCCTTCAGTGGCGATGGCGATTACCCGGCCTCCGCAACCCCTCACATACTCGAGGATGCCCAGGGTCTTCTGGAACCGCAGTGTGGAATCGTAGTCGGCGGCGTCTCGCGTCGCGAGTGCGACAACAACGAGTTTTTCATCGACGAGTGCGCTCGGGCCGTGATGTAGTTCACCGGCCGGCATACCTTCCGCCTGTACATACGAGACTTCTTTGAGCTTCAGGGCGCCTTCGCGGGCAATTGCGTAGTGTATGCCGCGACCAAGATATAGAAACGCCTTCGCATCCCGAACGAAGAGAGCGGCCATCGCCGTCTGTGTGTCCCAAGACGACAGGTCCCTCTCGATTTCGCCAGGTATTCGAGCCAATCGAGTCGAGAGAACTCTGGACGAAATCCGAATCAATGCGGCCTCGCTCCTGAGCAAGAAAAAGACCGAAGAGATAAAGCATTGCAAGCTGCGCAGTGAAGCTCTTCGTGGCGGGCACGGCACATTCGGGCGCAGCGTAAGTAATCAGCGTAGCGCTCGCTTCGCGCGCAATCGTCGAGTCGGCGACATTCGAGATCGCTACAGTTTTTGCGCCGTGACGAAGCGCTTCTCGTTGCGCAGCAATCGTATCCGCAGTCTCGCCCGACTGTGTAATGACGAACACCAAGGAATCCGCAGCAGCACGCGACGAACGCAGGGAATATTCGCTGGAATATTCTACGTCGACCGCGACACTCGCCAGATCTTCGATCATGATTTCGCCGGCCAGCCCGGCGTTGCGGCTCGAGCCGCTGGCGGCGACGATGATTTTTCTGGCTCCGGAGAGAGCGCTACTAATCGACTGAGCTATGGACGGAAAGATTCTGTTACCGTCGACGTTACGCCGAACGGTTTCGCGCAAGGCTTGAGGCTGTTCGTAAATCTCCCGCAACATGGCAGGGGAGCTTTGCGATGAGCCCGATCGCGGACTTTCCGGCGAATCTTGTGGCTGGACACTCATAGTTCTGACGTCCGCGTGACTCGCGGGTCTGCCTCGATAATTCTACTTGACAAGAACGCTATACTGAACGTAAATCCAATTTCAATAAATTTAATAAAACTGAAGTCTAACAGAACAACGGGCGCGCGGAGGCCATTTTTAGAACTATCAGGAAAAATAACTCGGGGGTACGACGATGCGGAAACGTCGAATCATCCTTCTAGCTGCAGTGCTTGCGCTCGGATTCTTGGTTAGCTCAGCCCTCGTCTGGGCGAGTATCACTGGGAGTATCTCCGGGATTGTGACTGATCCGAGTGGCGGCGTGGTCGTTGGCGCCACGGTGACCGCTATCAACACCCAAACTGGTATTCGCGCCGCCATACACACAGACAAGAGCGGCTTCTACAATTTTTCGGATTTGGCCGTCGGCACCTACGATCTCGAAGTTGAGCAAAAAGGATTCAAGACCTTCCAGCAAAGCAGGATCGTGATCGATGCGAACTCCGCGATCAAAATTGACGTAAAGCTAGAGCTGGGCGAAATAAGCGAGAAGGTAACCGTAGAGAGTCAAGCCGTTCATGTGGAAACCCAGAGCACCCAGATGGGTGAAGTAATCAACTCTCAAAAAATGACAGCCGTTCCTTTGAATGGCCGCGATTTCACCAATCTGCTTTCCCTGCAGCCGGGCGTAGTGCCTTTCCAGTATGCCAACGCGCTCCAGGATTCGAACTTGAGCGATCGCACGGTAGGCGGCAGTAGTGCTTTGAACGGCGGAAATCAATCCATCAACGGTCAGCGAGAGACGTCCAACGGATTCATGGTGAACGGCGCGAACGTCGAAGAAGGAAAGAACAACGGGACCTCAATAATTCCCAACCTCGATTCAATCGAGGAGTTCCGGATCATCACGAACAATTTCGATGCGGAGTATGGAAACTACAGCGGCGGACAAGTGAACGTCGTCACGAAATCGGGCACGAACTCGCTTCACGGAAGTGTTTTCGAATTTAATCGCAACACGGCTTTTAATGCCCGCAACTATTTCAGTCCGCCGGGAGATGCTCCGAAGCTTATTCAGAACCAGTTCGGCAGCCACAGTGGGAGGCCCGATCAAGCGCGACAAGCTTTTCTTCTTTGCCGATTACCAAGGCACACGGCGAATTTTTGCTCCCACCGTGTCGGCTGCTGTTCCCGACGGGACGTTCCTGAACAACGGTGATTATCAGTTGTCGCCGACGGAGTCGAGCGATCTCGCGAAAGGGGCAGCGAACGCGGCGGCTAATATATCACCCGCCGGAAGCGTGCAAGGACAGCAGTTGGCGACAAATCTCTCCACAGCTCTCGGATACGGCGTGAATGTCAACGAACCGTATTACTTCACCGGATGCACCAGCGGTACGGGTCTCAAGCCGTGCGTATTTCCGAATGCGATTATTCCCAAGGCAGCATTTTCGCCGGCATCCGCTGGCGTACTGCCTTTTATACCCGGACCGACTGTGGCGGGCGGCGGCGTGAATTTTTTCTCGTCTGCCTTCGACCAAAGGCTCCGAGATGACAAAGGCGCCTTTCGCCTGGATGCCAATACACAATACGGAATGCTTTCTGCCTACTATCACATCGATGACGACACTTTAATCAACCCATATCCGAATTCCGGAGCTACCGTACCCGCCCCGAACATAGGCGCTTTCACGGCCACCGACATGACGCGTGCGCAGGTTCTGGTGCTGAGCGACACGAAGGCGTTTGGATCTACCGCGGTGAACGAGTTCCGATTCAGCTACGTCCGCAATGCCGCGCACCTGTTCACTCCGAGTGGTGGCCTGACGCAAAACGGCCAGCCGATCACTCTTGACTTCACTGGGATTTGCTGCACCGATGGGGAGTGGCGCTAGCTTCAACGGCGGCGTCGCGCCGATCGCACCTCAATTCGAAGGCGTGCCCAATATTGCATTCGCAGGTGACCTCTCGGGCACAACGATCGGTGTGCCGGCCGATACCCCCAAGCAGTTCAACAACACATTTCAATGGCAGGACAATTTTTCAAAAGTGATCGGGACGCACAGCATCAAGTTCGGCGGCCAATTCCACTATGACCAGATTAACGATCGCAACCTCTTCGGTGAAAACGGAGCCTATACCTTCGACGGCAGTGAGACGAATTCCGATTTCGTTGACTTCCTGATCGGCGCGCCCGGCTTCTTCATCCAGGCAAGCAAGCAGATCCTTGACTCTCGTACGAAGTATATGGGCCTCTACGGGCAGGATAGCTGGAGAGTGACGCCGAATCTCACCTTGAACTACGGGTTGCGGTGGGAGTTCAGCCAACCGTGGTATGACACGCAAGGAAAAATCGAAACGCTGATTCCGGGAAAGCAGTCCGTGCTGTTTCCCGCAGGCACGTGCGACGGCTGCACGGGAGCTCCGACGGGATGGGTGGTTCCCGGCGATCCCGGCGTACCCAAGACGCTTGCGCCGACGCAGTATCACAACTTTTCGCCGCGCATCGGCCTTGCCTATTCGCCCGGCTGGGACTCAGGTTTCTCGCCACGCTCACCGGCGGCCCGGGAAAGACGAGCATACGGGCGGGCTTCGGCCTCTACTACTCCGCGTTTGAAGACCTCACCGCAGTTCCAGGAGATCGGCGATGCGCCGTTCGGCTTGTTTTGGTTCCAAAGCGGCAGCTTCTTCCAAGCACCTTTCATGGACCGCGACGACGGATCGGCGGTTCAGCGATTTCCGTTTACTTTCCCGCCGGTGCCCGTGAAGCAACCGGACCCGAACTTTAATTGGGCGCAGGTGGAACCGATCTCAAGTTCGCTGGCGTTCGAACATACCAACAAGCTTCCGTATAGCGAGCACTACGAGTTATCCATAGAAAGGCAATTCGGTTCGAACACTGTGGTGTCGGTGAGCTATGTCGGCAATCAGGCGCACCGCCTGCTTACCTCGATCGAGGCGAATCCGGGAAACGCCGCGCTTTGCATGGAGGTGAATACCGTTTACGTGAACGCCGGTCAGTCTGGCCCCTGCGGCCCTTTTGGCGAAGGAAGTGTGTACTCGCTTGCCCCCGGAACTCCTTTTTCAGCTTTACCTCAGGCGATGGCGAATCCGGCCGTTCAGCTCACGGGACAATCCTGTGAGCCCTTCAGCGGTGCGACGAATTGCAATGGAATAAATGGAACCTACACGGTTCTTGCTCCCCAGGGCGGCACGCCCCAAAACGGGACTCAGGTCTTCGGCAACAATCCGTTCGAAGCCACGATCGCGCAGTCGTCTTACAACTCGCTGCAGGCCAGCGTGCGCCACACCGGGAACTATTCCACGTTCCTGTTCGGCTACACGTTTAGCAAATGCAGGGACGACGCATCAGAGCTCATCGAAGGAATCAATCCGTTTAATCCGAAGCTGAGCACATCTCTCTGCGCGTTCGACGTGAAGCACAACTTCGTGGCCAGCTACGAAACGAAGGTACCCTTCGATCGCTTTTTCCACACAAGCGAGGGTTGGAAGAATAAGCTCGCCTCAGGCTGGGCCGTCTCCGGAATTACGACATTTGCAACCGGCCTTCCCGTTAGCCTGTCCTACCCGAACGACAATTCTCTTACCGGCACTGCGGGGACCTCCGCGCCCATCGACCTGCCACAATATGTTCCCGGAAATCCGATCTACGGTAATAAGAATCCACGATCAGGACAGCCGTACTTCAATAACATTCTTCCAACCCAGAATCCGGATGGAACGGTAACCTGCCCGGGAGCCGGAGGAATATTCTGTGACGAACCTCTCGGCCAAATCGGAAACGCCAAGCGGCGGTTCTTCTATGGCCCCGGACTTAACAACTGGGACATGGCCCTGCTGAAGGATACGAAAATTACCGAATCAAAGACTCTCCAGTTCCGCTTCGAAGCGTTCAACATCTGGAATCACGCCCAATTTTCCGGCCAGCTATCGCCGGGTTTCGGCGTGTTCGGCTCGTCCGGCTTTGGAGTTATTTCTGCGGCCTACGATCCCCGCATTCTGCAAGCGGGCTTGAAGTTCCTTTTCTAGGCGAATGCTGACACGCAGAAACGCGCTCGCTCACTTTCCCTGTGGTTTCATCGCAGCTCTCTTTCTGCTCGCACCCTCGTTGCGCGCTCAGACGATTCGCGTCGACGCCACGCCGAGCCATTCGACCAACTCGATCGTCCCCGCGCAGGCCCTGGGTGCCGGCATCGACCGGCTCCCGTACGGCGCCACGGACAAAACTTTCGTCGAGCCGACGATCAAGCAAGTGCTCTCCTCCGGATGGCAGACGATCAGCTACCGTCAGAACACCGAGCTTCACATGGAAGCCTGGCACTGGAATCCTCAGGGCACCTGGAGCGATCCCGCGGGCAAAGGTTATTTCACGGGCAGCACCGCCCTCGGTGAGCCCATTCGCCACTCCTACGGATATCCGCTGCCTCATCGCGGCGTCACTCACGATGACGGCACAGACATGGTCGGCTACTCGCGACTCACCGATGGCGACCTGAACTCCTACTGGAAGAGCAATCCATACCTGGCGCAGCCGTACACGGGCGAAGACGATTCGCTTCATCCGCAGTGGGTGATTGTCGACCTGGCCGCTCCGCGTCCGCTCAACGCGATCCGAATCGCCTGGGCCGAACCGTTCGCGAAGCAGTACGTGATTCAATATTGGAATGGCGAAGATCCCATCAAGAAGCCGGCACAGGGCGCGTGGATTGCCTTTCCGAACGGTGTCATCAACGACGGCCAGGGCGGCAGTCCCACAATCCAGCTTTCCGTCGCGCCGATGCCTGTGCAATACATTCGGATCTGGATGACGCGATCGTCGAATACCTGCGACACGCACGGGCCCGGCGACCGCCGCAATTGTCTGGGTTACGCGATTCGCGAGCTTTTCATCGGCACCACGACTCCCGACGGAAAATTTCACGACCTCGTTCTTCACACGCCCGATCAGGGACAAACCAACACCTACTGCTCGTCCGTCGATCCCTGGCACGAACCCTCAGATCTAGACGAAAAGGCGGGCGATCAAGTGGGTTTCGATCTTTTCTACACCAGCGGATACACGCGCGGCCTGCCGGCTATGATCCCCATCGCCATGATCTATGCCACGCCGGAAGATTCCGTTGCCGAAATCGCGTATGTCGAGAAACGAGGCTATCCGATCTCGTACATCGAGATGGGTGAGGAACCCGACGGGCACTACATGGTGCCGGAGGATTACGCCGCGATGTACGTCCAGTGGGCCCGGGCACTGCACAAGCTCGATCCGAAGCTTCAGTTGGGCGGCCCAATCTTCACGGGCGTGAACAAGGACATCGAGACGTGGCCCGATGCGCAGGGTCGCACGTCGTGGACCGCGCGTTTCATCGATTACCTGAAAGCGCACGGGAGCCTCGCGGACCTCAGCTTCTTTTCCTTCGAGCACTACCCGATGGATCCCTGCAAAATTCAGTGGAGTAATCTCTACGACGAAGCAACCCTTGTCACTCACATGCTCGACATCTGGCATCGCGACGGTGTTCCCGCGAATATTCCGATGTTCATCACGGAGTCGAACATCGCCTGGCAATCGGAAGAAGCGTTTATCAACGCCTGGGGCGCGCTCTGGCTGGCCGATTATGTGGGCTCGTACCTCAGCGCCGGCGGTAACGCGGTCTATTTCTTTCACTACATTCCGCTCGGCGTCCACCGCGGCTGCAACAACTCCCTGGGAACCTTCGGGCTGTTTTCGACGGACGCGAACCTGAAGATCGAGCAACCGCTTTCGCAATATTTCGCGAGCCAGCTCATCAATCTGGAGTGGGTGGAACCCGCGGGAGCCGCTCATCGTCTCTTTGCCGCTTCGAGCGACATCCAAGACGACGCCGGCCACACACTCGTGACAGCCTACGCCGCACTACGCCCCGATGGGAAATGGTCGCTGCTCGTCGTCAACAAAGACCAGGAAAATTCGCATGGCGTTCGCATCGTCTTTCACGACTCGGAAGCAAACCGCGATCGCGAGTTTTCGGGCCCGGTGGACTTCATCACCTTTGGCAGCGAACAGTATCAGTGGCATCCCGGCTTTGACGATGGCAAGGCCGACCCCGACGGCCCGCCTGCGCGGAGCGCAATCAATGCGACACCTGCGAGAGTTTTTGAGCTTCCGAAAGCATCTGTTACCGTAATCCGTGGCGTTGTCGCGCCGTAACGGTTCATAGCCTCAATCGAATACCGCTTCAACTACAGCCTGCATGTGCGTTACTCTCGACTCCGTCGCTAAGAATTTCCGGAAAGCACTTTCACTCAATGAGCTGGGCCCAACTTCATGAAGCTATCCCGGATCACATAATGAAGCGGATAGCGATGTTTTTGTTCTTGAGGGACTGCCGAAGATCGGGATGGCCTAGCGGGGACCGCCTTTGTCGTGCTTCCCAAAACCTTTATTGGAGCTAGGACAACAAGCGCTCAGGCAACCGCTGGTACTACCGTTCCATTGTGCGGTGCGAGCGTGGGGGCGAAAATTAGAATGGTTAAAAAAGATGCTGGTCGCCATACTCATTCTCGTGGTCTCGTTTGCGGCGCTGATTCAGTTCGCAGCGTTCGCCTGGCGAGCTGCGTTTTTAAGCGTGGCAACAGCGGAACTGCCTGAAGATCTGGCTAAGTACATTGTTCTTAGTGACTTGGAGGAGGCTTCAGCCTACGAAAGGCTGTGCCCTGAGCTTACAGCCCACAGGGGCGGAAAACTTGGTTCGGTGAGCGCATATCACTCCTTGCTGCAATTCGTAAATTCAATTGGCGATGCGATTCTCCCCTCGGCGGCAGGCTGGGCGCAGCGTGAGATGGCCCTTTGCACAAGATACGCGACTGTCACTTTGGCGCGGCGGATGGAACGGAATCAGATTGTGGCGGCGGAGCTTTCGTCATTTTAGGCTAAGAAACGCTCACGACGAGGAAGGCGTCGTCGTGGCTACACATAATAAAAAGCGGGGCGATGATGCCCCGCTTTTTCTTTGTACGAAGGACGCTGAAAACAGCGGGTAGACCGACGCGGCAAAATCTGCAGTGATGGATGCACCTTTGCCGCTTGGAATTGCGACCGAGAGCACCCAAATAGAGCTAATGAATCCAAGTTCATCAACGCAAATGAGTTTCGCTACCACCGAGATAAATCGAATCGGGCGGCTGAGTGGAAGCTGGCTTGCACGTCGAGAGATGCCGTCTGTTTAGCCAGTCAAGCAAGCCTCGGAGAGCGAGAGCAAATACTGTTTCTCTTTGAAACGTTCGACGCTGGCGGACTTTAAAGTCTTCGTGAAAGCGCACCGATAGTGACCGTTAGTAGATAAAGCCCGGCCATCAAAACCCGGAAGTCGACTGTGATGCGATCTTAAGAGGAGGAACGATGTCTGTGGGAGCGATATTGGGAAGCGTGCTTCAGAGTGCGTTGGCGGCGACGAACACGCCATCAAAATTCAAACAATTTCAGCAAGAATTTCAGCAACTGGGAAAGGATTTGCAGTCGGGAAATTTGGCGCAGGCACAGACCGATCTAGTGACGCTGGAGCAGAACTCGCCGTTTTTGCACGCCGGCGCTACTGCGAGCACTTCGACCGGCAGCAGCGGAAGCTCCAGCAATAATCCAATCGCTCAGGCATTTAATCAGCTTGCGCAGGACCTGCAAGCCGGAAATGTGACCGCCGCCCAGCAGGATTTTTCCACCATTCAGCAGAATTTTCAGAACGCGCAGAGTCAAGCGCCTTCACAGGGCGGAGGACATCATCACCATCACGCGTTCTCAGGCCGGAGCTCGACGTCACCTTTGGCCCAGCTTTTTTCGCAGCTCGGTCAGGCGCTGCAAACCGGAAATTTGTCGAGCGCGCAACAGGCGTATAGCACCCTGCAGCAGGATTTTCAGCAATTCGCGAGCGCCGGCGGTTCGAGCGTCGGATCCGTTAACACGACGGCATAGCCTCGCCCGCTCGCGGGCCTCCTTGATCGAATTGGGGTGTTAAATTCAACCGCCGCTTGATCTTCGCGCGAATCCTTCGCACCACTTACTGCCGTGCCTCAGTTCCTACCCGTCTGAGTCTGGAATCCTTATGGCGGAATCCCCTGAGCTTTTCCTCTCTTTGGAGTTAAGCGTCCGTTTGCTGCCACGCGCGGGAAAATTGCGGTGTACACTCACGAGCCTTGGTCGACGATACACCGCCGGCAAGGCCGAACCACGAGACATTATGTCCATGTCACCGGATGAAATCGAAAGCTTGGCGCGAGAACTGATGTCTGCGTATCAGACAGGGCAGATGGTGAATGTCCCGCCTTCCGAGCGCCCTGGTTTCGACCTCGATACCGCTTACCAGGTTGAAGGAATGCTCAAGAAATTCCGCGAAGGTGCGGGACACAGATCCGTGGGCCGGAAAGTTGGATATGCGAACAAGGCGATGTGGCGGATTCTCAAGCTTGAAACGCTGGTGTGGGCGCACATGTATGACGATACGGTGCATTACAGTGGCGAGAACTCCGCTACTCTCTCGGTTCCGCATCCTCGTTCGCTGAAGATCGAACCCGAAATTGTTTTTGGATTGAAAGACTCGGGTATAACGGAAAACCCGTCTGACGCCGCAGCCGCGCTGGCTCACACCGACTGGCTGGCGATCGGATTCGAAATCATCGATTGTCCTTTTCCAGAATGGAAATTTCAGCCGGGCGATTTTGTTGCATCCTTCGGGCTTCACGCGGCACTGGTGGTCGGCGAGAAGGTGCCGGTGCGGCCGGAACTAATCCCCTCACTCGTGGATCAACTTTCGCGATTCAAAGTACGAATGTCGAGGAATGGTGCTTTTGTCGAAGAAGGCTCCGGGCGAAATGCTTTGAAGAATCCTGCCTCCTGCCTGGGCGAACTCAGCACGGCCGTCGCGCGACGTTCTCCGGATCAGCCGTTGCGTGGTGGGGATGTCGTCAGCTCTGGGACGCTGACTGCGGGGCATGCTACAGCCAGGGGAGACGAATGGAAGGTGGATGTCGAAGGAATATCCTTACCTTCGCTGCGCCTTCGTCTAACTTAGATTTCTGGCCAACGACTGGCCAAGAATGAGACCATAATATCTTGGATAGGCCCTTGACAAGGACGGAGGCCCGTCTTATAAACTGGTCTGGTTATCGGACCAGTTGAGGCATTGCCCACCCCCGCCAAATTCGACTTCGAAGTCATCCGCAAAGGTAAAGTCTACGAAGAAGTCGCCAAGCAGATCGAACGCCTGATTCTAAAGAAACTCAAACCCGGCGACAAGCTACCTTCCGAACGCGAGCTGGCCGAGATGCTGCAAGTCAGTCGCAGCTCGATTCGAGACGCGATTCGCGGCCTGGAACTGGTGGGCATGGTCGAGCCGCGGCAAGGTGCCGGGACGATTGTTCGCGAGCTCGCGACCGAATCCATCAACAATCCATTTGCTGATGCGCTCGAGCGCCGGCAGAAATCAGTGGGCGAACTCCTGGATTTTCGCAAGATGCTGGAGCCACCGCTGGCTGGCCGCGCCGCTATGCACGCCTCCGCCTGAAGAGATTTTCGAGATGGAAGAGATTCTGCAACGGCAAGAGGACAAGCAGGAGCAGGGAGAGGTGACGATCGCCGAAGACGCGGAATTCCATTACAGCGTCGCGCTCGCTTCCGGGAATAGCGTGGTGTTGAAGGTGATTGACATTTTGATGGAGCTTCTGCGCGAGACTCGCGAACGTTCGTTACAGGTGAAAGGGCGTTCACAGAAATCGCTCGCCGGCCACCGGCGGATTCTGGCTGCAATCAAGCGCCGCGATGCGGAAGCTGCAAAAGCAGCGATGCGGCGGCACATCGAAGATGTGGAAGAGATTGTCTTGAACAAGTTTGATCACCCGTGAGCTTCAATACAGGCAGGCGAAACGTCACGCCATGATGGATGGCACCAAATCATCCTCCGGTGCAACTCTCACGTTGAGAGTCGCGGAGGCGCGCGTCGAAGACGTGGGTCACGCCATCGCGCGTCTCGCTCCAGCCGACTTGCAGCGCATGGGTGGGCGAGCGGGCGACGTGCTGAAGATCACCGGCGGGATGACCGGTGTGGGACGCGCCGAGCTTTCCGACGACGGTTTCGAAGGCATGATTCAGATCGACGGCACTTGCCGCAGCAACTGTGGCGTGGGGTTGCAGGAGCGAGTGACGGTAGCTCCGATTGAGCACCAGCAGGCGGTGGCTGTTCGCTTGTCGCCGCTGTGGGTGGGTGCTGCGCCTGCGATCATCGCGCCCGAGCGGATGCTCGAGGATCTGCTGGACGTTCCGGTTATAGCCGGCTGCGTGGTCAGAGTGCCCACGTTCGCCAAGGCCGTCAACTTCCAGGTGGTTCGTACGATTCCCTCGGGGCCGGTGGTAATCGGGAAGCGCACCGATATTCGAGTTGTAGAAGGAGAACAAACCGCGGCGCGAGCGCCGGCTGTCTCCTACGAAGATATCGGCGGGCTCGAGCGCGAAGTGGAGCGAGTGCGCGAAATCGTCGAACTGCCGCTCAAGCATTCGCGCATCTTCGAGCGGCTGGGTATTTTGGCGCCCAAGGGCGTGCTGCTATATGGTCCCCCAGGTACGGGAAAGACTTTACTCGCGCGCGCTGTGGCCGCCGAAAGCCGCGTGCATTTCATTCACCTCAATGGCCCGGAAATCATGCGGAAGTTTTACGGCGAGAGCGAGGCGAAGCTCCGCGAGGTTTTTGAGGAAGCGGCGCGCCACGCGCCGGCCATCCTGTTCATTGACGAGATCGACGCTGTCGCGCCCAAGCGCACGGAAGTGGTCGGCGAAGTGGAAAAGCGCGTAGTAGCGCAGCTTCTTAGCCTGATGGATGGTTTTGTGGCGCGCGGCCAGGTAATTGTCATCGGCGCAACGAACATTCCTGAAGTTCTTGATCCGGCATTGCGGCGTCCCGGCCGCTTTGATCGCGAAATCGAAATCGGCGTTCCCAATACCCAGGCGCGACTGCAAATTCTGAGGATTCACACGCGCGCCATGCCGCTCGCGGCTGACGTCAACCTGCAGGAAATCGCGGAACACTCTCACGGTTTCGTCGGCGCTGACCTGGAAGCGCTCGGGCAGGAAGTCGGAATGATTGCTTTGCGCCGCTTCCTCTCCGCTTGTTCGCTGGATATCGACGGCGCCGCATCCGCCGAGCTGGGAACCTTGTTAGTCACGCGTGACGATTTTCTTGCCGGTTTGAAAGAGGTAGAACCCAGCGCCACCCGCGAATTTTTTATTGAGAAGAGCGGCACCTCGTTCGCGTCGTTGGGTGGGCTGCAGGATGTGAAGAAGCTGCTCGATGCGGTGATCGAGCATTCGCACATGCGCGATGAAATCTATGAGCAGGTTGGACTTGCGCCGCCGCGAGGCATCCTGCTGGCAGGGCCTTCAGGCACCGGAAAGACCGCCATGGCGCGGGCGCTTTCGGGTGAGAAACAGATTCCGCTCATCGCAATCGACGGGCCGCAGTTGTATTCCAAGTGGCTAGGCGAATCGGAGAGAGCGCTGCGCGAAGTTTTCAAGAAGGCGCGGCGAGCGGCGCCGTGCATTCTGTTCTTCGACACAATTGACGCGGTGGCTCCGAAATTTGGAGCCGAGCAGTTTGGCAGCGACGTGTATCAGAGAATTCTCAGCCAGCTGCTGCGCGAAATCGACAACCTGCGCGACGTGAAGGGTGTGATTCTGATGGCGCGCTACGAATCGCCCTGAGCGAATCGAGCCGGCGCTTTTGCGGAGCGGGCGCTTCGATTACATCGTCCCGTTTGCGAAACCTGACGCAGCCGAGCGCGCGGAAATTATGAGGATCTGTTGCCAGCGGGTGCCGGCCGCGCCCGACGTTGACTATGAAGAGTTCGCTAGCCGGACGGAAGGCCTCACGGGCGCTGATATTGAAAGCCTCTGCAAGAAGGCGACGCTGCTCGCAATCGCGGAGTTTCAGAATCGCACCCGCGTCGCTCCATTCGTCGTACTGCGAAATGATTTTCTGGCAGTTCTCGAATCCGACCGCGGCGGTCCGAAGCTTTTCACCGGCGACAAAGCAGGAAGCAGCGAAGGGCATTCGCGTTCGGAAATTTCGCTGAAGTGAAGCAGTTACTAAATTAGAGCGAGGATTGAAACATGAGCTACACCGAACTCACCGTTTGGACGCGCGGCATCATCATGGACAAAGAAGGGCGCGACATCGTCAACTCCATCGCCGCTTCAGCCCGGCTAGAGGGCAAGTATGCGCAGGCGATGGAAAACTACGTCGACAATCCCGATCGCACCAACGCGCCGACGCGCAAATATTGCCGCGTGAGCGACAACGTGATCGAGAACGAGCTCACCTACGAAAATGAACAACCCAACATCGTCGTGCTCGTCGAAGGGACGATGGTGAAGGGATGGGATTACATGCGCGGTATGCCCCCAGGCGGAACTCTGGTGATCAACACGCACTACTCGCCGGAATACATGATCCGTTTCGTCCCGGGCCCTGAGCGGCTCGCTCAACTCGTCTGCGTGGACGCCGCTAAACTAGCCGACCACAAGTGGCTCTATTACCGTCTAGGCGAGCTCGGCCTCGATCGCCTCTCAACGGAAGGAGCTGCCGAGCGCAATAAATCAGTGGCACCGGATATCGCGGCTCCGCTGATTGCAGCCGTGGTCAAAACCACAGGCATCGTCAAGATGGCTACGATTGAGCCGATGATTGCGAACAAGCACGCGTTTAATTTGGCGCTCCAGGAACTACATATCATGCCGCTGAATCCGGTGGCGGCCTAGGACATAGGACAGGACACATGTCGACAAAAGGCACAAGAATTCCCGAGCGGCTCCAAATACCATTCGCAGGTATCACACCTGCGCCCCTGCAGGAAAAAGGGCAGGATCTTTTTCCCACGGGCAACTGGCGCGCGATACGGCCCGTGTATCGAGACAAATTGCCGCCCTGCAACAATGCTTGCGGAACCAACGAAAAAATCCAGGGCTATCTGGATTTGGTGAAGCGCGGCAAATATCTCGACGCCTATGCGCTCATCAAGGAAGACATGCCGTTTCCGTCGGTGACGGGCCGCGTGTGCTACCACCCTTGCGAGCAGGCCTGCAACCGCGGGAAATACGATGAGGCCATCTCGATTCGCGCAGTCGAGCGATTTCTTGGCGATCTCGGGCAGGCGTTAAAGCACGACGTGGTGAAGGCCGGAACCCCCAACGGCAAGAAAGTCGCCGTCGTCGGTTCGGGCCCGGCCGGGCACAGCGCTGCGTACCAATTGGCGCGGCTCGGTTACAAGGTAACGATCTTCGAAAAGTCGCCAAAGGCGGGCGGGCTGAATCGCGGCGGGATTCCGGATTGGGTTCTGCCGCAGGACGTGCTGGATCGCGAGATCGAACGGCTGCTCGAACTCGGAATAACGATCAAGACGAACACCGAAGTTGGCAAAGACGTCAGCTGGGACGATTTGAAAAAGAATTATGACGCCTGCGTGCTGGCCGTAGGCCTGATCGATCCTAACAGTGTGCGTGCAGAGGGCGAGAACAAGGAAGGAGTGCTATACGGACTCCCTTTCTTGCGCGACATCGGTATGGGCACTTCGAAGGTGAAGCTCGGCGCAAGAGTGGCCGTAATCGGCGGCGGGAATACCGCCATCGATTGCGCTCGCGAAGCGCTGCGGCAGGGCGCCGTGGAAGTAACGATGATCACGGTTGAGGCAAATCCACAGGAAATGCCGGCGGTGCCGGAAGATTTGCACGACATGCTCGAAGAAGGTGTGGAGCTAAAGCACGGGCGGGCGGTGACCGCCGTGCATGGCAACGGCAAGGTCGAGGCGTTGCAGTTGCATCCTGCGCGCTTCGCGGGCGCCATCAATGCATCTCCGATCAATATTGATCGCGAGGCGCCTCCTGAGCGCTTCGCCGTCGACAACGTGATCATTGCGGTGGGCCAACGGGCGTCGCTCGCCTGGTTGCCGGCTGAGTTCAAGAACGAACGCGGAACGATCAAGATGGACCGCTTCGGCCGACTCGGCGATACGAACTTCTTTGCGGCAGGCGATATCGCGCAAGTGGGTTCGGGTCAGCAGTTGATGGTGGTCAATGCGGTTGGCGACGGGAAGCGCGTGGCCTTCAACCTGGATAAGGTGTTGCGCGGAGTGCCGCTCGAGCCGCGGTCGATTCCGGTCGACGTGATCTTCGATCTGAATCGCATGAACATGACCTACTTCCCGCACTTCCCGCGCGTGCAGCAGACATTGCTGCCGCCGACGACTCGGAAGAAGACGCAGAATGAGGTAATTCAGGCGTATACGGAAGAGCAGGCTGTGGAAGAGGCGAGCCGCTGCTTCAGCTGCGGCACCTGCAACGCTTGCGACAATTGCTACCTCGTTTGTCCCGAGCCTTGCATCGTGCGCGATGTTCGTTCGAACGGCTTGTATAAGATTCTCGTCGATTACTGCAAAGGTTGCCGCGTGTGTATCGAGGAGTGCCCGACGGGCTGTCTGGAAGGCGTGCCTGAGCTCGACTTCGATACAGGTGTAGTCCGAATGGATACCGCCTTCGCGATTTCGCAGGGGTTGCACGGGCGGCAAGCGGAAGAGTTGAGGCATCTCGGAGACCGAGCGGCGAAAAGTATTTAGGATTTGCGAATCAGCTCAAGGTAGAACAAAACATCGAGCGGAGTGAACTATGCCAACGGTCACGGAAACAAAAAAGAAGACGGTCCGCATGAACGGATGCGTCGCGGCTGCGCAAGCCGCCAAGTATGCCGACGTCGATGTGATTACGGCCTATCCGATCCGGCCTTACACCGCGACGATGATGGCTCTCGCACAGATGGTAGCGAATGGAGAACTCGACGCCGAATATATCGTGGCCGATAGCGAGCACTCACAGTTGAGCATCGCGCATGGAGCCTCGTCGAGCGGTGCGCGCGTGTTCACGGGAAGCTCAGGCGTAGGCGTGCAGTTTGCCTACGAACTTTATTCTCCGATCTCGGGCAGTCGCATGCCGGTGCAGATGATGATCGCCGACCGTACTCTCGATCCACCGGGCGATTTCGGCTCCGAGCATACCGATGCGCTTTCGACTCGCGATATGGGCTGGCTCATGGGCTGGTCGTGTGACGCCCAGGAAGCGTTCGACAATCACCTGATGGCTTATCGCATCGGGGAAGACCGGCGGGTGCTGTTGCCGCAGATGGTATGCCAGGACGGTTTCTTCGTGTCGCACATCACGACGGACGTTGAATTGCCGGATCCGGGCCAGGTGAAGGAATTCCTGCCACCCTACAAGCATCCGTATCCGCTCGATCCGCGGCATCCGGTGTCGCATGGGCCTCAGATCATGCCGGAGCAGGGGCCGCCGCTCCAGTTGGAGCGTGCCCGCGCGATGGAAGAATCCATGGCGGTAATTGAAGAGGTTCACGACGAGTTCGCGAAAATTTTTGGGCGTCGCTACGATCCGTGGGTCGAGGAATTCATGACCGACGGCGCTGACGTCGTATTTTTCCTGCAAGGCGGTCACGGAGTGACGGCGCGTTTTGCGATTCAGCATATGCGCGATCAGGGCTTGAAAGTCGGCATGGTCCGGCTGCGCACCATCCGGCCGTATCCGACCGATCGCGTAAAGGACGTTCTCAGCAAATTCAAAGTGGTCGGTGTGATTGAAACGAATATGGGCCTCGGCAGCGTAAGCAGCGGCGGTTCGCTCTATGCGGAGGTTTGCGCGGCGCTCTACGAAAGCCCCAAGCGCCCGCTGGTTCTCTCCTTTATGGCTGGAATGGGCGGCGAGGCCATCGTCCTGAAGGAATTTTACTGGATGGCGAAGAAGATGGCGGAAGCTCAGCAAAGCGGAAAGATCGAGAAGCGGACGCATTGGGTTGGATTCGAAGAGTAGACGGTTGAACGAGTTCTAATAGAATTCCTGCAGAGCCGAACTCTGCGATTGAGAGGAGTGGTTATGCCAACGATCGAAGTTCAAAGGCAGGTGCTTCCAATTCTTGGAAGCCCGAATCAAGGGGCGCGTTTCTTTAACCCCGAATTACCATCCAGCGAGCCATTTGTCCCCGGCCACCGCACGTGCGCCGGCTGCGGTCCTTCCATTCAATACCGCATGACGAGCAAGGCGGCCGGCGACAATACGATCCTGGTGGGGCCGACCGGTTGCATGTATGTGGCGAACAGTTCGTATTTGTGCACGCCCTACAATGTGCCCTGGGCGCACACCCAGATTGGCAGCGCGGGCAGCTTCACTGCAGGTGTCGCCGCGGCCTATGAGGCCATGATTCGAAAGGGCAAGTGGAAGGGCGCCTTCCCGAATATCATTTGCGAAGCGGGCGACGGCAGCGCTTCGGACATCGGACTCGCGTCCATTTCAGGCGCGCTCTATCGCAACCACGATTGCCTGATCATCTGCTATGACAACGAGCAGTACGCGAACACAGGCATACAGGCATCGTCGCGCACGCCGTATGGCGGCATGACAACCTTCTCGCCTCCGGGACCGGAAGTTCCGGAAGGGAAGAAATTGTATCCCAAGGATCTCGCTCGCATGATGGCGGCCGGCCATCCGCACTGCTATGTGGCGACCGCGAGCGTGGGCTATCCGATCGACCTGATGAATAAGGTGCGCAAGGGCCTCAACCACAAGGGCGCGGCCTATCTGATGATTTACACACCATGCCAGAAGGGCTTTGTATATGAGACGCCACGCTCGATCGATCTTGGCCGGCTTGTCGTCGAATGCGGGCTCTATCCGATTTGGGAGTGGAATCCGGAGAAGCGTGCATACGATTATAGCTTCCGCCCGCAGAACATGCGGCCAGTATCGGAGTACTTAAAGTTGCAAGGCCGCTTCGGCCATCTACACGCCGAGCACGTCGCGAACTTGCAGAAATTCGCCAACGAGCAATGGGAAATGATGGGTATCCAGCTGCCGGAGGCCTTAGTTCAGGCGGCGGATCCAAAGAACGTGGTGGCGATGGCCTCGGCAGCAGCGGCCGAGCAGGTGGCGCAAACTCTATGAACACCAAAGCAACAGCAACTCCTCCGCCTGCGGCTCCCGAAGCGCAGGAGAGCTATATCGTCAGCGAAGGAAAGAAGCGTGGCTCCACGCGCGACGTGCGGCCCGAAGCGGCCTTTGACCGCTACTACACCGTGCTGCGAGTTCACGGAGGCGACGCGATCCTCACCGACAACTGGCACACGAACGAAGTATTGAACCACGCGCGCAACAACTTTGAAGGAGTCACGTTTGCGATGCGCACGCTCGAGGCGTGGGGTGCAATGATCGAAAACGATCACCGCGCTTATTACACTGCGGGCGGACGGATATGGGTGATGGACCTGGAGCCCTGCGAGGGCAAGAAGAAACGGCTGCCGGGAACCGGGCCCAGCAAGAAGTAACCTACGCTTGCGCCGCATCCTGCTCATTGACGACACGCCGGAGATAGCCGAGCTTCTTAGTTTTTCTCTGCGCGACGCGGGCTATGAAGTCTTCCCGTCTGGCTACACCGTCGCCGTCAACGAATTGATCCAAGAACATCAAGCCGACGCTCTTGTACTCGATTGCACCTCCTTCGATATGAGCGAAGCGCTTTTCGACGCCGTGCGCCACAGCTCGGACCATGCCGAATTCCCGGTAGTTATCATCAGCGACACGCCCGAGGATGCCGATGCGAGCCTTCGTGCGCGAAAAGCCCAAAGAGTCTTGCTGATTCCTAAACCTTTCACCGGGTCGCAGGTGGCGAGTGCGCTCGGTCAGCTGCTGGGCTAAATATGCCACTGTGGAGCATGGACGAATGGCAGTACCTCGAGCGCGAGGTCGTCACTGACCCCAAGGGCCGGCGGTGGACGGTGGCTCTGATGGACGTGTTGGGACAGGAAGGCGATCCCGACATGCCGAACAAGTTGCTTGAAATTCAATATTCATCGGGCCGCTTTTTCACCCTCATCTACTCGGATAGCGGGGCCTTGCAGCGGGAACGCGGCTATGCATCGCTTCCAGAGGCGACGAACGCATATGGAGACATGGTTGTGGGCGTCATCGATGGCAGCCTTGACCCGTCACAGCCTGTTTTCCGGCAAGACCTCGAAGATTAACGTACAGACTACTGCTCGGCTGGCGTTAGGGCCTTTTTCGCGTCGCGACCGGCGGCTGTCGCGGCGCCGCTTGTTTGCGCCAAGATACTTGCAAGATAGATCGTGCGGACCTTCGAGTTCTTTTTCCGCAAAATGCCGTCGAGGTGCAGCAGGCAGCTTGGGTCGGTGGAAGTGATGTACTCGGCGCCGGACGTTTCCGCATTGCCAGCTTTTGTGTCTCCCATCGCGCCCGAGATCATCGCAAACTTTGTGGCGAACGTGCCGCCAAAGCCGCAGCAGTCCTCGCTATAGGGCATTTCGACCAACTCGAGGCCGCGTACGTGCCTCAGTAAATCGCGGGGCCCCTGCTTGATTCCCAACTCGCGAAGAGCGTGGCACGCGTCGTGATAGGTCACACGATGCGGGAAGGACGCGCCGACATCCGCAACTTTGGCCACTCGAACGAGAAACTCGGAAAATTCGAATACTTTGCGCCCCACTTCGATCGCTTTCTCTCGCAGCGGCGAATCCGCGAGAAGCTGCGGATAGAAGTTTCGAACCATCGTGGTGCAGGAGCCGGAAGGGCAGACAATAATTTCCGCGGAACTAAAGACGCTGACAAATCGCTCCGCAAGCGGCTTCGCATCGTTCCAGTAGCCGCTGTTGAAGCCGGGCTGGCCACAGCATGTCTGCGCTTGCGGAAAATCGACATCGTAACGAAGCCGTCGCAGCACCCGCACCATATCCAGCCCAACTTCCGGTAACAGTTGGTCGACAAAACAGGGGATGAACAGCGCGATTCTCATGGGCGACAATCATCAACCGCCGCCTGATCAAAAATAGAGCGGCGCTGACCGGCGAGCGTTAGAACTTTGTACCCCGAATGCGGAAAATGTCCAGCGGTTTCGAAATTTTCACCAGTCCAGGGAAGCGGATCTGCAACAAGGGTGACAATCTTACAGCAGAAATTCCAATAAGATTTACGCCGGGATTGCCAGTTCGACTGCCTTGTTAGGCATTTACACCAAGGCTATAATCCGCAGCCGAATAAACTTCCGTGGGCACGACGCAACCAAAAAGTAAGGCCCCGAAACCACTTCAGAGGCTGCACGCACTGGTCGAAAAAGAGACCTATCCAAAGACGATGTGGGACACGGCTCACGCCAAGGATCTGGTTTCCCTAGTCCGCGCGTACCTGGCAAGCAAGAAAATTATGTCGGCGAGCGAATTCCAAGAGGCGCCGGACACGTGCACGATTGATCTGAAGGGTCAGACAATGATCCGGCAAACATCGCGATACACCGGTGAGACGCTACTGGCGAGAATCTGGCCCGCGAAGGACGGCAGCGTGCACGTTGCGCTCGGCTACACACGGAAACCCGCTGAGGTCGATGCCTCCGACATGTTGGGCGATAAAGGTGTCGAGTGCAATTCCCTGCGGTCAGTGAGAGAGATCTATGACGTGGCTCCGTAGCGTCATGGTCTCCTTTGTAAAGCCCTGCCGGCCAATCTTAGAGGATCAGAGAGAAATAGCCAGACCGGCTGGCGGAGGGGGTGGGATTCGAACCCACGAGACCCTTTCGGGCCTAACGGTTTTCAAGACCGCCGGAGTCAACCGCTTTCCTACCCCTCCGAATTAAGCTCTTGAAATATTGTAGCTTGCGGATCGATTTAGTGACAGTGCTGCCCTGGTTTGATGCATCGCGCTGGACACTGTCACCACGTCGTCTATCGCGCTAGCCAGCTCGTGAATGTCTTCGCGGTCAAAGGGCGTAATGAATGTCTGGTTCAGTCGCATCACGATGGCATGCGTAAGGTCATCATCGATGTGCTCGTAGGATTTCAGTTTTCCCGCACCCTGCGCCGGATTCTCGAAGTTCTCCAGCATCTCATCCGGTAGCCGCAGAGCCCCAGAGTCTAACCACTTTGCTTAGAAACTATAGCGAAATGCGAACTGAAATCTTCGGGGCCCGTTCAATTGATTGATGGACTCGAGCGTTCGGAACCCGGAATTGGGCACCAGGAAGCAGGTCTGGTTAAGCGTTGCGGCATCTCCGCAAGTTGCTCCTACCGGGTTGTACTGCGTCTGAACAATTCCCCCACCCGCCTGGACGTAAAAATTGGGGTGGTTGAAGAGGTTGAACACCTGCGCTTCAATTTGAATTGTCTGGCGATCGGTGATGTGAAACGCCCGCGTCAACCCAAGATCAATTTCATTGATCCATGGGCCGTAGAACGAGTTATAAGATTCTCCCGGAACCGGGCCGGCGCCTGCAATCCCAAGGGCCGTGTTCCCGGTGGATTGATTGATCCCGCTGTCGTTGAGTGTGCTGTTGTTCCCGTTGCAATTCAGGAAATCCGGACCGGTGCAGGCGCTGGCCAACAGAGCCGTGTACGGTCTTCCCGAGTTGAATTGCATCACCGTGCTGATGGTCCAGTCGGAAAGAAGATGTCGCTGGAAATCGTTCGAAATCCCGGAAGCGTCAGGAGCGTAGACGGCAGCGATCGATAAGCGGTTCCGCTGATCGAGGAGCGTTGGCCCGTGTGTGTTGCTGAGATCGAACTGGTTGTTAAAATCCGCTCCGCCCTGCGTCCCCTTTGAAAATGTATAGGAGCCAATCAGGGAAAGCCCGCGAGCCGCTCGCCTCTGAACCTGTACGTAGAGCGAATTGTAATTGTTCACGCCGGGGCTGATAAGTGCATTGATCTGGCCGACTGCGGAGGTTATATGGCCCTCGGTTAGCAAGCCACTATCAAGATTCGGGCCTGTGACCGTAGGGCCTGTACACACAGTAGTTGAGGGCTCGGGCGACCCCGGGACACCTTGACCAACGCCCGCAGGACAGACGATGTACGTCGTTGTACCGGTTGGCGGGATTAGGTTCTTGTCAAAGGCAGTCGACCCAAGCAAATGCACGCCGTGAGTCCACATGGTCCCGACCGTGAGGGTAGTGTTTGAGATCAGCTCGCGCTGGACTTCGAGGCTCGATTCAAGAACGTACGGAATCTTGAAACTGGGATCGACGATAGAGATGTTCGACGATGCGCCGAATGCAGTCGTGCTCGTAAGCGCGTTCGGAAAAACAGGGGTTTGCTGACTCGGTGGGAGGGTTGTATCGAACGGAACAAAGGTTGTGGCTTGCTGAGAGACAAGACCATTCGAGATCACCGAATTTTCATAGTTGATGCCGTCGAAGATTTCGCGGAACATTCCGAATCCCCCGCGGACGACCGTTTTCGAAAACGGCTGGTAGGCAAAACCGATGCGCGGCGATAATCGGTTGTATTGATTAGGAAATTGCCCCGTGAGTCTACCGACGAGAGGATCACCGGTAGTCGTGTTGGCGCGCGGCTGAGGAAAAACCTGAAAATCCTCGCGCAGGCCGAAATCAAACGTAAGATTCTTCCGCATCTGGAATTTATCTTGAACGTAAAAACCGTAGTAGGGGAAGGTGAAAGGGAACGTCGGATTCCCACCTGCCTGGGTGAAGAAGTTATATCGTCCGAGTGCAAATTGCTCCGGATTGTTGAATGCGTATGTTCCGTCAAAATTTCCCGGAAAGAAATCATTCACGTGGGTTCGGTTGAAGTCAAATCCGAAATTCAGCGTGTGGCGTCCCCTGATGTAAGTCAGGTGGTCATTGATCTGCCACTGGGACTCTTTATTGTCACCCTGAGAGAAGGTGGGGTTGCCTAGTTCAAAAAACGTGGGACTAAAGAATTCGAACTGGCCCAGCGTGGGACCGGTGAGACCGGAAGGCGTCGAAAGTTGCTGGTCGTGCAGATAACTCACGGAGGCATCATTGAGGAATGTCGGACTGAAAGAGTGTGTCCAATGCCCGCTCACGTGATGGTCGCGAACATTGTTATTCGAAAGTGCTTCAGCGCCAAAAGTGGCTACCGGATTAAACGTAATCTCGCCCCCAGGTGAGTTGAACCGGCTGTAGTTATAGACGAAGGTCAGGTGGTCGGCTGTTCCGATTTGCCAGTCAACCTTTGGAAAAAACGAAAGATTATCCGCGCGCCTTGCCCGCTGCACCAAATTGCGGTCAATGGCTCCAAGAGCATTGGAAACCTGCTGAACGTATGATGAAAAATTGGGGTCGGCCGGTAGGGGCGGCGTGGAAAAGCTTCCCGGGACGGGATACGGTGCATTGGATGCAGGTAACGTGGTTCCATCTGGTATACCGAAGTTCGCCTGCAGCATCGCGGGATCGCTGAGACTGCTAAATGCGGGATTGATCACGGAAATCGGCTGTTTGCGCCGCTGTTGCTCGTAGTCGAAGTAAAACCACGCTTTGTGCTGAACGATCGGGCCACCCAAATCCCCGCCGAATTGCTGGAGCACATCGAGCGGTGTAGGCACTCCATTCAGCTTGTCGATCCAATCATTGGCGTTCCCTACGCCTGAGTTACGGTTGTAATAGAATGCGTCGCCGTGCCACGTGTCCGTGCCTGATTTGGTTACAGTATTGACGAACCCTGCACCCGCGCCGCCATATGCCGCGTTGTAGGGATTGTCCGTTACCTGGAACTCCTGAATAGATTGTTCGCCGAAGACGTATGGCACGCGCGTACGGCCGCGGGCTTCTCCGAAGTAGTTGCTTGTCGCGTTCGCCCCGTCCACTGTGAATGAATTCGACCCGTTGCCGTTCGCATAACCGGAGTCGGCTCCGCCCTGTTGACCGGCCATGCTTACCAGTCCGAAATCGCCGTCCGCATTTGTGTTAGGAGTCAGCAGGACGAAATCGGTGTAGCGGCGGCCGCTCAACGGAAGATTGGAAATTAGGTTCTCGTTCACCACGGTGCTGACGGTAGATTCCGTAGTCTGTAGCAGCGGGGCCTCGGCCGTGATGGTAACCGACTGCGCGAGGTTGCCCACCTGCAGCGATACATTCGCGGCCGTGTTTTGGCCGACTTGAACAACGACATCGTTTACGTTTGTCGTCTTAAATCCAGTCTGGGTGACGCTGACGTTGTAAGAACCGACCTTTAGCGATTGAAAACTGTAAAATCCCGTGCTGTTGGTTTTTGCATTCAGCTTAACTCCCGCAGCGATATTCTTCGCAGCTACTGCGGCGCCAACGACCGCTGCTCCCGATGAATCGGTAACTTGGCCAGATATTGATCCGGTGGAAATCGCATTCTGTGCCTGGGCCACTAAGCAGATTAGAGTTATCGTTACGGACAAGATTCCAAGGAAGCAGACGTTTTTCATCATCGACTCCTCCAATCCACTTCTTTACTCGAACGCGGTGCATTAATACACCTGCAGTCTGAAAATTACATGAAAATTGCGCAATTACAGTGCAAGCCAACCCGCAGTGGCACCTTAAGGGCAGACGGTCTGTGCGGATGAACGTTCGAGAAACCCCTAGCCAGTCACCCTGTCACTTTTGACACTAGCGTTTGGTGAGTGCGTCGTCGACCATTGGTGACGGGCGACCCGCAACATTTTTGTAAGAGTCATCACGGAGGAGTGTGAGCGCCAGCACATTTTGCCGGCGTTGGTAGACTCGGGCGTTGGTAGACTCTGGCGTTGGCAGCCTCTGGCGGGTGAGATAGAGCGCAATTCGAGACCATGCAAAACGGATCAAATCAACGAACCAATCAGAGAAGTTTCACCTCGCTTTCACACTTTGGGATAACTTCGACAGCAGGCCGCCGGCAACGGCGAAGAAGAATGAACTGGGAATCAGCTCCGGTGGCGGCTGCTCTTTTAGACGAATAAATACTTACGGAGAGCCGTTCGATGAATCTTAAACGAGTTCTGCTGGCGGATAGTCTCACGCCCGTGCTGACTGCAGCGACGAGCCTGTTGCGAGGCTCATTCGATATTGTCGGAACGGCTGCCGACGGGCAAGCGGCCATCGATGCCATCTTGAAACTCGAGCCCGACTTGGCGGTGCTTGACGTCTCGCTACCGGGCAAAAACGGATTAGAAGTACTCAGGGAGCTGAAGACTCGTGCCACTAAGACCAAGATCATCTTTCTTACAGTCCACGAGGACACCGATATTATCGCAGCTTGCTTTTCCGCTGGTGCCATGGGGTATGTGGTCAAAGCTCTTATGGATAGTGACTTAATTCCGGCCATGCGCGATGCGCTTGCGGGTCGCCTATTCGTTTCACATGTCCCTTCCTCGTCACACACGAGTGGAACGGAGCAAGGCATGTTCTGTGTTTTCGATTTTGATCTGTCCCAGAAAATTATTCGCTGCCGTATTGAAGGGGTCGTCACCGATGAAACTTTGAAGGAATATTACAGGCTTTGCTCGAAGTACGGTGCGATGAACCCTTCATACGCGGGAATTGTTGACATGTCCGACGTTATCTTCATCGCCGTGTCTGCTCTAACAATTCGTGAACTCGCTATGCGGCCACCGGCTTTTCCTGATCCGGATATTCCGCGTGTTATCGTAGCGGGTTCGGATGAAATGTTCGGATTGGCGCGAATGTTCGATCTGCAAGGATCGGAGACCCGCCCAAATCTGCACGTGGTTCGCACCGAGAAAGAGGCATTAGCTGTTTTGGGCGTCACAGACGCTCGATTCTCTGGCTCCCCACAACCCTGAGGGTTCCAGCTGCACCTTATGTGCCCATGAAGGCTTTGGTCAAAAATCCCCAGTGAAGGGATAAATGCCGATTATCAACATCTATCCCGTTCAGGGATCGAATCGTGTGGACAGAATTTCATGCTCCGTCAGCGTCCCCCAGCGTCACTTGGGAGGATAATTCTTCAATAATTTCTGCATTGCCTTGTCCAAGTTCTTTTGCTTCTTTTCCTGGCTGTTATTGGGATCGATTGTTTTTGTTGCGCGTCCGCTCCAAACCAGTTGCTTGCTCGACGGGTCATACATATCCAGAACCAGCGTCCCAATGTCTATCGTGGAACTGGTGGCGGTTGCCATCCCACCTCCAAACCGGAACCCCATGCCCGTACCGTACGCGTTCCACTGCTTTTGCTGAGTAACAGAAACCTGATAGTCGATGTAAAGATCGGCCTTATCGCTGTTGGTTTTAGTTAAACCTTTCGCCCCCAATTGGGAATCGATGGAAGCCTTGATCTGCGCATCGACGATCTGATTTGGATGTGATGCACCTTCGACCGTCACCCATTTATATGTGTGATATTTCGTGAAGTCCGTTCCAGGCATGGAGTTGGATGTTACATCCTGCGCTTGTGTCACACTACAGGCCAATAACGCTACGACCAGGCATAACCCCATCTTCGCAATCTTAGTTCGTATTTCTCGTGACATCATATGTCTCCTTTTCGGCCGAAAACGCGAGGGCGCAGAACAATGCGCGCACCCGCGACTTCGACCTAAACTGTCATTCGCGCTCACCCATTGGTAGTGTCAAAAATGACGGGTGTGGAGCCGCCTGAGAGCATTAGGCACTCGAATCAAAGGTCGGCTTTGCAAACTGCGGTACAGGTGACGGTCACCCCTTAGCCCAGTATTTCCAATGCGCCGAAGCAAAGGTGTAGCGAATAAGGCCGGAGACTACTTCTATCACGGGGGAAATTCCGACCCTGTTACTTTTGACCGTTCCAATAATTTCGGGACTGAGTAACTTTGGGTGATGGGGACGACTGACCCCGAGCGGGTCCGAACCCCTCCTCAGAGCCCCATAGTGATGCCGCCTCATTTTTCTCAGGGAGGATTCTGAGGTGATCTCTCATTGAAAGGTCTCACCCTAATGGCAGGTAGCTCAACACCGCCCACTGAAGCTGGCACTATCGGTAATTACAAGCCGGGAGCGGTTGGGGTGCCGACGCTCCGCCGAAGTGGAGTTGAAAGTCTGGATTCCTACATCTGGAGAAAAACAATGAAACGCAGAGGAAAGATCATTCTATCGTTGGTATGTGGAGCTTTGACGTCAGTAATCTGCGCCGCGCAGACTCAACAACCGGAACCGGCTGCAAATGTGATGAGCGGCACCGTTGCCGCGGTCGGTTACCCCGTCGGCGGCAGCACCAGGGTCAACATGGTGGGAACCGCCGCCGCTTCCCAGGCGAATGGTCAAGCCAAAGTGGACGCAAAAAAGGGAGGAACGGCAATCGAATTAAAGGTCACAGGGATGCCCCAACCCACCACATTGGGCGCCGAGTTTCTCACCTATGTCTTGTGGACGGTGACCCCAGACGGGACCAGTACCAACCTTGGTGAAATCCGCATCGATGGGAACGGCGAAGGAAAGCTCGTGGTCACAGCGCAGTCACAGACCTTCGCCCTGATAGCCACTGCTGAACCGTATTATGCGGTGCCCATACCAAGTGAACTCGTTGTTCTGACGAATGAGACACGTAAAAATACCAAGGGCAAGATCTACCCCGACAACAGCTACAAGCTGATGAGACGGAGCGAGTACTCTAAACAGGGAAACCCCCTCGCGCTGAAGCCGGATCTGAAGAAGGTGCCACTGGAGATGTACGAAGCCCGAAATGCAGTGGAGATCGCGAAGTCGCGGGGAGCTGAGCAGTATTCGCCAGAAGTTTTCTCGAAAGCACAATCCAGCTTGCAATCGGCGGAAAATGTTCTTGCCCAGGATTCCGGCAAGAATAAGGTGATCTCAGAGGCTCGCCAGACGATCCAGTTTGCTGAGGATGCCCGGGCGCTGGCCGTGCGACGGGAAACGGCGGAGCGGATCCAGAAAGAAAAGGAAACGGCTGCTGCGGCAGCAGCCGCACAGGCGAAGGCACAAGCCGACGCACAAGCAGCTGCGGAAGCAGCGCGGCAAGCCGAACTTACTGCAGCAAAGGAAGCGCAAATGAATGCTGAAGCTGCCGCCGCAGCATCCGAAGCGAAGGCGAAACAAGCGGCTTTGCGGGCCAGGGAAGAAGCAGCCAAGGATGAAGCGGCCCGCGCCCAGGCGGCTACGGCGGCATTGCGTGCACAACTACTGCAACAGCTCAACGATGTCTTGCAGACAACCGATACGCCGCGGGGCTTGGTGGTGAACATGGCCGATGTGCTGTTCGAGCTCGGAAAATATGATTTGAGCTCGGACGCGCAGTTGAAGTTGGCCAAGCTTTCCGGAATCATTCAAGCGCATCCGGGTCTGAACCTGGCGATCGAGGGCTACACGGACAATACTGGCACGGCCGACTTCAACATGAAGCTTTCCCAGCAACGAGCGGACGGCGTGCGCCAGTTTCTGATCACCCAGGGATTATCACCAGAAACCATTTCGTCCCAAGGGTTCGGCGAAGCCGACCCGATTGCCGACAACACTACCGTGGCCGGGCGGAAACAAAATCGGCGCGTGGAAATCATTGTTAGCGGCGAAGTGATCGGCGTACAAATGAGCAAGCGAACTGCGGGGAATAACAACACTGAGGCCTGTTCTTTTCGAATCGCAGGCATCACTCGCTCACGTGTTCCCGTCACGCGCGGCTCAGGAATCCGAGCGAACCAAGCCTCCCCATTTTCGAGTAACTGTCCTTTGGAGTTTTGACTCGTGCTATCAGACTCTACCGGAGTGGACAGTTTCTCGTAGATCGGCAGTGCCTTGCCCTCGCGAGCAGCACATCGAGCGGCAATCTCCGAACAACGGTGTGAGTGGAAAAAAGGATTTGGTTGGCCGGAGCGAAATCCGGATCTGAGCGCGCCCTAGTTGACCCCTGGTGTTCCCTTCCAGTCGAGAACGTCCACGAGCTTCCAGGAATTCTGATTCAGGTCAATTTGCAATTGGCCTTGCTTATCGATCACTAGTTGAGCGGCCGGAAACAGAACGCCGGTGCTTTTGCTTTTGTCCTGGTCGTTCAAATCGATTTCGCCGCCAGTCAGGTTGAACGCTTGGGATTGGGAGTCGGTCCAGGCTTCGGCAAAGCTGATCTGGCGATTGGTTACGAATCGAATTTTTCGGCCGGTCGGAGTTGGAATCAGCCGGATGTAACTCACGTCATAGCCAATCGTCCCTGTCAGGGAGATGTGGCCCACAGCCCTCATTCTGGTGAGCGCGTTCACCAAACCTTGGTTCTGTCCTTTTGTGAACGCTTGCACCAGAATTTGCCGCTCCTCGAGAGTCGAGTAGTCGTTGATGGTCAGTCGGATGTTAACCACCTGGCCCATTTGTGTGCCAGTTCCTTCGGCAGTAGCTTCAATCGTCTCTGCCTTCTGCGAGAAAGCCGGGGCGCTTCCTACTGTTAAGAGCCCGATCAAAAGTAAACCACTCAATGCGAACCTACGAGCTTGGCGCATCTAGTCCTCCCTTTGACGTGCCCGGATATTCGGTGGGCACATTTGTCCTGAATCGCTACGCTTGCTGCACTAGCCGTCAAAACCAGTCACCAAATCATCCCGGAGACGAACGCGAAATGCGGCCGAGAACCACACGCCTAATTAATGGCAGCGACGGTCACCTCGCCAGTGGCGTCGTTCACCGCAACCGCACCGCACTCCGTGGGGTCGCCGTTCGCGTCGACTTTGCAGCCATAGGCTCCCGCCTTCTTCGCGGCGCATTGCCCGGCATTCAGGCTAACTATGTAATAGCCCGAACCCACCGGCTTGCCGGCTTTGTTACCGGTTGTGTAAGCGGCCTCCAAAATGGCGGCCTTTTCGGGTTTGCCATTCGCGCAGGTGAAATCGTCCTGCCCATAGGCGTAGACGATGCCGCGCTGTGAGTCGTAGAGAAATTCGGTGGTCTCAACAGAGCCGTCATCGTGCAGGTCAACTTCCTCCGTCCAGTAAGACGATGGAGCGGAAGCCTTTGCAGTGGCTTTACCCTTGCCGACGGTTGTTTTCTGGGACTGGTTCTTGGCTGTGGCTGACGGAACGGGCGAAGCTGCCTTGGCTTTCAGGGCCGCGCCTGTCTTGACAGTTGGCGCGCCTTGTTGCGCGGCCGTTGATTGACCGGCGGCATTCGTACAGAGGCCGAGCGCGGCTGCCAAGCCCGCTATCACGATCATGTTCTTCATGGAATTTCTCCCTCCTCGCGAGTTTTTGAAGATGGATGCCCGGCGACGATTTTCGCCCGAGCAGCTTTCCTGAAACCACCGACGAGCGCCGCCGATGAGATCGCGGCGCCGACAGGGCATGAGGCTACGGCATCGGATTGGAACGCGGAACCGGCAAAACGAACGGGGGGTGACGCGCCACGGCGCAAGCGCACCGGCACCGTCACTTTTGACGGTTGTGGGCAAACGTACGAAGGGTGAAATATGCCGTAACTCGCGGCATCACTGCGGGCAGGCCGTCGTGGTTTCTCCAGGTGACGAGAATTACCTTGAGGAGGAGTGAGGGCCGGGCTCACAAATATACTTGTCTTAGTACTTGACGCGGCAGTGTCGCGTCGGGGCGGAGTAAGTCTAATGATCACGAAAAATTTAAGAAAACCGGTGTCCGCGGTTTTGTGTCTGGTCTTTCTCAACTATTCGTCAAGCGCATTGTATGGATACCAGACTCAATCCTCGGCGCCTTCGACTGACAGCGGGAATCCGACGGAACCAGCCCCGCAAAGCGCGGCCGAACTGGAATCGTTGGTGGCGCCGATCGCGCTGTACCCGGATGCGTTAGTGGCACAGATTCTTAGTGCCGCGACGTTTCCGGATCAGGTCGCGATCGCCGATTACTGGCTCCAGGAAAACAAGAACCTGACGGGAAGCGCACTGATGCAGGCGGTTGACAAACAAACCTGGGATCCGAGCGTGAAAGCGCTCACGCAATTTCCGTCGGTGCTTGAGAACATGGCGAAGAATCTGAGTTGGACTTCTTCGTTGGGTGAAGCATTTCACGGCCAGCAGGCCGAGGTGATGACCGCCATACAGACCCTGCGCGCCAAAGCGAAGTCGGCCGGCAATCTGAAAACTACTTCCCAAGTCACCGTGGTTCAACAGTCGCCGCAAGTGATCGTGATCCAGCCGACAAATCCCGCAAGTCGTTTACGTTCCGGTACTACAACCCGGCAGTTGTCTATGGCTACCCTTACGTCGTCCCGGCGTATGTCTATGTTCCGCCGCCTTCTGGCGCAGTGGTTGCCGCGGGCATCATCGGGTTCGGCGCCGGGATCGCGGTTGGGGCGATGATGAGCGGCGGAGGCGGGTGTTGCAGCTGGGGTTATAGCAGTTGGAACTGCGGCTGGCACGGCACTGCGGTCGTCTATCACGGCGGAGCTTACTACGGAAACTCAGCCTGGCACGGCGGCTACTACAACGGCGGCTATCACAACAGCTACGGTTACAACAACTCGTACAACCACAATAATTACAACAACTACAACCACTCCAACTACAACAACAATTACAAAAACAACGGCAACACCTATAACAGGAACGTGAGCGGGAACACAGTGAACGTTAACAAACAGAGTGCGCAGAACTTCAACTCCAGTCACTCTTCGGCCTCGAATTCCTGGGCACAGCATTCTAGTGGAAGCGCTGGAAAATCGAGCGCGTTCAGCGGCATGAGCGGCCATTCTGGCGGATTTGGCGATTCGGGCGGCGGTGGCTGGTCCTCGAGGGCCCAGAGCAGCCGCGGCTGGGGAAGCATGGGTTCCAGCGGGTTCAGCGGCGGCCGATTTGGCGGTGGTGGTGGCGGGTGGGGCGGCGGCGGATTTCGAGGTGGCGGAGGAGGTCGGCGCTAAGCGCTCGGCGAAACATGCGGCGAGGGGAAACGATTTCAGATTTTGGAGGATTGGATATGTTTCACCTAGTTCGGAATCGCAAACTTAGCGCCTTTGGCTTCCGTATGATTTTGACGCTCTTGTTGACAATCAGCTTGCTGGCCTCTTGTAACAAGTCGGAAAAGACGACACCCGAAAAAGCAGCCCAAAAGACTTTCGCGTCTCCGGCTGACGCAGGCGCAGCGTTTTTGGAAGCGGCAAAATCGGGCGACCAGAGCGCATTGCTTGCGATCTTCGGTCCCGACTCCAAAGATGTCCTCTTCACCGGAGATCCGGTAAAGGATAAAGACGCTCTGCAAGACTTCGTCGCCGCTTACAACCAAATGCATCGCTGGCGCGAGATCAAAGTAGGCGGCGAGATGCTCTACATCGGCGCAGACAATTTCCCTTATCCAATACCTCTGGGGAAGAATTCCTCGGGCCAGTGGTCTTTCGATACCGCGGCCGGTAAGGATGAGATTCTTGCGCGTCGTATCGGCAAGGACGAGTTGACGGCAATCGCCGCTTGCGGCGCCGTCGCCGATGCACAACAGCAATACTTCAGCCAGACTCACGACGGTGACAAAGTAAAGCAATACGCCCAGAGATTTGTCGCTGATGAAGGCAAGCAAAACGGATTGTACTGGCATGTAGCGGAGGGCCAGTCTCCCAGCCCGCTTGGTGAGCTTGGCGATTTCGCAAAGGCCGCGGGTTACACGAATGCCGGCGACAAGCCGCAACCGTTCGATGGCTACTACTTTAAGATCCTGACGAAGCAGGGGGGAAACGCGAAGGGCGGCGCGAAGGACTACATCACGAACGGCAAGATGACCGGCGGCTTTGCGATCCTGGCTTATCCGGCGGAATACAGAAATTCGGGAATCATGACGTTCATCATCGGCAATGACGGAATCGTCTACCAAAAGGATCTGGGTGAAAAAACTGTGAGCATCGCTGCAGCCATGGAGGAGTACAATCCGACGGACGGCTGGACTCCTGCTATTTAATTTCGCGTACGCGAGGAGATTACGACTTTGGATCTCGGTCGAGCGAACCGGTTGATCGGCTTCACCTTCGAAGTCCCATTCAAGGCCAAAATTTTGCCGTTGATACGCTAAAAAGGAGAAAGATTGCCATGACAAAACTTGGGCGTTTGGCTGCGTGTCTCATGTTTGTAACAGTAGTTTGTTTCGCGCAGGATGTGGTGCATTTCCTCCATGGCACGGTCGAGAAAGTGGATCACACGACCAAAACGGTCGTGGTAAAGACCGCCGATGGCACCGAACACACCGTCAAAGTCACCGGCGATACCACCGTAAAGGGCACTAAGGACGGCTTCGACGGACTCAAGGAAGGCACGGAAGTCGTGGCCCGCACTACTGGCAAAGGTGCGGACGAAACCGCCGTGGACGTCGGTAAAGTCAGCAAGGATGGCCTGAAATCTACGAAGGGCACCGTCGAGAAGTTCGATAAAGGCACTAAGACTGTCGTGGTGAAAACCGCCGATGGAACGGAGAAAACCTTCGAATTGACGGGCAAAGCCGCGGAAGATGCAGGCAAGGACACCGGCAAGGGAATAGCAAAAGGCGCGAAGGTGACCGTGTACTACACGGAGGAAGGCGGGAAAAAAGTCGCGCACTACGTCTCGCAATAGCAAACGCTGGAGTGCGCAGCGAAAGCGCGAACATCTCGAATCTTAAGTACGTTCAAAGCCGGTGCCTCGTGTGGGCTCGGCAAGCCCGCGCGAAGCGTCGGCACCTGTTTTGGCGCAGTGGCAAACCGCGCGCGGCCGCGCCGTTCGGCAGAAAGTGAAGAATGCGCCATGTCCATATCCCGCCGATAATCGAATTGACCGGGGCAGCAATTTTTGCGGCTGGTTTTACGGTCATCCTGGGCCACGCTGCTACGCAGTTCGAACAGAAGTCGCAGACCGCACCGGCGGCTGTCCAAAATCAGGCTTCGCATCCCACGCCGGCACTCGAACTACCCATTAGCTTCGAACGGCGAACGGGCGATCTGGACAGCATGGTGAAGAGGCGCGAGATTCGCGCTCTCGTGGTGCCGAGCCGATCCGGCTTCTTCTACGATAAAGGCCATCCGCACGGAATTTACTTTGAAGCGCTGGATGAATTTCAACGATTCGTGAATAAAAGATTCAGAACCGGAAGTCTGAAAATTAATGTCACATACATTCCGGTCCGTACCGAACAACTGGAAAACGCTTTAACGGAAGGAGTGGGTGACGTCATAGCTTACGGCGTACAGGTCACGCCGGAACGCGAGAAGAAAGTACTTTTTACCACGCCGATTGATTCGAATGTGAAGCAGGTGATTGTAACCGGACCTACCGCGCCGCCGATCGCAACTCTCGAAGACTTGAGCGGAAAAGAAATCTACGTCAATCCGCTGACTGTTTATTACGAAAATCTGCAGGATTTGAGCGAGTCGCTTCAAAAGGTGGGAAAGCCACCGATCTTGGTGAAAAAGGCCGATCCCAACCTGACCGATGAAGACTTATTGGAAATGGTCAGTGCTGGCTTAATTCCTGCTACCGTGACTATCGACATTCGAGCTGAGTTTTGGTCGAAGGTGTTTCCTCATTTGACTCTTCATCCGAACATAATCTTGAAAGAAGAGGGCCAACTTGCCTGGGTAACGCGGCAGGACAGTCCGCAACTGAGACAACTGCTCGACGAGTTCGCAAGAGGACGCACTCTGGGTACATCCTTCGGCAACACATTGCTGAAGCGCTATCTGGAAAACACCGGATTTGTGAAAGATGCAACTTCGACGGAGGAGATGAAGAAATTTCAGGCTTACGTCCGCTATTTCAAAAAGTATGCCGCCGAATATGATTTTGACTATTTGATGCTGATCGCCCAGGGGTATCAGGAATCTCTCTTGGACCAGAGCCGAAGAAATCCGAGCGGCGCGGTGGGCGTAATGCAGGTGATTCCAAAGATTGCGGCGGCTCCCCCCATCAACATTTCCGACGTGGAGGTCGCAGAAAACAACATCCATGCCGGCGCAAAGATGATGCGCGAGATCGCGGATACCTATTTCAAAGACCCCCAACTTGATCCGTTGAATAAGACTCTGATGGTGTTCGCATCCTACAATGCCGGACCCACGAGGATTGCGCGACTGCGAAAAAAGGCAGCGACTGAGGGCTTCGATCCCAATCAGTGGTTTGGGAACGTGGAACTCGCAGTGGCGAGAGACATCGGACAAGAAACCGTGCAGTACGTCAGCAATATCTACAAATATTATGTCGCATACAAACTTACGCTCGAAGAGTCGGGCAGCAAGGGAGCCGATGGACACTAAGATTAACTCGCTACTCGATGCGGCTACCGCTGAATTCTCGCTTGTTCGTGGGGGACCATTCTTTCGAGCCCAGCAGGCACTGGGGCTGATCGGTGCGAATCAATGGAACTTCACGGGCCGCATCCTTATTTCGATAGCCATTACCTGGCTGCCTCTCGTAATTTTGACAGCAGTGCTCAACCAGGAAGGATTGCCATCGCTTATTCGAGATTATCGCGTGCATGCCAGATTACTGATTGCGGTTCCCGCCTTGATTGTCGGCGAAACGTTCATGGAGTCTCGTTTCCGGCTCGTCATGCAGCACATACGCCAGGCCGGCATCCTCGACACCCCGGATCTGGCATACATGGACCGAGTGATAGTAAATCTCATACGGGCTCGCGACGCATTCCTTCCTGAGCTTGTTGTTTTCGTCCTCCTGGTGATTCACACAGCCACATCGTACAGAGGTTTGGTGGATGCTACGCCGTGGCTTGGCCACGGCTCCGGTTCTGATCTCCAATTAACCGTTGCAGGCTGGTATGCCGTACTCGCTAGCGCGCCCCTGTTTCAGTTCCTACTCGGTCTCAGTCTTTGGAGATGGCTGCTATGGACCTTCTTCGCCTTCAAGTTGTCTAGACGAAATTTGAGGCTGGTACCAACCCATCCGGACGAACATGGAGGGCTCGGCTTTCTGGGGCTCACAGCAGCAGCATTTGCGCCAGTGGCTTTTGCTGCCACTGCAGTGATCGGAGCCACCTGGCGAAATGACATCCTCCATCACGGAGCTCAGCTGTTGGACTTCAAGCTACAAGCGATTGTGTTGCTGGTCATCATCGCTGCCGTCGCACTGGGGCCACTGCTCTTTTTTGTGCCACGGCTGGCAAGCCTGCGCCGTCAAGGAATTCTGGAATACGGAATTCTCGGACAAATACAGAGCGTCGAGTTCCATGAAAAATGGGTCCTGCAGCGTACTGGACACGAACGCGAATTTCTCCAGGCTCCCGAGAGCACCACCCTCGCCAATTTTGCGAAGAGCTACCAGGAGATTGCTCAGTTGAAACCTTTCCCTGCGGACATGGGATCGCTCTATGGTCTGGCCGCCGCTGTGGCAATTCCAGCGCTGCCCGTGATTCTTGCCCAGATCCCTCTGAAGGTCGTCGTGCTGGATTTGCTAAAGACCTTGCGTTGATTTTTTTGCTCGCGTCCCAAAGTAGTCGGCAACATTCCAAGCCTGATCACTCAGTGGAGTGGCATCAGGGCTGCGCAAGCCTGTTGCTGCCGATTAGAATTTGCAAGCTGCAGAGTCGTAAAGGTTTAACGTGATTTCTAATCGGACGCAAGCCAGGACTCCTTAATAAGAGATGTACTTGTGTTCCGGACACTTATGATATTGCTCCCGCTGAGTGTCCATTGCAGGCGCATAACCCGTGTGACCGGTAGTAATGACGGTATGCCGGGAGGTCGTTTCTCATATAATCTGCGTTTACGTCCTGATCGCGCTAAAACGACCATCGACCCAGAGCGTTTTGACTGCGGTCGATTATTGGATCACGTGATTTTGTAGCGTTTCCTGATTCAGAGATATCGCGCAAAAGAACGGTTGGAGTGCATCCCTCGTGGGCATTTTTAGAAATTTGAGGCTGCGGCGAAAGCTCCTCATAGCCATGGCTCCGCTCGCTTTGATGGTGATAGTAGCGGGCGTGTATTCGTCGTTTGAAAGCAACACGATCGACGCACGGTATAGCGCGTTGATCGACAACCAGGTCGAGGCTCTCAGGAACGTCGGCCAGGCCCGAGCACTTACGAATCGATTCGGTCTGTTTCTCTACGAACTGATTGACGAAACTGACCCAGACCGAAGACAGGTGATTGACGGAGAATTGGACAAACTCCACGCCGAGTATCACACGGGGATGACGGCGGCACTCAAAGCAAGCCCCGAGCGCGTAGACAAGATCAATGCCGCATCTGCCGTCTTCGATCAGGCAGAAGCTGACGCTCGACCCGTCCGCGCAGCAGCTTTAGCCGGCAATAGTGTAAAAGCTTCAAATCTGATGCGTGGAGGCGTAAGCCAGAAGCTACAACAGGCGCGCCAGGCCACGATCGAGATCATGGGGGATCTCCAAAAATATATCGATCAGCGCTCCGGCGATCTGACGAGAAATACGCAACACGCGATTTTGATTACTTGGCTTGTGATTGGCTTCGGCTTATTGGCCTCGTGGGCTGCCGCCTTTTACATCGCAGAGACAAAAGTGGTAAACGAGCTGCTGTCTCTGCAGGGCAGCATTCAGAATCTGGCCGACCAACGCTTGGATCAGCCTATCCCCTTTCTGGATCGCAAGAATGAGATTGGTGAAATCGGACGCGCCTTACGCACTTTGCAAGTCGGCGCTCGCGAGCGCGAAACTCAGGGATGGGTAAAAGCGCAGGTGGGCGCCACTCTGGAAGCCTTGCAATCAACTCAAGACTATCCTGGATTCGGCAAAGCATTGTTGTCGTGCCTCTCGCAATCAATTCCAATAGTTTACGGAGCTTTTTACGTTGCGGACGAGAGGGGCAAACACTTCGAACGCGCGTATACGTTTGCGAATACCGATGCCGGCAGCCCGACGGAATTTGCCCTGGGAGAAGGCTTAGCAGGACAAGCTGCAGCGGAGCGACGGATGCTTGACGTCAAAGCGGGGGATCAAGTTCGAATCTCTGCAGGTATGGGAACCTTAACCGTCGGGAAAATCCTTTTCATTCCGGTTGTGAATAAGGACGAGACAACTGGCGTAATCGAACTGGCGACAAATGCGGCCTTGTCGGAGCGGCAGCAAGCGTTGCTCGATTCGCTTTTGCCCTCAGTCGCTCTGAGCGCCGAGATATTGTCGGGAAATCTCGCCACCAAGAAGCTGCTCGACCAGACCCAGGCCCAGGCCAAATCTTTGGAATCGTCCGAACGCCAGCTCAGCGCGCGCAAAGAGGAACTGGAAAGCATTAATCAGGCTCTCGAGGCTTCGGGAGAAGAATTGCGTCGAGCCAAAGAAGTGGCGGAAGAAGCCACCAAGATCAAGTCTGATTTCCTGGCCAACATGAGCCACGAAATTCGCACTCCCATGAACGCGATTATTGGCATGTCGCACCTGACGTTGAAGACGGATCTGAATCCGAAGCAGCAAGACTACGTAAGGAAAATTCAACTGTCCGGTCAGCACCTGCTCGGCATCATCAACGACATCCTGGATTTCTCCAAAGTCGAAGCGGGCAAACTGTCGGTGGAGAACATCGAGTTCGACCTGGAGAAAGTTCTCGAGAATGTAAGCAATCTGATATCCGAGAAAGCGTCAGCGAAGGGCTTGGAACTGATCTTTGACATCGACTCCGCGGTGCCCATGCAACTGAAGGGTGATCCGCTGCGGCTCGGCCAAATCCTGATCAACTTCTGCAACAACGCCGTGAAGTTCACCGAAAGCGGTGAAATCATCGTTCGCGCGCGCGTTCAGGCAAAAGATCAAGAAGGGCAGCTGGTCTATTTTTCGGTGAGCGATAGCGGTATCGGACTCACAAAAGAACAAATGGGGAGGCTATTCCAGGCCTTCGAGCAGGCGGACACTTCCACAACCCGCCAGCACGGCGGGACAGGATTGGGATTGGCGATTTCGAAGCGCCTCGCGAACCTGATGGGAGGAGACGTCGGCGTCGAAAGTGAGGTCGGCAAGGGCAGCACGTTCTGGTTCACCGCCCGGCTCGGCAATGGGGCAGCCACGCGGCGTTACGACGTCGCGCCTGATCTCCGAGGCCGCCGGGTTTTGATTATCGACGACAACCCTCAAGCCCGAGCGGTGCTTTCCAGCATGTTGATCAGCATGACATTCGAGGCAGATGAAGCCCCTTCCGGGTTAGAAGGCATTGAAATGGTGCGACGTGCAGCGGAAAGCAATAAGCCGTACGAAATTGTTTTTGTGGACTGGCAGATGCCCGGGCTCGACGGATTCGAAACGGGGAAACGAATTCGCGGGCTGCCAAATCTCGCTGTCGCTCCGCAACTGGTGATGGTCACGGCCTACGGCCGCGAAGAGGTATTGAAACAGGCCGAGGAGAACTCATTTGCAAATATTCTGATTAAGCCCGTAACGGCTTCCATGCTGTTCGATTCAGCGGTTGAAGCCCTTGGAGGAAGCAATTCCAAGAATTACGAAGCCCCGTCCAGCCCTACTATCGAACTGGAACGAATACGAGGCTCGCGCGTTTTGCTTGTCGAAGACAATGAACTGAATCGTGAGGTCGCGCTCGGTCTGCTGGAGGATGCGCATTTGTCGATTGACATAGCTGAAAACGGACAGGCCGCCGTGGAAAAAGTCGCCGAGCACAATTACGACCTCGTGCTAATGGACATGCAAATGCCCGTGATGGATGGTCTCGCCGCCACTCGAGCGATCCGGCTGAAACCCCAATTCCAAACCCTTCCAATCATCGCCATGACTGCGAACGTAATGGAAAGCGATCGCGAAAAATGCGCCGAAGCGGGTATGAATGATCATCTCGCCAAGCCGATCGATCCCGAGGCCCTCTTCGCTTGCCTACTACGCTGGATCAAACCCCGCGAGGGCATCGCCGCAGTTTCAGATACGGGTAAAACTCTTACACCTGCAAAAACCGAGCCTCGAGCGGTTCAGGCTTCCGAAACCGCCGCGTTTGAAATCGCCGGCATCGACACCAAATCTGCCCTGCGGCGAACGGGCGGAAATCCCAAACGCTACGAAATGTTGTTACGCAAGTTCGCAGAGTCGACAGCTGTCGAAGAAATTCGCGATGCGCTCGGGAACGGCGACATGGCAACAGCGGCGCGTGCAGCTCATTCATTGAAAGGCGCGGCGGCGAATCTCGGCGCGACCGCGGTGGCGGAAGGAGCAGCCAAGGTCGAAAAAGAGATTCAAACGGGAGAGACCACCCCACCTGCTTTGGACGGGATGGCGGCTTCCCTTCGGACCACTGTGCGGGCAATCCAGTCCGCGTTTCCAAACGAGCCGGCAACCGCAGGTGTCCCTTCGGCGCCTGTCGACCCCTCCTCCGTGGCAGCACCCTTGAGGCGCCTGAAAAAACTGCTGGCCAACGACGATGGCGAGGCCGCCGATTTCATTCTGGACGCTCAGCCGGAGTTAGCGAAGGTGCTGACGGGATCGGAAATCACTGCCCTGAGCACTCTGGTATCAAACTTTGATTTTAACGGCGCGCTTAAGTGTGTTTCGGAGATTGCCGCCCGTTTAACCCTCCCATTGGAGTGAAACTATGTCCGTGACTTCGATTCCAAAATCGATTTTGATCGTTGATGACACACCGATCAACATTGGTGTTATTTCCGGCGCTCTGAAAGATTCTTTTGCGACGAAAGTGGCAACCAGCGGTGCAAAAGCTCTGGCGATCGCCTCCGGCAAGGAAAAACCGGACCTGATTTTATTGGACATAATGATGCCGGAAATGGACGGCTATGAGGTGTGCCGCCGCCTGAAAGCAGATCCCGATACGCGCGATATTCCCGTAATTTTCCTCACCAGCCAGACCGAGGCGGAAGATGAAACCAAAGGATTTGAGGTAGGAGCTGTTGACTACATTCACAAACCATTTTCAGCGCCGGTGGTGAAGGCGCGTGTGCGGACGCATCTTATGCTACGCGAAGCACACGCTCAGATTGCCAAGCAACTCGTAGAAATAAATACTGAATTGGAAATGGCGCGTCAGATTCAGTTATCGATTCTGCCGAGCAGTACCCCAAAGATCGCGGGAATGGAAATTGCGGCGCGCTACATCCCCATGACATCGGTCGCAGGAGACTTTTACGACTTTATCGTCGTCGACGGAAGTCACATCGGCATCCTGATAGCAGACGTTTCGGGACACGGACTGCCTGCCGCTCTGATTGCTTCTATGCTGCAGGTTGCCCTGACGGCACAGGCGCGCCACGCTTCTGAACCATCTAAAGTTCTGGCAGGTTTGAATCAGGCGCTTTGCGGAAAATTTCAGCATAACTTTGTCACCGCAGCTTACGTTTATGCAGACCTCGAAAAAAACACAATCAGCTATGCTGGGGCGGGCCATCCGCCGCTCTTACTCTGGCGCAAATCAACGGGCGCCGCGAGCGAATTGCTGGAAAACGGACTGGTGATGGGACAGTTCGAGGAAGCCACGTACGATTCACTCCAAGTGCCCATCGAGGCCGGCGATAGGTTCGTTCTTTACACGGACGGAATTCTTGAAACGAACAGCCCAGCGCAGGAAGAGTTCGGAACCCACTCGATTCATGCGGTTCATGGAAATGAATAACAAACTTTCAGCCGGATCGTTCGCTGATGCGCTGCTGCTCGAGTTAGCTCGCTGGCTAGAGCAACCTCCGGGCGAGGGGCACAAAGATGATATTTCGCTTCTCACGGTCGACTTCACGACTCGCTGATAGCCAGTCCCCTCGGTAAGCAAGGGGAAAACAAACGGCCGTCGGCATGAATCAGTTCGGGTAGATCTCGGCGAAGATATGATCCCTGCCGGTTGAATCCCGCTATTCGCTGACCTTCGTGTCTTGCGCGAGAACGAGAAATGCCCAGGGGTTTAATGAAAGCGTCGCTTCGCCGTTTGACCGAAGTACCGCAGCTGTAGAACCGCCTCCGCCGCCCCAGCGTTCCTCATTCGAATCGAGAACCGTATGCCAGCTTCCAACGGGAATTGGCACGTTCACGTTTCTTGGAGCGTGATCGAAGTGATGGACAATAAGGATCTGAAGACCAGCATCCCACCGCCTGACCGACAGCACTTTCTGATCGGGGAGCGGCGTGACCTCCATAGCTTCCTTATCAAGATTCGCCAGCGGCGATACATCGCGTCGCAAGCGAAGCAGTTCGCGATAGAAATCCCAAAGGATGCGATGCCGATCTTCGGTCTGTAAATCCCAGTGCAGTTTGCAACCGAGGAATGTTGCCTCACTCTGAGGATCGGGAATGTCTCCAGCCCAGCCAAATTCCGCAAATTCCTTCTTCCGTCCTTCGCGCACCGCCTCAATCAGAGCCGGGTCTCCGTGGCTCACAAAGTATTGGAAGGGCGCCGATTCAGCGTACTCTTCACCCATAAACAACATAGGAATGTACGGCGAGAGAAGTATAGTCCCGGCGGCAAGCTTCAATTGCTCGAACGACAGCGATTCGACAGACGGTCACCTAAACGCCGGTTCCCAACCTGATCGTGATTCTGCGAAAAGACCACGAATCGTTTCGCCGGAATCCGCTTCGACGAACTTCCATAACGCTTTCGGCGATACTTGGAATACCGGCCGGAGTATAAGAACCCATCTCGATAAGCTCCCGCCAGATCGTCCACTCCGCAAAAATCCTCATAATAGCCGTCCCGCTCTCCGGTCAAGAGCACATGCAAGGAATGGTGGAAATCGTCATTCCAAACCGAGTCGAATCCCCATCCACCTACTTCAGGAGATTTCACCACTCGCGCATCGTTGCGATTGTCCTCCGGGATCAGATAGACGTCCCGCCCGAGCTCCTTCGCCTTCGCATGAACGGTTGCGCTCAGCTCCTCGAGAAATGTTCGCGCGGAGGGATCAATAATCGCGTGGATGGCATCCAGCCGAAGCGCATCGATGTGGTAATCCGCTGACCCACTGCAGTGCGTTGTCGACGAAATAGCGCCGCACATCGTCGCTATCTGCATCGGCGAAATTAATCGCCTGCCCCCACGGCGTTTTGTAAAGGTCCGTGAAATAAGGAGCGAAATCGGCCAGGTAATTTCCTTCCGGGCCCAGGTGGTTGTAAACCACATCGAGAGCCACCGCGATTCCATATTGATGACAGGCATCCACAAGTCGCTTTAGCCCCAAAGGGCCGCCGTACGATGCTTGCACTGCGTAAGGGTAAACTCCGTCGTAGCCCCAGTTGCGATCTCCCGGAAATTGCGCCACGGGCATCAATTCGATCGCGGTCACTCCGAGATCTTTCAACGTTGCTAGCCGCGGAATGATCGCGTCGAAGGTTCCCTCTGGCGTGAATGTGCCCACGTGAAGTTCGTACAGAACATACTTTTCGAGAGGAATGCCTCGCCACCGGGAATCGTTCCAGTGAAAGCCGCTATCTATGATTTGTGACGGCCCGTGAACGCCTTGCGGCTGATATCGCGACGCGGGATCAGGCCTTTCCTTTTCCCCATCGAGACGATACCGATAGAGCGCTCCAGCTGAAATGCCTCCGACAACAGCGTGAAAATACCCGCATCCGGCACCCTGCATGGGAACCACACGCTCCCTCGGCTCGACAATGCATACCTCAACGCTTCGAGCGCGCGGCGCCCACACGAGAAAGCTGCATGCGTTCTCGCCCACGAGAGCTGCGCCCAAGGTTCCATCGCGAGCAGTCACGTCTAGTTGGGTCCTTACCGAGGATTTTGCTACCTCACTCAGAACAACATGTTATCAGCCACAATCAGGTCTGGCGCCCTTAAGAAAGAGGGGGAATTAACCTGATTGCGTGGTCCCTCCGCGCAGGAGAATATTTTAGTGATGATCGCAGTGCTGATCCGGCCATTTCAAAACAATCTTAGGTGGATAGCAAACCCATTGGGATGTTTATATTAAAGATGGAGAACACGGGGCCAATGATGTCCTGCCATCAGGAGCCAAAAAGCTAGTGCCAGACCGGCCAGTAGACCAGCAAATAGAAAGCAGGCGTCGTGTCGCAATCGAGGGCGTAACGCCCGAAATCGATTGCGGGCGATTTCCGATCAAGCGCGTCGTTGGTGACACGGTGCGTGTCGAAGCCGCTGTTTTTGCAGACGGCCACGACCAAGTCGCCTGCCGCTTGCTCTACTGGCAGGACGCAAAAAATTTGCTTGCATCTCCGATGGTGGCGCTAACCAACGATCGCTGGCGCGGCGAGTTTTTCGTGGCGAAGCTAGGCCGCTATCAATACACGATCGAGGGATGGATCGACCATTTCCAGACCTGGCGCAGCGCTCTCGGCAAGCGTGTGGCCGCTCAGCAGGACGTCCATGTCGAGCTATTGATAGGAGCCGACCTGATCGAGGAAGCCGCGGCGCAAGCGCCTGCCAACAACGCCGAACTTCTCCGCCGATGGGCGAAACGGTTGCGAGACGCGAAAGACAAGCCGGAAGGAGCGGGTATCGCCCTCGAAGAAGAGTTGCTCGGTGTCCTCCAAGAATATCCGGTCCGCAACTTCTCGACCCGCTACGAAAAAGACCTGAGCGTCACCGTCGACCGCGAAAAAGCGCGTTTCTCCACCTGGTATGAAGTATTCCCCCGGTCGTGCTCACCTCAGCCGGGGCGTCACGGAACATTTCGCGATTGCGAACAAGTTCTTCCGTATATCGCTTCGATGGGTTTCGACGTCGTATATCTCCCGCCCGTTCATCCGATCGGGCGCTCGTTTCGAAAGGGCAAAAATAATTCCACGGAGCCGCAGCCCACAGACATCGGCAGTCCCTGGGCAATTGGATCCACCGAGGGCGGCCACAAGTCCATCCACCCTCAACTCGGCACACTCGAAGATTTCAAGCATTTTCGTTCGGCCGCAGAAAAGCAGGGACTCGAAGTCGCGCTCGATATCGCGTTTCAGTGTTCGCCAGATCACCCGTACGTCCGCGAACATCCGGAGTGGTTCCGCAAGCGTCCGGACGGCACCATACAGTACGCCGAAAATCCGCCAAAGAAATATCAGGATATTTTTCCGCTGGATTTTGAAAGCCCTCAGTGGCGAGCGTTGTGGGACGAATTAAAAAGCGTTTTCGATTTCTGGATTGAGCAAGGTGTCCGGATATTCCGTGTGGACAATCCTCACACAAAGCCTTTCGCCTTCTGGGAATGGGCAATCGGCGAAATTAAAGCTCAGCATCCCGATGTTCTTTTCCTTGCGGAAGCATTCACAAGACCTCACGTAATGTACCGGCTCGCCAAGCTGGGTTTCTCCCAGTCCTACACGTACTTCACTTGGCGCAACACAAAAGAGGAACTCACCGACTACTTCACCGAGCTCACTCAAACAGACGTGCGAGAGTTCTTTCGCCCCAACCTATGGCCCAACACTCCGGACATCCTTTCACAAATTCTTCAGGCCGGAGGGCGCCCCGCTTTCATGATTCGTTTAATCCTGGCGGCCACGCTCGGGTCGAGCTATGGCATCTATGGCCCCGCATTCGAACTATGCGAGAACGTTCCGCTTCAACCAGGCAGCGAGGAATATCTGAATTCTGAGAAATATGAGCTCCGGCACTGGGACCTGCACGCTGCGAGCAGCCTCAGCGAGCTCATCGCCCGGGTGAATCGTATCCGCAAAGAAAATCCGGCTCTGCAAAGCAATAGCACCCTCCGCTTTCATGGAACGGACAATCCATCGCTGCTCTGCTACAGCAAGGTGACCAGGGATTTCTCTGACGTAATCGTGGTCGTGGTAAATCTCGACTGCTTCCACACGCAATCGGGCTGGGTTAATCTCGATTTAGCCGCCATTGGCGTGGACGCCGACCACGAATTTCAGGTTCACGATTTGCTCGGCGAAGGTCAGTACATGTGGCACGGTTCGCGAAATTATGTGGAGCTTACGCCGGAAAGCCTCCCGGCTCACATCTTGCGCGTTCGCCGTTTAGTTCGCACGGAGCGTGATTTTGACTACTACCTCTAGAGCGCAGAAATGCGCAGAAAAGTGGCAATGAAGTTCGGTTTTTACGAGCGAATAACGAATAAGCACCAGGGAGTGCGAAGTTGCAATCGACGATAAGCGAATTCGACCTGTACTTGCTCGCGGAAGGCACACACTACCGCGCCTACGAAAAACTTGGCGCTCACCTCACCGAGAAAGACGGCAAGCGCGGCGTGCAGTTCGCCGTCTGGGCGCCCAATGCAAAACGTGTCTCAATCATCGGTGACTTCAACAACTGGAACCCGAACACCGCGATCATGCGCCCGTCCACCGCAGGCATTTGGGAAGGATTCGTCCCCGATATCGGTCAAGGAGCCGCGTACAAATATCACATCGAATCGCGCTATCGCGATTACAAGGTCGACAAAGCGGATCCCTACGGCTTCGCCTCGGAAATTCGTCCGCAGACGGCTTCGCGCGTTTGGAATCTCGAAAATTATTCCTGGCATGACGAATCCTGGATGAAGAATCGCACAAACAGCAATTCTCTCAGCTCTCCGCTATCTTTCTATGAAGTGCATCTCGGCTCCTGGAAGCGCGCACTGAACGAAAATAACCGCTGGCTCACCTATCGCGAATTAGCCCCGCTCCTTGCCGATTACGTTCACGACTCTGGTTTCACGCATGTCGAATTGCTTCCCGTAATGGAGCACCCCTTCGACGGTTCCTGGGGATACGAGACCCTCGGCTATTTCGCTCCCACCAGCCGCTTCGGAACGCCCGACGACTTCATGTACCTCGTCGACTATCTTCATCAGCGTGGAATCGGCGTAGTTCTGGATTGGGTCCCAGCGCATTTTCCGAAAGACGAAGCGGGCCTCGGTTACTTCGACGGATCGCATCTCTACGAGCACGAAGATCCCCGCCAGGGCGAGCATCCGGACTGGAACACCTTCGTCTTCAACTACGGCCGCAACGAAGTCCAGAATTTTCTGATCAGCAATGCGCTATTTTGGATGGACAAATATCACGTTGACGGCCTTCGAGTCGACGCCGTCGCCTCAATGCTGTATCTCGATTACGGCCGCCGCGAAGGCCAGTGGATACCCAACCGTTTCGGCGGAAAAGAAAACCTCGACGCAATTCATTTCCTGCGCACGCTGAACGAACACGTCTATGGCGCCTACCCCGATACGATGATGATTGCAGAAGAATCCACGTCATGGCCGCAAGTGTCCCGCCCCATCTATCTCGGTGGACTTGGCTTCGGTCTCAAGTGGAATATGGGCTGGATGCACGATGTGCTGAACTACATGTCGCAGGATCCCGTATACCGCAACTACCATCACAACGAGATCACCTTCAGCCTGGTCTACGCCTTCGCTGAAAATTTCGTTCTGCCCTTCTCGCATGACGAAGTCGTCTACGGCAAAGGCTCCATGATTCGCAAGATGCCCGGCGACGATTGGCAGAAATTCGCGAATCTCCGCCTTCTCTACGGCTTCATGTTCGGCCATCCCGGAAAGAAGCTTCTATTCATGGGCGACGAATTCGGCCAGTGGTCGGAGTGGAACCACGATGCCAGCCTCGAGTGGAATCTGCTCGAACATCCTTCTCACGCCGGACTGCAAGCGTTGGGTGCGCGATCTCAACACGCTATATCGCGGCGAGCCTTTGCTGCATACCATGGACTTCAATTCAGCCGGCTTCGAATGGGTTGATTGCAAGGATTTTCAGCGGAGCATCATCAGCTTCCTCCGCCGCGGCCAAAATCCGAACGACCAGCTTCTCTTCGTCTGCAATTTCACTCCGGTCGTCCGCCAGAATTATCGCGTCGGCGTTCCACTGGAAGGCTACTGGAAAGAAATTCTGAACAGTGACGCACCTTTATACGGCGGCTCCGGGCAGGGAAATTTCGGCGGCCTATCCACGGTCCCTCTCCCGATTCACGGCCGCCCTTTTTCTCTGAATATGACGCTTCCGCCTCTTGGAATCGTGATTTTCCGGCCAGAATCTCCAAGCGCCACCTGACACTCGGGGAAAAGCGACATGGCAAAGCTGCCCGGCAGCGCATCGGATCCGCTCTGGTACAAAGACGCACTCGTCTACGAGCTGCACGTGCGCGCCTTCAAAGACAGCAACGCCGATGGCATCGGCGATTTTCCCGGCCTGCTTCAGAAAATGGACTACCTGCAGGATCTCGGCGTCACCTGCATTTGGCTTTTGCCTTTTTTCCCGTCACCTCTGAAAGACGATGGCTACGACATCTCCGACTACATGAACGTCCATCCGATGTACGGCACGCTCGACGACTTCAAGGCCGTCCTGGGCGCAGCTCACGAGCGTGGTCTGCAGGTGATGATCGAGCTGGTCGTGAATCACACCTCCGATCAGCACCCCTGGTTTCAGGCGGCTCGTCAGCGCTCCAATTGGATCGCCCGAACGAGACTTTTACGTCTGGAGCGACACCGAAGAGAAATACAAAGACGCTCGAATCATTTTCTCAGACACCGAAAGATCGAATTGGACGTGGGATCCGGTCGCCAAGCAATTCTTCTGGCACCGCTTTTTCTCTCACCAGCCGGATCTCAACTACGACAATCCAAGAGTCGTCGCCGAGGTTCTGAAGGTAATGAATTTCTGGCTGGACATGGGAGTCGACGCCCTGCGCATCGACGCCATTCCTTATCTCGTCGAACGCGACGGAACCAGCTGCGAAAATCTTCCGGAAACTCACGCCGTCATTAAAACTCTCCGGCGCGAGATTGACGCCGATTATTCCAACCGCATGCTCCTGGCCGAAGCCAACCAGTGGCCTCCTGACGTTCGCCCTTATTTCGGCGACGGAGACGAATGCCACATGGCATTCCATTTCCCGCTGATGCCGCGCATCTACATGGCCCTGCGCCAGGAAGATCGCCTGCCGATCACCGACATCATCGCGCAAACTCCGCCCATCCCCGACACATGCCAGTGGGGCCTTTTCCTCCGAAATCACGACGAGCTCACGCTCGAGATGGTCACCAACGACGAGCGCGACTACATGTATCTCGCCTACAGCGCCGATCCCAGAATGCGCATCAATCTCGGCATTCGCCGCCGCCTGGCTCCTCTCGTCGACAACAATCGCCGCCGAATCGAGCTCTTGAATAGTTTGCTGCTCTCATTCCCCGGCACGCCCATCCTCTACTACGGCGACGAAATCGGAATGGGCGACAACATCTACCTCGGCGATCGCAACGGCGTTCGCACTCCGATGCAATGGAACGGCGACCGCAACGCCGGATTTTCCACGGCTGTGCCCGCCCGCCTCTACAGCCCCGTGATCATGGACCCAGTCTGGGGATACGAAGCGATCAACGTGGAAGCGCAGCAGGGCGATCCCTCTTCGCTCTTGAACTGGATGCGCAACATGATCGCCCTGCGAAAACTTTTCAGCGTTTTCGGGCGCGGCGGCATCGAGTTTCTCAATCCGTCGAATCGCAAAATCCTCGCATATCTCAGGACGTACGAAGACGAACAGGTTCTCTGCCTCGCGAATCTTTCGCGCTTCGCTCAGCCCGTCGATCTCGATCTCTCAAAACTCGAAGGACTCGTGCCTGTCGAAATGCTCGGCTATGTGGAATTCCCGGCCATCGAGCGCCAACCCTACCGCTTCACGCTGGCTCCCTACAGTTTTCTGTGGCTCGAACTTCAGCAGCGTGCTGAATCGACGGAGCCCGCCGTAGATGTCGTTGAACAGTCGCCGTTGAACGTTGCTGCAGGCTGGGGAAGCATCTTCGACGGCCCGAGCCGCCAGCGCCTGGAAACTTTTAACCTGCCGGAATTTCTTGTTAAGCAGCGCTGGTTCGCGGGAAAGTCTCGACATCTCAAATCCACTCGAATCATCAACTGGAGCTTCTCTAAACGACCAGCGATTTGCCCTGGCTTTCGTTGAGGCTTGTTTCGACACCGGCAATCCCGACGTATATTTCGTGCCTTTGGCGATGGTCCTCGGCGACACCGCGAGCGAATTGCGCCACGCCGCGCCCAACGCCGTCGTCACCTCCATCGCATCGGCAAAGCTCTCCGGTCTTCTCTGCGACGGAGTCTTCGACGACTCCATGTGCCGCGAATTTCTTTCGCTGATTGAGACCGGGCGCGAATTACGCGCGAGCGAAGGGCTCATTCGAGGACTCCCAGGCAGGGCCTTCAACAGAAGTTCTCGGATCGGCCGCAGAACCGCTGCCCGTAAAGCGAGGTTCAGCCGAGCAAAGCAACACTTCGATCATTTTCGGCGATCGCCTCATTCTGAAACTCTTCCGCCGCCTCGAGCCCGGAATCAATCCCGATGTCGAAATCGGGCGATACCTCACCGAAAAAACAAAGTTTGACCACATTCCTCCCTTCGCCGGTTCCCTTGAACTGGAATCGGCCACCAATGGCTCCGAAGTAACCGCGCTTGCCATGCTGCAAGGCTTGGTGGAGAACGAGGGCGACGGCTGGAAATGGACAGTCGAAGAACTCGATCGCTACTTCGAAACCTCCGCGCCGCTGAAGTTTCCCGAAAACGCGAGCGCAGAAATCGGCGATCCGCTCGAGATGTCGGAGCATCCGGTCTCTCAGCTGGCTCGCGACCATCTCGGCATCTATTTCGATGCCGCCACCACTCTCGGCCGCCGCACCGCCGAATTACATCGTGGCGCTGGCTTCTCCAACAGACGATCCGGCGTTCAAGCCCGAGCCTTGGACGCCCGAAGATCTCCAGGCCATCCTCTCCGATTTTCAGCAGCACGCCTCGCAGGTCTTGGACGTGCTGAAGGAGCGCGTATCCTACTTGCCGGACGAAGTGATCGAAATTGCCGCCACGGTGCTCAGCCGCCGCCGCCGCATCCTCGATCATTTCGCAATATTGAAATCGGCCAGCTTTCGAACGCAGCGAATTCGAATTCACGGTGACTATCACTTGGGCCAGGTGTTGCGCGTGAAGACCGATTTCGTGATCCTCGATTTCGAAGGCGAACCAGCCCGGCCGCTCGCCTATCGCCGTGCCAAACAATGCCCGCTGAAAGATGTGGCCGGCATGCTGCGGTCTTTCAGCTACGCCGCCTACGCCAGTCTCATCAACTACACCGAGCGCCACACCGAGGATGTGGCCCGCCTCGAACCCTGGGCCCAACTCTGGGAGCGATCTGCATCCGCGGCATTTTTGCGCGCCTACCGGGAAACAGCCCAGGGCGCTGCATTTCTGCCGTCCGATATCGCAGAATTTCGAAAACTGCTCGACCTATTCCTTCTGGACAAGGCGCTCTACGAAGTGCTTTACGAGCTGAACGCCCGTCCCGACTGGGTACGCATTCCGTTGCTGGGCATTATGTCGCTCTCGATATAATTTTTTTCGCTGATAGGCCACCAGAATCAGATTCAACGGTGTAACAATCGCTATAGCAGCCACCCGGCTTTGCACGGCTGGCTTGCCGCTAGAGAACAAAACTAAGGAACAAAACGTTGGCAGTCGAACCCATCGCAGAGCAGCCGGAGCACAAAGTCGAACCGGTGAAGGCTGCCGATTTGGTGCTCGGCGTCGTCGCAGACATCGATCAGGAAAGCCTCATCACCCTTTGCGATTCTCTGCGAACGCTTCCCGGTTCTCCGATCGTTGCGGCCTTGCGAAATGACCACGCCGGAGGTCCAGCCGGCGCCACTTCAGAAGCTTCCGAAAAAGTCCCGTCTCCCTATTTCGTTCCCTGGCCGTCGTCGAAAACAGACGATCCCGGCACCCCGATCGTCAACATCGCCACCGCATATCAATCCGCCTTCGCCGTCAGCGAACAGCTCAACGCCCGGGCCTGCTGCATCGTCGCCTCCAGGATCGAGAATGCAAAGCCGGATTGGATTCGCGAATTGGTGCAGCCGCTGCTGGAGGAAGACTTCGATCTCGTCGCACCGCAATACGCGCTGCGGAAATTCGAAGGATTGCTGAACAGCAGCATCATTGCCCCGCTCACGCGTTGCCTCTACGGAAAAAGAATCCGCAATCCCATGGGACCGGACCTCGGCATTTCTCGTCGCCTGTTCACCAAAATGCTCGGCTCTGAAAAGAGTGGTGTGCATCCCCTGGCATCCATTGCTCCCGCCGCCCTTTGCGACAATCTCAAAGTTTGCCAGGTTCTCGTGGGCCCGCGCACCTATCCCCCGCCGGATTGGACGAATATCAGTTCCTTGGTCGCGCAGATACTGAGCCCCATGTTTGCCGACATGGAAAAACGCGCGGCGTGCTGGCAAAGAACGCGCTCGTCTGTCCCTCTACCCTCGTTCGGCAAGCCTGTTCTTTTGTCTCAGGACACCGGCACCGTGGACATCAGCCGCATGGTTGAGTCATTCAAACTGGGAATCCGAGACCTGCAGGAGATCTGGGATCTGGTGCTGCCTCCCTCCTCGCTTCTCGAACTCAGAAAGCTCGCCCGCCTGCCGCTGGAACAATTTCGCATGCCCGACGAATTGTGGGTCCGCATCGTTTACGATTTTGCGTTAGCACATCGCCTTCGCACCATCAATCGCGACCACTTGCTCAAATCTATGACGCCGCTCTACCTCGCGTGGGTAGCTGGTTTTGCCCGTGATGCGGAAGCGGCCGACGCGTCTGGAGTTGAACAGATACTCGAGCGCCTGGCAGTCGCGTACGAATCCGCCAAGCCTTATCTCGTTTCGCGATGGCGTTGGCCGGATCGATTTAACCCTTAGTGTTCTCCGCGAACGTCAGCGGAGAGGAAGTCGCACCGGAGGTACCTATGTGGGGAGAAATCAAGCAAGCACTGGCTCAGTCCACCGAGCGATTCCTGACTCGATTTGCAGACCTCTTGCCAGGTACTGCAGCCCTTCTAGTGGCGGTGCTGATCTCGATCGTATTGGGCTTTCTTCTTGCCGCGATCGTTCGCCGCGTGCTCACCAGCATGCAGTTTGACCAGCGCCTCGCGCAATGGGGTTTCCGCTCTTCCTCCGAGTGGCCGCTGCTGAAGAGCCCCACCCTCCTGATATCGCGAGCGATTGCCGCCTCGATCATCGTTGCTGGGTTTCTCATTGGCATCGCAGCCTTCGATGCCGAATGGACGTCGCTTCTCGCCCGCAGCATCTTCGCCTATATCCCCAACATGCTCGGCGCTGTGCTTGTCCTCGTAGTCGGCAGCGTCGTCGCCCGTTACCTTTCCCGAAGCGTGCTTATCGGCGCCGTGAATTTGAACCTGAACTACGCCCGCCTGCTCAGCGTGGGCGTGCGCTGGCTGGTGCTCGTGCTGGCCGTGGCAATGGCCCTGGAGCACCTGCGAATCGCCACAGGTATCGTCGAGCTAGCGTTCGGCATTCTCTTCGGAGGAATTGTCTTCGCGTTAGCGCTTGCGGTAGGTCTCGGCTCCAAGGACCTAATCACCAAATCCCTGGAGCGTGACGCCCAAAAAGTCTCAGGCGAAAAAATCGAAGAACCCTTCCGCCATGTGTAGCTTTCTTGCAAGCGAAATTTTGGAGTGCGAGAGCTTGCTCTCGCTTTTGCAGTTCGGTGGGAGCCCCCTGCTTTAGCAGGGGGAGCTGGACTTCAGTCCAGCGAAAGAGCGTCATAGCAAGAATGCCCAAATTGCCGCAAATCCCAACAAACCGCAAACAGCAAATCCCGCTCTCCATCCGCCGATTCTCATTTGCCACCCCCAAGCTTCGTGGCTGAGTCAGTCAAGCACGCTTTCAATGCTTCCAATGTCCCGCTTCTCGCTTGGCGAAGTAAAGAAAGATGACCATCAACAGTAGAAAGAAAAAATCTTGATAAACCATGGCCGCCTCCTTTTCGCAAATCCATCTTCGCGCAATCACTTATGAAACGAAGTGATGTCCGTCACAATCGGCCGTGACCCCGGTCATACCCTGATTTTTCGCTCCGGAGTAGAAAGGCATAGACCAATTGAAAGGAGCCCATGATGACCACCACAACGCAAGAAATACTCCTCGACCATCGCCTCAACGAAGCCAAGACAATGAAAGCCCTCGTCTTCCGTGGGCCGAACCAAATAGATATCGAGGAAGTTCCCATCCCCAGACCCGGTCCTGGCGAAGCCGTCATCCGCGTCACTCTCACCACGATCTGCGGCACCGATCTCCATATTCTCAAGGGCGAATATCCCGTAAAGCCCGGTCTCACAATCGGCCACGAGCCCGTCGGAGTGATCCACGAACTCGGCGTCGGTGTTACCGGATACAAAGTGGGCGAGCGCGTATTGGTCGGCGCCATCACGCCTTGCGGGCAATGTCTCGATTGCCTCCGTGGAAACCTGTCTCAATGCGGCGGCCCCATCGGCGGCTGGAGATTCGGCAATACGATCAACGGCGCGCAAGCCGAATACCTGCTGGTTCCCTTCGCGCAGGCGAATTTGGCCAAGATTCCGGACGATCTTCGCGATGAGCAGGTTGTGCTTCTCTCCGATATCGCCTCCACAGGAATTTCCGCAGCCGAGAGTGGAAACATTCAAATTGGCGATTCCGTCGCGGTTTTTGCCCAGGGACCCATCGGGCTTTGTGCAACGGCAGGAGCAAAGCTGAAGGGGGCCGCTCTGATTATCGCCGTCGAATCCGATCCCACTCGCACCGTGATGGCACGGCAAATGGGTGCGGACATCGTGCTCAACCACCGCAAACAGGATGTTGTGGCCGAGATAAAGCGCCTGACCCATGGCCAAGGTGTTGACGTTGCAATCGAAGCCCTGGGCACCCAAGCCACCTTCGAAAATGCGCTTCGCGTTCTGCGGCCCGGCGGCACGCTCTCAAGCCTGGGCGTCTACTCGGAAAAACTCTCGCTCCCGCTTGAGCCGTTCGCCGCGGGACTTGGAGACCACAAGATCGTTACCACGCTCTGCCCCGGCGGAAAAGAGCGCATGCGAAGACTGATGGAGCTGGTTCGCCATGGAAAGCTGGATTTTTTGCCGTTCCTCACGCACACGTATCCGCTCGACCGCATAACAGATGCCTACAAACTTTTCGGCGAGCGGCGGGATGGCGTAATAAAGATTGCGATTCGTCCTTAGCCGGATGAGTCACAAGCAATCGTAGCGAGGATCGCGGACGACGAACTTGCGCCGCTATAAGATTTTAACCACGAGGTGACTGGTGTTCGCGACGCTACTGGCCGCATCGGCGCGGCGACGCATCTCGGACGCGCCACCCCCCACAAAGTAGTCGCGCATGCCCTGTGCCCGGTTCTCACCGTGCGCGAAAATATCGAGTAATCAGCCAGTCGTACCTGGCGGCATCCCACCCTTCGCTCTTTCTGCGAAGAGTGCGACAGGCCCCCTCGAGCTTCCCACCAGTATGCGTATTTTTACGATATGCAAACACCCAAATCCGTGCTACCATTGCCTGTTTTATATGATGACGCGAACGTCACTGTCGGCCGCCACTCCAGCTAACAAGGGAAATCCCCGCCCGGCCCTTCGTCTTAAGTGGCACAGGCACTCCTGCCTGTGCGCCGTTTCTATGTGGCAATCCCTCCGACCTTGGCTTCCGCACCGCATCGCAACCCTTAAACACCAAGAAGAGGCTGAAGCCCATATTACTAGGGACAAATTTCTAATCGCAAATCCGGAATTAGAATTCAAACTAAGCCCCATAAGAATCAACGATCTAGAATTTTCTAATTCGCAGATTTTTGCGGTTTTTCATCTTCAGCCCGACTTCCGTAGCGCAGTTTCCCTGGCACAGGGGCCGCCGCGACCTTAGCCCCATTTCTGGTCACTCGTCACTCATCACCGGTCACTGCCTTCCTAATCGAGACAAATCGGGCACTTTCTGCGGCCGGTTCCCACGCCCCATCACCGCTACCACCTTCCGAGCCTTTCAACCTCTATGCTAGAGTCGAAAAACCAAATGAGCTCCACCGCCATCTCCACCGACGGTTTGACGCGCCGCTTCGGCCCGCTCACCGCCGTCGAAGACGTAAACCTGCGCGTCGCCCCGGGCCAATTCTTCGGCTTCCTCGGGCCCAACGGAGCCGGCAAATCCACAACCATCAAAATGCTCACCGGCCTGCTCGCTCCCACTGCCGGCCGCATCGAAATTCTCGGCCTCGATCTGGCCGCGCACCCGCTCGAAGTGAAGCGCCAAATTGGAGTCGTGCCCGAAGGCATGGCCCTCTTCGGACGCCTCACCGGCGCCGAGTATCTGAATTTCGTCGGCCGCATGTACGGCCTCGATCGCGAGACCGCTGCCAAACGCGCCGCCGAACTCCTCGATTTCATGCAGCTCGCCGACCAGCCTAAAAAGCTCGTCACCGACTACTCGCACGGCATGCAGAAAAAATTGGCCCTGGCCGCCGCCGTCATCCACGGCCCCAAAATTCTTTTTCTCGATGAGCCGTTCGAAGGTGTTGACGCAATCGCTTCCGGCACTCTCAAAGCGATGCTCCAAAGCATGATCTCGCGCGGCGCCACGATTTTTCTCACCTCGCATGTGCTCGAAATCGTCGAACGCCTCTGCAGCCATCTCGCCATCATCCATCGCGGAAGGCTTGTTGCGCAGGGCTCGCTCGAAGAGCTTCGCGCCGGCGTCGAAGCGCAAGCCGCTGCGGCGCTTCCAAGCGACGGAGGTCATCCCGCTGCCGTCTTGGCACAAGGAGAAAAGCTCACGCTCGAACAGATTTTCCTGCGCATCGTCGGCGGCGCGCGTCCTGCGGATCAGGAGCTTTCGTGGCTGAGTTGAATCTCGCTCCTGGCGTGCGCGAACAGCTTGCCGCGATCGCTCGCGTCCGCTGGCAGCTTTTCGTCAATTCACTGCGCACGCTTCACGGCCGTCTCGAACTTGTCTCGCACATTTTCATCACGCTCGGCTTCGCCGCCGGCGGGATCGGTGGTCTCGCGGGTTCAACCGTAGGGGCTTATTACCTGGTTTCGAGCGGCAAAACGGAATGGCTCGCCGCAATTCTCTGGCCGATATTTCTTTTTTGGCAGTTGTTTCCCGTCGTCGCCACCGCGTTCACCGATAACTTCGACACCTCGAATCTCCTCCGCTTTCCGCTCAGCTATTCTTCCTTCGCCGTGATTCGAATCGTCTACGGCTCGCTTGAGCCCGCCACCATGCTTAGCTCGCTCTGGCTGTTGGGAGTCGCCGCCGGAGTCGGAATGGCCTCCCCGAGCCTCTTCCCATGGGCCGCCCTCGCATTGCTCTTGTTTGCGGCGGTAAACATTCTGCTCGCCCGCATGATCTTCTCCTGGGTCGAACGTTGGCTCGCCCAGCGCCGCACCCGCGAAATCCTCGGCGTGCTTTTCCTCCTCTTCATCATCAGTTTTCAGCTGATTGGGCCGCTGATGAGTCGCTACGGCCGCCGCGCGCATCCGGACCTCCGGCAATTCGCCGAACGAGTCTTGCCGATTCAGCGCTTGCTGCCTCCGGGAACGGCAGCTTCGGCCATTGCGAGCGCCGCCGACGGGGACTATGCGATCGCCGCTGGCACGCTGGGCATTCTTGGCATCTACGGCGCCGCGATTTTCTGGTTTCTGCACGTCCGGCTGCGCGCTCAGTTTCGCGGAGAAAATCTCAGCGAAGCGCCCGCGCTCGCGGAATCCTCCGGACAGCGCGGGATTGTTCGCGTGGGCTGGAATCTGCCGGGAATCTCAGGCCCGGTGGCCGCTATCTTCGAGAAGGAAATTCGATATCTTTCCCGCAGCGGCCCAATGCTTTTCACTCTGATCATGCCGGTGTTCATTCTTTTTATTTTCCGGCTCACGCCTTCCACTTCTCACAGAGGTTCGGGCTCTTTTCTCGGCAGTTCGTCCGACATGGCGTTTCCCATCGGGGCGGCCTACGCTCTGCTGATACTTACGAACATGGTGTACAACAACTTTGGGCCGGAAGGCGCCGGCGTCCAGATGTACTTCACAGCGCCCGTGCCCATCCGATCCGTAATGCTGGCAAAGAATCTTGCCCACTCCACGATCCTCGCGCTCGAAATGGTTTTCGTCTGGATCGGCGCCAGCCTTATCTACAAGCCGCCTGCTCCCGGAACCACTCTCGCGACAGTTGCTGGAATTCTTTTCGCGCTGCCCGTGAATCTCACAGTCGGCAACCTGCTCTCGATTTCCTCTCCCAAGAAAATCGACTACGGCACTTTCGGCCGCCAGCGCGCCTCCAACACCACCGTTTTCGCGAGCTTCGGCGTTCAAATCGTCGTCGTCGGGCTCGCCGCGATCACCCTCATGGCAGCCCGCAGCTTCGACCGGATCTGGCTCGCGACAGTTGTATTCCTGATATTTGCCGCTGTCGCCTGGGTGGTGTATTCCGTAGTCCTCAAAGGCATCGACCACATGGCCTTCGGCCACCGCGAAGACCTGATCGCCGAGCTCACTCGTGCTTCCTAATGGTCGAGCTCGAATCACAAGCCGAGAGCATCTTGACAGTATGGTCTTAATAATCTAGACTAATCATCTAGGTTGATGAGGGATTATGCGCAAAGTCGGACTGTTTGAAGCCAAACAAAAACTCTCGGAACTCATTGAGCGAGCGAGTAATGGGGAAAAGATCGGAATTACACGACGCGGTAAGCTGGCTGCATTCATCGTATCCGCTCGCCCGGACGCCACTCCACAGGATATCTTTGATGACATCGAGCGCATTCGAAAGCGCGCCCGGCGGACGAAGAAGCTAAACGTCAAGGACTTGATTGAGGAAGGCCGTGAGTGATGCGTTCGTGCTCGACGCTTCCGTTGCCCTCCGCTGGTTTCTGGATCATCCGGTCCCGCCTTATGCAAACCGAATCAAACAATTATTAATCTCCGGTTCATCGGCGGTTGTCCCGGCACTTTGGCATCTTGAGATGGCCAATGGATTGGTTGTTGCACAGCGCCGAGGCGTCCTGAACGCTTCGGACGTCGATCGGTCTCTCCTTGATCTGGAACAACTTCTCGCACAATTGGTTCAGTCCGATGTGACCCTTGTCTCGATTCGACAATCCCTGCTCACAGCCCGAAAATTCCAGCTTTCATCCTATGATGCCGCTTATCTCGAGACTGCCCAGCGTGGCAATTTGCCCTTAGCAACATTGGACCAACCTCTGCGTGCGGCAGCAAAACAAGCCGGCGTTGAGATCGTTATGTAAGCTCGCGCCGCGCGTGAGCGTATCACTAACCGATTTAGCCGGCTGGGAGAGCAAGATGATTTATCGGTCCATTGTCATATTCGCGTGCCTGATGTACTCGCTCGCGAGCGCTTTGCCCGCCCGTGCGCAATCGACACATGAAGTCACGGTGCGCGAGGGTAGCTTTGACAACTTGAAATCGCTCGATGATGTGCCCGCAATTTCGGGGTACGAAAAGCAACTCGTGGATCAGATCAGTTCTCGGCTCGTCTCGTTTCATCCGCAGGTCGACAATATTGGCGACGTCGTTGTCACACTTGGCAGCGGTGCTCCGCATCGGCTGCTCGTCACCGGAATTGACGAGCCCGGCTTTGTCGTCAGCGCCATCACGGACGATGGCTACCTGCGCGTTCAACGGCTGCCGCAGGGCGGCCTGCCGCCAATGTTCAATGAGTTGTACTCCGCGCAGCCCGTGAAGATCGGCACGACAACCGGCGCGTGGATCGCTGGCGTCGTTGCCGGTTTGTCCGTGCATCTGACGTCCAATCGCGCTGCCACGCGCGCATCGAGCGATCTCGACGAGATGTACATCGACATCGGCGCAACCTCCGCCGACGAAGTCCGCAAAGCGGGCGTCGATGTCTTGAGCCCGATTGCCATCAACCGCAGCCTCTTGAATCTCGCTGACGCCGAATTTGCGGGAGCCGCCGTGGGAGATCGCTTCGGCGCGGCCGCGCTTATCAACCTGTTGGCTCTGATCGATCCGGCAAGCGTGAAAGGCACGCTCACGATCGCTTTTGTTGTCCAGCAACGCACTGGCGCGCGCGGCTTGCAGCGCATCCTCACCACGATGCAGTTCGACGAAATGATCTACGTCGGGCGCCTGTTTGCCGGCGGCCCGGTTACCGGCGCGGAAAACTTGCGTCGCGCTCCGCGAAAAGAACCGGGCAGCGGCGTTCTGTTCGCAGGAGAAGAAACCAGTGCTGCGCCCGGCAGCCTGGCAGCCGAACTCAAAGAAGAGCTCGCCGACACGAGCAAAGTTCCTTTCGTACCGGACTACTCGGCCCCGATCATTCCGCCAAGCTATCTACAGCCGCCGCAAATGCCGCCGAAGTCAGCTCACATCGGCATTGCTACAGCCTGGGCTGACACGCCCGCTGAAACTATCAGCGTAGCCGACTTCAACCATCTCATAACTGCGCTTGTCGTCTATTCGAACGCCTACGGCAGATCTTCGTTCAAGCTCGAAGAGAATTCCGCCGCAGCTGCTGCCGAACGCCAGAACAAGGGTGGAGCAAATGCTTCCTCCGCCACTGAAGTCTTGCAACATTTAACGGAAGCCTACGGCGTGAGCAATCACGAAGAGCGGGTTCGGGACATGGTTCGGTCGCTGCTTCCGGCTTGGGCAACGAGCGAGACCGATGCTGCCGGAAACTTGATCGTGCGCGTTGGAATTGCGCCGCCCGGATCGAAGGCGCCTCGCCTGCTCGTCATCGCGCACATGGACGAAATCGGCTTCGAAGTGAAATCCATCGCCTCCGATGGCCGCCTCGAAGTGGTATGGAAAGGCGGAGGAGTGCAAAGCTATTTTTCCGGCCACCCGGCTCTTGTGCACACCGGAACAGGGGATCGCGAAGCAGTGATGGAGCTGCCTGAAAATTGGGACACGCCGAAATTTCAGTGGCCCTCCGATTCCGGCTCCCAAATCCTATCGCGTGGACGTTGGCGCGCGAACCCCGGAAGAAGTCGAAAAGCTCGGCATTCGCGTGGGCGATTCGATCACGATTCCGAAAGCGTACCGGCCGCTGCTTGGCACGCGCGCCAATGGCCGCAGTTTCGACGACCGCGTCGGTGATACCGCATTGATCGCGGCTCTCTGGGCCCTTGGCAATCCTGTGAAAGACCGCGACATAACATTCGTTTTCTCGACTGGCGAAGAGCTTGGCCTGGTCGGCGCAGGCGCGCTGGCCAAAAGCCTGGCATCTCGAGGGCGTACGCCGGATTTCGTCTTTGCCATCGACACTTTTGTCAGCGCGGATTCGCCGCTCGAATCGAAACGATTTGGTGACGCCCAAATCGGCAAGGGCTTCGTCGTCCGGGCCGTTGACAATTCCAATATCGTCCCGCGCGCATTCGTCGAAAAAGTTATGAAGCTCGCCCGCGACAACCAGATTCCCGCGCAATTCGGGGTCACGGGCGGAGGCAACGACGGCTCCGCGTTCGTTCGCTACGGCTCGATCGATGTCGCGCTCGGCTGGCCGTTGCGCTATTCGCACTCGCCCGCCGAGGTGGTCGACACGCGCGACGTGGACGCGCTCGGCCGCATCGTCGCTGCGATCGCGCGCAGCTGGTGATCTGGCCGCAACTATGAAAACTGGATTCGGGCCGCAATGCGATTTTGCCCGGCGCAAGTGCTTCGTTGAAGAACGTTCTTGCCGCTGCGTCTCCGGCGTTTCGCATGACTTTGCTATAATCGCGCGCCGTGAGCGGCCCCAAATTTAAGTCCCCGCGGTATATCGTGATTGAAGGGCCGATTCGCGTCGGCAAATCCACACTCGCACGCGTCCTCGCCGAACAGATGCACGCGCGGCGCATTTTCGATTGCGAAGAGAATCCTTTCCTTGCCGAGTTTTACAATGAAAAGCCAGGCGCCGCTTTCCGCGCGCAGATGTATTTCCTCTACGAGCGCCACCGTCGGCTTCTCGAAGCGCACCTTGAGGACAGCGCCGTTCCGGTTGTCTCCGATTTCCTTTTCGAGAAAGACAAGATCTTCGCGTACATCAATCTCGACAACGAAGAGCTGAAGCTTTACGAGCGCTATTTCGACATGCTCGCTCCGTCGGTTCCCGCGCCTGACCTGGTGATCTATCTTCAGGCCAAACCCAACGTGCTGCAGAAACGCGTCACGAAAAAGGGCGATCCCTCGGAAACCGAGATTTCTCCTGACTACCTCGAAGCTGTTTCGAATGCCTACGAGCACTTCTTCTTTCGCTATTCCGCTTCGAATCTCCTGGTGGTTGACACCTCTGACATCGACTTCGTCGAGCGCAATCATGATTTGCAGGAGCTGCTGCGCCGCCTGCGGCAGCCGGTGAAGGGCACGCAGTATTTCCTGCCGCTCGGTCAGAGCTAGACGCGGGGCTGTTGCTTTACGAGCGCATGTGGCAACGGTGCGCCGGATGAAGGCTGAGATTCTTCGCTGCGCTCAGAATGAGAGGCGGACGAGGTGGAATTTGAGAGAAGGGTTACGGTGCGTGGTGATGGAAGCTGGATTCTTCGCTTCGCTCAGAATGACGGGCTAATGCTGTTGTCGATAGTGTGGGATGTAGATTGTTGTCCGAGGAAGCGTTCCGGAACGGGCAACCCCGCCAGATTACCCGCTCCGGCCAGCTTTGGAGAAGGCGAAACTAATTCGAAGGTGCTGAGAGTCAGGCGGCTTTGTACGGCCCTGAGAGCTGATGCCGCCATTTACCAAGCGCGCGGTTCACCGGATGGCTGCGGTGAAGGAAAGTCAGCACCGGAGGACGGCGGACCCCAATTCTTTCGAGGGCTCTTCGGATACGGAAATCCCGTCCCGCAGAGACCATGCCCTTTTCAAGGGTGTCGATCGCTTCTGAGGTGCGTCCGGCCTGGTGGTAGACTTCCGCCAGGTTCAGGTAGAGCTGTGCGTGGTTCACTCTCATTCCCAGGGCTTCGCGGCAGAGCGATTCGGCGTCACCGAAACGCTTCTCCGAGACCGCAGCCAGCAAGCCTGTATAAGAGAGGTAAAACGGGTTCTTAGGAGCAACTCCCAGGGCGCGCCGGGCATGCTGTAAGGCCTGTTCAGCTTGTCCGTCGCGAAGGTACTTCAGGCATTCCTTAAAGTCGGTCATTCCTGCATCGGTGGGGGATGTGGTTCCAATCCAGTGGGACATAGGCTCCTTCCTTTCCTCGCCGGGCATATCTACGAGGACGTTAAGGAAAGCCTAGCGCCGCGCCGAGCCGGAGGATATAGAACGTGCGGACAGATTTCGTGCTAGTCCGATTTCCTGTACGGAATGACAGGCGAAAGCTTCCCACCTTTAAGAATCGGCCCTGGAACGGAACTCTTCAGGGAGAAGACACAAAAGCGGCATTTAGTTCGACAGGTTGGCGTGCTGTAGTGGAACCTTTGCTACTTCGCGCCACCGAGGTATTGGCCGAACCATGCCGCGGTGCGGTCGATTACGTCGCGGCTGTGCTCGGGATTCGCAAAGAGGTGACCTTCGTTCGGATAGATGACGAATTCGGTGGGCACTTTCAACGTCTTGAGGGCGTGCCAGAATTCGTAGGATTGCGGGGCGGGGCATTCGCCGTCGCGATCGCCTACAACGACGAGCGTGGGCGTCTTTGCTTTCTTGATGAAATTGATGGGCGAACTTTTGGCGTAGACGATCGGGTCGTCATAGACCGTGGCGCCGAAATAGGGAATCATCCATTGGTCAATTTTGTTCTCGCCGTAGTAACTCAGAAAATTTGAGAGGCCTGCTCCGGCGACGGCGGCGCCGAACCGGTTTGTCTGGGTCACGGCCCACATGGTCATGAATCCGCCATAGCTCCAGCCGGTGATCCCCAGTCGCGCGGGATCGACGGGGGCTTGCTCGATTGTTTTGTCAACTCCAGCCATGATGTCGAGAAAATCGCCGTAGCCGAAATCCTTCACGTTCGCCTGCGTGAATTTTTCGCCCATTCCATAGCTGCCGCGCGGATTGGGTTCGAATACAAAAAAGCCGTGCTCGGGCAAACCGAAAGGATAGTTCCAACGGCTGGGAAACTTAGGGCGTGTAGGCCCACGCGGGGCCGCCGTGAACGTAGACGACGAGCGGATACTTTTTTGCGGGATCGAAATCCTTGGGATAGATGAGCCATCCTTGCACGGAGCCGATACCCGTAGTCCAGCGCAGGCTTTTGGCTTCGCCCCATTCGGGCTTGACGCTGGCATTCACGTGCGTGATCTGCTTCCAGTCTCCCACCGGACCGGCCCATACCTCGGGCGCGTTGGAGAAGGTCTCGCGCACGACCGCGGTCGTTGTGCCATCGCTCGCAACTGACACGTACGGGACGAATTCTCCGTGCGCGAGAGTTTCCGGGCCCTTCCACACGGGAGTCATCGCGCCGGTGAGCGTGAGACGGGCGACAAATGTTTCGCCAGCGTCGATTCCGGTGACGAGAATTCCCTGCGAATTGGGCAGCCATGTGAGTGAGGTGGCTGTGGACTTCGAATCGGGCGTGAGATTTTTCATCGAGTTTTTCGGGCCGCCCGTCGCATCGGTGGCGTAGACGTCGCCGCCGGGAATCGGCTCGTCGCTCATCAAGCCGCCGATGAAGATGATCGTTTTGCCGTCGGGCGACCAGCGCGGATTGGCAATCTGCATGCCGGGCTTCGGTTGCACGTCGCGCATTTCGCCGGATGTTGCGTCGATCGCGGATAGGGAAGCGATGTACCAGTTGTCGTCGCCATTGCCTTTTGCCGACGTGATTGCGAGTTGCTTGCCGTCGGGCGACCAATCGAATTCGTAGACGTAGGTATCGGCCGGAGAAAGTTGGCGAAGGCTTTGCGGTGGCGACATCCACGAGGGTGAGGCGCTGCTCGAGAAAATCCTCGGAAACGACGCCTTCATCGGGCGTTTCCGCGACGAGCGGACCGGCGGCGCGGGTAGCGTTTTCCGTGAACAGGAGCGCGATCGTTTTCGAATCGGGTGACCAGCCAGGGCCGGCGAGAAATCCTTTTACGTGCGTGAGCTGCTTGGCGGGGCTGGCTTCCTGTTTGGAGGCAGCCTTGTGGGTCGGCGGACGCTTCGCCACCTCAGGGCCTGACACGGGAATAATGAAGAGTTGCAGCTGGCCGGCTTTTGGCGCGTCGGAGAGGAAAGCTAGCTGCTTGCTGTCGGCTGACCATGCGACATCGTGCTCTTCGTGCGGCGCTTTGCCGTCGCCGGCGGTTATGCGTTTTTTTGTGGTGGGCGCTGAGAGATCGGCCACATAGATTGCGGAATTGGATGACGGCGCGCCTCCCGCTCCGGGGAGCGATTCGACCCAGGCCACGCGCTGGCCATCCGGAGAAATTTCGGCTTGCTGAAAATCGCGCACGCCGAACATGGCCTCGACTGCAGCATCCTGCGCCGGCTTTGGCGGCGCAGACTTGCGCGCCGTTTGCGTTTGCGCACTCGAGCAAAAACTTACCGCGGTGACTGCCGCCAGCATTGCGATTGCTTGAACCGTCTTCGAGCTCACACTCGCTCCAATCCACCCTGGGTTCGTTTCTCTTGGACACGGCGCAGACGTTGCGCGGCGGACATGTTGAGCCACGCGGCGCGGAATATCAACCGGAGAAGAGAGCGGCTTGTGATGAAGTCAATTGACGCGTATTCTCCGCTGTCGGCGTGAGGAGGGGAAATGATTCGGTGGCGGATTGCTTTTGCGCTCGGCTTTGCGTTCGCTTTCTTTTCGGCTTTTGCTGCAAGGGCTCAGTCGCCGACTGCGTCCTCATCGCCGGAAGTAATCGAGCACGGCAAATTCGTTCTGCACAAATTCGAGCAGCCGATCGGCGAAGAAACCTTTGATACCACCCGGGAAGCTCAGTCTCTGGTGACGAAAGTCAGCTTCAAGTTTGTGGACCGGGGAACGGCGGTTCCGCTTACTGCCACTTTTCGAAGCTCGGACGATCTCACACCGGAAGCTTTTGAGATCAAGGGCAAGTCAGCGCGTCCCACGCAAATTGACGAAGCCGTGGAAATTCAGGGCGACAAAATCCGGGTGCGCAATCGTGAGAAATGGACGGAAGACGCGCGGCCGAAACAGTTTTTTGCAATCGCCGGTTACGCGCCGGCCACGATGCAGATGCTGATGGTGCGCTATTGGGCTTCGCACGGTTCGCCCGCCGAGCTCGAAACGTTTCCCGCCGGTCGCGTGAAGATTGAGCCGCGCGGGCACGACACCGTGACAATCGGCGGCAAGGAAGAGGCGCTGGACCGCTACACCATCGAGGGGCTCATTTGGGGCCGCGAAACGCTGTGGTTTGACTCGAAACGAAATCTCGCCGCTGCCGTAACGATCGATGCCGAATTCGACCACTTCGAAGCCATTCGTGACGGGTACGAAAGCGCGCTGGGGAAATTCGTGGGGATCGCTGGAACGGACGGCATGGCCGCACTGGCCGACATTTCTAAAAATATTTCAGGCAGCCGGGCAGAGACGCTCGCAATTGTGGGCGGCACTCTGATTGATGGAACCGGCAATGCGCCCGTGGCGGATTCGGTGGTGCTTATTGAGAAAGGACGCATCGTTGCGGCGGGCCCGCGGTCACTGGTGAAAATCCCGCACGGTACGACGAAAATTGATGCGCGCGGCAAGACGATCCTTCCCGGTCTTTGGGACATGCACGCACATTTCGAGCAGGTGGAATGGGGACCGATTTATCTGGCTGCCGGTGTGACCACGGTTCGCGATTGCGGCAATGAATTCGAATTTATCACCGCTGTCCGCGACGCGGTTGCGAATGGACGAGGGCTTGGTCCTCGATTGCTGCTCGCGGGAGTTGTGGACGGAACCGGGCCGCTCGCGCTGGGAGTGGAGCGAGTGGATACGCCCGAGCAAGCGAAAATGTGGACCGACCGCTATCACGACGCCGGTTTTCAGCAGATGAAGATCTACAGCTCGGTGCAGCTGGAAGAATTGAAAATTGTTGCAGCCGAAGCCCATCGCCTGGGCATGACAGTGACTGGGCACATTCCGGAAGGATTGACCGCTTATCAAGGCGTCGAAGCGGGTATGGACCAGATCAATCACATCGAATACGTGGCCGACATCATGCGGCCGCCGCTCCCGGCGAATGCGACGCGGCTCGACCGGTTGAAGGCCGCCGGCGATTTCGACGTGAATTCTCCTGAAGCCAAGAAAGCTGTTTCGTTCCTTGTGGAACATGGAACCGTGATTGATCCCACGCTCGCGCTGTTTGAGCTCTATGCGGCGAGTTCGGAAAGGCCGGTGGCGACTTTCGAACCGGGCATCACGAAAGTTGCTCCCGAACTTGCGGAAACGCTTTCGTTCGATGCGCCGCCGACGCCGGTGACCGGCCTGATCCAGAAGGCCACGCAGAAAGGCATTGAAGTGGTGGGCGTGTTGCATCGAGCGGGTGTTCCGATTGTGGCCGGAACTGACCAGGCAGTTCCGGGGCACAGCCTGCACCGGGAAATTGAGCTGTACGTGCAGGCGGGGTTCACACCGATGGAAGCGATTCAATCGGCGACGATTGTTCCGGCGCGCGCGATGGGAGTGGACAAGGAAGTGGGCACGATCGAGGCGGGAAAGCGGGCTGACGTGGTGATCCTTGGCGCGAATCCGCTGGAATCGATTCACAACATTCGCACGGTGGAGTTCGTGGTGACGAATGGCGTGATGTACAACTGCGCGGAGCTGTGGCGCAGCGTGGGCTTCAAACCTTAGCGGGCTTGCGGCTGGGCGGAATCGAAAGCGTGGTGTTGGGCCGCGATGACGTCATTTAATGTGCCGTCATGTCTGCGCGGCCTTCCGTGCGAAGACCGCCATCCGGTCACTGATACCGAGTATCGAAGATATGGTCCCGATGCCGCGGAACGCCGTTCTCTTCCATGGGGTGCTTCCTGCGTCGAGGTTTGTAGTCTTCAAACTGGAATCGAGCGGATCCACATATTCGACGGCAAAGCCCGCATTTTCGACACAGGTTTTGATGCTCCTCCTGGTGAATCCCCAGAGGTGCCAGGGAGGATTGTCAAAGGGAAACCATTGACGTCCAAGCAGGCGGCGCTCCGTATTGACCAGGCGGGTTATGAGCGAGCCTACATCGGGAGTGCTAACGATCAGCAATCCGCCCGGTTTCATGACTCGATAGACTTCTTTGAGTTCGGTGACCGGGTCAGTCATATGCTCGATCACGTCCAAGATGGTAACCACGTCGAAGCTGCTTGCGGGAAGAGCTGCGGAGCGCAACGTGCCTTGAGAAGCATTGAGCTTTAGAACTTCTTTTACATAGGTAGCCGCTTTTCCGAAGGGCTCGATTCCCGTGACATCGAATCCGCTCTCATGCGCATAGCCGAGGAACGAACCCCATAGACATCCGACATCGAGCAATCGGCCTTGACGAGTTCCCAAGGCGGCAAGACGGTTCAAGATGCGGGCATGTTCGCGGTGCTTCCAGGCCGGAAAAATCAACTCACTTGTTGGAGCCGGCTCTCCCGGACTTTCCAGGATCGAACCGCTCGTGTAGCGCTGCACCACCTCCTCCTCTGCAAGAGGAGCGGTAAAGAGGACAGAGCAATTCCGGCATCTTTCGAACCGCCACTGTTCCCAGGCGGTTACGAATTCTGACTCATCAGCATTGCAGATAAGGCATTTCACGAAACAACCTCACGTTTGCACGTGGCACTATTTTTCGACGACAAAACTCCCAATCACCAACGCATCCATGCCAGAGCTAAAAAATGTGCGGACAGCATCGGTTGGAGTCGAAACAATCGGCTCTCCGCGCAGATTGAACGATGTGTTCATCACGACAGGAACGCCGGTGCGGTTGCCGAATTCGCGAATCAAGCGCCAGTAAAGCGGATTCACGTCTTGCTCGACTGTTTGAGGGCGAGCGCTTCCGTCCACGTGGGTGACTGAGGGGATCACGCTGCGTTTTTCCGGTTTGACCTGCGCGGTGAGGATCATGAAAGGCGAATCGGTGGCTGATTCGATGTACTCACCGGCTATTTCGGCGAGCATCGAGGGGGCGAACGGGCGCCACCATTCGCGGAACTTCACCGCGTTGTTCACTTTTGCGTTCATTTCCGGATCGCGTGGATCGGCGAGGATGGAACGGGCGCCGAGCGCTCGCGGTCCAAATTCCATCCGACCCTGGACCCAGCCGAGGATTTTTCCGTTGGCCAGCATTTCGGCAGCTGCGGCCGCGGGATCGGCGACGCGCGTGGCTCGAAGTTTGTAAGTGGTGAGAGCCTTTTCGATTTCTTCGTCGGAGTTTTCCGCGCCGAGGTACGCATGGCGCATCTTGTGCATGGGCAGCTTGCCGCTGTTGTCGAGGTAAGGAGCGAGGGCCGCGCCCAGGCACACACCATCGTCGCCTGCGGCGGGCTGCACAAAAATCCGGTCGACGATTCCGGAGGACAGAATCTTGCCATTCGCCTTCGAATTCAGCGCCACGCCTCCGGCCAAACAAATGTTTCGCGAACCGGTTTTTGCGACGGCCGCGCGCGCGAGCGTCATCATCGCTTCCTCGCAGGCGTCTTGCACGGCGAATGCGACGTTCTTGTGCTTCGGGTCGATCTCGGATTCTGCCTCGCGCTGAGGTCCAAGCCGGGCGGTGATGCCGGCAAGCGGGCTCGGCCTGTCGTCAAGCAGGAGGCGAGTGGAAACCCTGTAAGGATTATCGTCGGGGATAATGAAGTCACGGAGATTGATACCCGGCTCGCCGTATGGAGCGAGTCCCATCACTTTCCACTCGTCGCTGTAAGGCTGAAAGCCCAGGTATTGAGTGAACTGCGCGTAGAAAAGGCCCAATGAATTGGGCCACGGAATCGTCCACACGTGTTCGAGGCGACCGTCGCGTCCATGCCAGAGAGAGGACGCTTCCCACGCGCCGCGTCCATCGAGAACGAGCACGGCGGCATCGTCGAACCCTGAAAACGAATACGCGCTGATTGCGTGGGCGAGGTGATGCTCGACAAATCTGAATTGCGCTTTCGTCGGGAATCGCGCCAGGAATTGTTTTTTGCCGTTTTGTTTGCGGGTGTGATTGAGATTTCGCCGCACCGTGCTTACGAGATCGATGTAGGTTAACGGAAGCGCGCCGGTGGCCATGCATTTCAAATCATGCTTCATAGCTTCGATTGCGGGCGGCCAACCGAAACAGACAAAATCGAGCTGATCGGCGTGAATGCCGGCCGCAGCAAGGCACGCTTCGATCGAAAGCGCCGGGAATCGGGCGTCGTGCTTCAAACGGCTCAGGCGTTCCTCGGCTACCGCGAAAAGAATGTGCCCATCGCGGGCGATGCACGCCGCGGAATCGTGCATTTCCGAATAATTTATACCCAAGCTGATCAAGCTGATTTCCTCTGACCGGTTTTTAGAAGCGCCAGAACTTCTTCGAGGCGCTGGCCCTGGGCTTCTGTCGAGTGCGCTCGTGCTACATCCATGCGAAGCGCGCGTTTTGGGCTGTCTGGTGGTTCTTCGAGAGCGCGCGCGACGGCCACCGAGAGCTCCTCCGCGGTCGAACCTACGTAAACGAGATCCTTGAATTCCGAAATCTCAAGGATCGGAGTAGAAACGACAGGCGTCCCCCTCAGGAAATAGTCGTATAGCTTCAACGGCGAGCAGTACAGATTCTTCTTGCCTAAACAATCATACGGCATTAGCCCGGCGTCGAGCGACTCGACGTAGCGCGGCAATTCGTCGGAGCGGTGCCAGGCCATCGCGTGGGCGTTGGGAGGCAAGGTGTGATCGGAGTCGCCAAAGTAGACGAAGTGCGTGTCCGGATTCTTGGCGAGAACGTCGCGCAAAAGTGAGAGATCCAGACGCGCGAAGACTGGTCCGAGATAGCCGAGTCGCGGCCGAGGAATGCGCGCGATCTCGGCGGGTTCAGAGGGCGATCCGTTGGTCTCGAGCGGCGCGGCCGGCAGATGAATTGATTGCGGAATCCACTGAATTTTTTCGCCGTACCTGGACCGAAGCTCGCTGAAAACGTGTTTCGGAATCACGACCGTCTGATCAGAAACCTCAATCAATTCGTATTGATACGGTTCTGGATAGTCCATGCAGATGTGGACGAGCGGGTAGCCTGCGGCTCGCATTTCCTCGCAGAGTGGTGTCATGTTCTCGAAATGTGAGTAGAGGAATACCGGATCTTTCAGTTTTAAGGATTCCGCGCGCTCGACGATTTGTTTCGCAACTGCTTTCCATTGGAGACGGCCGATCACGGGCAGAGAATTCAGCTTCGCGCCCAGATACTCGGGGCCGAAACGATAAACTCCCTCGCTTATTTGGGTGAGAGATTGGCCTTTTCGACGAACACGAGAAACGGGAATCTCGCAATACAGAACGCGGGCTCCGCGAGATGCGAGGGCGAGTGAGATTCGTTCCGGGACGTTGAACATATCCCAGGACCAAGTCGAAAATACGATGGCGTCGCGCAGCGGTTAGTCTCTTTTAGTGGGCCGCTTTCCCTTCCGAATTCAGCGGCTTTGTCACCGCGACGTTTCCGATTTCAGCGTTGGGCACCGGCTCACCGAGCAGCCCTCGGACTCTGCGCCAATCGCTGTGACTATACCAATCCCTCAGCTTGTAGAAATTCCTGGGAGGCATCACGAGCGTGCAGGCGAGCACGAATCCCTTGAAAAGCCGGTAGCCAGCGCTTCCTTTTTTGTAAGCAATTTGAAACTCGTCTCGCTCAGTTTGGAATGTTTCCCAGGGATTTCCGCCATCCAGCATTAAGCGGAGACGCTTGCTGCCCACCTCGAGCGGCTTGACGATCGCGTCTATGACCGCCGGTGCTATGGCGGCGGAAGCAAGCCGGACGCGAAGCTCGTCGGCTAGTGCCGCCAGGGCTTTTTGAATCCGCCGCTGCTTAACTTCATCTTTCGTTCTGATCTGGAATAGGTTTCCAGAATGCAGCCGATAAAATGTGAGTGGTTCCTGGATCAAACCGGCCGCCGAATAAGCGGCGCTCATGATGGATACAAACTCATCTGCTTCGACCACGATCCGCTCGGGAACGGGAAGCACTCGCGACAAGATATTGCGGCGCACCGTTACGCGACTGGTGCCGAAAAAACACATCATCTGCCTAAAAAAGCGGCCGTTTTCAACGCTATCGAAAGTGACTTCCTGAGTGCGCTGCGGAATCGTAGCCTTCGTATTTCCGTTATCGGAATCGAATTCGTAAATGCCATGGCCGACGACCCCGATATGTGGCCGGGCGCCTAAATAGTTCGTAACAACCGTGAGCTTCTCTTTCGCCCACCAGTCGTCTCCGTCGAGAAATGCGACAATCTCACCCTTGGCCTCGGAAATGCCCGTATTGAAAGCGGATGCCTGGCCGCCGTTTGTTTTTTGGATCAAACGCACATCCGGGGCGAATTTGCGGACGATTTCAGGCGTGCGATCGGTCGAGCCATCGTCCACAACAAGAATTTCCATCTCGGCGCGCGGAAAATCCTGTTCCAGGACGCTCAGGATGGCTTCCTCGATATAACGCTCGTGATTGTATGTGTCGATCAGGACCGTGACTGCCGGTGTGCCCATGTCAGCTTGTTGCCTTCGAGACGCCATCTCGCTTGCGTGCCAGACAGTATAAATACAAACCCGTGAATCCTCTCAACCGCAGGAATGGAAGCAGCACTGTGGCGGCAGGAATCATCGCCAAATTTTTCCACCGGGCGAGTCGAGCAGCCAGGCGGTGTCCCGTTTTATGGTTCATCCTGTCCATCGCTTGTTCCATTTCGGCCGGGGGCATCGCTGCCAGATCGGATGGAGATGGCGGTCGCTCGCCTGCAATCTTCGCCACGAGGCCCGTTCGAAGACCCATGCTTAGGACTTGAGCGGCGCGGCCAATATTCAAAGGTTCTTGTTTCATTGATAGAACCTCAAATCCATTCTTTTCGAGAAAATTTCGCAGCGCCAGCGGACTCCAGCGCGTGAGGTGGTTGGGCGGATAATCAAGCGTTTCGACACCTTTTTGCCATCGGGTGCGGTTTGGCACGCTCAGGGCGATGTACCCACCACTCGCGAGACATTCCTGGGCAACTTTGAGAAACCCCTGCGGATCGTCCTGGTGTTCCAGCACTTCAAAAAACGTGACAACGTCAAACGTTTTGCCTGGATTTGCCGAGCGGAACTTTTCCGGACGCAGCGCAAAAATTTCACGGAGGCCGTATTTTTCGCGTCCAAAGCGAACCGCACTTTGATTGAGTTCGACGCCGGTAACTTCGAACCCGGAGTCACGTGCCGCGGCGAGAAAATTTCCCACGCCGCAACCAAGATCGAGCAATCGTCCACTCTTAGGTGCTTTTGGGTCCGAGAGGAAAAATCGGTGGCCAGGTTCGAGTGGCAGCGCGGTTTGATCGCGGTTTTGATAGGTCTGTTCGTGCCAGGCTGCGTCGGGCATAGCAGCCGGGTGCCAGAAGTGCAGATCGCATCCAGGGCATTCGTATAGTGACGCCGAGTCGTAGGTCTCGAGCGCAGCACGAATGGGGGACTTCGAGCAAGCGGGACATTGAATGGGCTGTATCCCGCCTTGGGTTACGCCCAAACCAAGCGCATTTGCACTGCCCACCTGCTTCATGCAAGAAGACGTCCTCATTGGATGTCGAAACGCACGCCTCGAAGAAGAAGTCGAATGCGATCAAATCATCCCGCAGCTACGCCTGCATAGATGCGGGTTCATCGCCTACTCATTCTACCGTTGGAGCACGCTATGAGGCGCTTGAAAAGATGTAGAGACCATATTGGGGTACAGCGCATGTCCGAGCCTACGCGCTTGGAAGCGGTGGGGACCAAGCAAGCGCGGTCCGGCGCGTCAGAAAAGTATTGGCTGGACCGCGGCGCGTAAGGACGATGCGGGCTACTTCGGGAAGCTAGCGACGGCGGCGGCTTCGCTGTCGTAGGTGTCGAAGACGGTCATGAGCTTCGTCACCTGCAGCACTTCCTTGAACTTGGAGCCCAAGTTGGCGAGCTTCAGGACGGCGCCTTGCGAGCGGGCGCTGTGGAAGGTGGCTACCAGAGTGCCGAGCCCGGCGCTGTCGATGTAGCCGACATTGGCAAGATTGAGCACGATTTTCTTTTTGCCGGCTGCGAGCAGGCTTTTCACTTTTTCGCGGAACGCATTGCTCTCTTCGCCGAGCACGATGCGTCCTTCGATCTCGAGCACGGTAACGCCATCCATTTCTCGATCCGTCATTCTAAGTGCCACGTTCGCGCCTCCTGGAATCTGTCAGCTGGTATTTGAATTTGGTGACCGGAGAAATCGCCGCTGAGCGCGGCGAGGATTCTCGCTAAATCTTTCTAGGCAAAACTCAGTAAAAATCCGAACAGGACATGTAGTACCCGCAAGAGCAGATCAGCTTGCAGCTCCGTGGCTCAAGCCGGGCCGAGCAGCGCGGGCAGAAAGCGGAGGCAAGCTCCGAATGCTGAACCTCGCGATACGCGTTTGCCATCGGTTCCGCCTTTGCTGTGCTTGCCGCTTGCGGCGGGCCCGCTGGGAGCTCCAGATCACCAAACAAGGGCGAAACCGCTTGTTTCTGAGCCATATCCGGACACCCTTCGGACGGACGTTTATAGCACATCCAGCGTATCGGGAAAAGCAACGTATATCGTTATTCCTGGGGGAGGGACTGCTTTCGCTAGACGTGAGACCCCAGGCTGTGTAGACACCGAAGGCATGGATTTTGTGCCTGGACGCGCTAAGCGGGCTGCCATAGAGTTGCACTAGAATCGTGCAACCGTGGCAGTGGTGCTCGCGTCTGATATTTAGGAAGAAGGGAAGGCAGCCATGAAAATGCAAGGCAGATTCGGGCTGGCCGCCGCGGTCCTGCTGGTTCTACCTACCTTTTCTCAGGCCCAACGTGCGACAGGAACTTTTCGAGCGCCACCCAGTGCGCCTGCGAGCGCGCCAGTTGCTCATAGCACGGCGATGCGGGCGCACACTGCAACTCGATCGAGCGGTGCACGGGTTGTGAGGGCTGCGTCACCTACACGAGCCAGTGCGGGTGCGAATGTCCCTGCTGATCTGATAGGGAGCGATGGACTGTCCGTGCAGCAGATTTTGAATCCGTTCCCAAGTGACGGATTTGATTTCGCGCATCTGGCCGCAATTCACAAAGACGATGATATCAAGGCGCTGATCGATCCGGCGACGCAGGTGAAGCTGGCGCTGGCCGAGCGACGCATGCGGAGAAAGCCGAAGGCCGCCAACGGATTCATCTTTCTGGATGGTGGCGGGGCGTACGTGCTGCCAGTCGAGCCGGGGGCTGACTTGAATGCAGACGCGGATGCTCAGGTGGCTCAGCAGCAAGGACAGGAACAAGGTCAGGACGGGCAGGCCGCTTCGGAGGAACGTGCGCCGCGAGAGTCGCAACAACTGGAGCAGTTGGAGGCGGATAATGCGCGCCTTGCGCAGGAGCAATCTGAATCCTTGCCGGATGAGGGCGAGTTCACGCTGATCTTGCGAAGCGGGCAGGAGATTGAAGCAGTGGCGTTTACGCGCGTGGACGATAGGATTGTGTACATCACGTTGGGTGGCGGACGTCGGGCAGTCGCTGTGCGCGAACTGGACGTGGATGCGACTGTGCGTTTGAACCAGGAGCGAGGAACGCCGCTGCAGATTCCGCTTTAATTTCTAGATAGCAGATACCTCAAGACACAGATTGTTTCGCGTTTGCCCGAGCGCAGAGCACAGGTCGCGCATTTGGGCTGCCTCTCCTGCGGCGGGTGTTCGACATGCCGTGCCCTACAACAGAAATTGCAAGCGAGTGTTGTGGTGCGAAAAGAACGTGAGCGCGTCTTAGCCAAGCAATGGATTTCTGAGCATGTAGCTAACGTGGGCACAGGCTGAAGCCTACGCTACTTGAAGGCAAGCTAATCGGCATGGCGGGATGGGGCGGGCTCGGGCATTAAGGGGCCGGCTTCGGCTGGGAGGCCGGCGCGTTCCAGTTGTACCGTGGTGTGCGAGATTTGGAAATCGCGTGAGAGAACTTCGCAGATTTGGGTAAGGATCTTCTCGCTGTCTTCCATATGCATATCCGGGATGCGGGCGTGGCACGAGAGTGCGTGGAGATCGGTGCCCAGCGTCCAGATGTGGATATCGTGGACTTCCTGTACGCCATCGACCTTCAGGATGGCACCGGCGACATTTTTCAAGATCAATATTGCGCGGCAATCCTTCGAGCAGAATGTGAGTGCTCTCGCGAAGTATCCCGGCACCCGTCCAGAGAACCATCGCGCCGATCGCGATGCCGATGACGGGATCGATCCAGTTCGCGCCGGTGCGGCGAATTACAATCGCGCCGGCGATGATGGCGATGTTCGAGAGCGCGTCGCCGAGATTGTGAATCCAGACGGCACGGATGTTCAGGTCGCGCCGGCCGCTATGGAGAGCGAACGTAATGCCGCTATTCACCACCAGGGCGAGAATCGAAACCCAGAGCATCACGCCGGACTCGACTTCGACAGGAACGCGCAACCGTTGGATCGATTCGTAAATCAGGAAAAGAGCTACGATCGCCAGCAGCATCGAATTGATGAAGGCCGCGAGTATGCCGGTGCGGTGATAGCCGTAGGTTTTTTCGGGGGTGGGAGGACGCATAGCCCAGCGCGCGGCCAGCCACGAAATCACCATCGTGGGCACGTCCGTCAGGTTGTGAAGAGCGTCGCTAATGAGAGCGATTGAATGTGCCGCGTATCCGGCGATTAATTCGACCGCCACGAGGGCGAATGTGGCGACCACGGCAGTGCCGAGAATCAGGGTCATCCCCTGGCTCGCATCAATAGGCGGGTGCGAGTGGTTATGAGCAGCGCCGTGTGAATGGACGTGCATCTCCTGAATTCTACTCGCTCAGCAGTCATGCGAACCACCTTTCGGTGTGCAGGATGTCGCGAAAGTTCCGCTGACATGGAATTTTCGCGGCACTCCAATTCGGGGGCCAAAGTCCTGGGAACGAACCAGCGGTGGGAAACTCAATTGACTTGGCGCGCTGCCACCGCCTACCATGAGCATCATCCTCAAGGCTTTGGGACTCTCAGGGGGCGCGGGCGGCGCGCGGGAAGCTTCGCCCAGCGATGACGCACAACGCAGCCAAGCTGGTTTTCTGGGGAGTGCGCGGCTCGACGCCTACGCTTGAGCGCGATACCTGGCGCTATGGCGGAAACACGCCATGCCTGGAGCTGACGTCGCCCGAAGGCACCCGGTTCATCCTCGATTGCGGCACCGGCATGAGGATGCTGGGGAATCTTTGGACGGAGACGCATGGGGAGCGCGGCGTACATGCGCACGTCCTTGTGACGCACTACCACTGGGATCACATTCAGGGCCTGCCGTTCTTTCGACCTCTTTTTGAATCGCAAAACAAATTCAACTTCTACAGCTTTCAATCGGAATATCTGGGTCCGGACAGCCTTCGGAAAGTGCTGGAAGCGCAACTTGCGAGCCCTTATTTTCCCGTGGACGTGAGCACGATGACGGCGGGGCGGACGTTTCACGAAGTAACTTCGGGACAAAAGTGGGAAATTGGCGGAACGAAGATTACCGCCGCGTGGCTGAACCATCCACAGGGCTGCCTGGGTTACCGGCTAGAGACTTCCGGTGGATCCATCGTATATGCAACTGACAATGAGCCGGGCGTCGCGGAGTTCGACAAGAATCTGAGAGAGTTGGTGCATGGCGCGGACGTCTTCGTTTACGACGCGCAGTATTCCCCGGAACAACTGGCCACGGAAAGGCGTGGGCTGGGGACATTCGAGCTGGCTCGAAGGCGTGAAGATTGCGCGGGAGGGCAAAGTACGGAATCTGATTCTCTTCCATCACGATCCGGACTCGACGGACAAAGTGATCGACGGTTTTCTTTCCGCTGCGCGTCACGAGTTTCCCGCTACCTGGGCGGCCACGGAGGGAATGACGGTGTCGCTCAGCGAGCGCGGAATTCATGTGGCTCTGCCGAAATCGCGCGTGGGACAGCGGCGGCGGATTCGTTTCGCGGCGACGGTAAGCGGCCAGGGAGAGGATGGCTTGAATTTCGAAGAGAAGGCCACCGTACGCGACATCAGTTTGCAGGGCGCTTATCTGACGCTTGAAGAGCCGCCCGAAGCTGCAGTCGGAATTGCGCGTGGTGATTGAAGCGGCGGGTGATGACAAACGGTCGAGCGTGCTATCGCTGCGCGGCACTGTGATTCATTTCGATGCGGGACGCGAGAAAGGCAGCAACGGAGTGGGTGTGGTCTTCATCGAAGAGCCCGAATCGGCTCATACGAACGACTAGAATCCGTGTTGCCCGCGAATACCGTTCAGGATTTTTCCGTCAAAGCGGCAATCTGCGAATCCAGATCGGCTAGCGCGCTATTGAGTTGATCTCGATGGCGGGGATTCTGGCTTGCCTGCAGATCTTTCTGGACTCGTGAGCGGGAGAGCAACAACACCTCCCGTTTGCGGCGTGATTCCAATTGTTCGGCGGTCAGTTGCTTTTTCGTGTTTTCTCCTTTCTTTTGTTGATGTTCCTGGACTTGTTCCTCGACAGACTTGCTTTCCCATCCTCTGGCCATGCGTGCATTCTATGACGGCAGTGCTATCTGAGGTTGATTTTTCTTGCAGATGTTTCAAAGGCCAGATGGTGTTATCCGGCTTGGGCGATTGAGTCTATCTCGATTGAGCCCTGACCGGGCGCTTCGACGGCGACACCGTCCCGGAAGGCAACAAACCGTCCGGAAATTGCGGGCACGCGGTCGCCGGGAACGATAATTCCGACCAGATTCAGTGGGTCGGCAGCCGAAATTGTTATCGTCTCGCCAGATGGTTGTTGATCGCGGGTGGCTCGCAACGACTCGACAGCTACGGGCAACGCGAATTGTTCGCCGAGGAAGCCGCTCACGAATCTGCCGCCGCGAATCTCTCCTCGATCTTCGAGACGGCGAAGGGCCAGCAAAACTTCGCGCCAGCGCGGAAGGATCGCTTCGCGCGTGAGCACTTCGCGGAACACCACGCCATAGCGATTGAGCAACATCTTGCAGGTGGCTTCGAGCGCGGCGGTGCGGTCGTCGGATTCGACTGGATAGAGAAGCGACCAGCGGCCGGCACTGTGACGTGGGCGCGTGGTGCGGCCATGGCCCTGGCCGCTGCGGCGCTTGGGATCGATCAGGGCGCGAAGATTATCGAAGCCGTCAGCGGTGATGATTCCGGCTGCGACGAGTTCCCATAGCGCGGATTCGACTTCGGATTTCAGTTTTCCTGCGCCGCGCACGATATCGGGGAAGAAGGATGCGCCGCGCTGCTTCAGGAATTGCAGAACTTCTGTTGCGCCTGGGCTCAGGCCTTTCGTGGAATCCGCGCCATCTTCCGTGCGACGCGGCATCATCCATTCGGATTCCTCGCGAATGAAGAATGTAATTGGAGCTACGCTGGTTGGAATCACGCGGCGCGTGCCTTCGCGGGAATCGTCGAGCAACGCGGGATGCGGCGAGAGGCGTCCCCAACCGACGGCGCCCGTGAGGCAAAGCTGGTCGAGAATTTTCGGATCGTAGTTCGCGACGCGGCGGGCGAGAATTTGACGCTCCCAGGCGTTGGCCGGAGCTTCGTAGCCCTGAAGCTGGCGCAGAGCTTCGAGCGTGCCGCGCTCGCCGAGAAGTTGAGTGGACGGGGCGACGTGTTGCCAGCGCAGCAGCCAGCGCATGAATTGGGCGGCGTTGACCGGCTGAATTTCGTTGCGCAACCTGCCGAGCGTGAGGCGATGAATTCGCGCGAGCAGGCGGCGATCGCACCATTCGGTTTCTGGCGTCGAAGGATCGGTGAATTTTCCGCGCAGCACGGCGCCACTGGCTTCGAGCCGCAAGAGCGACTTATCGATTTCGTTCGCGGGAATGCCGAGCGCATTGCCAAGCTGGTTGGATGTGACCGGACCGGAATGCTGCATCCAGCCGGTGACGAGAGCGAAGATCGCGTCGTCTTTCGAGGGAGTCGCCGCTTCGACATCTGCGACCGAGCTTTCGAATTGAGCGTCCGGAAAAATCGCAGCGAACGATTTTGCCCGCTCGGCTGCGACCCAGTATGCGTGGCTTTGACGTTGTGGCGCGCGTGGCGCGACCTTGCGAGACGAGTTGGTCGAAGAAATTTTGCCACGCGCCCGATTCTTCAGGCGTGAGCTGGAATATTTTGGAGTCGCTTTGGTGCGGCTCCGGCAATGCAACCAAGGTGAGCAAACCATCGTGCAGTTCGTCGGCATCGCGCGCGTCGAGCTTAGCTTCCTCGCGCACTTCGGCGATTGCAGCCGGATCGAGCCTGCCAACTTCGGAAAGGACGGCTTCAGGTAGCATGCGACGCATTTCGACCGCGCGAGCGCGCCGCTCTTCGAGGGGCGCATCGTCGAGGTAGGCAAAAGGATTCGCATTCAATATCTCGTGTGAGAACTGCGAGGGCACGGGCGTATCGACGGCCACGCACCGAATTGCTCCCATCGAGAATTTTCGCGAGGACTTGCTTCAGGCCATCGATATCCATCGCCTCAGTGAGAGCATCCTTCATTACTTCTCGCACGAGGAAATGGTCAGGGATGCGCACCTCGCCATCGAGATTTTCCGGGCACGCCGCAGCGTCCGGAAAAACGGCCGCGAGCAGGTCGTCGGCGCGCATGCGCTGAATTTGCGGGGCGACTTTCTTGCCACCCTGAAAACGGAGAAGTAACAATGCGCGGTTTGCGTCCCAGCGCCAGCGCGCTGTGAAAATCGGAGATGCCAGGACGGCTTGCTCGATCACGTGGTCGAGCGACGTCGGATGCAGGAATCGAAATACGTCGGCCAGCGGGAAGCTGTGCTGCTCGGCCAGCGAGATATTGAGGCCGTCATCTGTGGCCGCCGCTTGCAATTCGAGATTGAACGAACGGCAGAAGCGCTTTCTCAGCGCGAGACCCCAGGCCTTATTGATGCGGCCGCCGAAGGGAGCATGGATCACAAGCTGCATGCCGCCGCTCTCGTCGAAGAAGCGCTCGGCGACAATCGTTTGCTGGGTTGGAACCGTTCCAAGGACTGCGCGTCCGGCAACCACATATTCTACGATCTGTTCAGCGCCCGCGTCGTCGAGGCTGCACTCTTCCTTCAGCCACGCCAGCGCGTGTTGCGCGGCTGGAAGATTCTTTACCTGGATACCCGCCGGAACATCGCGCGTGCGTTCGTCAATTTGCGCTCGCAGGTCGGCAACTTGCGCGGAAAGCTCAGCTGTGCGAGCCGGGGCTTCGCCGCGCCAGAAAGGAACGGTGGGAGCGGCGCCATGCGCGTCTTCAACCAGCACCCGCCCCATTTGCACGCGGCGAATGCGCCAGGAAGTGTTGCCGAGGAGCATGATGTCGCCGCGCAGGCTTTCAACAGCAAAATCTTCATCAATGGTGCCGACAACGGTGCCTTCCGGCTCCGCGACTACGGTGTAGAGAGCGTTGTCGGGAATCGCGCCGCCGCTCGTGATTGCCGCGAGGCGGCTTCCGCGACGGCCGCGTACGCGCCCATTCACTCGATCGCGATGCAGGTAGGTGCCATAGCGGCCACGGCGCGCGGCGATTCCTTCCGAAAGCATTTCGACGATTGTGTCGAACTGCGCGCGTTCGAGATTGTGGTAGGGGTAAGCGCGACGAACGCGCGCGAAGAGATCGTCTTCCTGCCAATCTTCAGCAGAACACATAGCGACGATTTGCTGGGCGAGCACGTCCTGCGGCGCGTCAGGAATTTCGATGCGGTCGAGATCGCCCTGTCGAATCGCGCGAACCAGAGAGGCGCATTCAAGAAGTTCATCTCGCGTTGCGGCGAAGATTCGCCCTTTCGGAATCGCGCCGTGCCAGTGGCCGGCGCGTCCGATGCGCTGCAGAGCGGTTGCGATCGAGCGCGTCGAGCCGATCTGGCAAACCAGATCAACCGCGCCAATATCGATACCAAGCTCGAGCGAAGCGGTTGCGACGAGAGCTTGAATTTCTCCTGCCTTCAGTTTGTTTTCCGCGGCGAGGCGGAGCTTGCGCGAGAGGCTGCCGTGATGCGTGGCGACCGCGTCTTTGCCGAGGCGCTCTTCGAGATGATGAGCCACTCGTTCCGCGAGGCGGCGCGTGTTGACAAAAACGAGCGTCGAACGATGCTGGCGAACGAGCTCGGCTACGCGGTTGTAAATCTCGTCCCACATTTCATGCGAGGCGACCGGGCCAAGTTCGCTCGCGGGAACTTCGATGGCCAGATCGAGCGCGCGTTGATGGCCGATCTGGACGATCACAGGATCGGGACGGCCGCTGCCGGTGAGAAAATGCGCGATCAGCTCGATCGGCTTTTGCGTGGCAGAGAGGCCGATTCGCACCGGCGGACGATCGGCGAGCGCTTCGAGGCGTTCGAGCGAGAGCGCGAGATGCGAGCCGCGCTTGTCGTCGGCGACGGCGTGAATTTCGTCGACGATGACGGTTTCGACAGATTTGAGAATTTCGCGGCTCTTCGCGGCAGTGAGCAGAATGTAGAGCGATTCGGGCGTGGTGACCAGAATGTGCGGCGGCCGCGCGAGCATCTTGCGGCGCTCATGCATCAGCGTATCGCCGGTGCGCACAGCGGTGCGAATTTCGGGCATCAGAAAACCGCGTTCGGCGGCAAGCTGCAAAATCTCGCCAAGCGGAATCTCGAGGTTTTTCTGAATGTCGTTGCCGAGAGCTTTAAGCGGAGAAACGTAAAGAACTTCGAGGCGGTCGGTCAGCTCACCTGCCAGCGCTTTGCGAACGAGCCGGTCAATACAAGCGAGAAACGCAGCTAGTGTTTTGCCGGAGCCGGTCGGCGCGGAAATAAGCGTCGTCTTTCCGGCGAGAATGTGCGGCCAGCCCTGCTCCTGCGGCTCGGTGGGCGTGCCAAGGCGGCGGAGAAACCACTCGCGAACGAGCGGGTGGGCCCAATCGAGAGACGCCAATGCTGCAGCCGCGGATTCTGTCAGTGCAGGATTCATGGAAGAGAACTCGGTATTGCCGCCGTGAATAGACTGAAGTTAATTGCTACCGGCGAAGCTCTAGAATACTCTTTACCGAAGGCGATGTCATCTTGGGCAGTGCGGTCACGCGATTCACAACCACAGCTTGCTCGTTTCTTTTTTACAGGAGTAGTCAGACGTGAATAAAAATAAACCTCGCGGTGCTTTCGCGAAACCGTATTTTGCCTGTCGCGTGTCGGTCCTCGCGCTGATTACGCTCTTATCCCTGGCTGCTTTTTCATCGCGCTCAGCCGCCGCGCCGCCGCAATCAGATGATGCGGCTGCCATTCTCACTCTGCTCAACGATCAAACCGCCGCCTGGAATCGCGGCGATATCGAAGGCTTCATGAACGGTTACTGGAATTCGAACCAGACCGAATTCGTGAGCTCCGACGGAGTATCGCGCGGCTGGCAAGCGCTCCTCGAACGCTATCGTCGCAGCTATCCCGACCGAAAAGCGATGGGCCACCTGACGTTCTCCGACCTCGAAATCCGCGTGGAGTGTTCTACCGCTGCCTACGCCGTCGGCGAATATCATTTGCAGCGCGAGAACGACAATCCCTCCGGACGTATTCACTCTCAATTTCAGAAAATTTCCGGAAGGCTGGCGAATTGTCGTGGACCACACGACGGCGTTTGCAAAGCCGGCTGCCGCGCCCAAATAGCGCGCATCGAAATGGCGCAAGCCCAATTGAAGACGCGCCGCGAAGAAATTCGGGCGATAATGAGTTAGGGCGAAAACACTAGCTGTTCGGAATCACCAAGGGAGAACAATTTGCGCGCTGTGATAACAGGCGGTGCAGGTTTTTTAGGCTCACATCTCTGCGACTTGATGCTCGACAAAGGCTGGGAGATCCTCTGCCTGGATAATCTGGTCACCGGCAGCGATTCCAACGTGGGGCACCTTCTGCCTCATCCCAAATTTCGCTTCGCCCGCCAGGATGTGAGCCGGTACATTGACGTGCCAGGGCCCGTGGATGCGGTGTTGCATTTCGCTTCGCCGGCAAGTCCTCCCGACTATTTAAAAATGCCGATTCAGACCATGAAAGTCGGCGCGCTCGGCACGCACAACGCTCTCGGCCTCTCGCTCGCTAAAAAAGCAAGATTTCTCCTGGCATCGACGTCGGAATGCTACGGCGACCCTGAAGTGAGCCCGCAGCCGGAAAGCTACTGGGGTCGGGTGAATCCGATCGGGCCGCGCGGCGTCTACGACGAGTCGAAGCGATTCGCCGAGGCGCTTACAATGGCCTATCACCGCTACCACGGCGTGGATACGCGCATCGTACGCATCTTCAATACCTATGGACCGCGTATGCGTCTCAACGATGGCCGTGCGCTTCCGAATTTTCTCTATCAAGGTCTAACTGGCGAACCGCTCACCGTATACGGCGATGGCAAGCAGACCCGCAGCTTTTGTTACGTTTCTGATTTACTCGATGGAATCTACCGCTTGCTCGAGTCCAACGAACATGATCCCGTTAATATCGGCAACCCACACGAAATCACGATTCTGGAATTTGCGGAAAGAGTGCGCGCTCTGGTCGGCTCGAAAGAACCGATCGTATTTCGGCCGTTGCCCCAGGATGATCCCAAGCAGCGCTGCCCGGACATCACAAAGGCCCGGCAGGTCTTAAAGTGGGAACCAAAGGTGGATCTGGAAGAGGGACTGAAGCGCACGTACGACTATTTCCACAAGAAAGTCGCAGAGCCAGCGCGTTAAGTCGACCTTTGGTTTTAATCCGGACGGCCGATCGAATAATACTCGAAGCCAAGCGCTTTCATTTCGGGCGCCGAAAGCAAATTCCGCGCGTCCACGACCAACGGGTGCATCATCGCATCATGAATGCGTCGCCAATCCAGTTCTCGGAACTGTTTCCATTCTGTTGCGATGATCAAGGCCTCAGCGTCTTTTGCCGCTTCATAGGGCGACTCTGACATTTTCACTTCGGGTACGACAGCCCGCGCTTTCTCCATAGCTTCCGGGTCAAAGGCGCGAACGTTCGCTCCCTCCGCCACCAAGTCTTGTATCAGGTCGATGGCCGGCGAGAAGCGAATGTCGTCCGTATTCGCCTTGAATGCGACCCCTAGCACGGCGATCGGTTTGCCTTTCATTACCCAGAGCCCCCGCCGGACTTTCTCGATCACATGGTGAATGCGCCCTCGATTGATCTTTTCGACTTCCTTAAGGAGTGAGAAATCAACGCCTGACTTTTCGGCAAGGTGCACGAAAGCCTGCAAATCTTTCGGCAAGCAAAAGCCGCCAAATCCGAGACCGGCGTTCAAGAAACTGCCGCCGATTCGGGAATCCATCCCCACCGCGGTCGTCACTTGTTGGATGTCGGCTCCTAAACGCTCCGCCAGGTCGGCCACCATGTTGGCGTAGGAAATCTTCAACGCGAGAAAAGAATTCGAGGCGTGTTTGATCAATTCGGCGCTGTTGATGGTCGTCACCAACCATGCGGGCAGCGGCTACGTCCGGGCAAGCGGCAGGAGCGTGAACCGGACAATTGAATTTACGCTCCAGCACCGGGCGATAAATCTCGTGGAGTTGCTTCTCTGCAACCTCGTCATCCACACCTACAACGATTCGGTCGGGATGCAGAAAATCCTCGACGGCCGTGCCTTCGCGAAGGAATTCTGGATTCGAGGCCACCCGAAATTCGACTTTGCTTTTTCGGCCGTAGACGGAAAGGGCGCGCTTCAACTCTTGACCCGTCTGCGCGGGAACGGTGCTCTTCTCAACGACCAGCTTTGGCGAACGCGCTTCGCTTGCGATGAGTCGCGCGACGTGGTCAATTGCGCTTAGGTCGGCGCTGCCATTCGGCAACGGAGGAGTACCCACGCAGATAAAAATCGCATCGCCGCCCGCTACCGCATCTACTGGGTTGGAACTGAACTTTAGCCTGCCCTGTTTGCGGGTCTTCTCGACGACGCCATCGAGTCCCGGCTCGTAGATAGGCAGTCGTCCAGCCTCGAGCGTCGCAATCTTCTCGGCGTCGTTGTCCGTGCACAGAACCTCGTGGCCAATTTCCGCCAAGCAACCGCCCGTCACGAGCCCTACGTAACCTGCGCCAATCACAGATATCTTCAACGGTTCCCCCGAAAGAGTGCTGCCGCGATATTCAGCGAAATATGCCTTCTTATGTTACCTGAGCTCTTACAGGTTTTCGAATGAGCAGGCCGAACGACGTGTGCGAATACATACGATGCTAAGGATTTGCATCCCAATACGCTCGTCGCGACTCGTCACTGCGCCTGCCTATCGCTTTGAGAGCAGAAAATTCCCTGCCATCAGTGCGTCCACACCGGAGCAAAAATAGCTTCGAACCGCATCCCTCGGCGTTATCACGAGTGGTTCACCAAACAAATTGAACGAAGCATTCACGAGAATGGGCGCCGGGCCTTTCTCTCCGGAGCGTCTTAAGAGCTTCCAAATCAAGGGATTATCTTCCCTCGCCACAATGTGGAGACGCACGCGGTCCTGAACGATAAACCCGGATGAGACGGGCTCCAGCAACTTGCGCATCCTGGGCGTGGGCGTTGCCATCGTCGTCATAAACCGCCCGTTCGCTGTGCACTCAAAATATTCCTGGCAGTCCTCTTCCGGTATCGAAAGTGCGAAAGGACGATACGGTTCGCGATGCTTCACGAAATCATTCAGATTATCGACCACGTACGGCGCCCAGGGTGATGCCAGCAAGCTGCGATTCCCGAGCGCGCGCGGTCCGAATTCGGCGGCGCCTTGAAACCACGCGACGATTCTTCCCGCCTGCAATAAACTCAACACTTCTTCGACTTTCTGATCCTCGGAATTGCACCAGCGATAGGTAGCTTTGCAGTTGTCGAGCACCTGTTTGATTTGTTCGTTGGAAAATTGCGGGCCAAGATACAGGCTCGCGAGGGGCGCCACACGCGAACGCCCCGGCGATTCGTGCCAGGCAAGCCATGCGGCTCCGAGGGCGGTGCCTTCGTTGCCAGCGGCGGGTTGAACGAATATGTTCTCGAAGCCTGTGTTCTCCTCTACAGCGGCCACTAAAAGCGGATTCAAGAACAACCCGCCGGCCACGCATAGATTCCGGTGCCCGGTTTGCTTGCGCAGCGTTTCGATCCATTCGACGACGACTTCACTGCACGCGTACTGAAGGCTGGCGGCGATGTTTGCGCAGAGCTTGGGTTCAATATGCGGTTCCGCCTCGCGCTTAATTCCGAGGCCTTTGTAGAATTCATCGCTGAAAGAAAGGTCCGCCGCAAAATCGCGCTGAAAATACTTCGACTGCAAATGCGGCGGAGACTGCGGAGCCCGTCGAAGCATCGCCGTGAAGAAATCCGCAAGGACGGGCTCACCGGTCGTGCCGAGCCATTGCGTCTTATGCTCGTCGCCGTGAGGCTGAAATCCGATGAGCTTCGTAATCTGCGTATAAAACCAGGCGAGCGAGTGTGGAAACGAAATGCCGGCGAGTTCGCGGATGTTCTTGCCCTCACCTGCGCCTGCGAAACCGCATCGTCCATCGCCTCGCTCGTCGAGAGTCACGATCAGCGCTCGATCGAATGGCGACGCGAAATAAGCGCTGGCTGCATGGCTCAAATGGTGATCGAAGCCTCGTACGCGATCCCGAGCGCCCGCCGCCATGTCGCGTATGATTCGAAAATTGTTCAGCTCACGGCCCAGCTCGCCGGATGCTTTATTCAAGAAATAAACGCTCGATTTGGGCGCGAACGGCGCGAGCCGCGCTCGAAAAAGTGCCGTGCGTGACCATGCGCGTCCGGGCCGGGAAGCGATGGCGATTCGATCGACATCCGGCCACTTGATCCCGGCGCTCTCCAGGCAAAATTGAATAGCGCGGCGCGGTATGCCCTCCGCGGTGCGTGTCCTCGCCAGCTTTCCCTCTTCAATCGCGGCGATCACTCCATTTTCGCCGATGATCGCGGCGGCCGGGCCATGCTCCAGAGAGGAAAGCCCCAGAATATGCATTTACGTGAGCTCTTTCATTTCTATTGGTACGCACGCCACCAGCAATCCGAATTCATCAAAAGTAGAAGGAGAACCTGGAATCAGCCCGCACGCCGAATAAGCTGAAGGAAGCACGAAGTAAATTAATCCCGAGGAGGATGAAGCGCCCGTCCACGCGTCAGCAATCCGCGCAGGCCCATCAGCAGAAGACGCGGCTGCTTGAGACAAACGCGCCACAGGATTTTCCAGGCTTCGTCCCGCGAGTAGTCGCCCAGCGATTGAATCGCAGGCGCATTCAATAAATCCACCAGCCTGCTGTAATCGGATTGCTGGAAGTCATGCAGCGACCTGCGCAACAGCAGGTGCAAGTTCAACTCGCGCCGCAGCGAGCGAAGCTCCGCGCTCGCGCCACCATATAGAATCGCCTCCGCCACTCCAAGCGCCCCCCGAAACCCTGTCACAATACCGCCTACGGTCGTCACCTTCACCTGCCCGGCAGCGTCCCCCACCACATATACAGACCCGTTTCCAACCTGCCGCCTCACGGGCACCCATTTCTTGTACACAGGGATCCGCGCGCCCTGAAATTCAATCGGATCGAGTTTTCGCTTTTCGAGGAACCGTTCGAGATGGCGCCGCGTATCCGGCCCATTTTCCCCGATCAATCCCAGCGCGCCTCGCGTAGGAGATTCCGGAATCAGCCAGTAGAAGTAGGGCGTGTCTTGAGGAACGAACCACACTCGCGCCGTATCGGCCTGCATATCCTTCGGCAGCGCCACCATTGCCTGCACCAGTGGAACTGTCTCCAGGGGCGACCATCCAGCCGCCCGCGCCACCCGACTCGAAGCCCCGTCACCGCCAACAATCGTATCCGAACGGACTTCTTCGCGCCGGCCGCTCGCGCAATGCTCCACCTCCAGAACAATGCCTCGTCCGTTCGGGTGAAGCGCATGAAACCGATGGCCCAGCGCAACGGAAGCGCCGGCCCGCTGCGCCTCTTCCGCCAATCCTTGGATCAAAGCGCGCCGCTCGATAACCAGGTCCGGATGTTTCAGGGAGACATTGGCGCTACGCCCGTCCGTAAACAACTCGAAGCGCCTGATTTCGTTGACGATGCTTCGCTCCGCGGCAGCGCCCAGCAGGCTCCTCATCCGATGAGTAACGATGAGCGTCCGCGCAGCAGGCTCGAGCGTTTCAATGCGCTCAAACACGCGCACGGATACGCCCTTACGGGCTAATAAAGAGGCTGTAAAGAGTCCGGCGGCGGATCCGCCGACCACGGCGACGTTCTGGTTGTTTGAGCGTGAACTGGAGTTGGAGTCGTTGTTCGCGACGCGCGATTCAAGCACTAGTCGTCCTCAGCAGGAATCAAATTCAGCTGTTGAACATGTTTCGCAAAGCCGTGTTTCGGGAAGGCGACGCGGCGCTTGCGACGCATCTATCGATGCCACAAGCACCTGCCGGGGTGCCTTAGCACCCTGAAACACAGGCGAGAGAGTATATCTTACTGTCCTAAGACCACCAAAGACGAAGCCTGTATCTGGACACGGGATTTCCTCTAGGTAGGGGATGAGGATTTCTGCAGCTTAATCTGCTTCTCGTACGGAGCGGTTTCCAGGAAAACCACGGCGATCAGTGCGCACAGCGCCAGTGCACCGACGAGCGCATAAGTAGTGCCGGTCGAAAAGCGACCAACAAACAACGCCATAGTTCCCAGCAATCCCGCCAGCAGATACATGACGAGCACCGCCCCCCTATGCCCCAGGCCCAGATTCGACAGACGGTGCGCAGTATGGTCCTTCCCGGGGGACGTGAAAGGAAGAAGTCCGCGGCGCGCCCGGGAGATCGATACCATCGTCGTGTCAAAAATCGGGACGCCGAGAATTAGAAGCGGAACGAGCCAGCCAGCCGGAAATGGCGCTCCATCCGGGCGAATCTTCAGGCCCAGAGTTGCCATCAGGAAACCGAGAAACATTGCCCCGCCGTCCCCCATAAATATCTTGGCGGGATTGAAATTCCAGCGAAGGAATCCGAGAGCGGCACCCAGCGTGGCAGCCGCCAGAGTTTGCACAGCTGTCTGCCCATTCATATAGGCCGCGAGTGTGAAGAACGCAGCCGCCACAGCCGTGATGCCGGCGCACAGCCCGTCCATATGGTCGAGAATGCTGAACGAAGCGGTGATGCCGACCACCCAGATGACGGTCAGGCAGCCGTCCAATATGATTCCTGCGTTCCCGGGAATAAACTGAGAAAAGAGCTGAGCGCGAATTCCCGAAGCCAGCAGCAACAGCGCCGCGACGGGCATGCCGATGAACAACTTCACCTGATGATGCAGCAACCCGCCGTCGTCGAGAAATCCGACGATTGCTAGAAGCGTGGCGCCGGTAAAAATTGCGATCGTTTGCTGCTGCATCACGCCGTGCTGCGTCAGCAATATCGCCGCCGCAAATCCCAGGTAGATCGCGATACCACCAAGAAGGGGAATCGGTTTTAGATGGACTTTGCGTGGGCCCGGCTTGTCGACAAGACCCACTCGGAGCGCGAATCGGCGTACCGGCGCAGTCAGCCCGAGCGAGCCGAAGAGCGCTACGCCGAATGCAATCAGACTGGTCGGAATCGCCATAATCAGTTCAGGTTAACGCGATTACCGCGCGGTCAGCATCTTCTCGAGCACGCCGCGCACCTCATCTGTCTTCTTGCTCTCGAAATACCAATCCATCGTTTTCTTCAAGCCGTCGCGAAACTTCGTCTTCGGCTCCCAGCCCAGCAGCTTTTTAGCGAGCGCATTATCCGCGACGCGGTTGGCCGGCCCCGTCGGCATATCAAGCCGCAAACGAATTTCCGCTTTCTTCCCAGCAAAATCGAGCACCATCTTCGCGGCATCAATCACCCGAATGCGCTCCATCGTGCCGAGATTCACAGCGGTGCCGTCGTTGATTTTTTCCGCGGCCAGGATCGTCCCATTCACGATGTCGTCCACGTACGTCCAGTTTCGGATCTGATTCCCGTCGCCCCACACTTCGAACGGGTCCTGGCCCACGAACGCGCGCGCAATCATCGCTATCACAGCGTGATTTTCCACGCCTCGCGGCCCATACACCGTGAAATAACGGCACGATGCAGCGCCGAGTTTGTGCTCCCGGTGATACGCCTGCAGCGTAAGTTCGGCCATCAGCTTCGCCCAGCCGTACATATTATCCGCGTCGTGCGGCGGCTTCACATCTTCTTCACGCAAATAGATTTCCTTCTTCACGTCAGTCTGCATGTAATTGGGATACACGCAGCCCGAAGAGGCATACACCACTTTCTCCACGCCCGCTTTCACCGCTTCCCAAAAGACCAGCCCGTCGAGAAACAAATTCGAAGCCGGGCCAGCCTGGTGCAGGTCCACATAACCGCGCCCACCATGATCGGCGGCCAGGTGAAACACCACTTCGATGCCATTCATTGCCGCGCGCGTCACGCCCGGTTCGCGGAGATCGGCCTCGACGAAAGTCACGTGTCCGCCTTTCAAGTGGTGCTCGATATTGCTCAGCCTCCCGCTCGTAAGATCGTCCACCACGCGGACCTTCGCCCCGCGCTCCAATAGCGCATCCACAAGATGAGAACCGATAAAAGATGTACCTCCGGTTACAAGAACTTTCTTATTGTTCCAGATGGCGCCCTCCAGGTTTCTCTTGCGCGGCTTCTTCCAAAATAATTGCGAATTTCTCTAACTCATTCACTCTAGCATACTTCCCGGCGGTTTCCCGGGCTCTACGACCCATCTCCGCGAGCCGATTCGGGTCCTCGCGAAGCTCCCGAATCGCCGCTCGCCACTGCACCCGGATCGTCCGGATCAGCCCACACGCCGCAGCCGGATTCCTGCACAATGCGCGCTGCGTCGCACTCGGGTGCCGCCACCACCAATATCGGACGCCCTGCAGCCAGCGTTGAATAGAGCTTGCTGGGCACCACGACGCCTTCCAGCCCGCGCTTCACGGTGATGATGTGCAGGTCACCCGCCATCATCACATGCGGAATTTCGCTGGCCGGACGGAACGGCAGGAAGCGCACGTTCTTCGAACCGTTAATCGACGCTTGCATGGCAGCGCGGTTGGCCCCGTCACCCACAAACACGAGCCCGGTGTTTTCGTTGCGCAGCAATTCTGCCGCCTTCAAAAGTGTCGACCATGCGCCGTAGAACCCAATATTGCCCGCGTGCAGGACGACGAATGGAAATCCGCACCGAACTTCCTCTACAGCCGGATGCCTGCCGTCCGGCAGCGGCCCCGAGGGTTGGGCGCCGTCGCGAACCACTACGACGCGGTCCGGCGCAACGCCCTTCGCGAGAATTCGTTCGCGCATGTCGTCGCCAAGGACGATCACCCGCGCCGCCTCGCGCAGAGCGCGGCGATGCATCTCCTCCCATCGCGCGACGAGCGAATTCGCGCGCACGATGTCGCCTCCCAGCGCCATGTCCGGATACATGTCGCGTATGTTGTACACAAACGGACGACCGCTCATGCGCGCAACGAAAGCGCCGGCGATTCCTGCCACCGGCGGGTCCGTCATCGCCAGAACAACGTCAGGCCGGATCGCAAGCGCGCGCGGCACCGCCAGCGCAAGATACGAAAGGTAATTCGAAACGCGGCGCTTCATCTCGTGCCGCGGAAAGTCAGTCGAGCCCACGCGCTCCACCGTCACATTGTTGCGCTTATCGCTGCGGAGAAAGGCGAACGGATAATACTCATCGGGATCGTAGGAGGGCCGGCCCGCAAGGACAGTAACCTGGTGTTTCTTGGCGAGGGTTTCCGCAACGAGCGCGGCCATCTTGGCCGTGGCAGAAGTATCCGGCGGATAGTACTCGTTCAAGAGCAAAATGTGCATGAGCGGCCTGCCACTTCAGGTTCGTCGCGGGCTGGGATTCGGAGCGACGAGAACTGCGCGTCCAAATTGTGCGTTACCTGCTACTTACAATCTTACCTCAATCTTCATTTCAACGGCCCGGCAAAACCCTCGGCGCTCATCGCGCCCGCTGCGAGCGCTGCTTTTTTCTCGAGCGTGAAGTTCCCCATCACCAGCACGTCCATCTGCGTGCGCCGGAAGCAATCGAGCGCTTCCTCCGGTCGGCAGACGATCGGCTCATTGTCGTTGAACGAAGTATTCAGCACCACCGGCACGCCCGTAAGGTCGCCGACCGCGCTGAGGAGTTTCCAGTAAAGAGGATTCGCGCCGCGGCTCACCGTTTGCAACCGCGCCGTGCCGTCCACATGAGTCGGCGCCGGAATCACCCCGCGCTTCTCGGGGCGAACCGAGTATGCGAACGTCATGAAAGGCGAAGGATCGCTCCGCTCGAAATATTCGGGGACGGCTTCCTCGATGATCGAAGGCGCAAAGGGGCGGAAAGATCTCGCGGTGCTTGATGCGCCGGTTGAGGATATCTTTCATTTCCGCGCGCCGCGGATCGGCCAGAATGCTGCGCTGCCCCAGTGCTCGCGGCCCCCATTCCACGCGCCCTTGAAACCATCCCACAATTTTTCCCGCGGCGATGTGCCGTGCTGTGTCCTGCACCAGCGAATCTTCGTCCAATTCGCTGAGCTGCATATCGCCGTTGGACGAGCCCTCAATCGCCGCGCGAATTTGCTGCTGCGAAAATTCCGGCCCCCATCCCGCATGCTCCATCACGAATTCGCGCGGACGGCCGAGTATCTGGTGTTCTACAGCGAACGCCGCGCCCACCGATAATCCCGCGTCCCCAGCCGCCGGCTGCACGTAAACGTGCTCGAAGGGCGAGTGGTCGAAAATTTTCCCGTTCGCCAGGCAATTGAACGCCACGCCTCCTGCGAGACAAAGCGACTTTTCGCCGGTTTTCTTCGCAAGCGCAGCCCAGTGCGCTGCCAGCACCTCTTCGAGCGCAGCTTGCATGCTCGCCGCAAGATTGTGATGACGCTGTTCGAGCGGCTCTTCCGCTTTGCGCGTCGGCCCAAGCCGCTTCTCCAGATATGGCGAGAACAGCCGCCCGAGCACCGGAGTCTGGCTGGCGTCGCGCCACGACATCTCCGCGCCCTGATTCTGATGCGTGAAATATTCGAGGCCCAGCCGAAACGAAAGCGGCCCGTCCGCGCGCACGATACGGCGAAATTCTTCGAGGAATTCCGGCTGGCCATACGCCGCCAGGCCCATCACCTTGTACTCGTCGCCAAATTTCCAGAAGCCGAGATACTGCGTCAGCGCCGTGTAGTACATCCCGAGCGAGTGCGGAAAAGTAATCTCGCCGAGGATTCGCATCCGCGGGCCTTCGCCAACGGCCCACATCGAGCTTGCGAAATCGCCGAGTCCGTCCGCCGATAGAACAGCTGCCCGCTCGTAAGGTGAAACAAAGTAAGCGCTGGCCAGATGCGCCGTATGGTGCTCGATCCGATGGAACTGCGCGCGAATGTTTTCAGGGGCAATCTCGAAGGCCGACGCGAGATCCTCGCGAATGCCCGCAAAGCGAGCCATCACGCGCGCTCGCTCGAACGCGAAGCGCGGCATGCGCATGGCAAAGCGCAACTTTGTCGCAAGCCGCGCCCGGGGATCGCGGGGAATCGCGATGTGGTCCACCTCCGCGAGCTTCACGCCGGCTTGATCGAGGCAATATTGAATCGCGCGCGCCGGCAATCCCGCCGCGTATTTCACGCGATTCAGGCGTTCTTCCTCCACCGCCGCGAGAAGGCGCCCGTCAGCGACGATCGCCGCCGAAGCATTCGCATGGTAAGCATTGATGCCGAGAATGATCATCGCGAGAAGTCGGTTGTTTCACTCATTGCGGGTGGATCAGGCGACGGAAACGGCGGCATCCTTTCGAGGCGCGGAATCTCCGGCAAACTTTCCGCCCAGATGTCGTTTCACCCATTCATTCAGCACATACAGGCTCCATGGCCGCGACCATGTCGTACGGCTCGCCAGAAAATCGTCCCAAACCCGCCGCGCATTTTCGCCGCTGAGCAACGGTTCGAGAGCCGGCGACCAATCGCCCAGTCCCGTCGCGATTCGTTCGCGCAACGCGCCCCGCATCCAATTTTCCCATGGAAACGTGAAAGTGCGCTTCGGCTGCGCAATAAGTTCCTGCGGCAGAAGCTCACCCAGCGCAGCAATCAGAAGCGCTTTCGGCTGTGCTGCATTTCGCTTTTGCGATTCGGGCAGCGACAGCACGTATTCGACGAGCGAAGAATCAAGAAACGGCACGCGCACTTCCAACGAATGGTGCATGCTCATCGCGTCCGTATCCCGCAGAAGCGTATTCACAAGGTACGACCGCAGCTCCAGCCACGAAACTCCGGTGAATTCATCCATCGACCGCGCTTCGTCAGCCGCCTCGCCAAGCCATTTTCCCCACGGCAGTCGCCGTCCAAGCACTCGCGTCCTGGCGTAGCCACCGCGCGACCACCTGCGGAGTAAACAGCGAGCGCGTGAAGTAATAAGGATGTGGCAGCGCAGAAGGATCGAGCCAAGCCGCAGATGCTTTTCGAACCGCATCCGGAGAGCCCCCGGAAAGCTTGGCAGCTCCGCTAGAAGTCACTAATTGCCGTAAAGGTTTCGGAGTCCAATCAGCGGCGGACGCCAGTCGCTTGATTTTCGATGTCGCCTGAAAAGATGTGTAACCCCCGAATAGCTCGTCGCTGCCCAATCCCGAAAGCGCCACCTTCAATCCCGCCTGCCGCGCCGCCCACGAAACAAAATACGTGTTGATGCCGTCCATGCTCGGCTGATCGAAAGACGCTACCGCTTCATCCAGCCGCGCCAGCATCTCCTCGCCCGATAGCGTGTACTCCGAATGCTCCGTGCCAAGCCGCTCCGCCGTCCGCCGCGCTTTCTCAGCTTCGCTGAATTCCACATCCGGAAACGCCACGGTAAACGTGTGAATACCGCGCTGCGCTCGGCTGGCCAACGCAGCGATCGCAGTTGAGTCGAGTCCGCTGCTGAGAAACACGCCAACCGGCACGTCCGCAATCAAGTGACTCGCCACGGCCTGTTCAAGCAGCGAACGAACGCGCGAAGCCGATGTCGCCGCGTCTCCCGCCGTTCCTGGCGCTTGTTTTTCGCGCGCTCTCTTTCGCCCCATTCCAATAAGGTCTCGGAGCAACCGCCCGAATTTTCTCTTCGCCGACTTGAACATCGAGATAGTGCCCGGGCGGAAGCGAAAAAACTCCTTCGACCAAAGTGACCGGCTCGCTCACAGATCCAAATAAGAGGTACGACGAAAGCGCATCCGCAGAAAGCCGCGCCGGCACCGCTCCGCTAGCTAAAAGCGCCCGCACCTCCGACGCAAAAAATAAAGCGCCCTCCACGATGGCGTAATAGAGCGGCTTGATTCCCATCCGGTCGCGAGCGATAAAAACCCGCGTCGCCCGTCCGCCGGGCCCCTGCGGCATCTCCACGATCGCAAACGTAAACATCCCGTGCAGCCGCTCGACGCACTTCTCGCCCCACGTTTCAAACGCATGCACAATCACTTCAGTATCGGAATTCGTGCGAAAGGTATGTCCGGCGGCTTCGAGTTCCTTGCGCAGCGAGCGAAAATTATAAATCTCGCCGTTGTAAACAACCGCCAGCGTGTTCGGTTTCGTTCCACACCGGCTGGCTCCCGCCCGGAAGGTCAATGATGCTCAGCCGGCGGCTTCCTGCAACCACAGGCGGCGCGATCAGAATGCCTTCCGCGTCGGGCCCGCGATGAACGATCGCAGCCATCATTCGGCGCACCAGCGCCTCGCCGCGCTCCCGCGACTCCATCCCAACGATGCCGCAAATTCCACACATGCCGGCCAGCGCCCCTAATTTCACGCCCCGAATTTAACGCACCAACAGAATACCCTCGCCAGCGCCGCTATGCCATATTCCAGCAGCGAGAAAGGCTCCGCCTAATCCAACTAAATCCAAACCGTGCTCTGGTTTTCGCGTAGGCTTCACAGCAGGCAGGTCACTCGCCAGTGAGTTTCTTATACTGCGCGTCAGTCAAGGGCACCACCGAAAGCCGCCCCTGGCGAACAAGCGGTGACGTAGCAAACAGCGGATCCGATTTAATTTGCGCCAGCGTCACAGGCTTCGCCAGCGCCTTCCCGGCCTTGATTTCTACCTCCGGATTCTTCGGATTCGACGCATCCACCGACAGCACAGAAGCCGTCCCCACCGCCGTCTTCTGATCGCCAGTCTCGTAGACTCACAAGCCGCGTCCCCGGCTTCATCTCCCGAAGATTCCTCAGCGCGACGGGATTCGAAACGCCATCCCAAACTGTTTCCTTATCCTTCTGAAGATCCGCAAACGAGTACTCCGAAGGCTCCGTCTTGAGCAAATAATTTGAAGCGCCGTCCTGTTTGTCCTGTTTCATCGTTGCCATTTTACCCTCCGCGCCCCATTATCCATGGGCTTTTGCGCCGCAGACCTTCGGTCTCCCCACTGGAACTTCAAGCCCCATGGTACAGGTATGGTAGTACACAGAGTCATACATCCGTAAGGTACGTACTGTCCTTCACCTGTCCTTTCTCTGTACTATCGTCCAGTTGTTCGCCTGTCCCAAAGTCCTACACTGCTAAAGGTATTGTCGCGCCAGGGTTAGGGGGTAACCATGGTCCGCAAAACGCAATTTTTCATTTTAATTTTGAGCACGATCGGCTTCTCGCTTCTCGCAGATCCCGCGTGGGCCAATCCCGCAACGCTCAAGTGCGATTCGAATCGCGATCAGGTGTGGGTCTACGATTCGCTGAATAGCTTCAATGTTGACGCGAAGTTGAAATGCGGCCAGGGCGTCGAAATCATCGAGCGCGTTCCGAATTACGTGAAAATCCGCGCGCAAAACGGCGTCGAAGGCTACGTGCCAGACGCAGCCGTCACCGGTCTCCCCGCCTTTCAGCCTTATCGAGATTCCGCGCACGACGTTGGCTTGGCTGCAAGACAAGTGGAAGCCGTTGAAGTCGCGAAAGCGGCAGCGCACGCCGCCTCTCTAGCGCCACCTGATGTGAACTACTCGAAAATTTCGCCAGCCTCGGCTTCCGGAACTTCACCCTCAGCCGCTGCGGCGGGAAATAAAACCCTAGCCAGCGTTTCGATGGCACCGCCGCCCGCCCTCGGCGCGCTGAAACCGGTCTCGGCCACATCAGCAGCGAAGCCCGCAGTTTCACCCGCACCTACGGCAGCACCAGTTGCACCAATTTCGCCCGCGGTTTCAACGCCGCCACCAGCAAAACCCGCCGCCGAATCGTCCGCGATCGCCGCATCGCAGCCAGCAAAAACGCCTTCGCCATCCGCTATGAATTCCGATTCACCCGCTGACTCCACAACTCCCGTCGAACAATCGAACACGTCGTGCCAGACCTACTTCTCAGCCTACGGCCTCACGCCCAGCCAGACGAAATGGATCGCCAAGAATCGCGAAAAAACTTTCTCGCAAATCTGTCCCGCCCCCGACCCTTCCAGGGTCGATTTCGTGATGATCTTCACTCACGACGTGGATTTCTTCAGCGGGACGATGCCTGACCCGGTTCACACGAGCGGCGGCTTCTCCGATTTCACGCCTATGACGTCCATGGACACCGCCCTGATTCCGCAATCGCAGGCGGACAACGCCCGCCGCGAGTATGTCTGGATCTTCCAGTTTGAGAAGGGAACATTCGATCCGGCGAGCTTTTCCGCGAAACGGCGCTATCAATATTCAAAGATGGAAACTGGTTCGCTGGGGTCGAAAGCGGGGGTCAAAACGATCGAGGATGCTTTCCGATTCGTCTCCGGCGCGAGCCACTGATCGTAAGCCACTGGCCGCAAGCGACTGATCGCAATCTGTAAACGCAGGCAGCCGCACACCTACCGGTGGAATCTCGCAGCCTGACCTCACCGCCCACTGCATCGCCGGTACATTTCCTCCGTCTGATCCAGTGGCCCCTCCCACGAAAGACTGTCCACAAACGCGCGGCATCCCGCCCGCCGATTTTCCCGAAGCATCGGGTCCCGTAGCATTTTCCCCAGCGCTTGCTCGAGGGCCGCGAGATCGTGCGGAATCACCTCGCCCGCCGCTCCCACAAACGGCGCAATGCCGCAACGGTCCGTCACAATCACGGGCGTGCCACATGCCGCCGCCTCTCCCGCCGTATTCCCAAAATTTTCGTTCTGCGAAGGCAGCACGAACACATCCGCATCGCGATAAGCCGACCACTTCGCATCATCATAGAGCGGGCCGATGAAGAGAACCTGGTCTCGAATCCCAAGGCGATCAACCATGTCTCGAAGCTTCGCCAGAAATCCATCCCCTTCATCGGGGCCTGCCAACACGAGCACAGCATTTTGGTCGCCGCCAGGATTTGCGCGCCAATCTGCAAATGCCTGGAGCAGCATGTCGGGGCTTTTCTTTGACACCAACCGCCCCAAAAACAAAATCACCTTCGCATCGCTCGAAATTCCTCGCTCCCGACGAAATTTCCCCGCCTCCGGCTCCCTCGAAGGCAGCTCAATGCCATTTCGACGCACTTCCACACGACCCGCATCAATGCCTCCGCCGATCAGCTCCCGTTTCTCCTGCTCCGACGTCGCCACCAGATACCGCCCGCCTCGAATAAACCGCTCGCCAAGCAAATCCAGGTACACCCGTTTCAATCGCAGGCTGCGCACAATCGGCGGATACATTCCCATCGGCTCAATCACATACGGTACGGATTGCCGCCTGCAGTAATGGCTAGCCGCCGGCCCCAGCAAATCGTACAGCCCGTAAAAATGCACCACGTCGTAATAGCAAATGGAACCCCGGCAAAACGCAAACACCCCCGGATTCAGCGTCACCGCGCGATATTGCCCCACCGTACTGAGGTAAATCGCCTCCACATTGTCGCTGCGAACTGTCCAACCCCAGCGGCAGCGCTCCGCCCCGGCCTGCGAGCCATTTCCCTTCCCAAACCCGAGGTCCGCCGTCAGCACCGTAACCTGATGGCCTCGTTTGGCGAGCCCCGTCGGCAAGCGCTCGCACCTTGAACACAGGTCCGCCCCGCTCCTGAAAAGGGAAATAGGATTGAACCACTTTCAAAATGCGCATGTGGCCTGTTGTATCGGGCATGAAACGCAAGATCTCAAACGTGGGCCGGGCAGCATCACCCTGCAGAGAAACGAGAATACTACTTCGAGCCACCCTAATCCAGATTAGGAGGCCCGCGCACGCGCAGTCCCGGTACGAAAATTGAAAGAGGATAAAACTCGGAAGCGAACACCTTGCGAAGAAGGAAAAAGAAAGGAGTGAACAGACCCCACCGTCGTTCGATATCAGAGGGGTAGGAAAAAAGGAGCGACGGTAGGTGGCCGGGGGAAGGAAGCTGGCCCAGCCCTCAATCCCCGAAGGGATTCTCAGCTTTCCTCCCCCTGACGCAGACACCTATCGCACGCCAGAAGCCAAAGGATCTAGCTGAAAACAAAGGCCTTCAAAATCACCTGAGGTGTAAAAAGTCCAACCCCCCCGGTAAAATTCTCCGAAGGAAAACTTTTGGAACTGCCTTCGCCCTCTTTCGCGTGAAAATTCCTTTCGACAACCGCGTTGCCGCCTTGACCGCAATCGCTGCGCTTGCTATGTTTGAAGATTACTCTGGGCGCAATCTACCCAGTGTGCGCTGTCCTCGACTGTAGGGGGCTAGGGGGCACTGTAACCGGTCATTAACACCATGGGCCTCAAGAAAATCGTCATTCGCGGCGCGCGGCAGCACAATCTCAAGAATATCAGCCTCGAGATTCCCCGTAACTCGCTGACCGTTATCACCGGCCTCTCCGGTTCGGGTAAATCCTCGCTCGCCTTTGACACTCTGTACGCCGAAGGTCAGCGCCGCTATGTCGAATCCCTCTCGGCCTACGCGCGCCAGTTCCTCGACCAGATGGAGCGCCCGGATGTCGATTCGGTCGAAGGACTTTCACCGTCCATCGCCATCGAGCAGAAAACCACCACGCGCTCGCCCCGTTCCACGGTCGGCACCATCACCGAGATTTACGACTATCTTCGCGTCGTGTACAGCGCGATCGGCACTCCGCATTGCCCGAAGTGCGGCAAACCCATCACCCGCCAATCCACCGAGCAAATCGTTCAGTCGGTTCTCGCGCTCAAGCCCGATGACCGCATCATGGTCCTCGCCCCGGTGGTTCGCGGGCGCAAAGGCGAATACAAAAAAGAACTCGAGAAATACGCCAAGGAAGGTTACGTCCGCGCGCGCGTGGATGGCGAACTCGTCAATCTCGACGAACCGATTCCGCTCGATCGCCGCAAGAATCACACCATCGAAATCGTCGTGGACCGCCTGCTGCTGAAGAACGGCATCGCGCAGCGTCTCGAGGAATCGATCGGCACGGCCCTTCGTCTCACCGGCGGCCTGGTCACCATTTCAGTCGTAGGCGGCGACGAGCACGTTTACTCCGAAAAACTCGCCTGCCCCGATTGCGGCATCTCCGTCCCTCAGCTCGAGCCGCGCTCGTTCAGCTTCAATTCGCCCTACGGCGCGTGCCCCGAATGCCATGGCCTCGGCTCCAAATACGATTTCGATCCGTCCAAAGTGATCGTCGATTGGTCGAAGCCCCTCTTCGAAGGTGGGCTCGGTCCCGGCTCAGGCTCCACATTCGTTCAGCGCACCATGAAACTCGCCGCCGCCGCGCACGGCTTCGATCTCGATACGCCGTTCGAGCAATTTCCGCGCAAAGTTCAAAATCTGATTCTTCACGGCAATCCCGCGGACGGCACCGGAGTGAAGGGCCTCAATTTTCAAGGCGTCCTGACGCACCTCGAAAAAAGCCTCGAAGAATCGAATTCCGATACATACCGCGAATGGCTCACGCAATACATGTCACCGGCGCCGTGTGCGGCTTGCAACGAACGCCGCCTGCGCCCCGAAAGCCTCGCCGTAAAAATCGCCGGTCTTTCGATTGCCGATTTCACCGCCCTCCCGCTCACCGAAGCGCGCGCTGCCGTTGATAAAATTCGTGGCCACCTCACGCTCCGTCAGCGAAAAATCGCCGGCCGCCCGCTCACCGAAATAGCCGAGCGCCTCGATTTTCTTCTCAACGTGGGACTCGGCTATCTCACTCTCGACCGTTCAGCCGCCACGCTCTCCGGCGGCGAAGCCCAGCGCATCCGCCTCGCCACGCAAATCGGCTCGCGCCTGCGCGGCGTCCTCTACGTGCTCGACGAGCCTTCCATCGGCCTTCACGCCCGCGATAATGGTCGCTTGCTCAGCACCCTCGAAACCCTGCGCGACCTCGGCAACACCGTGCTCGTCGTCGAGCACGACGAAGAAACGATTCGCCGCGCCAATTACGTCGTCGATCTCGGCCCCGGCGCAGGCACCGCCGGCGGACATCTCGTCGCCGCAGGACCGCCCGAGGAAATCGCGGCAAATTCCGCATCGCTCACCGGCCAATATCTTTCCGGCCGCGCGAAAATTCCTGTGCCCGATCATCGCCGCCCCACCAATGGAAAAGCCATCACCATCCTTGGCGCGCACGGAAACAACCTGAAGAATATCGACGTCACGTTTCCGCTCGGCCTTCTCACCGTCGTCACCGGCGTCTCCGGCTCGGGCAAATCCACGCTCATCAACGACATTTTGTATCGCGCTCTCGCCGCGAAACTTTATCGCTCGATGGAAAAGCCCGGCGAACATCGCGCCATCACTGGTATCGAGCACATAGACAAAGTCGTTCAAATCGACCAGGCCCCCATCGGCCGCACTCCGCGCTCGAATCCCGCCACCTACACCGGCGTCTTCGCTCCGATTCGCGAACTCTACGCCATGCTCCCGGAATCGCGCGAACGCGGCTATCGTCCCGGGCGTTTTAGTTTCAATGTGAAAGGCGGCCGTTGCGAGGCCTGCCAGGGCGACGGCCAGCGCCGCATCGAAATGAATTTCCTGCCTGACGTTTACGTCACTTGCGAAGTCTGTCGCGGCAAGCGTTACAACGCCGAGACCCTCGCCGTCCGCTACAAGGGCCTCACGATTTCCGATCTGCTCGATCTACCCATCGAGGAAGCCCTGAAGGCGCTCGAAAATATTCCCGCGATTCAGCAAAAGCTGCAGACGCTCGTCGACGTCGGCCTCGGCTACATTCAACTCGGCCAGTCCGCCACCACGCTTTCCGGCGGCGAAGCCCAGCGCACCAAGCTCGCCCGCGAACTTTCGCGCCGCCAAACGGGCCGCACGCTGTATATTCTCGACGAGCCAACCACCGGCCTACACTTCGACGACGTGAAAAAGCTGCTCGACGTGCTGAACCGTCTCGTCTCGCTCGGCAACACCGTGCTGATCATCGAGCACCATCTCGACGTCATCAAACAAGCCGACTGGATCATCGATCTCGGTCCCGAAGGCGGCAACGAAGGCGGCCGCATCGTCGCCCAAGGCACACCAGAGCAAGTCGCGCGCGTAAAGAAATCATTCACCGGCCAGATCCTGGCCCGCGCGCTGAATGGCGCGGGAGAAAATGGAAACGGCAAGACGACTCAAAGCGCGAACACCCCAGCCGATGCAAACGCGCACGCCTGACTTGTATGATCCCCGACGATAACAATCCTCTCCTCCCCGAATCATTTCTAGAACCGCCCGCTCCTCCGGCCGCTGGATCGCCCGGCCCGGAAATGCACGCCGCCGCAACAACATCGCCCTTACTCGTCCAGCCCGAAGCGCCGCCGCCCATCTTCCAGCAATATCCCGAAGATCTCCGCGTTCCTTGGAGCTGGCCCGATCTGATGTTGCTAATCGGAGTCACGCTCATAGGAACTTTCTTGATCAGCATCCTTCTCGTCGGCATCTTCGCAGCCTTCGGAATGACGCCGACCAGCTTGCAGAATTCCTCCAATAACAAAAGTCTCTTCCTAATCGTCAATCAAGCCATTCTCTCGCTCGGATTACTCGCATATCTCGCCGCTCAAATACGTGTCCGATTTCAGTCGCCATTCTGGCGAACTATCGGCTGGCGCTCGCTCCAAACCGGCACCATCCCGCGCCGCATCGTCTACCTCAGCCTGATTCTCGGCGGCTTCAGTCTTTCCTTACTGGTCCAACTTGCCTCAGCCGCGCTCCAAACCAAAGCGAAGCTCCCCATCCAGGAATATTTCCAGGACCCGCGCAGCGCCCTTCTCCTGATGCTGATGAGCATCCTGCTCGCCCCGCTCGTCGAAGAAACCATCTTCCGCGGCTACCTCTATCCTGTCCTCGCGCGAAGCTTCGGCGTCGGCGCAGGAGTAGTCATCACAGGCACTCTCTTCGGCCTCCTGCACGCACCGCAACTCTGGGGCGGCTGGGGCCAAATCCTGCTCCTGATTGGCGTAGGAATTATTTTCACCGCCGCTCGCGCCATTTCGCGTACGGTCGTCGCCAGCTACATCCTCCACGTCAGCTACAACTCATTCCTGTTCATCGCATTCCTGGTCGCCTCGCACGGCCTCCGCCATTTCCCGGTAGGCCAGTAATCTCAGTAGGGGCACGGCATGCCGTGCCCGCTCGACCGGTTGGCAGGGTCGCGCCACATCACTCCCAATCCGGCAGAGGATCTTGCGCTTGGACTTTGACTGACTGACCATCGAACATCGTTGACGCAATAACTTGTCACCGAATCAGCTAGAATAGAAAAATCGGCCTTAGCGTCAGAAGGCATTCTCGCGCACAGGAGCACGGTCACTTGTACACCGTCGAAGCAATCCGCTGGACGCCCGAAGGCGTCGTCATCCTCGACCAGCTCCGCCTCCCGCGCGAAGTCACCTACCACACCTACACCGACTACCGCGACGTAGCCAAAGCGATCAAAGACATGATCATCCGCGGTGCCCCGGCCATCGGCGTCGCTGCCGCGATGGGCGTAGCTCTCGGCGTCGAGCACTCGCCAGCGCAAACTCTCCCCGAGCTGCGCGCCGAATTCGCCACCATCTGCGACACGCTCGCCCACACCCGCCCCACCGCAGTCGATCTCTTCTGGGCCATCAATCGCTTCAAAGCCCGTTTCGAAGAATTAGCCACGGCCGCCGCATCCGCTAAAAACGGCGCATCCGGCCTCGCGCATCTGCGCGCCGCCCTCATCGAAGAAGCGCAGAAAGTTCACGAAGAGCGCCGCGAAGCCGATCGCCGCATCGGAAAATTCGGCGCCGACCTCCTCGCCAAATCCGGCCGCGTGATGACTCAATGCAACGCCGGCGCTCTCGCCACCGGCGGCATCGGCACCGCCCTCGGCGTGATTCGCGTGGCGGTCGAAGAAGGCCATCAGATTGACGTGCTCGTTCCCGAAACGCGTCCGTACCTGCAAGGCGCCCGCCTCACCGCCTGGGAATTGCAGCAGGATCAAATTCCGCTCACGCTCATCACCGACAACATGGTCGGCCATTTCCTCAAAACCGGCGGCGTGAGCGCCGTCGTAGTCGGTGCCGACCGCATCGCCCGCAATGGCGACACCGCCAATAAAATCGGCACCTACGGCATGGCCGTTCTCGCCCGCGAGAATAATGTCCCCTTCTACGTCGCGGCTCCTATTTCCACCATCGACATGTCGCTCGCGTCCGGCGAACAGATTCCCATCGAAGAGCGCTCCTCGGCCGAAGTGACGCACCTCGCCGGCACGCAGCTCGCGCCCACAGATGTAAAAGCTGCGCATCCCGCCTTTGACGTCACCCCAGCCCGCTACATCACCGCCATAATCACAGAGCAGGGCGTCGCTCGCGCCCCGTTCGACGAACCTCTCCGCAAATTCACCGCAACTCCATAGCTCTCGGCAAAACTTCGTCCGCGACGAAGTTCGGCGGTTCACGCCTGTGCCAAGGTTCGCGGCATTCCGCAAATTTCTCGGCCCGCTGGGAACTTTCAGCTTCGCCCCAACGTAACAATTACCGTGACGGGCGCACGCCCGCAAAAAACGAAAGACAACAATGATCAGCGACCAATTGAGACAAGTTCTGCGACGGCTCGGCCGCGCCCCGCTCTTCACGGCCATTACATTGATCACTCTCGCCGCAGGCATCGGCGCGAACACCGTGATCTTCAGCGTTCTCGAAGGAGTTCTGCTGAAGCCGTTGCCCTATCCGCATCCCGAAGAGCTCATCGGCGTCTGGCACACCGCTCCGGGCGTGGGCATCAAGGATCTCAATATATCTCCGTCCATTTATTTCATCGATCGCGAGCAGAACACCACGTTTCAGGACATCGGCGCGTATAACGATGATTCGATCAGCGTCACCGGCGTCGGCGAACCCGAACAAGTCCACGGCATCGACGTGACCGATGGAACTTTGCCCCTTCTCGGCGCAAAGCCGGCGCTGGGCCGACTGTTCACCCGCGAAGACGATTCGCCGGGCACGCCCGAAACCGCTCTTCTCTCTTACGGCTATTGGCGCCAGAAATTCGGCGGCGATCCGAACGTCATCGGCCGCTCCATCACGCTCGATGGAAAACCGCGCGAAATCATCGGCGTCCTGCCACAGAATTTTCATTTTCTTGACGAAGGCGATCCCGCCATTTTTCTTACCTTCAAATGGGACCGCAACAAAATCAAGCTCGGCAATTTCAGTTACCGCGCTCTGGCGCGCCTGAAGCCCGGCGTCACGATGGCGCAAGCCAGCGCGGACGTGGCGCGCATGATTCCCATCTCTATACGTAGTTTTCCAGCGCCGGAAGGCTTCAGCGTTTCGCTTTTTGAAAAAGCCCAGTTCGGGCCGAACCTGCGGCCGCTCAAGCAGGACGTAGTCGGCGACATCGGAAACGTGCTGTGGGTGCTGATGGGCTCGATTGCCGTGGTCTTGTTGATCGCCTGCGCGAACGTAGCCAACCTGCTGCTTGTGCGCGTCGAGGGACGCCGTCAGGAACTGGCCGTTCGTGCCGCGCTCGGCGCCGGATGGAAACGAATCGCGGGAGACTTGCTGTTTGAAAGTGTGATCCTCGGGCTGCTCGGCAGCGCGCTGGGCTTGGCGCTGGCCTATGCGGCGCTTCGCATTCTCGTTGCGATGGCACCCACTGGCCTGCCGCGCATTCACGAAATCGGCATCGACTTTCCCGTGCTGCTGTTCACTTTGGCGATCGCGTTGTTTTCGAGCCTTCTCTTCGCCTCGATTCCGATTTTCAAATACGCCGGTTCGCGGCTGAACACCGGCCTTCGCGAAGGCGGACGCGCGCTGAGCCAGAGCCGCGAGCAGCATCGCGCCCGCAACATTCTGGTGGTGGTGCAGGTGGCGCTTGCGCTGGTGCTTCTGATTTGCTCGGGTTTGATGATTCGCACTTTCCGCGCTCTGATGCGCGTCCCGCCCGGCTTCACGTCGCCGGATTCCGTTCAAACCTTCCGGTACTACATTCCGGAAGCCGATGTGCCCGATAGCCAGGCCGAACGCGCCGTCCGCATGGACCAGGAAGTAGTGAACAAGCTCGCCGCGATTCCAGGAGTTTCGCAGGTGAGTTTCTCCAGCTCGATTCCTCTGGATCACAACAGCTCTTTTGATCCCGTCTTCGCACAGGACCGCACCTACGCCGAGGGAGAGCTTCCACCTTTGCGATACTTCAAGTTCATCTCGCCGGGTTTCTTTTCGACGCTGGGCACTCCGTTCATTGCCGGCCGCGATCTCACCTGGGACGACATCTACCAGCGAATTCCTGTTGCGATCGTTTCCGAGAATCTCGCGCGGGAATACTGGCATGACGCAGGCAACGCTCTGGGCAAGCGAATCCGCGTCGGCAACAATGACGACTGGCGCGAAATCATCGGAGTCGTTGGCAACACTTACGACCAAGGCGTTGACAAGGATCCAACCTCGTCCGTTTACTGGCCCGTGATCATGAATCGTTTTGAAGGGCAAAAGGAATCGCTGCGCCGCGGCATCGGTTTTGCCATTCGCAGTCCGCGCGCTGGTTCCGAAGCGTTTCTGAAAGAAATCCGGGAGGCGGTGTGGTCGGTTGATTCCAATATTCCTCTGGCCGAGGTTCACACGCTCGGCTACCTCTACAAGGAATCCATGGCGCGCACTTCCTTCACGCTGGTTATGCTGGGAGTGGCGGGAGGCATGGCTCTGCTGCTCGGAATCGTGGGAATCTACGGCGTGATTGCTTACTCCGTTTCGCAGCGCACACGCGAAATCGGAATTCGCATGGCTTTGGGCGCGCAGCAGCAGACTCTCACGGCGATGTTCGTGCGGCATGGATTGTGGCTCGCGGGAATCGGCGTCGTCTGCGGACTGGCGGCATCGTTCGCGGTGATGCGTTTGATGTCGTCTCTGCTTTTCCACGTCAGTCCTCTCGACCCGATCACCTACACCGCCGTAACGCTCGGCGTGATCGCGACGGTTTATGTCGCGTGCTATCTGCCCTCCCGCCGCGCCTCCCGAGTAGACCCCGTCGAGGCCCTCCGCGCAGAGTAGGCCTGGTCGGCGGTGAGAAATGCTGGATTGCCATCTCTTTCCCACTTAGAATGGGAGTTCGGGGAAGTCTTAGGTTTATAAGACCGGAGGGCCTGATGAAAGTCCTCTTCGTACATCCCAGCCCGCTGATGTATTCGGAAATCTACCTGCGTCTTGAGCCGCTTGGGCTTGAGTTGGTTGCGCAGTCCGCGCGCAAAGCAGGCCACGACGTTCGGCTTCTCGACCTCCAGGTCTTCCGCCATCGCGACTACTTCCGCCTCCTCGAAGACTTCAAGCCCGAAGCGATTGGGTTCTCGCTGAACTATCTCGCGAATATTCCCGAGGTGGTGGATCTCGCGAAAGAAACCCGGCGCCGTCTTCCGGAATGTTTCATCTTTGCAGGAGGCCACAGCGCATCTTTTACCGCGAAGGAAATTCTCGTCCACGCCGAGGGTGCCATTGTTTGCGTGGTGCGCGGAGAAGGCGAAGCGATCACGCCGAGCGTGCTCGAAGCAGCAGATGATCCGGACAAGCTCCGCACGTTGCCCGGCGTCACGAGCATCTATGGCGATGGGCCCACCCCCAGGCTGGTGGAAAACTTGAACGCCACGCAACCCGCGCGCGATCTCATCGCTCGGCGCCGAAAATATTTCATTGGCGTGCTGGATCCCTGCGCCTCGATCGAATTTACGCGCGGTTGCCCGTGGGATTGCTCGTTTTGCAGCGCCTGGACGTTCTACGGGCGCAACTACCGCAAGCTGAGCGCAGAGGTGGCCGCCGAAGATCTCGCCAGCATTCAGGAACACGGAGTATTCATTGTTGATGATGTCGCGTTCATTCAATCCGAGCACGGGCTGGCGCTTGCGCGCGAAGTGGAGAAGCGCAACATCAAGAAAGAGTATTACCTCGAAACGCGCGGCGATGTTCTCGTCCGAAACAAGGAAGTTTTTCGAATGTGGAAACGCCTCGGCCTTAAGTATATGTTCCTCGGGATCGAAGCCATCGATGACGAAGGGCTCAAGAGCCACCGCAAGCGCGTGACGGTGAAGAAAAATATTGAAGCGCTCGAATGCGCTCGCGCGCTGAATATTCATGCCGCTGTGAACATCATCGCCGATCCCAATTGGGACGAGCGCCACTTCGAAGCCGTCCGCGAATGGGCGCTGCAGGTGCCCGAAATCGTGCACATCACCGTAAACACTCCGTACCCGGGAACGGAAACCTGGGTCACCGAGTCGCGCAACTTTACGTCTCGCGATTACCGCCTCTTCGACGTGCAGCACGCCGTATTGCCCACGAAGCTTCCTCTCGATCGTTTCTACGAGGAACTCGTGCGCACGCAGCAGATTCTGAATCAGAAGCATCTGGGATTTGCCGCGTTGAAAGACACTTTCTTCATGGCGCTCGGCTTTCTCGCCAAAGGGCAAACGAATTTCGTCAAAATGCTCTGGAAGTTTTCCAGTGTCTACAATGCGAAGCGCCAGATGCAGGACCATCAACGCGAGATTCGCTATCCGATCCGCCTGCCGGAGGCCGCCCCGCCAAAACGCGTGGATCAGGCGCTTCTCTACATTCACATGCCCGAAACAGCGCACGCCTCGCACGAGCTGTAGAACCCGGCTGGCTTTTTGCGGACTGCCGCTTCGATGAAAAACTTGCGAGGCGTAATTGCCGGAAAATGCAATTTTGTCCCTATTAGAATTTTGTTTTCTTCTTTCTTTTGTGCAACTTAACTCTTTTTCTGAAAGTTCGAATGTTCCTATTAGAACGTTTCGGGCGGGCCCCCTCCTCAGGGAAAGGAATCGCGATTGGCCGCGGCGGACGAAAAGCGGCGAAAATTTGAGATTAGAAAATCTTAGTTTGGTGATTCTTATGGGGCTTAGGTGGAATTTTAATTCCAGATTTGCGATTAGAAATCCAGGATTGCGCTGCGGAAGCAGGAGGGTTAGAAGGCGCGAACTAGGGCCTGTGATTGATTGCTTGCTGCGGCTCGAGTTGTGAACAAATAGCACGACTCATGATAATTCACTGGTAACTAGGTGTCAAGCTAAGAAATAGCAAGGGGCAGCCCCATCTTGAATCGCTTGACACTGAAGTCCTTCGCTGCCATCAGGATGACGACGGTGCAGGTGTGGGGTTTCAAAACGACGGCGAGGCAAAAAGAACGAGCGCTTGGGGTTTGCCGAGCATCACGAGGCGAGTGGGTTGTTACTGGCGGCGCGGGCGGGGATGAATGGCGCGAGGAGTGGAGTGGGCGGCGCGGGCGCGTCTTAGACGCGCCCCTACTGGCGCTTGAGAGGATGACAATCGTTGGAGACAAAGCACGACTACAAATCATACGATGAGCCACAGGGCCGAATTCGAGAGTTCAGTTCAACTGGAGGTTCGCATGAAGTTCTTTGCTTTTTTTATTTTCGCGGGGATGCTTCTTGTCGCGCCGGCCGCGTTGGCGCAGAAGGAGGAAGTGCCGAAGAGCATAGCGGGAAGCGCTGGCTTGGCGCTGGGCTGGGCGGAGAAGGGGTTTTTGGGCGTTGCGGAAGCGATGCCTGAGGAGAAATATTCGTACATTCCTACTCAAGGAAATTTCGATGGCGTGCGGTCGTTTGGGGAACAGGTGAAGCATGTGGCCTGCGCGCAGTTCGCATTTTTCAATGAGATCGAGGGGAAGACGCCGCCGGAACATTGCGAGAAAGGCGGCCCATCGAAAGCCAAGACGAAAGCTGAACTGCTGCAATATCTGCGCGATTCATTCGAGTATGGCGACAAGGTGCTTGCGACGATCACTTCGCAAAACGCGGTGGATCGCGTCGAGGGACCTTACGCCGGGCCCAACACGAAACTCGGCTTGGCGATGGCTGCGCTCTGGCACATCACGGATCATTTTGGACAGCTGGTTGTGTATCTGCGATTGAACGGCATCGTACCGCCGGTGACGCAGCAATATCCGCTGAAGGTTCGGTGACGCGCGTTCGGAAGGCGGTGCAGAGCGGTCCTTGAGAGCTGCCTGATGGTCGCATCCCGGTGACATTGGACGCTGAGATCCTTCGCTGCGCTCAGGATGACAACAGTGCGGGAGTGGCGTTTCAAAACTACGGCGAAGCGAAAAGGCCGATTGCACGGGCCTGCCGAGCATCACCGGGCGATTAGATCGTTACTGGCGGCAAAGGCGGGATGAATGGCGCGGGAGTGGGGCGGGCGGCGCGGGCGCGTCTTAGACGCGCCCCTACTGGTGCTTGCCCGAGAATGCGGGACGCCGAAAGCGCGCTGCGCTCAGCCTGACAGCGGGATGGGTGGGGTGCGAGATTGGTAGGATTCGACGGGATGATTCGCGTCGGCGCGGAGAGAGAACCCCGGATGCCCCGAGTCCCTACTCGGCCCGCCCTGCCCCCGCAGGGTTTACTGACTGGTTCGCCTCAGTTCCTGCGTCGCTGCGGCTGCCTAGCTGCTAGGCCGTGGCGCCCGCCTGGGAAGTGCCCATTGCACGCCGCTGCTGGAAGCATTCGCGGCAGTAGACGGGACGTCCCTGGGTGGGTTTGAAGGGAACTGTCGTTTCTTTGCCACATTGCGAGCAAACGGTTTTGGTTTCGACGCGTTGAACGTTCGTCGAACTCGATCCGCTGCTGCCCTGCGCGCGGTTTGCTTTGCAGTTTTTGCACCGCTTGGGCTCGTTCTTGAAGCCCTTGTCGGAGAAAAACATCTGCTCGCCGGCCGTGAAAACAAACTCGGCGTTGCATTCCGCGCACTTCAGGACCTTATCGTGGTATTCCATTGCGCTGCTCCACCGTGCTGGGAGAGGACTGGCAGCGAGCAACTCACGCCGGACGTTGGGCAAGGAACAATCGCGAGCGCGACGATTCCCGCTTTCCGTCCGGCACGAACTGCTTAAATGGGCCCAATTGATGTTCGCCTAATCCTGCTCACGACGTTGCTTCTTGCGGAGACGCTTACGCGAGAGTGCTTCCTTGGCGCGACGCTTCTCCCCCGGCTTCATGTAGTAGCTGTGCTTTTTGATCTCTTTGATGATGTCTTCCGACTGCACCTTTCTCTTGAAGCGGCGGAGAGCATTCTCCAAAGATTCGCCCTCTTGAATGACAACTTCTGCCACGCGTATTCACCCCCGTCCCTAATGGATGTTTGAGTTTGTCTTGCTGGATTCACACCAGTGTAACCGGTTCCTAGGGGAGCCGGCAATCAGCAACTTCTATCCAAGGCTACCCCGCAAGTCAAGGTTTAAATTGCATAAGGAGGCTGAGCGGGCGTTATGTAACCAGACCGTAAATGGTTATCGAGATTGTATAGGTGGAACTCTTTTGGCTAGGGCGCCACAACAGTGACTGAATCAGAAAAAAGTCAGCTATTCATCACCTGAGGATGGGGTGCTCCACGCGTCTGGGGCGGCTTCTTCGAAGCGCGTGTGGCGCGCGAGGAACACGAAATTCAGGTTGCCGGTGGGGCCGTTGCGCTGTTTGGCGATGATGAGTTCGGCTTTGGCGCGATCTTCTTCGGGCAAGTCGGTCTTGTAAAAATTGGGGCGGTTGATGAAGAGGACTACGTCGGCGTCCTGCTCGATGGCGCCTGATTCGCGCAGGTCGGAGAGCTGTGGCTTGCGCTCTTCGCGCTCGGGCGCGCGCGTGAGCTGGCTCAGCACGACCACCGGAACTTTCAATTCCTTTGCCAGGCCCTTGAGCGCGCGCGAGATGCTTGAAACTTCTTCCTGGCGATTCGTGCCGCGGCCGGTATTGGTGGGCACCACGAGCTGCAAATAATCGACGATCATCAGCGACAGACCTCGGTCGCGTTTGAGGCGGCGGGCCTTCGCGCCCATTTCGAGGACGGTGGAGGAAGCGGAGTCGTCGATCCAGAGCGGCGCGTCGCCGAGGCTGGTGAGCGCGCGCGTGATTTTATTCCAATCGTCGCGGCCCATGTGGCCGGTGCGGAATTTGTGCGCGTCCACGCGCGCTTCCGACGCGAGCATACGCAGAAGGAGCGATTCTTTCGACATTTCCAGGCTGAAGACGGCGACAGGCTCGCGATTGCGTACGGCGACATTTTCGGCGATGTTGAGCGCGAGCGCGGTTTTCCCCATCGAGGGACGCGCGGCGAGGATGACGAGCTCGGACGGTTGCAGGCCGGCGGTTTCGTTATCGAGGCCGGGGTAACCGGTGGCGAGGCCCGTGATTCGTCGGCCTTCGCTGAAGATGCGCTCGAGGCGCTCGAAATTGTCGCGGACGAGTTCTTTGACGCCGATGAGGCCTGCGCGGACGCGGTCTTCGGCAATCTGGAAGATGGTGGATTCGGCGCGATCGAGGATGACGTCGGCATCGTCACCGGCGGCGAGGGCCTGTTCCTGGATTGCGGCAGCGGAGAAAGCGAGATTGCGGAGGACGGATTTTTCTTTGACGATGCGCGCGTAGTGCTCGACGTTCGTCGCGCGCGGAAGGCCGTCAGCAAGCTGCGAAAGATACGCGACGCCGCCAGCGGAATCTAACTCTCCGCGGCGAGCTAGGTCGTCCATGAGCGTGACGATGTCGATGGCCTGCTGATGCTCGGCGAGCTGAATCATGCGCTGAAAAATCTGGCGGTGCTGCGGAAGAAAGAAATCCTCTGAGCGCAGCTTTTCTACGGCTGCGTTGAGGGAATGATTGTCGAGAAGGACGGCGCCGAGGATGCTGCGCTCCGCTTCGAGATTGTGAGGGAGCGGGCGTTCGATCGAGGTGTCTGCTGTAGCCATTCGCTTTATTTTCGCCTAGGCCTCTTCGAGATGCAAGAGGCGGAATTTGCTGATTGCGGCGCCATGTTCGCGCTGCGCGCAATTTATTTTTTGTATGAATCGCGTGGCATTTTGCGCGTGGTTCGTCGGCGCGTCAACCGTATGACGGCGTATAAGCTCCTGTGAATATTTCGGAAAAGTGGAAAACGTGAATTAGTCGTGAGCCGCTCGCTCGCAGCATGCGTAGAGATACGGACGGCCTACTCGATTCAGCGGGGACTATCGGCGATTTTTAGGAAAGCTGGAGCTCGTGGCGAAGAGTTTCGGCAATTTCCGCGACACGCTGACCGGCAGCCGCACTCATTTCGCCCTTCGCACCGCGTTCGCGAAGTACGAGCCAGATTCCCGGGCGGTAAATCTCTTTGTCGTGGCAGATGGCGCCGGTGAGTTGTGCGATTTCGAGCGGGCCGCCGGAAAGCTCACGATCGAGAATCGCGCGAGCTTCGTCGAGAAGATCTTTGAATCCCTGCGAGGCGAGCATCGGATCGACGTCGCGCGGGATGGGCGCTTCGATATCTTCGAGATCGTAATCGGGAAGCTGGTTGGTGATCATGAGTTCAACGGATGAGGCGGGCGCGGCTTTGTCGAGCGCGATTTTGATGGACATGACGATATTTTCGCAGAAGCGCGGCTATTTCGGGTAGGGGTGACCGGCGAGAATCGCAAAGGCGCGGTAGATCTGCTCGGCGAGGACGACGCGGGCGAATTCGTGCGGCATGGTGAGAGTAGAGAGAGAGAGTTTTTGTTTGGCGGCAGCGCGTAGGTCAGCCGGGAAGCCTTCAGCATCGCCGCAGAGGAAGACGAGTTCGCGTGCGCCGCGGTCGCGTAGGTCGCCAAGCCATTTTGCGAATTGCTGCGAGGTGAATTGCTTGCCGGCGGCGTCGAGGAGGACGATCGTGGCGCTCGAGTCGAGTTTAAGTTTGCGAAGCGCTGCGGGGCCTGCGTCGCGGAGTTCGGTGACTTCGACATCGGCGTAGTGGCGGATGCGGGCGGTGTAGTCGTCGAGGAGAGCGCGGGCTTCTTCGCGGCGGGTTTTGCCGAGCATTAGGAGACGGAGTTTCATGGTTGATCGCGCCAAGCATTTTACGCTGAGATCCTTCGCTGCGCTCAGGATGACAAGTTCGGAGAGGGAACCAATCTATTCGAGCAGGTGGTATTTCTTGCGCTTCTCGAGGAGGGTTTTGCGGCTGATGCCCAGGATTTCGGCGGCGCGGCCGATTTTGTAGCGCGTGGCTTCGAGAGTTGCTTTGATGGCGTCGCGCTCCAGATCTTCGAGTGAGCGGAGCGGGCCGCTAGGTCCGGCATCGTGCGACGCAGCGTGAATAATTTTGGGAAAATCGGTCGGGCCTAGCGCCTGCGATTTGCCGAAGATGAGCCCGTGCTCGATTGCATTTTTCAGTTCGCGCACATTTCCGGGCCACGCGTAGGACTCGAACAGATGCAACGCCGCCGGATCGAGCGTCGCATCCGGGCGACCGTGCACCGCGCCGAGGCGCGCGAGGAAGTGAGCAGCGAGAGCCGGAATATCAGCGCGTCGTTCGCGCAACGGCGGGACGGGAACAGCAAGAACATTCAGCCGGAAGTAGAGATCTTCGCGGAATCGGCCCGTTGCGACGGCTTTCGCAAGGTCGGTATTGGTGAGCGCCATGAGGCGCGCGTCCATGCGAAGCGAATCTGTGCCGCCCAGCCGCTCGAAGGTGCGCTCTTCGATCACCCGCAAAAGCTTGGCCTGCATACCGGGCGTCAGCGCGGCGACTTCGTCGAGAACGATTGTGCCGCCCTGCGCCATTTCCAGGCGCCCCTGCTTGCGTGTGACAGCACCAGTAAATGCGCCGCGCTCGTGGCCGAAAAGTTCGGATTCGACGAGTTCAGCAGGAAGACTGGCGCAGTCAATTTTGAGAAAGGGCGCGTCGCGACGCGGCCCGTTCTGATGAATCCAGCGCGCGAGCTGATCTTTTCCAGTGCCGCTCTCGCCGGTAATGAGCAGCGTGGTGGAAGGCTCGGCGAGCTTGGCGGCAAGCTCAAGAACACGAAGCGAGGCGGGATCAGCAGCGATCCATTCAAGGCTCAACACGAACGGTTTCGCATCGTGCGGTGTGGTCTCGCGCGTGGCCGCGTCGTATGCCGTCATCGGAGCGTCAGGTATTGCTTTGATGCGATGCGCCGGATTGCGCCTCGCTGGGAGATTCAGGCGGACGCGTCGGCGCCGGGAAGTCAATGCGCTCGGCGGTGCGCCAGAGCCGTTCGAGATCGTAGTACTGCCGTGCACGCTCGCTGAAAATGTGCGCGACGAAATCGCCGTAGTCGAGCAGCACCCATTCGGCGCCGGGTTTTCCTTCGCGATGCGCGAGCCGGATTCCGTGGCTCTTGAGCCGCTCTTCAATAGCCTCACCGATCGCTTGAATCTGCGGCTGGCTATTGCCCGAGCAGAGCAAGAAATATTCGGCGAACGCGCCGACGCCCGCCAGTTTCAGCACCGTAATATCCACGGCCTGCTTGTCTTGAGCCGCTTCGACGGCCCAGCGAATTTCGGGGCGCAGAGAAATGTTGGTCACCGGTACAGGGCCTGCCCTCGAATGTATTCCTCTACGCGCGCGGGCACAAGCCCATGAATCGTTTGATGGCGCTCGAGGCGATGGCGAATCTCGGTGGAAGAGACGTGGCTCGCGACGGTGGTGAGCAGGTGCACCGTGGATTTTCGCAGGGCGATTTTATGCGGGTCGTGCGAAGGAGTGCGGTTCAGTTTTTCCGGAGGAATCACGAGGCGCAAAGCCTCGATGCGAAATCCCGGACGGCTGGCGATGATGAAATCGCAGCAGTCAAGCAGGGCTTCGTAGTTCTTCCACGTCGCAATTTCCAAAAACTGGTCGGCACCGAGCATGAAGTACAAATGATCGTCGGCATGCTCGCGGCGGAAGCGACGCACCGTTTCGTACGTGTAGAAGATGTGCGGCGTGGCGCCGTCCAGGGGCGCTTCCGCCAGCGACGGCACGAACGTGGAATGATCGGCGCAAGCGAGCGCAACCATCGCGTAACGATGAATGAAAGGGGTGAGCGCCGGTTTGGTTTTGTGCGGCGGTCGCGACGACGCGATGAAATATATGGCGTCGAGATGAAAACGCTTTTGCGCGGCCTGCGCCACCGCTATGTGGCCGGAATGAATCGGGTCGAAGGTGCCGCCGAACAAAGCCACTGAGCGGCGATGATGCGAGTGCCCGTGCGGCTTTTGAGAGGAGTGCGACGTCAACGATCCTCTCCGTCATTTCCAGCCGGGTGGTGCTCGGAAAGATGAGGCGGAGCGGCAGCGGCTGCTTGAGTGTCGCCGCCTTCAACCGGCAGGGCGGGTTTGGGGATGCGATCGAGCGCATCGGCCATGGCGCGAACGAGTTCGACGATGCCTTCGCCGGTAGCGGATGAAATCGCGTGAAATTCCAGCCCGCGCTGGGCGCAGAAGGTGCGCAATTCTTCGAGATGTGTGCGGTCAGTGGTAGCGTCGAGCTTAGTGGCCACAACAATCATCGGCTTTTCGGCGAGCATGGGGCTAAACGAGGCAAGTTCATGCTCGATGATCTCGAAATCGCGCACCGGATCGCGGTCGTTCGCATCGCTCGTGTCCACAAGATGCGCGATCAGACGCGTGCGTTCAATGTGCTTCAGGAAGCGAGTGCCGAGCCCGGCACCTTCATGAGCGCCCTCGATGAGGCCCGGCAGATCGGCGACAACGAACGTGCGGCCGGCGCCCGGTGCCGCGTCGGGATCGGCGGAAACGACGCCGAGATGCGGCTCGAGCGTCGTAAACGGATACGCAGCGATCTTCGGGCGTGCGGCGGAAATGCGCGAAATCAGCGTGGACTTACCCGCGTTCGGAAAACCAACGAGGCCCACGTCCGCAAGCAATTTCAATTCGAGCCGCAGGTGACGTTCCTGGCCGGGATGTCCGTCTTCATGCTCGCGCGGCGCCTGGTGCCACGGTCGAACGAACTTCGGGTTGCCGTTGCCACGGCCGCCGCGTCCACCGCGAGCGGCTAAGAATCGTTGGCCTGCTTGCGTGAAATCGAAGAGCTGTTCGCCAGTGTCGGAATCGAAGACGACGGTACCAACGGGCACCTTCAAGACCATATCGTCGGCCGACGCGCCATGGCAATCGGAACCTTCCCCATGGCCGCCGCGTCCAGCTTTGAATTCGCGATTGTAGCGGTAGCGAAGGAGCGTGTTGTCGTGCGGGTTCGCTTCGATGTAAATATCGCCGCCGTGTCCACCATCGCCGCCCGAAGGGCCGCCACGCGGGACGTACTTCTCCCTGCGAAACGCGACGCAGCCGTTGCCGCCGTCGCCGGCCTTCACCATGATTTTCGCTTCGTCAGCAAACACGGATCGCTCGTAGAGTGGCGTTGCACTTCAGGGGCTAAAGCCCCACAACATTTGAAACGTTTAATGTCGCGGTTAAAACCGCGACTTACAAAGAATCTTCGGTCCCGTCATCATCGGATTGGAGAAGTTCCGAGAGAGCATACGCCAGGATGGAAAGCTAAAACAAAAATACGCGCCCCGGATTCGTCGAGGCGCGCATTCGCATACGGTTGGATTAATTGGCGGCCGCGGCTGCAGACTCGGCCGTCTTCTTCTTCAGCGCAGTAGCTTCTTCCGCCGTGAGCACGCTGATATAGCGTCCCATGCCGCCCTTGTCTTCGAAGCGGACGACGCCGTCAATCAGCGCGAACAGGCTATCGTCTTTGGCACGGCCGACATTCTTGCCCGCCTTGTAGCGAGTACCGCGCTGGCGGATGAGGATGCTGCCGCCCGTCACCATTTGACCGCCGAAACGCTTGACGCCGAGCCGCTGTCCGTGCGAGTCGCGTCCGTTAGTAGATGACCCGCCACCTTTTTTGTGTGCCATGAAATTCCTCTATGCGAGTTGGATATCGCTAACTTCAACGGCCGTATAGTTCTGGCGATGGCCGGTCTGAATTTTGTATTGGCCGCCCGTCTTGTACTTCAGCACTTTCACTTTCTTGGCGCGGCCCTGAGAAACGATCTTGCCGACTACTTTGGCTTTGGCGATGTCGCCGCCCGAGATCAATTTCTTGTCGTCGTTGCTGACGGCGATGACGTTGTCAAACGTCACCTTGCCGCCCACTTTGCCTTCCAGGCGCTCGACCTCAACGGTCTCGCCCGGCGCGACGCGGTATTGCTTTCCACCACTACGAATTACAGCGTACATGCTGCCTCCGGAAGCTATTGGGAAACCTCAATTATACGGGGCGCAGGTATTTGCGTCAACGAAGAGTCACGGCTTTTTTTTTGGGCTTCTGCGCGACCAGCGGGCTTGCCGGAGCGTCACTGCCGTACGATGTCTGGCGGAGCCGAAGGCCCGGCAGTTGGTGGCGGCTCCAGCCGGGCGCCCACCCCGATTTGCATACCGGTATATTTTGGGAAGACCACATCGCGTCCCCTCGCGATGAAATTCGTATAAACGGAGCGTCCCGCGCCAAGCGCGCCCATAGCCATGCCAAGTTGCTGCGAGTGGATGGACAGGCCCAGCGCAATTCCGACCAACTTGAAACCCCCTGCACCGCCGGAGACCCGCGGGCCAACATCACTCGCAGTGTCACCCAGAAACGATGCTGCTCCTAGACTTACGGATATGGCGGTAGTGAGCAGGCGCGTATTAGGTGGCCGGGCTTCGGCACCACCCTCAGAGTCGAGCTTCAAGTTTTGGTCATCGGCAGATTGGATGCCTTCGAGGCTTGCGTCCACCTTGGAAGGAATTCCTGACGGCGGGATGACTTCATGGAAAACGATCCGAAGCTGGCCGTTGCGGCTCAAGGAACGCGCGGGACGTGCCTGGAGAACAGTTCCTTTGAGCCGGCTACCTTGCGGAAGCATGAGCCGCTTTCCATCAAAGAGCGGCTGCGAAAGGACGGCTTCGACTTCGTCACCTTTTTGCGAGCTGCCGGAGTCCAAGGGGGTGATGAGAAGCGCGTGGATGAAACTTCCTGCGCGGTGGCGGGCCTCCGAGAGACGCTGCTGCTTCGGACGAGAGTGGTTCGGTGCCGAAATCGATCGGATCTTGAAGCTCGGCGAAATAGACCGTTCCGGCGTCGATATATTGCGGATGGACGGGGAGCTGCGCAATGGCCTAGTCGCTTGATGCGATGAACTTTCCCGGCGTTTCCACCTGTTTCATCGCGTCGTCCCATTCCCGCTTAGCTTCCGCTTTGGCCTCTTTGGTCTTCTCGGACGCGACATCCTTCACGCCTTTCTTGTGGCCTGGTCGGCTGCCGTAACGAACTGAGATTCTTGCCCGAGCCGGGAGTCACCACGTTTGAATCTGGAACGTGACGTTCCATCCGGCCGTGCAAAATCGAGTCGAACTCGACCTTCTATTTGTCGCGCGGGCGAGAAATCCGCATCGAGCGCCTCGAAGTGTTCGCTTTCCGTTCGAAACGCCGTGGATTTCCGTGATTTTGCCCGTTACCTCGCTGCCGACTGGAACGACCGAGTTTGTCGAAGGCATAAATCGGTTCCGCGGTGACGCCTTGAATCGGCTGGCCGACGTTCCGAATCTTCACCTCCTTATCGAGAACGATCTGTAGAGGAGTGCCCTTGGGGACGGTCGAGTGAGACGACTGCGGAGGTGATGGTTTAGGTGCTAGCTCCGACCTGTGGGTCAAACAGGATCGGGCTCAGCTGGCGAGCAGGGGTTGGTTGCGGGTATCCTGCGCTTGCGCTGAGCCGGTATGGACTGACCAGAGAGCGACTGCAAAAGCGACCGCAAAAACGATTCGCCCCTTGACCATCGTACTGCTCCCGCTGCAAAACCGAGGAGACGTTACCCTTTTCTTCGGATGCCTGCAAGTCTACTTTAGTCGCCTTGGACTAGTTCCATTTTGGAATGTATTGCGTCCTATAGCGCCAGCACGCGGATCACTCGATCGTAAGGATGCCGATCTACGATTTTGCTTCGAGTGCCGGCCAAATTGGCTACAATACGCGCCATTCTTACCAAGCATCACGCGCGATGCGTGGCGCGGCAGGCCGCGTCATAAGTGAGGATAACGGCTGAAATGTCCGAGATGCTAGCGACGAAGCCACTCGACGCACTGATGTGCGAGGCAGGCGAAGAACGCGAAGGTGGCTTGCGGCGCGTTCTCGGACCCGTAAATCTGGTTACGCTCGGAATCGGCGCGATCATCGGTGCCGGCATATTCGTTTTGACCGGAACGGTGGCGGCAAACTTCACAGGGCCCGCAATTATTCTGTCGTTCATCCTTGCGGGTATCGGCTGCGTGTTTGCAGGTTTGTGTTACGCGGAGTTTGCGTCGCTGATTCCGATTGCCGGGTCGGCGTACACGTATGCCTACGCAACCCTCGGCGAAATTTTCGCTTGGATCATAGGCTGGGACCTGGTCATCGAATACGCATTCGGAGCAGCGACTGTGGCAGCGGGATGGAGCGGCAACCTCGTCGCTCTGTTTCAGAGTTTTGGAATCGAGATTCCGCCGGCGCTGACCGCGCCTCCGGGGATGACGCTCGTGTTTTACCAGGGTATCTGGGTCCGACTCGCGACAATCGGACCTGCCCTCCAGCAAGCCGGCATCGATCCGCTCACCCTTCCGACATGCACGCGGAATCATAGATTTGCCTGCCTATCTGGTGATTGCAATTATCACCGCGATTCTCGTGTTCGGTATTCGCGAGTCGGCCAATTTCAATTCGGCAATTGTGTTCGTGAAAGTTGCGACTGTGCTCACGTTCATCGCGGTTGTCGCTGCATATCTTTTGCGCCATCCATCCATTGCTGCGTCCAACTGGCATCCCTTTATCCCGCCCAACCACGGACAATTCGGGGCATTCGGCTGGTCGGGCGTTGCGCGCGGCGCAGGTGTGATTTTCTTTGCCTATATCGGATTTGACGCGGTTTCCACGGCGGCACAGGAAGCAAAAAATCCCGAACGCGATATGCCGATCGGGATTCTCGGCTCGCTCGTCATCTGCACGGTTCTGTACATCGGGCTGGGCGCGATGCTTACCGGCGTCGTGAACTATAAACTTCTGAACACGGCTGCGCCCGTCGCGGTGGGAATTGAAGCCACCGGAGTGCGCTGGGGCAGCATCGTCGTGATGCTGGGCACCTTCGCCGGCCTGACGACCACAATGCTCGTGATGCTATTGGGTCAATCACGCGTTTTCTATTCTATGGCGCGCGATGGCTTGCTTCCTGAGTGGGCTGGCCGAATTCATCCGAGGTTTCGAACGCCTTGGATTTCGTCCATCGTGGTGGGTTTTTGTGTCGCTCTTTTCGCGAGCCTTTTGCCGATCAATGTTCTGGGCCAGCTCACTTCGATCGGGACTCTATTGGCGTTCGTGATTGTCAGTGCCGGCGTTTGGATTCTGCGGGTGCGGCGGCCGGATTTGCCACGACCGTTCAAAGCGCCTTTCGTGCCGTTGACGCCTATACTTGGAATGGGAATTTCCTTCGCCTTGATGGCGAGCCTGCCGTGGAGCACATGGCTGCGCTTGATCGTGTGGCTGATTCTCGGAATGGGAATCTATTTTGGCTACGGACGAAAGCACAGCGTGCTGGCTCGCGCCCGAGAAGCCGCGAAATAAACAGCGAACGGCTGCTCCAATCTACGAGTAGGCTTGGCGGCAGGTTTCGTGCTCGCGGCAACTGCGCGGGTCGTTCGTGTGGTCGATCAGAATGTAGTTGTGGCATGCGGAGCAGACGACGCCGTATATTGTCTCGCTGAACTGCTCGTGTCCCGTTACTGGCGGTATGTTCCTTGCGAGCTTGCTCTCGGCTAATTGCCATTCGATTTACCCCTGCCCTCGAATTCACCGCTGTAATCTTAGAAGTGCGGCACAGTCGTTACAATCGGCAAATTTCATGTGGACCGACGCATCGCACGTTGCCGCAAGCACCATCCAGATTGGCTCTTGCTGCCTGGCGGAGGAAGGCCTAGCCTCGTTCGATGAACGAATTCACGCCCACCGAACGCACCAAGGTGCGTCGCCTTCCGGACCGCGGAAAATATGACGCGGAAAGCGTGTATGGGATTCTCGACGAGGCTTTCATCTGCCACGTCGGCTTTGTCGTTGACGGCCAACCGTACGTAATTCCCACGGGCTTCGCGCGCGTCAACGACACGCTCTACATTCATGGCTCGGCGGCGAGCCGGATGCTGCGCACGCTGGCCGATGGAGTGCAGGTTTGCGTCACCGTCACTCTCGTCGACGGGATCGTGATGGCGCGCTCGGGATTTCACAGCTCGATGAACTATCGCTCGGTGGTAATTCTGGGCCGCGCGACGCAAGTGGAGGGGCGCGATGAGAAGCTGGCCGCGCTCGCAGCTTTCAGCGAGCAGGTGATGCCGGGGCGGTGGAAAGATCTGCGCGAGACCACGGATGCTGAGTTGAAAGGCACCCTCGTGCTCACTTTGCCGCTGAAGGAAGTTTCAGCCAAAGTCCGCACCGGTCCGCCAAAAGACGACGAAGTGGATTATGCGCTGCCGCTCTGGGCCGGCGTCGTACCGCTAAAGCTGACTGCCGGCAATCCGATCGATGATCCGCGGCTTCCGAAGGGCATCGAACCTCCCGGCTACGCGCGGAATTACAAGCGCTGAAGCTCCGATGTCCATGGCCAAGGAAGCCACTCCCGATTTTTTATCGGATGAATGCTCATCGGTTCCTGTTTCTCCCGCTCCTCTTTTTGTTGGCCTGTGTGAGCCTTTGCGCGAAAACGCAGCAGCCCAATCCCGCGGACGGATTCCTCGCGCGCAGCTATCACAGCGCCGGTGGCGAGACGATGCAATACCGGCTTTTCGTCCCGCCAAGTTACAGCGCGGCGCAGGAAATATCCGATCGTACTTTGGCTGCACGGAGCGAACGGGCGCGGCTCGGATAATCTCCGGCAAATTTCGGGTGGAAATTTTCTTGGCACTCACGTTTGGACTGCGGCGGAAATTCAAGATAAAGACCCGGTGTTCGTTCTCGCGCCACAGGTGGAAAACACAAAGACTTGGTCACGCCCCCACGTGAATACGGGAATGCCGGTCTCGCTGCGCATGGCTTTCGAAATTCTCGATGCGATTGAAAAAGAATATTCAATCGATCGTGATCGCGAATACGTAGCCGGACAATCGATGGGCGGCGAAGGTGTGTGGGCGGCCCTGGCGCTGGCACACGGCCGCTTCGCGGCGGCAATCGCGCTGTGTTCTGACGGCTTCGACGATCAAGTCAAGCCTGACGCAAAAGTTCCCGTGTGGATTTTTCAAGGTGATGCCGATCCCATTGTTTCCGTCGATCGGGCGCGCAAATGGGTGGCAGCGTTGCGCGAAGCGGGAGGCTCGCCGAAGTACACCGAAGTGCCGGGCGTGGGCCACAATGTTTGGGAGACGGCGTTCGCCAATCCCGACGCAGCGACCTGGCTTTTGTCGCAGCGGCGCACGAAGTGAATGCCGGCTATCCTTCTTTTGAAACTGTAAGCTTCACTGTACTCGTGATGTCACGATGCAGTTTGATCGGAATCTGATATTCACCAATCACTTTGATTGGATCGGTGAGAACGATTTTGCGCTTTTCGATCTGGTAGCCCTGAAGCGCGAGCGCGTCGGCGATATCACCCGTGGTCACGGAACCGAATAGCTGATCGTTTTCTCCAGCCTTGCGCGTGAGCGAAAGCGAAACGGCAGAAAGGAGCTCGGCGAGCTTCTGCGCCGCTTCTTTCTCAGTGGCTTCCTTCTTCGCGAAGGTGGCGCGCATTTTTTCGAGCCGCTTCAGATTGCCGGGCGTGGCTTCGATGCCGAGATTTCGCGGCAGAAGAAAATTGCGGGCATAGCCATTGGCCACATCCACCACCTGGCCGCGAGTGCCGAGCTTTTCGACGTCTTCTTGCAGAATGATTTGCATGATCGTGTCCTCTGAATTCAGTTCATTGCTTTACGCGAGCACGGCGCCGTGCTGTGCCCGAATGCCGGAAGCTGAATATCCGGCCGGTTACAGTTCCGCGGCAAACGGCAGCAGCGCGATATTCTGCGCGCGCTTGATGGCTACCGTGAGCCATCGCTGATGGCGCGAACAGGTGCCGGTCATGCGGCGCGGAAGAATCTTGCCGCGCTCCTGGATGAACGGAGCCAGAATCTCGGCTTTCTTGTAGTCGATGAAATCGACGCGGTCGACGCAAAAACGGCAAACCTTCTTCTTGCGAACGAAGCTGCGCTTGCCGCGCTTGGCCGGTCCGCCGGGGCGGCCGCCACCACCTTGTGGACGCGGGCCCGAAGGTCCTCCACCGGGACCGGACGGAGGCGGTGCTTGCTGCGGTACATGTCCTTCTGACATTCGCTTTCTCCCTGATGATTACGCTCGAACTCTACGTCAATAAATCTCGTGCTGCGAGCAGCCGTTGCTGCTTCAGCGATAATGCCGAACGCTGCTAGACGGCTGCAGCGGTCTGCTCGCCACCTGCGGGCGAGGGTGCGGCTGGAGCCGGCGCGACTTTCCGCGGCCGGCGCGCAGCGCGGCGCTCGCGATGGCGCTTGAACTTCTCCTGCCGCTTCAGTTCTTCGTCCACGCGAACGGTGAGATATTTCATCACCGGGTCGGAAACTTTCAGCCGGCGCTCGAGTTCCTTGATCACTTCGCCGTGGGTGGACTTCAGAACCATATAAACGTAGTAGCCCTCGCGCAGTTTTTGTACGCGATAGGCCATGCGCTTGCGTCCCCACTTGTTCACGGATTCGATCTTGCCGCCTTTATCAGCAGCGGCGTGCTCCACCGTGGCGATCACTTTGTCGATATCCGGCTCCGGCGTATCCGGCCGGCAGATGAAAATCAAGTCGTACTGTCGCTCTTCCATGTGTCCTCGATTTCTGGCTTCTCTACTTCGTCGCTCGTTCTAAAAATTCAAACTCGCAAAAGCTTCATCCCGGCAAATCGGCGATGAGCTAAACATCTCTCTTCGGGCGGCGGCACGCGGCGATTGAATTTCGACATCGCCTTGTTCGACGCCCTCGGTGATGATCAACTCCACCGCGTCGGTCGCTTCCGTCACCATCTGCCCGGCAATTTCCCGGTCAGCCCGGCTCAACTTGCTCAGGACGTAATCCCTGAGCTCGCCCCAAATCTTTTCAGGCTTGATGCCCAATCGCACCCGGATAAATTCGCCGCTGCCGAGCGCGGACGACAATCGACTTCAGCCCGTTATGCGTCCCAGCGCTGCCCCGCTCCCGAATCCGCAACATGCCCCACGGCAAATCCACTTCATCGGTGAGCACGATCATTTCCGCCGGATCGCATTCATACTTCTCGAGCAGCATCCGAACCGCAACGCCGCTCAAATTCATCATCGTCTGCGGCTTCGCGAGAATTACTTCCTCACCCGCAAACTTTCCGCGCCCCACGTACGACTTCGCTTCCGGCCGCGTAATCCGAATCCCCGCGCGCTCGGCGATCCCGTCGATCGCCAGGAAGCCCATGTTGTGCGGCGTCCACTCGTATTCGGGGCCCGGATTGCCGAGACCGACGATCAGTCGCATATTCTATGCGGCGCGTTCGGCTACTTCTTCTTCTCTTGCTTTTCGGCCTTCGGCGCGGGAGCTTCCGCAGCTCCTTCCGCTTCGCCTTCTTCTTCCTTCTTGCCCTTCTTGATCACTTCCGGCTCCGCTGGCGCCGTCTCCGCAGCCACCGCCGCTTCCGGCGCGGGCTCTTCTTCCTTCTTCAGCACGACGACGTGCGCGAGCACCCGCTGCGGATCGGTGACGAGCTTCACCTTGTTCGGATCAAACGGCAAATCCGCGGCGCGCAACTGTTTGCCGATGAGCATCTCGCTCACGTCCACCTTGAATTCTTCCGGAATGTCGCCCGGCAAGCATTCGAGTTCCACTTCGCGCGTCACCATTTCGAACACGCCGCCCTGCATCTTCACGCCTTGCGGTTCGCCAAACGTGTGCACCGGCACTTTCACGCGCATGCGCACGTCCATCGCGATTCGCAGCAGATCCACATGCAGCAGCTTGCCGCTCACCGGATCCACTTGCCAATCCTTCATCATGGCGCGTTCTTGGGCGCTATCCAGCTGCACGGAAAAAATCGTGTTGTGGCCGGTCTCCGAGCGCAGAATCTTCGCCACCTGCTTCGCATTCACCGCGAGCGAGATCGCTTCCTTCTTGCCGCCATAAAGAGTGGCGGGCACCATGCCGGTCGTGCGCAAACGCCGCGCCGGCCCCTTGCCGCGTCCCTCGCGTGGTTTTCCTTCCAGCGTAAACGTTTCCATAATTGCCTTCTCCTGTCCGCGTCCCCAACTAAACAATCAGATAAACAATTCGCTGATCGAAGTCTCTTCGTGAATCGACTGAATGCCGCGCGCCAAAAGCGGCGCCACGCTCAGCACTTTGATCTTCGATACCTTCCGCGCCGCCTCATTCAGCGGCACCGAATCCGTCACCACCACCTCTTCAATCGCCGACTTCGTGATGCGTTCCACAGCCGGCCCGGAAAGCACCGCGTGAGTGCTCGCAGCGAATACCTTCGTCGCCCCGTGCTCGAGCAGCGCCTCGGCCGTTTTTACCAGCGTGCCGGCCGTATCGATGATGTCGTCCACCACAAGCGCCGGCCGCCCCGATACATCGCCGATCAGGTGCATCACTTCGCTCACGTTCACGTCAATCCGCCGCTTATCAACGATCGCCAGCGGCGCATCAATCTTCTTCGCGAAATAGCGCGAGCGTTCCACGCCGCCCGCATCGGGCGAAACCACCGTCATCGGCCCCAGCTTCTTCTTCTGGAAGTACTCCACCAGAACCGGCGCCGCGAACAGATGGTCCACCGGGATATTGAAATATCCTTGAATCTGCGGCGCATGCAGATCGAGCGACAACACGCGGCTCGATCCCGCCGTTTCCAGCAAATCTGCCACCAGCTTTGCCGAAATCGCCACGCGCGGCCGATCCTTCCGGTCCTGCCGCGCATACGGGTAATACGGAATCACCGGCGTAATCCGCCATGCCGACGCCCGCTTGAACGCATCAATCATCAGCAGCAGCTGCATCAGGTTGAAATCCACCGGATGGCTGCAAGGCTGCACCACGAATACATCCGCGCCGCGCACATTTTCCAAAATCTGATAGCGCGTTTCGCCGTCGCTGAACTGGCCGTGCTCGGCGCGCCCGCGCGTGACGCCCAAATAGCTGCAAATGGCGTCGCAGAGCGCCGGGTTCGCTGTGCCGCAGAAAATCTTGAATTTCTCGTCGGCCAAAGCCAAAAGTGAGTCCTTCAACCGGTCACACGCCAGCCGAGTGCCCGGGCATAATTTTCCCTGGAAACAGTTTCGACGACGAAAACCGAATCTTCCGGAAATGCACGAGCGGCTCGGCGCGCACGCGCTGGGTTTCGGAAGATTCCGAACACCGCCGACCCGCTACCCGCCAGCGCGGCATCTGCGGCTCCTCGCTCGAGCAATCCGTCCCGAATTTCCTTCAGGCGCGGATGACGGCTGAAAACGGGCTGCTCGAAGTCGTTCGCAACCCTTCCCTGCCGGCTCCAGCACAGAGCGCAGAACCCCCAAATTTTAGGGGGTTCCGCGCGATTTGTCAATTCCGCAGAAATCCACTGGTAAGCGTCTTTCGTGCTTACGCCGATGTCTCGCGGCGACACGACAACGATGGACTGCTTGCGCGCGTCGGGAAGCGGATAGATTTCGTCGCCACGATTCACCGCCAGCGCGCGGCCGCCGAAAAGAAAAAATGGCACATCGGCTCCAAGGCTGGCGGCGATTTCCATCAGGCGCCCAAGCGGCACGCTCTTCTTCGCCAGCCGCATCACGCCGACCAGTGCCGCCGCCGCGTCGCTTGATCCGCCGCCCAGGCCACGCGCCACCGGAATTCGTTTTTCGAGCTTTGCGTGAACTCCGAGGCCGAGCTTCAATTCGTTCCGCATCGCATCGATCGCGCGCCACACCAGATTCTCCGCACCGGCCGGCAGCGCCGCATCATTCACCTCAAGAGAGATATTTTCTTTTGGCACGAGGGAGAGTGTCAGCGTGTCGTGCAGCGAAATCGTTTGAAAAATCGTGCGAAGCTCGTGGTAATTATCCGGGCGGCGCCCCAGCACGTGCAGGCACAAATTTATTTTCGCGAACGCGCGCAGCCGCAGCGATCGCTTTTTAGGTAAGGCCATGCGGGGAGCTTACTGCGGTTTCGCCGAATCTGGCGCCGATTTTTGAGCGAGAGCCCGCTTCAGCGTCTTGAGTTGCGCGTCGAGTTCGGTCACTTTCTCGGCTTCGTAGTCGGCTGGAAGAGCGCGCTGCCATTCCGAGAGAGCGCGTTCCATCAAAGCAGCGGCACGCTCGGTTTGGCCCATCTTCATGTAGACCTCGGCGAGATGGCCCAGCACAGTTGGGTCGTGGGCGGACCTTGTCGCGGCCTTCTGTAAATTCTCTTCTGCTTCGCTCAGCTTGCCCTGCTTCAAATAGGCCCAGCCCAGGCTGTCGAGGTAGGCGCCGTTGTTGGGTTCTTGTTTCACGGCGCGCTGAATCAGCGAGAGCGCCTCGTCGAGCCGAATATTGCGATCCGCAAGCATGTAGCCGTAGTAATTGAGAACCGCCGCGTTGTTCGGATTCACTTCGAGAACTTTGCGAAATTCCTGCTCTGCCCGGTCGAATTCCTTCTGTCTCTCGTAAATTGCACCGAGCATGAACCAGATCGTTTCCTTCTCCGAGGAATCCTTAGCAAGCTCCTCAGCCTTTTGCGCGGAGCGTTCGGCATCCGCATACTTGCGGCTGCGTTCCTGCACCTGCGCCAGGTCGAGGTAGATTTCCTGGTCGCTGTCATCGCCCTTCAGCAGTCCCGTAAGGAGTTTCGTAGCGGATGCGGAATCTGCTTTTTCCCCGTACAGCATGGCGAGCGTGACGATCAAGCTCTGGTCCTTGGGCGTATCCGCGAGCGCCTTTTTCGTTTCGGCGATGGCGCGGTCGATGTCATGGCTTTCGCGGTAGGTATCGATCAACAGCATCTGCGCCCGCTTGTGCGATTCGGGATTCAGTTTCCCCATTTCTTCAAAGGTCTGAATCGCGGCGTTGTAGTTCTCCTGCTCGCGATAGGTCCGCCCCAGCTGCTCGTAAAGAATCGCCAGCGCGCTCGGGTTTCCTTCGGCGCCGGCTTGATTCTTCATGCCGGCGATGGCGTCAGTGAGAACTTTTACGGCATCGTCGTAGCGGCCCTGGTCTTCATACAAGAGCGCTTCGTTGTAGAGAACTTCGAGGCTCCCCGGCGAGAGCTGCTTCGCGCGCAGCAGACTCGATTCCGACTCGTCGTATTTGCCGAGTCGTCTATAGAGCTGTGCCATCCGCAAATAATTTTCCGAAGTGCCCGGCTCGAGCTCGGAGAGCCGCTTGTATTCGTCCAGAGCCGCAGCATATTTGTCCTGCGACAGCAGCGCCTGTGCCAGTCCGTGATGGTGCCCGGGATCATCCGGATCAAGCTCGATGGCATGGCGGTAAGCATCTTCCGCTTTGCCGAAATCTTTATTCTGCGAATACGCGTCTCCAAGTAGGTCGTAGATATCGGGTGACGATGAGCTTCCCGCCGCCTGGCTCAAAAGCTCGACCGCCTCCTGTGAACGGCCCGCGTCCATCAGAAGCTGGCTCAACTGTTCCAGCGCCGGCCCGTTGTCCGGATCGCGTTGCAGGATACTCCGCAGGATTTTCTCTGCTTCGGCATGTTCGTTTTCAAAACGGTACAGGCGGGCCAGCCACAGCGCGGAGCTCGTATCCCGGGGATCAAGCTTCAGAATTGCATTGAACTGCTCGACGGCCTTCGTAAGGTTTTCTTTCTGTAGTTCCGCGGCGTTTGCGTCGCCGAGCGTCCGGACGTAAATTCGCGCGAGCAGCCGGTGCGCCGCCAGATTGTCCGGATCAATTTTCAGAACTTCCTGCGCCTGCGCCACCGCGTCGCGAACTCGTTGCGACTTCGCATAAATCTCCGCAAGCCGCTCCATGATCACGGGCGATCCGGGCTGAAGCGCTAGCGCTTTTTTATAAAAGTCGATCGATTCCGCGGCCTGTTCGGACCGGCCCGTGAGCTCGTATTGCTGCTCATTCAGGTGGCCCATAGCGAAGTAGTAGTAAAGGTCTGCGCGAGCGCTCTCGTCAGTGGGATTCGTGCTGGTTTTGGTGGCCAAAGCGGGAGCCGGCGTTGCCTTAGTGCCGGAAGCCGGGGTGGCTTTCGTACTGGAATTCTGCGGCGCCTGGGCCCGAACCACGGGCGCCCCCAAAACGGCCATAATTGCGATGCCTAGAATTGTTTTCATGCGCTCGTCCCAAAATTCCATTATGGTCTAGCGCAGGAAGGGCGTCAAAGAATTCCCCGGCGAGGGTTCCTGGCCAATATCCATTTTCTTCTGACAACCCAAGTATGACGCGTGCCGAACGCTTCTGGATACCCCAAAAAGGAATTATTAGTTGTGTTTCGAAGATACTTGAGGGAGCATCGGCCTTGTTCGCACCGGATTGCGCGTATCGATTCCTGGAGGATGATTGAAGCGCATTGGATTCAGAGGGTTACGGGCGGCCGCAGCTGCCACGCTTCTGTGTGCTTTTATGCCTGCAGGGCCCATCGGTGCTCAGCAGGCAACGGCAACGGAGCGGACCCTGGAGTGAAGACCGCAATCTGCTCAGCACCTGACAATCGACCAGTTCACGTGGCTCGAAGGCCAGTGGCGTGGCGAATGGGGATCACGTATAGCCGAACAGACGTGGCTGGAACCGAAGGCAGGCGAGATCGCGGGCCTGTTCCGGCTCATCGAAGGCAAAAAGCCGCTCGTGCTGGAACTATTTTCGATTGTTGAAAAGCCCGAAGGAATCCAGTTCTACCTGCGGCATCTTACGCCTGAATTGCTGCCGTGGGAAAAATCCGACGCCACCGATGTTGAATCTGGAAAGTGTTGACGCAACGAAAGCAATTTTCGTCAACCCGGTCAACGGAGAACCGAAACGACTGGATCCTCACGCGACTGGACGCCGACACGTACACGCAACGCTCTGAAATCGAACCGGCCGAGGGCGAACCGCAGGTGATCGAAATTACGTTTCACCGCCAGAAGCCGCCGGCCGCAGCCGTTAATGCCGGAAGTGCCGGACACCGGAAAAAACCATAGCCATTCCCAGTTTATTCGCCGCTGCGATTACGTCTGCATCACGCATGGAACCGCCTGGCTGAATCACGGCCACTGCCCCAGCTTTACCCGCTTCTTCCACGCCATCCGGAAAAGGAAAGAACGCATCGGAGGCGACCACGGATCCTTTCAACGAAAGTCCCGCCGTGGCCGCCTTGATCACCGCAATCTTCACCGAATCCACGCGGCTCATCTGCCCGGCGCCGATACCCACCGTCTGTCCCTCGCGCGCGAACACGATGGCGTTCGATTTCACGTGTTTGCAAACTTTCCATCCGAATAGCAACGCTCGGATTTCGGAATCGCTCGGCGCGCGTTCGGTCACCACTTTCAGGTCCGACGGTTTCAGTTCGTGGCGGTCCGGCTCCTGGACGAGCACTCCCCCGGAAATACGCTTTATCTCGAGTTCGTCCGGAGCATTCGTAGACGGCATTTCCAGCAGCCGCAAATTTTTCTTCGCGGCAAATTTCTCGAGCGCCCCAGCCTCGAATCCCGGCGCGACAATGCATTCCACAAACAATTTCACCACTTCTTCCGCCGTCGCCGCATCGATCGCGCGGTTGAAAGCCATCACCCCGCCAAACGCCGAAACGGGATCGCACTCAAGCGCCTTCAGATAAGCGTCGCGCAAAGAATCCTGCTCCGCGGCTCCGCAAGGATTGTTGTGCTTCACGATTGCCACGCCCGCGCGCTCAAGCTCTCGCGCCAGCGCCCACGCCGAATCCAGATCAACGAGATTGTTGTATGAAAGCTCTTTGCCCTGCAGCTGTTTTGCACCTGCGAGTCCCGCGGCAGTCTTGCCCGCCGGAATATAAAGCGCCGCCGATTGGTGCGGATTCTCGCCGTAACGCATCGCCTGCCGCCGCTCGAGCGCGATATGAATCCGCTCAGGCAGCGTCTCGAGCCCGCCGATCCGAACTTCGCCATCTTCCACCGACAGTCGCTCGAGCTCCGTCGCGATCTCGCCATCGTAACGCGCCGTCCGCGCGTAAGCCTTGCGCGCGAGCATCAGGCGCGTCGCCAAACTCAACTCCCGCCGATCCCGAAGCTCTGCCGCAACCACGCCGTAGTCCACCGGATCGGTCACCACGCCAACGCTCTGAAAGTTTTTCGCCGCCGATCGCACCATCGCCGGCCCGCCGATATCAATGTTCTCGATCAGATCCGCTGCCGTCACGCCTGGCTTCGCCGCCGTAGCGGAAAACGGATACAGATTCACCACCACCAGATCGATCGCCCCAATTCCGTGTTCTTCCACCTGCTTGCGATCCTCCGCCTTCCCGCGCTGGTACAAAATTCCGCCGTGAACTTTCGGGTGCAGCGTCTTCACGCGCCCCCCCAGCATTTCCGGCCAGCCCGTCATCTCCGCCACATCGCGCACCGCAACGCCCTCGTCGCGAAGCAGCTTCGCAGTGCCTCCCGTCGAAACGATTTCGATTCCCAACGCCGAAAGCTCGCGCGCGAATTCCACGATTCCAGTTTTGTCGAACACGCTGATCAGCGCGCGTTTTACAGCTGAATCGACAGCCACGCAGTACCTCCCAAAAAGGAAACGGCCGTCCAGTGTAAGCGCACAGAAGAAATTACGGAAGAGGTGCCCTGTTCAAGAAAACCTGCGCAAGAGAAATGTCGGAGAGAAAAAAGGAAGAGAACTACGCCATCAGCTCGAAATCCGCGCCTTCAATTTCACGCGCCCTGCCTCCACACTCACCGTATATTCGATCTCGTGCCCACCCTTATTCTTCAGGTCCATCGTTTTCTGCAGCACGAAGCGCTCGAAATCTTTCAGGCTCGGCGCGCTCGCCGTATCCCCCGCCGCCGACCGCGCTTCAATCAGCTTCTTGTAAAGCTGCTGCACCTTCGATTTTTCGTGCTCGGGATCGGAGAACGACAGCGCGAACGCCGCCGCATCGCGTGCCTCTTTTGCCTGCGCCATCGCATCCGCCATCGCCGTATCCGCAGGATGCGATGCCGCGTGATGGGCCGAATCAGCCGGCACCGCTTCCGCATCCGCCCTTTTCTGCCGGTGAGCATCCTCGCGCGAACGCTGCGCCTCAATCGCCTTGGCCGCCGCGCCAAAATGACGCAAGCTCACTCCCCCTTCTTTCTGCATCAGCTTTTTGCGCCACAGATCCTGATACTTCGCGTAGGTCTGCGTCAGGTTGTTGTAACGAAATCGCTGCCCCGAGCTAAGCTCAGCCACCCGCTCCGCATAACGCCGCACCAATGTATCCACGCGCCACTGCGTATCCGTGGGTGGCCGCGAACGCCCGCCGCCGAAGAATTGCTCGTACTCGATCTTCAGCGTCCGCACGTCGCGTTCGATCTGGTTGAGGTCTTCGTCGATTGTGGCCATAGCCGAAACTCCAACAATGTCCGGGAATCTCCAGCGTAGAAGGCCCCGCGCCAAGCGTCAACTTTCCCGTTTCAGTGCTTGTCGCAAAGGGAAATCCCCACGCGCAAAGCAAATCACGCGCACGATTGCCAGCCCGTATCACACTGTGCTCAAATACCTTAGCCATGACCCCTCCGGTCGATCCCGCCGCGAAACTGACGCCCAATCCGTCCACCCGCCTGCGCGAAATCCCGTCGGTTGACGAACTGCTCGCCCGCCCGCCGCTAGCAGCCCTAGCCGAAAAGGCTGGGCGCGCCGTCGTCACTCAATCCGCCCGCGCAGTTCTCGCCGAGTTGCGCCACGAACTCAAACAGGAATTGTCAGCCACGAACTCGGCGACGCGAGCGATCTCGCCGCGCTAAATCCCGCCGCCATCGAGTCGCGCATCATAAACCACGTCGAAGCTCCTCCTCGCGCCGTCGCTGCGTCCACGTCATCAACGCCACCGGTGTAATCCTGCATACAAATCTTGGCCGCGCGCCGCTCCCCGCCGCCGCGGCGGCTGCGATTGCCTCCACCGCCACTCACTATTCGAATCTCGAATACGACGTCGAACGCGGCGAGCGCGGCAAGCGCGACGTTCACACCGCCCGCCTGCTGGCGCAGCTCGTCGGCGCGGAAGCCGCGATTGTCGTCAACAACAACGCCGCCGCCGTTTTCCTCGTCCTGAATACTCTCGCGAAAAATGCCGAGGTGATCGTCTCCCGCGGCGAGCTGATCGAAATCGGCGACGGCTTCCGCATCCCCGACATCATGTCCGAAAGCGGCGCCATCCTCCGCGAAGTGGGCACCACGAATCGCACGCGCATCCGCGATTACGAACGCGCCTTCAACGAACGCACGCGCCTGCTCCTCCGCGTCCATCCTTCGAATTTCCGCATCACCGGCTTCACCGAGCGGCCCACTCTCGACGAGATCGCCGCACTCGGCCGCCGCCTGCACGTCCCCGTCTACGAGGATCTCGGCTCCGGCTGCCTCGCCGATCTCTCCGCCAGCGGAATCAACGAGCCAGTCGCCCGCGCCAGCTCCGATGCCGGCGTTGACGTCGTCAGCTTCAGCGGCGACAAACTTCTCGGCGGCCCACAAGCCGGCATCATCGCCGGCAAGCGCGAATTCATCGAACGCATCCGCCGCAATCCGCTGTTCCGCGCCCTGCGTGTGGACAAGCTCACGATCGCCGCTCTCGAAATCACGCTCAACGCATATCTTCGCGGCGCGCTCGACGAAATTCCAGCACTCCGCATGATTCGCGCGCACAGCCGACGAAATCGCCCACCGCGCGGAAGCTCTCGCCGCCAAACTTCGCCTCGCACTCGCGAATGCAAGCGTCACGATCGAAACGCGCCCAGGTTTCTCCGTAATCGGCGGCGGCTCAACTCCCGACCAGCAGCTGCCAACGCACTTAATTTCGATCTGCATCGTCGCAATTCTCCCCAGCCACGCTCGAAACCCGTCTTCGCAAACCCGCAAGCGGCCCGCCAGTAATTGCCCGTATCGAAGACGATCACCTAATCCTCGACCTGCGCACCGTCTTCCCCGACGAAGAACCCACCCTCACCACAGCAATCGTCGCAGCATGCCAGTGAATCTTTGGAGTGCGGGGGCTTGCCCCCGCTTTCATAAGCCCCGGCTCGCCGCGGCGATTCGGATTCGTCGAAAGCGTCGCTCAGTTGCCACGCCTTCCTTCGAACGGATTTGCCGTTGCCTTTATTTGAAATCTGAAATTTCCAATTTCCAATTTGAAATTTCTTAGTCAGTAAGAGGCTCACGTGCTCGCCTTCGTCACAAAAAACCACGCCCTCACCGCCGTCCGCAAGCCACTTGCCGCGCCTCCGCCCCGGCTGGGCGCTCGTCCGCGTCCGCCTCGCCGGCATCTGCAACACCGACGTCGAAATCCTCCGCGGCTACCACAATTTTCGCGGAACGCCCGGCCACGAATTCGTCGGCGAAGTGGTGGATGTGCGCGGCGCGCGAAGCCACGAAAAGAAAAGCTGGCTAGGTCGCCGCGTCGCCGGCGAAATCAATATCGCCTGCGCCGCTCTCGGATTCCACCCGCCCTGCGAATTTTGCCGCCGCGGATTGAAAACCCACTGCGCGCGCCGCAAAGTTCTCGGCATCGTTGCTCACGACGGCGCATTCGCAGAATTCCTCGCGCTACCGCTCGAAAATCTCCACGCCATTCCAAACACGGTCACGGATGAGGAAGCCGTCTTCATCGAGCCGCTCGCGGCAGCTTGCGAGATTCTCGCTCAAGTTCGCGTAAGCGCATTCCGCAAAGCGGCCGTACTCGGCGACGGAAAGCTCGCGCAATTAATCGCCATCGTGCTCAAGTCAACCGGCATCCCGGTCGTGATGTTCGGCAAGCAGTCCGAAAAGCTAGCGCTGGCGAGGCGCAACGGAATCAAGACCGTTCTCATCCGCGGTAATTCGACGGATCTCAAGGCGCAGTGCTGCAAGCGCGAAGTTTCCATTCGTCGTGGAAGCGACGGGCTCTCCCTCCGGCCTCACCCTCGGAATCGCCCTCACCGAACCGCGCGGCACCCTTGTGCTGAAATCCACATTTCACGGCGCCGCCCCCATCGAATCCTGGCCCATCGTAGTGAACGAAATCACAATGCTAGGCTCCCGCTGCGGCCCGTTCGCAAAGGCCATCGCCCTGTTACGCGCAAAGCTAGTTGACCCGCGCGCGCTCATCACGCGAACGTTCCCGCTCTCCGAGGCAAGCAAAGCCATGAAATTCGCGCAGAAAAAAGGAGTCCTGAAGGTCCTGCTGAAGCCCTAAAACGAATTCCACTCGCTGCTACATTTCGCCGTCTTTCTGCCGGATACTAACCACATGAACAAAGACGACATTCAATTGCTCTTCGAATATGACCGCTGGGCAAACAACCGGGTCTTGCAGGCGGCCTCCACCCTCACCGCCGAGCAGTTCACCCGCGACTTAGGCGGCGCCTTTCACTCCCTGCGCGACACGCTCGTCCACATCGTCGCCGGCGAGTGGGCATGGCTCGAGTATTGGAACGAGCCCGTTCCCGACGACGCCTTCCACGCAGATTTGGACAAGCGCCTGTCTGTCATCTTCAATCCCAACGTATTTCCCAGCGTCTCAGCAGTGCAGTCGAAGTGGGCGGAAGTCGAGAAGAAACTAATCCAATTCGTGAATCGCACCACAAACGAGTCCCTGCAGAAACTGATTCCGTTTCGCACAAAGCAAGTCAGGCTCGGCCACCTGATGCAACATCTCGCCAACCATTCCACCTACCATCGTGGCCAAGTCGCGCTGATGATGCGCCAGCTCAACGCCGAGCCTCTATCCACAAACTCTCCACGAATTTCTGCTGGAAGGCCGCGACGCTGCAGCCACACATTAGAGTTGTTATGGCACGGGAAGAATTGTGAGCAATGATTGCCGGGGCGAAATGCCTGTGTTACGTTCTCAGCGTTTCCGGAACACTGGAGGCGCGCCGTGTGCAAAAAACTGCATCACCCCGGTCACACTCACAGCAAGTCTGACGCCGCCTCCCGCCGCGCGTTTCTTTCATCGCTAGTCTCAGCGTTCATGTTTTCCCCGTTCGCTTATGGACAAAAGGAAAAGAATCCGGTTGGAATGGCGGAACGCTTTCGCAAGATGTCAGAGGAAGCGGAACAGAAAGGCCTTGCCGATCCATTTCGGGGAATCACCACGAATGGCGACGTGATGCCGGGCTTGTTCCAAATCAGTCCAAGCGGAGTTTCCACAGAGCCTGTTCGAAATGCGGCGGAGAGATTCATTACTTCGCTGAACAATGAGCAACTCGCGAAGACCATGTTTCCGGTTGACGATATCCAGTGGCGGAAATGGATGAACCAGCATTTTTACGTCCGCCAGGGCATTAGCCTCCAGGAAATGTCAGAAGCGCAGCGCGATCTGGCTTTTGGTTTGATGCGCGCGTCGCTCAGCACCCGGGGTTTTGAACTGACGCGCAATGTGATGCGATTGAATGAGACGCTCGCAGAGCTTGTTGACGATCCCGTATTTCTGGGCGAATGGCCATACCACATCACGATCATGGGCATCCCATCGGCGACAGATCCCTGGGGCTGGCAGTTCAGCGGGCATCACGCCATCGTCAATTTCTTTGTGCTGGGCGACCAGGTTGTCATGACGCCGCTGTTCCTCGGCTCGGAACCGGTCCGCGCCACGTCGGGAAAATACAAGGGCCTGGTAGTGCTTCAAGAGGAACAGAAAGAGGGCTTGGACATGGTGCGAGCGCTACCCGGAGCGCAGCAACAGAAAGCGATCCTGAACTTCTCCAAGACCGGAAATAACAATTTAACGGAAGCTTTCAAAGACAACGTGGTGCTCGATTATGCCGGCATTCGTGCGAAGGATCTGGAAGATCCGGCGCGCCGCAAGTTGCGCGACCTTGTGCAACTGTACGTGAGCAATATGGACGACGGGCACGCGCGCGTAAAAATGAGTGAAGTGGAAAAGCACATCGAGAACACTTGGTTTGCGTGGATCGGTGGCACGCAGGACAACAGCGTTTTCTACTACCGCATTCAGAGTCCCGTAATTCTCATCGAATTCGATCACCAGCGGCCGGCAAACCTCGCAAAGTTCACGCCAGAGGCGGACCGCGATCTGCCCACGCGACAGCATATTCATTGCGTCGTGCGTACTCCAAACGGCAACGATTACGGAAAGGACCTGCTGCGCCAGCACTACCTGGCGCATCCCCACGAGAGCTGACACCTCTTTTTCTTTCCTTCCTTCCTCCGTGTCTCTGTGCCTCCGTGGCTATCACAGCTTATTAATCACGCTCGCCACGCAGCCCGCCCCAAATCCATTATCAATATTCACGACGCTCACGTTCGAAGCGCAGCTGTTCAACATCGCGAGCAGCGCCGTCAATCCGCCAAAGCTCGACCCATACCCGGTGCTCGTCGGCACCGCAATCACAGGAGCCGAAACCATTCCCGCCACGACGCTCGGCAGCGCCCCCTCCATTCCCGCGACGCAGATAATCACGCGCGCCTCCGCCAATTTATCCCGGTGCTCGAGCAGACGATGCAAGCCAGCGACGCCCACGTCATATATCGCCTCGGCCCGATTGCCCATCGAGCGCGCGGTTACAAGCGCTTCCTCAGCCACGGGAATGTCGCTTGTCCCAGCAGTAACAATCAGAATCAGGCCTTTGCCCTGCGTCTTTCGGCTGCGTTCGATTGAAATCGTGCCGGAAAGTTCATGGAATTCAGCTCGCAATTTTGCTGCGCGCGCAGCCGGCTTTACCGCAGCAAAAGTTTTCTTGTTTGCGCGGGTAACCAGAATATTGTGCGACGCCTTCGCCCGCAGCATCGCTCGCACAATCTCCGCCACCTGCTTGGGAGTCTTGCCGCGCGCAAACACCACTTCCGCATAGCCCTGGCGCAATCCGCGATGATGATCCACTTTCGCGAAGCCAAGATCCTCATACGGCAACCGTCGCAACTTCGCCACCGTGCTATCGATGGTCTGCTGCCCGCGCTTCACCGCTTCCAGAAGATTTCGAATGTCGCTCTCGTCCATCACTCGCCTTTCACCCGTCGCCAGATTCTAGCACTCATCTTTCTGCGCTCCTCTTCTGCCACCGTGCAGGAACTGTGCTAGAGTGCCGCCACTTAACGCAATCAGCTGTTCGGTGCATCGGTCTCGTCTGGACACACGGGCTCAAATTCAAAGTTCACGCTAGGAGGCGCAACATGTGGCTGCTTTGGACAATCATCATCGGTATCCTCGCAGGTTTTCTTGCCGGCAAGATTGTAAAGGGCCACGGCATGGGAACTTTGATGGACCTGCTCGTTGGAATCGTCGGCTCAGTCCTGGGCGGCTGGATTTTCACGCTACTGGGGCTCGCCGCGTATGGATTGATCGGTCAGTTGGTGATGGCCACGGCCGGCGCAGTCGTTCTGCTGTTGATCGTAAGAGCCATCAAGAAATAGTCGGGATTCACCTCTGATCCTGGCCGTAATGAAGCGGTGCGCTGCCGAACTCTTCGCCGAGCGCCTTGCAAAATTTCGGCATTCTGCATAGGCTCATTCGGCGATGCCACAATCCGGCCACCAGACAATCACCATCGGCATCACCGGCGCCAGCGGAGCGATCTACGCGCAAACCCTGCTCCGCTTGCTCGACGCCGACAGCCGCGTCAGCCACGTTTATCTCGTAACCACGGAAGCGGGCCTTCGCCTCATTTCCACCGAACTCGACATTGTCGCCACCGACGCAAAAAAACTTCCCACACTCCTCACCGGCACACCAGCAAAAAAAATCGAATACCTCCAAAATAAAGACATCGGCGCAACCATCGCCTCCGGCAGCGCCGTAGTAGACGCCATGGCTATCATCCCGTGCTCGGCGGGAGCACTCGGCGCCATCGCCTCAGGAATCGCGAACGACTTGCTCACGCGAGCCGCAGATGTCTGCCTGAAAGAACGTCGCCCGCTCGTGCTATGCCTCCGCGAGACCCCGCTCAATCGAATTCACCTAGAAAACATGGTTCGCGTCCACGACGCAGGCGCCACCGTAATGCCCGCCATGCCGGCCTTCTACTACGGCCCGAAAAAAATCGACGATCTCGTCGAACAATTCGCCCACCGCGTCCTCGCCCAACTCGGCTTGCCCCAGGAAAAGCAATACCGTTGGAAAGGCAGCAAGCCGTAAAGCCCTACAACAATTGATTGCACTAGCCGATGCACCAACATAAAATGTAAGTGCCTAAATTGGGAACTGAGGCTGCTGGATGAATAAGGTAGCGGGCGCGCCGCTTGCGGGTCAGTCGAAACATGCGGAGCCCGATGGTTTAATACACGGTAGCGCGATTAAATCTCAGCGTAAGTGGCCGCAAATGAGTAACATACGAAATTCTAATAGGCGGTAAATGACCCCCCAAGAACAACCCGCAGCGCTAGCTGAAAGAGCCGCTTCTTCCAGCCCGAAGAAAGGCCGACTGCGAATCGTGCTCGAAATGATCAAATTCGAGCACTCCGTTTTCGCTCTGCCATTCGCATTGGTCGGCGCTCTGCTCGCCGCGCGCGATGCAGGCCGTTTCCCAACGCTCTGGCAAATTCTCTGGATCATCGTGGCCATGGTTGGCGCTCGCTCCGCCGCGATGACCATGAATCGCATCGCCGACCTCGAATACGATCGCCGCAACCCGCGCACAGCAATGCGCGCATTGCCAACCGGCGAGCTTTCCATCGGCTTTGCATGGGCCTTCACGCTGCTCGCTTCAGCATTACTTGTAATCGCCGCGTGGCAACTGAATCCGCTGGCGCTGAAACTCTCTCCGGTCGCACTGGCGGTCCTGTTCTTCTACTCCTACACAAAACGCTTCACCACATGGGCGCACTTCGTGCTCGGGTTCTGCCTGGGCATGTCGCCCGCCGCTGCGTGGATCGCGATTCGCGGCTCGCTCGATTGGCGCATGCTGATTCTGTGTGCCGCAGTCACGCTGTGGGTCGGCGGCTTCGACGTTCTGTATGCTTGCCAGGACATCGAGTTCGATAAGACCGCGGGACTTTATTCCATTCCGAAACGATTCGGAGTGGCAGGTGCGCTGCTGATAGCGCGCGCGATGCACATCGTGATGGTAGGACTGCTCGTATGGCTGGCGCTGAGCTTTCAACTTGGCTGGCCGGCTTGGGCCGGGATTGCCGTCGTTGCAACGCTGCTGATCTACGAGCATTCGCTTGTGAAGCCGAACGATTTGAGCAAAATCAATGCTGCGTTTTTCACTGTGAATGGCTATATTAGTCTCTTATTCCTTTTGTTCTGGGGCGCGGCAACAGTTGTCGGGCGTCCCTGAGAATTCGAATGCAAATTACGAGCGAACTTAAAATAACGGATGCGCGGTTGGAGCCGGTTGCCGCAAAAGTTTTGGTCGGCGAGCGCCTCAATGCGGAAGACGGCATTGCGCTATATCAATCGCACGACTTGCTTGCGCTCGGCTGGCTTGGGAATCACGTTCGCGAGAAGAAGCACGGCAATATCTGCTACTACAACGTCAACCGGCACATTAATCCCACGAATGTTTGCGTCGCGCATTGCCGCCTTTGCGCTTTTGGACGTTCACCGGACGCGCCCGGCGCTTACACATTCGCGCTGGATGAGATTTACAAGCGCGCGGCGGAAGGCGTCGCGGAAGGCGCGACGGAATTTCACATCGTCGGCGGCTTGCATCCTGATTTGCCGTTCGAGTATTACCTGGAATTAATTCGCGGCTTGAAGCAGCGCTTCCCGGAAGTTCACCTGAAGGCGTTCACGATGGTGGAAGTGGGCTACTACGCGCGCATTTCCAAGCTTTCGATTCGCGATACGCTTCTGGCGATGAAGAATGCAGGTGTTGACTCGTTGCCCGGCGGCGGAGCGGAGATTTTTCATCCGCGTGTCCGCAAAGTGATCTGCGATCACAAGGTGAGCGGCCAGATGTGGCTGCAAATCGCGCGAACCGCGCACGAGATCGGGCTGCGCTCGAACGCCACGATGCTTTACGGCCACATCGAGACAGCCGAAGAGCGCGTGGATCATCTATTGCAGCTTCGCGACACGCAGGACAAAACGCACGGCTTCGTTACATTTATTCCGCTCGCATTTCATCCCGCGAATACAGAGCTCTCGCATCTGCCCGGGCCCACCGGAATCGACGATTTGAAAATGGTGGCCGTCTCGCGCCTGATGCTCGACAATTTCGATCACATCAAAGCTTACTGGGTGATGCTGACGCCGCGGATCGCGCAAGTGGCGCTGCGATTCGGCGCGGACGATTTGGATGGCACCGTGGTCGAAGAAAAGATTTATCACGATGCCGGCGCCACGACGCCCGAGCATCTGACGCGCGCCGAACTCGAACGCCTGATTCGAGCCGCAGGCCGAGTGCCCGTAGAGCGCGACACCCGTTACAATCCGGTCGATCGCGTAAAGATGCCGTTTCCTCCCACGGCCGGCGCCGTCCAGCGCCGCTCCGACGGATTTATTCCTGAGACCTCGCTTACGCTGAACGTCTAGCATCCCAGCCGGGCCATGAAAAAACGCCTGCCGCTCGGCCGCTGGACAAAACGGACGCCCAAAAACAATTCGAGCGAAGAGAAAAATTCTGTACCTCAGGCTCCCGTCATAGCAAGCGATGAAAAATCCCGCCAGCATGAAGCGGCGCGGCTCGAAGCGCTGATTAACTCCATCGATCAGATCGTTCTCGAGCTGGACGCCGAAGGCACCTTCCTGAATATCTGGGCGAACGACGAAAAACTTCTCTATCGCCCTCGGAGCGAATTGCTGGGGAGAAGGTCCGAGGACATTTTCGACGCGGACTTCTTTCGTTCTTCGCATGAACTCTTCAAGCGAGTGATCGCCACCGGCAAGGGAGAAGATTTTCGAATATTCGCTCGCGTTTCCGGAGGGCGAACGCTGGTTTCTCGCGCGCGTGAATCGCATTGAATATCCCGAAGGCGACAAGACGGTTTGCCTGGCCATCCGAGAAATCTCGGACCGCAAACACGCAGAAAGAAACTTGCGCATTTCCGAGGAGAAGTTTTCCAAAGCATTTCGGGCGGGCCCGGACGCGATCGTGATCAGCACCCTCGACGACGGCCGTATTCTCGACGTGAACTACAACTTCATTCGGATGACGGGATTTGCGCGCGGCGAATCGGTGGGCCGAACGTCGCTCGACTTGGGGATCTGGCTCAATCCGAAAGAACGCGATCAGATGGTAGCCATCGTGAAGCGAGATGGCGAGGTACGCGATCTGGAAGTTCGTTTCTCGGTGAAGTCAGGCGAAGTGCGTAACATTCAGATGTCGGCGCACACCATTGAACTCGAAGGGACCATGTGCCTGATTTCAATTCTGCGCGATGTGACCGAGCGGAAAGCGCTCGAAGAACAACTCAGGCAAGCGCAGAAGATGGAGGCGGTAGGCCGGCTCGCGGGAGGCGTGGCGCACGACTTCAACAATCTGCTGGTCGGGATCCTGGGATATAGCGAGCTGCTGAAGAAAAAAGTGCCGCCGGGAGATTTGCAGCGCATGACGGAAGAAATTAACTCGGCGGCGATACGGGCGCGCGATTTGACGTCGCGCCTGCTGGCGCTGAGCCGCCGCCAGGTTCTTCAGCCGAGAGTGCTCGACTTCAATGCGCTGGTGCGGCAGGCGGAAAGTCTGCTGCGTCCCGTGATTGGCGAAGACATTCACGTGGAGATGAGACTCGACCCGGCCGCAGGATCTGTGAAGGCTGATCCGGCACAATTGGAGCAGGTGGTATTGAATCTTGCGTTGAATGCGCGCGATGCAATGCCGAATGGCGGCACGCTGGCGATGGAGACCTGCAACATCGAAGTGAACCCGGCGTTCGCGCGGCAACATCCGGGCTTGATTCCCGGGAAGTACGTTCGGCTGCGCGTGGTGGATACGGGACGCGGCATGAGTCCGGAGGTGATGGCGAAGATTTTTGAGCCGTTCTTCACCACGAAGCAGGCAGGAGTGGGAGGCGGGCTTGGACTTTCCACGGTGTACGGAATCGTGAAGCAGAGCGGCGGGTGCGTCACGGTGGAAAGTGAACCGGGAAAAGGCGCGGCGTTCGGAATTTATTTGCCGCACGCTCCCGAGATTCCGGAAAGGCGAATCGCGGATCCGGCGGTTATGGAGACGCTGACGGGGCAGGGAACCGTGCTGCTCGTGGAAGATGAGCCGGTGGTGCTGCGGCTCGCGCGCGATCTGCTTGCAGAAAATGGCTACCGGGTGCTCGCGGCGTCGAGCGGCTCGGACGCGCTAAGTATTGCCCGAAAAGAGACAGAGACGATTCATATGCTTATCACGGATGTGGTGATGCCGGAAATGAGCGGACCGGAACTGGCGGATCGAATGCGCAAATTGCGGCCGGCGATGCGAGTGCTTTATATGTCGGGTTACACGGATGACGAGGTGCTGTGCCGCAAAGGGTTGCCGGAAAATTCGGCGTTTCTGCAGAAACCGTTCACGCCGCATCAATTTCTTCAGAAAGCGCGCGCGACGATGGGAACGAAGCCAGCGCGCGAACGTGTTTAAACTTTACTTTGAATTTTCTGAGACGCCGAGGACTTGCACTTGAATCGAACGGTCGCGCGGGCCGTCAAGCTCGGCAAGGATGATGGATTGCCAATAGCCGAGCGCGAGCTCGCCATCGCGGACCGGCACTGAGAGTGTGTGGCCCAGAATCATGGCGCGCAGGTGCGAATCGGCATTCTGGCGATTGCACTCGGAGAGTTTGGGATCATTGTGGCGCCAATAATCTATGCGGCCAACGAGCCGTTCGAGGAAGGACTTGATGTCGTCGAGAAGCGCCTGCTGAAACTCATTGATGAAAATAGCGGTGGTGGTGTGGAGCGATTGCACGAGGACGAACCCCGCTTTCAGTCCATGCTTGCGCACCACCTCGTTCAGGTCCTTGGTAATGTTGATGAGTTCCAGGCGCTCGCGAGTTTTGTAGCAAATCGTCTCGAGGTACATCTGCAAGGCTGCAGCTTTGGGACGAACTTCCGGTATGGTGAGTGTCTTCTTAACCGATGCAGTTTTCATCCTCAGGGGTCCTTGCCAGCTCTTCGTGTGGGGCACTTGCTTTAGATGCCCGAAAACTCTGCAAGTTGTACTGTCTGCATTATAGCGATGTGGTGGAAAGCTCGTCCATCGCTAAGATGCGCGCTAGAAGTTGAAACGATACCCGAGTATGACTTTGGCGATGAGGTGGTCGGTTGAGCCGGTGAGTCCCACGCCCAAGCCGAAATTTATTTCCCATTGTGGCGCGATGTTGAGGTCGATCGCAGGAAAGATCTGATGCTGCTGCTGGGAAATCGGATCGAATCCTGTCACCGGGCCGACCGAGCCGTAGTATTCAAGGCCGCCGGCAATCTTGGGAGTGAAGTTGTAGCTGAATTTGAAATTCGGCGAAAAGACTACGCCCTGGTGAACGCTCTCGCCGTGAAACGAACGATCGAGTGTGGGGTTGATGGACCAATACCATCGTCCGATTTGTTGATCGACAATCGGGCGGATCTCCCAGGTCCACGTGTCGACGGAAAATTGCCGGCGTTGGTAACCGATTTCATTCGAGAGACTCACTCCCACCGGCCAGTGCCATTTGGGCGGAACGCGAACGCGCGGCCGAATATGATCACCAACCCAATCCCATCCCTGGCCCGAGCGCGCCGAAGTGAAAATATAAAAGCCGGTCTCAAACCAGTCGGTCCAACCGTGAGTGATTTCGATGGTTTCGTGAAGTGCGTGATTCGTGGGATACAGGCCGTTGACCATTTGCTTGGAGCCGTCGATCGTGAAATTGCTGTGCAGTTCCACCATGGTATGGCCGGGCTCGACGGTATCGTAGCCGTACACCTGAATTTCGTAGTTATCCTGGGCGGCGGCTTTTTGCGAGAAGAGAAGAAGGCCAAGGGCGGCGGTGAAAATCAGGAGAGAGCGGAAACCTGGCATCGATAAATTTAAGCATGCGGATGGGCTTTGTCATACACATTCATGAGTTGCTGAATGCTGGCTTGCGTATAACGCTGTGTGGTGGAGAGCGAGACGTGGCCGAGCAGTTCCTGAATCGCGCGCAGGTCTGCGCCATCCGCGAGCAAGTGCGTGGCGAAGGCATGGCGTAGCGAGTGAGGATGAAGGTCCCAATTGACGTCGACGAGGCGCGAGTATTTTTTCACAATTGTGCGGACGGAGCGGGTGCTGAGGCGGCACGCATAGTGATTCAGAAATACGGCCTGGATCTCGGGTTCAGTTCCGGGGCGGTTGAGAATTTCGTCGCGAACCGGCCAATAGGCTTCGAGGGCGGCCTGTGCGCTGGAGCCGAATGGAACGACTCGTTCCTTGCGTCCTTTTCCGAGGACTCGAAGCATTTGTCCGGCGCGGTCGATATCGCCAAGGTTCAGCCCGACCAGTTCGCTGACGCGCAGTCCGGACGCATATAGAAGCTCGAGAATGGCGCGATCGCGCTTCAACATGATCTTCGCGTCGTCCTGCTTCTTGCGTGGTTTCGCAGGCCGTTTGTGCTTTGAGGCTGCGGAACTGCCACCAAGAATGTTGTCGAGAAAACCGTTCATCTCCTCGGCGGTGAGGACGCGCGGCACGCGCTTGGGGAGTTTGGGGGTGCTGACGAGCCTCGCCGGATTTTGTTTCACGACACCTTCGCGCACGCAGAATTTGAAGAAAGTACGAAGGGCGGCGAGCTTTCTGGCTACAGAAGATTTCTCGAGTTTCTGATCGTAACTCCAACCAACAAACTCGCGGATCACTCGATGATCGACATGGCCCAGTGGCATCGTCTTCTCGCCGGGCGGGGTGAGGAACTCCATGAACTGCGTCACATCGCGGCGATATTCGCGGATGGTGTTGGGAGAAGCGTTGCGCTCATAGCGCAGATATTCGACGAACTTATCGATATGCTGCTTCATCGACTTTCGACCGGCGGCAAATAACTTGCCAAATCACAAAGGTAGTGACTCGCTTCACGCCCGTCTATTCAGGACGCAACGCCGGACGGCACGGCCGGCGGGACCGCGGGTGCGGTGGCCGACGTTGACGGCGGCGTACCCAGCGATTCGAACGGCGGAAGCGGAGCTTCGATTTCCCAGTCGCAGCCTTCCTTGATGCAGGAGCGGAAATTGCCCTGCTTCGTGCGCTTCTCGACGATGAACGGAGCGCCGCATTTCGGGCATGGCTCGTTGATCGGCTCGTGAGGCGTTGTGAAATCGCAATCCGGGTAGCGGCTGCAGCCATAGAAAATGCGGCCGCGGCCTCGTCCCTTGGCGGTGCCGCGACGCACGAATTCGCCCTCGTTGCACTTCGGGCATTTGATTCCGAGCGTGATGGGCCGCGTGTACTTGCACTTCGGATATTTTTCGCAGCCGATGAATTCGCCAAAGCGTCCGTGGCGGCGCAGCAATTGATTGCCGCACGTGGGGCATTTTTCATCGAGCGGAACGTCGGGCTGCCGCGCTTTTTGAGTGCCCTGCACCAGGCGGCGCGTCGTCTTGCAATCCGGATATCCGGTGCAGGCGAGGAAGGTGCCGAAGCGGCCGCGCTTGATGATCATTTCCTTGCCGCAATTGTCGCAATACTGCGTGGTGGTCTCGGGGTCGGGCTGGTCGCTGGCGACGTCCGCCAGATCGCGAATGAAATCGCATTCGGGATAGCGCGAGCAGCCGAGAAAGAATCCGTGGCGGCTGATGCGCTCGAGCAGTTCGCCCTGGCCGCACTTCTCGCATTTTTCTCCGGTGGGGATGCCGGCCTTGTAGGAATCCATTTGATCGGCGGCTTTATCGAGATCCACTTCGAAGCGGTCCCAGAATTCCTTCACCGCCGTGCGCCAGGGCAGTTTGCCGTCTTCGATTTCGTCGAGCTCTTCTTCGAGGCGCGCGGTGAAGCCCACGTCGAAAATGTCTTCGAAGGCTTTCACAAGCAGCTCGCTAACGCGCTCGCCAAGCAATGTGGGCGTGAAGCGTCCCTGATCCTTGTTCACGTATTCGCGTTCGACAATCGTCGAAATAATCGCGGCGTACGTGGAAGGACGGCCGATGCCCTTTTCCTCGAGCTCTTTCACGAGCGTCGCTTCGGTGTATCGCGGCGGAGGCTCGGTGAAATGCTGCTCGGGACGTATGGTTTCGAGACGGAGTTGATCACCCTGGCTGACTTGCGGCAGAGAGTTGCCGGCGGCGTCGCCTTCGTCTTCCTTTTCTTCTTCGTCTTTCACGGCCTGATAGGCGGCGAGATAGCCGTCGAATTTCTGCACCGAACCTGTGGCGCGGAAGGTGTAGCCGCTGGCGTCGACGTCAATCGTGGTCTGATCGAAGACGGCCGGAACCATTTGCGAGGCGACGAAGCGCTGCCAGATCATCTGGTAGAGCTTGAACATGGACTCGTCGAGATAGGGCTTCACGCTTTCCGGCGTGCGGGCAACATCGGTGGGGCGAATTGCTTCGTGGGCTTCCTGCGCGTCTTTTTTCGATTTGAAGAAATTCGGCTTCTCGGGGAGATATTTTTCGCCGTAGGCCGAGCCGATGTGATCGCGGACCTGGGCAATCGCGTCGGCCGAGACTCTCACCGAATCGGTGCGCATATAGGTGATGAGCGCGACGGAGCCTTCATTGCCGAGCTCGACGCCTTCGTAGAGGCGCTGGGCGAGCATCATGGTGCGCTTGGCGGTGAAGCGCAGGCGATTGTAGCCGGCCTGCTGGAGCTTCGAAGTGGTGAAGGGAGGCGGAGCGAAGCGGCGCTTTTCTTTTTGGGCAACACTTGCGACTTGCCAGATGGCGTGCTCGACGGCGGCGAGAACGCGTTGCGCCTCGGCTTCGTTGGGAATTTCGATGTCTTCGCCGTTGTACTTGATGAGCTTGGCTTCGAAGGCCGGCGGCTCGCCCGCGGCGAGGAGGGCGTGCATCGTCCAATATTCTTTGGGAACGAAGGCGCGGATTTCCTGCTCGCGCTCGACGATGAGGCGGAGCGCGACGGTCTGGACGCGACCGGCGGAAAGGCCGCGGCGGACTTTGTCCCAGAGCAAGGGCGAAACTTTGTAGCCGACGAGGCGGTCGAGGACGCGACGGGCTTGCTGCGCGTCGACGAGATTTTCATTCACCTGCGAAGGATGCTCGAAGGCGGCGCGGATTGCTTTCGGCGTGATTTCGTTGAACATCACGCGGAAGATTTTGGACGCGGAGGTGGCGGCGGGCTCCGCTTTGGGCGGCTTTACGACTAACTTTGCGACTTCTTTGGCGGTGACCTTGGCGTTTCCGTTGCCGTCTTCTGGGGCGAGCTTCTTTTTCTTGGAGTTTTTTCCGTTGGTCTCGACTTCTACCGGCGGCCTGAAAGGCTTGCTCAGTACATGCGCGAGATGGGCGCAGATCGCTTCGCCTTCGCGATCCGGGTCGCCTGCGAGGTAGACGGCGTCGGCGGTCTGAGCGGCTTTGCGAAGCTCGTTGATTACTTTGATCTTGCCGGGAATCACCTGGTAGGTGGGCTCGAAGATATTTTCGGACGTGACCGGAATTGGCTTCGGCGTTGGTTTCTCGGGTTTGGCCTTCGCGCCGGCCTTGGCTTTCGATTTGCGTTTCTTTTTGCGTTTGCCGTTCTGCTCGCCGGGCAGAAGAATGCCAATGGTCTTCGTGGGAAGATCCATCACGTGGCCGTAGGAGGCTTTCACCGTGTAGCCCCGGCCCAAATATTTGTTGATCGTTTTCGCCTTGGCGGGCGATTCGACGATTACGAGTGATCGTGCCATCTGTCTCTGTGTTCCTCGTTCCTAGGTTCCTAGCGAAATCCAACTTCCACTAGAAAGCTACGTCTCCGCCTGAACGGAGCGCCGTACCATCCTACCTGCTGTCCCGGAGAAGACTACAAGAGGACTTTCAGGAATTGCTTCCCAGGTAACTGACGTACCACGCCTTTGAGCTCCAGGTCAAATAGCGTGGCCAGCACTTCGGACGACGTGAGCCCGGAAACCTCCATAATTTCGTCGATATGGCGGGCCTGATCGACGTTTAACAACTCATACAAAGTTCGCTCGGCCGGGACGAAAGTTTCGTCGAGCAGGGCGGCTCGCTGTTCGGCCGAGGCCGATTCCACCGGGAGCAGCTCAGCGCGAACGGGCGTGGGCAACTCTTCAATCACGTCCTCCCAGCTGGTGACTAGCTTGGCGCCTTGTTTGATCAGTTGGTTCGGTCCGAAGCTGGTGGGCTGGGTAGCGTTGCCTGGAACGCCGAAGACCTCGCGGCCAAACTCCATGGCCAGCCGCGCGGTGATCAAGGATCCAGAGTACTGCGCGCCTTCGACGACTACAACCCCCAGCGCAATTCCGGCGATGATCCGGTTGCGGATGGGGAAATTTTGAGGCGCTGGAAACGTGCCCATCGGAAACTCGCTGATGATTGCGCCGCGCGTTTGCATATCGGCAAAGATTTTCTTGTTCTCCTTGGGATAAACCACGTCGATTCCTGAGCCCAGGATGCCAATCGTGGCGCCGCCTGCTGAACTCAACGCGCCTTTGTGAGCGCAGGAGTCGATTCCTCGAGCCATGCCGCTCGTGACGACGATTCCTCGATCGGCGAGGTCGCGCCCCAAGCGCTCGGCCATTTGATTCCCGTAAGGGGTCGGACGACGCGAGCCGACGATCGAGATCAGGTGCCGGCTTAGAAGTTCTATGTTTCCAAGTACATACAGGAGGGGTGGCGGATCGTAGATTTCGCGGAGGCGGGCTGGGTACTCGGGTTCGTCCCAGGTGAGGAGTTTGCAGCCGGCCGCCTGGGCTGCGGCTAGTTCTTTTGCGGCATCGCTTAGCGGGCGGCCGGAGTGGATGGCTTGCGCTACGGCGGCAGGGAGGTGGTGGCCTTCAAGTTCAGTGAGCGAGGCGTTGAAAATCTGCTGCGGGCTGCCCATCTCGCGCAGGAGTTTTCCGGCCATGCGTGCGCCGAGGCCTGGCGTGAGGGCCAGCGCCAACCACCCCAAGTAATGGTCGGAATCCATCTATAAGGAAGGCTCTGCCGCGAGGGTACGCAGTGGCGTGGGTTGATGTCAAGCAAGGCAATATCCGTATATGTACTTAGATGGCGAAGGATTAGTGCGCAGAGGCGGAGTAGACGATGCGTGCGCCTCGAACTGTGTATCGGAACTTTGCGAAACTCGTGGCGTCGGCTGCGTGAGGACCACGAGATCGGCTGATTGCTGAACTCTTTTCAAGATACGCTTTCGAGCGAGGAAAGTTGCATATCGAGTTCTCCTTCGCAACTTTGCACTGATACTATCCGAATGCTTCGGACTGACTGACGGGGCGGGGCGGTATATGAACGCGAATTCGAAGATTTGTGCCGTTTGGTTCTTCGCAATTCTGGCTTTTGGATTTATGCCGAGGCAATCAGGCGCACAGTCTGCTTCTGCCGACACAGTCGCCAGCGAAGCTGCGCCGGAGCAGGCCGCTAAAAACTCCGAGATTCACACGCCGAAACCTGTGGGCCCGCCGCTTCAAGTGCTTTCGCCGATCGATCCATGGGCGTTCAAGGCCGATGGGCAAATGGCATCTCGTGTATGAACTGCAGGTGACGAACCTTGGCAAATGGGACTGCCTGCTCACCCGGCTTGACGCGGTGACTGGCGATTCCGGTGTGAAGCCCATTGCGAGTTATTCAGGCACCGAATTAGAAGGGATGATCGACCGGCCGGGGCAAACTGTTTCAGAGAAAGCGAAGGTAGGGCCAGGGGCGTTTGCGATCGTTTATATGTGGCTGACGTTCGACAAAGCAGAAGACGTGCCCGCGAAGGTCAGTCATCGCATCGCGATGAAGATTGGCGATTATCCGGAGGCGATCACGCTCGATGGCGTCGCCGTTTCGACGGACCGGAAACCGGTTGTGGTAATCAGCTCGCCCCTGCAGGGAAAAGATTGGGTCGCAGGGAACGGACCTTCGAACAAGTCGCAGCACCGGCGGGCCTTCATTCCCGTGAACGGCCGCGCATACATCTCGCAACGATTCGCGATCGATTGGGTGCAACTGAATCCTGACGGCAAAACGTATCAGGGCGACTCAGAGGACAACAAAAACTATCGCGCCTACGGAAAAGAAATTCACGCAGTCGCCGACGGTGTGGTGACAAGCACAAAAGATGGAATTCCGCAAAATATCCCGAATAAACCGCCGGTGGTCCCCATCACGCTCGAAACTGTTGGTGGCAACAATGTGATCATGGAGATTGGCGATGGACTCTACGCGTTCTACGCGCACTTGCAGCCAGGCTCGCTCCGCGTGAAAGTCGGCGACAAAGTGCACCGCGGTCAGGTGCTCGGACTTCTCGGCAATTCAGGAAATTCCTCGGAACCGCATCTGCACTTTCATATCTGCAACGCGCAATTCGGAACTTGGCTGTGAAGGGCTGCCATACGCTTTCGCAACATACGAACTTCAAGGCAAGGGCGACGGCTGGAAACCGTCCGATTCGCACGGAGTGCCGGTGAAAGAGGAGATGGAAATTCCCACCGAGGATGAGGTCATCCGGTTTCCGCAGCAGCCTTGATTGCCGAGGCGTGCCTTTTTATTACCGATCGCGATTGGTTCTACGGCGCGTCTTGGGTGTCGCCGTACCCGTCCAAGGCTGCGTTGGGCATTGTGTTATATTGGGATTTAACGGAACGAGGAAAAAGTGAGCAAGCTTCGCATTTCAATTGTCGAATACTTGAATACAGCGCCGCTCGTGTGGGGATTTGCCGAAGGACCACTCGAAGGCAAATACGAACTCTCGTTCACGGTGCCCTCGCAATGCGCAGAAGCTTTGCGCCAAGGCGATGTGGACGTAGCCATCATTCCCGCGATTGAATATCAGCGCATGGAAAATGTGGTGGCGCTGCCGGATATGGCGGTGGCGGCGAAGGGTGAGGTTCGCAGCATTTTGGTCGTGTCGAAGCGGCCGATTGATATGGCGAAGCGCATTGCGCTCGATTCGAGTTCGCGTAGTTCGGCGGCGCTGGTGAAACTGCTGGCGGCTGGCTACTGGGGAATCAAGCCTGAGTACGTGGAGGCCGCGCCCGATCCTTCCGAAATGCTCAAGGAGGCGGACGCCGCGCTCGTTATTGGCGATCCGGCGCTGCGCGTGGCGCTGAAAATGGAAGCCCTCTCAGGCAAGTTGCCGGGCGGTGGAGCATGCTGCCAGGGCGACCCGGAAGACATGCCGGTGCCGGGATTCGAGACAGTGTTCGTGTACGACGTGGCCTATCAGTGGCGCGAGATGACGGGCAAGCCGTGCGTGCTGGCCATCTGGGCTGGACGACGCGATGCGATTACGCCGGAAGTGGTGGCGGATTTCCAGGCGTCGAAGCGATACGGGATGGAGCGCATCCGCGAAATCTCCGAAGCTGCTTCCGTCAAACTCGATCTACCCGCCAAAGCGCTTGAGCGATATCTAATCGACAACATCGACTTCGACCTCGATGAGGAAAATCTCGAGGGGCTGAATCTCTATTATGAGAAGGCAGCTTCGGCCGGATTAATTCCCCGCAATCGTCCGCTCGAATTCGTGAATTTGCCCGCCCAATCCACCGCTCGTCGCGGAGCCTGAAGCGGTGGAGTGCATCGGCAAACTCAGCAGGTTGCGCCGGTATCCCGTGAAAGGAATGGCAGGCGAGGACCTCGACGCTTCTTACGTGACATATGCGGGCCTGCTGGGCGACCGCGTTTACGCTTTCGTTGACGTGGAAGGTCCCGCGAAATTTCCATGGATGACCGCGCGCAAAGGGCGCGATATGATTTTGTTCCGCCCGCGGTTTCTCAATGCGTTGCCCATCGAATCAGAGATTTTTTCGGCGAATTACGCTGCAGAGGTGACGACGCCGGAGGGTGAAACCCTGCGCGCAGACGATCCGAAGCTAAAGCAGCTGCTCGAGAAGCGTTACCAGAAGACGCTTGAATTCCGCCATTCCGAGCGCAGCATGATGGACCTGGCTCCGATTTCTGTGTTTGGCCTTGCGACGGTGCAGGCGCTCTCCGAGGAAACCGGAATCGAACTGAATCCACTGCGATTCCGCGCGAATTTTTATGTCGAGTGGGCGACTGGTGGACCTTTCTTTGAGGACAGCCTTGTGGGCCGCGAGCTGCGGATCGGCGAGTCGGTTGCGATTCGGATTGTGAAAAAGGATGGGCGCTGTGTCATGATAAATCTCGACCCGGACACGGCCGAGGCTTCTCCGGTGGTGCTGGAAAGAGTGGCCCGCCATCACGAGGGATGCTCAGGAGTGTACGGCGCGGTGCTGCGAGAAGGTGTTGTGCGCACGAACGATCCGGTATATCTGGTATAAGCCAAGGCCGACGCCAAGGAACACAATCGCCGATGAGAATCACACAAGAAGAAGCGCTCGAACTTTTTAATTCCGACGATCTGATCGGCATCGGAATGGCGGCGAATGAAGTGCGCCGCAAGAAAACCGACCCGCGCGTGGCCACCTACCAGATCGATCGCAACATCAACTACACGAATTTCTGCACGGAGTATTGCTCGTTCTGCGCGTTCTACCGGCCGCTGGGGGCGAAAGACGGCTACATTCTTTCGCTCGAAACGATCTACGAAAAGATCCGCGAGATGATTGAGATTGGCGGCACAGGTGTGCTGATGCAGGGCGGCTTGCATCCGGACCTGCGAGTTGAGTTTTACGAAAACATGCTGAGCTCGATCAAGCAGAAATTTCCGCAGGTGCATCTGCACTGTTTTTCGGCGCCGGAAATTCTGTGTATTGCGGAGGTTTCGGGGCTTTCGGTGCGCGATACGATCGCGCGCTTGCGCGATGCCGGTCTCGACTCGATTCCGGGCGGCGGCGCGGAAATTCTCGACGACGAAATTCGCGCGCGCATTTCGCGGCTGAAGTGCCGGTCCGACGAATGGGAAGACATGCATCGCATCGCGCACTCGCTCGGGATGCGCACCACGGCGACGATGATGTTCGGTTGTGGCGAGGACTATCGCCACCGCGTGAATCATCTGGAACGCCTGCGCCGGATCCAGGAGGATACGGGCGGGTTTACGGCGTTTATTCCGTGGATTTTTGCGCCGGAGAATACTCCGCTCGGGAAGAAAATTCCCGAGGCCACCGCTTTCGATTATCTAAAGACGCTCGCCATCAGCCGGCTGTATCTCGATAACATCGATCATATCCAGTCGAGCTGGCTCACTCCGGGAATTAAGATTTGCCAGGTGGGGCTGCAATTTGGCGCTGACGATGTGGGCAGTATTTTGATTGAAGAGAACGTGGTTTATGCGGCCGGTGTGCGCAACCGGACGAACGAGGCGGAACTGCGTCGAATTATTTCCGATGCCGGATACATTCCTGCGCAGCGCGACACGCTGTATCGCTCGTACGTTCTGAAAAACGCTGCTTAGAATTTCTGCTGGGAACTAAGGCTTATCACCGCGGATACTGCGGAATTCGATTGCGATTTCCGCGCCCTCGGGTAAATCGAGCGGTTCGATTGGAACAAGCACACCGTTCGCAAACCTCGCGCGAATCCTTCGTGGCTCAACTTTCGGATTGGATCCGGCGATCGTCGGCGCTGAAGTTTGAGCGGGAAGCGAGCTTGCGCGCGATTCTGAAGCCGTGCTACCCGTGCCGGCGAATTTCGGCACGCCTGCCTGGTCGAGAGCCACATTGGCCAGCGCGTCGGCGTCGCGATTCAATTCGCGGCGGACGTGCTCGATCGCGAAGTATCCAAGCTGCTTGGCCATCTTCGAGGCACGCTCGTGCAGTGGCTTCAAATCGGCGCTTTTCACTTTGTAGCGGCCCTGCATCTGGCGAACGAGCAATTCGGAATCGCTGCGGATACGCAGCGCGGAGATGTTGTGGCTCGTCGCGTAATCGAGAGCTGCAAGCAGAGCGTAATATTCGGCGACATTATTCGTTTCGCGGCCGATATTTTTTGCGAGTTCGAGGATTGTTTTTCCGGCTCGGATCGCGGATGACGACCGCGTAAGAAGCTGGGCCCGGATTGCCGCGCGATGCTCCGTCAATATTCGCGATATGAACTCCTGCGGGCGGCGCGGCGGCATGCGATTCGGAAAAAAGGCGCGCGCTCGAGGGCGGCGGGTTTTTGAAGAACGCTTCATCGGCGGCAGGCGCTCCCGAGGGTGTGACAGGCAATCAAGATTCCGGCGCTAATTTTCACCGGTGGAAGAGGCGGACGAGCACCCGATGCCTGGGGTTTGTGATCGTCGAGCGGCGGCACCGCTGTGGGCTCGATATAGTAGAGAATTCGAGTGCACGTCTCGCAGTGAAACAAATCCTCGTTGTTCGCGTTGCGCATCTTTTGAAACACATGCGGGCGAATTTGCATGCCGCAGAGCGAACACTTCTCATTGTCCACTTCGGCGAGAGCAACGCCGCCGTGCCGTTTCGCGATGCGTTCGTAGTGGTCGAGCAGATCTTCAGGAACTTCCGACGTGACGCGCTTGCGATCGGCCTCGACGAGCGCCAAATCCTTTTCGGCCGCAGCTTTTTCTGATTCGATCGCGGCGCGCTGCGTGCGAACGGATTCTTCCACTTCTTTCAGTCTCTTCTCGGCGGCCTTGATGCGGCGATCGTACTCCTCGCTGGCCACCATCTGCTCGAGCAGGCGATCTTCGGCCTTCGCGATTTCCTCTTCGGCCATCTGCACTTCGTGCTGAAGAGCTTTATAGGCTTCGTTGGTTTTGATTTGGGCGGTCTGGTCGCGGTATTTACGGACGCGTTCCTTGTGCTGCTCCACGTCCAGCTCGTATTTCTTGCGGTCCTTTATGGTGGCGAGCTGTGCGGCTTTGCTCTGCTCGAGCTCGGTTTTCGCGGCAGCGATGCGGGCATCGAGATCAGTGATTTTCTTCGGAAAAGCGGCCAGGCGGGCGCGAACGTCGTTGAGCCGCACGTCTACACTTTGCAATTCGAGGAGGTTCTGGAGAACCTTTAGCACAGAACGCTATTCTAGCATATGCGCAGGGATGCTCGCAGAGGCGCCAAAACGCTGGGCGGTGCTCTATGTGAGGCTTGATTTGAGAAATGCGATCGCGCGGCGCCAGGAGTCTGCTTGCGCTTCCGCGTCAGCGGGTGCGGTGCCGCCAAACGAATAGCGAGCGTTGCGTAGATGAGGATTTCGCGAGGCGCGAGCGGTCGTTGGCAAGTGGGGATATCGCAGCATGTGGCCGGCGTTCGGGTAATGGAGGTGCTCGACGCGGTGTGCGAAACCGTGTTTTTTTAGGCGCGCGATGATTGCTTCGCTCATCTCTTCGGCCGGCCAAAGATGATCGTCGCCGCTAGAGATGAGCATGATGGGACCGTGGATTCGTTCGACTGGAATTGCGGCCGCCGCCACGGCTTTTGAATTTCGCAGCCCAGCATGGAAGAGATCGCGGAACATGACCGGTCGCTTCAGCAGGGCCACGGGGATAGCAGAGCGAAAAATAAATTGGCGAAGAGGAAGCGGAACGAAAGGAATAGCCTCACCGTTATGCGTCCATGACGGAGGCAACTCGCCGGTTTGCTTGTCGCGTCCGCCAGCTGCCCATACGACGCTGCTCGGCGCGTAGGCGACAACCGCGCGAATTTGCGGGAATCTCGAACCGAGGAGGAGGGCAAGCTCAGCGCCACGCGAAACGGCAAGCAGGCCTAGCCGCTGCGCATCAACTTCGGCTTGCGCGCAGAGCCATCCGAACGCCGCCTCGAAGTATTCCAGTGGAATGTGGTGAAGCCACGTGGGCAGAGGCGGCGTGCCGAAATAAGCGAGCGCGAACGCAGCGAAACCGTGACGAGCGATTAACGCGGCCTTGTCGAGATCGAAGCCACCGCCGGAGCCACTGAGAACGATGACAACGGGAAGGCGATCGCCGGTCTTTGCGCCGGGTGGCAGAAATAATCGTCCGACGGTCTGCGCACCGTTCGTCGCTGGTTTGCCTGGCACCTGCAAATCGCGCGTTTGAGTGCCGGGCGCGAGGTAATCCCTTTCGAAGTGCGTGGCGGCTATCACGCGCTCGGCTGCTCGAATCTCCAGTGTCACTTTGTTCGCGGTGACATTCTTTTTCGCGAACGTCGAGCGGCCACCTTCCTCCGCACTTTCGAGATTCATCGACCAGAACAAGCCCATCGGCGATACACCGCGATAGGTGCCGCTCAGCGGTTCCTGCGATGTGACGTCGACGATGCCGGACGAATCCGCAGCCGAACATCGCGTGCGAACTCCATACGCGGTTGTCATCGTCTGCGGTCGAGGCGCGGATGGTCACAGTTTCGCGCGGCCTCGAACCGAGAATTCGGATGCTCAATTCGTCGTCGATAAACGCCGTGGCGGGTGAGATTTCGAGGCGAACGCCACTTGGCGCAGCCACGCTCGCGATGGAAGGCGTCGTCAAAGCATTGATTTATAACATACCTACGAATCGAACGTCCCGCCGAGACGGCTGAGTCTTTTTCAGAACCTCTCACCGTATTACAGATATGATGGGCACCGCCGCATTGCGATGGGAGGGAGGCGTGGGGCTCGAGGCCGATGTTGCTCAGCTTCGGCGTGGGGACCTGGATGCGCTCTCGACGCTGGTATCGCGCTATCAGAATCGGCTATATCGCTTTCTGCTGCGGCTGGTGCGTGACCGGAGCGAAGCGGAGGATCTTTTTCAGCAAACCTGGATTCACGTGGCGGAAAAAATCCGGCGCTTCGATCCGAGCCGAAATTTCGACGCCTGGCTATTCACGGTGGCGCGCAATCTGGCGATTGACCATCTTCGCCGGATTCGGCCGGCGAGTTTGGATCGAGCCAATTTCGGAAGATGAATCGCAGGAGACTGCGCTCGATCGATTGGTGGCGCATGGCCCGGCGCCGCTCGATCGCATTCTCGAAAACGAGCGCGCGAGCCGCGTGGGAACGGCGCTCGACGAATTGCCGTTCGCTTACAGGGAAGTGATGACGCTGCGATTCGAAGAAGAAATGAAGATCGAGGAGATCGCGCAGGTGCTCGGCATTCCGCTTTCCACCGTGAAATCCAGGCTGCGCCGTTCGCTCGAACAGATGCGCAACAGCCTGGAAACGCGCTATGCCGGGGAGAATTGGCGATGAGCGAATCGATCGATGTGAAGAACCTTTCAGTGACCGAGCACAACAAGATTCGCGAGATGCTGGCGCTGGCTGCAGCAGACGCACTCGAGCCGAACGAATTAGAACCAGTAATGCAGCACGTGCGGACTTGCCCGCAATGTTCGGCTGAGATGGAGCAATGGCAACTCTTGTCTCGCGGTCTGCGGCAGCTGCCAACGCCGCAACCGTCGGCGGACCTGGTGCAAAGAACCTGCGCGCGAGCCGAAGCGCGAGTGATTGACGAACGCGAGAACGCGTGGAATCGCCGCGTAATGATTTCTCTGGTGCTGTTTGCCTGGGCGCTGACGCTGACGAGCTGGCCAATCGTGCGCCTCGTAAGCGGCGGCCTTTTGAGTTTGCTTGACCCGCGGCTGAATCAATCGTGGCTGGGATTTGCGGGATTCACGTCGCTCGTGTGGCTGACGGGCGGAATCGCAGCTGTTTTGCTGGCACGCCATCAACGGCGGGAAAGGAGCTTGGCATGAGCCGCTTCAGCGAAGCGCTGAAAATAATTCCACGGACGGCGTGGGTCATTGGGGCCGTTTGCTACCTGGGTGTGGCGACGCTCGCGTTGACTGTCTTCATCCCCGGCGACAAGGAAATGAAGTACTGGCCAATCGCGGGGAAACTGGCCTTTGCCTTCGGTATTTTTCTTTTCGCCTATGCCTGGGTTCTGCTGATTGGCTATGTGTACGCGGATGCGAAGCGCCGCGGCATGCGCTATGCGATGTGGATGTGGCTCGCGGCTTTGATCCCTAATGGCATCGGAATCATCATCTACTTCATTCTGCGCGATGCGCTGCCGCGGCCGTGTCCGGGATGTTCGACACCGGTAAAATCCGGATTTGTTTTCTGCCCATATTGCGGAACAGCGATGAAGCCCACTTGCCCTAATTGCGGTCGCGCAGTTGAGCACGGCTGGGCGAATTGCCCGGAGTGCGGTTCAAAACTACCGGCCGTGACTACGACTCCTCGCACAGCGTAGCGGGTTGCGGGCGGCGGCGACAAAGAATGTTCCACGACCAAAGCCGGTTGCGAGATGCGGAGCGGTTACAACGCCGCCGCACTGGCCAGGAGGCGCGAAGCCCTATGGCGCCGGCTGCACCTGCATCGTCTGATCGACCGACCAGTTCGAGCAGCCGGGATTCGTGGCGGGCGAACATTTTGCCGTCACTTGAAAACCAGACGCCGACGTTTCCACTTCGTAGGAATACCCGTCGCGACCATCCCTGAGCATTGACATCGCACCAGCTGACTTCAATTCCTCGAGCGAGCCATACGATCCGTGTTCCGCCTGGTAGGCGCGCTCGGCCTGCGCGATTGCAAGCAGGTCGTTCTTCACGCCCACCACGCTGATCGTCTGCATAGGCGTGCCGGTCTCCGAAGATTGCATTTTCGAAAAGTACAGCCTGTAAGCCAGCACCGAAATCAGCGCTACCACCAGAAGCCCAGCTAAACTTCGCATTGTCGCCTCGCAATGAAATCCGCGATCAACAGTTCAAATCGAGATATAGTCGAGGTTACGACGGCCTTTAGCGCGCCGCAATCAATCGCGAAGTAGCCTTTTCCTGTTGGTATACGTCTAAATACCCGTGGCAGGCAGAAGTAGTCGCGCAGAAAGCTGCGGGGAACAATCCTCCGGGCAAATTTGACAGCCGCAATGAGCGTCTAGGATACTGGAGAATCTTCTCTCGGTTGCAGGCGGTTCTGATAACGGGCTTATCTTTACCGCAGGCCTTTCCGCCTTGCGAGCATCACGCGCAATAAATCCCTCGGGATGGGAGTTATCGGTTTATGAGGACTGGAAGTCGCTTCGCTATCGCTCTGCTGTTCGTCGCGGCATTGGCTGGATCGCTCGCCGCGCAGGAGAAACAAGACAAACCGGAACAGGTCCGGCCCCCGAAGCTTAATTTCACCACGCACACGCTTGCCAATGGCTTGCAGGTGATTCTGCTCGAGGACCACGCCGCTCCCGTGATCAACCTGCAAGTCTGGTATCACGTGGGCGCGAAAGACGAGCAACCCGGCCACACCGGCTTCGCGCATCTCTTCGAGCACTTGATGTTCAAAGGCTCGGCGCACGTCGGGCCTGACGAGCACTCCCGCATCATCGAAGCCGCCGGCGGATTCGATAACGCCAGCACGTACGACGACTACACGAATTTCTTCGAGACCTTCCCGAGCAATTATCTCGAGCGCGTTCTCTGGCTCGAAGCCGACCGCATGGGCAGCCTCAACGTGGACGAAGCGAATTTCAAGTCCGAGCGCGAGGTGGTGAAAGAAGAGCGGCGCGTCCGCGTCGATAATCAGCCGTACGGCTTGCTCGAAGAGGATCTTCGCGCCGCTGCGTTCACGGTTCACGGCTATCACCACACCGCGATCGGAAGCATCGCCGATCTCGACAAGTCTACGATCGAGGACGTGCGCGCTTTCTTCAACACCTTCTACAAGCCGAACAACGCGACGCTGATCATCGTCGGCGATTTCAAATCCGACGAAGCGCTCGGCTGGGCCAAGAAATATTTCGAAGGTATCCCGGCCTCCGCAAAACCGATTCCGCGGATCGACAAGCCCGAGCCCGCGCAAACGGAAGAGCGCGTGGTGAACAAGTCCTATTCCAACACGCCGCTTCCCGCGGCCGTGATCGGCTACAAGATCCCCGCCCGTTATGCGCCCGATTCTTATTCACTGGATTTAGCCTCTAACATTTTGGCCGGAGGCGAGAGCAGCCGCCTGTACCAAACGCTGGTCTACAAAGACCAGATCGCCGTGCAGGCCGCAGGCTTCGGCAATTTCACGGAAGATCCGAATCTGTTCTGGGCCTACGCCATCATGAATCAGGGACACACCGCCGAAGAGGGCCGAAAGGCGGTAGTCGCCGTGCTCGATGAACTGAAGACAAAGCCGGTCGAGGCGCGAGAGTTCGATAAGGCTGAGAATCAGGAAATTTCCGGATTCATCCTGGGACGAAATACCGACGAGGAAAAAGCCGTCGCACTCGGAGCGGCGGCCGTGATTGGCAAGGATCCCGACCTCGTAAATACCGAGCTCGGTCACTATCTGAAGCTGACTCCGGCAGACGTGCAGCGCGCGGCAGCGGAATATTTTGTACCGCAGCACGCCACTGTTCTGCTCGTAAAGCCAGCGGCACAGTGATGAAACACATGGCCGAGACTGAACGCATGCAAATTCGAGCATTTATTCCAGGAGCAACGATGAAGAGGTTCGCAGTGCGCCAATGGCTGATTTTATTCGGGCTGGTCAGTCTGACGAGCGCTGCGGTGTTCGGTCAGCAGACATCCGCGCCACCCGCGGAAAAGCATCCCGCCACGCAGCAGGATCAAAAAGACCAAAAGGACGGCACGGGCGTCGTCCCTCCCGGCGTAAAACTCGACCCTCACATGCCCGGCCCGGGCGCTCCGACGCCATATCACTTTCCTTCGGCTGCTACGAAGACTCTTCCTAATGGGCTGAAGGTTTTCGTAGTCAGTGATCGCAGCGAACCCTCCGTTGCCGCGAGACTTATCATTTTCTCGGCAGGAGGCATCGACGACCCGGCGGGAAGCCCGGCGTCTCTCAGATGACCGCGAACCTGCTGACGCAGGGAACCAAGCGGCGGTCGGCTCAGGACATCGCTGACGCGATCGATTTTGTCGGCGGCCAGCTAACGGCACAGGCAGGCAAGGACGCAACCACCATCACGCTCAACGTCGTCAAGAAAGACCTGAATCTCGGGCTCGATCTGATGTCCGACGTCGTCCTTCATCCGGCATTCAAGCCCGAGGAACTCGACCGCCGCCGCGAACAACTCCTCTCATCTCTCACGGTGCAATATTCGAATCCCGATTACCTCGCGTCGCTCACGTTCAATCACGTGGTGTACAGCGGTTCGCCTTATGGCTGGCCGATCGAGGGAACGCCCGACACGGTTAAAAAGTTGAAGAGCGAAGATCTCGCCAAATTTCACGACGCGCACTATGCGCCCAACCAGGGATTCCTCGCGTTCGCTGGAGATATCGCTCCAGAGGAAGCATTTGCGCTAGCGGAAAAATATTTTGGCGATTGGGCCAAAATCGATTTGCCTGCCGCAACGCCCGCAGTTCCCGCGCCGATTTCCGGCCAGCATATCTGGCTCATCGACAAGCCCGACGCGGTTCAAACGCAGATTCGTGTTGGCAAGCTCGGCGTGCGGCGCGCGGATCCGGAGCTGATTCCGCTGCAAGTGACGAACCGCATCTTCGGCGGCGGATACAACAGCAGGCTGAACACCGAAGTTCGCGTCAAAAAGGGCCTTACCTACGGAGCATTTTCCTCTTTCACGCCGCGGCGCTACGCGGGATCTTTCACGGCTGGAACATTTACGCGCACAGCAGCAACGGTCGAAGCCACCAAGCTCGTCGTTGATCTCATGGCCAAAATAGCCACGGGAGATATCACGCCGAAGGAACTCGATTTCGCGCGCGATTATCTGGCCGGCGTTTATCCCATCGAGACCGAAACCGCCGAGCAGGTGGCGGATCGCATTCTTACAGCCGCTGCTTTCGAATTGCCCGCGGATTACAACAGCACCTATCCGGAGCGCGTCCGCTCGGTCTCGGCGAGTGAGGCGAAGGCGATCGCGCAGCGTTATTTCACGACGAAGGACCTCGACATCGTGCTCGTGGGAAATGTCAGCCAGTTTCGCGACGAGCTGAAAAAGGAATTTCCCTGGCGCGCAATTCACAGAAATTGCAGCGGATCAACTTGATGCCACGCGGCCGGATCTTCGCAAGCCTGCCCAAGCCTCCGCCGCCATCACGCCTGAATCGCTAGCACGAGGCAAAGAGATTCTGCTCGCGGGCGCGAAAGCCGCGGGTGGCGACGCGCTTGCGTCAGTGAAAAGCCTTTCAATGAACGAAACCGGCAGCATGTTCAATCAGGGCAATGAAGCGCCGATCAAAGTTTCCTGGCTCGTGTCTTATCCGGACCGCTCGCATGGACAAGTGGAATTTCAGGGGCAGACGATCATGCAGGTTTGCGACGGAAAATCTGCATGGCTCCAGTTTCCCGATAAGGTTGTGGACGCGTCGCGATTCCTTCCCGAGTTCGAACGGGGAATTGCAATGTTCGGCGGCGGATGGGGCGCCTACCAGCGTGTTCTCGATGGCAAGCTTGCTGGGCAATTTATAGGCGAAGAGGAAATCGACGGCAAGAAAGCGGAAGGCGTTCAGCTCGAAGCGCCGTTCAATTCAGTAAAGCTATATTTTGATCCCACTACACATCTGCTCGCAGCCGCGCACTACCAGTCCGAAGGCCAGCACGGGATGGTGGACAACGACCAGCGCTGGGGCGACTACCGAACCGTGGATGGAAAGCAGTTTGCCTACACGACGACAATTTTTCGCGACGGCGCGAAGTTTCTGGAATCTCACGTCGTCGAGGTCAACCTCAATTCTAAAATCGACGAATCGCTATTCGTGAAACCCGAGGCGCCTGCCGCGAAGTGACTCCGCTCTACTTCACCGTCAGCACCACTTTGCCGATATTCTTCCGCTCCTGGATGAACCGATGAGCCGCCGCGGCATCGGCGAGTGGAAACGATTTTCCAATCACCGGTTTGATCTTGCCCGCCTCGTACATGCGGAAAAGCTCGTCGAGTTCTTTGCGCAGAAGCGCGCCGCGGGCTTGCAAGCGTCCGAGATTCACTCCGATTACCGTCAGGTTCTCGCTCATCATTTTCAGCGGGTGAAACTTCGGCGTTTCGAGCAGAGCTTTCGCTCCGCGCAACAGGCTTCGCTTTCCATCCGGGCCCGCTGCGGCGGAAAAGCCGAAAACCACAAGTCTGCCGGTCGGACCGAGGCACGCCTGGCTGTGCGCGAACGATTTTCCTCCAATCGGATCCATCGCCATTTCGATTCCGTCCGGCGCGAATTTGCGAACTGCCTTGACGATGTCGCCCTTGGTGTAATCGATCGGATGATCCACGCCAATCTTTCGCAGATATTCCTGTTTCGTGGGACCGGCCGTTCCGAACGTCACCAGGCCGCGCGCCTTGGCCAATTGGATCGCGGCAACTCCCACACCTCCGGCGGCTGCGTGCACCAGCATTCTGTCGCCCGGCTGCAGGTTTCCCATCACGAACATCGAATGATAGGCCGTCAGATAGTTCACAGGAATCGCTGCGCCCTCTTCGAACGACATTGCCAGCGGGCAGCCGGTAAGCCATCGACGCGGGAACTGCAACCCAGCCAGCGTACGCGTTAAAGTGCGGGAAGGCTGCGACAGCGTCGCCCGGACGCAAAGGCTCGCCTTGTTCCGTTTCCCGCTTTCCGCCTTCCACCACTTTTTCAACAACCCCGGCGATTTCGATTCCTGGGACGAATGGCGGTTTCGGCGTGCCCGGATAAATTCCCATCCGCTGCAACAGGTCCGCGAAATTGACGCCGACGGCTTTCACGCGAATCAATACTTCACCCGGTTTTGGCTGCGGGTCGGGCACTTCCTGCGACTCAAAAACTTCCGGAGGCCCGTACCGCCTTACGACCATTGCACGCATCTAAGCTCCTTCAAGCAATTTTCAGTGAATCTCGGCTGCTCTTGCAATCGCCGGGGAGAAAAATCGGCCCCGGCTTTTTATTTGGGAATGTACGCATCCTATCTTAAACTGTTGGACTTTGCCTGACGATGAAACCCACACTGACGCATAGAAGTCTAATCGCAGCACTCACGGTCTTCCTGGCGGCCTTCGCAGCCTTTGCTAAAGACCAGCATACTAAGGCTACCGAAGCGCCCGCCATCCTGGCCACGATGCAATCCGAACTCGATCGCTCTATGGCAGGCTATTCAAAAGCCGACCCGCCGGTTTACTTCATCAGCTACACGATCGCCGACCGCGAATATGCTGAAGTATCCGGCTCGAATGGCGCATTGCTGTCAAGCACCGAAAATCACGCGCGATGGCTCGAAGTGCAGACCCGCGTCGGGAGTTTCAAGCAGGATAATACGCACAAGCTTGGTGACCGGCAGCCCAGTTGGACCAGCCCCGGTACCACTACGATTCTTGACGACGATCTGCCCGTTCTCTCGCGAGAGATCTGGCGCGAGACGGACAAGCAATATCGCGCCGCGTCCCAGGCTCTGATCAAAGTGAAAACGAACCAACAGGTTCAGGTGCAGACCGCCGAGGGTGCGGCGCCTGATTTTTCTGCGGAAGCGCCGCGGACTTACACCGGGCCGCACGTCGAAATGCGAGTGGATCGCGCGCCGTGGGAAGCTCGCGTCCGAAAATATACGGCGGCATTCAGCCAATCGCCCGCCGTCCTCAATTCCATCGTCACCTTCACCGCGCTTGCCGCGAATCAGTACGAAGTGACCAGCGAAGGATCCAAGATCGCGTTCGGACAGATTCACTACCGCCTCGAACTCTACGTTCAAAGCAAGGCTCCGGACGGGATGGACATCAATCGCTACAACAATTTCGACTGGCTCACTCCGAAAGACGCTCCCGACGATAAGACCGTGCTCGAGCACGTTCAGACGATGATCCAGGAGACCGAAGCGCTCGACAAAGCGCCTCTCGTCGATCCTTATGCGGGCCCCGCATTGCTTACCGGCCGCGCGGCCGCTGTCTTCTTTCACGAAGTGTTTGGGCATCGCGCCGAAGGATTCCGCCAGAAGGACATCAACGAAGGCCAGACGTTCACCAGCAAAATCGGCACACAGATTCTGCCGGATTTTCTTTCCATTAAGGACGATCCCACCGAATCGCTCTTCGACGGCCAGATGCTGCTCGGAAATTATCTGTACGACGACGAGGGCGTGAAGGCGGAAAACGTCCAGCTTGTCGATCACGGCGTGCTGAAGACTTTTCTGATGTCGCGCTCGCCGCTCGTCGATATTCCCGCATTCGAATGGACACGGACGGCGTCAATTGGGCTTCGTTCCCGTCGCGCGCCAGGGCAATTTGATTGTCTCCAGTACGAACACCATGACCAACGAGCAGCTTCGCGCAAAGCTCATCGAATTGGTGAAAGCGCAGGGCAAGCCGTTCGGGCTGCTGATTGACGACATCGCCGGCGGATTTACTTTCACTGGTCGCGGCCAGCCTCAGGCCTTTCAGGTTCTTCCGCTCGTCGTTTACAAAGTGTTTCCCGATGGCCGCCCCGATCAACTCGTTCGTGGCGTGGACATCGTCGGCACGCCGCTCGTCTCACTCACCAAAATCGTCGCCACCGGCAACAAGCCGGAAATCTTCAATGGCTACTGCGGTGCGGAATCCGGCTCGGTGCCGGTTTCGGCGGTCGCCCCTGCGATTCTGATCTCCGAGATGGAAGTACAAAAGAAAGAGACGTCCACGGACCGGCCTCCGATTTTGCCGCCGCCCGCGCACGATCCCGATTCACAGGGGCAGAAGCAGTGAGAAAAATCGCGACCGCAATTTCACTCTGGATGTTCGCGTTCTCACTTCCGGCCTTGGCTGCCCATGCGAAGCCGGCAGTCACTGGCGCCCCGGCCCCGGCGAATCTGCAACCTCAAGCTCCCCAACAAACCGCTGACAACGATCAGACTCTTCGCGCCATGCACGATGAAATGGAGAGGAATCGCGCGCGTCTCCAGTTGCCCGGTGTCGAAAAGCCGTTCTACCTCGAATACAGGCTTCTCGACGTGGACGTCCGCGCCATCACGGCGTCCTTCGGCAATCTGGTCTCTTCCACGACAACGCGCAATCGTTTCATGAGCGTCGACGCCCGCATCGGCGACTACCACCTCGACAGCTCCAATTTCGTCAGCGAAGACGGCTTTCAGGGCTTCCTCGGTTCCACCGGCGAAGTGGGCATCGACCACGACTACAACTCCTTGCGCCAGGACCTCTGGCTCGCCACCGATCAAGCCTACAAAGAAGCGGCCACGCAGATGTCTCTCAAGCAGGCATTCCTGCGCAGCCTGACGAAGCCTCCCGAGATCGACGACTTCTCGCAAGAGCGCGCCACCGTCAAGATTGATCCCCGCGAATTGCCGGACTGGACTTCGCGCAAGTGGGAAGAAGAAGCGCGCGCAGCGTCGGCAGCGCTCAAGAGTTTCCCGCAGCTCTACGGTACGCGGGTGAACTACTACTTCGTCTACACCACGTACTACCTGATGAACAGCGAAGGCACCGAGCTTCGCACCTCGAAAAGCCTGGCCGCGGTCGAAGCGGCCTTTGATACGCAGGCCGACGACGGCATGCCGCTTCACAACTATTACGCGATCTATGTTGCCAAGCCCGCTGACATTCCCGATCCCGCCACAATTTCCAAGGGCCTCACGCAAGCCGGCTCGGAATTGATGCAGCTTCGTGCAGCCCCGCTGGTTCCCGACTACACCGGCCCTGTCCTTTTCGACGCCTCCGCCTCAGGCTCCGTGATCGCGCAAGTGATGGCTGCCTCGCTCTCCGGCGCACGCCCTCCGCTTTCCATGATGGGGGCCTTCGACCAAATCATGGATCGCATGGGCGGCCGCAGCGAATGGACGGGTCGCGTAAACACGCGAGTCCTCCCGCCCAGCGTGTCGCTCATTGATGACCCTACGATGTCCGCGTTCCAGGGCCATCCTCTGCTTGGTCAATACGAGATTGACGATGAAGGCGTGAAAGGACAGCGCGTCGAACTTGTGCAAAATGGCGTTCTGAAAAATCTCCTGATGTCGCGCAGGCCCGGACCCGAATTCCAAGCCTCGAACGGCCACGCCCGCTCGGCAATGCTCTCCGACACCAAGCCTCTCGCCAGCAATCTGATTTTCCAGTCCTCGGACGCATCCAACGCCGCCGACCTGCGCAAAAAATTCGTGGATGCCTGCCGCCAGGACGGCCACGAATGGTGCATCGAAGTGAAGCGCATGGATAACCCCGCACTTTCCTCGCTCGGCCAGCAGGATTTCTCCGACTTCCTCGGCTCGATTGCCGGTGGCGTTGCCAGCGGCGAACGCATGCCCCTGCTTTATTACCGCGTCTATGTCGCAGACGGCCGCGAGGAATTAGTCCGCGGCGGACACATCGAAGGGCTCACGCTGCGCTCGATGCGCAATATGCTCGCTATCGGCGACGATCTCGCCGTCTACGACTACACGCAGAATCCCGCGGCAGGTTTCGCCGGCACCGCCCTCGGCTCGTTCGGTGGAATCCAGGGTGGAATTCCCAGTTCCATCGTCGCTCCGTCCCTGCTTCTCGAAGAAGTCGAAGTCCGCGGATTCCACGGCGAGCCGCGCCGCCTGCCGCTCGTCCCGGCGCCGACCCTGAAATAACCGTCTCGCGCGACATCTCCCCTGCTCACCGCTGTTCCCCCAGGCGTTGAGCGTATAATCGCCGGACGCTACTCCAATAGCATCGCCTGACCCGCGCCGAAATGACCGAGCCTCTCGAACAAGCCACGCACGAAAAGCGTCTCGCCGCTCTCGCCTCCGTCGGCTCCGCAATCGTTCTAGTTGGCCTGAAAATTTTCCTCACCGTCATCACCGGCAGCCTCGGAATTCTATCTGAGGCGCTGCACTCGATCCTCGACCTCATCGCTGCAGTCATCACGTTCTTCTCCGTTCGCGTTGCAGACAAGCCCGCCGACGCTGACCATCTCTACGGCCACGGAAAAGTCGAAAGCTTCTCCGCATTCGTCGAAACCGCGCTGCTCATTCTCACGGCGGTTTACATCATCTGGGAAGCGGTCCACCGCCTCATCTCTCATTCCGTGCATATTCACCCGAGCTTGCAAGCCATCGTCATTCTCGGAATCTGTATGGTGGTGGACCTTATTCGTTCCCGCAGGCTCACTCGCGTTGCCCGCAAATATCCCAGCGAAGCCCTCGAAGCCGACGCGTTGCATTTCTCCACCGACGTCTGGAGCACCTTCGTCGTGATTCTTGGAATCACCGGCGCCTGGATCGGCCTGAAGTACGGCATCCCCTGGCTCGGAATGCTCGACGCCTTCGCCGCCCTGGCTGTCGCCGGCGTCATCATCTGGATCGGCTCGCGCCTCGGCAAAAAAACCATCGACGCGCTGCTTGATGTCGCCCCCAGCGGCTTACAGCAGCAAATCGCCGCCGCGGTTGCAAATACGGAGGGCGTCCTGCGCAGCGAGCGCGTCCGTGTCCGCCGCTCCGGCCAGCGTTATTTCGTTGATGTCACGATCAGCGTTCCCCGCACCTCCAGTCTCGAGCAAGCACACCTCGCCAGTGACGCTGTCGAACAGCATATAGGCGGAATCGTGCCGAATGCGGACGTGGTCGTCCACGTCGAGCCCCGCGCACGCAGCGATGAGGATCTTTTCGAGACGATTCGCGCCGTAGCACAGCGCCGCGGTCTCGCCGTGCACGAACTCTCAGCTCATCAGTTTGAAGGCCGCCTCTTCATCGAGTTGCATCTTGAAGTAAACGAAGGCTCAAGCCTGCGCGAAGCGCATCGCAGCGCTACAGAACTCGAAGAAGACATCCTCAGCGCCACCGATCCCCGCGCCCGCGTGAATATTCACATCGAGCCCCTGGGTGCTCGCATCGCCGGCGCCGAAGAAATGAAAGGACTGTCCCGCTCCGTCCAGCAGTTCCTCAATTCGCTTCAGTCGGAGTATCACGAGCTGATTGACTGCCACGAGGTGCACGTCCGCAGCGTCGATCACAAAATTCTCGTTTCCTGCCACTGTGCGATGGACGGCGGCCTTCCGATCACCGAGGTCCACGACATCACGGCCGCCCTCGAAGATCGCGTGAAGGAACGCTTTCCGCAAATTTTCCGCCTCACGATTCATCCCGAGCCGGTGGAAGAAAGCTGACTCCGCCGCGCGAACGGCTGTGCTGCCAACGCGATCAAAGCCGGGAAACATTCCAGCACGTATCGCGGCTCAGGCGCTTCTACGTAAATCGAAAAGAAGATTGTGCGCACCAGAATAAATACAACGAGCAGCGCCCACCCAGGCCGATCGCGCGCCAGCCACGCGCCCCACATCGCCAGTGCGAGATAAAACGCATTCGCCGCCACCAGCGAAAGCGTCACGAGCAAGTCCGCGCGGTCCTCGTCCCATTCCACTCGCAACGGCCAAATGCGCCCTGAAACCGGCAATAGCTCAACCCGTGGCGTGAACCAGATCGCCAGCGTGCGCAAAAACGGAACCTTTAAATACGTTCGCAATGGATGCCGCTCGGTTCGCTCCCGCGCAATTTCGCGAAATTGGCTGTCAACCTCCGGGTCCATCGTGAGGCTCTCATTGTATTTCTCAAAGAGAACCTCCACGCGCGTCCGCTCTTCAGGAGAATCGTATGCACTGGCAGGAAGGTCATCCGCCGAGATCGGTTCGTCGTTCACCTTCCAAGTCACCCGGTACACGTCGCGAAAACGCCACATCCACGTGCTGGTCCAATCGGTCAATCCAAGCGGCGTATACTCGCCCGGCAATTCGCTGTAGCGCGGCGCGAGAAACTGCACTTTGTGCAGCACTCTCCAATTTCTCGCAGCCCACGGCAAAAGCGGCAAAACCACGCCCAGCCCCAGAAAGATTCCCGCTCGCGCCAGCTTTGGCCAATCCTGCGGACGCCACCACCTCCCGCACAATACGAGCCCTGCCGAGATCAATAGCAGCGGTGTTTCCGGCCGCACCAGTGTGCCAAATCCCACCACGATTCCGGCCAGCAGCCACGGATTCGCAAAAAAACTATTCGCGATAAATGCAGCGTCAGAATCGTTCGTCGCCCGTCGCCCCAGGTCCGTCTCAAGCAGCACCAGAATCGCGAGTGCGGTCAGAAAGGTAACGAGCGTCTCCGTGAGCACCACCGCCGGATAGTTCGCCGTAAAGGGACACAACACCGCCAGCCACAGCGCCGCGATGAACACACGCCTTCTCGACTCCGCCGGTGCCAGCCGCTCGGCAATCAGCGCAATCAAGAAACATCCGGCGACGTCCACCACACACTGCGCCAGCATCACCGCCCGCGGCGATTTCCCCGCAAACGCAAAAATAGCCGCCAAAAACGCCGGATACCCGGGCACGCGCATATCCACAGCCGTCAGCCGGCCGTTCACCGGGAACCCGTAAACCCCGTTCTTCAGCCAATTCCAGGCCAGCTCGATGTAGAATGGAGCATCGCCTGATTGCGTCACGGGAAATTTCAGCACGAAATAAATCCTCAGCATCAGCCCCGTCAGTGCGGCAAAAGCGATGTGGGTGCGCATCTTAGTTGTGGGAGTTATTGACACGTCATTGGACACGCGATTTGACACGCCACGATCGGACGGCTAGCTTGGATTGCCTGAATGCCTGAACGCAAGCCCATTTTCTACGACGAACAGCGCCGTCGCTGGCGCCGCACTCGCCGCTTTCTCGAGCTTGCAGGCGGATTTTTCACCATCGTTCTCATCATTTTCATCCTCAATGTTATTCGCAACCCCGATCTGCCGGATATTCTTCGCGCCGATACGCATGGCACTCTTCACGCGATTCGCGGCCGCTTGAAGCCCAAGTCCGTTCGGCCGGGCAGAAAACATCGCGTCGCACAGCTTGGTAAGATTCCGCAGAATTACGATCCGCTGCGCGCTGCATTCTACGTCAGCTGGGATTCCACCAGCCTTGCTTCTCTCCAGGCCCACTATCACGACCTTGACCTCTTGATCCCGGAAGCCCTGCACGCCGTTTCGCCGGATGGGCGTCTCGACGTTGACCAGGACCCCAAGCTTGTGAATTGGATGCAGTCAATTAAAGCCAAAGGCGTCGAGCTGCCTGTGATGTCGATGGTCAACAACTATGACGGGAAGGATTGGAAAGTCGAAGAAATGGCCGAAATGCTGGCTCGCCCGGCATCGCGGGAGAAGCTTGCGAAGGCGCTCGAGGCTTTCGCCAACTCCGAGCACGAACCCGGCATCGTCGTCGATTTCGAAGAAGTTCCCCAGGAAAGCCAGGAGAACTTCCAGCACTTCATTCACGATCTCGCGGTGGCTCTGCACTCGGCCAACCTGAAATTGATGGTCGCCCTTCCCGCTGCCGATTGGAGCTACGACTACAAATATTTTGCGTCGCAAGCCGATGCCATAATCCTGATGAACTACGACTTTCATTGGCCCGCTTCTGCTCCCGGTCCGGTCGTCTCGCAGGATTGGTTTGTCCGCAACATCAACAACATCCTGAAGCTCGTTCCGCCGCAAAAAATCGTGATGGGCATCGCCAATTATGGCTACGACTGGCCGGCGAAGACGAAGACCGATCCGCATCCCGTGGCGCAGGCCGTCACATTTCAGCAGGGCGTAATCACCGCTGTCGAATCGCAAACCGACATTGAATTCGATCCCGATTCTTTGAGCCCTCACTATTCTTATGAGGATGAACACGACGTTGTCCACGATGTCTGGATGCTCGATGGCATCACCGCCTACAACGAGCTGCGGACCGCCGAGCGCGCGCACGTGCAAGGCACGGCTCTTTGGCGTCTGGGCATGGAGGATCCATCGCTCTGGTATATCTGGGACGCCACCCGCCCGGACGATGCAATCCGCAACAAGCTCGAGGACGTTCCTCCGGGCTACGATTTGATCCTGGAAGGTGACGGCGATATCTGGCGCATCACTGCCACGCCGCAAAGTGGGCGACGCACGTTTGATTACGACTCGGATACCGACCTCTTCGACGATGAAACTTTCAAAAGCTACCCGCTCACCTGGCGAATCCAGCAGATGGGCGACATGCCGAAAAAAGTCGCGCTCACCTTCGATGATGGCCCCGATCCACAGTGGACGCCGCAAATCCTCAACATCCTGAAGCAGAAGAATGTCCCCGCGTGCTTTTTCGTGATTGGAGAAACGGCGAATCTTGAAACCGACCTCGTGAAACGTGAATTTGCGCTCGGCAACGAAGTGGGCAATCACACATTCACGCATCCCGATTTCGAAGCGATTACGAAATCTCAGCTCCAGATCGAGTTGAATCTTACCGAGTTGCTTCTTGAAAGCAGTCTCGGTGTGAAGACTTTGCTCTTTCGCCCGCCCTACGGCATCGATCACCAGCCGGAAACCGCCAGCGAAATCCAGATGCTCCCGATTCCGCAGGCGATGGGATACATCATCATCGGCGCGCGAGTCGATCCCCACGATTGGGGCGAGCCGAATGGCGGTCTTCCGCCGCCGGCGGACACGATCGTGCAGCGTGTGATCGCCGACGCGACAGCCGATAAGGGCAACATCATCCTGATGCATGACGGCGGCGGCGACCGCAGCCACACCGTCGAGGCTCTGCCGCGCGTGATTGATGGGCTTCGTGCGAAGGGCTACGAATTCGTTTCTGTTTCCGCGTTGCTGAATCAGACGCGAGCACAAGTGATGATGCCGCTCAGCCACGAGGAATGGCTCCTTGCGCGCGCCGATGCTTTCATCTTCGACGTGTTCCGGATGTTTCGCAGCGCAATCGGCTTCATTTTTATCGCCGGAATCCTGCTCGTCAGCGGCCGCGCCCTCGTGATTGGTTTGCTCGCCCTCGCTGAAAAACTCCGGCCTTCACCGCCGGACCATCCGGGTTACCAGCCCACTGTCTCCGTTCTGATTCCCGCCTATAACGAGGAAGCGGCGATTCTCGATACGATACGATCCGTCCTTGCCTCGAATTATCCGAAGCTCGAAGTTCTTGTGATTGACGATGGTTCCACTGACCACACCGCCGAATTGGTCCGCGAGAATTTCGGCCGGGATTCGCGCGTGCGTCTACTGCTGCAGCCCAATCGTGGCAAACCCTCAGCGCTGAACCACGGCCTCGCTGAAGAAACCGGCGAAATCGTTGTTTCGATCGATGCAGATACGATTGTGGACCCCGATGCCATTCCGCTTCTGGCTCGGCATTTCGCGGATCCCAACGTCGGTGCGGTTGCTGGCAACGTCAAAGTGATGAACCGCAATCGCTGGCTCACCCGCTGGCAGGCTCTCGAATACATCACCAGCCAGAACCTCGAAAAGCGCGCTTTCGATCTGCTGAATTGCATTCCGGTGGTGCCCGGTGCGGCTGGCGCGTGGCGCGCCGATGTTTTGAAAAGTCACGGAGGATTTTCAGGCGATACGGTTGCGGAAGACACTGACCTCACGCTCACCATCCGTCGCGAAGGCTGGAAAATTCTGTACGACGAAGACGCCATCGGCCGCACCGAAGTTCCGGAAACCGTCGAAGCCCTGATTCGCCAGCGCTTCCGCTGGACCTTTGGCACGCTGCAAGCCGTCTGGAAGCACCGCGACGCAGTCGGCAAGCCCCGCTACGGAACTCTCGGATGGGTCGCCATCCCCAATATTTTCCTGTTCCAGATTTTGCTGCCGCTGGTCTCGCCGGTGATCGACCTGCTGTTCTTGCTCTCGATCGCTCTCTGGGGCTTGGCGCAACTTCGCATCGCCCGGCTGCCCCAACTCTGGACATCACAGGACGTCGAACGCTCCCTGATCTTCTTCGCCATTTTTATGATGATAGATTTGCTCACCTGCGTCGTCGCCTTTGCCCTCGAAAAGCACGAGGATTGGACCCTCCTCGCTCCGCTGATCCTGCAACGCTTCTACTACCGCCAGATGATGTACGTGGTCCTCTTCCGCGCCCTCAGAGAAGCCGTCAGAGGCCGCCCGGTAGGCTGGCGAGGCGTCGAACCGCAAATGCCAGCCCCAGTCACCCAAGCCTGAAAGCCAGCCCCGGCGCGTGTTCCATCGCGTACCAGCGTGGCAAACCCAATGGTCTGGTGGGGCAGGCCAATTGTATCGATTAGACGCCACGACGCCATTTTTCTAATCGTTACACAGTAAATTAACTTTCCTCGTAAGCCTATGAAAATAGGATGCGTAACCAATCTCTAATCGTTACAAAACGCCGTTTTTGGAGTGCGGGCGGCTTGCCGCCGCTTTGTTACGACCCGGCTTGCCGGGAGCCGCTTCCGAAAGCGCCATCCTCGAAATCTTTGCCCAAACCCGCTCCCTTCTGATAGCATCCAATCAGCTAGTGGGCTGCATCCCGAAGTCCGGGAGCGGCACCGGAGGCGAAAATGAGTGTTGCACCGCGTGCGGGCAACGGTAAAGTCACCGTGCCTGACATTCTCTCCCGCAAGGTCTTTCCCGGCTCCCCCGCAACAAAAAAGATCACGTTTCTCACAGCCTACGACTATCCCACCGCGCGCCTGCTCGACGAAGCCGGTGTCGACATGCTGCTCGTCGGCGATTCGCTGGGCATGGTCACTCTCGGCTACGACAGCACGTTGCCCGTCACGCTCGATGAAATCCTTCACCACACCCGCGCCGTCCGCCGCGGCACGAAACGCGCGCTGCTCGTTGCCGATATGCCCTTTGGCAGCTTCCACGTTTCGATCAACGAGTCCGTTCAAAATGCCATTCGCCTGGTGAAGGAAGCCGGCGCCGAAGCCGTGAAAATCGAAGGCGGCGAGCGCCGCCTCGAATTAATCTCACGCCTCGTCGAAGCCGAAATTCCGGTGATGGGTCACGTCGGACTCACGCCGCAATCCATCAATACGCTCGGCGGTTTTCACGTGCAGGGCAAAACGCCCGACGCCGCCAAGCAACTCGAACGCGACGCCCATGCCGTCGAAGCAGCCGGCGCATTTTCGGTTGTTCTCGAATCCGTTCCGCGCGATCTCGCCGCCGAAATCACGCGCCAGCTTCGCATTCCCACGCTCGGCATCGGCGCAGGCCCGGATTGCGACGGCCAGGTCCTCGTCTTTCACGATCTGGTCGGCCTAACGATGGGCCACAAGCCGAAATTCGCGCGCCAGTACGCGAATCTCTCAGCCGAAATCACGCGCGCAGCCACGGAGTTCTGCAACGACGTGCAGAACGGCAGCTTCCCCTCGGACGCCGAGTCGTATCACTCCCCGGCCGAGCTGCGCCAGCAACTGCTGGCACGCCAAAGCACCTGAGCGGCAGCTCCGTTCTGTTGTGCAGTGGCTCTGTGTAGCGCCGGTCTTCAGACCGGCAGGGTTTCCATTTTTGCGCGTTGCTCTCCTTGCGCAGGAAATTCGATCTGTGCCAAGCTGAAGCCTGCCCTACCAAAAATCAGGAGCCTCGCATGAACCTCGAAGATTTCTGCCTTCTCTACGAATACAATTCCTGGGCCAATCGCCGCTCGCTCGACGCCTGTTCCACTCTATCCGACGAACAATTCACCCGCGACATCGGCTCGAGTTTCCGCTCAGTCCGCGACACGCTCTCGCACATCTGCGAAGTCGAATGGCTCTGGCTCGAGCGCTGGCACGGCCGCTCCGCAAGTTCGTTCCGCCCTGCCTCCGATTTTTCCACGCTCGCCTCTCTTCGCCGCCGCTGGCAGGAAGTCGAGACGGCTCTCATTGGTTACATCGATGCGCTAAAAGCAGAAGACATCGCCCGAGTGATCGAACATAAAACTACCAAAGGCGTTCCCCAGGCAGCTCCGCTCTGGCAAATGCTCCAGCACCTCGTGAATCACGGCACGTACCATCGAGGCCAGGTCGCCACAATGCTCCGTCAACTCGGCGCAACACCAAATTCCTCTGATCTAATTTTCTTTTATCGCGAACGTGCCGCAAAGGCCTCCGCCTGATGCAATCTGCGGCGCCGAGCGACATCTCCTCAAACGAAAAGTTCTAAATGGAAATCGTCCGCACCGTTTCCTGGATGAAGCAGATTGGCCGTGCCGCGCGTCACGAAGACCGCGTCCTCGGTCTTCGTCCCCACGATGGGCGCATTGCACAAAGGCCATGCGTCTCTCATCCAAGCCGCGAAAGCGCAATGCGTCCCCGTTGTGGTCTCGATTTTTGTGAACCCGAAGCAGTTCGGCCCCACAGAGGATTTCCAGAAATATCCGCGCACGCTCGAATCCGATCGAGCCTTGCTCGAAAGTCTCGGCGTCGATTATTTATTCGCTCCGCCTGCGGAAGAAATCTATCCGCAGGGCTTTCGCACGCTGGTGAATGTCGAAGGCCTCAGCAATCGCCTCGAAGGACGCTCCCGACCCGGCCATTTTCAGGGTGTCGCCACGGTAGTCCTGAAACTTCTCGAAATCGTGCAGCCGCGCTTCGCCTACTTCGGCCGCAAAGACGCCCAGCAATGCCGCATCATCCAGCAAATGGCCGCCGACCTGAACCTCGACACGGAGATTGTCGTCAGCCCAATCGTGCGCGAACCGGACGGCCTCGCGCTCTCCTCGCGCAACGCATACTTGAGTCCCGGACGATCGCCGCGCCGCCACCGCGCTCTATCGTTCGCTCGAAGCCGTGAAAGCCGAAATCAGCGCAGGACAACGCGACGCGGCGCACCTGATCGCCACCGCTCGCCGTTTGTTGGATTCAGAACCAGGAGTGAAAACCGACTACGTGGAAATTGTAGACGCAGAATCGCTCGAGCCCGTTACTGTGCTGCGCAACCGCTGCCTCGTCCTCATCGCCGCGCACCTAGGAAAAACCCGCCTGATTGACAACGCCTTGATCGAACCAGACGCCGACACTTTCCGCGTCACAATATGAACTAGCCTGTCATCCTGAGCGAAGCGAAGGATCTCAGCCTACCGCCCAGCAAACGCACCGATCGCAGCGTCACTCCCCGCGAATCGCCGCCAACACCTCAGCCGCGTGCCCCTTCGGCGTCACGTTGTCCCAAATCTTGCGAATCAGCCCGTCCTGATCGATCCAATACGTCATCCGCACGATCCCGAGAAACGATTTCCCCAGGAAGCTCTTCATCCTTCGCGCGCCGAAAGATTCAATCACTTCAAATTCCGTGTCCGCCAGCAGAGGAAAATTCAATTTGTGCTTCACTTTGAATTTCGTCTGCGCTTCCACAGAATCCGCGCTGCAGCCCAGGATCGCCGTATTTTCCGCTTCGAACTTCTTGATGGCGTCACGAAACTCGGACGCTTCGTTGATTCAACCGGGAGTATTCGCTTTGGGATAAAAAAACAGAATCACGTTCTTCCCGCGATATTCCCCGAGCGACACTTTTTCCCCATCATCCGCCGTCACCCTAAACGCCGGCGCCTTGTCGCCCTCTTTCAGCACCTTCGATGTTTCCGCTTTTGTCGTCATCACACCCCTACGCTTCGGCGAGCACCCGTTTTAAAATTTCATTCACGATTTGCGGATTCGCCTGCCCGCGCGTCTCTTTCATCACCTGCCCCACAAAAAACTTGAACACACCCTCGTTGCCCGATTTGTATTTCGCCACATTCTCCGGGCTCTTCGTCACCACTTGCCGCGCAACACGTTTCGATCGATCCCGCGTCCGAAATTTGCGCCAAACCCTCCGAGGCGATAATCTCCTCCGCGCTCTTTCCCGTCTCGAACATCTTCTCAAACACTTTCTTCCCGCTCGCCGCCGTAATCTCCCCGCCTTCTACTTTCTTCAGAAGTCCGGCCAGAGCCGCCGGTTTCACCGGACAATCGCCAATATCTTTCCCAGCATCCTTCAATCGCCGCAGCAGTTCCACCGAAATCCAGCTCGATGCAACCTTCGCTCCCGCCCCGGCTCGCACCACCGCTTCAAAATAATCCGCAAGCGCGCTCCCCGCAGTCAGAACGCCGGCATCATACGCAGCGATTCCGTACGCCCCAACAAATCGCGCCACTTTCGCCGCCGGCAATTCCGGCATTCCGCGGCGCACCTCCGCCACGAGCGGCTCCATCACCATAACCGGCAGCAAATCCGGATCGGGGAAATATCGGTAATCGTGCGCAAACTCCTTCGATCGCATCGACTCCGTCCGTCCCCCCGCCACGTTCCAAAGCCGCGTCTCCTGCGTCACGCTTCCGCCCGATTCGAGCACACCCGATTTGCCGCTCGATCTCGAATTCCAGCGCATGCGACAAATACCGGAACGAATTCAAATTCTTCACTTCCACCTTCGTCCCGAATTTCGACTCGCCCCGCGGACGCACGCTCACGTTCGCATCGCACCGCAGCGAACCCTCTTCCATGTTGCAGTCGCTCACGTCCGTGTACTCCAGCACCTGTTTCAACGTGTTCAAATATTGATACGCTTCCGAGGGCGTCCGAATATCAGGCTCCGACACAATTTCTACCAGCGGCACTCCGCCCCGGTTGAAATCGATATAGCTCCACTTGTCCGAATCCGGGAACCCCTCGTGCAGATTCTTCGCCGCATCCTCTTCCATGTGCAGGCGCGTAATCCCGATTTTCTTCGCCCGGCCCTCAATTTCGATTTCGAGCGCCCCGCCGGTCGCCAGCGGCAGCTCGTACATCGAAATCTGGTAGCCCTTCGGCAAATCCGGATAAAAATAATTCTTCCGCGCGAACCGCGACCGCTCATGAATCCGCGCCTGCAGCGCAAGCGACGCCCGCACCGCCAGCTCCACAGCCTTGCGGTTCAGCACCGGCAGCGCGCCCGGCAAACCCAAGCACACAGGACACGTGTTCTTGTTCGGCGCGTCTCCAAACCGCGTGGAGCACCCGCAGAACGCTTTCGTCTTTGTTTTCAGCTGCGCGTGCACCTCGAGCCCGATGACCGGCTCGTAGCGAGCCATCACCTCCGGCGAAACACGCATCTCTTGAGCGATTCGTGCCATAAGAACGGATGACGAGCCTCCGATTATAGCATTCGAACCGCGCTGCTTTTATCCCGCCCGGACAATTTGGCCGCTAACAATTTTGTAAGGTCAGCGCTCTGCAAGGACCGCGCCTAACCGCCGCCCCACACATACTTCATCCCCAGCCGGAAATTTCGCCCCAGCGCCGGATAGCCCACAGCCGTCTGATATTTTCGATCGAACAGATTTTCGACGCGCGCCGTCACAGAAAATCCATAATGCACCGGCAAGATCGCCGCCGTGTCCCATCTCACCCAGGCTGGATCGCTAGTGATGCCAAGCGGCGGGAACTGAAAATCGCTGTCCGTTGCACGTCCCACGTACGTTCCCGCCACCATCCAATTCATCTGCCGCCATCTCGCGTTCATTACAAGGTTCGCCGAATGCAGCGGGCGATGAAACAATCGATTGCCCGGCTGCAAGACCGGATCGGTGGCGTTCGGCGAAACGAGCACGAGCGAGTCGTCGTAGGTGTAATTCCCGGCAAAGCGCAGCCAGTTTGTCACTTTCGCTTCGAAAGCGGCATTCGCGCCATACGCGCGAGCCTTGTCGGTATTGAAAAATGTCCCAGTGCCGAAGGGGCAGGTGGGCGTCTGCGTCGAATCCGGACTGAAGCTCACAATATCGTGGAAGTCGTTATGAAAATACGTTACAGAAATTTTCAGCCGGTCTGATGCGAGCATCTGTTCGATCCCGGCATCCACGGTTGTACTACGCTCCGGACGCAAATCCGGATTGCCAGGAAAGCACGGACCGGCTTCGAAGCTCTGCACGAAAGTCGGCTCTTTGATTCCCAACCCATAGGACGCGCGCAGCCGCGTCGAGCCCCAAAAGTCGTGGCCGTATCGCGCGGCATACGATATTCCTGTGCGCGGCACCACTTTTGTTCCAAAGCTCGCATTATCTTCTGCGCGCCCGCCCGCCGTCACCAGCACGCGTCGCCAGAATTGATATCGCCCCTCGATGTAACCCGCTTGATTATTCCGCCGGACGTGCGGCGGGCCACCGGGCTCGCCGTTCTCCACTTCGTACGCGTAGCCCAGCGTCACGCCTCCGCGCGCTGCCACGTAACTCGCCTGTGCGTCCAATCCCGTCCGATAAAATCGGTTCAGAGAGGTGAAAAAAAAGTCCGTATCGAGAATCGTCTGGCGAATATACGCGTCGGTGCCCATCAGGCGATATTTCCAGTGCGGCCCGTGCGAGAATTCCCAAATGAGGCTCGCAAAGAAATTGTGCTGATTGATATGGTTGGTCGGCGTCGGCGCAAACGTTTGCCCCGGCGATCCTCCATCGTTCGAATCATTTCGCAGTGATGCGTGAATCTGATTGTTCTCGCCGAATTTGTATCCGAAGGCTCCCGAAAGCGCCGTGTTGCGAAAATAATCGTTCTGCTCCCTGGCCGGCCGTTGAAAAGTAGGAAGCCGAAGCCGAGTAGTCGAACTTTCCGAGAATTCCGCTCAGGCTTCCGCCGCCGTTTCCGGTGCCGAATGTGCCGCCGTCGGCAAACACGCTCACGATCGGAATTGTCGTGGTGCCGCGATGCGTGAAAAGCTCCACCGTTCCCGTCATCGCATCCGATCCGTAAAGCGCGCTCGACGCGCCGTGCACCACTTCGATTTTGTCCAGATTGCCGAGATCGAATCCTTCGAGATCGATGTCTCCGCCGGGCTGGTTTGCCGGCGCCCCGTCGATCAGCACTTTCGTGAAGTTTGAATTTCCGCCATCGAGAAACATCGTGGTGATTCCGCCGTATGCGCCTTCTTGCGCCACGTTGATTCCACCCGACGTCATCAAAATCGGCGCCAGCCATAATTCCTGCCGTTCGCTGATGTCTTCGTGCGAAATCACCGCCACCGGAAACGGCGATTTGTCTGCTTCGATCGGTATCGTCGTTGCGGACACGATGACGGTGGAAGATTCCTGCCTGAGCGCGAGTCGAACGTCCCAAGTTTCCGTGCTGCCGGCGGCCAAGGTGAACTCTCGCTGTTGGCGTTCGAACGACCGATCGTTGATCGTCACCCGATAACGTCCTGGAGCAAGCCTGAGGACGAATTTTCCATCAGGGCCGCTTCGCGTGGTGACTGGCGCCGCCGGAGTCGCGGAATCCGTCGGCTCCGCAATTACTTGCGCAGCAGACACGGCCGCGTCACTCGGGTCGGTTAGCGTTCCGGTAATCGTTGCGTTGCGAGTGGAATTCGATTGGGCTTGTGTGTGCGTGGGAACTGCGAAAAGAAATCCTAGAAAACTTCCAACAGCAATGGCCAAAAAACGCGCCAGTCTCATTTTTCCTCCTCTCCCTCTCGCGCGGGAGTTGAAGGCTGTCCAGACGCGCTTACTCGTCGCCTACAACGAGCAAACGTTTCCGGATTGAGACTCCGCAGGTCTCCTGGCTCGGCGATTCGCTTCGATTACTCTCACGTTTTCGAAAAAGCAATCGAAGCAGCGGCGCGGCCTTCCCACTCCGGCCTGAATCTCGCGATTCAGAACTCGGAACAGTGGCACGCGCCGAAAATTTCCGCCTTACAGTCGCGCGGCGGCGACGGCTTTGCACCGTCTTCCCTTGCGCGGAGTCTCTCGTGATTGTTGACGGCGCCGCAAATCACCCAGCGCCGCTTGCGAAGGCCACCATCCGCCTCCGCGATGCGAATAAGATTCCTTGGTACCCACGACGACGCCTTCCTCGTCGTGGGCCTTTTCACCGCACCCCGGTAATGCGTCATCAGTAGGGGCACGGCATGCCGTGCCCGAACGCGATGCTTGGCAGAACCTAGCCCATTCGCTCACGCTTAAAATTGATGTCATCCTGAGCGCAGCGAAGGATCTCAGCTTCCGCGACGCCTGCGCCGGCCTCTAATGGCTCCCCCTCAAAATCACTCGCGGCCGCCCCGTCACCCGCAGCTCCACCTCCAGCGGCGCCTCAAACACCTCCTCCAGCAAATCGCGCTGATACACCTGCGCCGGCGTCCCGATGCGCAACGGCTTGCCTTTTTGCAACAACACAATCCGATCCGAAAACTCCGCGGCCAAATTCAATTCGTGCGTAACCACTACAACGGTGTAGCGATTTTCATCCGCCAGCTTCCGCAAACGCCGCAACAATTCCACCTTGCCGCCGATATCGAGATGCTGCGTCGGCTCATCGAGAAGCAGCAGCGCCGGCTGTTGCGACAGCGCCCGCGCCAGAATCACGCGCTGCTTCTCGCCGCCCGAAAGCTGTTCCATCCACCGATCGCGCAAGGCATCCGCGCCCACTTGCGCCAGCGCATTTCCAGCCATCAAACAATCTTCATCGGATTCGAATCGCAAGCGCCGTCCATATGGATAGCGGCCCTGCAGCACGTATTCCCACACGCGGAGAGGAAACAGCAACTCGCTTTCCTGCTGCACCAGCGCGATCTTCTGCGCGCGCGTTCGCAAATCCAGACCGCCTACTTCGGCGCCATCCACTTCGACGCGTCCTGATAAAGGCTTGATCACGCCGCCGAGCAGTTTCAGTAACGTCGATTTGCCGCTCGCATTCGGGCCCAGAATCGCGATCAATTCCCGCTGCTGCGCCTCGAATGTTACCGGCCCCAAAATGAAGTTCGGCGCCGACCGGTCGGTTGCGGAATACGCGTAGCTGACTTGTTCGACTTTGAGACGCGGGCGCGGATCTGCTTGGAATGGACGCGTTTGCGTCTGCGCTCCGCTCGACATTCCGCTTCCCGCCGTCGCGCTCATCGAACTTTCCGCCGCATCAGGTAAATAAACACGGGAGCTCCGGCCAAAGCCGTCATCGCGCCCACCGGCAATTCCGTTGGCGCCACCACCGTGCGCGCCAGCGTATCCGCAATCACGATCGCAATCGCGCCGCCTAGCGCTGACGCGGGGATCAGCAACCGGTAATCCGTACCGAACATCATTCGCATTACGTGCGGAACCAGTAGGCCCACGTATCCAATCGCGCCGCTCACCGAAACCGCGAGGCCGGTGAGCAGCGACGCGCCGATGTAAACCACGAGCTTCACGCGCTTCACATTCACGCCCAGGTGCCGCGCTTCCTGCTCGCCGGTCAGAATCAAATTCAGATCCGACGACGTGGTGTAAATCGAGCCGAGCACCACGAGCAAAATAAAATACAGCCAGCGCAAATCGATCGCAGCGGGCGACGACAAATCGCCCATCAACCAGAACGCCATCCCGCGGATATCGCGGCCGCTTAGCGTTGTCATCAAGAACATAATGATGGCCGACAAAAATGACGCCGAAACGATTCCCGCCAGCAGCAACGTTGGGCTGTCGAGTTGTCCGCCGCGTCGTCCCAAAAAATAAACCGCCGTGATTGTCGCTGCCGCCCCTGCAAATGCCGCGAGCTGAATTAGTCCCGGTACGTGCGGTGCAATCACCAGGCTAACAATCGCTCCCAGCGCCGCGCCGCTCGAAACGCCCAGCACATACGGATCGGCCAGCGGATTTCGCAGCAGCGCCTGGAAACCTGCGCCCGCCGTCGAAAGCGCCGCGCCTACCAAAATTCCGAGCGCGATTCGCGGCAACCGCAGCCCAAAAACGACGAGCCAAAATTCCGAAGGAATCTGCTCGCGTTGTCCCGCCACGCCGCGGAAAAGCGTCATCACAATTTCGCTGATCGAAATCGGATACGCCCCCATTCGCAGCGAAATCACAACCACGACAAAAAGCACGGCCAGCAACAACCCGCACACCGTCAGAATCCGTCGAGGCGTCAGCGGCTTCAAACCGCAGCCCCTAAATACAAATCCGCATCATCGAATTTCGTAGGGGCGGGTCTAAGACCCGCCCGCGCATCAAACTCCTCAATCGCGGCCACGCGCACCGAATTCCCATTTCCCATTTTCACTTTTCTATTTTCCAACCGCACCTTTCCATTTTCCGCAGCGCGAAACGCATCCGGATGAACTTCCCGCGCCAGCTGCTCAATCGCGTCCACCAATCCCGGCGACGGCCGGTTAATCTCTTCGCTGATCACCGCGATGTGCCCCAACTCCACCGCGCGCAGCTGCTTCCACGCCTCGCGCGATCGCAGCGCACCCAATTCCTCCGTGCCGAATCCCGCGTGATTGCTCGCAAACACGATGTAGTCCGGCTGCAGCCGCACCACTTCCTCAAAACTCACACGCGGCCATTTCTGCTGAGACAAAATCACTGATTCCGCTCCCGCCCATCGCAGCGCGTCCGCAACAAAAGTATTTTGCCCGATGGTGATCAGCGGATCCTCCCACACCACGAATAACGCGTGCACCGGCGGCACGTCCGTCAGCCGCGCCGCGAGCGCGTCGAGCCGCGCCTGCAATTTCGCGACGAGCGCCGCCCCCTGCGCCTCCGCTCCCATCAGTCCCGCTATGCGCGCCGTCGATTCCAGCATTCCGCGCACCGTCTCCGGGTCTGTCGTGTAGACCGCGATGCCAACTTTCGCCAGCCCGTCCACCGTCTCGATGCGATTGATCGAAGTCGTCGCCAGCACGAGATCCGGATGCAGCGCGACGATCGCTTCGAGGCTCGGATTCTGCGCGCCGCCCACGTGCGGCTTCAATTTTGCAGCCGGCGGCGTATCGCAATAATCCGTGTCGCCAGCAAGACGTTCCTCGAGCCCCAGCGCGTAAATCGTCTCGGTCAGATTCGGCGCCAGCGTCACAATGCGTTTCACGTCCGCCGGAATCGCAACGCGCCGTCCCGTTTCATCCGTGACGATTCGCGCGGGCTCAGCCTTCGCCGCGCTGCTCTGTGGCAATACGGCTGCGTTTGCCACAGCGAGCGCCGCGTGCGCAGCGCAGCCAAGCATCGCGCAAAACCCCGCGTGCAGAAAAATCCGTCTTCGCCGCCCGCGTCCCAACCCGCCTCCGCAAAACCCAACACCACTAAAACAAAAATCCTCGCGACAAGTGGCGCAGGCACTCTTGCCTGCGCTCCGGCGAGCGCGCATCAACCACCTGCGCACTCACGCTCGCTCCGACAGTCGAGCCAAACGCAAATGTCTTCGCGCAACAAAAAAGCCTCGCGAGAATAGCGAGGCCAATCGCCACACTCCTTCTCGCGAAGAGTGCCAGCTTCGACCAGCCCGGGCAGGTTTCCTGACTCACAGACGTTCGCGCCCATCACTCGCGCGCCGGCTGTTCACAGTGGCGGGACCGTGGCCGATTTTCACGGCCTTCCCCTCAACCCGTGCCAGCTAAATTGTCCATCGGAAGTTTATGCGCGCCTTCTCACGCTGTCAATTCTTCGCGACCGAGACCGCGCTACCGATTCTTCCACTTCGGCGCGCGCTTCTCCACCTGCGCCCGCAAACCTTCCTGCGAATCTTCCAGATCGCCCAGCTCGTTCAAAAATACCTTCATCGAATTGCGCACGCCATCGCGCAACGGCAGCCCCAGGCTCCCCAGAATCGCCTTCTTCGCCATCGTCAACACCGGCCCCGACTGCGCCGTCACCTTCGCAATCAAGTCATCCACTTTTTTCGGCAGCTCCTCTTCGCTCACCAGCCAGTTCACCAGCCCCACTTCCCGCGCCCGCTCCGCCGTCATCACCTCGCCCGTCAACACCTGCTCGAGCGCCAGCTTCGGCCCCAGAATGTAAGGCAGAATCGCCGCAGCCAGCGGAGGAAACACGCCCAATTTAATTTCCGGCTGCGCAAATCGCGCGCGCGGCGTCGCAATCACCAGGTCGCCCAACGCCGCCAGCTCCGCGCCTCCTCCATACGCCGGCCCGTTGATCACCACCAGCACCGGCTTCGACGTGTCCAGCATCGCCGAAAACGCGTTGTGAAACGCGTCCAGCAATTGAAACACGCGCCGCTGCGTATATTCCCCCAGCTCGATGCCGCCGCTGAATGCTTTCCCCGCCGAATCCATCACGATCAATTTCACTTCGCTGCGCTCGCTCAACGAATTGATTCCCGCCGCCACTTCCGCCAGCATCCGCTCGTTCAGCAAATTGTGCTCAGGACGGTCCAGCGTCAGCCGCGCCACCTCGCCCTCGGTGCGAAATCTCACAAACTGAAAATCCTGCACCTGCGGCGCGTGGATTGCCGACATCGTCCCCAGCACTTCCGTCCCGCCATTCCGCCCACTATTTTTCTGCATCCGCATCGCGTTGCCTCTTTCTTCTTCGTACCGCCGTTGCGTTTCGTACCGCCGGCGTCTCGCCGGCGTTTTTGACTTTTCCGTTGCCTTTTCCGTTGCCTCTTCCGCTGTAGCGCCGGCATCCTGCCGGCTCTTTTGCCGTTGCCTCAGCCTTTACGGGTGCTCCACTCTTCGCCGACGTTGCGAAGGGTGGGGATCTCGATTTCCAGAAATCGAAATCTCCCGAACCCTAAGCCTAGCCCGTTCCCCCGCCCCCCGCCACGCGCTTGCGCTCCGCATGCTCCCAATCCGCCAAGCCCGTCGTCGTTCCATCGACACCCCTGAAAAGAAAACACCGCCCTCGTGCAATAATTTCGCCCCCTCCCCGCGCTCGTACCACGCCGCGCCCGTACTAACCCACCACGTAACACGTTTCCTTTGACCACTCGCCGCCCAACCGCCCGCCGCCACACTTTCCGCGCGATTGGCCCAGCATCTGCCCAAGCCTCTGCTCCCGCCCAATTTGCCCCGCCCACATCACGAGATTCACTAGACCCCTAGGAGGCAAGGCCAATGGCCAAGTCAGAAATTCGCAAACCAACGCTTCGCAAGTTTCTCTCGGGCGCCGCTTTCGCAGCACTCTTGCTTTTCGCTGCTTCCGCGTCCGCGCATCATATTTCCGCAACATGGCATGGGGCACAGCAGGGCAACGGTCAGGCGAACGCTCAAGCCAACGAAGTTTCCGGCAAAGTCATCGCCATCGCTCCCGACAAAAAATCCATCTCGCTCGAAGTCACTAACAACAACAGCCCGAGCACCATGCAATTCGCGATCGACGACAGCACTCGCGTCACCGGCCGCGTCAGTGTCGGCACGCATGGCCAGCATCCAATACGAAAGTTCCGACAACGGCAAACTCGTAGCCCGCAACATTTCGCCCAAGGCCCCAACCCAGTAGCGCATAGCATCGTCGTCGAGAACGAGGCTTCACCAAACGCGCAGCGGGCCGGCCAAATCCCCCCAAGGGCCACCCAAAAAACCGGCCGCTGCGCGGCAATTCCTCACAGCGAATCTTGGGCTGCGATTCCGTCTTAGTCTCGAAATAATTCACACCTCGCGCTATTTGCTGTTACTTTTGTCCAAGTAAAACCTGAGAAGGAAAGTGGACTATGGATGCCCAGTACATCAACTACTATCAATGTCCAAACGACAGCACGCAGTGGATTATGGTTTGGAGCTGCATGTGCAACGACCGTTGTCCAACTTGTCGGCACGAAATAGAGCCGTATAAGAGCGAACACCCGAGGTGGGAAAAGACATAACGGTAGTTCGGCAACGTAGACGAGATTTATATCCGTAAGAGAAAGTGATCTAATGCGCCATGCAAGTCGCGCTCCCCAGCGGCGGGCTCGACCGCTATACAGGCAAAACTCAGCGCGCTCGCATCGCCACCGAAGCATGGGCCTCGGCAAATCTATACTGTCCGAATTGCAACTCTCCTGCGCTCGATTCGTCCGCTGCAAACACGCCCGCAATCGATTTCCAATGCCCAAAATGCGCGGCGACCTATCAACTGAAAGCGCAATCCTGCGCCTTCTCCCGCCGAATCGTAGACGCCGCCTACAGCACGATGGTCCGCGCCATCATGGAAAACCGCACTCCGAACCTGTTTGCGATGCACTACGGGGTTTCAGATTGGGTCGTGGAAAACGTCATCTTAATTCCGCACTTTGCATTTCCCCTCTCGGCAATTGAGAAGCGGAAGCCACTGGCTGAAACGGCCCGCCGCGCAGGATGGGTCGGCTGCAATATCCTGCTGCACTCAATTCCCCCAGACGCTCGAATCAAAATCATTTCAGACGGAAAGCCCGCCACCCCCGCAGCAGTCCGCGCACAATACGCCCGAATTCGCCCACTCGCCAAGCTCAACGCCAAGCAGCGGGGCTGGACCCTCGATGTCCTAAACGCCGTGCGCTCGCTGGGTAAATCGAAATTCACTTTGGATGAGGTTTACCAGTCCGAGGAGGAGCTAGCGACGCTTCATCCTGCCAATCGTCATGTGCAGCCAAAAATCCGCCAACAGCTCCAAGTCCTACGCGACCTCGGCATCCTGGAGTTTTTCGGCGGCGGCAATTATCGTCTCCGCTAGTTCTTAAAATATTCGCTCGCAAGTGTTTCTATTTCCTGATAAATAGCCATCAAGTATACTTTGTCCACCATGTCGCAAACTCCTATCAGAGTGTCCCGAGCTGCCAAGAAATTGCTCCAGTTGGTGCCATTGGATGGAGACTTTATCGGAAACACCACCCTTCAGCGACGATCGAAACTGGGAAACCGATATTGGAAAGTCAGAAAAGAACTATTAAATGGAGGATTCCTAACCCGAGGCAAGGGACGCGGCGGCAGCGTCGCGCTGTTAACTACCGCTGGAGATGCCCGGCCCGCGATGCACAGGAAAGGAAAGCTATATGCGAAGCGAGAGGCCGAACTTTACGAGCCGGTGAAGAACTGGATAAAAGCCACATGGGGAGAAGATGTCGAAGACGGGGACTTTTTCGAGGTGCGCGTAACGGGGACTGCCAAGAAACGGAGACGAGCTAGCGGAAAATGGTCCCGACCCGACGTCACTCTCGTCCAAGTAAATAGCTACGAGTACCTCCCGCAAGCAGTTCTCGAAGTTTCCACTTTCGAAATCAAGAAATTTTCAGATTCTGAAAATATTGGAGCTGTCTACGAGGCGGCGGCACACTCTAGGTGGGCTCATTTTCCCTTTCTAGTCGTCGAGGTTCCTAATGCTGATTATGAGTTCCCCGAAAGATTCATGTCTGAGCTCGAACGTTTCAAAATAGGGCTGATCCTGATGTGGAAGGAAAAGGAAAAAGAGACGTGGCAGTTCGAAGAAACCCTATACGAAACGAGCCGGCTCACTCCTGCGCCTGAAGAGTTAAATCTACTTCTCGATGATTTCTTTCGGAGTAAGGACCGTGAAAAGGAATTCAAGCACGCCATCGGGTCCAAATAGGCGCTCGGCGGTGGCCCGACCTTACGTTTCGGTCCTTAGACTTTCGGGCGCCTTATCCGCTTTCGGTTTCTGAAGGGTGGGACGCTTCCATTCAGATTTCACTGCTCACTTAAAACATTCACAGACAGTCTCACTCTAGTCTGAAGGAGTCGACCCTCTAGCGAGCGGTCAACACCAAAACGACAAAGAACGAGGAGGCCGAATTTCAAAATGAAAGTTTCGAATATGAAAGCAATACTTGTCACACTCTGCGCGCTGCTGCTCGTCGCCGGAGCATTTGCGCAAAATTCGCATCCTGCAGACAACACAGGCCACGCCACGCCCTCACAGAATCCCACGGACGAGACCGACGGCACCCCCGGCGTCATTACTGGCTACGTTCGCGACGTCGCTTGTCTTGTTCAGAACCCCAAAGCGGGTGCGGCAACCACGCCGGTGGCAAAGGACTGCCTGAAAGAATGTGTCCGCGGAGGCTCGCCTCTCGTAATCCTCTCCGAAGACGGCTTCCTCTACGTGCCGATCTCGAGCGAAACCCCCGACAAGAGCGTCCGCTCTCAACTATTGCCCTACGCAGGCAAGTACGTGAAGGTAAGCGGCAAACTCTTCGAGCGCGGAGGCCTGCATTCAATCTCAATCGAGAAAATCGAGCCAATCACCAGACCCCCCAACTCCAAAATCCCCACGTCCTGAGGTCAAGGCAGTACCAGAACCGTATTAATACGCATAGAAACATCTCCTCGCTCCTGTTAGCATAAGTCGGGGAATTTTTTGATATGAGAAAAATTGGCGTCAAGGCGAAGGGCAGCGTGATTCAGAGGCTCCATAGCCTCCGCTCAAGCGCCATTTCTAATCGCAAATCTGGAATTAGAATTCGTCCTAAGTCACAAGAACTCAACAAAATACAAATTTCTAATCGCAAATATTCGCCAGTTTTTGATCGCGGTTTCGATACCTCGCCGCGTTTCCTGATCTACGGTATCGCGATTAAAACTCCTCGTAACACTTTTAAAAAGGAACACATACGAATTTCTAATCGGCGGTAAACAGGGGGTAGTGACGCCACTAACCACTAGTCACTCGCCACTAGCCACTGCCTTCAGGTATCCTGCTGGGCCTATGTTGGACCTGGGATATGTGCGAGAGCACCTGGATGTGATTGAGAAGATGGCGCGGGACCGCGGAGTCACGCTGGACCTTGCTGCGTTTCGCGAGCTGGATGCTGAGCGGCGGCAGATTATCACCTCGATTGAGCGGTTAAAGGCTGAGCGCAACAAGGCCAGCGAGGAGATTGCGCGGCTGGGCAAGATCGTTCACGGCGGCGATAAGGCCAAGGAGCAAATCAAAGAGCAGATTAAGGAGCAGATTAAGGAGCATCCGGCTGGTCACGAGGCGACGCTTGCGGCGGCCATGGCGGAGCGCGACGCGCTGCTGGCGAAGATGAAAACCGTGTCGGACGAAATCAAGCGCGGCGACGAGCGCATTGGTGAGCTTGACGAGCGGCTGAAGCTGTTTCTGATGACGATTCCGAATATTCCGCACGCGAGTGTGCCGGTGGGGAAGAGCGCGGCGGATAACGTGGAGGTGCGGCGCTGGGGCACGCCGCCGAAATTCGATTTTGCGCCGCGGCCGCACTGGGAAATCGGCGAAGGCGCGGGGATTCTCGATTTTGAGGCGGCGATCAAAATTGCGGGGTCGCGCTTCGCGGTTTACAAAGGACTTGGCGCGCGGCTCGAACGGGCGCTCGCGAATTTTTTCCTCGATGTGCATACGCGCGAGCACGGGTTCACGGAAGTGCTGCCGCCGTTTCTGGTGAACACGGCGTCGCTGGTAGGCGTAGGGCAGCTGCCGAAATTCGCGGAGGATATGTTTCACGTGGAAGGGACCGACCTGTGGCTCACGCCGACGTCGGAAGTGGAATTGACGAGCCTGCATCGCGACGAAACGCTCGACGTGGACGCGCTGCCCATCAAAGTGTGCGCGTGGACGGCGTGTTTTCGCTCCGAGGCGGGCGCGGCGGGAAAAGATACGCGGGGCATCAAGCGGCAGCACCAGTTTCAGAAGGTGGAGATGTTCAAATTCACGCGGCCGGAGCAGAGCTATGACGAGCTCGAGTCGCTGGTGAGCAGCGCGGAAGCCGTGCTGCAGAAACTCGGGCTGCACTATCGCGTGATGCTGCTGTGTACCGCGGACATGGGATTCGCCTCGGCGAAAACGTACGACATCGAAGTGTGGCTGCCTTCGACGAACGACTTCATGGAAATTTCGTCGTGCTCGAATACGGAAGCGTTTCAGGCGCGGCGGTCGGGGATTCGTTTCAAGCCGAAAAAACGGCGGCGGATATACTTGGAAGTCCGAAAAAGCAATTCGTGCACACGCTCAACGGCTCGGGGCTCGCGGTGGGGCGCACATGGATCGCGCTCGTTGAAAATTTTCAGCAGGCCGATGGCTCGGTGGTGATTCCCGAAGCGCTGCGCCCGTACATGGGCGTGGATCGGATACCGCGAAAATAAAAAATTAGGGACGCGAGACCGAATTCATCCTCGTCGCCTCGCCCGGGCGGGCGTTACGCTGAGATCCTTCGCTGCGCTCAGGATGACATGTCGGGAGTTGTGATTCCCTCTTTTCGCATTTCTCTAGTTTCTCTTTTTCTATTTTCTATTTTATATTTTCCAAACTATGTGCCGCCGACCAGCACCATCGGGCCCGTGGGCTGCGGCATGCCGCCGGCGGGCTCGAGGGTGATCGCGAACATTTTTGGCTCGATGCCTTCGGGGACTTTTGACATCCAATGCGCGGTGTCGCTGGTGGCGGGATTGAAAACGCCCGCGCTGATGGGCTTCCCTTCCATCGGAACCACCCAAAGCTGATAACTTTTATCTTCGGGCGGCGGCGCAATCCAGCCGTCGTACATCAGCAGGCCCATTTTTTCGTTGTACATCACTTCGCCATCGCCCTTGATCATGCCGGGCTTCGGCGCGAGCATCACTTTGATGGTGTCCTTCGAGGTGAAGAGATGCAGCATCTCCTGTGCGTCGGCGAGCTGCTTCTGCGTTTTGTCGACGGAGGCGCCGAGGTCGGCAAGCTGCTTCGTAAGGCGATCGTTTTGGCGCCAGAGAATTATCGTGGCGATCAGGAGCGCGACGCACGCGGGCGCGAGAATTGCGAAGAGCCAGCGGCCGGCGAGGCCGCGCGGCGGCTCGGGCGGAGCGAATTCGCGGCCGGTTCCACGGGCCGGCACTTTGGCGCTCTCCGAAGTGGCGCGCGAAGGCGCTTGCGATTCGGCGCGGACCTGGCGCAGCAGGCGATCCTTCACCGCAGCGGAGGGTTCGACGCGCGGCGCGGCGAAGGAGATTGCGGCGACACGTCCGCGGGCGGCGGCGAGTTTGCGGGCGCAATCGGCGCAGCCGGCTAGATGCGATTCGATCGCGCGCTTTTCGTCGCCTTCGAGGGCGCCGAGAACGTAGAGATCGAAATCTTCTTCGCGAGTTGGGTGGCCGTTTGTCATTTCTTATTCGTCGTTGCTCTGTTCATGGCTACGTGTTGTGACTCATTGTCGACTGCAAATTTCGCTTCAGCGTCTCGATAGCTGAACGAAGCCTTGTCTTTACAGTTCCGAGCGGGTCGCCGGTTCGTTCCGCGATTTCGCTGTGCGTCATGCCTTCAAAATAGGCGAGCTCGATGGCGGCGCGCTGTTCTTTCGGCAGCGATTCGAGCGCGCCTTTCACACGCGCGAGCAGCTGCTGTTGCGAGGCGTTCGATTCGAGGTCGAACGGAATCACCACCGTGTTCTCGAGGATTTCTTCGCCCGCGGCCGGATTATGGCGGCGGAGGCGGGAGATGGCGCGGTTGCGCGCGATCACCAGCAGCCATCCGGGCAACGAGCCTCGCGCGGGATCAAATCGCGAGGCGCCGCACCAGAGCTGGTAGAAAATATCCTGCAAGATTTCCTCGGCCGCTTGCGTGTCGCGAAGGATGCGGTTCAAGACGGACGAGAGCATCCCGGCGTAGCGGTCATAGAGGGCCGCCAATGCCGCTTCGTCTCGCTGTGTGATTTTCTGAACCAGCGCCGCGTCCGTGGCCGGCAAATCCGCTCCCGTTTTCGACATCACGAGTGTGTGGCGGCTCCACTACAGAGTACGCGCGGGTTGAGTCTCCGGATTGCGCGCGCGAGGCGGGCAAAGCGGTTGCGCGGAATGAAATGAGCGTAACTTGGCTGGTGTGCGAGGGTCAACGACGATAATGGGGAGCGATGGAGGCGAAAAGTGACGCGTCTTTAGGATGATCGGTTCACGTGTGCCCCCGTAAGGTTATGACACCAATAGCCTTACGGAGATTCCCTGCGCTTTAGCGACTTCTTGGTCCTTCTGGGCTTGAAAAACCGGGGGAATCTTTCGCGGGAGTTTCGATTGACATCCTTGGCGGCTTGGCTAAACTTCGACTCGCGCGGGACTTACAGTCCACACAAGGCTCTACAAGTTTTCAGAAATTAGATCCGGCAAGTGAAAGTGGCGCGGCGTTACGCGCGCCGGGAGGAAGTGAAGATGGCCACGCTTGCGAAGGCGGCGCCGCAGCCGATACCGCGCATCGCGCCGCGCGAGGATTTGAATCCTTATCGGATCGCGCAGATCCAGTTCGACATCGCAGCGGAATATCTGAAGCTCGACCAGGGCTTGCGGCAGATTCTGCGCACGCCGAAGCGCGTCCTGGAAGTATCGATTCCCACCAAGATGGACAACGGGCAGGTGAAGGTATTCAGCGGCTATCGCGTGCAACACAATGTGGCGCGCGGTCCGGCGAAGGGCGGGATTCGTTATCATCCAGCGGTGACGCTGGATGAAGTGAAGGCGCTCGCAGCGTGGATGACGTGGAAGACCGCGACGGTGAATATCCCGTACGGCGGTGGCAAGGGCGGCGTGATTTGCGATCCGAAGCGGATGACGAAACCCGAACTCGAGCGCATGACGCGGCGCTACACATCGGAAATTTTGCCGCTGATCGGGCCGGAGAAGGATATTCCGGCGCCGGACATGTATACGGACTCGCAAACGATGGCGTGGATCATGGATACGTATTCCATGACGAAGGGATATTCGACGCTCGGCGTGGTGACGGGGAAGCCGCTTTCGATCGGCGGGTCGGAAGGGCGCAATGAGGCGACGGCGCGCGGATGCCTGGTGGCGGTGGAAGAAGCGTGCCGGGTGAAGAAAATGTCGGTGCGCGGAGCGAGCGTCGCGATTCAGGGATTTGGCAACGCCGGGTCGCTGGCCGCAAAATTATTTGCGGAGAAGAAAGCGCGGGTGATTGCGATCAGCGATTCGCGCGGAGGCGTTTTCAATTCGCGCGGAATCGATCCGCTGAAGGCGATGCGTTACAAGGAGCGTTCGGGGACCGTGGTGGGGATGCCGGGGACCTCACGAATATCGAATGATGAATTGCTGGCGATGAAATGCGACATCCTGATTCCTGCGGCGCTCGAGAACGTGATTACGTTGAACAACGCGGACCAGATTAAAGCAAAGATCGTGGCAGAAGCTGCGAATGGGCCGACGACACCGCATGCGGACGAAGTGCTGGCGCGCAAAGGAATCATGCTGCTGCCGGACATTCTTGCGAATGCGGGCGGCGTGACGGTGAGTTACTTCGAGTGGGTTCAGGATTTGCAGAGCTTCTTCTGGTCAGAAGCGGAAGTGAACGCGAAGCTGGAATCGGTGATGCGGCGCGCGTTTACGGAAGTGCACGAAAGCGCGCGGAAGCATCGGACGCATATGCGGACCGGGGCGTATTGCCTGGCGGTGGGACGCGTGGCGGATGCGACGCTGGTGCGGGGGTTGTTTCCGTAGGACTACGGCGAATCGCAAGTCTCCCCGAAGAGAATTTCTCAACATCCATCGAAAGACCGTTCGCTGAGCGATAATTTCGCTGGCTCCGACTATAAGTAATAAAACGCCCGCTGCGCGCACTCTCTAGTTTTCGTCTTATATACCAACCTTTTACTGATTAGCCATACTCACATCGCTGGTACTAAGGTAGCGTTGACCTCCACGTTTCGCCCATCTTTACTTAAGTCTCGCGCCGAGTCTTGACTGGCTGAATTATTCCTTAAGGGGCATCTCGGCGCCACATCAGGGTCCAAATGAGAGGGCAATGAAACCCAATACTCTGCTCGTCGTTTTATTCATGGCTTTCCTACCGATTTCCGGCTTTGCGCAGTCCATGCCGGGTCCTCTTTCGCGAGCAGAAATCCTGGGGAGGCTGGCGCTCGACCAGTCGCCCAGCGGCATTGCCCACCTTGTGAAAACCCGTGGTATTGGCTTCACAGTCAGCGACGATTTCCTTTCGGATGTTAAACGGGCCGGCGGAGATGGAATCCTCGTCGAGCACCTCGGCGCTGCTGACAAATCCGACTCCTCTCAATCGCTGGCTAAACCCGAAGGTTCCATCGAGCATCTTGCCAAGTGCGCTGAGCTCCTCCACATCGGTGATACCGAGCAAGCGATAGGCGAATGTCGGGCATCCATTGATGAAAACCCGCAAAGTGCGTGGCCATTTCTAGCGACGAACAGCGTGCTGGAAAGCATGAATGTCCCTCAAGAAGAGGAGATTGACTTACTTCGACGTGCGGTCGCAGTGGCACCCAACCAGGCGGAAGCACATCGCGCCCTATCGATGGTGCTTCCTAACCCAGCTGAGAGCGGAGCAGAGATGGCACGAGCCGCCGCATTGGAGGGCCCGGACCAAGTCGGTGATCCTGAGCCGCTCCAGGGTCGCGTCGATGGCGGATCTCCTGCCGTCAGGGGGTATCCGCTCGCGGGTGACACCTCACCCGGTAATACAAATGAGCTCAATCCGGGTGTTCGACATCTGCTCGAAACGGAGCCCGATGTGGCAAGCACACACGTAATTGTCGCCTATCAATTTCTACAGAGTGGCAATGTCGAAAAAAGCCTAAGCGAGTTCAAGGAAGCTCTGCGTCTCGAACCTGACAATTCACAACTTCATGGCGTCATCGCCGAGTTCTATAGTTCTCAGCAGAACATCGAAGGGGAAATTGCGGAACTCCGCGAAGCGGTCCGTATCGTTCCTTACGGTTACGAGCAACGCCAGACTTTGACGCTAACTCTCGAAAGCCAAGGCCGTACGGATGAAGCGATTCGCGAATGGCGCGACATGCTTAGTCTCTCGCCAAGAAACGTGCAGGCGAGTGACGCTCTCGTCGAACTCTATATGCAGCAAAACGACCGGAAATCCGCTATCGCCGAACTTCAGCGCTCACTTAAAGCTTCGTCAATCCAGATTGGAGACGACGCCAAATACGTCGATGAACGCCTCCAGGACCTCGACCATCTAGCGCATCTCTTGACGGACAATCGAGACTTCAAAGCGGGCGCAGAGCAATACCTCTTCCTTCTCCGGTTCAAGCCAGACTCTGCCGAGCTGCACAATAATTATGGGAATGTTCTCTATGCGCAGCACAGAGTGGACGAGGCAATTCCAGAATACCGCGAAGCACTCCGTCTGAAGCCGGACCTGCCTGACGCGCACCAAAATTTGGCGAATTGCCTCCTGTTAAAAAACAAAGCTGACGATGCGCTTGAGGAATACCAGCAAACCGTTGAATTGGATCCCCAGAAGTTTAATTCCTGTCTCATGGTGGGTGTAAGCCTTATGCAAAAGGGTGACCTTGGCAGCGCCATTGGACAGTTTCAGCAACTTCTCCAGGAGAAGCCGGAGGATCCTGATCTTCACTTCGCACTGGCCCATGCGTATTACCTGAACAAGGACATGCCTTCCGCAGTCGAAGAGCTTACGCATTCCCTCAAAATAAGACCGGATTCTCCTAACACCGAGAACGAACTCGCCTGGATCTATGCAACATCCTCGGACCCTCAGTACCGAAAGCCCGCTGAAGCTCTCACCCTTGCCAGACGCGCTGTGAAGTCCTCTAAGGAACCTGTACCCGCCATCATGGACACCTTGGCTGAAGCGTTGCTGATCAACGGTCAGCCGCAGGAAGCACTTAACACCGAGGAGCAGGCCGCCGAACTCGCTCCCGACGACCACGAAATGCAGTCCCGCCTAAAGCGCTTCCAAGAGGCGGCGCAACAAGCGAATTCTGCGAAGCTAAGGTAGAGACGCGGTCAACTCGCATTGTCTTGCTGTCGGAAGGCTTGGCGGATGCGACGCTGGTGCTGGGATTGTTTCCCTGAAGAGTAGCGGTTGCGATGCAAAGACGCGCAGGAGCGTCACGGCTGCCGATGTAATACATGCTTGGCGATGTCTGGCCAGAATTCGCGGAACACGTTCGTCAGTGCGTCGCGCCCAAGCGCGTATGCATACTTTGAGGCGATCCCGCCAAGAGTCCGAGTCTGGCTTGGGTAATAAGCCGAGGCAGGGCCCCGTCCATCAGTAAAGCCTAGTTTTCCGACTATTTGACGGAACGGGAGTGGGCCCTCTGATTCGTTATAAACTACCCGACGTCACCGGCTATCTGGCCAGCGCTCGCTGCGGGGCCCGCGGATTTTTAGTGTCGCGGATTTGGAGTGTAACCATGGCCGACCTCGCGACGTCAATGGGTTCGGCAGATCGCGTGACGCCACACTCAGGATGCAGAAAGTGCAATGAAGGCAATTGAAGAATTACGACGCGCTATCGATTCAACAAGGTCGTCGAAAAACGGCCTTCCCGGATGCATCGCCGGAGAAGCTGCTTCCAAGGATTAGCATGGCGTCCCGTCGGCGATAGGAAGATTCAAGCCGCAAGAACGCCAATGATATGGCTCGGCTGCTATCAGTGAACGTTGGGCTTCCGCGCGACATCGTGTGGAAAGAGCGCACTGTTCACACCGGCGTCTGGAAAAACCCAGTGACTGGCCGGCGTCGCGTCGGCCGTTTGAATCTTGAGGGAGACGGTCAAGGCGACCTGGCCGGGCATGGAGGTGAACATCGAGCCGTCTTCGTTTATCAGATCGAATCCTATCGCTATTGGCAGGAGCAGTTGAAGAGGACTGATTTCGCCGACGGACAGTTTGGCGAGAACTTCACAGTCGAAGGGTTGGCCGACAATGTCGTATGCATCGGCGACCGTTATCAAATCGGAACCGCACTTTTCGAGGTCACTCAACCCCGCGTGACATGCTTTCGCGTCGGCATTCGGATGAATGAACCCCGGATGGCGGCATTGCTCACGTCGAGCGGCCGGCCGGGCTTCTATTTTCGCGTTCTCCGCGAAGGCGAGGTGGCTGCGGGGGACGAAATCGAAAAGGTGGGAGAGGCGGAGGAGCGCATGACCGTTGCTGAGATCAACGCACTCCTTTATCTGCCTCCTCACGCACGCGATCGTCTGGAACGCGCATTGCGGATCGAAGCGCTTGCGCCTGGATGGCGTGGCTCGTTTGAGGCACTGCTTCAGAGTGAGCAAAACGGGGCACAAACGGGAAACGCGGGACTGGCGCCTGACGCTGCGGCTCATCCGGCCTCGCCAGGATTTCAATCGCTCGCCGTGACCTCAATTGATCGCGAGTCCGCTGACGTTCTCTCGTTTGCCATGCAGAGCGCTGACGGTCACCAGCTTCCTGTGGCTCTGCCAGGTCAGTACGTCGTTGTGCGTCTTAAGCCCACCGCCGGCGGCCCGACGCTTTTTCGCAGCTACTCGCTCTCGGGCCCCCTCTCAACGGAGCGTTACCGAATTAGCGTGAAGATCGAGCCGAATGGAGCGGCTGGAACGTACCTGCACGAACATCTCCGTGTGGGTGACCGCCTCGACGTCAGCTCGCCGCGCGGAAGTTTTGTTCTGCAGCCGGGAGAGCGACCGATCGTATTGCTCAGTGCCGGGATCGGCGCGACGCCCGTTCTGGCGATGCTGCACACGCTCGCGGCGTCACGCTCTACGCGCCAGGTCATGTGGTTGCACACAGTGCGTGATGGGCAGCATCATCCGTTTGCCAACGAAGTGCGGGGCCTGATGCGGGCGCTAGCGAACGGCCGCAGTTATGTCTGTTACACGAAACCGGACTCAAACGACAAAATGGGTGAGGATTTCAACGCGACGGGCCGCTTGTCGCAATCGGTTTTCGATGAACTCGGACTACCACGAGACGCTGATGTCTACCTTTGTGGGCCAACCCGATTCATGGCGGACATGAAAGAGGCGCTCACGGCTTTAGGTGCAGCGCCGGAGCGCATTCACATCGAGATCTTCAACGGCGGCGAGTCCATGACCCCTGGTGTGGTGGGCGCAGCGATGCGCGCTCCGCATCCGCCTAGCAACGAGGCGAGCACTGGTTCGCTAGTATCGTTCGCACGCAGCGGCATCTCCGCGCACTGGAGCGCGTCGCGGTACGGGAGCATCCTGGAAATGGCCGAAGCGTGTGATGTCCCGGTCCGTTGGGCGTGTCGAACCGGTGTCTGTCACAACTGTGAGAGCGGTTTGGTCTCGGGGGCGGTCGTCTACGAACCGGAGCCACTCGATAAACCGGCCGATGGCAACCTTCTCGTATGCTGCTCACAGCCTACTAGCGATGTCGTCATCGATTTGTGAAGCAGTGGGGATGGTCGGCTTAGATGAAGAAAAACTTAGACGCGACGTGATTGGAAGTGGGCAGTCGGGACCCTTGTTGGCTGTCCGGATGACTGCTGCTGGGCAACGGGCAGTCTTGATCGAACGGCGCCGCTTCGGTGGAGCGCGCTGAATACAGGTGATGGCTCGGAGTAACTTCTATGATCTTCCCGCAATTAGCTCAATTCACTGATATTGCTCTTCTGCTCCTGCGCTTGATGGTTGGCCTAGTGTTCATCGCGAGCGGCTACAAGCATCTTAAAGACCCGGCAGCGCGGAGCAAGGACATTGGCATGAGTAAGAGCTTCACAATTTTTCTGGGTGCAGTCGAGTTAGCCGGCGGCCTCGGAGTAATTTCGGGCGTTCTCGCACAACTCGCCGCCATCGGTTTGATTTTGGTGATGCTCGGCGCCATACAAAAGAAAATATTTACCTGGCACATAGGCTTCTGGGGCAAATCGGGGACCGACGGCTGGAGTTACGACACTATGCTCGTCCTTATGAATCTGGTTATCGTCACCACCGGCGGAGGAAACCTGACACTCACTCACCTAATCAAGTAAAGCACTGGATTATTCGAAGGCGAAGGTCCACTTAGCGTGTTGTCGAAATTAGTCGAAACTCTTCGGCCGCAAATCGCGTCTATCCGCTCGGCGGCCCTCACGACCCAGCGATCTGTGCTGCGACTGTTGAAGGAGGACTTATGTCAAATGAGAAAACAGGAAGCGCCGCCAGTGCCAGTCGAGCGCTGCAGCCCACGGAAGCAAATCCTCTCGATTTTGTGCCCGACAAAATTCCTTTCGACACTCCGTATGGCCCACCGATATCACTCGACCGAGCCCAGGCGGTGATTCACGCGGCGGTGACAGAGGCGAAAAAGCGGGATTGGAAGATGAACGTAGCGGTGGTCGATTCAGGCGGCAACCTCGTCGCCTTTCAACGAATGGACGGCGCGATGCTTGCCGTCCATTCAGATTGCCGAGCACAAGGCTCGAGCAGCCGCGACCTTCCGGCGCGAAACGAAGCAGTTCGAGGACGGTATCCAGCTTATGCATCTCAACTATCTGCTCGCGTTCGATGGAATCATTGCTTCTCGAGGCGGCATCCCATTGATCGAAGCAGGGCGCGATTATCGGCGCAATCGGTTGTTCGGGAGGCACGGATTCCCAGGACGAGATCGTCAGCAAGGCAGGCGTGGCAGTAATCAACCCACCGTCGGCCACGAACAAATAATCCAAATCCCGAGAAAGCGTCGGGTGCAATCAACCGGTTTCCGAGACAAACAAATAGACAGGAGAATGCCATGACAACTGCAAGCGCAGTTACGAAGCCCGTACAAATTCGCGTGACCCGGCGGTCGCCCGCCTATTGGCGCGTCACGATCGACAACCCGCCGATCAACGTGATGGGCCCGGAAATGGTTCGGGAGTTTCAGGAAGTCATCAACGCTCTCGAGGCCGACGAGCAGGTCAGGGTCGTAGTCTTCGACAGCGCGGTCGACGACTACTTTCTGAATCACTCCGATTTCACGGCGAAGCTCGAGGACCTGACGGGAATGCCGGCGGGTCCCACAGGCTTGCCGCCGTGGCCGGACTTTCTCGCGCGACTGACCCGCTTGCCAGTCGCCTCCATCGCCCTCATCCGCGGCCGCGCGACGGGCAACGGCAGCGAGATCACGCTGGCCTGCGACATGAGTTTTGCCAGTCGCGAAAAGGCCATCATCTCGCAATGGGAGGTGGGCGTGGGAATGGTCGCCGGCGGCGGCCCCATGGCCCGGCTTCCCGAACTCATCGGTCGAAACCGCGCCCTCGAGGTGCTCTTGAGCTCGGAAGACATCAGAGCAGAACAGGCCGAGGCCTACGGCTACATCAATCGCGCGCTGCCCGACGCCGAGCTAGATGCGTTCGTAGAGGCGCTCGCGACCCGGATCGCCAAGTTCGACAAATGGGCGATCGCCAACACCAAGCGCCTCGTCAACACCAGCCTGCCGCCGGACGTCGAGCTCGGCGCCGGGTGGGATGCGTGCATCGCTTCGCTCGGGCGACCTGCCGCCCAGGAGTGGGATCAAGGCGCTGATGGCGCGTGGCTTCCACAAGCCGGGGGATGTCGAAAATCGGCTCGGATACTACCTGGGCCAAATCGCGCGCTAGGCCAGCGCCCGACGCGGTTCCGAACTCCGGATGTTGCGGATGGGACGCGCTCGAAGCCAAGCTTGGCGGACATGTTTCTTGGCGGACATGTTTCGAAAGCCTGTGATGATGTTTGACATATGCTGAGCACTATATCGAAAGGAGCCATCAATGAACGCGGTACAAGTGGAACAGAAGAGCTATGAGATGCCCCCGCGAGAGGGGATCACCATCGCGCATTTTCTCACCGTCGCCGACGTCGAGCGATCGGCTCGCTACTACGAAAAGGTTTTCGGCGCTCGCATTCTGACCATGGGTGACGGCAACGCGCCTCCGTACCTTCAGCTTGCGAATATCTGGATGATTTTGAACGTAGGAGGCGGGCCGACCCCGGACAAGCCGACGGTAACGCTCAGCGTCCCCGACCCGAATCACATCAACAGTTTTATGAATTTCCGCGTTGCGGATATTCACGCGTGCTACGAATTGTGGAAAAGTCGAGGGGCCGAGTTCATCACGGAGCCAATTCCCAAGTACGGCGAGATTCGCTGCTACATTCGCGATCCTGACGGTTACATTATCGAGGTCGGACAGAGCACCGACCTCAAGTACGGTTAAAGCTCGGCCCGGATGGGATGCCGACTCTGCGCGTCGTCGCGCTTGTGCTGATGTTTTCCATTTCTACAGGAAGGAGGTCTGTATGTCTGAGAAAGGCAGCGCCGCAAAGCGTGCGCAGCAAAACGAAGTCCGGGCCCACCAACTCGGGCAGGAGGTTTTCAAAACCATCTTGTCCGAAGATGTCGATTGGAAACCGTTCCCGGCGTTTCCACCTGGCGTCCAGCTGGCTGTCGTCGTGGGTCAGCCCTCGGAACCGGGCCCTTACACAATTAGGGTCAAAGCGCCCCATGGCGAGAAGTTGATGCCTCACAAGCACCCAGAGGATCGAGTCTATACCGTGATTTCCGGCGTCTTTTATATCGGACTGGGTGATGAATTCGACGCGAGTAAGTTGGAAGCCTATCCGCCCGGCGCCGTGATCATCCTCCCTGGCAACACGCCCCATTTCCACTGGGCGAAATCCGGCGAGTACGTCACGCAAGTGACCGCGATAGGGCCGCTTGGACTGGAATACCTCAACGCGAAAGACGATCCGCGAAACAACAAGTCGTAGAAGGAGTCTGATCAGCTCCGATTCCGCAAAAGCATTTAGCTTCTTGTCAAATTGGAGGCTCAAGATGAACGATCAACAAACGAAGCAGCAGTATTCTGCAGCGCGAGATCAAGAAATCCGTGCGGCACTGGATCAGCATTGGGCGGCGTCCGATGCCAACGATTTTGAAACGGAGCACCTCATCTATCGTGAGGACGCGGTGCTGGAATACCCGCAGTCAGGCGAGCTAACCCGCGGTCGACGCAACATACAGGGCCAGCGCGCCAGTCAGCCGAGCAACAAGCGGTTTTCTATCCGACGAATCATTGGCAGCGGTGATCTTTGGGTCACCGAATTCATCCTCACATATGACGGCAAGCCGTCCTACACCGTGAGCATCATGGAGTTCAGTGGCGTGAAGGTTGCGCGGGAAACACAGTACTTTGCGGATCCATTCCCGGCTCCCGCATTTCGCGCTCAATGGGTCGAACGGATGCCCACATAATCTCGAGGCGTGAGTCGCATTCCGTTTTTCTTTTGCTGCTCAGCGGCCGACCATTTTTTGCAACTCTTCGGGGTAACGGGCGCCTTGCACCGAGATTTTTGAGGCGGCGGTGTCCAGTTCACTGAGATCTTGCGACGAAAGTTCCACGTTGGCGGCTGCGATGTTTTCTTCGAGCCGATGGAGCTTGGTGGTACCTGGAATTGGCACGATCCACGGTTTCTGTGCCAGCACCCACGCCAGTGCGATCTGAGCAGGTGTCGCTTTCTTCTGCTGCGCAAATCTGCCCACGAGGTCCACGAAAGCCTGATTTGCTTCGCGGTTTTTCGGGGTAAAGCGAGGGACGATGTTGCGGAAATCGTTTTTGTCGAACGTCGTATCTTTGCTGATTGCTCCTGTAAGGAAGCCTTTGCCGAGCGGGCTGAATGGAACAAATCCGATTCCGAGTTCTTCCAGGGTGGGAATCGTCTCGGCTTCAGGTTCTCGCCACCAGAGCGAATATTCACTTTGGAGCGCGGTGACGGGTTGGACCGCGTGGGCGCGACGAATGGTTTTCACGCCAGCTTCGGAAAGCCCGAAATGCTTCACTTTGCCTTGCTGAATCAGATCTTTTATTGCTCCCGCAACGTCTTCGATCGGCACAGTGGGATCGACGCGGTGCTGATAGAACAAATCGATGACATCCGTCTTAAGGCGTTTCAGGGATGCCTCGGCGACTTCTTTGATGTGCGCGGGCCTGCTGTCCAAGCCGGCCTGTTTGCCAGTGCTCGGATCAAGTTTGAACCCGAATTTCGTGGCGATGACGACTCGCTCGCGATAAGGAGCGAGGGCTTCACCCACTAGCTCTTCATTCGTGAACGGGCCGTAGACTTCGGCGGTATCGAAGAACGTGACGCCGCGGTCCACGGCTGCCCGGATGACCGAGATCATCTGTTGCTTATCTCCGGCTGGACCGTAGCCGAAGCTCATCCCCATGCAGCCGAGGCCAATTTCGGAGACTTCCAGATTGCTTTTTCCGAGCTTGCGCTTTTGCATTCTTTTTCCCCTTCTGAATCGCTTCTCTCATCAAGATTAGGACTAGACGCCGTAGAGCGCTAGCGCCAATCCTTCGATTTACGACGTTTCCCAGTTAGGGCTAGGGCTGGCGGCCGCGCGCGCCGCTGAGCCAGAGGGGCCACATGATTTGGTCCTGCAGGGCTTTGTCGAGGCCGGTGTCCTTCAAAAGCTGCTCGACCTGGGCGCGGGATTGGCGCGGGCCGATGCGATCTTCGCGGTCGGCCAGGGCGTAGGCGGTTACAGCGGCGATGGCTACGTGTTTTTTGAGCTGGGGGATGTCCACTTTGTCGAATGTGTCTGAGAAGGCGTGATAGTTGAGCATGTAGTTGGCGGGTTCCTGATTGGCAACCAGAGTGGGCACACCTTCCAAGAGAAAGTCGAGATTGTCGGTGCCGGATTCAGCGTCGAGGGTGAAATCTTTTACGCCGAGTGAGGCGACTGGCTCGAGGGCTTCGCGAACTGCCGGGAGCGTATCTTTGCGGCCGCCGAGCGAATAGCCGGTGACGGCGCCGATTCCCGAATCGAAAATCACGGCGGCGACCATGTGGTCGAGTTCGTTGCGATGTTTTCGGGCATAGGCCCATGAGCCGAGCATGCCTTGCTCTTCTCCAGTGAACAGGATGAAGCGGATGGAGCGGCGCGGAATCGAGCCGGAGGATTTGATCACGCGGGCGGCGTCAATCACGAGGGATGCATTGCAGCCGTTGTCGAGAGCGCCGGTGCCGAGTTCCCAGGAATCGAGATGAGCGCCGAGGATAACGAATTCGTCCGGCTTTTCGCGGCCGCGAATTTCGGCGACGACATTTTCGGAATTGACGGGGCCGGTGATGTGGTTGGGGAGTTCGAAATGCACGCGGATTTTTTGTCCGGCGGCGATGAAGCGGGCCATGCGCTCGGCGTCTTCGCGCGCGAGAACGGCTTGCGGTAATTTTTCGAGTTCGCCGGTGACGGAGACGTTGTGGCGATAGAGCAGAAGGCTCGGACGCGTGCCCATCCAAAAAATTGCGGCAGCGTGCGGCGTTGACGGCGCGAGAAATGATTTGTGGCGCCACCTGATATTCGCCGAGCAGATCCTCCCAAGTGACGAGAATATTCTGGTGGACGAGAACGATCGAACCTTTCACCGCGGTCCCCGCCTTTGCAAATCCCGCATCATCACCGGTGCCGACGTCTACGACTTCCGTGGAAATGCCGTCTCCCGGAATCGCGGGAGACCAGCCGATGGAAACGGCGCGAACGGGGAATGGTTCAGGAGAGAGCACTTCGATGCGAGTGTGGCCTTCACTCCAACCGACAGCTACAGAAAATTTTTCGGTGTGCACATCATCTACGCCGGCGTGACGAAACGCTTCGACGCCCCATCCAACGGCGCGATCGGCTGCTGCGGAACCGGTGACGCGGCCTCCGATCGTGTCCGTCAGGTAGCGAAGATTTTCCTCAAGGGGCGAGGCGCCAAGAGCGCTTTGAATCATCCCGGGCGCGAGTTCTGAGCATCCTTTTTGGACCGAACAGCCTCCCGATCCGACCGGCGGCGTGAGGGGAGCAGGTTTGGGAGGAGGAATCTGAGCGGCGATAGGCACTGTTACTACCAGAACTGCGAAGAGTAAAACTGCATTGTTAATTCTGAAGTGAATCGGCACACAGCCTCCGAATAAAAATTATTTTCGAATTGCGCGCGGATTATAACCGGTCTCGAAACGATGGGCCAATGTAAGGAGCAATGAGGCGAAAGCGAATAAAATGCGGCAGAAATTGCAGGGTAGATGAACTTTCTACCGGGGGTCAGGTTATCACTGTACCTCTGGAAAATCGTATGTCACACGATGAGTGTAAGTTACGAAAAACATTCGGGATGGCACAATACCTGCCAACTGTTGGACCCGTAAGTCCCAGTCTTTCGTGGTACAGCGCGGATCTTGAGGGGGGCCGCAGGGCTCGTACCATCCCTCTTTCATCCAGTGCTTGCCGACTCGAAGTGAAGAATTTCCACAGGGTAAGACGAAGTTAAAACCAAAAGGCTTTGCCGAAAGCAGTCCTGGGCAAGCAGACGGAAGGCTTATAGTGAAAAAAACTGCAGCATTTCCGAAACTAATTCGACAGGAAAAGAAGCGGGTTGATAATCAATCGGCGAATCTGTTTGTGTTTTGCGACAAGACGACCGGCGTATCGCAGTTTCGGGCCGAGTCGGACGCAGGGCTGGAATCCACGGTAGAAAGGATCGCGGGATTGCTGGCGATGCAGTGTCTCGTGCGGGGACAGGAACCGAGAGATTTCGAGGTGATGGTTCCGGCGCAGGGCATTTTGGTGGAACGGCTGGTATCGCGGGCGCAAGCGTTGCTGGAGGAAGGGCGGGCGGTTGCATGTCCCGGCTCGTTGAGTCCGCGGCAGAAGGAAATTCTTTACTCGGTGTTGCGCAACAAGGCGAATAAAGAGATCGCTTCCGTGCTGAACATCACGGTGCGGACGGTGAAATTTCACATTTCGGCTTTGCTGAGCAAATTCGGAGTTGAGAATCGGATCGAGCTTGCGCGAAGAGCCGCGGGATTTCTGCAAACGCAGGGCGGCGAGGAGCCGAGTGTCGCGATGCAACAGCCCAGTCAAACGCCTGATCGGCGGGGGCTGGGGCCGTTCGCGGTTAGCTCCAACGCGAATCTACGGATGCAGAATAGACGCCCGGATCGTTTTTCTGCCGGGCGGGTGCTGACGGCTTAGTTGGGGGCTGGTGGCGACTTGTGTCGCCACCAGTTGTTTCGTTTTTAGGTTTGTTTCGAGTGTACGGCTTCGGATTTATCCTCCGTTTTGAAATCAAGCAAAAATTCAGAAAAAAGCCCACGACGAGAAAAGCGTCGTCGTGGCTACCTCTCGTTCTTGATTGTGCGTTCCTGACGTTGGCTGGGCGGTCTCCAACCAGTCGAGCGGGCACGGCATGCCGTGCCCCTACTGGGCTCTGCGCGCAAATGTGTATCCAGCATCCGCCTACTTGTTGCTCAGGCGTGTGACCAGCATGTCAATGAAGCGGCGTCCGTCTACGCCAACACCTACGTGGACATTGGGTTGAATTTTCGTGAGGCCGACGGTGTCCCAGTGATCGCCGGCGGGAACATTTTTCTCTACTGTGCCGAAGCGGTTGGCTACGGTTTCTCCGCGAGCAAATTCTCCTCCCGTTTCGACGTCGACGCGCAGGAATTTTGTTTGAAGCAAAGTCGGGTCGACGACCGCACCGACGGCGAGAGCGTCGTGAACCGCGCCGCCACCCGAGGCTTCGCCGATGCTGATTTGATAACGAGCGACGGTGGCGGCGAAATGCGAGATCGGTCCCGCTTTTTCATCGAGCTTGTTTGCGTCGGCAGGGAGAATGGCGGCTTTCTCGGTGACATCGAGGCCGACCATCGTGATGGGCCAGCCTGCGTTGAAGACGATCGAAGCGGCTTCGGGATCCTGGTAGATGTTGTACTCGGCGGCTCCGTTGACGTTGCCACCGGAAATCGAGCCGCCCATGAGAACGACGCCTTTCACGAGCGGAACGATTGAGGGATCTTTTCGAACGGCGAGAGCGACGTTGGTGAGCGGTCCGATGGGGATGATCGTGAGCTCATTGGGATATTTGTGGACGAGATCGATGATGAGGTCCGGGCCAAAGCGATGGTCGCCCTGGCATTTGCTCGTGGGAGTTTCGGCGCCCCCGAGGCCGTTGGCTCCGTTCCAGTAGGTTCCAGTGACGAGGCGCTGGAGAAGAGGATGCTCAGCGCCTTTTGCGACGGGAATGTCGCAGCGATTCACGAGGGACAAAACTCGCAGGGCATCGTCGTAGCCCATGTCGGCAGTGACGTTGCCGGCTACGATGCTGATTCCCTTTACATCTACTTCGGGAGAATAGACAGCGAGGAGGATGGCGAGAGCGTCGTCGGTTCCAGGATCGGAATCGATCAGGACCTTTTGCGGAGACTCGCCGGCGGGTGCTGCTGAAGCAGTTCGTGCGCCGGTTGAGGCGAGAAATACAAGACTGAAAGCGAGAATCGCTGCTTGAATCCGGCTGAGGCCCGATGGCATGTCGTCATCTCCCATGTTTTTTCGTTCGAATGTGTATCGTTTGGTGGCTACTTGCGGTGCTGAAACGATAGACCGCAGGATGCAGGGCATTTACAAGAAAACGGCGGGACGCGCAAGCCGAAAAGCGATTTTCGACGGAATTTGAGCGTGAAAGGACAGGGTCCGCTCAGACGCGGTGTGGATCGGGTGGGTTGTTGCGCCGCAGTTTCGCCTGACGCGACCTGCCCTTTCGTACTACGAGGGCAGAAATCGCGGGGTCACTCGTGACAGGTCAACTGCGGGTGCCGGCGGCAAAGTCATCCAAATTGCCCTAAAACGGCGCTTTTTACGACGTAACGCGCTTGCTGAATTCCGCCGGGTGAAGCGACCCACGATCATAAGTGTTATCTGCTCTGCAAACGCTGTACTTCGGCCATGGGCAGTACAGTTGACCTTCCGAGCAGTCAATCTTCGCTGGCCATTGTTTGTTCCCCTGACCAGTAGATGGCAGTGCGTTGCGGTCCCTACACTGTTCTCGTCATGAAAACACAAATTCAAGTTCGCAATCATACGACCTTCGCGCCAATCTCCGCCAATCGTGGCAACCAATCAACTTCGTCCAATTCGTCGTCGCGCCGTCCTTTCGCACCGCTCTTAAGCCTGGCAATGATCCTTGCAATCGTGGGGCTCTCAAGCTGCGTTGGGCTCACAAACGCGGGACCCAACGCCAAGAAAGGCTCAGGCGGCACCGGAATGCTTTCCGCAAGCGCAACGAGCTTGAGCTTCGGCAACATTGCAGTTGGGAACAACAAAATTCAGAGTGTGACGATCACAAATAACGGAACCGCTGCGATCAATCTTTCACAGGCGTCAGCCACAGGTGCAGGCTACACGGTGGCGGGCGGAAATTCGATGATCACGATCCCGGCCGGGCAGTCCGCAACGATCCAGATTCAGTTGGCGCCGGTTTCTGCGGGCGTCATTAATGGAAGCCTTGCGGTCGAGAGCAACGCAAAAAATTCTACTGTTAAGGTTGCATTGACGGGCACGGGCACGGAGCCGATGCTTGTGGTGTCGCCGGGAACAATCCAATTTGGAAACGTGAAGGTGGGGCAGAGCACGACGCAGCCAGTCACACTGACGAACAACGGAAACGTAGATTTGGTCCTGAACTCGGCGCAGATTTCCGGCGCGGGATTTGCAATGAGCGGTCTTACCTTTCCCACAACGATTGCTGCGGCCAAGAATGTGTCTTTTAACGTGAAGTTCGCACCGTCTGCCCCGCAAGGAATGACCGGGCAGCATCAAGTTTATCGACAACGCTCCGAATTCGACGCAGAGCCTTGAATTGACGGGAACCGGAACCGGGGAGAACGCAGCGCTCGTAGCGACACCGGGTACCGTTTCATTTGGAAACGTCACGCTGGGAAGCAACGCAAGCCAGACGGTGACGCTGACGAACTCCGGAGCCAGCGCGATTGCGATTTCGCAAGCCGCTGCATCCGGAACGGGCTTTAGCATGAGCGGATTGAATCCGATAACGCTGAATGCCGGGCAGACCACAACGTTTGCGGCAGCATTTGCGCCAACCGCGACGGGAAGCGCGGCGGGGGCCGTGACCATTACGAGCAACGCATCGAATCCGACTTTGACTGTGGCCCTGGTCGGTGTGGGGACGCAGCCGCATCTCAGCGCAAACCCAACCGCAGTGAGCTTCGGCAGTCTGGCGGTTGGCAACACCTCATTGATATCCGTCACTCTCACCAATACGGGCACCGGCAGTATAGCGATCTCATCGGGCTCGGCCTCTGGAGCCGGGTTCAGCATGACCGGACTTTCTGCGGCGACGTTGAGCGCAGGCCAGAGCACCTCGTTCAGCGTGAAATTTGCGCCGACAGCAGCGGGAGCGGCGACGGGCAACGTCTCGATTGTGAGCAATGCTCCGGGTTCGCCGCTTGCGATTCCACTTAGCGGAACCGCTACGCAATCGCAGCCGGGTTTGACGATCAATCCGACGAACGTGCCGTTCGGTAACATCGCGGTTGGCAGCAATTCTTCACAGAACGTGACGCTGACCAATTCCGGAAATGCCGTGGTGAGCATTACCGGAGCGACCGCTTCGGGTGCAGGTTTCGGCTTGAGCGGATTGGGCGCGCAATCGATCAATCCGGGTGCCAGCGTCACATTCGCGGCGACTTTCGCACCGACGACAGCCGGAAACGTTACCGGAAGCATCTCGATTTCGAGCAATGCTCCGAATTCGCCGGCCACCATTACGCTGAGCGGAGCGGGCATTCAGGGCCAGCTGATTGCGAATCCTTCGAGCGCGAGCTTCGGCACGGTGAGCACGGGTAGCAGCAACTCGCAGACAATCACCTTGTCGAATAGCGGCTCCGCTGCCGTGTCCATCTCGCAGGCGAACGTGAGCGGCACGGGCTTCAGCATGAGCGGCATGACCGGTTTCCCGATCACGATCAATGCGGGAGCGAATAAGACGTTCAATGTGGTGTTTGCGCCGACAACGAGCGGAAGCGCGACGGGGATGGTGCAAGTGGTGAGCAACGCTCCGAACTCGCCAATCTCGATCGCGTTGAGCGGAACGGGACAGACCGCGACTCAGCTTCTGAGCGCCAATCCATCGAGTTTCAATTTCAACAGCGTCAATGACGGCAGCAGCGCGACGCTGAATGTGACGCTCACAAATACCGGAAACTCAAATATCACGATCTCCGGCACGACCGCTACCGGGGCGGGCTTTAGCGCCACCGGCGTCAACGGCACGATGCTCACCCCTAACCAGACGGCAACTCTTGTCGTCACGTTTGCGCCGACCAGTGCAGGCGCGGTATCGGGAAGCGTGGCGGTAAACAGCAATGCCAGCAATTCGCCGACGATCAGCCTTGCGGGAACGGGCGTGCAGCAGACCTCGCACACTGTGGATTTGACGTGGACCGCGAGCAGCTCAACAGACGTGGTGGGATACAACATCTACCGGAGCACGGTGAGCGGCGGACCGTATTCGATTCTTGACGCGGCGCCGGTAGTCACCGATGGATATTCCGATTCGACTGTGCAATCGAGCACGAGCTACTTTTACATCGTCCGGGCGGTTGATAACACGGGAATGGAAAGCGTCAACTCCTCGGAAGTGCAAGCGATTGTCCCATAACAAGCGGCTTGTAAGGAAAGAAGCGGCTTTGAGCGCAGCACGTTAGCACACGGGAAGCGGTACTAAGGGAAAGTAGAACGAAAACGATAAGTCCTTTAAACGGGACAGGTTAACTACCTGTCCCGTTTATGTACCTGTGTCCAGTAGTTCCCGAACGAACCATCCCCTCACAATCGAAGCGTCCAGCAGACTCAGGCTTGGAGGCTTTCGAGTGTTCAAGTTCGCCGAAGGAATTCGTCCTTTCACGCCCAATCTGACTATCCCCATCGCGATACTAGCCGCTGGACTGTCACTTTCCGGATGTGGCTTGGTTGGCGATTCCGGAGGCGGGACGCGAGCGCTGAGCATTACGCCCTCGACTGCCACTTTTGGCAGTGTGACCGTGAAGACCGATGCGACACAAACGATCAAAGTATCGAACACGGGAACAGGGGAATTGAAGATTTTTAGCGCCGACGTTGTTGGAACTGGTTTCAGCCTTTCTGGACTGACCGCTCCTACGAAACTGGCAGCCGGGTCGAGCACGACTTTCAACGTGGCGTTTAAGCCGATGGCGGCTGGAGCCGAGAAAGGGACCGTTTCGATCAAGACCAATGCGAGTGAATCTCCGGCAACCGTGAGTTTGAGCGGGACAGGGGTGGAGGAGTCGGTCAAACTGACCGTCAGCGAGACTAGCTTGAATTTCGGAAGTGTTGCTGTGAGCAATAGCCAGAGCAAGGACGTCACGATCACAAATTCGGGAAACGCGAACGTTACCATTGCGGGGGTGACTATTTCCGGTGCCGGATTCAGCGTGAGCGGGGGATCGAACGTGACGCTTGCTCCAAAGCAGTCGGAAACGGTCGCGGTGAACTTCAATCCTAAGAGTAAGGGATCCCTGGCCGGCACTCTGACTATTTCAAGCAACGCGCCGACAATCAAAATCTCGCTGGGCGGGACGGCGTTGCAGGGCGGAAATCACAGCGTTGGGCTGACATGGACTGCGAGCGCATCGCCGGTGATTGGTTATTTCGTTTATCGGCGGACGGGAACAACGGGTACGTTCTCGAGATTGGACTCCAGCATCGATTCTCTTACAAGCTTTACCGACAACAGCGTTATCGACGGCGCGACTTACGATTATGTGGTCACGGCGGTAGCAGCGGGGAACGTAGAGAGTCAATTTTCCGCTGAAGTTTCGGTTACAATTCCTACCTCATAAGACTAGTAATAATTGCTGCGAAGCTCGCGGACGGAATCTCTCACGTGCGGGTTTAGTTTTCGCGGATGATCTTCAGCATGCGCCGAAGTGGTTCGGCTGCGCCCCAAAGCAATTGATCGCCTACCGTAAATGCTCCCAGAAATTCCGGGCCGAGTTTCAGTTTGTGAAGGCGGCCGATGGGGACGCTGAGGCTGCCGGAAACCGCTGCGGGCGTGAGGCAACGCGTGGTGGATTCCTGGTCGTTGGGAATTAAGCGAACCCAGGGATTGCTATTCCGGAGAACATCTTCAATATCCCGGAGTGGCACGTTTCTAGTGAGTTTGATGCACAGACCCTGGCTGTGGCAGCGCAGGGTTGCCACGCGGACGCAAATGCCATCGACGGGAATCGGCGGCCTGAGAGCCATGATTTTATTGGTTTCGGCCATGCCTTTCCATTCTTCGCGGGTTTGACCATCGGGCATTTCTCGATCGATCCACGGAATAAGGCTGGCTGCGAGGGGCGCGCCAAACTCCCGTGTAGGCAATCCTGGGTATCCGAGCGCTTGCGTGACCATGCGATCAACTTCCAGGGCGTTGTCGGATGGCTTGGCGCGGGTTGGGTCCGTGATGCACTCCATTTGCTTGACCAACTCCAAGACTTTGGCTGCTCCCGCGCCCGAGGCTGCCTGGTAAGTCATCGTCGTGATCCATTCGACGAGGCTGGACTTGAGAAGCCCACCGACGGCCATTAACATCAAGCTGACGGTGCAATTACCCCCGGCGAAAGTGCGGAGTCCGCGCGCGAGGCCGTCGCGAATTACGGTTTCATTTACCGGATCGAGGGCGATTACTGCTTCGTCGCTCATGCGCAGCGTGGAAGCGGCGTCAATCCAATAACCTTTCCAGCCTCGATTTCGTAACGGGGCGTAGATTTCGGTCGTATAGTCGCCGCCCTGGCAACTGATCAAAACGTCGCACGTGGATAGTGTCTGGAGGTCTTTGGCGTCTTTCAGAGAGCCCCGGTCGCCTGCCTCTTTTGGTGCGGTGCCACCGATGGCGGACGTGGAAAAGAAGACCGGTTCAATACCTGCGAAGTCATTCTCTTCGCGCATTCGCTGCATCAGAACGCTGCCGACCATTCCACGCCAACCGATCAGTCCGACTCGCAGCATTGACTCTCCGGTGAGCTTCTAGCTTACCTTGGTCGAACTACTTCTCGGGGAGAAAGTAACAGAGGCTGAAGTTGCTGGTGCAATTTCAGAGAGAACTTGCAGCTACCTGGCCGTTTACGCGTTCCGACGTTTACCCGTGAATCGTTGCTCGGGTCAAATACTAAAAGCTGAATGCCGCTTGCAGGTAAATCAGGCGGCTCGCTGATTGGGCTGAGAAGGGGCCGCCGGCGAGATGATTTGGCACGTTGAAGAATGGAGAGGCTGAGGCCTGCGGCACATCTGCCGTGGGCGGATTCAAGACTCCGCTTGGAGGATCGGTGTTTGTGTAATTGAAGAGATTGCGTGCGTTGACGCTAAGGGTGACGTTGTACCGGCGATTCGTCCCTCCGCCAGTAAATAACCCGCCAGCACCTCCCGCAAATGGACCACCGGGCCCGCCATGACCGCCTCTGCCCCCACCGTGAGCTCCGCCCTGTTGCCCACCTGGGCCTGACGATTCCTTTCCGAAGCCAAATGTCTTGCTGAGGCGGACGTTCAGCGTGAACCTTGAGGGGCTCGTTAGGAAATCCACCGGAATCGGCGTGGCGTTTGGCGCCGGCACCGTGTTAAACGATCCGATTCCCGGCACGGTGACGATCGTCGGCCCGACGGCGCCATTGGCGAATGTGGGCCGCTGATTGAACTGTGCGGTGCCGATCAGATCCTGGCTCAGCGTGATGTTGAAAGGCGTGCCCGAACTCACAATCATGAACGGGCTCAGCCGGAAGTTGTGCGGCAAACCGATGGTGCCGCCCAGGAAGTAGCGGTTGCGGATGTCGAAGGGAGAGCGGCCGTAGTCCTGCATTATATTGCGGGGATTGGAAGGAAACGCAGTGGCCGATGACGTGTCGCTATTGGCATAGGTTAGCGTGTAGTAGCTGAATAGCGTGAGCTTCGCCCCGGCACGAATCGTGGCCTGCAAGAACATCTGATTTTCGCGGTAAATGCCTTCCGACTGGAATTGATAAACGTTCTCGAAGCCGGCGATCGGCCGCACACCCGGCGTAGGGCTTGTATAGAACGGATAATCGAAGGTTCCCGGCTCTGGGCTGTTTATGTTGTTGGTGAAGAGTTGATCCCAACCGCGGGAGTTCAGGTAAGAAAGCGAGACATTGGCAAACTTCGTCACTTGCCGCTCCAGGCTGACGGCTGTTTGCATCACGTAGGGCGAGTGCAAATGGGAAGCTGATGAGTAGACGCTCGGATTTACCGTGCTGGTGGGGACTATGTTCGGGAAGAAGTCGGGGTTCGTAAAAATGAATTGCGCCTGGCGGATTCCATTGAGCCGGTCTTCTTGCAGAACGTAGGAGGAGTTGAAGCGGTCGTAGAAGATTCCAAAGCCGGCGCGCAGAACCGTTTTTGGTGCGGCCTTCCCACCACCGCCGAGCCCCCACGCGAAGCCGAGACGCGGCGCCCAGTCGGCGTGATCGCTGATTTCGTTCTGCGATTCAAAACGCAAACCGTAGCTCAACGTGATGTTTGGCCGAATTCGCCAATCGTCTTCTGCGTAGAGGCCCACGTCCACCTGTCCTACGCTCGCATTTGGATTTCCGGGCATTGAGGCTGTGGGGCCGGCCGTTAGCAAAAATTGTGATGCGTTTTGCGCGCCGGTGGCCAAGGCAGCTTGATAAGCCTGGATGGAAGGGAAGATGTACTCGCCATTAAAGCCTGTTGTCGAGAAATTCGAATCGGTGACGCCGCGGAGCCGCGCGCCAAACTTGATAAAGTGAGTGCCGTGCGAGATCGAGGTGTAGTTCTGCAGCTCGTAACGATTCGAAGTATCGAGGATCGTGCCGGCATTGCTGCCGCCACCTGCAAACGCGCCCTGCACGTCAAGCGTCACTCCAGTGTTGAGCGGGTTCTGGCTGCTGGTCTGGTGAAGAAATTGGAAGCGCGTTTCGTTCACGACGTTTGGGCCGAGCGTCTGGGTATCGCTTACCTGCAGGGTTTGTTCAGTTGAAAGGACGTTAAAACCCTGTGTAGGAAGGCTGAATCCGCCGATTCCGTCGTTCTTGAAATCGTCGCGAAAGTATTGATAGCGGACTGAAAGGGTATTCGTGCTGGAAAGTTGGTAGTCGAGGCGTGGACCGAGGTTGTAGCGCCTGCGCGGAGTTGGAACCGCGTCAGTAAACGGAACAATCGGGAAACTCGGCGATGTGGTGTCTACGATTTGCGCGTTGACGATGGCGAGATCGTTGATATCGCGAATGTCGGTGGTGAAAAAGAACGATGCTTTCTTGCTTAGCGGGCCGCCGATGTTGCCGCTGTACTGCACCGAGTAATAGGGCGGATACGGGGTTGCCGAGCTATCCTGATGAAAGAAGGGATTCTTCGAGTTGAAGGAAGAATCGTTCCCGTTCACCGAGATTTGCCCGTGCCATTTGTCAGTGCCGGGCTTGGTGAAAATTTCGATACGGCCGTAGCCGACTTTGTCGTATTGGGCGGAAAACGGGTTCTGATTGATGCGGATTTCGCGGATGGCTGATTTGGGCGGTAGCTGACCGGCCGTAAAGCCGTCAATGTAGAACTGGCCGCCATTTGGACCCGCGGAGGGACCGGCGAGAGCGGTTAGGTCGCTTTGTAATTCATCGGGATCGTCGGGGAGCGCCTCAAGTTCCTTACCTGAGATGATGATCGCGCCTGCGTTGTTGGCGGGATTTACGTCTACCGTGGGAGCTTCATCAGATACGACTACTTTTTCCTGCTGCTGCTCTATCTCCAGGGTGGCCTTGAGTTGCTGAACTTTATCGGCGGCAATTTCGACGTCGTCGTTCTTAAAAATTGCGAAACCTTTCGCGATGATTTGAACCGAATACTTGCCCGGGGTGAGGCCTTTACGGTCGAAGACGCCTTGCTGGTCGGTCGTGGCGACGAGAGTGTCACCGCCGGGGGTCGTCAGAACAACTGACGCTCCCACAACGGCGCCTCCGGATGGATCGAGCACTTGCCCATGAAGCGCGCCGAGACCGGTGGTTTGGGCAGTAGCAGCGCGCGGGGTGATGCCAGAAATTAAGAGGACGATAATCGCGAATGGAATGAAGTGTGCCTGATGGCGGAATTTCATTGTGTCCCTGGGTTGAAGTTGGGTGTGGCGCCGGCGCATGAGTTTACGGAGCGTCACCGGCCACTGCAGGAGCGCCGCCCAAGCTCCACGGCGAGAGAGTCATAGCTTGGGCCCCGGCCGGTGCGGCGGCGAGAATCGGTTCGACGCCGCCAAGCACGGTGATGGCAGTGGCTTGGCCGGAAGTTGTTCCCTCGGTGGCAACGATCATCACTGCTTCATCCTTTTTGAAATCAGCGAGTGTGGCTGCGGGCATGCGGTTCACAACCTGCTGAAAGTCTGCCTGCCCCCCGCCGGAACGGCTGCTGCGCCTGGTGCGCCTTCAGGACGCTGTGATCCGCCGTTTGTGGCTGCGGTCTGCGAAGGTGGCCCACTTGCCTCGTTCTGGCTTCCTCCCACGCCTGCGCCTTTCAAACGAAAGGCGACGCGTTGCGCGATTTCCGGCGGCAGTCGGCGCAACTGGGATTGGCTCGTAATTTTCACGACAAACGGCTTTTTGGAGATGAGATCCATCACGCTCATCTTATTTGCATTGGCGTCGATCGAGGAAATGGTTCCAGCAATATTGCGGAAACTTCCCGAGACGACTTCCTCGGCCGTGAAATCGTTTCCGTCCGCGCTGCGCGTCCCGCGGGCCCGCAGTTGATCCCCTGGCTTGATCTGATCGAGTGGCGCCGCTTTGGCTTCGTCGAATGAAATAGAATCCGGTGCGTAACGGCGCAGGATTGTGGCGCTGGTCGTGTGAATGGCGATCGTTTTCTTTCCACTCGCAGTCGTGACGGAGATGGTGATCGTGCCCGTACTGGTATCGACAGAGCTCACGAGGCCACCAATACCGCGCTTTTGCCAGTCCTCGCGTTCGGTTTTATGCTTTGCCTCCACATCGGAACGGCTCATCGCAATTACGCCGACGGCGATGAATGATTTCCCGTCGTTAGAAGGTTGGCCGCGCACGAGGATTCGGTCACCGGCGTGGAGGTCCGAGAGTTGTATTGGCGCGGCGCTCTTCAAATCCGTTTGGCCTGGCGCCACGCGAACCATCTTCGCGCTGCTCACGATTTGCACCGCAACGTCCGCACCCGAATCCGTCGTTAGTGTCAGCGCGTTTCCGGTGATGCTTTTCACTACGCCTACTTGTTTCGCCACGGGCGCCTGGGCTGCGCTTGGAGAATTTCGCGCGAGCGCGGAATGCGGATGTGGCGAGAAGAACGTCAGCTAAGGCGACGCACGCGGCGCACCAGAAAATCCAACCTGCCGAATTATGTCGCGCAATGCTCATTCACCACCTATCGTACCACTTGTTACCTTAGGCCTAGCCATTTGCCGCCTTCAGAGTCACTCTTCTTAGACGTGCCCTTTCAAAACGCGCTCTTTGAGGCAGGCTTAGCACGTACTCCGTCTTCATGTATGCGGATTACATATGAGATCTGGCAGCGAGATTCTGGGCGTCGAGGTTGCCTACCTCGGACCGCTGGGGAGCGAACGGAGATAAGCGATAATCGCGACGGCATCTTCGTGTTTCAAGTGGTAGATGTGCATCGGGGGACGAATCGCTTCGCCGTTTGCGCCGATCCCTTTTTCGAGAATGTCGAAGCCATCTCTGTCTGTATATCCGGGAAAACCGGCCAGGGTTGGGGCACGGTCCGCCCAGTTTGGGTGCGGGCTTGACCGACGTGATCCAGTTGGGTGCGCCCTGTAACCAGCGATCGGGATCGAGCTGATTTTGGGCATCGCGCGGCGTGTGGCATTCCGCACATTTGGCGACTTCCTCGACGAGATATTTTCCGCGCGCGATGTCTGATTCGCGAGCGGTAGCCTGTGAAGGTTTATTTTTGGTGTTCTGCGTGTGCGAAGACGAGATGGAGATAATAGCAAGGATTGCGCAGATTGCGGAACCGGTGATCATTCTCACAGAGTTTTCTCCTTCAGAATGCTCGCAGAAAGCCTCACCCAATTATGAAACAATGCGCCAAGCGGCTATAAAGGTTTTTCCTTGTCGGTTATTGCCACGAGATTGGAACGCGGACGTGGAAACCAGGCAGCCTTTCGCAGAACCGGGGACTCCCGGCCGTTTAAGCATCGAGCACGCGGGAGACCCTTACCGAGTTATCGAGCCGCGGCGCCTAGCCTAACCCCATACGTATGATGCGGTTGAGGAAACGACTCCATGTAGAATGAGGCAATATATGTTTCTTTCGAAATCACGACCGCGGGTTCTCGTTTTTGCCGTTTTTGGCGGCGTCATTCTGGCGGGACGTTGCCTCGCGCAAGAGCAAGCCCAACCGCCGAAACACACGATTGTCGTGAAGTTCGACTATGACTTTACGGCCGTGCCCGCATGCTCGCAAAAAGTCAGCAAGAAATGCATCGCGAAGTTTGTTGTTTACGATATCTCAGGGGGAAAGCCTTATAAGCTGTTTGAGATTCCGGTTCCTGCTGATGCGAGCGGAGCAGTGAAGGGCATTTCAGGAGAAAGCCAGCCGCTTCTCTTCGAATCAGGAAAACACCTATTGGCGGTGACGGCCCAGAAGGACAGCGGAGAAGAATCAAGCGCGTCCGCGTCTGCCGTGTGGGTAAAGATTCCGTGAGGAGCCGAGCAGCGATGTTCTGAAAACGAGACGTTTTGCCTGCTCGGACTATTTTGCAGCGGCACGACGAAACTTGAGTGTCACAAGCGTTGAAGAGCCTTCACGGCGACGCGGGCACGTACCCACCTCCAGGCACGAGTCAAATCCTCGGGCTCGATAAACAAAACATATGCGGCCAGAACATCCCATTCGAACATAGGAATATTTAGCGAGTATTCAAGCCATAGGTGGAATAGCACGCCGAGAGACAAGACGGTGTAACGAAATTCTTTGATCCAGATTAGAGTGCCCAGGGAGAATTCCAGTGCGAGCGCCATCCAGCTCCCCAACTTGAGCATTGTCGGGCGGAGAAATAGCGAGGGGACGGGAAAGCGATGAAATTCATCAAGATGATACACATAGTAGAGCGCGGTGCCCTGAACCCAGGGAGCGCCCTGCACTTTCCAGCAGAACGAACTGAAATAAAGTAGCGCTACTTCGAACTGAATCATGCGCTGCGCCCATGGCGGGCGAGGCAGCACGCTGTCTCCCTCCTTTCCGCGCCTGATTCGAATCAGGCGATCTACGGAAAGAGCCGCTCCAGCTGGAGCGAAGATCAAAAAGAACCCGGCCAGTCTTAAGAATGTGTCACCGCCGCTAGTGATGTAGAGATTTCGTTGTTGGATCGAGGTGAGGCAGAGAAATACGAGCAAGCTATTGAAACGGGTGAACAGGCCCACCGTGAGAAGCGAAGCCGAGGCCAGAAATATCCAGAACAGCGCTTCGATCCAGATATCGTTTTGCGGAATGATCGTGAACAGGTTAAGTCGTGGGCCAGGCTCGAGTGCGTGCATCGTCGAGAGACTCACCCACGAATGAGTGCCAAACCAGGTGAGCCAGTCAGGCCGGAGCAGAAGCAGGGTAGCGATAACCAGCAAGCCATACAGGATGCGAAACAAGGCGACCGGCAAAGGTGACTTTGGCTCGAAGAAAAACGCATTCCATGCATCACCCAGAGACCTCAGCCTCACTTCAAATCCTCAGGCTGCACATCGTAAGTGAAGAAAATGTTTGAGTTCCAGGGCCCGCGATCGTATTTGTCATCCGTCCGAGGGATGATTTCCGACCACCTCACAACCAGCATGATCGTTTTTGGCGGACTTGTTTTTTGGTTGTTCAGGCGCGCAATGTAGCGAGCGGCATCGGGCCACAAACCGGAATATTGATCGTTCTGCAGATTTTCCTCGAATTTGCGATAACGTTCCTTTGCGTACCGTTCATTGGCGCTAAGGAGTTCCATTCTTGGGAAGCTCCACAGTGTGCTTGACCCGTCTTTATAGATAACGATCGCTTCGAGGTAGCTGTTGACCCTTTTGGGGTCGGGAGAAAACATGTCCCAGGATTGAAATAGTCCCGACCATATGAAGTATGGCCGTACCAGGTTCCTGAATGAGGTGATCAGTGGGTTGTTGAGCGGCAAAGCCCAGCAGGATATGGCGAGAATGTGAAAGAGCAAGAAGGTGCTAATTGCAAAGTATTTCAGCTTCTGCACACGGCTGTAACGCTTTGGGTGGGCAAGGTCCGGATTTCCAGCTGAATTGAACGGCTTCCCGACGGCGTTGGGCACTTCGCGAATTCTCCGGATAACAAAATCCGAGAGTAGCGTACATGTGCGGAGAGTTGAAGCAGTATTCAGGCTTGGTGGCTAAAAGTGATGGTCGCGATCACTCCGGCAAACTTGTTCGCTGCAAGCTGGCGCCCGAACTTGTCATTAGAGAGTTTAAGATCAACCGCGTCCGCGTTAGTCCTCGAAGCTTCGGGCTCCGCCTTGCATACGATTTTTCACCAAGTTCGTCCAGACAAATTTGATCACCCGCGCATCGTTGTAGCAATAAGCGAGGTTGTGATTGAGAGTAGAGAAGCAATGCTGCTGGCAAGTTTTTTTCATTCCGGCCAATTGATTTGCTTCGAACTTGTGACCATCAATGTTTCCCCAATCGAATGTTGACGCATACATTGGGAAGCATGGAGCTACCGTGCCATCCGTGCGGATGATGACGTTGTTCTGGCCCGCGCGGCAATTCCACTCCGCAAAATGCAGTTCGCCATTGTCGTCCTGGACAAAACCGGGCATTCCGGCGATTCGTTTCGCGATATCGCCGTTGGTTCCGGTTCCGTCGCCGTTCCAGCCAAGGTGCTTCAGATCGCTGCCACTTGCCATGCGTATGAATGCTTTGATCTCCTGCAAACGTTGAACGGAATTCACCATCTGGTATCCAGCCTTGTTCTTTTCAATAATCCAGTCCACCAGGGAATCGATTTCGGGCCAATCTTCCGGGCGGATGTAGGTGGGGTTGTCGCTGAGATGCTTGAAATGTTCGTCCTGCTCCAGCATTGGAGTTTCATTGATGTGGTAATCAGTGGCTATATGGTTTTCGCGCGCATACTCAGTGATCTGCCGAACGTCTTGGGTATTATTTCGGCAAATGTTGATGTTGAAGAAAACCATGTAGCCGTACACATACTGCTTTTTCATCAGATATTCGATGTGCTTGCGTGAAGGGACGACGGCTTTGGGCAGGCTGGGCTTTTCGTCCCAGGCGTCCAGTGCGAAGTTGAAAATGCCAACTCCAGCATCGCCCAGACGATCGGCGACGTCGGGCCGCAGCAAACGCCCATTGGTGCCGACGTAAATCCAGAAACCTTTCTTCGCCGCATAGTAGATGACCTTGTGCGCAAAGTCCGGTCGCAACAAAGGCTCGCCGCCCATAAGGGCCAGCACTCGGCATCCGTGGTCGTACAGCCAGTCAATCGATCGGCGGGCAACGTCTTCGGTCATGCCCTTGATCTTGTTGTCGTAGGCCCAGCAATACCAGCAATCGAGATTGCACTTGTATTCGACGAAGAGATACGCCGTGATGGGATGAAAGTCGCCCGGCAACACGCGAGAGCGAATGTAGGGAAAGAGCCAGCCGCGCATGATGCGATAGGTCTGCGGGATTGACCAACCACGCTTCTCAGGAATAACGGCAGGCCCCGGATCCGAAAGCTTTTCAGGAAAGCGAGGAAATACAGGTTCTGGTAGTGTCATTCCCTTTGGAGAAGGAACCGCGACGGGTCCTGGAGCGGAGTTCATGAGCAAATTGTGAATGTCGACGTCAATGCGGAATTTGGGTGCGGAAGCCATCGTGGTGCCTCTCCTTTCAGCTAAAGTTGCCGCCTTTCTTTGAATCACGGAGAATTGCAAAATAGGTTCGCCAGGGTCACCGCTCGCCAATGTTGAGTTTAGATCTATCGGCAGGGTGACGCTTCAGAGACTGACCCAATTCGTTGAGATCAGTCTGCTGCCATTTCATGCGCCATCGGCCCGGAATTGTTTGCCGGCAAGCTGTATTTGCACCAATTCTGGCGCTGCTGTCTCCGCCATTTCACGCCGCAACTGGGCTTCGAGCTCGGCGAGTTGGGCCTCAATGTCTTGCGATGCCTTACGCTTGCGGATCACTTCTTCGCGGTAACGGCGCAGGAAATAATCGATGGTTTCCACACGAATCTTGATGGAACCAGACGGCTTGTTCTCGTCGAGATCCTTAAAGCAGAAGTAAGGCGTGCCGGACTGCTCCACGATGCCTTCGACGACGCCATAGATGGGCGCGTCATGTCCGCACTTGAAACTCGAGATTTCGAGTGCCACGAGATTCGGATGCCGCGCTGCAAACTTAGCGGCCCACACTTTGTGATTGGTGCTGCACGAGTAGGAGTTCTTCCACGCGTCGGTAATATCGAGCGGGCTGGTGACCACGCCGGCCCTTACCTCTTCACCGAAAAGCCTCTCGAGTAGATCCTCGTCCAGCGGAAGCGTGTTTTGCGAAAAGATGGGATAACCGAGCTTCTGGAATTCGTCGAGGATCTCATGATTGAGCCCCGGATCGTGATGATAGGGGCGAGCCAGCATCACGATACCGATGCGATCTTCGCGTTCCAGTTGATCGAGCACCTGGCGAGCGCGCTTGCGAATACCGGATTCGTAATCCTCGAGTGCCGCGAATCCAGCTTCCACGGCGCGGTCGTTCTCTTCAGGAGAGAGTCCGAGAACTGGCTGCCAGGCTTGCAACATCTGGTAGGCAAAAAGTTTGCGGTCGGCGAAGTTAAGCACCGGATCGATATATTTCAGATTGTATTCGGCGAAGACGTCGTTTTCCTTGGTGAATGCGGCCTTGACGGTTTCTGGTGTTGCCGTCACGGTGGGGCACGCATTCGCGCCGACGATTTTCACCAGAGGCGAATGCAGAACGTCGTACATCGGGAAGAAGATCACGTCGAGCGGCTTCTTGTGATGCTTCTCCTGAATCAAGTTGTAAACGTGCGAGATTCCAATTTTCGCCGGGAAGCAAGGATCAATCGCGCCGCGACTTGCGCCCGCGCGGTAAAGCTCCGAACTGGTGTAATCGGAATAAATAATATTCTCCGGCTGCACGCCAAGGCTTTCGAAGTAGCCGTTGAATAGGGGCGCGTACGTGTAGATATTCAGCACGCGTGGAATGCCGATGCGCACTTTGCCGCGATTTTGCATCAGGGTTACGCGCTGCTTTGGCCGCCTTCGTCCATGCGCGCGCGGGAATCGGATCAGCAACGCTCTTCGCATTCGTCGGACGGAAGACCTCCTTCGAGGCGAAGTCGACAAAATTCGGATGTTTGTCTCGAATTTGGTCAAGTCCGGCCTTGATGTCCTTCATATCGCTCAGATCTTCCACTGTTCCTTTTTCGCAGGTGGCGATAATCAGCCTTTGCTCGCCAAGCATGAGTGGAACCTTGGTGACTTTCTCGAGCGGCACGAGATTCTTCGCCGGTTCGGTCCGCACATCGATGAAAGTCCGCAGGCAGTTGTTCTTGCAGAAGTAGCAGCGCGTCGCTTCATTGCGGGTGGTGCGGTACTCGATCTTGCGGACGGCCTCGAGGCCGATAAACGTGCTCTGCTGGCCATTGCGCCACACCCGCAGCGATTCCTGAGCGGCACCGATGGCTCCTGATTCTCCGCAGTGTTCGTGCACGATGATTTCAGGTTTTTTGCCGGCGGCGCGAAAACTATTGCGGATGAAATCCACTTCGGCCTTTACGACCGCGAGATTATTTTGCGTTCCGCCCTGCAGCACGAAACGGGTGCCCAGCGCTGCAAGATTGGGAATGCTCGCAACGTAGAGGAAGACGTTCTTCGGCAGCACGGCGGCGAGCCCGGCGAGAATTTCCTCCGCCTGCCAACCCTGGCGCTGAAAATTCACGATGTCGGATTGCATGAAGACCGCGCAGCCATAACCGAAGACGGGCATGGCCTGAGCCGAGAAAGCGAGATCGGCGAATTGATTTACGCTAAGCCCAAAACCTTCCGCCGTGGACTGAAGAAAATATCCGTTTCCGGCGGAACACTGCGTATTCAGCTTGAAATCTTTTACGCGACCATTGTGCAAAATGATGATTTTGATGTCCTGGCCGCCGACGTCCACGATTACATGCGGATCTTCGTAAAACTTCAGCGCGGATTCGGTATGAGCGACCGTCTCGACCAGGGCGACATCTGCTTTGAGAACATCTTTTAGTATGTCTTTGGCATAACCCGTCGTTGCTACGCCCAAGACTTCTAGTTTGGCGCTCTGCTTCTCGACCTGGCCGCGTAGACTCTCGAACATCTCAATCGTGTCCTGAATCGGATTCCCGTTTGAGAGTTGATAGGACTTGCAGAGTATGTCGCCTTTCTCGTCGAGTAAGACCGCTTTGGTCGAGGTGGATCCACCGTCGATCCCAATGAAGCCGCCGACGGTGCTGCCTTTCTGAAATGTCGCCGGCGTGAACTTCTTGGGCCGATACGATTCGCGGAAGACATCGAGTTCAGCAGGATCTTCAACCAACGCCTTGCCGCCAGCCTTGGCCTTTTCTTCCTGGCGGCCGAATTCGATATATCGGATCAGTTTGTCGTAGCCCTGGTAGCAGCCGATGCAGTCGTCCTCGCTGCGGCCAAACTCAACCGCGCCCAGTGCGGCGAAGTATTGGGCGTTCTGAGGAACCTTGATCAGATCCTCCGGCTTCGCACCGTCCGGAATCGCGACTTTGCGCTCTTGCCACATGCGGGGAATGTTGGCCTGCCATGCTTCGCGCATGCCGCGAATGAAGCTATTGGGGCCGCCGAGAAGCAGGACGTGTGGCCGCAAGGTATGGCCTCGCGTCAAGACGCTCAAATTTTGTAGAACGATAGCTTCAAACAGAGAAGCCATCAGCTCATCGGGCGGCGTCCCGACTTTCTGCAAGCCGTTAATGTCGGTTTCCGCGAAAACGCCACACTTTCCGGCCACTTTATGCAGCTTGATTCCCTGATACTTCAGTTCGCCCAATTGAACCGCGGGTATTTTTAGCTTGGCATTGATTTTATCGATCACCGCTCCTGTGCCGCCCGCGCACTTGTCGTTCATCGAGGGAATCTTTTTCTTGCGCCCGGTCTCGTCGTCATCCTTGAAGACGATAATCTTTGCGTCCTGACCTCCAAGCTCGATGACCGAATACACTTCCGGATGGAGTTTTTCGACGGCCAAGGACACCGCCGTCACTTCCTGCACGAATTTCGCACCGACTTGCTCCGCGATACCGCCGCCCCCGGAGCCTGTCACGAACATGCGGGTGTTCTGCCGATTAATGCCCACCTCGGCTTCCATGCGTTTCAGGAACTCGAGGCTCTTCTCAGGCTGCTTCGTTTCGTGGCGCTGGTAATCCTGCCAGAGGACTTGGTCGGTCGCCGCGTCCACGATCACTGCCTTGACTGTAGTCGACCCGATGTCGAGTCCAACCAGAAACTTGGTGACATGGTCGTGCGGTTTCTGTGCGTGAGGGATTTGCTGCAATTGCGGCCGGAGCGGGGCAATCTGAACTAATTGCGAAGTGTTGTGGTCGTGCATCGCGTCCTCATTGGCTTGTGCGTTAGAGCCGGCGTTATTTTGACGCCCACAGATCCTTGTCCGCTGGGCGGCGCGAATTCCCCTGGTAATTGCTCTCTAGTTGCAGGACGCCGCCGGAATCGCGACTCCCGAAACTCTTGCCCTCTTCCAGAACCGCGTATCGCGATCGATCCGATCGCTGACGTGCAGGATGAATTGCGCCGCGGTCCCAGCAACCCCTTCGCGGTGCGGCACGTGATAGAACGGCCGCTTCAGCTCGGGATGATCCTCAATATAGGTCTGGATCTCCTGCAAACTCTTGCCCGTCGATTTCAGACACTGCTCAAATTCCGTCTTGGCTTTCACCTTCGCTTCACCGAGCGCCATCTGCACTCGGCTATGCGCATTGACTTCGCCTTCCCCGGACGTTTCGATGGGCAGGAAGATCATGTCCTTAAATTTGTTGATCACGGCGGATTGCACGCCATCAGACTGCGACGAAGGCATGCAGCCGAAAGGCTTCAGCGCCAGCACCATATGGCACAGCTTGTGGACGGTGTAATAAACGTTCTTTCCCACCTCGAGGTGCCCCTCTCCTCCTCGCGCGAACTGGTTGTAGAAAGGATGCGCGAGATCGGCGAGTTCATTCTGTGAAACGAGCTGGTGCGTAATCCCGCCCATTTGCTTGATCGTTCGGTGATAGAAGAAATTCCACATGCGCTGGCCCGCGCCGATGCCCCAGAGCTTCTTGCGCAGCCCGATGTAGTTGGCGAACTGCTTCTTGCCTTCGTACCACTTCGGATTCCGGTGCGGGCGATTCACCGGCCATTTGGCGATCGCATGCGCTTTGGCTTGGTACATGAGGTAAGCGACCCAGGTGGCGATTGGCTCAACCAACACCTGCGCACCTTCGCGCTCGAGGAATTCGAACATGTGGAAGTTGCCATCGCCTTCAGTCAGCTGGGCCCAAAACTCGCCGGTGATTTTCACCACGGGCTTCACCTTGGTGCGGTCCACCTCAATTGAATTGAGCTTGTCACGAGCAGCTTCCAACGCGCCCAGGTAATCCTTGCCCCACATGTTCTCGTGCCATTTCCCGAACACGTTGAATGTATTCCGCAGGATCTTGTTACTCTTGAATTTCGGCTTCGCCCAATCGGGGGCCGCCTGCTCGACTTCGAACGACTTCCGATTTTTCAGGTCCTCGCACAAGCCATCCACGGCCTCGCGAAAAATCCGATCGGTCTCGCCCTTTCTCACTTCGAAAGGCCGGATTTGATAAATGATGTCATTGATTACGTCGCCCAAATGCATGGCGTTCAACATACCGAAGCCGAAATCAATCGTAAATTTCAGCCCCGGCTCTCCGGACTCAGCTTTGATTCCGTCGCTGTCTTTGAACAACAGGACTCGAAAGCCGTCGAAGCCCGCATTCTTGAGTGCAAACCGATATTCCGCCTCATACATGCCGAAGCGGCACGGGCCGCATGACCCGGCGGTGAAGAAGACGTAGTTGTCCAGAATCTGCTGGCGCGAGAGGCCTTCTTTTTCCAGGAATTGCAGGTACTGCACGAGATTGCCAACCGTAAAATAGGTGGGATTACATTGGCCGTTGTTGCCGAACTCCTTGCCGGTTTGAAAAGCAGGGACGTCCGGAACCGGAAGCTTTTCGCAGCGGTAACCGCATCCTTGGAAGACGGCACGAATCAAATCTTCATGTTTCCAAGTGAACCCGCCGAACAGAATCGTCACATGGTCGCGCTGTTCTGCGGTGAAGGCGTGCTCAATCGGCCGGTGGAAGTGCTCTGGCTTGTCGAGACCGGCGCTCTTTCGCAAGCGCGCGCGTTCCGCCTCTAAGCGCTTCTTAATCTCCATCTCAGCATCATTACCAATCTGGACGAGGTTCGTCGCCATGAAGTCCTCCGCTACGCTAAGATTTTAATGGCTGCTGTAAAAGGGAATGTTGTGACGTTAGTAGTGGTATGTGGAAGCTGGATTGCGCGACGCCACGATTTTTCAGGGGGCAGAGCGGTGCGGAGTGCTGGGCGGAGGGTCCCGCCAAAACCTTCGAATCGACTAAGTAGCACCATCCGAACCCCGAGGACTGAGCTAGGATGTCCGAACTTTCGCTTCGGAAGTTTGATGCACGCCGAAGCAGTTCGGTCACATAAAAATCGACGTGCTCCAAGAACGCTACCGCTTGCCTACTTGGCCCGCCGCCCAGATTCAAATATATGCACGCAAGTGCGTTTGATGCAACCCTATTTCTTTGGTTTCAGGGAAATCCTTCTGTCTGTCTTATCTGTTCCTGGCTTTCCAGACGGCGTAAAGCTGGCACCCAATACTGTCTGAAGGAAAAATTCAATCTGTTTTCGATGCAGAAGGCCGCACGGCTCGCGGAAGAGTTCCGGAATCGATTACGTTGCCGACGCGAGACAGGGTCTCGAAGTACAGTTCGTTACCGGCGATTTCGATCAACATGAACGCTCGATCGGCGTCGAATCCACTGTCCTCTATGGCGGTTCTTTTCAAATCACCCGCGCGCAGTTCACCCGATGAACCTTCGGTGAAATAGTAGATGCCTCCTTGCGGATGGATACGCTCGTAGACGTGGTCGTGGCCGGCAAACACTGCGTTAACGCCGTATTTTATAAATATGGGCTCGAGGAGCGAACGTAGTTCGACGGACGAACCGTGGGCCTTAGCCGTCGAGTAGAGAGGGTGATGAAAGAAGCAGATCTTCCAATCTTTGCTTCCAGCATTCTGCAACTGCTGTTCCAGCCAGGCGATTTGATTGCCATCCATGTGATTGCTGTCGAGGGCAAAGAAGCGGACATTCCCTTTCTTGAAAGTGTAATAACTGGATCCGTTCATATCGAAAAATGTGTATAGGCGCTCGTCCGGATTATCGTGGTTTCCCAGTGACGCGTAAAATTTGACGCCGGCATCCAACAAGGGCTTGTAGGGAGTCTCGAACTTCTTTTCAAAATCCTTGGAGCTGCTGCCGCCGTAGATGTTGTCTCCGAGCGTAATCACGAAGTCGAATGGGAAGGTCCGCCGGGCGTTCACCATTTGTTGGGCTACCTGATACTGCGGCTTCTCGCCGGTTCCCATATCGCCGATGGCAGCGAAGCGGACCGAATCGGGCTTCAGTGGAAAGTTAAACTGGCCGGCGTGCACCAGCGGAAGCGAAGCGCCTATAAGAATCAGAATCGGAAACAGCCGCTTCTTCACACGCCACCTTCTATCAAGACTCGACGAAATAATCTCATCGTCTTACTATGCTCTCTGGGAACTCTGCACCGCTTCCTTGACAGCTTGTTTCACAGCCTTCTTCACGACTTTCTTTACGGTCGCTTTGAGGATTTTGTCGTGGACCACTTCGTCGCCGGCATGCGCCACGACCTTCTTGACAGCCTTTTTCACAGTGCGGGCGAGCGGACGCAGCTCGTGAACGAGAACTGCGACCGCCTTCTCCGCTTTCTCTTCTTGATCTGCCGTTAGATTTTCGGTTTGTGCGGACTGCGCCTCCGCGCGGTCATTCGCACCCCAGTCGGACTCGAACGTGGTGAGCAGTTTTTTGACAGCCTTCGGTTCGCGAATAATGAGTCCGAGTTCTCGACGGGAATCCAATTCTGCCGGACGCAAACTTTGGCTTCCTACGAATGCTTGTTTACCATCCCGGATAATCGTTCTCGTATGGAGACGCATTTGGGTCAACTTGCGCACGGGCAGGTCAGCCCGACTCCTGATCTTTCCGATCACACGTATTTCAACCCCCGCCTTGGCTTTCGCTTGCAAGACACCAATCATTTCTTTATCCGAAATCTGCGGATCGTAGATCAGCAATTGTCTCTTCGCCCGCTCAAGGAACACTCTCAGAACTTTCCGTGAGTTCGTCGGGCTGACGACGAATGTATCGGAGGAAGCCGAGTAGGGACGTCTTGCGCAGTCGGCTTCAAAAAGTTTAACGGCCTCTTGGACAAGAGCCGCGTTTCTTGTGACGATTCCGAACCCACGGCTGTGATCGATATCCAGGTGCGTAAAGTTGAATGAAAGCAGGAATAAAATGCGGCGATCGATGATAATAAACTTATCGTGGTAGCGAACCAGGTCATGCGCACTGCGTGCTACCGTGATACCAGCTTGCAGAAATCTCATCTCGAGCTGCCGCAAATTCTTTTCGCCGCCACGATTCACATCAGCGATAAGGGCTGTGACTTTGATCCCCTTCGAGACCGCCATTCTTAACGCCGTTTCGATGTCGCTCCGGTCAAAACGAAATATAGCAAGCTCCACGCTTTGCTTCGCATTCTTGAGGGCCGAGAGGAGAGACGACGGTCCGTCATCGGGCTGGACGATCACTTTCACCTTGAGGTTTCCACCTTTCGCAGTAGTCTCTGATTTTTGACCGAGTGTGACGAAGCAAGCGCGGATGGATCATGCGACTGCCCGCGTCGTGGGACACTACAAAGCATTCAACGCTCCAATTCGTTTCTCCACTTCCGCCGAGTACCCTTCAATTTCATCGGGAGAGTAGCCTGCAGCGCGGAAGCAGTCGCGGACTTGTTCGTTCGAGAGCTTTCCAAGCAACTGGCCCAACCATTTCGCATCTGCGGAAGGAATATGTTTGGTCACATTTTCCATTTTAGTGCGCTTTTCGTAGTTGGGAAGATTGACTGCCGTCAGCACAAACGGACGGCTGTGCATGGTGAAATCGACCTCGTCGTTCGTATCTTTCTCGATGAATTTGGAATCCTTATATTCCTTCAAGTCACTTTTCGAACGACCGATGCTACTCCCGGTCTTACCGAAGGTTGCGCCGACGTCACTCACCAGATAGCGGCGCTCTCCGCCAACTGCATAGATCGAATTATTTATATCTTTCAGATCCCAGTTATTGAGTAACGCCATCATCACGCGAAGCCCGTTTAATTCTTTGGTGCCGACAAAAGGGTTTTTGAACCAGTCCCAATTGCCTATTTTCTTGATCTCTTTTTCTTTGCGCTCCAGTCGGACACGACGAACGATTCCATCGTCGGTTACGAACTCACGGCCACGATGAAGTTTCGGAAGTCCCTCTACCTTGATCTGCGGCAGGTAATAATCTTCGTCAACGAAGTAGCCAGCGGCCCATAGAAGTCGAGTCGCTGCAGTTTCGGCCTGAACTTCCTCTCCCAGCTTCACGCGCCATTTGACGCCTTGCGCGTCCTTCACATCGAATTTCGGGCTTGTTCCGTGCATGATTTCTTTTTCAAAGGTATATGTTCCATTCGGGTCAGGAGCATGTTCGCGCCCACCAGCGCCATATATAAGATCGAAGGTTGAAATATCGCCCGGATCGCGCCAAATCACTGCAGGAAACCGGGACGCGTTCTCCCGTTCTTTTTGCTTAGCATCCTTCTGCGCCGTCGCCTGAATGGGAATCATCAACAGAAACAAGATGACGGCTGCATTCAGGGCGTGGTCAAATTGCTTCACTGTGTACTCCTTTCTCGACCTACAAGAACAATCTCACTTTGAGGCAGTGTGCTCGGTAAGCTTCGCCTCACCCTCGGAGGTCTGAATTCTGTAGAGTTCCGCATATAGCCCTCCCGCGGCTAGCAGTTCCTCGTGGCTACCTTTCTCCACCAATTCGGACTCTTTAACTACAAAGATGATATCGGCGCGTCTAATCGTGCTCAGATGGTGCGCGACGACGATGCAAGTTTTCCCTTCCATCAGTCGCGCCAACGCTTCGATGACGGCTTGTTCCGAAGAAGAATCAAGACCAGTGGTGGGTTCATCGAGAACCAGAATCGGGGTGTCGCGAATGATTGCCCGGGCGATTGCTATGCGCTGGCGCTGTCCGCCAGAGAGGGTAACGCCGCGTTCGCCGACCATGGTGCTGTAACCCTCAGGCAACTGCTCGATAAAATCATGCGCATTCGCGTGTTTCGCGGCACTTATGATTTGGTGCCGTGCGGCATCCGGCTTGCCGTATGCAATGTTTTCCCAGATGGTGGTGTGGAAGAGCAGTGTTTCTTGGAGGACGAAGCTTATCTGCTCTCGGACGGACTTTATTTTGTAGCGCCGAATGTCTGCGCCATCAATTTTAATCGTGCCCGACTGAGGATCGTATAATCGTGGGACGAGACTGATGATCGTAGTTTTTCCAGTCCCGGATGGCCCAACGATCGCCGCGACTTGGCCGGGCTCGATCTCGAAGCTCACGTTTTTTAGAACCGGTGTTTTATCGTCATAGGAAAAATTGACGCGGTCAAACTCAATCTTTCCTTTGAATCGCGGTGCGTTTCGCGCCCGCGGCAAATCTCGCACTCGCGCCTCGATTTCCAGCACTTCCTCGATTCGTTCATAGCCCACAATTGCTTTGGAAACCGTGTCGGTGCTTTTCGAGAGTTCACGCATCGGCTTGTACATTTTTCCGAGGTAGAGGAGAAATACGATCAGGACGCCGGCGCTGATCTGCCCGCTCAATGCCAGACGTGCGCCGTAGGCCAGTACCAGGCATGTTCCAACAGCCACCATTACGTCGACGATCGGCGAAAGCTTAGCCTTAATACTGCGGGCCTCCAGAGCGGTTTCCACGTTCTCCAAGCTTTGTGATTCAAATCTCGTCACCTCGAAATCTTCCCGCGCAAAAGCCTTTACCACTCGGACGGATGTCAGCACTTCCTGCACGATTGACACAAGTTCGCTTTCTTTCTTGCGCACTTCGCGGGAGGCCTTCTTGATGCGGCGGGTGAGATAGTAAACAACCGCAAAAAGAGCAGGAGCGATCGAAAGCGCGATGAGCGTAAAACGCCAGTTGATGTAGAACATGACGCCCGCCATGCCAACCAACGTCAGAACGTTGACGATGATGCCAAGCAGGGCGGAGTTGATGAAATCCTGCACCGCATTGATATCACTTGTCACGCGACTGATCAGGTCGCCGGTTTGCGCCTTGTCGTACTCGGCCAGAGACAGGCGCTGAATATGGTTATACAGGGTGCGTCGAAGATCGTGAGTGACCCACTGGCTGACGCTAGTGGTGAGGTATTTTTCGACGTAGGAACTGATGGCGCCTATCAATGCGATTCCTGCGACAGCAGCCACCGCGAAATTCAAGATCGCTAGTTTGTTTTGACCAAAGGTTCCCGACACAAAACTCGCTAGCCAGCCAGGTAGCTTTTTTGATTGCAGGATATTGTCGATGACGATTTTGATGGGCCAAGGCTCAAGAACGTCGCTGAAGGTTTCTCCCAGCACGGCGACGAAGGCAAGAGTCAGCTGCTTCCAATGCGGCCTAATCAGTCGAATGACGCTTAGCTTCGCAGATTGATTTGATAGCCAAAGCTTTTTAGGTGTCTTGGGCATGATTGGTTCGTATGGCGAGATTAGCTTTTAAATACAAACGAGCAGAACTTAGAAGATCCCCTCCTTTGACGGCGCCTACCGATGAGGAAGTGCGTTGCGAATGTCCGGCCAAAATTCCTCGAAGATATGCCAGCTCATGCTCGACAATAGTGCGGTGGAGCCGCGTTCAGGCGCGTGAGCTGCATCGGTCCTGGCTCCGAGGTTCCCAGGCATTAGCGATAAAACCGGCGCTGTATACACCGGCGAAGCGTGAAAATGCGGGTGCGACTTATTGCACTCCGACCAAACCCTGATGCAAACGGTATTCCGTAGGCCCCAGCCCCTTGTCCCCACTCTGGCGGCATGTCCCGCCATTGGCCGACGCCCGCGCCTAACGCAGGACCGATCAGAGACCCGGGTTGGATAAAAGATCGGTCGCAAATTTTGATGCGGTCTGAAAGAGAGTGGTTCCGGAGAAATCACGAGCGCACATCCATGCTGCTAGTGGATTCGTTGAACGGCGAATTATCTTGTGCAATGGTCGCCGTCGCTTCGGGCTTTAAAGGTAGGTCCACGCTTTCTTGAGCGCGTAATCCAGATCCTGAAGACAGGATAAGCCAGCACAGCAGAATAACGGATACAGGCATGACTTTATTCACGCCGAGATTTCTATTTATGCGCTTGGTTTCCATTATTTAATTTTCCTTCCCGCACACTGGAAAGTCCGGCGCCAAGTAACGAGAACCGATGCATGTTTGGGGCCGACTACAAAATGTGCACAACAAGCTGATTCATTTTGGCTTGAGGGCTGACCGGCGAAGTGCAGAGCGGAATGTGCTTTAAGATATTGTCAAAAATAGTGGCCTGCGGGCCAACTTTACACTACCTAGTACGGCTGGACGCCCGCACAGGCGAAACGCAGCAAGGCAAGGAACAGTAGGCCGCGCTGTGGAAACACGGTAGAATTAATTTCGAGGCCGAGAAACAGGCGCGACGCAACAGTTTTTCCGAACCATACGATCGCCACATCCGAAATCTGCGCATGAAAACAGGACAGCGAGATTGAATGAGTGAGGCAGTTCGTACCACTTCGGTAGCCGACAAACCTCAAATGCCCGCTGAAAGACTCCCCGCAGGGCGCCCGAGCGTCCTTCTGAATATCGTTGTGCTGGTTCTTGCAATTCTGTTGGGATGCGCGGCCATGGAAGTGGCACTTCGCGTGATTTTTGCTCACAGCCTGGACTTTTCGATGGAAATGTGGAAATACGCGGTGAAATTGAAGCGCCCTGTTGCGAATCCGGAGTTAAGTTTTGCTCATGCGCCGAATCGCTCTGCATTTCTTATGGGCGTACCTGTTTCGATCAATTCCGAAGGGCTTCGGGATCGGGAGTTCTCGTTCGAGAAGCCGCCAGGCGTTTATCGCGTGATGATGCTTGGTGATTCGACGACGTTTGGCTGGGGCGTCAAAGAGGAAAATACCGCGGCAAAGTTCCTGGAACGAAAACTGAATGCGGATTTACCCGCGGGGTATAACCGCGCAGAGGTGATGAACACTGGTGTCGGAAACTACGATACAGTCCAGGAAGTAACGTACTACGAAACGATTGGGTGGAAATATCATCCGGATCTGGTCGTACTGGTGTTTTTCATCAACGATCCAGAGCCCGTGCCCATCGAGAAGAAGGGTTTTCTTATTGATCGCTCCTATCTGATCGCTTTTGCGACCAACCGGATCGATGGTCTTATGCGGCACGCAGGTGTGCGGCCTGACTGGAAGACATACTACGCGTCGCTTTACAACGATGACCGCCCTGGGTTCCAAGCTTGCAAAAAAGCCCTCGTAAGCTTGGCTTATTCGACCCGCAGCCATGATGCAAAGCTCCTGGTGGCCCTACTTCCCGAACTTCACCAGATTAATGGCGACAGTTACCCATTCAAAGCTGCGCATCAGAAAATCAAAGATGTGATGGCTGCCGAGAAGGTGCCAGTACTTGAATTAATTGATGGCCTCAAAGATCACGGACGGGAGGAAACTCTATGGGTCACCTCCCTCGACGACCATCCAAACGCCAAGGCGAATGATTTGATTTCCGATGAACTGAAGGTTTGGATTTTGAGAAACGCTGGGAATCCCTGAGCTATTCGCTCTCGCAGCACTGACGAGCTAGACCCATACCTAGGTAGTGCGCTTGAGGTGCGGCTCAGCAATTCTACGACCTGCCTTACCCAAAGGCCGACCCTGCGCGGCTCGTCAAGCACCGAGAACAACGCGAGAATTCGCTTTTTGGCACCCGAGGAACAGATCAGAATACGAGCCCGCACCATCCTGCACGGCGTTGCAAGCGATTGAAGAATAGGCAGATCGAAACCGAGGGCCCTCTGCAACCTGCTGCACTAACCTGCACAAAAACTGACACCAAACTGGCACCAGACACAATCAACGAAAATGTGTCCTACAGCCAACTGAGAGCCTAGAGAAATATGCTTTGGACATTGTTCCGAGATTCTCTCGAGTACCTATCGACGCCCACGGGCGGCAAAGCTAATCGCGGTCAAAGCGAACTAACTGGGTGCTGAGAAAGTGATGGTTACGGTCCGTAGGGCAACGCCCCATTTTGGGATTGGTGGTGATAAGCGGATTTATCGACAGTAATTCCTCCCTCATCTCACGCTCAGGCGATTCGAGCTCGGCTACGCCATCTCTCCCGGCTCTCTTCTCGCAGCATATGCGAGCTTTGAGTACCTTTGGTCGTACCCGCGAACGGTAAGCATAGGGTAAGGCGCATTAGAAACCACTTTGTGCGCTATCGCTATCGTTAAGTAAGTTGCCGCTCCCAAAACGCCATTTGGACGATGCACAGCGAGAGCGATCAGGTCCACTTTCCTAAGATCGGCGACCTCCAGAATCTTCTCCGCGGGCAAACCTGCTCGTCCGCAAATCCCGGCTCACACCAGAGATCGGCCGTCGACGGAATGAGGTTGCGCAAGAGGTGCTCCGCGGATTTCACGAATTCCCTGGAATGTACAAGGTCACACGACTCTTCATCGGCAATAACGTGCAAGAACGTCAGATGCACGTGAAATTCCTGTGCAAGTGATATCGCAAACGAGGCAGCGGCTACTGATTCCGTGCTTAAGTTCGTGGCATATACAATTTCCGAGATCTTCCGTCTCCGCGTGGATTCGCCCGCAGAACGTGGGCCTACCGTCATCGGCGACACGGCGACGCTCGTCGATGCCACGGGCTCGTAAGCGTCCTTATCGCTCGGATTGACTCATCTATCCGGCTGTCTTAGACTCCTAAGGCAAAGATGAAACACCGCTGCGCGTGCAAAAGTAAAGATAGCCCTGCCCACTGACGCAGAGCTGATCATATTGGACGGGTTGTGGAAGCTAGGGGAAGGCACTGTTGAGGAAGTTGCAAATTGGTTGCCATCGAATCCCCGCGCCAACTACAAGACCGTGCAGAGTCTGCTGCGGATTATGGAGAACAAAGGATTCGTGCAGCATAAGATGCGCGGTAGAGCTTTTGTCTTCACGCCGTGCGTGACCCGCGATGAAGTAGGGCGGCTTTCGGCGAAACGTGTCATCGACCGGAATTTCCAGGGCTCACACTCAGCGATGCTGATGAATCTGCTGGACAGCAATCATATAAGGGAAGACGAGCTTGATGAACTCGAGAAATTGATCCAGCAGTACCGCGAACGGAAAATCAAAGACGGAGCCTCCCGATAGTATGGGATCAATTCAGCACCTCGGTGGATTCGGCCTCATCGCCAGCTGTTCCATTCGAATTCTCGCCGGTTACGTCCTATTTATTGCACTGACTCGCTTGTGCACGCGATCCTATATTCGGCATGCCCTTTGGCTCGTTTTTCTCACTGGAGCCGGAGCCTATTGGGCAACTCTCGTGGCACAAGAACTCAAGCCAATTCGCTTAACGCATCCCGCTATTCACTCGGTCTCGGTAGACGATCTTGCTGCCACGAGCAGTGCCACGACGACGATTACGATTCCCTATTCCTGGGACCGCCCCTTTGAACTTACCAGTGTCGTTCTCGTCTGCGCCTACCTAGGCGGTTTGATCCTCATGCTTTCTCGCCTGATTCGGCGGCGGCGACTCCTCTGTAAGGCTGTCGCTCGCGCTCAGCCGGTTTCTCCCAGTTTTGAGAGCGAGTTTGGAAAGGCATGCCGTCATCTTGGAGTTTCGCGGTGCCGGATTCTGGAGCTGCCTGGGCTTTGCTCACCTGGTACCGCTCATACATGGAAGCCGTTGGTCCTACTCCCTGATGGACTTGATTTGTACCTGGACAGCGAGCAGTTCGTCGACGTTCTGTACCACGAGTTGATTCACATACGGCGTCTGGACTTTTTCTGGAACACAGTGGGAGAGCTGGTAAGTTGTCTGATGTTTTTTCACCCTGCCATTTGGTTAGCCCTTTCAAAACTAAGTCGCGAGCGGGAACTCGCATGCGACGAAGCGGTGATGGCATTGCGGCAAGGACGCCGGCCAGACTATGCCTTGTGCCTCACGCGATTGGCGCGGCGGCGCATTCTCGGTTGTCAGCTTGAGGCGCCGTCGCATTTGGCACTTCTGGACTCTTTCTTGGCGCTTCGTGTACAAACCTTGCTGAAAGAAAATCATCGAAGGACTTGGTGGAAGCGGAGCGCCGCGATTTCCGCCAGCGTCCTTGCCCTGTTGCTATTCTTCGCCGGATGGTCAACCCTCTCTCTCACCATTGAGTTGGCTCGGCCAATGGGTAAGAGCAGTCCACTTGTAGCGCAACGAAAGCCTTCATCTGCCTCTCAAAAGACCAGGGTTGGGGCCAGGAAGCCCCATGAGCCTTGGCCTAGGGTTAGGCAGCTCTCCCCGAATGTCCCCGCACATCACGAGGTTCCGGTTGAACCTGACGAGACAGCTCTCGCAACGGGCGATGGAGACATCGAGGCTGTGATTGTTTCTCCGCAGGTCGAGTCTCGTGTACCTCCGGAAGCGGTTGACGAGAGCTCAACTCGGGATGAAGCACCTCCAGCAGTGCCCTCGCAGAGCCCCGTCTCATTGAGACGTGCCGTGATGGGCGCTGCGATTGGTGCACTCGAGCACGTTGCTCTCGGGGGCAAAGACGTAGATAAAGACATAGATAAAGGCGGAGGCCGCAGCCCCGCAGGCCGCTAGCCTCGCCTTTTTATTCTCCAAAGTAGTTCTCTTCGCTTGAACAAGTAAATCCCGCACCGGGAGGCAACGGTTCGCTCTCAAAATTAAGTCTTAAATCATTAAGATTAACCTTGACTGCAAGTCTTATTGAGCTAAGACTTGTTCTGCCTTACAAATTTCATGAGCGGATGGGCGGGCCCACTTCAGGTTTGCCGATGACTGCGGAATGATGCCACCGTGTGCGGAATAGTTGGTTTTACCCACAAAGATTGGATTCCTGAGCCCAGACGCATCCGAGAGGCGACGGCGACTCTGCTTCATCGGGGACCCGATCAGCAAGGTGTCTTCGAATCGCATTTCGTTTCCATCGGTGCAACGCGGTTGAAGATTATTGATTTGGAGTCAGGAAACCAGCCCATGATTACGGATGATGGCGACGCAGCTATCATCTTCAATGGTGAGATTTACAATCACGAGGAACTGCGCGCCGAGCTTCGCGGCAGAGGCCACCAATTCCGGTCCAGTTGCGATACAGAAACCGTTCTTCGTGCATTCATCGAGTGGGATACGGAATGCTTTGCCCGGCTGAGGGGGATGTTCGCTCTCGCCATATGGACGGAATCGGACCGGAGGCTAGTGCTTGCGCGAGACCGGATGGGGATCAAACCGCTTTACGTGGCACGGCGGGGAGAGGATTTATTTTTCGGATCAGAGCTCAAGTCGATTCTAATCCATACGGAAATTGAACGCCGTTTGAGCATGGCGGGCCTCGACTGCTACTTGTCCCTTAACTATGTACCATGTCCGTGGACGCTCATTGACGGAGTCGAAAAGCTTCCGCCCGCGCATTGGCTCGAATGGCGTGGTGGGAAGACTCGCTCCGAAGCTTATTGGACCCTGCCGTACGGCAATTACCGTGATTGGGCGCTTGACGACGCGCAGGAACAGCTCGATTCGCTTTTGAAGAATTCCATCAGGGAACATCTGATCTCGGACGTTCCATTAGGTGTGTGGCTCAGCGGAGGCCTCGACTCATCGACGATCCTGCACTATGCCGCAGAGGCATCAAGCAAGCGACTGAAAACCTACTCGATTTCCTTCCGAGGGCGAAGCTTCGATGAGAGCCGGTACATTCGCCAAGTATCGTCACACTACGGGACCGAGCACGCCGAATTGGACTTGAATCCCGGCGAGAATTTAGCGGATGCGATTGAAGAATTTGCCTACTACTCCGACGAGCCGAGCGCCGACGCTGGGGCGTTACCGGTTTGGTTCCTCGCCAGGTTGAGCAAAACAGGCACAACGGTCGCGCTCAGCGGTGAGGGAGCTGATGAGCTATTTGGTGGCTATTTGACATATAGGGCGGACCGGCTTGCGGCTCAAATGCGGCGGTTTCCAGCGAATGTTCTTCGAATGGCGCTTGCTGGGATGCGTCAATGGCCGGTATCGGACGAGAAAATCGGCTTCGATTACAAAGCGACGCGTTTCCTCGAAGGCTGCTTGCTGTCCGCGGACCGTGCCCATATCCACTGGAATGGCACGTTCTCCGAAGCCCAAAAGCGGTCGATGCTGCGAGTTTCACTTCCCGGTGCGCTCGATGGCCCGCTCAAAGAGATGCGCGACCTACCCGCTGCGAAAGATAAACTAGAATCTTACTTGTGGTACGACCAGAAATATTTCTTAGCGGATGACATTCTGGTCAAGTCGGACAGAATGAGCATGGCTCACTCGGTGGAGGTCCGGCCTCCATTTCTCGATCACCGAATCGTCGAGTTTGCTGCCACCTTGCCGGCGCCTCTCAAGATTCGCGGGTCCTGCCAGAAATACATACTCAAAGAATTAATGAAAGGCAAGTTGCCCCCATCGATTCCGCTGCGAAAGAAGGTGGGCTTTGACATCCCAACACACGAATGGCTGCGCGGGCCACTTCGTTCATTACTCGTGGAGACTATATTGGCTGGCGCTTCCCAGCACGATGAGTTGTTCCAGCCCCACATTCTCGAAACCTATGTAAACCGGCATCTCGAAAGGCGGGTAAATTGTGGATATCACTTATGGGGACTAATGCTCCTGTTCTTGTGGATGAAAAAATGGCGAATTCAGGCGACAGGGAATTCGATGGCCGAACGGGGGGTTCCCGAGCGAACAGCTATCTTTACCTAGGCGTTCTGCTCTTCGCTACAGCTGTATATTTGGGCTGCATCATTTCGCCACCGTCGCTAATGGACGATGTCGATTCCGTGCAGGCCCAGATTGCGCGGAACATGCTTAGCTCTGGCGATTGGGTCACCGCTCGCTTGGACGGAGTCATTTACCTGGAAAAAGCGCCTCTCGTGTATTGGGCTATGGCGCTTTCCTACAAGATATTTGGTGTGCACGACTGGGCCGCCAGAATCCCAATTGCGCTCTCTGCTATCGGACTTGGCTTGTTGACGGCTGCTTTTGGCTCATGGGCATTCGGCAGACGCGCGGGATTTTACGCAGGTCTTTGCGTGGCCACCTGTATCGGTCTGTTTCTCTTCACGCGTATATTGATTCCCGACGTCATGCTCACGTTTACCGTTACGCTCGCGATGTGGGCGATGCTCCGCGCTCTCGAAGAAAAAGAACCTCACCCGAGGTTCTGGGCATTCCTGCTCGCGGCCAGCCTGGGAACGGGGCTTCTGCTAAAGAGCTTGGTAGCCGTGGTTTTTCCGCTGGCCACGGGTTTGATCTTTCTGCTCGTTACGCGGCAATTGTTTCTAGCGAGAACCTGGAAGCGGCTGCATCCATTCAGCGGTTTAGCGATCGTGCTGTTGATCGCGGCACCCTGGCACATACTCGCCACGCTGCGGAACCCTCCGTATTTCGATTTCTCTTTCCACAGCGGTCCCGGCCAATACCATGGATTTCTTTGGTTCTTTTTCATGAACGAGCAAGTGCTTCGCTTTTTGAATTTGCGCTATCCGCGGGACTACAACACGGTTCCCCGGCTTTATTTCTGGCTGCTTCATCTTGTCTGGCTATTTCCGTGGAGCGTGTATCTGCCCGCGATCACAAAGCTTTCATTTAAGCCAGTTGATCGCGCCGGGCGAGCTCGGTTGCTGGCGCTATGCTGGGTTGGCTTCGTTCTCATATTTTTTACGTTTTCGACAACGCAAGAATATTACTCAATGCCGTGTTATCCGGCGCTGGCTCTGCTGCTGGGTGCTGCCATGGCCGAAGACACCATTTGGGTCCGGCGTGGTACTCGATTGCTCGGTGCGTTCGCTGGACTCATGGCATTGGCAGCGTTTGTCCTTTACTTCAGAGTGCGAAATGTGCCCGCGCCTGGAGATATTTCCGTCGCCCTTTCAAGGCATCCCAAAGCCTATTCACTTTCCCTGGGTCATATGGAGGACCTGACATTGTCATCACTGGCTTATCTAAAGGGACCCCTTTTACTTTCAGGGTTAGGTTTTCTCGTCGGCACGTTGGGGATGATCCGAGCGACGAGCCGGCGGGCTTTCCTGGCGATCGCCCTTATGATGGTGATTTTCTTTCAGGCTGCCCGTCTGGCCATGGTTGCATTCGACCCGTATCTGTCGTCACGGCCATTAGCGAAAACGCTCTTGCGGTCGCCGGAAGGTAAACTCATCTCCGATGTTCAGTACTACGGTGTTTCGTCAGTGGTTTTCTACACGAATCGCGATGCTCTTCTTCTAAATGGCCGTCGAAACAATCTTGAATATGGATCGTATGCTCCAGGGGCTCCTGACGTGTTTATCGACGACTCGCAATTCGCAAAATTATGGATGCAGCCGGAGCGGTACTATCTGATCGCAATTGAGCCCGCTTTTCCTCGTTTTGAAAAATTGGTCGGAGCCAACCGGCTCGTTGTTGTGGATAAAAGCGGCGGAAAAGTCCTCATAACCAATCAGCCGCTCACGGCTGCCAGCAGCTCAAGAGCTCCTCGGCACATATCGGCTGAGCTGGTCGGCCGTGCGGTGGTGGGGCCTTTGCCCTCGATGAGAACCCGTCGTGATCTCTGAGCAAACAACGAGTCTCAACGATTCTCCTCCCCATGCGTCCGCCCGACGCTTATTGACAATGTTGCTCCGGTTTGCGATCGGAGCCGGCCTCCTTGCGTATCTCGCCAAATCGGGTGTCATTGACGTTCGAGCGCTGTCCAAGCTGTTCACCTCCTGGCGTATTACTCTCGCCGCAGTCACGCTCCTGCTCGTTGACAGCGTCCTAATGTCGGTTCGACTGTCGTGGCTCTTTCGGCCTCAGGGACTGAACCTTCGATTCGGCACATCCCTGAAACTTGCATTGGTGGGATTTTTTTTCGGCACTTTTTTGCCGGGAGCGGCTGGCGGCGACCTGTCAAAGCTTTTCTATACGACAAGAGGAAGCGGCGGACGCCGTACCGAGATTATGACAGTTGTGGTTCTGGACCGGGCAATCGGACTGTTTTCACTACTGCTTCTGCCCTTTATCTTCGTTCTGATGTTTGTCCAGACCTTCCGGGGCCAAACCGTGTTGCGAAGCTTATTGCAAACCACGGGCCTGCTTGCGCTTGGCATGGTTGCCGGATTCCTGGTGTGCTTATTCAGCGATTCGTTCGTAAAGTATATCCCTAGCGGCGCGCGATACCATTTCACAGGGAACAATGTTGTCCGGCAGGTTCGGGAAGCGATTGTCAACTATCGCAAGAACTCCGGTGTTCTGATCGCTGCACTGGGAGTGTCGGTGCTGGCGAACCTGCTGCTGGTTTTTGTAACGATGCTCGGAGCGCTGGCAGTAGCGCAATCTGGCTGGACTCCAAGGATGTTCGTCGTGATTCCGATCGGTCACATCGTGAATAGTCTGCCGCTTACCCCTGGTGGACTTGGAGTGGGAGAGACTGCCTTCAACACGTTATTCAATCTTTCGGACCTTCGCGGGGGAGCAGAGACTCTCCTTTGTACTCGCATCTGGATGGCGATGGTCGGCCTAATTGGGTTTGCATTCTATTTGCGTGGTATGAATCGCGAAGTATTCGATCAGTCAGACATTGCCCACGAGTCATCGACCGCGCTTTTGGAAACCATGAAGGGTCAATGCAAGAATCATTTGCAGATCGAGTGAAGCTCGTTTCAGCGTAAACCATCATTGCAGTGCTAAACGTACCGATCAAATCCGAATATTGGACCGAGACCTGGCACCTTGCTTTCCAGGCACTCTCCGCAAATAAACTCCGCGCTGGCTTGACGATGCTCGGCGTCATCATCGGGAGCGCCTGTATCGTACTCGTTGTTACAGTGGCGCTCGCCGGCAAACGCTACATCGTGGCCCAGATCGAAGGCGTTGGCTCCAATCTGGTGTATGCCGGACTCACGCATTCAACCAATTCGTTCCGTCTAACTCTGAGCGACGAGATTTCGCTCGGCGATATGGAGGCGGTAAAGACCCAGATCCCCGAAGTTACGGTGGCGTCGGGAGCCACGGACGTTCCGATGACTGTTGTGGCCGGAGGTGTCGAGCGGCCGGTGAAACTTGTCGGAGTCACCGACGGCTTTCAGGAAATTCGGAGGCTGGTTGTTTTTCGCGGCCGCTATTTCGACCCCGACGATATGATGACCCACGCGAAAGTTTGCCTGCTAACTCAGGAACTGGCTCTCCGAGTTTTCCCGAATCAAGATCCGGTAGGTCAGGAAATTCGCGTTGGCGACCTGCGCTTCACGGTGATCGGGGTGTTTCGCGAACGGATTTCCACGTTCGGAGAGACGGAAATCGCGCGCGAATCCGTGCTCATCCCTTTTGGACTGATTACCTACTACACGGGAGCGGAATATATCAGCACCTTGTATGTGCAGGCAGATTCGCCAGAAACTGTTCCAATGGTGACGAGACAAGTGGCGCAGATTTTAAAGAGCCGCCATCGGCCGGGCGCTGAGTATGATGTGGAAAATCTCACCTCATTGTTAGAATCGGCGCGAAAGATTTCGCGGGCGCTGACGGTTCTTCTGGTACTAATCGCGCTCATCGCACTAGCTATCAGCGGCGTTGGGATCATGAACATCATGCTCGTCACCGTCACCGAGCGCACCCATGAGATCGGAATTCGTAAGGCAGTGGGCGCACCGCGTGACGCGATTCTTTATCAATTCTTAATGGAAGCATTTCTAATCAGCGGGACGGGAGCGCTTGTGGGAATTCTCATCGCCGTTGCTATTCCCATTGCGATCAATCTCGTTCTTCGAGCGATGCCAGAAGCGATAGGTATTCGCGTTCCAGTGTCGTGGGTTTCAGTGGTGCTGGCATTTGTGGTGTCGTGCTCAACCGGCCTTATATTCGGCTACCTGCCTGCGAATCGGGCCGCCCGGCTGCATCCGACAGAATCGCTGCGATATGAATGACGAAGAGATTCCTCCTCTGATCACAACTCGTTCAGGCTCTTCCTCGCGCCCGCATAAACCACCGCGATGTTGGTTTGAGGCTGCTGTCGCAATGGCTAAAATCGAGAGATTCACGTGGCACTGTCTCCGCCACACTTTCGCTAGCCGACTCGTGATGAGAGTGGAGCCGAGCAAACCGTTGCCGAAATGTTGCGCGATAAACACTTGCGATGGTAATGCGGTATGCGCACCTCGCACCGGATCATAAGCTCGCCGCCGTCAAGCGCATGGCCATTGCGTTTCCTGAGCTAAGAACTGACACCAAACTAACACCAGCGTTCGAGGTCAAAAAAAGCCGAACCGAGGCTAATGCAATAAAACTCGGTATCGCTTATAGTTACGGCGGGGCCCGTAGCTCAGCTGGTTAGAGCATCGGACTCATA
>CAVOOU010000023.1:0-42282 GCA_963697645.1 uncultured Acidobacteriota bacterium | reverse complement strand
CACCATCTAATCCCCGTGGTTATTCTTTTCTGGCGAAATCCCAGCTACAGGGCGCGTTTTCAAAGAAAGCGTCTAGGTCCGCACGCCTAAATCTCCATCGTCCGCCGATGACCCGGCCCTCAATCTCGCCACGTTGAACGTATTCGCGCACCGTGCGTGGATTCAGCCTGAGCACTTCCGCTGCTTCGCGAAGGGTGAGAGGGTGCTCTCCAATCGGTTGCGGCGCTATTCCTTTGTCGCGCGCCGTAGGCGTCTACCCCTTATCAATAAAAATCAATGTGACCGGAGTCTTGTCCCGGGCCTTCCTCGGTGCTCAACTGCCGTGCTTCGGCCTCTGCTCCAACCGTCGCCCGAGGCGTATCACCTGACGTTTGGTGAAGCTTACACGGCCATCGGAGGACGCATCTCGGACTGACAAATCTCCGCTGCTATCAGCGACAGTAACAACGAGCGTCGGTTTTCGACCACAATGAGAGCACCGCTGATTTTCCAGTCGTACCCTTTTCGCTTGCAGACGCTCTCGCTTGTCGATCTTCAGGCATGCCGAACCGCAGAAGTGCTTCCGATAGTCGGGACTGCCATCTTTTGCGACGATCCGTTTGCCACATCCTTCCCGGTTGCATATCCTCGGCATCCTTAGAAACCCCGATCACAAGGCGCAATCTCATGGGGAGTAAACACCGCGCATTTATTCAGGTCAGAATCGAGCAGCACCGTCACCCGCGCCGCGAACACTTGCAAAAGTGTTCCCGCGCCCGATGGTGTCCTGACCTTGCGCCCCAGAAACGGCAAAAGTCTTGCGTGCGGCTGTCCGATCCGCAGCTCCGCTGCCAGACTTCGAGCGGGCCATCTGTCACCATTCGCGGGCGTGGTAGGATTTGCCTCGCGCTTCGACGACACACCTCGTTCAGCACTTCAACTGCCCGGATTGCAGCCTCGCTCGTTGACATCGCACATACCCCCGCAGAAGTCACCCTTAACTGCAACATCCGCAACCTCGTTGATTCCTAAGTCTTTATTTTCATTGGGTGTTACGCTTGTCGCGCTCAGACCCCGCTGTACCGGGATGCACGCTCGCGAATCTCTGCCGCTGCATAACCCCGTAACGTTGAGTCCCCAACCCTGATCGCTTTTGGCTTCAGACCGAACGTGCGCAAGTGCTTCGCCAAGCGTCGCGCCTCGAAGGTAGCGTCCGCCCAGGGCGAATCCTCGATTGCTCGCAGCCGCGTGAGCAGCTCGGCACTCGCGATATGTCTTTCCTCCTCACGGAGCACAGCATTGACATCCCGAATCAAACACACCGCAAAGTTTTCGTCTGCGGCATCGTCTTGCTTTTGCCCGGAAAGTGCTTCAGCGCAAGCTCGCAGTTCGGCGACGCGGGACGGGGAAGCGACCGCGAGAGTTACGAAGAGTGGCGCCCAGGATTCCGCGTCCCGATCTTCCAAGAAGTCGAGATCCGGGGCGTTAAGGTAGGCCGCTCGGATCGTGCTGCCCTGTTGTTTACCCCAAGCAGCAATTCTTTCCCCTATTTCGCACGCCTTCGGCTTGGCCCGTTGGAACAGGAACCGCTCGATTCTTTCCTCTCGTGTCCGGCGCTGCATCCGAATCACGATTGCGCGGTCCGTGATCGTGTCAGGTAGGGATCCGATTGCAGCTAGGGCTTTCGGGCAATACACGCTGCACCGCTCGATACTCTTGCCCGCTTCCGCGCACCGGATGGCGACTGCATCGCGCCTGTTCCCCGCATTGAGCAGGTTGCGGAGAATCTGTGCTCGCTCGCCTTTCTCGCGGATCTGTTCCATTTCGTCTAGCAAGAGCGTTGGCTGAAAGCGTTCAATGAGCCGAAATAAGGCAGCTTCGGAGATGTTCGACGTTCGCTCGGGATTCGCGCACAGAAGCGCCAAGACTTCGAGCATGCGGCTCTTCCCGCACCTGGGCGTGGGCGATGTGATAACCAGATATGCGAACGAATCAAAAGCATCAAACAGATGTGTGCCCACGGTCCAAAGCGCCAGCGGGAGCAGAGCACGGCTTGGCAGAACGACAAACTTGGAGATAAAGTCTTCCACATCGCGCAGAAGCGCCGCGCCATACTCCTGTGCTGCGCAATGCTGTGCGTCATAGAGCGTGCTCACCTCTCCGCTGCCCGACACCTTCTCGATTCGCGCGACGTTCATTTAACCCTCTCTATCGAGCGCGACTTGGACTAACTCCCCCTCGACAGTGAGCGCGAGCGCACGTGCTATTCCCGCAACCACATTCTCCACATCACAATAGACAACGCTCACAGGCAGCGCTCTTTCGCGGGGCGTAAGGCACCTTCGGAGAGATGCGATGTGCTTTTCTGCCTCGCGGACGGCGAGCGGTTTGGGTTGAATCGTTCCAGGCCCGGAGAAGAGATCGGAAACCTTGATTTTCAGAGCATCGCAGATGCTTTCGAGGCTACACCCCGCGAAACAGTGAACCAAGGTCCGCCCACCTTGGCCTGCGCGGATGCTAAGGGACGGCGAGCGGTCTCGGTGCGCCGGGCAGCGAGCGATGAATCCGCCACCGCCCGGCCTGGCATGAAGGCGATCCGCGACTTCCGGAGCCGTCATCGGCGCTCTTCCCTGGCAGGGACCGTGTTGCGTTCTATGAATTGCGCGACCGAGTCGGCAGGGACACGCACGGCCGTCCGCAGTTTACGCGCGGAAGTCTTCGTTTGGCGAGCCACGCCCTGACGGTGGAGATTTTCAGGTTTAAGACTTCGGCGGTTTCCGCCACGGTAAGCAAGTTCTTCATCGGTTCTCCTGCATCGCGCATGGTGTGTTTTCTTGCGCGTTCATCCACGAGGCTCGCACATGAAGGTGGGTCGTACCCTGTGCCGTAGGGTAGGTATTTCCGTGGAAGGGTGGGTATTCTCTGCGACTAGAGGTTCAGACCGATGAATCCCTTACGTGCGCCGCTCTTGATGAGCGCCTTCCGTGCTTCTTGGTTTGACTTCCACGTATCCTGCCACCGGCTAGTCTCGCCGCGTGCATCACCGGCGAGCTGTGCCATGATGGTGTCAATAGCGACATCCGGCTTTTGGTTGTCACGGGCTTCGTCGAGAATCTTGATCATCTGCGCTTGCCGCGACGTGAGCGTGTACGCCTCACCGCGAACACTAACGCTGCGATAATCCTCGGAGTGGCTGAAAGAGTAGGGCGCCGCATTGGTGGGTTTGCTCCTGACACCTTGCGATGTTTTTTGTTGTTATGATCGCGGGGAGGTTCCGCCTGATTTGCGCCAGTTCTGAGGCGCTCCGCACGACTGCGGCTACCGGGTTCGGATTGCTCAAGGGCCTGCCTCTCAAGCTCGAGAGCAAAACGTCGCGGAAGCCACGCAAACGCTGACAATCATTCCGCCTTCTTCGGAAACGGGGCAAAAAGCAGTTCACTATTGTTTTCCCGCAAGGCGAGATAGAGATGATAGAGCCAGAAATCTTCCGGACTTCCATCTTTCGGAGAGCTGAGCGCAACGCCAGCCCGCGCCGCAAGAGCACGAAATCGAGCCTGGAAATTCTCACTCATTCCGTCGCTAAGTTCCCAAACGCCGTGGGGTGGAGTGTAGAGCAAACAGATAAGCCCCTGTCGAGGTTCGCCCCTTCCCACCCCTCGCACATGCTTCCCATGATCACCGTGGGCGCGGAGCACTCGGTCCATCCCTAGTAGAACCTCCCCTTTGTGATGGGAACCGCTCGCCCCTGCTCCTCGCCCGCGAGTGCCTGGAATTTCTCATGGAAATCACGCCAGAGGTCGGGCCTTTGATCCCGGTCTCTTATCGATGCGTTCGCTCCACTTCGCATCCTCTCGCAGCGAAATCCCTGCTGTCGCAGCCGATAAGCCTGACGGCGTGAGGTCGCGTGCTCCCCGCTTTCCAGTTAGATAGCCTCGACTTCTAACGATTTGCCAGTTCCCCTGTAGGCCAGACTTCACCTTTTGGATTAAGTAGTGCTGAGCCGCGCCGCTGTGCTCTCCGGTGCGCATTGCCCGCAGTCCTAATTCGTCTGAATGGCTCCCTTCCGTGCGGCAATGACACCGAAGACGCCGGCACCAAGACGGTGCGGATAAATCGCAGGAAGACGGCGTCCCGTCCAAGCGCCGCACGTCGCGAACAACCTCCGCCAACCTCTTCCCATGTATTTGCGAAGAGCTTTCTAGCTGACATTCAATGAACGAAGGAAAGAATCGCGCGTAGTTCCCGAGCTGTTTAACCTCGGCCTCAGCCTGTTTCCAGCAATCTCCGGATTCGGCATGAAGCCGCTCGTTTGCGTCCCTCAGTTCGAGGTCGCAGAGGCGGTTATCGAATGGTTCCAATCGCCGACTCCATAGTGGCCCCGGGAAGAGGACTGTGCGGCAAACGCGCCGAGAAAGCGTGCTCTTCGCTCGCGTAGCCTATCCGCTGGCTAATTCTATCATCTGGATGCTTGACTCATAACCTAAACAGATTAGGATAATAGTCATGAATCAGTCTGAAATTCAGCGATTCACAAGTTGGCTCGGGAAGCGCAGCTACGCGGCCCGCGTCGAGCGTTTGGGAATCGAGCGCATTCGCGAGATTGCGCGGGAGAACGGCAAGAAGGGCGGCGTCCGCCGAAAAAGGGTGGTGCGCGATGAGTGTCTACAAGCGCGGGGACGTGTGGTGGTACAAGTTCCGTTTCGCGGGCCAGGTGATCCGCGAATCCTCGAAGAGCGAGAGCAAGACGGTTGCGAAAGAAGCGGAGCGCTGCCCGCCGCAGAGAACTAGAAGGGTCCTTCAATCGGATTTCGAAGCCGCGAACAGCCCAGCTTTTCTCAGTCGCCGCTGAGTTGTGGTTAAAAGCCAAAATCGCTCATCTGTCGCCTCGCAGCGTGATCATCGAACGCGCAAATCTAAAGCACATCAACCCCTACTTCGGAAAAATGCTGCTGTGCGATATCGCCGCCGACGACATCTCGCAGACTATCAAGCGAAGCGTCTCGAACAGGGCGCGGCCCCGAAAACCGTAAATCTCGAAGTCGGAACCTCTGCGCGCGATCCTACGAAAGAATCGCCTCTGGGCAGCAGTCCAACCCGACGTGAGGATGCTCCGAGCGCGAGAGGATGTTGGTCGAGCCATTAGTCGCGACGAGGAACTGCATTGCTGGAAGCCTGTCGCGCAAGCCGTTCCCGCTCCCTATATCCGGCCGTCTCTGCTTGCGCTCAATACTTGCATGCGCTACTCGGAGCTTCGGCTGCTCCGTTGGGAACAGATTGATCTCAATTCCTGCACGCTCACGGTAGGCCTCAGCAAGACCGAATCAGGGACGGGTCGCCTTCTCCCCCTGAATGACCGCGCCGTCGCAATCCTGGGCTTTTGGGCGAGCCTCTTTCCAGCCCGCGAGCCAAATCACTTACGTCTTCCCTTCGGAACGCTACGGAGCCTCTGGGGACGGTCTGACCGTCGTATACGACAGTGACCCGACAAAACCGATAGGCCGATGGAAGGAAGCGTGGGAATCGGCGAAGGTTCGTGCGGGCGTCTGCTGTCGATTCCACGACCTGAGGCACACCGGCTGCACGCGAATGCTGGAAGCGGGAGTGCCCTTCTCCGTCGTGGCGACGATCATGGGATGGAGTGCGAGCACTACAGTACGAATGTCGAGACGCTACGGGCACATCGGACAGACTGCACAGCGGCAGGCGGTCAACGCGCTAAACGAGCCGGTTTTCGGGAGGATGGGGCACAAAATTGGGCGAGTTCTCAAGTTCGGCCCGCCCGGCAGCTTGCAAATTGACGAAAACAAAACCTAGGATCTTGCGACTTGAGTATCGTTAGTTCCGGGTTGGTATCTCAAGATGAGATAGGTGGTGATAATCCCTGTTCGCAACAGTTATCCAGGAATGCATCACACCCTATCGAAAAGTGGCCCAGCCGAAGTAGGATGCGTCATGAGGAAATATTCTCGCGTTGTCCTGGCTATGTTCGCTGGATGTGCGATTGCGGCGATTGTTTCGGTGCTCCGTCACCACTCCAAAGTAGGCTCTTTTCCAGACTTCGTTTCCGAGTTGCTCTCGCTCCCTGGAGACCTAATGGCGACTCTAATCGGGGCTATTTTTCACGACCGAGGCACTGCAAGCTCGGAGTTTTTGTGGCGTTCACGCTTGGCGACAGCATTTCTCTTCGGAGGAGTGACGTATTGGGCTTTGCGCTACAGAAAAGTCTCACAAGGCTAGAGTAGCGGAAGGTCTCAACTCATGATTTAGGCGCGTCATAGGGAACTGGAAATAGGTGGTGATAATTCCTGTTCTCAACATTTGTCTTATTTGTACTGTACGATCCTTTATCTACCAGATTGAGAATCAAAGTGGATCGATGTCTTAAGTTCCCGTGCTGTTCGCTATTGCAGCATCCAAACCTTTGCCACAATATGGTGTCTAACTTTGCTAGCCTACAATTTTTGTGGAGGTTTCGAAACCCGACCTACGTGGAGGCTCGCAATGACCGCGCATGTTCTGGTGTTTCTGTTGCTGATCCTTTCCTTTTCGCAGGTCGGTCTCGCGTGCAGCTGTGCGACCACGGGACCTCAACCGTGTTCCGGCTTCAACGCCACGGACGTAGTCTTCGTCGGTACGGTACTTGATATCGAAAACCCGCCGCCGGACGACGGCGGACTCGGGGGACCCGGCATATCTCGTTACCGTTTCAGGATCGACGAGAACTTCGCTGGAGCACAAGACCAAGAAATCGACGTCTACTCAGGGCGGGGCGGAGCGGATTGCAGTTATCATTTTAGGCAGGGCCAGCAATATCTTGTTTTCCCCTACAGAAACGAAGATTCTCGCCTTTTCGTGGGGATGCCGCAGCCCTACTCGTGCAATCGACGGAGCACAAGCGATTCTTCCTCAATTACGCGCAATGCGGGACCGCCAACGCGTCGCATCAGTCTATGGTGTTCTCAGGAGTTCCTCGCAGCCTTATGCATCTGTGTCGGACGACAACCTGGACAGGATTCTTGCGAACACTCGGCTCGAACTCCGCTCCGAGGATAAAACGTTCGTAGCCGTGAGCGATTCAAATGGAGCCTACGCCTTCTATGGTGTGCCGGAAGGCGAATATCACTTTGCGGGGGACTTGCCTGAGCACTTTGAATTCGCTCAAGAGATATTGGGTGGGCCGCTCCCGCCCCTTAAGCTTCCGGCGCACGCCTGTTTCGAATCCGATCTGACCGCGCTACCATCAGGGCGAATTCGGGGACGCGTTCTAGGTCCCAATGGAAAGCCGCTTACTTTCGCCCACGTGAATCTCTTCCTACGCGCAAAATACAAAACAGGAAGCCCGGGATGGTATGAGTCGCAAGATCGTGAGAAAGGATACTTTGAATTCCAGAACGTGAGCCCTGGAGACTACATTCTGGTTTACAACGATGGTGGGAGAATAGATGCGGATGAGCCCTACTCACGCACTTTCTATCCGGGTGTTTCAGATTTAAGTAGAGCCAGAGTCATTCATGTAGACCCCGGTCAAAAGGTCGATGATGCTGACATCAAGGTGACAGGCGGTCGCGCGACGCGTGAAATTACGGTTCGGCTTGTCGCTGAGACGGATGGGCTTCCAGACATCAACTACGTTGAGGGTAAGGGTTCGGACGGTCAGACCACTACTGAAGATAAGATGTCGCCAGGAGTGTACTCGATCTCCATCCTCAAGGGCGTGCGTTATGATCTTCATGGCGAAGGCTATTGTTCGGCTACAGATAACAAATCGACCACGGAATCCGTCCAAGTCGATGGTTCCGACGAAAGCGTTGCTAATTTCACGCTGATTTTTCCTGGACCGGGTTGTCCAAGCGAGCCATCTGAAGATTCCAAGTAACGTTTAAGTGGTGCGACCCGAGCAGCAAGCATCAGCGGCTCGTGCCGGGCTTGAAGAGAGGTCGCTCGTGATAAATCTCACAGGGACTAGCCACTAGCTCTTAAGCTTGTTTTGCCGAATCGAACACTGAGATAGATGTTGATAAATCCTCTTCGCACCATCTATCTCACACTGAGATAGCTAGCGATAATCCCTGTTCTCAACACCTTTCGCATCTACGGCCGGGTTGCTGCGCCGGACTCAGCGAGGGCCGGCTGGCAATCGCCAGCAAGCCAAAGATTGCAATCGCTGTTCGTCCGACCGTCTGCCGCGCCGGCGGCTTCGTTCAAGTCGGCTTACCGGAGAAGTGGGTTCCGGTACTCACAACGAGAGTTTTAGATCTTGCCAATAATCCAAACTGGTTATAGCATCCGGAAATTAGTCAGCCAAATTAAAACTAGTTTCCGGAGAGTCCTGTGCATCTGCGCGCTAGAGTAGTTTGCTGCCTTGCCATCATCGGATTGACCTGCGTTACATTCCCCAATGCCTCAAAGGCGGATTCCTTCGACTGGAGCTACCAAGGAACACTGCCCGTCAGTGGCGCGCTAAATTTCGGAAGCGGCGAACTGACCAATACGAATGGGGTTATAACGGAGTTATCTGGGACGTTTGACGGACTAGCAATAACGGGGCTTTTGGCGCCGGGCTCCTTCGCTGGAAATGATAACTTGCTTATTTTCCCTGCCGCGCCCTGGTACCTCACGTCGGGTGGATTCTCGTTTGTCGTTGCAGGCGCGGAGTTCAATCTATATGGGGGGATAGTAGAAACCACGTGTACTTGTGGGCCCTCAGGCTGTTTCAACTGCTTTACGTCTAATGTATACGGTACTACAAACGCCGACAGTAGCATCGCTGATACCGGGAATTTCACTGTTACCCCGAACATCGCGACACCCGAACCTTCCTCGATTGCGATGTTGTTCCCCACTCTTTTGGGCTTTGCTCTGATCCTCGCGTGGAAGCGTTCGAAGGCACACGCTTTGCCCTCCGGCTCCTGAAGCCCCGCCCAACTCCCGGTAAGTCCTAGGGATGTATCGGAAGCGCTGGCTAGAAAGGAGTGCGCGAAGCAAGATCGAAGTTATGGGCGTATGGTCGGACTAGCGGAAACTCGGATAGATGTTGAGAAATCCGCTTATCACCAGCTATCTCAGAGTGAGATTGACCCTTTCGTGCAAGCCGAGTTCTCTAGCTAATTTCGGAATTGTGGAGCATGCTGCTCCAGGAGGCACTCTTCCGTGCAAGACACAGGCAGCAGAATCCTTCTCGACCGAATGGACCAAGCCTTCGTTGATTATTCTCAGCAAGCCGAGCGCCTGAGCGCGCTTCTAGCCAAGCCCATGGGCGCGTCCAGTTGGACGCTCTATCACGACCTTCAAAAGCAGCGCACGGCGGAAACGACCGCCTATGAGCGGTATCGCAAAATTCAAGAAGAGCTTTTCGCGCGCATCGCGCCCGCTGTGCCGCACCGCCCTGAATCCAACGTCGCCTGACGATCCGGTAAGAACCATCATTCGAGGAATTAGCTCGCGCTGGAAACCTCGGCCTATAAACATCACGCTGTCCGGTAAGTCGGATAGTCGGAAACTAGCTTTGCAGGTGGGCCGGGCCGGTGAGTCCGGATAGATGTTGAGAAATCCGCTTATCACCAGTAACCCTTTACTTGTGATAACGCCTATTTACAACACCGTAGGACCGTTCGTAACATTTGTGAGGCACAGGTCCTCTGACGAGGTGAAACCAGATGAAGGCCAAGATGGCTCTGATCGTAGGAATGATTTTACTTGTGGCCGGCGTTCCGAGAGTCACTGCTCAGAGTCAAAGTGATAATGCTGCCTCTACGTCGATTAGCTACCAGCCGGGTCAGGTCTGGACCGTAAGCCAAGGCATTACAGTTACAATTCTTGCGATTGAGGACGCGCATGGAGTTGGTAAGGTAGTTCACGTCAGAGTCGATAAGATCCCGTGGCAAAACTGTGGGGATGTTCAGCTGACGAGAGCCATCGAGCATCTCGCTATAACCGAGAAAATGATGCAAAAGAGCGGTCTTGCGCTGTTAAAGAACAAAGTAGATTTGCCTGAATCATCCATGGATGCCTATCGAAAGTGGCAAGGGCAAAAGAAGCGCGACGTGGCTAAGGTGCCGTTGCAGAAGGCGATCTTGAGCGCCGGGTACGTACCGGGGCCTATGATCTGCAATCTAGTGCCAAGTCAGACGTGAACCCGGCACGGATTACTGTCGAGAAATCCGCTTCGCACCGCCTATCTCGGAATGAGAATTCCTTCCCAGGAATTCGTGATTAGCAGGCTGGTTTTGTGGTCAATGCCTTTGTCGGGCGTTCGCTCTATTCAGGCGTTCTCGCGTCTCCGCTGTTCGTGACCTAGACGGACCAGACAATTATCCTAAAGTTCGCTGCGATGGGGCACAAAATTGGGCACAGTCTCAGAAGCGTCCTGCGTGGCAATTCGCTAACTGATTGAGAAGGTTGGCTCCCCGGGCTAGATTCGAACTAGCAACCCTTCGGTTAACAGCCGAATGCTCTACCGTTGAGCTACCGGGGAACCGTCGTGATGCGTGAGGTGACAACAATCTTACGATAGCGCTGATTCTTCCGCAATCGCTGGCCGCTCGATTGGCCGGTTGATTTTTCGTTGCGTCGCACTGACGAAACGCGCCGGCGCATATAGACTGGAGTGAATGGCAACGAGCTCCAGCGGCGCGCGAGCTGGCGTGCTGCCGATTTCCTACCCTCATCTTGCCGCGGCGCTGCTCTGCGGGCTTGCGCTGAGGCTGTATTTCATCGCGCATTTTCCGTTTTATTCGGGCGATACGAAATTCTACGAAGAACTGGCGCGCAATTGGCTCGACCACGGCGATCTACGGCCTGTTCGTTAACGGGCAATTGATGCCGGTGGATCAGCGAATGCCCGGGTATCCGGCATTTCTCGTGGCGATTTACTCGGCGTTCGGTCGTAGTCGGATCGCGGTGATGCTCGCTCAAGCTGCGATTGATCTTGTCACCTGCGTTTTCGCTGCGCTGATCGCTGCGACGAATTGCTCCGGCGGCGAAGAAATCGCTGGCTGCAACGATTGCGTTGTGGCTGGCTGCGCTGTGTCCGTTCACCGCGAGCTACACCGCTGCAATCGTCACGGAAACTCTCGCGGCATTCTTCACCACGCTTGCGCTGCTCATGCTCGTTTGGATTTTCACAGACCCCGCGTTTGACGCGTCGGTCCGGTGCGCGATCGATGCTCTTGATGCACCGTCTCTTCAAAAACAAACTGTGGTGCGATTCGCTGGCAAGTTCGCGCTCGCCGGTTTTGTCGCGGGACTCGGAACGTTGGTGCGGCCCGAAACGCCGCTGGTGCTGGCTGCGGCGGCGCTTGTGATTTGCATCCGTTGGCGCCGCTTGGCGGATTGGCCGAAGATTGCGCTCGCCGGCGCGTGGATGGCGGTGGGCCTGCTGGCCGCGCTCACGCCGTGGGCGGCGCGGAACGCGCGAACTCTGGGTCGCATCGAGTTTCTTGCGCCGCGCTATGCCCAAGCCGCGGGAGATTACATGCCGCGCGGCTTTTACGCGTGGACGCGGACGTGGATGGTGCGCAACCGAGATGCGTACACTGTGACGTGGGCGCTCGGAAAGAAACCGATTCCGATTGCGGCAATTCCTGACGCTGCGTTTGATTCCGCGGCGGAACGGACTCGCGTCGCGGATCTTCTCGCAAGTTACAACAGCGATTTGAAAATGACGCCGTCGCTCGATCGTAAATTCCAGGCGCTGGCCCGCGAGCGCGCCGCTGCGCATCCGATTCGCACTTTTGCGCTGATCCCAATCGAGCGCGCCTTCGCGACCTGGTTTACGCCGCGCGTGGACGTGCTGCGCTATTCGGGGAAACTTTGGCCGATGGGCGAGCAGTGGCGCGCGAACCCGAAGGAATTCGACGCTGCTGCGATTTTTGCTCTCCTGAATCTTGTGTACCTTGGCCTCGCTGCCGTTGGCGCGTGGCGCTATCGCTCGAATCCCGGATGCGCCGTGCTCGTTCTTTATCTGTTGATTCGCACGGCGCTGCTCACGCAGTTGCCAACGATCGAGCCGCGCTACGTGGTGGTGTGCTTTCCAGCGGTCGCGGCGCTTGGCGCGCTGGCCTTCGTGAAATCGAAGCAGGATCGTTTGGCGGCTGCGCGAGAAGATTCCTTCGAGGCGAGCGCCGCCTATGTTCGCTGACGAGCTAGGCGACAAAGCGGTAGCCCACCCCGCGCACCGTGAGAAGATGGCGCGGCTTGGCCGGATTTTTTTCGATGTACTTGCGGAGACGCACGATGAAATTGTCGATGGCGCGCGTGTCCGTGTCTTCGGAAAGTCCCCAGACATCTTCGAGAATGGATTTGCGCGAGACGTTGCGGCCTTTGTTGTGAATCAGGTGACGAAGAAGCTTCGCTTCCATCAGCGTCAACTGGATCGTGTTGCGCTCGGTGCGGAGTTCGAGCGTGCCGAAGTCGATGGTCTTGCCCTCGAAGGAAACCGTTTCGCGCTCGTTCGCAGAATTTGACGCGGCTTCCTTCGCGGTTCGCGGCGCAGATGCTTTGCTGCTGCGAAGCCATTCGTTGCGGCGCAGAAGCCCTTGAAGGCGGGCGAGGAAAATGGGCAACTCGAAAGGCTTCGAAAGATAGTCGTCGGCGCCGGCGCCGAAACCTTCGAGCACATCCTCGGGGCGGCCGCGCGCGGTGAGAATCAAAACCGGAATGAAATTTTTGGCTTTGCGCAATTCGGAGACGACTTCGAAACCGTCCATGCCGGGCAGCATCACGTCGAGCACGACCGCGTCGAAGCGCCCATTCGATTCGAGCAAGCGTTTCAGGGCAGACTCACCGTCGCCGGTGACTTCGACGCCGTAGCCTTCGGCTTGCAGATTGAAGCGGAGGCCCTCGGCGAGGTGCGCTTCGTCTTCGACGATCAGCACTTTTGTCATTTTCCTGCCGTCCTCGCCGGACGTTCTTCTGCCGTCCTTACCGGACTGGTCATGCGCGGCTCCTCGGAAGTTCCAACGTCACCGTGGTGCCGCGTCCTTCGCCTTCGCTTTCGGCGAAGACTTTGCCGCCATGCGTTTTCGCGATCGAGCGTACGATGAAGAGTCCGAGGCCCGTGCCTTTCACGCGGGCGGAAGTGCGGCCGCGCACACGATAGAAGCGGCGGAAAATCCGTTTCAATTCGTCGGAGGGAATGCCGACGCCTCGATCGCGAACCTTCAGCTCGACGTGTTTTTCGTCCGGCGTTTCGAGGCTGACGGAAACGTCCACGTTGCCGACGGAATATTTGATGGCGTTGTCGAGAAGATTCGAGACCGCGGTGCGAAGCTCTTCGGGATCGCCCTGGACTTTGATTCCCGCGCCATTCAGTTGCGGGCTCCCCTCGCCCGCGACCGTTGACGCGCTCGGCTCGTAGCGCAATCCGGTTGCATCGAGATGATGGCGCGAGCGCGCGAGGTCCATACATTCGCGAACGAGATTTTCGAGATCAATGTCCGTGCGATACACCGCGGAAGATTTGTGGCCGCTTTGTCCTGCGGCGAGCACCTGCTCGACTGTGCCGAGCAGCCGGTCGGAATCGAGCAGCATCAGGCGGTAAAATTTCTGGCGCTGCTCTTCGTCGAGCTCGCGGCGCTGTAGCGTTTCGAGATAGAGGCGAATCGAGGCGATCGGCGTTTTCAGTTCGTGCGTCACGGCATTGATGAAACTGTCGTGCTGTTCGTTGCGGCGGATTTCGCGGACGAGGAAGCTGGTGTTGACGATCATGCCGCCGATGATCGCGGCGAAAAAAATCACGCCGAAGAAAAGCAGGACGGCTTCGCGGCGGTTGAGGATGATCCAGCCGACGTTGAGCGCGACAGCGAGCGCGACGAGGCACACGCCCAGCGCGACGAAAAATGCGATGGTCTTCCGGCGGCTAGCGATAGGCATGAGGCCTCGCGGGGATTGTACTGCGGAATGCGGCGCGGGTCGTAGTTCGTGAGTCGTGACTGGTGGCTCGTAATTCGTGACTCGCGATTCGTGAATGGGAGAATACGGAACATGCGTTTTTGCTGCGGTTAGAAATGTGCTGACGGATGGCGCTTGGGGTGCGATGGCGATCGCCAGGGTGGCCGAGCGGCGAAGAGACTTTCCTGGGTTCGCCGATCGCCGGGCTTAGACATGGATCAAAAATCGCGATTTTTTTGCGATTAGAAAAAGTTAGTAAGCTGTGTTTTGTGTGAGTTGCGAGGAATTCTAATTCCGGATTTGCGATTAGAATTCTCGCGCGCGCTGGCTTGAGCGAGATACCGGAAAGAGAGACCCTTCGACTCCCGTTGGTCGCTCAGGGTGACAATCCTGGTCGGATTGTCATTTGCGATTAGAAGTTTTAAGTGAGGCGTGTGCAGTTTGGGAGTGTTGCTGCGCGGGTGAGGCGAGCGTCGCGCTATGAAAGCGAGAGCAAGCTCTCGCACTCCAAATTTCCGGTGGCGCGCCTCTGACGATCTTTGCGCGTCAGTGGGCGGCGCGATTTGAAGTTCGATTTTGTTGTCGTATGGCACAGGTCACGGTAGCACGCAGGGGAAGAAAAATTCGACTGGCCATTGGACGAGGTCAGAGACAGTTAGTCCTAGAACTGTACTTTTTGAGTGGGGATAAGATTCGCTCAAGGGTTGTGCGATTTCAGCAACCGCACGGCGTTCTTGTTGCCTTTCTTGGCGGCGCGCTCTAACCAAATGCGAGCGAGCCTAAGGTTCTTCGGCAATCCATCGCCTTCGAAATAGGCGAGACCTAAATTGAATTGTCCCTTTGAATCTCGCTTGGTTGCGACTCTCTTCGTCCAGCGAATGTATTGTGCGAGATTCTTGGGTGTGCCGAGACCGTCGTGGTACGCGATGGCAAGATTTACTTGCGCTTCTCGATCGCCTTCCAACGCCCCACGCTTGTAGAGTGCGAACGCCTTTCTCAAGTTTTGTTTGACCCTGCGACCACGCTCGTACATGAGCGCCAAATTGAAGAGCGCGCCGATATGACCACGCTTGCCAGCCCGTTCATACCACTTGCTGGCTTGCTTCAGATCTCGTTTCACGCCCAAGCCGTGCGCGAGCGCGTAGCGAGCAAGGTATTGCCAATGGACGCGTCCTTCTTCGGCTGCCTGGAGCAACAGAGGAAAGGCTTTTCGATAATTGCGCTTTCTTCGTATACCGTAAAAAAGTGATCGGCCGAGTTCGGCCTGATCGACCATGGCATCACCCTGCGAAATAACAGTGTAAACAGAACCGGTTGTCGCTAGACCTCAGCCGCAGAATCGCCCCCCCAAAAAAACGAATGCAGATCCCTCACTGCGTTCGGGATGACAACGCAGAGGCAGTTACAAAACCACGTCAAGGTCAGTCCGTGCGGTCGCGTTCAAATTCCAGAGTGTGCTCCAGCGACGAGGATTCCACCGACAATATACCCGTGTCATCCCATTTGATGACGGCGGATTGATTTCCGGTCGAGTCGTAGAGTGCGACGGCCCTGCCTTCAACAGCCTTTCCATCCCGGTACAGAGCGGGCCTGTGATCAAGTATGCGGTAAGCTGAATTGAGTTTGATTCTGACGATTTCCTCGGAACTCGCGAGTGAGCTCGTCCTCTGGCTGTTCACTTGCACCAAAACACAGTCTGAAGATAGATAGACATTGTGGTTAAAGTTGTGACCGTCGGGGGTGACTCCGTTGGCAGCCATAATTTCCTGAAAACGTTTTTGCGCTTGAGGTTGCTGTCTCGTCGTGATTTCTCGGTACGCATTCTCAATACGGCAGCGGCAGGTGGGGCGTGTTAGGCAGATCATTGCAAGGACGGGTGCGGCTATCAGAACAGCGCCGACGCTGAGAAGTCGAAATCGCATTGTCATCTCTGAGCGAACCACGCCCGTAGCGATTTAGCCGTTGGCGGATTTTGCGGCGGAGGTCGCTGGTAGCGGTGGGACGGCGCCGATTTGCTGGAGCATGGCGAATTTGTCCCATTGGTCCCAGGCTTCGACGAGCTGGCCGTTGGCGATTCGGGCGAGGCTCATGCCGCCGATGGCGACGGGTTTGTTGGTGGCGGGGATGCCGAGGCCGTCGCCGGAGTGGCGCATGGTGGCGGACCAGCGGATGAGGACTTTGTCGCCGTCGGCGATGGCGTCTTCGATTTTCAGTTTCATGTCGGGGAAGGCGTTGAGGAAGCGTTCGTAGAACGTGATGAATGTGGCGGGGCCGATGATGTCGGAGCCGTCTTCTGCGACGCCGTGGGAGATGCCGTTGGGGGCGAAAAGTTCGGTGATGGTGGCGGTGCGGCGTTGGTTCCAGACTTCTTCGAACCAGCGTTTTGCGATGGCGATGTTGGATTCGGGCATGGGTGCTCCTTATTTCTGATTCCGCGGAATGTGAGGCATGGTATCACTCGGGGTAGATGACGGAGAAGTTTATTTTTGGGCTGCGGCGGTGGCGCGCCGCGCCGCGTCGCACGAGAGCAAGTCAAAGGCTCGCGGGAAATGCACCGCGAAAGGTGGGGCGCTGCGCGCTTATTTTTCCCAGGCCTTCCGGCCTGGGCTAACTTATATCGCGCCTACGGCGTTGGCGGTTTGCGGGATGGCGGGCGTCGCGCGGTGACAAGTGCTCGGGGCGGGTGTGCGATTTCAAATTTTAGAATTTCAAATGAAGAGAAAACGGGCGGTTGAGTCCGGAGGCAGTAGTGTCAAAGGCGCCGGCCGGAGGCCAGCGGTACGAAAAGCACGCGCGTGGACGGCTGAGTGCGCTGAGCGAGTGTGCAATTTCAAATTGAAAATTTCAAATTTGAAATGAAGGCGACGAGAATCCCCCAGCGGCTAAAGCCGCGAGCCGCGTTAGTTTGCTGGCCTGTCGGCACCACTGAAGTCGTGCCCTGCCGTTTTTTTTTGCGCAATGCGATTGAAGGGCAACGTTGTGCCAAGCATCGCGTTCGGGCACGGCGTGCCGTGCCTACTGACGAAATCTTAATTTGCGCGAAGACGGTCATTTGCGTTTGGGGGTTGGGCGGCGGGGACGCTGCTTGGTGGAGATGGATTTGATGATGAGTTGGCGTCGGGCTTTTGGGTTGATGTGGGCTTTGGCGCGGTAGAGGGCTGTGTTGATTAGGTCGAGGATTTCGGGATCGTCGAGGACGGTGGGAGGAACGAGGCGGATGTGGCGGACGAGGTTGCCGCTGCCTTTCAGGCGGCGATTGGGATCGGGGAGGCTGGCGCCTTGGAGGAAGCAGAGGGTGACGTGGTCGGGCATGAGCAGGATGGAAAGAATTGCCAGCGAGGGCTTTTCGGTGGGGCCGAAGCCGATTACGAGGCCGTTGTAATTGTCGTAGACCATTTCGGTGGAGCCGGGGAGGAGTTTGCGCATTTTGGCGAGGGCGCGGCGGGCTTGGGCGGCGATTTTGGGCGTGTATTTGGCGAGGAAACGGGAGAGCTGTTGGGATGGGGTGGAGGCGCGCGGCATTTTCGGCGGGATGATAGCACTGATGCGAGAGGGCAGGAACCTCGCTTCGCTCTGTTCTGGGTGCGCGCTTCGCGCGAACGAGTTTTGTGTCACGGTTGAAACCGTGACCTGCAAGGACTGAAAGAGACGATTTCAAATTGAAAATTTTGAAATTTGAAATGAGGGGACGAAGATAAGCGCGATTGATGGACAGGGCTGCGCCGAGTATCGCGTTCGGGCACGGCATGCCGTTCCCCTACGGAAGAAGCTGATGCTTATGCGGAGACGAGTTTGGATTCTGAGGCGGCTACGGCGATTGCGGCTGAGGCTGCTGCTGCGACCGCGGGTGCGTTGGCTTCCTCGTGATTGGGCGCTGTGTATGTTTTCAGCGCGGAGAGCTTGACGCGGTAGATGTCGCGGGCGAGGCCGAGTTTGTTCATGAGCCAGATGCCGTACCAATTGAAATCGACTTCGTACCAGCGGAGGCCGTGGCGCGCGGAGACTGGATGCGCGTGATGATTATTGTGCCAGCCTTCGCCCCAGCTGAGGATGGCGACCCACCAACTGTTGGTGGAAAGATCGCGCGTCTTGAAGCGGCGCGTGCCCCAGGAGTGCGTGGCGGAATTGACGAGCCATGTGAAATGCAGGCCGGCGACGGTGCGCGCGAAAATTCCCCAAAGGACGAATGGGAGTCCGCCGATGGCGAGAAGAATCACGCCGAGGACGCTGATTGGAACGTAGTGGTATTTCGTGATCCAGACGTGAAATTTATCTTTCGCGAGGTCGGGGACGTAACGCGAGAGCGTGGTCGTATCGTGATGCATGGATTTGCCGACGAGAATCCAGCCCATGTGCGCCCACCATTTTCCGTCGACGGGAGAATGCGGGTCGCCATCCTGGTCGGAGTGCTGGTGGTGGATGCGGTGCGTGGCTACCCAGAAAATCGGGCCGCCCTCGAGGGCGAGCGTGGCGCAGACCGTCATCGTGTATTCGAGCCACTTGGGAACTTTGTAGCCGCGATGGGTGAGCAGGCGGTGGTAGCACATGCCGATGCCGACGCTGGTGGCGAGCCACCAGAAAAATGCGGCGACGAAAAAGGCTTTCCAGGTGAAGAAGAACAGGGCCGCGATGGCGCCGAGATGGAAAAGCGTCATGAACGAAGCAGTGATCCAATTGACTTCGTTGTCGGCTGCCTGCTTCTTTTTTAGGTCTTCGAGTTGAATCGCCACGCGCTTCTCCTGTGTCTTCAATTGCCCCGGTGCCGAATTAGAGTAGCAGGGAGGCGCGTAAGTGTTTGTAATAGTTGTGTAATACCGGATGGGGGCGCTGTGAATCGGTAATGAAGACGAAAATGGGCGATGGCGGCGGACGATTTTGGGCATTTTTAGAGGCGAATGCAGATTGGGGCAATGGCGCTGAGCAGCAAGAGAGATCCCTCGACTGCGGCTCGCGCCACCGCTGCGCGGTGAAAGAAAGAGCGCGAGATCTCCGCTCCCTTCATTCCTCAGGCTGCGGGATGACAGTGCGGATGCGGTTTATCTCACGGGTATCGAAAGGTGGCTATTGCAGGCGTTGCGTAGTGGAATCGTGGCAGAGCAGATTTTCGAAAATGGCGAGGACGTGCTGGCGGTATTGGACGACGCGTTCCAGAACTGAACGAAGCTCGGGTTGGCGTTCGGATTCGCGATCCCATTTGGCGAGGACCGCGGCGGGGACGCGAATGTCGCGGCGGAGTTCGTCGGCGGAATGGCCGCGGAGGAAAAGGCCGTAGAAAAACGCGGCTTCGCGCTGCGGGAACTGGAAGTCCTGCAGAGCCTCGTCGAGCGGGTTGGGCATAGTCGCCATGGGCGAAATCGCAGTTTACAGATTTCAATGTCGGCGTCAAGTGGCGCGGGTGCGTAAGATGAAATATTGATTGGTGGGAGGCGAAAATTTAACGTGTGCGGTGGTATGAAAGTTGCTGTGCGGCGGGTTACGGCGAGGGTGGCGCGATAGCTCTTCCTGGGACCTTTTCCGCCGGCGGGCCTTGGATTCGAGGCGCAACTTTTGGAGGCGGCAAGGGTTAGATGCTTGTAACGGGCCCGGCGCGCGATGGGACTCGCCTCGGGCTGATAGATGTAGGCGTACCCCGCTGCATCTGCTGGAGGCTCGTCCGCACAACGGGCCTCCTTTTTTATTGGCGGCGATGTGATGGGAAACCTGCCGGTCTAAAGACCGGCGCTACAAAACCGTTGGCGGCCGCTTCGCGGTGATCGAAATGAGGCTGAGAAGTGGAGCGGCGGGAACCGTCACGCAGTATCAATTGAGCAGACCGCTTGTGCGGAACTGAAACTTTGGGATTGGCACGACGTATTTATATGCAGGAGAAATCCAATGCTTAATAAAAAGACGATAAGAATCGCACTCATTGCAGGTGCACTACTGATTGCAACAGCAGCGGGAGCGCAGGAGCAAAGCCAGAAGAATCGCGACCAGGGCGGAATGGCGGGCATGGACATGAGGCGACGCGCAGAAGCAGGCGGCGAGTCCGGAAGCGCGCGCGGCGAATGATGCGATGTCGGGCGGAATGTCCGATCACGACATGAATATGGGCGCGCATATGTTCATGACGGATTTGCGTCCTGCGAATGCGGCGGATCAGAAGCGTGCGGCGGAAATTTTGACTGAGCTGCGGCCGGCGATCGAGAAATACCGGGATTACAAAGTGGCGCTGGCGGAAGGCTTTCAGATCTTCCTGCCGAATGTGCCGCAGGAACACTATCACTTTACGAATTACCGATACGCGTTCGAGGCGCAGTTTGGCTTCAATCCGGAGCATCCGACGTCGCTGCTCTACAAAAAGGTGGGCGACGGCTATCAACTCGAAGGCGCGATGTACACGGCGCCGAAACGGGCAACGGAGGAAGAGCTGAATGAGCGCGTGCCGTTGAGCGTGGCTCGCTGGCACAAGCATGTGAATTTCTGCATGCCGCAGAAAGGAACGGAATGGCAGCAGGTGAATTGGAAGCAGTTTGGGATGCGCGGAACGATTTCAACGGAAGCCGCGTGCGAACAGGCGGGAGGCGTGTGGCGGGCGCAAGTTTTTGGGTGGATGGTGCACGTGTACCCGTTTGAGAGCGATCCGGCGAAGATTTGGGCGCACTAACGCGGAGCGCGGAGCCTTCGAATTGGTGTGGTGCTGAATCGTACGCTGGGATTCTTCGACTATCCTGATCGGATAGTCTCAGAATGACAACCGCGCAATCACGCAAGGCGATTAATTCGGTGGGTGGATTTGCTCTTCCGGAGACGGGACGGCTCGGGCACCAAAGCCGCTTACGATTGCGGCGCCGAGCGCGAACAGTAACCCGATCACGAAAACGAAAAATCCGAGCAGAGGAATCACTTCGAGCATCGAAAGCGCAAAAATTCCCGCGAGCGTCCCCGGCACAGCCTTGAAGCCGGGGAATGCGACTCCTGCGACCAGGCGTCCCAGCCCGGTGGCGCCCGCCGAACCGACGACGCCAAGAATCAGAACGAGCAAGGTGTTCGCGGGAACTTCCGCGCGGCCCAAGTGCTCGCCCAAAGTTTCGAACCCCCAGGCGATAAATAGCGCAACGACACCGGTGAACAAGACCATGTTGGTGCGATTCCAGATCGTCCAGCCGGTGTTGTTGATGCGTTTTTCGCGCAACAGCAAACAAGCCAGCCCGACGCAAACGAGATTTGTGACGATCAGAAAAGCAATGCCCAGCGCGGTGGGACGATATTGTCCCGGGACGATTGCGTAGGGCGTCGAAACGGATTCCCGGTCGATTTTGCCGCCACCGGTTTGCGTTACGTAACCGCCGATGGCCGCGGCGTGTCCTCGCAACTCGCCTCCCGATTGCGATTCGATATGGCCGCCGACGGCCAGCGCGTTTCCGTCAACCAAGCCGGAAATATAAATACTGCCACCGATCGTAAGAACATCGCCGGTAACGTGTCCACGAATGTGGACGCTGCAGCCGAAACATTGCACCACGTTCGCGGTGCCGTTAGGGCCAATAGTAATGTCGTGGAAGAATTGAGCTCGATCTTCGGGATTTCTGGGTGGTCGCTGCGCTGCAAGCCGGAAAAGCGCAGAGCAACAATAGCGGAATTAGAAGGATTGGCTTTCCGTGCAAACGTGCAGCTCCTTTGGGTGTGCCGCAGATAATGACAGACTCGCGCAAGCACATCCATAGTTAAGCCAGACCCGCCCCGGCAAAAATCACCGGGGCGAATCCGCGATACCGATATCGATGTGCAAGCTTCGTGAGAACTACTTCTTGGCGTGGGCGAAGTTTTCGGCTACTTGCGGCCAGTTGATGGTATTCCACCAAGCCTCGATGTATTCGGGCCGGCGGTTTTGATATTTCAGGTAGTAGGCGTGTTCCCACACGTCGAGACCGAAAAACGCCTTGCCGCCGTCCATGATGGGATTGTCCTGGTTGGCGGACGATTCGATCACGAGCTTGCCGTCGCGGAAAAGCAGCCAAGCCCAGCCGGAGCCGAAGCGCGTCGTGGCGGCCTGGTTGAGTTTTGTCTTGAAATCCGCGAAGCTGCCGAACGCCGAAGTGATCGCGCTGGCCAGATCGCCAGTCGGCTCGCCTCCGCCGCCCTTCTTCATAATTTTCCAGAACATCGAATGGTTCATATGCCCGCCGCCGTTGTTGCGAACGGCCGTGCGGATGTTTTCGGGCACTTTGTTGATCTGAGCGAGCAATTCCTCAACGGAAAGCTTCTGAAGATCCGCGTGCCCTTCGAGAGCTTTGTTGAGATTGGTAACGTAAGCGCCGTGATGCTTGTCGTGGTGAATCTCCATCGTTTTCGCGTCGATGTACGGCTCGAGCGCGTCGAAAGCGTACGGCAAAGGCGGCAACGTGAAAGTCATCTGGGGAGCGGCTCCTTGTCCAGAAGTGGTGGTCATTGAAACTACCTCCTGATTTTCCTATCCTGCCTCATAATTATACGCGCCTCCGTGGGCGCAACGGTATACGTCCTCATATTTAATCTTGAATCGCTTTTGCGACCATTTGCATTTCAGGAAGATGCAGCGAAGGAGCGAAATTTGCCGGCCACCGAACATGTAGAGAAACACTTCACCGCCACGGCCGCGGTGCGCGACATCGTGATTGGAATGTCCGACGGGCTGACAGTGCCGTTCGCGCTGGCCGCGGGGCTTACGGGGGCGGCGGCAGTATTGGCGAAAGGCACGGGGATCATCGTCACGGCGGGGCTCGCCGAGATTGCGGCGGGCTCGATTGCGATGGGATTGGGGGGATATCTCGCGGCGAAAACTGATTCCGAGCATTATGCCTCCGAGCTCGATCGCGAATATCGCGAGACGGTGGAGCTGCCTGAAATCGAAACGGAAGAGGTGGCAAAGGTTTTTCGCGAGTACGGGCTATCGCAAGCGCAGATGGCCCCGGTGGTGGACGCAATCATTTCGAATCAGAAGCGCTGGGTGGACTTTATGATGCGCTTCGAGTTGGGCCTGGAAGCGCCGGACCCGGCGCGCGCGGCGAGGAGCGCGGGAACAATTGCGGCGTCATATATCGTCGGCGGGCTGGTGCCGCTTGCGCCGTACATATTAATGAAGGAAGTGATGCCGGCGCTGTGGGTGAGCGTTGTGGTGACGCTCGTGGCGCTTTTCGTTTTTGGCGCGATCAAGGGGCACTTCACGGGAGTGAAGCCGCTGCGCGGTGGATTGCAGACGGTGACCGTCGGCGGGTTGGCGGCAGCGGCGGCGTTTCTAATCGCGCGGCTGATTAGTTGACGCAGTCAGTGGCTGCCGTTCACGTCTCCAGTAACATAGGTTTGAGCCAGTCCTCTTCCGTTCAGGATGTGCGATTGTTGCTGCACGCATGATCGGAAGGGTTGCCGTCGCGAAAGGCGCACAGGCAAGAGTGCCTGTGCCACTAAAGGCGCCGGCGCGCAACATTCTCGCATCTTAGTTGCTCACGGCAGCCGATACCTCTACTGAGTTTTGGGCGGTGCAGTTTTTGGCATCCAGTACGCCGGATCCTCGGCTGTGAAATCTCTTGGCATGTGGCTTAGTTGCGGGTTGACGGCGTAGATGTTCGTCTCGATCGAGTCGTAGGCCGAGCGCGCGATTTCCTGCAGGCGCTGCTGCACGGCTGGCCCGGCGGCTTCCATCGCGGAGGCGCGGCGTGCTGCTGCATCATCTTCGTCTTTCAATGAACTGAGCGTCGTGAGCATCAAGTAACACGGCACCGGAGACGCCGGAGTGCACCGCATAAATTACCCACGCCGGACTGCCTGCGATTTTCTCGTAGGCCGATGCGATGCTCTTCGCGGCTTCTGCGAACTCGCCTTCGTGGCCGGGGCGAATGTGGAAGACTGTCACCTGAAGCATGCGCATTTTCGCGAAGTTGATCGTGGCTGCGCGAGAACCCAGAGCATCCACTCGCTCGGCGATGAAGTTCGTGACGTTCGAGGTATTTTCCGCCAGCAAACGGTCTTGCAGACCGGCAAGCTCAGGATGAGCTGCAACACCCGCAGCCACGCCGGCCCCCATTTTTTCAAGATCGCCGAATGAGTCGCCAAAATTCAAGGAGAAGCTTTCGTTTGGGCCCGTCATCGACTTCATCTCAATCCAGTAGGCAGGAATGTTGAATCGCTCGTAATCGTCGCGAATGTTCGACAACATGCCGTCGTAGGCTGCGTCTCGACCGGGCTTGAGCCTTTCGTGAACCACGTTGATGTACTGTGGCGGCGAACCAGCCGAATGAGCGGAGGGGGGATTTTCCTGCGCGCGAGTTTGTGCGTGAGGTGAAAAACAAAAAGCCAGCACAGCGATGATTGCTGTGCCGGCTGGAAGAAATCTGCTCGTTTTCATGGGCTGCTCATCTGAAAGCAAAACCAGATTTCAGGACCGCAATGCTACTCAGTAATCGTTGGCTGAGCCTTCTAGGAAGGCGCGGAGTTTGCGCGAGCGCGACGGGTGGCGCAGCTTGCGCAGGGCTTTGGCTTCGATCTGGCGGATGCGTTCGCGCGTGACGGCGAAGGACTGGCCGACTTCTTCGAGCGTGTGCTCGCTGCCGTCGTCCAGGCCGAAGCGCATCTTGATTACTTTTTCTTCGCGCGGCGTGAGCGTCTTCAGCACAGAGGAAGTTTGTTCCTTCAGGCTGAGATTGATCACCGCGTCTGACGGCGAGACGACGGCCTTGTCCTCGATGAAATCGCCGAGATGCGAATCTTCTTCTTCGCCGATGGGAGTTTCGAGAGAGATCGGCTCCTGCGCGATTTTCAGAATCTTCCGGACTTTCGCGACCGGAATATCCATGCGCTTGGCGATTTCTTCCGAAGTGGGCTCGCGGCCGAGTTCCTGCACGAGCTGACGCTGGGTGCGGACGAGCTTGTTGATCGTCTCGATCATGTGCACCGGGATGCGGATGGTGCGGGCCTGGTCGGCGATCGCGCGGGTGATGGCCTGTCGAATCCACCAGGTGGCGTAGGTGGAGAATTTGTAGCCGCGGCGCCATTCGAATTTATCGACGGCTTTCATTAGGCCGATGTTGCCTTCCTGAATCAGGTCAAGGAACTGCAAGCCGCGGTTCGTATATTTTTTCGCGATGGAAACCACGAGGCGGAGGTTCGCTTCGATTAATTCTTTTTTGGCCTGCTCGGCTTCCGCTTCGCCACGAAGAATCACCTGAAGGGCACGCTTCAGTTCGGTGGGGCTGACTTCGCTGGCGATTTCGATTTCGCCGAGTTCCTGGCGGCGGGCGCGGAGGTCTTTGCGCGCTTCGGCCTGAACGTCGGCTTTCGAGGCTTCGACGCGGCGCTCAAGCTTGACGATTTCGCGTTCGAGGAAATGGACGCGCTCGACGGTCTGGCGGATTTTGTCGATGAGGCGCTTCTTTTCGAGCGGATTGAAATCGAGCTCGCGGAAGCGGCGAGACATCTCGACGCGGGTGCGGCCGAGAGCATAGCGCGCGCGCAGATAGGGGCGCTTCTTCGAGCGCGGAACTTTCTCGAGTTTTTGCGCCTGCTTCATCGCCACGAGGTAGAGCTTGGCGACTTTGTCGATCTGCTTGAGGGTTTCTTTTGTTTTTGCTTCGATCTTTTCTTCGGTGAGCTCTTCGTCGTCAAACTGAACGATTTCCTTGATGGAGCGCGAGCCGGTGCGCAGATCTTCGCCGACTTGGAGCAGCTCTTTCAGAATCAGCGGAGCGCGCGTGATGGTTTTCAGGACGAGGAGCTGGCCGCGCTCGATGCGCTTGGCGATGGCAACTTCACCTTCGCGGGTGAGAAGCGGAACGGTGCCCATTTCGCGCAGGTACATGCGAACCGGGTCGTTGGTTTTTTCGAGCGTGCCGGGAGTGAGGTCGAGTTCGCCGTCTTCAGAAGCGACGGCTTCTTTTTCTACCACGACTCCGACTTCGGGCCCGTCGGCACCATCGGCGGCGGCCAGAGCGGCCTTTGCGCTCGTCAGGTCTTCGTAGACGTCAATGCCGTAACGCTCGAAGGTGGAGAGCAGATCGTCAATTTCTTCCGAGGAATGCACCTCGGCCGGCAGGATATCGTTCACTTCATCGTAGAGCAGGTAACCGCGTTCCTTGCCCATCGCGATGAGCTGTCGTACCTGATCGTATTTTTCTTCAAGAGCCAGACTCACACTTCCTCCATTGCGAGGCAAAACGGCGGCGCGCAGGCGGCGGCCAAAGAAATATGCGCGCGGAGTTAGACACCCCGACGCGACTTGTCAAATAACGACATTTAAACGGATAATTAAGACGGTACTGCGAACCCGTTGCCAGCCCTATGCCCGCGCCAACCACGCTCGCGCTCACTGCACCAGTTATTTGATGCAGGAGACGCGCCGCCCGTTTCCTCCAAAACCCTACGAGAATACAATAGTTATGGTACCTGCGTCAATTCGATGCGCCTGGCTCACCTAACTCCTTCGCGACGACTACCGTAGCGGGAGCTTAATGGTTGACGACCGCAACCGCTTCGACCTCAATCAGCCATTCCGGGCGAACCAGCCTGCGGACAACCACGAACGTGCTTGTGGGCGGATTTTGAGTGTTGACGTACTTGTCGCGGACTTCCCTGACCTGCGGGATCTGCGATGGGTCGACGCTATCGACGCAGTAAAAATTGAGCTTGATGATGTCGTGAAAATTGCCTCTGGCCGCTTCGACTGCTGCTTTTAGATTTTTGAAGACTTGATCGACCTGGGCGCGGAAGTCATCTTTGCCTACAAAATTGCCGGATGCATCGAGCGCGACCTGGCCAGCGATGTAAACCAGATTTCCGCCGGTGACTACGGCCACCTGGGAGTAACCCGCGGTTGGTTTGGCCATCGTGTCGGGATTGAATATTCGAAAATTTGTAGCCTGCGGCATTGAGTGCTCCTTTGCTTGTGCACTGCTCTGACTGATTTGGGCTTCGCTTGACAGTAGATGAGTGAACGAGTGTGCCGATTCAAAATGCCACTGAGAAGAAATGGCTCGGGCTAGTTGGTAGCGAGTTGTTTCTGGAGTTCGAGGCGACGCGTGAGGAGGCTGCGCAATTCGTCGGTAGCGGGCTTGGCTTCGATCTTCTTTTGCAGCGCGGCGAGTTCTTCTTCCACGCGGCGATTGCGGAGAACGTTCAGGCAATTCTCGGCGTCGTCCCAGGTGGGCTCGGGGACGGGTTCGAAAAGGACTTCGAAGAGCAGGCGGCGTTCTCTTTCTTCGAGAGCAGCGGCCAGCGTGGCGGGGTCGGGATGTTCGCCTACTTTCGAGATGAGGAGATCGAGGAGGCGCTCGCATTCGAGGCCGCGGTGGAGCGCGTCATGCGCTAATTCGCTGGCGAGCTTTTCGCGGAAGCCGTCGGCTTCGACGAGCATTCGAATGATTTGGCGTTCGGCGGGCTTTACGGCGGGGCCGAGCAGGCTGGCGTTTGGTTTCACTTCGCTGCGGCGTTCGGCGGCGGCGCGTCGGAGGGCTTCGCGAAGGACGGGCTCGTCGACGCGCAATTCGGAGGCGATGCGGGTGGCCCATTCCGAGCGCAGAAGGCGATTCGGGAGGCGCTGCACGTAGGGCATCAGGAAATTCAGCGCGGCAACTTTTCCTGCGGCGGTGGTGCGATCCATTTGGCGCGCGCGGGCGATCAGGTAATCGAGATAGGGCGGGGATTGCGCGAGGAGATTGCGATAGGCGTCGACACCTTGTTCTTTCAGGAATTTGTCGGGATCGGCTTTTCCGGGAAGGGCGAGGACGCGAACGTCGAATTCGCTTTCGAGGAGAAGCGCGATGGAGCGTTCGGTGGCGGCCTGGCCGGCGGTGTCGGGATCGTAATTGACGATGACGCGGCGAGTGAAGCGCGCCGAGCAATTTGATTTGGGGCTCGGCGAGGCTGGTGCCGCAACTGGCGACAACATTGGCGATTCCGGCGCGGGCGACAGCGATGGCGTCCATGTAGCCTTCGACGAGTACGGCGAAATCGCTTTGGCGCAGGGCTTCTTTCGCGCGATCGAGATGGTAGAGGACGGTGCTTTTTGTGTAGATCGGGGTCTCGGGCGAATTCATGTACTTCGGTGTGTCGTCACCCATGGCGCGGCCGCCGAAGGCGATCACCTTGCCGGACTCATTTGCGATGGGAAACATGATTCGGCGGCGGAAGCGGTCGTAGGCGCGGCCGCTTTGGTCGCGAGAGATCAGGCCGGAGACGTCGAGCAGTTTTTCGGGATATTTTTGTTTTAGAAAACGCAGAAGCGCGTCGCCGGACGATGGCGCGAAACCGAGGCCGAAACGTTTCATAGCCTCGCGGTCGAGTCCGCGGTCTTCGAGATACGCCGCGGCTACTTTTCCTTCGGAGCTATCGTGTAATGCGCGGGCGAAGAAGGCGGCGGTTTCGCGATGCATTTCGACGAGGGCGGAGCGCTGTTGATTTTCGCGGCGTTCCTCTGGAGAGCGTTCGCGCGGCTTGGGAATGGCGATGCCGCATTTTTCGGCGACGGTGCGAATCGCTTCGGGGAATGGCGACTTCTCCATCTCCATCACGAATTTGAACACGTCGCCGCCTGCGCCGCAGCCGAAGCAGTGATAAATCTGTTTTACAGGGTGCACAGCGAATGACGGAGTTTTTTCCTGGTGGAAGGGGCAGAGCCCGGTGAAATTTGCGCCGCTCTTTTTAAGGCGCACGTATTCGCCGATCACGCGGACGATGTCCGCCTGCTGCTTTACGCGCTCCGCGAATGATCCAGCTTCCGCCATGGTGATGAGTTAAGACTTAGCACTCCGTTGCTAGCTTTTCAACTCCGCGATTGTGATTGCTTCGCCACCGCGGTCGGGTTTCTCGTGTTCGATTTTTTCGACGAGCGGATGTGACGTGAGAAATTCGGCTAAGCCGCGGCGGAGGGCGCCTGTGCCGTGGCCGTGGATGATGCGGACGGCGGGCTTGCCGGCAAGGGCGGCTTGGTCGATGAATTTGTCGACGCGGCGGGTGGCTTCTTCGACCGTGGTGCCGATTACGTTGATTTCTTCGGCGGCGGGCTCGTCGCTTGGTTGGGCGTGCACGGTGATGCCACGGGGGCGCGTGGCGTCAGCCGAAACGCTTTTCGCGGGTTGTGCGCTGATATCAATTCCGACGACGTCAGACAATGGAACTTTCATGCGCATGGGGCCGGCTTCGACTTCGGCGGAGCGGCCGTCGTGGCGGCGGAACAGGAGCGGCTGCTTGAATCCTTTTACGACGACGCGCTGGCCCGCGGAAAGCAGGCTGGGTTCGACCGGCTGCGCAGGGCGTTGTGCTTGAACGCCGAGGTCGGACTGCGATGCGGCGAGCGTGTCTACAACGGCTGCGTCGGCTTCGGCGCGAGCTTCACCGGCAATTTTGCTGACGCGGCGGCCGGATTGTTTTTCGATTTGAGCGCGCAGCGTGCGGTCCTTTATATCAACTGCGAGCCGGGCGATTTCGCCTTCGAGGCGTTTCTGAGTGGCGTCGAAATTCTTTTCGAGTTCCGCGATGCGCTTTTTCTGGCGGTCGACCCACTCGGTCTGGAGCGAGCGGCGTTCTGCTTCCAATTGCGCAAGCTCTTCGCGAGCCTGGCGCTTGATCTCGTCCATTTCATCGCGGCTTCGGTGCAGATAGGCGATCAGATCGCGAGCCTCACGTGATTCAGGAGATAGGCTGGCGCGTGCGTGGTCCACGACGCGAGGTGGCAAACCCAGGCGGCGGGCAATTTCGAGGCCGCTGGAAGTGCCCGGAACACCTACGAGCAGGCGATAGGTGGGCCGTAGATTTTCTTCGTCAAACTCCATCGCGGCGTTCACGATTCCTTGCGTCGTGGAAGCGTAGGCCTTCAGGCGATCGTGATGCGTCGTGGCGATCGTCAGGGCGCGCAGGGCGCGAAATTCTTCGAGCAAGCGCGACAGCGAGAGCCGCGCCTTCTTCAGGCGCCGTGCCGGTGCCCATTTCGTCGACGAGAATCAGCGAGCGATCGGTCGCGATCTCGAGCATCGATTTCAGATTCAGCATGTGCGCGGAAAAGGTGGAGAGGTCGGCGGCAATGGACTGCTCGTCGCCGATATCGGCCAGAACGTGATCGAACAGCGGTAACTCGGCGCGCTCCGCGGCGACGGGAATCGCCGATTGCGCGGCAAGTGCGGCGAGGCCGACATTTTTAAGCGCAACCGTCTTGCCACCAGTGTTGGGTCCGCTGATGACCATCACGGTTTCCGAACCGCCGAGGGCGAGCGTCAAAGGGACGGCGTTGCGGCCCTGCGGGCGCAGCGTGTGTTCGAGAACCGGATTACGCGCCGCATCGAGCCGCAGCGAATTGCCGGTGGAAAATTCCGGCATGGTGCAATCGAACTCACGGGCAAATCGCGCACGGGCAAAAACCGAATCGAGATGGGCGATTCCCGCGGCGGCGGATTCGAGAGGTCCGCGATCAGAGCGGACTTGTTCAGTGAGCTCGGCGAGAATGCGGGCAATCTCTGCGATTTCTTCTTCGGAAAGTTGAACGAGGCGATTATTCAGATCGATGGCTTCGAGCGGCTCGACGAATACGGTTTGGCCTGTGGCGCTGGCAGCGTGGACGACGCCCGGAACGGCGCGGCGATCGCCAGCGCGGACCGGAATCACGAAGCGATCGTTGCGGAGCGTGATGTAGTCCTCACCGGTGGGTTCGCCACGGGCACGCAGGATACTTTCGAGCGACTTCTGGATTTTGTCGCGCGCCTGTCCGATGCCGGTGCGAATGCGGCGCAATTGCGGAGAGGCGTCATCACTGATTTCGCCATTGGGGAGAATCGCGCGGCGGATGGCGGTGAGAAGGTGCCGAAAATCCGCGAAGGCCGCCGCTTTTTCCACGAGGCGCGGGTATTTCGCAGTTTCTCCTTTGAATGTCTGTCGGATGCCATTGGCCGTGTCCATCAAGGAGGCGACATCCAGTAGATCGGCGCTGGAAAGCACCGATGCCGGCATAGCAAGCTGCGCGAGCCACGGCTCGGGATCTGCGAGCGAGCCGAAACCCATTTCCGCGCCGGGGCGCAGATAGGCTACTGCCTCGCGAATCAGAGTGAATTCAGAATTCAAGGCGGAGACGTCCTGCTGGGAACTGAGCGAGAGAATTGCACGGCGTCCTGGCGCGCAGGTGGTGAAACCGCTGACGATTTCTTTGAGCTTGTCGAATTCGAGGAGCTTTTCTGCGTGACGGGACACGGATGCCTCAAAATTGGAATTGTAGCTTGATTGGGTGTGGAAAAGAGAATCGAGCAGGAACGGACACTTGGTGGGGCGGTGCGAGGATGGCACGGATTTACATGCAGCGCGTTCGGGCACGGCATGCCGTGCCCCTACTGAGCCTAATGCCCGGAGGCCTGCAGAAATCGGCGCAGTGCGACAGTTTCTATTTGCGATTCGCTGGAGCGCCGAGTGTTTCGACCATTGCGAGGGCGATCGCATCAATCGCGGCAATTGCATCGCGTCCCTTTTCGGGGTCGTTATTCACGAAGATTGAAAAGACAAGATATTCACCGCCAATCGTTGTCGCGTAACCCGAAAGAGCGTGGACGTGCTCGAGGCCGCCTGTTTTTGCTTGAATCAAGCCGGCTGCGGGAGTGCCTTTCATACGGTCTTCGAGCGTGCCATCGACTCCGGCAATCGGCAACGAGGCCATGAAGTCTGGGCCCCAGGGCTGATGAATTGCGTATTGCAGCAAGGCTGCCACTGCCCGCGGCGTTACGAGATTGTTCGTCGAGAGGCCGGAGCCGTCGGTAAGAACATCGTCGCTGTCTTTGACGCCAAGGGATTTCAAGAAATCCTGTTCAAGTATTAATCCAATTTCCGTGGAGCCGATTCCCGTTTTTTCGCGTGCTATTGTCCGCAAAAATAGTTCGGCGTGGAGATTCTGGCTCACCTTATTCATTACGCGGACGCTTTCAAGAAGCGGAGGCGAAACATGCTCGGCAAGCACCCGTGCATTTGCTGCCGCATTGTCTTCCGCGCCCTTCAATTCAATCGAAAGTATCACCGGAGATTCTCCGGGCTTCAATGCTTGCGGCGCTGCCGCTTCTTCCACGCGAACCCCGCCTTTGATATTTACGCCGCGGGCTTCGAGCAGATGCTTGAGCGTGCGCGCAGCCGTTTCTGCTGGATCGGTCATCGCCAGATCGAGTTTAACGGGGGCATGGCCGAGCGGCACCGATCCGCGAAGAAGCAGAAAGTTCGGTCCGGGCTGGCGCACAACGGCAAGTTGAGGATCGGTTCCGAGCGCGCTTGTGGTTATCTGCCGGGTGAATCCTGCGGCGGCTTCCGCGGGATCGACCACTATCAGTGCAGGGTCGCCCGCTTGAGCACCCGGAGACATCGTAATCGTGACGGAATTGTCGTTGAAGGCTATCGCGGTGACAGGAGCGCCAAACGTGAAGAACAGATCGCCGATGCTCCAACCTGCGGGATAAGGATCGAAGGGGATGCACCGATCGTCGGCAACGATGTCGCCATCCACTTCTTTCAAGCCGTGCGCGACCGCCGCATCCGCCAGTTCGGCCAGAATTTTCTCAGTGGGACCATCATGTTCAACTTTTCCGTGAAACGGAAATTTGCGATTCGAGAGATCGGGATCGCCTCTTCCAATCAGCAACAAATCTCCTGGGAGTTTGCCATCGCGGCCGAGCGATGCGGTTGCTTCCAGGGTCGTGTGGAAACGATAGCCGGTGCCGAGAGTTGCGAGCGCGAAGACGGAGGTGAAGAGCTTGGCGTTCGAAGCCGGCGTGAAATAGCGGTCGGCGTTCAAATCGAAGAGTATTTCGCCGGTGTCGCGATTCGCGATGAGGATGCCCCAATCCGCCTTTCGAGCGTGAGATTCGCTCAACAGTGCATCTATACGCGAGCGAAACCGTTCCACGTCTGGACGCTGCTTGGCCGTGATATCCGGATTGGATTGTCGGCTTGATTTCGTGCCGCAGCACGGCTTTTGCGCGCGCAGCGGCCGAGCCATCGCGAGCAAAGTGGCCACAAAAAGTGTGATCGCGCACCTGCAAAATTTTGCGCGACGGGAAAATGGCGACATTGGAAAGTTCATCTGGCGCTCGATCGGCAAAACGCGGCCAATTATATTCCAATCCCCGATATTCCAAACTTCGCGGTTCCTCTCTCGTTTGATATAGTCTTTCTGTTAGCAGCGGCCCGGATTTAGCCAAACCCGTCCCATCCTGAGGAGGAAGTTAGATGAGAAAAGCATGGCACCTTTGCATTGCGGCAACGCTCGTTGGCCTGCTTTCCTTCGTAAATCCAGCGCCGCTTCGCGCTGCGGACGACGACACTAAAGAAGCGGACCGTGTCCGGAATGCCGGCAAGGTTGCGAAAGAGATTATGGACATCCCGGACGATATTCCGCAGGATTTGATCAATAAAGCGGATTGCGTGATTATTCTGCCCTCCGTCCTCAAGGCGGCGTTTATCGTGGGCGCAAGTTATGGCCGCGGGGTGATGAGTTGCCGTACGGGCGACAACTTTCGCGGTCCTTGGAGCGCCCCGTCGATGATGGCGCTCGAAGGCGGTAGTTTTGGATTTCAGATCGGGGGCCAGGCTACTGACTTCGTGCTGCTGATCATGAACGAGCGCGGCGCGAGCGCGATTCTGAGCAGTAAAGTGAAACTCGGCGCTGATGCCTCTGCAGCTGCAGGGCCGGTGGGACGAACGGCGGCGGCTGCCACGGATGTAACGATGCGCGCCGAAGTCCTGACGTATTCGCGTTCGCGCGGTCTGTTCGCCGGCGTGTCGCTCGAAGGTTCCACGCTGCGCCCGGACAATGACGCGAACGAGCGCCTCTACGGCAAAAAGGTAGACGCGAAGGACATCGTGCTGCACAAAGCGGTGGCACCTCCTCCGTCGGCGAAGTTATTGCTCTCGACGCTCACGAAACACTCACCGCATCACGCGAAGTAGCGTTTCGCTGAAAACACCCGCGCCGGAGCCGCAGAGCCTCGGCGCGGGAAGTCCGTTTTTACCCAGCCTGTCGGTTCCCGTCGACAATGGCGCCATGCCAGCGCCGATTGACTTTTACTCATTACTGACCTAAAGTCATATATAGACGCATTCGTCATGATCAAACCTCGCACGCAATCCGCTGTCCGGCGTCGACGCGACATGTCCGCAGTACATCCGCGCTCGGATCGCCGCGAACGTCGCCGTCTTGAAACGCGAGAAAGGCTCTATCGCGCCGCATTGGAACTTTTTGGAGAGCGCGGATTCCTGGAAACGACGGTAGAAGACATCACCGAAGCGGCCGACGTGGGAAAAGGAACGTTCTTCAATTACTTCCCGACGAAAGAGCACGTGCTTGCGGCGTATGGCGGCGAACGCATTGCGGCTGTGGAACGAGCGCTCGAAAAGGCCCGCGCGACGAGCGGCTCCGTTCTCAAGGTGCTCGGGGAACTTGCCACGGATTCGGCCGGACAATCTCACGAAAATCCGGCGGTACTCCGGGCGATTTACGCGGCGCATGCGTCATGTGCGCCGGTGCGCGCTGAACTGCAGAAGCGGATGCGTACCAGTCGGACAATGCTCGCTGAGATTATTTCTTTGGCGCAGAAGCGGGGAGAAATACGGTGCGATGAAGCGCCGATCGAATTGGCGCGACTGATTCAGACGGTGGTCATAGGCTTTACGATGGCCTGGGCGTTGAATCCGGAGACGCACTTTCAGTCGAGCGCTAAAAAAACCTGGGATCTCATTTCGTCCAGTTTGCGGGCCGATACGATTCGGAGGGGCACAAAGCGCAAGAGAAGCTGAGTTTTACGGGGCTCGAGCGTCATTTTCGGCGCATCGCTGAGTCTTTCGAAGTCGGCATTTCATCCATTACTGTAAGGAATTAGGAGGAGGCCACCACGTGAACAGTCGTTTCTTCAGGTCGTTCCTCGCCCTCGCCTTTTTATTGCTCAGTTCAACGAGCGTAGCATTCGCGCAGTTGGCTCAACCTGGATTGCCAAGCCCGCAGGCTGGGCCGTCGGCGACGCAATCGGGTTCGAGCAACACGTCGGGCGGCGGTCAGACGCAATCCCCGGCGGCACCGCAAGCACAGAGCAATTTCTCCGGCAGCGTACCGGGGAAATTCGTCCCAGGAGTTTTGCCGATCACGCTCGAGGATGCGATCGAGCGCGGTTTGAAACAAAATCTAGGCGCACTACTTTCGAATCAGGATGTGCAGGCCGCGCACGGAACGCGGTGGCAACAATTGAGCGCGCTGCTGCCGCACATAAGCGCAAGTCCTCTGATAGACGTGTCGCAAGTAAACCTCAAAGAATTTGGCTTTACCTTCAATATCCCGGGCCAAAATGTTCCCAGCGTGGTAGGTCCGTTTTCATATTTTGACGCGCGCGCCTTCCTGAACCAGCAACTATTCGATTGGAAAGCGATCAACAAAACGCGTTCAGCGAACGCCAGCCTGAAATCTGCGGAGTACAGCTACAAGGATGCAAGGGACCTGGTGGTGCTCGCGGTGGGATTCAACTATCTCCAGGCAATCGCAGATGAGGCACGCATCGAAACGGCCGCTGCACAGGTGAAAACGGCGCAGGCTCTCTACGATCAGGCGAACGATCGCTTCAACGCCGGAACATCACCGGCAATTGATGCGTTGCGCGCGAAGGTGGAGCTGCAAACGCGAGAGCAACAGTTGATTCAAGCGCGAAATGACCTGGCGATCCAGAAACTGACGGTAGCGAGAGTGATTGGACTTGCGCCCGGGCAGCAGTTCGATTTGACGGACAAGTCGCCCTACGCGCCGCTTGAGGGAATCACGGTGGATGAAGCGCTGGCGCGCGCGTATGCGAATCGTTCTGATTACCAGGCGGCGCTTTCAGACGTGAAGGCCACGGAATTTTCGCGCAAGGCGGCGGTGGCGGGCTATTACCCGTCTTTGTCATTCGCGGCCGATTATGGCGTTGCGGGTCAGCATGCATCATCGAATCACGGCGTGTTCGACGTTCGCGGCACGCTGAATATTCCGATCTTTCAGGGCGGCAGCGTTCATGGAGACGTGCTGGAGGCGGACGCGCGGCTGCAGCAGAGCCGCGATCGCGCAGAAAATTTGCGAGCGCAGATCGATGCGGACGTACGCACGGCGCTTTTCAATTTGCAGTCCTCCTCCGATCAGGTCGCAGTGGCGCGAAGCAATATTGACCTCGCCGCTCAGACGCTGACGCAGTCGATCGATCGTTTCGCGGCTGGCGTTACAGACACGGTGGAAGTGGTGCAGTCGCAGGAAGCGGTGGCGAGTGCCAACGAGCAGTACATTTCGAGCCTCTACAACTTTAATTACTCCAAGATCTCTCTGGCCCGGGCCGTCGGACAGGCGGAACTGGGCGTGAAAGAATACTTCAAAGGAAAATAACCATGGCACAGCGCACGGACGTGGAAGTTTCGCCAAATCCTCCAGTCACGCAAGACCCGAATACTCAGACTGCGCCGCCACAGTCCGAGACGCACTCGGCCGCGCCTCCGCCGTCGGGGTCCGCGCGAAACAGGTTTCGCAGAAACCCCGCGACGCGATGGCTGATTATTGGCGCCGTGCTCGTGCTGTTGATTGGCGGCTTCTTCGCATGGCGCTACTTCGCGAGCTACGAGAGCACCGACGACGCACAAGTGGATGGCCACCTGATGCCGCTGAGCGCGCGAATTTCCGGATACATTCAAAAGGTGAATGTGGACGACAACCAGTTCGTGAAGGCCGGGACGGTGCTGGCGGAAATCGATCCGCGGGATTACGAGGTCGCCGCGGACCAGGCGCGCGCGAATCTCGCCGATGCTGAGGCGCAAGCCGCGTCTTTGGGCATCAACGTCCCAATCACCTCTATTAGCACGACCAGCCAAACCTCCGCGAGCGAAGCGGACGTTGAAAATGCCAAGGCAGGCATCGCGGGCGCGCAGCAACAGTTTGACGCGGCCAAGGCGCAGCTCGCGCAAGCCCAGGCAAACGACGTAAAGGCTCAGGACGATCTCGTTCGATACAAACAGCTTGTTGATAAGCAGGAAGTTTCGCAGCAACAGTATGACCAAGCATTGGCCGCCGCACGGGCGAGCACCGCAACGGTAGCGTCAGCGGCCGCGTCCGCAGCCGCCGCAGAGCAACAGATTCACCAGGCACGTGCACGATTGCTGCAGGCAGAAGCGAATTGGCGATCCTCGCAGACCGGCCCGCAGCAGGTGGCTGTGTCGCAAGCGCGTGCGCGATCCGCGCTCGCCACTGTGGCGCAAAAGAAAGCGGCGCTCGATCAGGCGGAACTGAATCTGCAGTACACGAAGCTGATGGCGCCGGTAGATGGCGTGGTGATGAAGAACGCAGAGATTGGCATGAACGTCCAGCCGGGGCAGCAGCTGTTCACGATCGTTCCGCTCAATGAAGTTTGGTTCACCGCGAATTTCAAAGAGACGCAGCTGAAATATATGAAGCCCGGGCAAGTGGCGAAAGTGCACGTGGATGCCAACGGCCGCGACTACAAGGGTCATGTGGACAGCATCGCCGGCTCGAGTGGTGCGCGCACGAGCTTGCTTCCTCCGGAAAACGCTACGGGCAACTATGTGAAAGTGGTGCAGCGAGTGCCGGTGAAAATCGTGCTCGATCAGGGCGAAAACAGCGACCACTACCTCCGGCTGGGCATGTCCGTTGAACCGAAGGTCTACGTGAAATGAGCGTCAGCGCGGCCATTTCGGCACCGCGCGAATTTGAGCGGCCCGCAGTAAACCCCTGGATTATTGCGCTCACGGTCACGCTCGCGACGTTCATGGAAGTGCTGGATACGAGCGTCGCGAACGTCGCGCTGCCGCACATTGCCGGCGGTCTTTCCGCCGGGCAGGATGAGGCCACCTGGGTTCTTACCTCTTATCTCGTTTCGAACGCAATTGTGCTGCCCATGAGTGGCTGGTTTTCCGCGCTGATCGGCCGAAAACGCTTTTACATGTCGTGCGTGGCGCTGTTCACCATCAGCTCGTGTCTCTGCGGTTTCGCGCCTTCTCTCGGCGCGCTGATTTTCTTCCGTGTGCTGCAAGGTGTGGGCGGTGGAGGACTGCAGCCGAGCGAACAGGCGATTCTGGCGGATACCTTTCCGCCGAAGCAGAGGGGCATGGCGTTCGCCGTTTACGGAATGGCAGTGGTGTTCGCTCCGGCGATCGGACCCACTCTCGGCGGATGGATTACCGATAATTTCTCGTGGCGCTGGATTTTCTTCATCAATATTCCTGTTGGATTTATTTCTCTGTTTCTCACGAATCGTTTGATTTCCGATCCGCCCTACATGAAACGCGAGAAAAAATCCGGATTCCGGATCGATTACATCGGCTTGGGTCTTCTCGCGCTAGGGCTCGGCACGTTACAAGTGGTGCTTGATAAGGGCCAGCGCGATGACTGGTTCGGTTCCCATTTCATTACCGCGATGACGACCATCAGCGTGGTTGCGCTGATTGCCGTAATCATCTGGGAATGGCGGCACAAAGATCCGATTATCGACCTTCACCTTTTTCGAGATCGTTCGTTCGCCGTAGGAAATTTGCTGATGTTTATGGTCGGCTTCGCGTTGTTGTCCAGCACGGTGCTGATTCCGCTATTTTTGCAGACCATTATGGGTTACACAGCCGAGCAAGCCGGTCTCGCATTGATGCCCGGCGGATTCGCCATCATCCTGGCGATGCCGCTTGTAGGGTATCTGCTTGGCCACTATGACGCGCGGATCCTTTTGCTATTTGGCCTCACCGTCGTGGGCTTATCTCTTTTTCACATGACGAGTTTCGACGTGGCGATCGATTTTCGCACTGTTGCGATCGCACGTGCATTTCAGGCGCTTGGTCTTGCGTTCCTGTTCGTTCCAATCAACACCGTTGCATACGCTTTTCTGCCGAAAGACAAAAACAATGCGGCGTCGGGCCTGATCAACCTCGCGCGCAACATGGGCGGCAGCGTGGGAATCTCGCTCGTCACGACGATGCTCGAGCGCCGCTCTCAATTCCACCAGAACCAGCTGGTGGACCACGTGAATTACGGAAGCGGCCGGCTGCACGCGATGATCAACGCCATGACGCACCTGTTTGTCTCGCGCGGGTCGAGCAGCTACGAAGCTACGCATCAGGCGTACGGGATGGTGTCGAATCTCGTGAATCAACAGGCGACGATGCTCGCTTACATCGACAACTTCAAGTTACTGGGCGTCGCCGTTCTCGCGATGATTCCGTTCGTGTTCCTGATGAAAAAAGTAAAGCCCGGCGGGCCGATGGCGGTACACTAATCGGCAGCGCAGGTCAGCATGCAAATCCGAATCGTCACCCTCGAACGAGAATACGGCAGCGGCGGAGCTAACATCGCGAAGAGCCTCGCGGCGCGGCTTGGCTGGAAGGTCTGGGACGAGGAGTTGACCGCGGAGATCGCACGCGTCGCCAAGGTGGACCATCGAGCGGCGCTTCGTTGCGACGAGCGCTGCGATTCGCTGCTGCATCGTCTCTTCAAGGTCTACGCGCGAGGCAGCTACGAGCGGACGTTACCGCTCGAAGGCGAATCGCAGATGTTTGACGCCGACCGGATGGTCGCCGTGTTGCACAAGGTGGTCGAGGACGTTGCTTCGCGGGGGAAATCGGTGATCGTAGGCCGCGGCGCGCCGTATATTCTGCGCAATCGGCCGGATGTCTTCCATGTATTTATTTACGCGCCGGTCGAGGAAAAGATTCGCCGCATCATGAGCCTCGGAAAATCCGAAAAAGAGGCGGCGCAGCTTGTCGAAGAAGTGGATTCCGAACGAGCCGCGTTTATTCGCCATTACTTCGGCAAGGATTGGCCTCTGCGTTCGCTCTACAACTTGATGATTAATTCGAAGTTCGGCGACGAGCACACCGTGGAAACAATTGCCCAGGAGATTGCGCTGCTCGATGCGCGCGCAGTGCCGCAGGCCGCCAGCAGGTAGCGCCAAACGCGATTTCCGCTTCGCTAATTGCCGTGTTTCGGGTGTTTCTCGTACTCTGATTTCCTTCGCATCTAGCGATTTTGACGAGATGAGGAGTGTGCATGAGCTGCGCGATTTGTGAAAAGCGGCCGCCGAAGCGGTTCTGCCCTGCTGAAGGTGAAAAGATCTGCGCGATCTGCTGCGGCGAAGGACGCGAAGTGACGATCGATTGCCCGATCGACTGTTCGTATTTGATCGCCGCTCACCGCTACGAAGCCGAGCATCGCAAGCCAACTCCGCGAGAGGAGTTTCCTTATCCGGACATTCAATTTCCGGTAGATTTCGTCTACGAGAAGTGGCCGGTTGTGGCAGGCTTCGGCGCCACGATTCATCGTTTTCATATCGAGAATAAGGAATTAAACGATGCGGCGATACTTGCGGCTCTTGAAGCGCTTGCAGAAACATATCGCACGCTTGGCACTGGAATCTATTACGAGCGGCCGCCCGACGCACCGCTTGCACGCGCACTGTATGGGCAAATTGCGGCATTCTTGCAGGAGTTTAAGAAAGAAGAATCCGCGCGTGCCGGCTTTTCGACGCTGAAGGATTCAGACATTTTCCAACTGCTGGTGTTCCTGCTGCGCGTGGGAAAACAGGAGACGAACGGCCGTCCGCTCTCGCGGGCATTTGTGAGTTTTCTCCGTGAGCGATTCCCGCTTTCTGCCGAAGCAAAAACCGCTCAAGAAGCTTCGCGCATCATCCTGCCATAGCGAGTTAACCTCGGCGTCGCAGCCTCAAAAGAGCCGGCGAGATGCCGGCGTTACGGAATTGCAATCGTGCTTCCTGCACAGTCGCGCTCTATTTTATTTCTCACTCACGTCGAAGCGCTTAAGTCCAATGCAAGTTGAGGCGAGGTCCACTGCTTGCTCGCGCTGTAGCGCTCGGGCCGCGAACTGAGACCGTATTTGCGGCGCAACTGCTCGAAGCGCGCGGAGATTTCCTTGCGATACTCCTCCGGGGCGTAGCCTTTGTGTTGGTACCATTCGCGATAACGCTTTGCGAGCTTCGGAAACTTCGCGTCGATGAATGGCAGAAATTGTTTCAGTGATGACGGCATCAGGAACAATACGCTCGCCGCGATCCACTGCGCACCTGCGTCGCGGGCCGCGCGCGCCAATGCATCGAGGTCTTCTTCGCGATCAGTCAAGCCCGGCAGCACCGGCATCGCATTCACACCTGCATTGATTCCAGCGTCGCGCAATTGCCGCAATGCAGCCAGCCGCAAATCCGGACGCGGCGCGCGCGGCTCGAGCATGCGTGCCAGGCGTGTGCGCAGCGTCGTAACCGTCATGTGAATCGTGATGGATGAGCGCTCGGAAATCCGCTTGATCACGTCAATATCGCGGACCACCTGATTCGATTTCGTTGTGATGGAAAGGCTCAGCCCCTCGCGCTCGGCCATTTTTTCGAGGATCGCGCGCGTAGCGCCGAATTCCTTTTCGGCAGGCTGATACGGATCGGTGGCGGTGCCAATCGCGATGTGCTCGCCCCAGATTTTCTCGCTAGCCAAGTCGCGCTCGGCGAGCGGCCCGGCATTCTGCTTCACGTAGATCTTGGATTCGAAATCACCGCCGTCCAGCTCCATATACTCGTGGGTGTAGCGCGCATAGCAATATTTGCACCCGAACTCGCAGCCCCGGTAGGGATTCACCGTCCAGGCGAACGGCACCCGATCAGAATCGCAGTGATTCAGGATCGAGCGAACGGGCAGCAGAAAATATTCCGTCCCGCGCTTGGCATCGGCGCAGGGGGAGGAAGCAGCGAGGCGTGCGATGCCGACCAGTTCCGTAGCAGGCTTCGTTCTCCGGTCAGGGACCGGAGTGGGCGCGGAAGCACTGCCAGGTGACTCACTATCGCCGTGGCGAGCGGCTGTGGGGAAAAGGGTGAGACTGGTCTGATTCGGCCGGGACCGGCGACGCGGGAGCATCGGCGGTTCGACTCGAAGTATGGGAAGAGTGGCCATTGCAAGCCTCGCTGCACGGGCAACATCATATTCGCCTTTTGTTCGCTCTGTCAAGAAGAATATTTCGCTTTTATTTCGCCTGTACGCGAAGACAGGATTCCCCTGGGCACGCCCTCGGGCGAATCAAAATTACCGCCCCAGCGGCCGGGCTTATACTCGATGGATTGGCCGACAGGGCTAGCTAGAAGGCGATCCGAGGTCCCTCAAAGTGGCCGAAGTCGGAATCCTGATCATCGACGACGACATCGTGAGCCAGCGCGCGCTCAAAAACGTCCTCGATTCCGAGGGCTGGCGCGTGCGAATCGTCCCGCTGGCCTCCCACGCCATGGCGGAAATCGCAAGCGGTGTCTGGAGCCTGGTGATCGTAAATGTGTCGCTTACGGACGTCCGCGGCCCGATTTTCACTACTCTGAAGGAACTGGCGCAAGGGCAGGCCGATGCGCCGTCTGACGCCGAAATCGATGCCGCCAGGCCGAAGCGCATCCGCGTACTTTTCCT
>CAVOOU010000022.1:0-109629 GCA_963697645.1 uncultured Acidobacteriota bacterium | reverse complement strand
CGGTGCCGAGCGTCGAATGTGGTGATGCCGGGGTCACGCTCCAGGTGACCGCGTTCGAAAGGGCGCCCGCGCCGGGCGATAGTTGCTGTGAACGTTGTCCGGCCCCAGTCCAAACTGTGGCGGAGGTTGCGAGATCCATCACGATTCCGCCTGTGAGCGTGACGACCGCGGACCCTATGGCAGTGCTGTCGGCCGTGCTTGATGCTGTTACGGTGACGGTCGCGGGCGAGGGCATCGAGTTTGGAGCTGTGTATAAACCGCTCGGCGAAATTGTGCCGGTGCTCGCGCTTCCACCAGCCACGCCGCCCACAAACCATGTGACGCTTTTGTTTGACGTGCCTGTGACGGTTGCCTGGAATTGCTGTGACTGGCTCAAGGGGACGCTTACTTGTGTTGGCTGCAGGACCACGGTAACGACGGACGGACCTGTGGAGGTGACTCCCGCGCAACCGGGCATCGCGACGGCAGCGATACAAAAGATCGCAAGCAAGAGCAGATTCGGCGGACGATTCGATCGGTCAAATGGGGTGGCAGCCCGACTCAAAGTCGTTTTCAGCCACCGCCGCTTCGATTGAGGGCATCATCTGCGCGATGGCCTAACGCAAGGGATGTGCCATCGCGGAGCATTGCGAGCAGTGGGATCTTTTTGTGCGATTTGGCAGACCATTGATGGAGCTAAGCCTTATCGCTTCACGAGAATAGGGAAGGATCGCCGAGCGAAGACGGGTCGAGGTGCGATGACCGAAAAGCTCTGCGCGCCGCGCCAATCGTCCCAAATCGGCATGTTTGCAATTCATTTTGGGAGGCGATCGGCGCAGTCACAAATCGAAGAGGCAACCGATTTGCGGCCCGACTGAGGACGACCAGGTTGACAGCAGCGCAGAACCCGCCAAATAATCTCGTCATGGCAAAACCGGAGACAGTTCGACGGATCAAGAGCTATTCGGCGGAAAGCGGCTACGTCTATCAGTATCAGTTCCAAGACGCGCATCCCGTGCAGCAGGGAAGCGCGAAGGGAAACGAGTACGTCTATTACGTGTCTGCGGATCGAAAGAAAATGTTTCCGGTGCGCATTTTTGTGGGGCAGGATGCGATCAAAAGGTGGGCAAAGCAACGGGACGCGCGCTGACCGGCACTGAAGAATATGCGGCGGCCAAGATGAGGCTATTTCAGGCATTCGACGCAGGCGAGGAGCTTTCCGCCACGGGGCCCGCGTTGGTCGTCGACGAATCGAATCTCAATGCCTTGCTCCAACATCTCGATCTTTTAGCCCTTCCGACTGATTACATCCGCGAGAGCACAGCCGCGCGCAGTGCAGGCTCCAAAATCTCGAATCGAAATTTAAATCTGGCTGCGAGCATTTTTTCGGGCTTGACGCGATCGCTGCTGAGCAATACGGCGTCGGCCATTTCGCCCATGGCGAGGCACAACCGGCGAAGAAATCGTCACGCAAGACACCGCCGCCTTCCCCGTTTTCGATCCGGCATCGCACAACTTTGAAACCACCGGCATCCGCAAAATGCCAGTCAGCGCATTCCGCACTCTGGTAACAGCCTCAGCTGAAGTCCATGCTCAGGCAGTGCAAGGAAGCCGCCAATGAAGCGCCCCATCGCCCTAGCCGCCCTGTGCCTCTTGATTTTTGCCGCGGTTCACACTCCCGACGCCTTCAGCTACACCACAGATTCCACGGTTCCGCTCGCCGGAGGCTGCCCGCAACCAAACCACTGGAATCTCACGCTCGCCTCGCCCCTGAATCGACGCTGGAGCACCTCCCTCCCGCTCATAAGCAACACGATGCTCACTATCGCCGCTCCGGGCACGCCCGCCCAACTCAACGAAATCGAGCAATCCATCTCAGCCTCCTTCGCAGCATGGACCGGCGTTCCCGGCACCACCTTCAACACCTCCGCTCATCCCGGCCTCATCGCACCGCTCGCTCGCATCACCGCCGCAAATTCCTGCACGAACGACCAGCAAACCAACGCCGACGGCCTCAACACAATCTGCTTCAACCAATCCAGCGCCGCCTTCACCACCGGCGTCCTCGCCTTCACCCGCGTCATCACCGCAAATGCCCCCGGCGTCTCCATTGGCGCAAGTGGACCCGCCACTTTCGCCGGCCAAATTCTCGATGCCGACATCCTATTCCGCAACGACAATCAAGCCACCTACGCAACCCCCGCCGCGCTAGCCACTCCTCAAGGTCAGGGCGCCTACGATCTCGAATCGCTTCTCGCCCACGAACTCGGCCACTGGTTCGGCCTCGACCATTCCGCCGTATGGCGCGCCCTGATGTTTCCCTACGCGCCTCCGCCCGGACAATTCCTAGGCGATCGCCCCACCGCGCAAGCCCCCGATGGCCCTCTCTCCGACGACGATCGCGCCGGCATCCGCTCTCTCTATCCCGATCCCGCCGATTCCGTATACATCGGCACAATCAGCGGACGAATTCTTCCAGCCAATCCTTTCGCGCTTGCAAATACTCCAGCTCCCGCCACCGGCTCATTCGTCACTGGAATCTTCGGCGCCCAGGTAGTAGCCGTCGACGCCGATACCGGTTCAGTAATCGCCGCCACGCTGGGCGGCTGGAGCTGCAACGCAGCCAGCCAGCAGTTGCAGTTCGACGGCTCCTACGAGATCCAGCGTCTACCTATAAATCACAATTACAAAATCTACGCCGAGCCTCTCGAAGGATTGGTGACCCCGGCAAATCTCAGCGACCCGCTCGCAAGCCTGTACGGCCCGCCGTCAGCGCCCTCCTGCGCAACACCTGCCGCAAACACAAATTTCAACCCCCGCACCCGTCCTGCGTCGCCCTGATTCGCCACCAGCTCAGCGCCCCGCCCCAAAATAAAAGCGGCTCCCGGGGGGAACGGGAGCCGCTAGGGGTGTTGCGGGTAAGGGCGTTCGAATCGAAAACTAATCCACTCCTTCCGTCGACAGAATCAGCTGCGTGAAGCCGAGCGTATTGATGTCGCGGAACATCGGCGTTCGCGGCGGCAGCAGGCTCGGAGTCAAGAACTCTGTCTGGAAGCTGTATCCGCGAGAGGGAGGGCCGTAAACGGTGGTGCAGCACTTAAACGTGCCCACGCCCTGGTGGCTATAAAAGAGAGCCACGATCGATCCTTTATACCAGAGCGTCTGACCGCCCCAGGCCTCGATGTAGCGTAGGAAGTTGTGGACTCCACCGTCGGTTCCGAAGTCCTGCCCAACACCGCCGACCGTCGGCTGCTTGAACGGAATCGTCTTGCCGCCGACGATGGCCGCGCGGTAGGTCGTGGTTATCGCGGCCCGCGATCCGGGTGCGTAAGGAAACGCGAAGGAGTTTACGTCGTTCCATTTGTCAGACAGGAGCGTGACGGCGTCGCCGATTACGGACGCCGCCACAAACGGCGTGGCGAAATTGCCGTTGATCCCTGCGTTGTAGTCGCCCTGCAGGTAAACCGGATTCTCGGCAACGATAGTCAGACCACAGGCGACCCCATCGCATTGTCCGAGACTAATCGTACTTCCGTTCACGATTTTCAATGCACGGCGGAAGAACACCGGCGGGTTCTCGCGTAGGTCCTGCGCATTCGTGGCTACCGAGAAGGGCCAGTCCTTACCGGGGACGCCGCAATTCGGATTATTGGCAGTGGCGGCGTTCAGCACACCGTTAATCGCCATGGGAGTGACGCCAATGCTCCAAAGATTATTCGGGTTCACACCCGCGTCGGTCGGAAACTGTCCCCCATAGTTTCGTGGCGTCGCCGGAGGATTCGGGTCTGTGCCGTGGATAAAATCCGATTCGAAATCTTCGGCCTGAGCCAATGCACCATCGGGACAGCCACTGGCGCTCGCCGGGTTCACGATGTCGTCGTACCCGAAAGCGCCGGTTTTTGCCGGACCAGGGCCTGTTGAGGCGGGTGAGTTCGGATCCTTGCGGTCTCCGCGACGATCCGAGAAATAGACGGTGTAGCCGGTCGTGTTGTTAGCTTGCCCTCCGCTCGCTCCGAGAGTTCCGCTGAACCAACGATCGAGGTTGTTCACATCCAGCTCAACATAATGCATGGCTCCGGCGAGCGTCTCAGCATTACCGGCCAGAGCTGTATCTCTCAAGTTTGCTTCGCGAGCGTCAAACAGCACGTTGGGCCATTCGTTGGTGCCTAGTTGGGAAGCTGCTGAGCCGGCAGCCGTACATCCGCCGGCACCAATCGCCGTCGAAGGATTGTCACGCAAGCGTGCCAGGCGAATGATCGCATTCGGACTCGGGTCCGGCCCGCAACCCGCCACGGGAACTCCACCGTTGATCGTCGGTCCGGACGCATTCACCTGCCCGCCCGGCAACGGAACGCGAGTAGGAGGAGGATTCGTCGCTATCTGCGCCTTGCTCACCGGATTGATATTTCGGCCGGTCCAACCGAGCCTCAGAATCTCTTGTGTTACATCCACGAATGCTGTGGCGTCCTTCTTTTGGTAATCGATTCTTATGCATCCTGTCTCAATCGGAAACCACTTTTGATACCAATAGCCGTCAGCCGCGGTATATACCACGTTGCTGGTCGCCGCCGACACCGGAAGAGGAAATACGCTCGTCCCGATCGTTCCAGCGTTGAACCAAGCCGCTCCGCCGGGCGTGTTCGGAAGTTTGCCAACTTTACCGCCCGCAGGCGCCGCTGGACCGTTTGAATCCCATGCGAGCCAAGCCAGATCGACGAATGGTCCTCCCGAAATCATCGGCAAATTGACGAGGTCGCTATCAGCACAAGTGCCTGAAGGGCCATAGTCCGCCAACAAAATGCGCAAACTCGCTTGGCGGTAATAACGCTCATTTAGTTTTCCGGGATTTGTATTCTGCTCGTTGGGCACACCCGGGCGGATCATGTCGATGGCTGTTCCACCGATCGCCGGTGTGGCGATCGTTAGGTCGAGTGTCTTCACGCCAGTGGCGCCGTCGCTCACATTACCGTTGTAACTGTTCGACACGATTTGGAAAGCCGGCTCCTGGGTTCCGGCGATGTTGCCGAACCAACTGGTCCCCGTAGTGCTTCCCTGACCTTGCGCCAAGGCATTGAAGGGACCCGAACCCGGGTTCTTCGTGATGCTGACGGTGCCGTTGTAAGCGGTTGTGAGCGGCCAACCGTTCTCGAGATTCGTACGAACCACTTCGCCCACTGCGGTTACCTTGTCTCTCATCGTCAACGTGGAGCCATCCCCTTCGGCCAGCCACAGGTTGCCGTTCGTATGTACTCGCCCGCCGAAATCGAAATTAGGACCGGCGAAGAAACTCAAATCAGTGTCGGAGAAAATTCCAAATTGAAACACGGGGATCGCAACGGTCTGAACCGTTCTCTGGAGCCTTACTTCAGATCCAAACGTACTGCGCGACGTTACTTGCAAAGTGTATGGGGTCAAGAGACCGACCAGGCCTGCATACGTGCCCGACAGAATCGTGTGATTCACGGCGGTCGGATTCCCAAGGTTACTTGCAGCCGTATCCGGCGTGAAATTGATTATGAAGCCATTCGTCCCATCAGGATTCAGGAACTGCATGCCGGGAACGTTCGTGGTCGTGGTCTGCGTATTGTTCACAATGGTGGTGATGTCGTTCGCGCTTAGCGCATAGTTGTTGGCGAAAGCGTCCTGCAACGATGTCGTGAGAGACTCCATGCCGGCTTCAGCGCCGTAGAAGGCCCTTTGCCGGTCGGCGTTATTTCCGCCGAGTTTCTGGTCAGTCAGCACCAGAAACGACATCCCGACGATCATGGACGAAATCAGCAGCAGCACCAGAAGCGCTGTTATCAGTGCCATGCCCTGTTCGCGACGGTTCCTCACGGATGTTCTCCTTTGCGGCAGTTACTTGAAATCGTTAAAGAACGCCAGGCTGCGGACGCTGACCTGAGTCTGCAAATTATTCCGGAAATACTGCTTGTTTTGGCTGTAGGCGTTGTCCGCTCGGGCCGCCAGCGAGAGATTCACTTTTCGAATCGCGTTTGGCGAGAAACCGAGAGCTTCGACCTGCCCGGTACTCGGAGGGCCGCCATTAATGTCGTACGAGATTGCCAAATCCTCTATTACTTCCGCCACGGGTGTCGCGGGCCTGAAATTCACCTCACGCATAAGCATCGGCCGTTGCTGATTCGTCGTATCCAAGTAGTACGTAATCATCCAAACGCGCGAAGCGGTTGTGGGGGGAAATGTCCCGTCGGCGTTCCTTATGTTGACGATCGTTCCGCTCGGTTGCGCGGTTCCATTCAGCGCGAAAGCGTCTCCCGCTCCGCCGCCTGCGAAAGTGAGTGTCTGACCCGCAACTGCCGTTACCGTTTGAAGCGTGGCGCCATTGGCATTCTGGAACATGATCAGATCGCCGGGCGTGATCGCTGTGTTGCCGGCGGGCAGAGTTATGCAGGTCGCGTCAAAAGTTGCGGTGAGGCCGGTAGGATCGAGGCTGCCCGCCGGACAACCCGGGTTCCCACCGCTCGCTGCCAGGAATATGGGTAGCGAATTAAGCGTAGTGTTGTGAACCGTATCGACGATTGTGTTGTCGGCATAGATCACTGTAATGAAATCGGTCTTCGTGCCCAGCAACACGCCTCCCGGCACATTCGGGTTGGGCGTAACGGCCTGAGGACCTTGCTGGAACGCATCCGTAATCGCAGGAAGCGTCAAAAAGCTGGGTGGAAAAGTCGCCGGTCCCCCAATCGGAGCGGGGCGGTTCACGGCGGAAGCGAGTGCGGGAGCCGGATTTAACAACGTCGCAGAGTTCGGGATTGGAATGCCGCCTTGGGGCAGTCCTTCTCCTGCTTCTATGATGTCCTTCGTCATGTAGTTCATCGCTGCTCGCAGGTTCTCCTGCGAGTCTGCCATCAGCGTAACCGCCTCATTCGCGTGCGTGGCATCGGACAACGCGCGCAGCGTTGTTCCCATGATCACGACCATCAGGGCCGTGGCCACCAGTGCTTCCATCAGGCTGAATCCTGCTTGGCGTTTCATACTCGATCTCCCTCGCAGCTTTCTATGAGTACGCCGAAATATTCGTGGTCAGGGTGTACGTCCGATTGAATCCGCCTGCCGTGTAATTGATGGTCACCGTAATCTGCCGCACTTCCGTGGTGCCGGGTATCGCGGTGATAGTGATCGTGCGGGTGAAATTCGAAAGGCCGATGAACACATCATCTCCCGTACCGAGTTTCCCGTCCGGTCCGGGAGTCACGATGCTATCCAGGAGAGCGCAATTATCGTCAGCCGTTCCCACGATTCCATCCGGACCAGGATCGCAAAGCTGCGTTGGCGTTGCCGTGAAAATGCCGGCGGCGCAAATGGCAGATCCGATGTTGCACAACGTATTCCAGGTCTTCTGACCGGTGTTGCGAGCCGTGAAGATCGATTCAACTGCTTCCGCCGCTTTCTGCTGCGCAATGTACTCGTCCTGCGACACGTTCATGTGCGCCACACTGCTCGCCAACATCGCTGCGAGACCCAATACGCCGATCGCCAGGACCACGATGGCAACCATCGTCTCGACCAGCGTGAATCCCGCGTTTGAATTCCGCCGCATCTCCGCCTCCGAGCTTTTTCCGCCGCTCTTTAGTAGTCGAACCATGTCTTCGTCCCCGAAATGTGATAGGCCCTCACTCGACCGGTAGTTCCAAGAATCGTAACGGCTCGGGCTGTGATCGCCTGACCCGGAACACCCATGAAAACTGTCCCGTTGATTGGAATTCCCGTGCCGGCCGCCGCAAATGTGCCGTCGCTTTGATACACCATTCCAGCTGCCGGCCCGTTATTCACTCCGCCGAAGAAAATCGGCCCGCCATTTCCGAAGCCGTCTGGTGTATCGGGCACTAGGGGAAAGGTTGTGTAGATCACGCTACCCGGAATCGGGATCATCTCTATCACTGTGTTCGGACCAACTCCTCCTCCCAGCCGCGTCAATCTCACGTAGGACCCAGCTGGATTTGCAGGAGGATTTACCAGGAACTCGACCTGTACAGATCGCCGGTCGGAAATCGCCGATTCCCGCGCTCGTCGCAAGGTACCCTGCACCAGGTCTTTCGCTGTATTGGCGCGAATTTGTATCAGCGCAGGTTGCGCTTGGATGATTGCGATTCCTGCGATTACAAGACTGATCGCAATCACCACGCACATTTCAATCATCGAAAAGCCGCGCGCCTGGTCCCCACCTCGGCGCGCATTCAATCTAGTTTTCAGCTCGCTCACGCTCACACCCTCGGGTCGCCCGTGCATGAAACTCCCGGTGGGCGAGCCCTTCAGTCGGCGGTAGAAGTGCATTCGGAAGGCCAGCCGCAGAAGTGCGCAAATGCTTCAAATGCTGCTATTTGCGGATATGAGCAGTAATTGTCAGAAGCCAGAGTGGTTTTGGTGGGGAGAAAACGTTACCGATTTGAACGCCACTTCCAGTTTCGAATGTCGTTCGATTCTTGATCAGAACGCTAGGAACTGCAGGCGGACCGGATTGCTTCGAACAGGATTTCGCCACATTGAACGACAGAATCCAGCTCCACGTACTCCTCTTTTCCGTGCAGTCCTCGTCCGCTGGGGCCGAAGACGATTCCAGGAATCCCGGCTTCGGCGAGAAGGGCTGTGTCTGTCCACGCCGCCATTCCGACGAACTGCTCTGCGGCATCCGAACCGAGAGTCTTTCGAATCGCGTTGCTGACGAGTTCCGCGATCGACGCATCTCGCGCGATTTCGTATGCCGGACGCGAGCCGAGCCCTCGCACCGTCGCACGAAAATCCGGATCGCGAGCGGAAAGCCCCGCGACAAGAGAGCGCAATTCCACTTCGACTTCGCCCGCAGATTCTTCGGGCAGCATGCGACGCTCGAGCTGCAAACGGCACTCTGCGGGATAGCTCGAAAATTCCTGGCCGCCGCGAATCACAGAAGCGTGCAGCGATCCGTGGCCGAGAAGGGGATGAGGCGTGAGCGAGGCGAGTTTGCGATCGAGTGCATCCAAAATATTCAGCACGCGGCCCATCATGCGGATCGCGTCGCGACCTTCCGACGGCAGGCTTCCGTGCGCCGCGCGTCCTTGCGTCACAATTTCAAACCAGGCATAACCCTTGTGCGCGATCGTGAGGCGCAAATCGGTCGGCTCGATCACGATCGCTGCATCCGCTGTGTAGCGCTTGAGCAGAGCTTCCGTGCCGATGCTGTCGCACTCTTCATCTACGACGGCTGCGATCAGCAGCGGCTTCTGAATCGCGCCTGCATCGCGAGCCGCAATCGCGGCAGCGCACATCGCGGCGACGCCACTTTTGATGTCGAGCGCGCCGCGGCCGTAGAGACGCCCTTCGCGTTCGTGCGGCGTGAAAGGATCAGGCATGTCACCCGCGCCGACCGTGTCGATGTGAGCGAGAATCGCAAGCGCCGCCGATTTTTTTTCGCTGATTTGTTTCGGTTCGTTCGGGGATGAAAGCAGCGCTACGACATTGGGTCTGCCGGGCGCGGCTTCTTCGAGTTCTGCTGGAATTCCGCGTTCGCGAAGAAATTTGCAGAGGAATTCTGAAGCGGCTGCCTCACCGCGCGCGCCGGGGACGAGCGTGGGATTTACGGATTCGATTGCGACGAGATCCCGCAACAGATTGACTGCGAGATCTCGGTCAACAGGCATCGAACGAAGGCAGCGCGCGAACTATTCGCGGCTGCGAATTTTTGACAGCAAACGCAGAATTTCAAAATACAGCCAGATGAGCGTGACCATCAGGCCAAACGCGCCGTACCACTCCATGTATTTTGGCGCGCCGACTCGAACGCCCGTTTCGATGAAATCAAAATCGAGCACGAGATTGAGCGCTGCAATAATCACCACAAAAACGCTGAAGCCAATTCCGATCGCGCCCGATCCGTTGATGGCCGTGAAATGGATGCCGAAGAATCCGAGCACGATTTCGACGATGTAGAAAAGCGCGATGCCACCTGTCGCGGCGATGATTCCGAGTCGAAACTTTTCGGTGACGGCGATCAGCCCCGAACGATACGCGAGAAGCAAAACGACGAGCGTGCCAAACGTCAGGCTGACGGCTTGAATCGCGATTCCCGGAAAGCGCACTTCGAGAAGCGCCGAAATGCTGCCGAGCACGAGGCCTTCGAGCAGCGCGTAAATCGGAGCGGTGACTCCGGCCCACTCCTTCTTGAAAATCGTAACCATCGCGACGACGAGTCCGCCGATGCCTCCGAGAAGCGCAAGTGGCATCACGGTTTGCGGCGAGTGCGAATGCAGGAAAAGGTTCCAGGTCCAAGCCGCGGTCGCGACGACGCAGATCAGCAGCACGCCCGTCTTATTGACGGTACCTTGCAGCGTCATCGTGTCGCCGAGAACGGCGCGCTCGCCCTGAAATGCGCGCTCGTTGAGGGCCGGATTCGAAGTTCTCATGAGATCTGCCACGGATTGTCTCCTTCGCGCGGAATTGGCCTGCTGCGCGAAAATGCCGTTTTTGTCCCTATTAGAAAATCGCTAAGCCGCTTCTTTGCAAGCACTTGACCCTTTTTCTGAAAGTTCGATTGTACCTATTAGAAATTCGGGGCCGCTCTAATCGCCACAATTGGCCTGTTCGACCTCGCGACGGTTTCGGTAAAGAGAGAGCGTATCAGAATGCGGGGAAAATGGAAAACGTAGCGCGGTGGGAACCGACTGAGGGTTGGGGCGGAAATTGAGAATTGGAAAAGATGCAGCGAATAACAGAACGATGTTTGCGGCTTTGCGGTGGAGTGGGCGTCGCGGGCGCGTCTTAGACGCGCCCCTACTGGGGAGCCTGCGCTACTTTAGGGATTGAGCTCCGCCGAGAATGTTTCTGTGCCTGCCGAGGCGAATTCGAAGCGGAGTAGCCATTCGCTTGGGACTTTCTCACCGCTGGAGCTTGGTGGAGCGAAGGTCCAATTCTTGGCGGCGTGGATTGCGGCGTCGGCGAAATATTTGCTTGGGCCGGGGGCTTCGAAGGTGGCATTGGTGACTTTGCCTGAGGCGTCGACATTGATTTTTACACTGACGCGCACTTTGCCTCGAATCGTTTCAAGGGCTTTTTGCGAGACGTCGGGCATTGCTTTGTGCGCGACCTGGCCGCGCGCTGGTGCTGAGGCGGGCGAGTGGATGGCTGGGCGCGGACTTGGCGAAGCGGCGGCGGGAGCGGCTGGCTTTTTGGCTGCAAACGGCTCGGGTTCACGCGCGTTTACGCGCGGTGCGCTCACGTGCGCGGCAGGCTTGGGAGCGGACTCGGGCTTCGGGGAAGCTGGCGGTGGCGTGGGTTGAGCTGCAGGTCGAATCGCCGGCTTAGCCGGCGGTTGTGCAACTGGCTGAGACACCGGTTGAGTTACGGGCTGCGATGCTACTTCTATTTTCGGGGCGTCGGTTTTTACGATGTCGGGTGCGGCGGCACTGGCGGATATCGGTTCTGATTCGGTTGACTTGGCGGAGTGGCGAAAATATCGCGGGATGGCAATGACGGCCGCGAGAGCCAGCACGAAGGCGGCTCCTTGCACAATGAAACGCGAGTTCGATTTCTGGGGAAGCGGGTTCATCGCGGGCGGGCGTTCGGGTTGGGACGATGCAGCTCGATAAGAAGTGGTCTTCAAGGTTGGGGCTGTGTTTATTGCTGCAATGCGGGCGGATTCGGGCTGTTGAATCGGTTGAGGTTCGAGATTTTCCGAGATTTCCCGCAGACTGCAGCGCATTGCGGGATCACGACGCAAACAGTTGCGAACGATTTCCAGGAAAGGCGCGGGCAGGGTGCGCGGAGCGGGCGGATCGGCGTGACCAGTCCATTCCCAGATGGGAAGGCGCTGGGTGAGCACCTCGACAATCGTCATACCGAGCGACCAGACATCACCAGCGGGAGAAGGACCCGTGGGCGCGAGTTCGGGAGGATCATACGGGCTGGGCTTTTCGCCGGAAGAGCCGCGCTCGTGAGGCGCACAGACGCCGTCAATCGAGAGCTTCAATTGATCGTTGACCGCCTGAATATTGGAGGGCTTCATTCGCGCGTGCGCGAAACCGTGTGAATGCAGATACTGCAGCGTGTCGACAATCAGGGGCAGCATTTCGCGCGCTTCATCGGGCGAAAGCGCACGATCGGGGAGGATCAGCGACAAATCTTCCTCGGCGTAATCGGTTACGAGATACACGACGTGCGCGCTGCCGATTTGCGCCTGGCCGATTTCGAGGATGCGGGCGAGATGAGGATGGGAAAGCTTTGCGGCGCGACGCAAGCGGGCGAGCTGAGAATCGGTTTCGGCCGGATCGGAACCAATCAATTTTATCGCGGCGCGCTCGCGGGTATTGGGCAGTTCGGTGAGGAAAACGGCGCTGTGATCTGAGCCGCCGAGGTAGAGGACGAGACGGAATCGTCCGTCGACAATCTGGCCTTCCTGTTGTTTCCAGGCGTTGGTCATTTGGCACCTGCAGCTTTCGAGTGGAGCGGAGAGGCGCTACACCCGATTGAGGGAAACTATTGGGCTTTGGGTAAGGGGTATTCTGAGGCGGTTGGGACGGAAAGGCAAAGAAAACATTTGCGGGTTTGGGCGTGAAGTGCAAGGCCTCAGGTCAATTCTGGCCGGCGATTGGCCAGAATGGGACCTCAGCTGCGGGCGATGCTGGAATTGGTGCGATGTCGCGTGAGCGGTTGAGATTGAATGGATTGTCGCGTAGTAAAGGCGCACAGGCAGGAGTGCCTGTGCCACTGGGAGTGCGATGCCGCGCGTGCGCTTGAGATTGAATGGGTTGCCGCGTAGTAAAAGCGCACAGGCAGGAGTGCCTGTGCCACTGGAAGCTAGTTCACGCCTGGAGTGCCCTTCCAGTCGATGATGTCGTTCAATTTCCATGGGCTGCCGATCAGGTTCATTTGCAGCTTGCCTTGATTATCGATCACGAGCTGCGCGGCGGGATAGAGAACGCCCGTGCTCTTGGATTTGTCCTCGTCGTTCAAATCGATTTCGCCGGCGGTGAGATTGTAGGATTCCGAGCGAGTGTCCCAGTAAAGTTCGCCGAAGCGGAGAAGGCGATTGGTGATGAACCGAATCTTGCGGCCGTTGGGAGTGGGTATCATGCGGATGTAGCTGACGTCGTAGCCGATCGTGCCAGTGATTGCGATGTGGCCGACGGCGCGCATTTTGGAGAGCGCGTTGTACAGGCCTTGATCTTTGCCTTTCTGAAATGCGTCATTGAGGATTTGCTGGTCGGAAAGAGGGGAGTACTCGTAAATGCTGAAGGTGATGGTGACCAGTTGACCGGCTTGAAAATCGGTTCCCTGGGCGGTGGCTTCGATAGTTTCGGCTTTGGGGTGGCTCTGGGCGGAAGCGGGTGTGTTGCTGAAGGACAGCAAACAAGCCAATAGAAAAGTACCCACCAAGTGCTTCGAATAGATTGCAATGCCAGGCATGATTTTCCCTCCGGCAAGAGTTCACTGCTGGGGATTCTGTTTCGCGTTTGGATTAGTACAATCGATCGCAGAATATGTCCACTATTGAATGCGAAAGAACGCGATACAGTCTAAGCCAAGAATTTGTGATTAACACCGTATAGCAGCTTGGGGCACAGGCAGGAAATGCCTGTGCTACTAAAAGGCCGGGCCGAAAAATCGGCAAACGGAAAAATGATTGTTAACGGGTGGTAGCGCTAACGGGAATCGAACCCGTATTTCAGCCTTGAAAGGGCCGCGTGCTAACCGTTGCACCATAGCGCCACAGTGGGAATTTCAGGGAAATGAGACATTCAATTATCGGAGAAAGGGGCGGAATTGACAAGGAGGGGAAGCGAGAGTGCGGTGCGCTAGGCGCAGTGGTCCATGGGATTGACGAATTTTTCCTGGCCGCAATCCCAGAGGCGGTACTCTGCCGGAGCGGTGGAGACCAAAGTGAACAGGCGCTTCTTGGCGGTCACGATATCTTCGGCGGCCTCAATCCAGACGAAGATATTGGCGCCGGAAGCTTTCTTGAAAATGTCATAGGCCGGAGTCATACGCACCTTCCCATGCGGCGCGCCGCGGAATCCAGTTCGCTAGACGACCAACCCGATCTGCGGCTTCGAGCGCTATTTTGGATAACGGAACTAGCGCACAGCGCCGAGCAGATAAAGGACCAGGACAATAACGATGACGGTTCCGACGATGCCGAGCCCGCCGCCTGCGCCCCAGCGAGAGTATCCGTAATAGCCGCCGCCACCGGCGAACAGCAGGGCGAGAATTATGATTAGAAGCAGCATGTTTTCTCCTTAAGTTTCTGCATCGAAAAATCAGCGACAGTCAAAGGCCTCAGGTCATCCCGATCCAAAATCGATCGGGAGGGACCTTAGCTACGGGCATTGCGTGATGCGCACCGCACCGCGCGACAGCTACGACTTTGCGGAGCGAGTCTTGGCGCTGCTCGAGACTGTTGCTTCGCCGGTGGAGGAAATATCTTCGGCACCGGTGCCTTCCATCAGATTTTTGGCTCGTTTGACTTCGTCGGTGGTGTTGCAATGAACCGAGAGCAGCACACCGCCCTTGTTCAAGCGGCTTTCGTAACGCTTGGCTTCGTATTCGGGAATGCCCAAGCCGATCAACGCTCCGGCTATTCCACCGACAGCTGCGCCAAGGCCGACGCCGGCGAGGGTGGCCATGATCGGTCCGGCTGCGATGAGTGGGCCAACTCCGGGAATTGCGAGAGCACCGATACCGGCGAGAAGACCGATTGCGCCGCCTACCACTGCGCCTGAACCACCGCCAGCGGCCGCACCTTCCGGTGCTTTCGTAGATTTTTCTGTGGCTATGGGGTGAGAGCCAAGGTTATCGGGCAGGAGCGCGGAAATCTCAGATGATGGAAAGCCGCCCTTCACCAGGACATCGGTGGCGTTGTTTGCCGCCTCGAGAGTGGGGTAAATTCCGAAGACTGCGGTTTTTTTATTTCTGTCCATTCAGCTCATCCTTTCGCTTCGAAGAGCTTTTACAGATTTTTGCCAGCCATTGGGCGCGCCGCGCAAGCTAATTGCGCGCTGGAACAATAGACCCTATTCGAGGCGCGCCGACCATACGCAGAAGCGGGTATGAGAGGACGGAGTACGCGGTAGGGATTTTCGTCGGATCCAAAGGTCTTCGAGTTCAGTGAGTTGGCGGGTTCAAGACCGGATTGCGATTCGGCGTGGTGCTAAAATTCCTGTGGCAAAATACGCAAATTCACGTATCGCCGGGTGGATGAGCGCGTGGCATAGACGTGATACGTCTACTCAACCGGGAGGATTTATGGGTACGGGAGCAAGGCAGGCACCAGGAGCGCTCACGGTAGTGGTGAAGAAGTCGATTCTGGGAGCGAAGGTAATCAATACTGCCCAAGAGGATTTGGGAAAGATCGAGGACTTGGTGATCGATGCGCGGAACAGCCGCGTGGCGTATGCCATCTTGTCGTTCGGCGGTGTGCTTGGATTGGGCGACAAGCATTTCGCGATTCCGTGGGAAGCGCTGAGTTTTGATCTGTCGCAAAAGGTGGCGGTGTTGGACATGGATAAGGATCGGCTGAAGAATGCGCCGGGATTTGATAAGGATGATTGGCCAGATTTGGCGAATCAGAAGTGGGGCGCCGAGGTGTACGACTATTACGGGTATCGGCCGTATTGGCAGACGTAAGAAGCTGCGCCGAGGCGGATGTGAGCGGCCGAGGCCTCAGGTCAATTCTGGCCAAGGGTCGGCCAGAATGGGACCTGAGCTACGGGGCTGTGAATAGGTTTCGATGACCTGCGCTGTCAATAAGACTGGTGTTGTGTTTTGAATCGACGCGCGGCACACACCGTTGAGGCTGGAGCTGCGGAGTAAGATTCGTCAGCGGCTACGCCGCAGAATAAAGATTTATCGTCGCACACATATCCATTCCTATTTTAAATCCAGAAAATTATCGCCAGGAATTGCGTTCGCGGAGTGCGGTGATGTGTGCGACGTGGTGGCGGCCGTGCCAGGAATAGAGCGCGAGAGTCTGGTCGAGCGATATAGTCTTGTTGTGTTCGGGATGAAGGTATTCGCGCTGCCAGTCGGCCGGGGCGAACGAGCGCAAGAGGACGACCCAGCGCTTGTGCAATGCGTCGAGAAGATCGAGAGACGGGGCGATGGGAGCTTTCGCGTCAGCGAGTTCGGCCCAGCGGGCTTCGAGGTAGGGCTTGATCGTGGGAACTTCCTCGGTGAGCGCGAGTTTGAAACGAGTGAAGGCGTTCATGTGGCTGTCGGGAACATGGTGGACCAGTTGGCGGACGGTCCAGCCGCCGGGGCGGTAGGGGGTATCGAGCTGCTGGTCGTTTAGGCCGGCGACGGCGGCGCGCATTTTTGCCGGGGCTTCTTCTATCTGCTGGATGGAAGCGCGGCGCTGGCTGTCGGTGAGGGTTTCGGGGCGCTCGAATTTTCCGATGGGGTAGCGCAGGTCTGTTTCGGTGGCGAAGGCCATTTGCCCTCCTCAGGTTGCGGCAGGCGTATAGACGGTTTTTGGGCGATTCGGTTTCTTTGGATGCGGAAGGGCTAGGCGAGATTCTGCAAAAAGCGTGGGCTTCTTGCGGCGTTAGCTCTGGCGGTCGGTGTATTCCTCGTGCCAGGCCATTTGAATGCCTTCGAGTTTGCCTTCGTTTGAGAGCTTGGGGTCGCCGGTGAAATTCGGGAGTTCGCAGACCCATTTGTGGAGATCGGTGAAGCGCACGGTGAGAGGATCGATGTTCGGATATTTGTCGGCTAGTTGGATGCCGATTTCTTCTACGTCGTCCCAGTCGAATGTGGGGGGCATGCGTGTAGAGCCTCCTTGGTAACCGCTTCGCCGAATCCGAAACCCTGAGAGAGATCCTTCGACTGCGCCGCGCGCCCTCGCTCCGCAGACAAAGGCGGGACGCACGATTCGCGCTCCGCGAGGGAAGCAAAGACGCGCGCGGCTCCGCTCAGGATGACGAGTTGGTCGTGGTTTAGTGCTCGGCTTCCTTGGCGTAATTTTTGTTCCATTCGGGAATTTCGACTACGATGTCTTTTGTGCCGTCGGGGACGCACTGGCAGCCGAGGCGCGATTTCGGCGTGACGCCCGGCGCTTCGTCGAGCTGATCGAGTTCGGCATCGGTGGCTTCGTTGCAGGATTCGAGGCCTTCGTGAACGATTACGTGGCACGTGGAGCAGGCGCAGACGCCGCCGCAGGCGTGGTCGAGACCTTTGTGAAAGCCTTGCGAGATATCGAGGATGCTGCCGGGGAGACCGTCGTGACCGTAGGGAACTTTGTCCGGGTCGACTTCGATCGGCTGGCCGTCCTTGATGAAGGTGATCTTGTACTTCTTCGTCGCGGGCGTGAATTTTGTTTCTTCGATGTATGGGTTCTTGCCGCCCATTTTTGCTCCTTCGTTCGAAACCAGAAAGCTGGCCGGCCTTCCCGGTGAAAACCGCCTGGACACAGAAACCGCGAAAGGCCGCCGCTATATTGCAAAACCAAATTCAAAAAACCCTGCCACCCTGAAGGGTGGCGCTACAAAAGTCAAAGGCGAAAGCGAAATCAAAATACAAATTCGAAATTCAAATTCGCCGGCAAGATGCCGGCGCTACAACAGATTCAAAGGCGCCGGCCGGAGGCCAGCGGTACAAATCGAATTCGAGGCGCCGGCGGTACTGACAACCTATACGTCGTCCAGGCGCTTGCCTTCCAGGGCCGTTTGCAATGCGCTATTCATCAGGATCTCGGCCAGGTTCGTGGTTGCTTGGTTCAGTTCGTCGATGCGCTGGCGAATTAGTTTGTAATCCGTGCCGGCCACGGCGGTGCGAAGAGCGGCGACGGAATTGTCGATTGAACGGCGCTCGGCGGCGCTGATTTCGGATGAGCGCGGATCGCGGAAGGCTTTTTCCGTGGCGGTGAGGATTGCTTCGGCTTCGGTGCGCGCTTCGATCAGCTGGCGCTCGGCGAAATCCTGCTCGGCGAATTCGATGGATTCTTCGAGCATGTGCTCGACTTCGGCGTCGGAGAGGCCGTAGCTCGGCTGCACTTCGATGGAATGCTCGCCGCCGGAGCGCAAGTCTTTCGCGGCGACTTGCAGGATGCCGTTTGCGTCGATCAGGAATTTTACTTCGATGCGCGCGAGGCCTGCGGGGCCGGGCGGAACTTTGAGCTGGAAACGCGCGAGCGAACGGCAATCCTTGGCGAGTTCGCGTTCGCCCTGGAGGACGTGGACGTCGATGCCGGTTTGATTCTCGACGCCGGTGGTGAACATTTCCTGGGCGCTGGCGGGAATCGTGGAGTTGCGCGGGATAATTTTCGCGACTACGCCACCCATCGTTTCGATTCCGAGAGAGAGCGGGGTGACGTCGAGGAGCAGCATTGTTTTGACGCCGCTTTCGAGGATGTCCGCTTGCACGGCGGCGCCGAGAGCGACGACTTCATCGGGATTCAGCTCGCAGTGAGGCGGGCGCTCGAAGTAGTCGCCCACGGTTTTGCGGACGAGCGGGATGCGCGTGGAGCCGCCGACGAGGACGACTTCGTCGATTTCTTTCGGGGCGAGTTTGGCGTCGGCGAGGGCCTGTTTTACAGGCTGCATAGTGCGCGCGACGATCGGGCGGATCAGTTCCTCGAAATTTGCACGCGTAAATTCGAGGTCGGTGACTTTTCCGGCGGTTACGAATTGCAGCGAGGCCTTCTCGCTCGAAGAGAGCTCATGTTTGACGCGAATCAGATCTTTTCGCAGGTTCTGAATTTCGTCGCCGTGCGGATCGAGCATGACGCCGATGAGACGATTGGATCGCCTGCCGCGCGAGATCCATCATGGCGTTGTCGATGTCGTCGCCACCGAGATGCGTGTCGCCGTTTGTTGAGAGGACCTGATAGATATCGCCTTCGCTGGTGCTGATGAGTTTCAGGATGGAAATATCGAACGTGCCTCCACCGAAGTCGTAGACGGCCACGTGGCCGCGCTTCTGTTTGTGCAGGCCATAGGCGAGCGCGGCCGCGGTGGGTTCGTTGACGAGACGGAGGACTTCGAGGCCGGCGAGGCGGCCGGCGTCTTTCGTGGCTTGTCGCTGCGCATCGTTGAAATAGGCAGGAACGGTGATCACGGCACGATCGACTGGTTCATTGAAATAAAGTTCCGCCCAACTTTTGAGTTCGCGAAGGATGAAAGCGGAGATTTCGGGCGGCGTGAAGAGTTTGTCGCCGAGGCGCACGCGAATTACGTTGCCGCTCGATTGGTCGATGCGGAATGGGAAGCGGGCGAGTTCGTCTTGAATATCGGCGACGCCGCGGCCCATCAGGCGCTTGACGGAGTATATGGTGCGCTCGGGTTGGCTGAGGAGACGCTGGCGGGCTGGTTCACCTACAAAAATTCTGCCATCGGGATCGACGCTGACTACCGAGGGGCACAACGAAGAACCATAGGGACCCTGGATACACACCGGCTGGCCCGTTTGCGGATCCAGATATGCAATCAGGCTGTATGTGGTGCCGAGATCGATTCCTACTGTGCGTCCCATTTTCGTTTCACCGAAAGCTGGCCCACCTGCCCTTCGTCTCTCAGGGTAAAAAGGTGGCCGCTACTCCAATTCTTTTTGCACGCTGGCTACCAGATTACGAATGTAGCTGCGGCGATTTAGGATTTCGTTCATGCGGGCGAGAAGTGCGCTTCGCGTTGCGTCGTCCGCATTCTCGTCCAGCGCCGCGTCCCATTCGCGGGCGACATCGGCGAGCTCCGCGTCCACTTCGCTCAGCTTCTCTTTGAAATTATTCTGGGCTTCGACGAGCCGCCCTCGCAAAGCTTCAACGTCGCCGCCGTCGGCACGGGCTTCGCGAAGCTCGTCGAGCGATTCGTTGAGTTCGAAAACCTCTTCGAGTAGCTCGGGCGGGGCTTGCTGCTTGGAGGTTCCCTCTTTTCGCAACCCCAGCCGCAACAGCAAATATTCGATTCGCGCGATTGGATCGCGCAGCGTGCGGTACGCGTCATTCAGCTGCGACGAGCGATCCAGCGAAAGATTGCGCTCCTCTTCACTGGCGCGAACAAAATTATCGGGGTGCAGCTTCCAGCTCAGCTTGTGAAACTGCTCTTCAAGCAATGCTGGATCGATCGTCAACTTCTGCGGCCAGCCGAAAAATCCGAAATAATCGGTGCCGGGCGGGAGCGGCTGAATCTTGCCGCACGACGGGCAGAAATGCGCGCCGGCAACCGGAGCTTTGCAGCTCCAGCAATTCGCTTCTGTAGTAGGTTGCGTCTGAGTTTTCGTCACACTCATGCCAGTTCACTCGCTGCTGGGTGCTGGTCCTCGAATCAGCTGCGATTCGCCAATCGCGAGGCTGAGCGAACCGCCGCCGGGAGGAATTCTTAGGCGGTGAAGGAACTTCCGCAGCCGCAACTACGCGTCGCCTGAGGATTCTGGAAGACGAAACCCTGCTTCATCAGATCCTCGAGGTAGTCGAGCGTGGTGTTGTGGAGGTAGAGGTAGCTCTTGGGATCGACAAAAATGCGCGCGCCATTTTCCTCGAACACCTTGTCGCGATTGCGCGCTTCCGTATCGAGCCTCATCGCGTACGTAAGCCCCGAACACCCCCCGCCCTGCACACCCACGCGCAGCCCGCCGGATTCAGCGGGGACGCCATCCTTTTGCAGCAGCTCGCGGATTTTCGCAGCCGCTTTTTCAGTAACGTGAATCATATTTATTCTCGTGACGCCGCGAGGTAAGCCAATGTCGCGCTGCGATCCATGCCAGCGGACCAAGCTCTCCTGGCGTCGATTCAACTAGTGCGCGCTGGTGGCGGACTCGGCCGGCTTTGCTTCAGCCTCGCCCTGCTTCTTCTTCCAGTCACCGAGCGCAGCCTTGATCGCGTCCTCGGCGAGGACCGAGCAGTGAATCTTCACCGGCGGCAGCGAGAGCTCGCGGACGATGTCCGTGTTCTTGATCGCCAGCGCTTCTTCGACCGTCTTGCCCTTCACCCATTCGGTGGCGAGCGACGAACTGGCGATGGCCGAGCCGCAGCCGAACGTCTTGAACTTCGCTTCCTCGATGACGCGCGTCTCCGGGTTGACCTTCATTTGAAGCTTCATGACGTCGCCGCATTCGGGCGCGCCGACGAGGCCGGTGCCAACGTTCGGATCTTTCTTATCGAGAGAGCCGACGTTGCGCGGATTGTTGTAGTGCTCGACTACCTTGTCTGAATAAGCCATGTGCTTTTTGCTCCTTTAATAAAGTTCCAAGATTTCGGTTAGTGCGAATCCGATGCTGCCAGCCATTTCATCTTGCTGATATCGACGCCCTCTTTCGCCATTTCGTAGAGCGGCGAAAGTTCGCGCAGGCGCGAGACGGTTTCGACGACGCGGTCTGCCACGTAGTCCACTTCTTCCTGCGTGTTGAAGCGGCCAAGACCGAAGCGAATCGAAGTGTGTGCCAGGTCTTCGCCAACGCCGAGCGCCTTCAGCACGTAGCTGGGTTCGAGAGTGGCAGAAGTGCAAGCCGAGCCGCTCGAGACAGCCACGTCATTGATGCCCATCAGCAGCGATTCGCCTTCGACGTAGGCGAAGCTGATGTTGATGTTGTTCGGCAGGCGATGCTCCATCGAGCCGTTGATGAAGGTCTCATCGAGGCGCGACATGATTGATTCTTTCAAGCGATCGCGCAGCCGGCTCATTTTTTCCGCCTCTGCTGGCCATTTCCTGCTGACAAAGTTCACAGGCCTTGCCGAGGCCGACGATTCCCGGAACGTTGAGCGTGCCGGAACGCATGCCGCGCTCGTGGCCGCCGCCGTCAATGATTGCGGCAAGCTGGACGCGCGGATTCTTGCGGCGAACGTAGAGCGCGCCAACGCCCTTGGGGCCGTAAATCTTGTGGCCGGAGATGGACATCAGGTCGATGCCGTCTTTCTGCACGTCGACCGGAATCTTTCCGACGGCCTGCACCGCATCCACGTGGAAGAAGACACCTTTTTCCTTGGCGATCTTTCCGATTTCGGCGATGGGCTGGACGACACCGATTTCATTGTTCGCGTACATGATCGAGATCAGGATCGTCTTCGGCGTGATCGCGCGACGGAGATCGTCGAGATTAATGCGCCCGTCCTTTTCGACCGGCAGATAAGTCACTTCGTAACCGTACTTCTCCAGGCGCTTACAGGTATCGAGCGTGGCTTTGTGCTCGGTGACCTGCGTGATGATGTGATTGCCCTTCTCGCGGTACATCTCGGCGACGCCTTTGATTGCGAGGTTGGTGGATTCGGTAGCGCCGCTGGTGAAGACAATCTCTTTGGGCGTCGCGTTGATGAGCTTGGCGATCTGCCCGCGAGCGTTTTCCACGGCCTCTTCGGCTTTCCAGCCGAATTCATGGTTGCGGCTCGCGGCGTTGCCGAATTTCTCCGTGAAATACGGAACCATGGCTTCGACGACGCGCGGATCAACCGGCGTGGTCGCGTGATTATCAAAATAAACCGGAAGCTTAATTGCCATTCGCTTTCTCCCTCACCCCTTAAATCTATTAGCCCCTAAACTAAACTCTTAGTTCGACGACTTCATGCAGCGGCGATTCGTCGGTCATATGCGAAATCTTCACCTTCTCGAGTACTTCCAAAATGCTGTCGTTCACGCGGCGCAATGGCTCGCGGATCGAGCAGGTGGTGGTAAGGTCGCACGTCCCATGAGAGGTGACGCACGACGTGATGAATAAAGGACCGTCGATCGCTCGAATCACGTCCAGCGCACTGATATGAGCCGCATCCCGCGCCAGCGCGTATCCCCCACTCGAACCGTGCCGCGCGGCAACCAGGCCACCCTTGGCCAGCTTCTGAAGCACTTTCGCCATCAACGGAGCGGATAATTTGTACATTTCAGAGATGTCCGCGGCGCTGCAGGAACTCCCGTCGTTCATAGCACCATTGCGCATCGCGAGATGCTTCAGCGCGATGAGTCCGTAGTCTGCTTTCTTTGACAGCTTCATCATGGATGCATATGCGACTGATTCGGTCGCAGTTGAATTTTAACGCCTGGGCTGTCTCTCTGTCAAGTTCAATGATGCAGGCAACTCCATGCCAGACAGCGAGTTAAACTACGACTAGTTTAGTCCTATTGGTCAATGGGCGGCCAGCTAAGTGTTGCTGAAAGGCACCGAGCGGGGAATTGGAGCAGCTGAACGGCGCTTGCGCCACGGTTGGCGGCTGTCTCTCACCAGGCCGCTTTTTCTCGGGCAGGCTGGAAATTCTAGGTTAGAATCAGCAACCGATGGCTTCCGAAATCGACCGACCGGTGGTTGCGATTTATCCCGGCACGTTTGACCCTGTGACAAACGGTCACCTGGATCTCATTTCCCGCGGGGCAGCGATTTTCGACCGCCTGATTGTGGGGATTTCGCAAAACCTCGAAAAAGACCCGCTGTTCGCCGTGAAAGAACGCGTGGAGATGCTCGAAGCGGTGACGTTCGAGTGGAAAAACGTCGAGGTGGAAGTGTTTGACGGGTTGTTGATGGACTATGCGCGGGCCAAAAATGCGCGGGTAATTTTGCGGGGGATCCGCGCTGTCTCGGACTACGAGTATGAACTGCAGATGGCGATGATGAATCGCAAGATTGAGCCGCAGATCGAGACTGTGTTCATGCTACCGGCGGTGGCTTATAGCTTTTTGAGTTCGCGGCTGGTACGGGAGCTGGCGCGGCTGGGAGCGCCTGTGGTGAAAGATCTGGTGCCGGCGCTAGTGGAAGAGCGATTGCGCGCGAAAGTGGGATGAGAGAAGCGGTACGATTTGCCGAAACGAATTGATGTTGATTTTAGTGACGATATGAGGAGCCGAATGGAATCTGCCACGGGAATGAAAGCCGAAGAAATTATCGAGCTGGCCGACCGCGTAAACCGGATCAGCGTGTCGCAGACGATGATGGTGCTGCAGGAGGCGGAGCGCTACAAGGCGCGTGGCGTGGACGTGGCAGATTTTGGCCCCGGCGAGCCGGATTTTCCGACTCCGGACCACATCAAGCTGGCGGCGATCAAGGCGCTCGAAGAGAACCGCACGAAGTACACGGCGACTCCAGGCATCGTGGCACTGCGCCAGGCCGTTTGCGATTGGCACGCGGCGCAGCTCGGATCGTCGTATCAGGTGACGGAGTGCATCGTCACGTCCGGCGGGAAGCACGCGATTTACAACGCGGCGTGTGCGTTGCTGAATTCGGGCGACGAAGTGGTTATTCCCGCGCCATATTGGGTGAGCTATCCCGACATCGTTAAAGTGAATGATGGCACGCCGGTGTTTTTGCAAACGCGGGCGGAAGATGGTTTTCGGCTGCGCGCGGCTGATCTGAAGAAAGCTCTCACGCCGAAAACAAAGATTGTTATCGCCAATTCTCCGAGCAATCCGACTGGCGCGGTGATTCCGCCGGATGAGTTCGCGCGGATTCTGGAGGTATGCAAGAAGCACGGCACGTGGCTGCTGACGGACGAATGCTATTCGCATTTCACTTACGGTGAGGCGAAACCGTTTTCTGTGGCGAGCCTGCCGGGGTCGAAGGAGCGGCTGATCGTGGCCGGGTCGCTTTCGAAGACATTTGCGATGACCGGGTGGCGCATCGGCTATGCGCTGGCGCCGAAACCGGTGGTGGATGCGATGACGAAGCTGCAGAGCCAGTCGACTTCGAATCCCAATTCGATTACGCAATATGCTGCGCTTGAAGCTTTGCGCGGGCCGATGAATTCCGTGATGGAGATGCTTGCAGAGTATGCGCAGCGGCGCGAACGGATTCTGGCAGGCCTGCGGGCGATTCCGGGCGTTACGTGCACGACGCCGGAAGGGGCGTTCTATGTATTCCCTAATATCTCCGCGCATTTAAATGCCGAAATGCCGGACAGTACGGCTATGGCGCGGGTGCTTTTAGAGCGCGAGCATGTGGCTGTGGTGCCGGGTGATGCGTTTGGAGCGCCCGGTCATTTGAGAATTTCTTACGCAACTTCGATGGAGCGAATCGAAGAAGGGCTGCGGCGGCTGGCGCGCTTCTTCGGTCGAGCCGCGTGATTCTCTGTCCGGCGCGACTGGAACCGATTTTTAGTCCGCGACCGTGGGGTTCGCTTTCACTCGCGCCATTCTTTCCGGAAAAATCAAATCTTGCCGAACCACTGGGCGAAGCCTGGATGACGGGGAGCGAGTGCCGCTTCGCCTCGGGGCCGTTTAAGGGAAGAACGCTCGGGAGCGTGTGGCCCGAGATGCCTGTCGAATGGGCTGGGACAAAGGCTGATCGCGGTTCGTTGTTTCCTCTGCTCGTGAAATTTATCTTCTCCGAGGACAAGCTTTCGGTGCAGGTGCATCCGGATGATGCGTACGCTGCTCGTCATGAGAAAGCTGCCGGTGGGCGCGGGAAGACGGAGATGTGGTATGCAGTGCGGGCCCGGGCCGGTGCTGAGGTGCTGGTGGGATTGAAGGCTGGAGTCGATCGCGAGAAATTTGAGCAATCCATCGGCAACGGAACCGCGGAGGAGTGTTTGGAGCGAATCGCTATGCGTGAGGGCGATGCGATTTTCGTTCCTGCACGGCACGGCGCATACGATTGGTGCGGGACTTGTGCTTTGCGAGATTCAGGAGCACTCGGATTTGACGTATCGAGTTTACGATTACAATCGGCGCGACGCGAAGGGCCGGGCGCGCGAATTGCACATTGAGAAGGCGCTTGAGGTAATTCGTTTCGGGAAACAGAGCGGTGGGAAGATTGAGCCGGTAAGTATTACGCGCGGGCCGGTGACTGAGACTTTTTTTGTTTCGTGCCGGTATTTCGCGATTGAGAAATGGGAGTTTGCGGAATCCGTTGCGACCGCTACCTCGCCTGAACATTTCGATTTGATGATCGTTCTCGAAGGTACCGGAAACTTCGCATGGAGCGATTCGCGGGCGGAATACACTCCGGCACAAGTGTGGATGATTCCGGCGGCGCTTGGCGCTTATCGAATCGAGCCGTCTGCGCGCACCACGCTTCTACGGACCTACGTTCCGAGCGACGCCAACGAATTTTTACAGCACTTGAAGGATTGCGGAATCGAGGAATCGAAGTGGTCGCGGCTGGTGCTTAAATGACGCAGTCGAAGCTGCCAGCTTGTGCGGTGCTGCTTGCCGGTGGACGAGGCACGCGCTTTTGGCCGCGCAGCCGAATGCGCACACCGAAGCAACTCTTGAACATCGCCGGGGACGACACCATGCTGCGCGCAACGCTGCGTCGACTTCAGCCGGCGCTCGGAGCGAAAAATTTCTGGGCCGTAACAAATGTGGAGCAGGCGGCTGCGGTGCGCCGCGAAATGCGTGGCATTACCTCCTCGCATATATTGGCTGAGCCGGTTGGCCGCAATACCGCTGCCGCCATTGGTCTTGCGGCGATACATATTGAACACGAACGTGGCGATGCAGTGATGGCTGTCTTGCCGTCTGACAGCTACATTGCAGATGTTGCGCGCTATCAAAAGCTTGTTCGAGCAGCGATCCAGATGGCGCAGGTGTCCGGAAATTTGGTTGTGATGGGAATTCCGCCGACGCGGCCAGAGACCGGCTACGGTTACATCGAACGAGGCGGGGGTTTCGAGCGCTCATCAGGGATCGACGCGTTTAAGGTGCGGCGCTTCACGGAGAAGCCTGTTCTGCAACTGGCGAAGCGATACGTGGCTTCTGGACGCTACTTCTGGAATGCGGGGATGTTTTTCTGGCGTGTCTCGACGTTTCTTAATGCGTTGGAACAATTTCTTCCGGCCACGCACGAAGCTCTTATGAAGCTGAGCCGATTTATCGGCAAGCCGCAATACGCAGCGCAGCTGAGACGTACGTACGCGCGGCTTGAGAACATCTCTGTTGATTACGCGGTGATGGAGCCGGCGACCCGGGTAAAGGGTGCTTTCCACGTCGCGGTGATTCCTGCAGAGGTTGGCTGGAGCGACATCGGATCCTGGGCTGCGGTGTACGAATTGCTCGCGGCGAAAGCCGGGAGCTAACGTGTCGAGCGGGCCGTTGCACGCGCTGGACGCGAGCGGAAATTATTTCTGGAGCCCGAAGAAATTCGTAGCCGCGATCGGCGTTCAGGATTTGGTGCTGGTGGAAACGGATGACGCAGTGTTACTTTGCCGCCGCGAGCGCTCGCAGGATGTGGGAAAAATTGTGAAGTGGCTGGAAGAAAATCGGCGCCGAGACCTGCTCTAGGGGATGGCCAGCTGATGGGAATGAGCATCCGACTCGAAAATAAAGACGGCAAGGCGGTTGAGGAGATCCCGGACCTTGAAAGCCTGTTGAGCCGCTTTTTTCCATCGTGGGACGACCTCACCTATCATTTCCTGCGTTACATCGACCCCTGGGGCGAGACCGTCTTCAACCATCTTCAAATGGACGAACTTATTTTCGAGTTGCGGCGGATCAGGCAAAAGGCAGACACCGAAGAGCAGCGTGCATTCGTGGATGCGATTGAAGGCATGGCCGGGCGCTGCAAAGACGGCGAAGGGCTGTACTTGAAGTTTATTGGCGACTAACCGCACCGAGCTCTTCGAGTTGCTTCTCGCAGGTTTCCGCATCGCTTATACTTCTTGCAGATGACTCAAATTCGCTTCGGAACAGACGGTTGGCGCGCTGTGATCGCTGAGGACTTCACCGCCGACAATGTGCGGAAGGTAGCGCACGCGATCGCGCGCTATGTGGTACGCGCCGAGAAACCTGGCAGCGGCGTTTTAGTTGGCTACGATACGCGTTTTGGCTCTGAGCGCTTCGCGCGCGCGGCGGCGGAGGCCGTCGCTGCCACAGGCACCCCTGTATGGCTGGCGAGCGAAGCGTGCCCTACACCCGCGCTTTCCCTGCTGGTGCGGCTTCGCAATGCCGCCGGCGGAATTCAGATCACGGCCAGCCACAATCCGTACCAGTGGAATGGCATGAAGTACAAGGCGAGCTATGGAAGCTCCGCCTCGCCCGCCATCGTTGCGCAAATTGAAAATGAGCTTGAGAAGGTATTACGAGACGGCGTGCCCGCGCTGCCGCCGCGCACGGACCTAATTCACTCGCTCGACGTTCGTACGCCCTACCTTGAAACTATTTTGGGATTGGTTGATTGGGATCGGCTGCGAGCGGCGAAGTTCCGGTTCGTTGTCGACCCGATGCACGGGGCGGGCCGCGGGCTGCTGAGCGAGCTTTTCCGGCGAAATGGAATCGAATGCAAAGAGATTCGAGGAAATCGCGATCCGCTGTTCGGGGGCGTAAATCCCGAACCGATCGAGCCTCATGTGGAAGCGCTGCGCAAAGCCACGCGTGACGGAAAATACGATGCCGGGTTCGCCCTCGATGGCGATGCCGATCGCATCGGCGCTTTGGACGCCGACGGAACGTTCGTGACGCCGCACCAGATTTTTTCGCTACTGCTCTGGCATCTTGCCGGTACGCGCAAGCTTACAGGCGACGTGGCCAAAACGTTTTCTACCACGAAAATGATCGACAAGATCGCCGCGAAACTTGGGCGCAAAGTGTGGGAAACACCCATCGGCTTCAAATATATTTGCGACCGAATGCTCGACGGCGACGTCCTCCTCGGCGGCGAAGAAAGCGGCGGAATCGGAACGAAGCTGTATCTTCCCGAGCGTGACGCGACGGTGAGCGCGCTGTTGCTGGCCGAAGTAATGGCCTGGCACGGGAAGCGGCTCGGCGAGCTGATTGCGATGCTACACCGTGAATTCGGAGCGCATCATTATGGTCGCCTGGATCTTACTGTGAAGCCGGGACAAAAGGAAAAGGCGCTGCAGCATTTTGCGAATGGAAGTTTCAAACGTCTGCTCGACTGGTCTGTTGTGCGCCGCGAGGATCTCGATGGCGTCAAAGTATATCTGGGAGAGATTGGCTGGGTGATGGTGCGAGCCTCGGGGACGGAACCTATGTTGCGAGTCTATGCAGAAACCGATAAGGCCGAGACGACGCGGCGCCTGCTCGATGAAGTGACCTCTCTCGTTTCCCGATTGTGAGCTGATTTACAATTTTCCGGCGGCCCTGAAGCCTTCCTGAGAAATATAGCTTTGGGCTTGCTACACGGTCTCGTTCCGTCTAACCTTCCGCCCCGTAATATCCACAGCGCGACTATCACGCGCAGGCCCGAACCGGCCCGGGCTGACTTCCGATCCAAAAGCGATCAGGAGAAAACTCCATGCTGAAGGAATTCAAAGAATTCGCAATGCGCGGGAACGTGCTCGATATGGCCGTCGGTATTATTATCGGCGCCGCGTTCGGAAAAATTATCACCTCACTAGTAGGCGATGTCTTGATGCCGCCTCTCGGCCTGATCCTGGGCAAAGTGGATTTCTCGAATTTGTTCCTCAACATTTCCGGAAAATCGTACGACAGCCTCGCGGCCGCGAAAGCTGCGGGAGCGCCGACGATCAATTACGGCCTATTCCTCAATAACATCATCGATTTTCTGATTGTGGCGTTCGCGATTTTTCTCCTGATACGCATGGTGAATCGTTGGAACAAGCCTGCGCCGGCCGCTGCACCGAAGACGAAGGACTGCTCTTATTGCGCGACGGCAATCCCCATCGCAGCCAAGCGCTGCCCGAATTGCACATCGGAACTGACTGCTTAGAAGCGCTACGATTGCGGCTTGGCCGGAGGAAGCTGCGGCCGGTGAGTTTCGATGTCGTGAAGATGGTCGCGAAGCCTCTGGATTACAGCGTCTTCCTGCCCTTCATCAATCTCGCGCTCGACCTCATCGAGCGCGAAGTGAACGATATCGTGATGATGGATTTCTTCGCCCGGCAATTTGTCGCTCAGCTTCAGCCAGAGCTTGTGCAGTAGATCAATCTCTTTCGGCGTGAGACGAGGCGCGTGAGGGCCAAGATAAAAAATCTGCTCCTGACCCGAAGGCGTAAAAATCTCTAAAGTGACGCGCGGTCTCGGTTCGGGCATTCGTTCCCAAGCCAGGCCGATTGCGCGAGCCTGCTCAGTCACCGGCATTTTTGATGAACTGCCACAGACGATGGTGCTCGATTCGAGATTGGCAGCTGTGCGCAGAATGCCTTCCCACAAATCGTTGGCGGCGGCGACCGCCAAACGAACCGGTTTGCCTTCTTTCTCAGCAACCGCCAAAACTTTGGTGAAAAGCAGCTGCTCAATCGTGCTGAAAAGCTGATCGGGCGCCAAATCGTACTCGCCTGAGGCGGCGCGGCGTAGCATGCGCACGTGCAGCACCACAACCTCCGCGTCATGACTTCTCACACGCCGCAACACCGCTTCGAGGTGATACAACGCGTAGTAAGTGCTAACGGGTACCAGAATGTTTCCGGGCGCTACACCAACGCTAGTCGGCGTCAGCTCGGCTTCCGGCGCGAGATTAAACTGATCGAGTTCGACGTGGGATGCGCCCGCCTGTCGCTTGCGCACGCGGTGCTCGGAGATTTCAAATATTGTAAAGAGCAACGCTGAAAAGGTGAGCCCAGCGATCGTGGCATCCGGCTTTGTAAATAAGTTGATGATCGCGATTGCAAGCAAGACGAGTGTGATTAATCCAAGACCAACCGGAATTTCAACACCGAAAATTACGGGGTTCAGGGGAACCCGATATTCGCGATCCTGGGGATGGGTATAGCGCAGCACGAGGACGGCGATCCCCTTCATCGAGAAGCTCCAAATCACGCCGAACGCATACAGGTTGCCAAGGAACGTCACGTCGCCGCGGCTTGCGACGATCGTCACTATCTGAAAGAGAACCACAAGGTTGATGATCCGATGTGTCGTCCCGAAGCGCGGGTGCGGATGCCGGAACCAGTCGGTGAGTACTCCATCTTCGGACACGCGGTTCAGGACACCATTGGAACCGACAATGGCCGTATTCACCGCGCCGGCCAGAATCAGCGTCCCGACAACTACTACGAACACGTGGAAAGCTAGGCGCGCCGGAAAACTCCCGACTAGATGCATCGAAAGTCCGCCGATTAGGTTCTCGGTGAATGCAGGGCGAACATTGTCCGGAATGATCATCACGGCGAAAAACGAAACCAAAGAAGTGAAGACCAGGCTATAAATGAAAATAATCAAACCGGCTTTCTTAAGGTTCTTAAGTTTTGGGTGCTCGATTTCGCGGTACACCTGCGCGAGCGATTCTTCGCCGCTCATCGCCAGAACCGAGTGCCCGAGACCCACAAAGATTGCAACCAGCGTAATCATGTGGGCCCATTGGTACCGGTCCAGCCAGCCGAGCGATCCCTTGTCGAGCTTCATATTCCAGGGATGCGGCCACGGAGGAAGGTGCCAATCGGGCCGTGCATAAAGGGTGTAGAGACACCACGCAATCAGCAATACCACCATCACGGTGGTGAGCTCCATGATGCGAAGCGCTTTGCCGCTTGATTCGGGAACACCTTTGATGTTTTCCCACCAGAAATAAAGGGTGATGGCGATAGCGATAGCCGCGGCGGTCGCGTTGACGTTGAGGTGCAGCGGAACGTGCGCGTAGGCCAGCAATTCGTTGAGGACGCCAACGAGATACTGCCCTGCCGAGACGCCGCTGATGGGGCCTGTGAGGACGTAATCAAACATCAGCGCCGAAACGGAGAACTTCGCGAGAGTTCCTCCGAGCGCTTCTTTCACCACGCGGTACACACCGCCGCGCACGAACATGCTGCAGCTCTCGACGTACACGGCTCGCACCGCATACGAAAACAGCATGATGCCGAGAATGAACCAGGGAGCGGTTTTGCCTATGAACTGCTCGGCTTCACCGCCCGCGTAGTAGGCTGACGAAGCAAGGTCGTTGAGGACGATCGCTGCGGCCCGCCAGAAAGAGATGAACGCCAACATGGCCGTAGTGGCCACGAGGACTTTGGCTACAGGGCGGGGTCTACCCGGCGTGAATGTGTTACCCGTGGTGTTTGATGCCATACGCTATCAAATGATGAGGGGATGAACTATACGTTGAAACAGGCTCCCAAGGAAAGCGCCTCAACGCGCGCCGTTGCTGGCGATTGCTGGGTCGTTCCGAGAGTTGTCGTCAAGACTTGGTCCGAGCAGGCGCGGCATTCGCTTCGGGCTGCGACGGTTGTGCGTCTCGAAAGTCCCTGCCGCAGGCCTCGCAGGGGCAGATCTCGCGCAGATGCTCGAAGCTGTAGATTCCGGTGGCGTGGCCGTCCGAGAACGTTATCTGCAATGCGTAATTGCCCATGGCCTGGGCGCTTTTCGCCGTCACGCGTGGCTTGTACATCGGTAGCTCAATCGAGGCAGCGGGCGAGGTTCCCATGCGAGCCTTCTTATCGCGCTCATCATTGCACAACGCGCACGGACACAAATCACGCAGATACGGAAACGGATAGTGGCTCGTGTGCCCGTCTGACCAGGTCACATCAACGCCCTCTCCGGTTGAGACGCGTACCTTTACGTCGGTTGGTTTTTTACGGACGTCCTGTGGTATCGGCATCCAGTTCAATTCTAACAGAGACCGGCGCTGCGCTAGCGAGAGGGACAGCAGCGGCCGGGCGGGATCGGGTTGCCGTGCGGGCAGGTCTGAGGATGGCCGAGGAACGCGCAGATGCGCTGGTCGAGTTCGGGGCTGATGATGTGCTCGAATTTGCAGGCGTGCGAGTCGGCTTCGGAATCGGCGATCGAGAATGTATCGGTCAGCAGCCGTTCCGCCAGACGCCGCCGGCGCACGATATCGCGCGCGCGGTTCTCGCCGTGCGCCGTGAGCGAGACCTCGCTCCCGCGCAATTCGAGGAGTTTCAAATCCGCGAGGCGCGAAATAATTCGCATCGGGTCAGGACCGCTCGATTGCCGGATTTTCTCGAGCGCCGGCGCGATTCCCTCTTCACCGCAGATCCACACCTGCTCGAGCAGATGATCGAAGCGGACCTCGTCCTCTGCTGAGAATTCCGAAATCTGCACGATGCGGCCGTGCGCGAGATCGATGCGACGGTCGGCGAGCTGGCCGATGGCTGGATCGTGCGTAACCATCAGGATTGTGTGCCCTTGATCGTGCAGTTCGCGGAGGAGGCGAATTACGGTTTCGGCGTTGGCTTCGTCCAGGTTTCCGGTTGGCTCGTCGGCGAGAACCAATTTCGGATGATTGATCAAAGCGCGAGCCACCGCGACACGCTGCTGTTCGCCGCCGGAAAGCCGCGAAGGAAGATGTTTCAGGCGGTCGCCTAATCCCACGCGCTCGAGAGCGAGCCGCGCTTCGTTTTCATCGGTCGTGCTGTGAAAATACTGTGCCAGCATTACGTTTTCAAGCGCGGTGAGGTACTGCACCAGATGAAACTGCTGGAAGACAAATCCGATTTTCTCAGCGCGAAATCGTGTGAGGCCTGCTTCGTCGAGGCGCGCGACATCGGTGCCATCCACAACTGCTTGCCCCGCAGTCGGCGTGTCGAGCCCTCCTAAAATATTGATGAGCGTCGTCTTGCCCGAGCCGGACGGGCCCATGAAGGCGATCCATTCGCCTTCGTTCACCTGAAATGAAACTCCATCGAGCGCACGCACGTGCCCGTACTCTTTTCGCAGTCCCTCCACTTGTACGAGCGTCGTCACTATTCTCCTCGGAAGATCACGGCCGGTTTCACATTTCCAAGCATTCGCAGCGGAGAAGCGCCTGCCAGCGCGACCGCGATCATGAGTGCAATTGTGAGCGGAATTATTTCCCAGCGCATCGAAATCGTCGCTTCAAACACGCGATGCCCCATCCAGCGCGTTAATAGCATCCCCACGATGCAGCCTATTGCGCCGCCCACAGCGCCGAGCACGCCCACCTCGGCGAGAAATAATCCGACGACGCGCGAGATGGAGCCGCCGAGCGCTTTCATCAGGCCTACGTCCTCGCGACGTTCAATCGCAAGCGCCGCCATGGTTGCGAGCACGCATAGCGACGTGAGCACCAGAATTAGCGCAACCATGGAAAAAATCAGCAGCCGCAGCCGGCCAAGGAGCGCTCCTTCTGCCGCCGTCACTTGGCGAATCGGATGCACATCGTAGCCCGGTAGCGCGGCGGCCAGCTTCGCTGCTACATCGGCAACGCTTTTCGAGCCCCCACCCACGTTCAGTTGAACGAGCCCGATTTGTCCCTCCAGATTCGATAGCTCCTGCGCAACGTCAAGATTCACGAATACTTGATTGTCTTCCGCATCACCGGAGTCGACGACGCCCGCGACGGTGAGCTTCGTCGTGCGGCCCAAATAATCCAACGCGAATTCGTTGCCGGGCGCGAGATGAAGCTCGCGTGCGACGTTCTGACCAACGAGCGCATGCACCTGGTCGTCGCGCGAATCGACTCGGTTCCCTCCGATTTTCCACGTTGGCGAGAGTCTCTGAACTTCGTCGAGCCACGTGCCGGCGACAACTACCGGAGTTTTTTCAGCGCGAGCAATCACGTAGAGGTACGGCGCTGCGACAATTTGCGCTGTCTTCACCGATTTCACTTGCTGGAGAACCAGATTCTCGTCCATCAGCCCAGCGGCGCCCGACGAAGACATGGCAGTTCCTGTCGGCGGCACGGTTCCTTGGGACTGCCTCGGGGCAACAACGACATTCGCACCCAGCGTGCGGAATTCCTGCGTCAGCTTGGCGCCGACGTCAAGATTGAGGTTAAGCAACGCAGAAATTACGGCGGCGCCGCTTACTATCGCGATCAGCGCCACCGCCAAACGCCCGCGGCTCCCGCGTAATAATTGAAATAGCAAACGGCCGAACATCATTCGCCTCGCAAAATCGCCGCCGGCTCGAAATGCGCGGCGCGCCGCAAAGGAAACAAGCTGCCGAGAATCGCCACCAACGCGGCCAGCCCCAATACGACGGGTAACAGAATCATCCGCGGCGATCCCGGTACTCCAAATACGCTTTGGCCCAAAGCGCGAGCAAGAAATAAGCCAAGCAGATAGCCCGTCGCGCCGCCCACCACAGCCAGCATCAATTGTTCGGCCAGAAAAATTCCGCCCACGATGGCATTCCGAGCGCCGAGCGCTTTCATCACCCCTACCTCAGCGCGTCGCTCCAGCACTGTGGTCGCAGATGTCGCCGCCACCGCCAAAGCCGCCGCACCAAGCGCCGCTAAAGTGACAATCCATAGCAACGTACTGATGCGCGAGAGAATCCTACCTTCTGTGTCCGCCACGCGGCGAATGGCGCGCACGTCGACGCCGGGGATTGCCTGGCCGATTTGATAGCTGATCGAAGAAATGTATGGCGAGCAGAACCAGCGGTCGTATTCGGTGGGCGTCAATGATTGCGGATCGCGGACCGAAAGCGCGTCAGCAGGCTTCGTGAGCGCGCTCACAAAAAGTTGCCTGAATTGGCCGGGATGATTCGAAAGGGCCTGCGCAACCGAGAGAGGAACCAGCACCGAATGATCTTCGGCGCCGCCGGTCGAAACGATTCCGGTCACCAACAGCGGAGTTTTGGCCTGCCGGGTTCGTCGATGCAGCGATTTCAATCGTCTTCCCGACCTGAATTGCATCCGCATGCGCAGCCGCCAGATCGGCTCCTACGACGCACTCCTTTGCGTTGTCCGCAAACCATTTGCCGGTGATCTTCCACGAAGGATGAGTGGTCTTAAGCCCCGTGCGAAAGTGCGTCCCGTCGGGAACCGGCACATCGTGTTCGTACCACGTTCCAATCACCGTGGTTTCGACAGGCGTATTGGAACTATCCAGGACTGCCGGCACGTCGAGAAACGGCGTGAATCCGAGAATATTGTGACGCCAGAAAATCATCTTCAGCTTGCCGAGATCGGCTTCTTGCAGGTATGCACCCTCGTCGACAGGGCGATAGTCCACGCCGCCAATTTCCACCGGAAGCGTATCCGATTGCGGCCTTACCAACAGGTTTGCGCCGAGGCTGCGGAATTCGCGCGCCAACCGGTCGCCGGCATCGAGCGCAATCGTAAGAGTGGCTGTCGCAACAGCCATGCCTACCACGAGCGCCGCAGCCGTCAGTATTTTGCGGCGCGGATTGCGAATGAAGGATTCACCTACCAGGCGGGCAAACATTCTATTTGGCGTGAATTGTCGAGGCCGCGTCCATCAGCGCCGAAAGGTCGACCACCACTTCTCCCTTTTCCACTTGCGATTTCACGGCGATTGGATTGCAGCCGCCCGATTGTCCAATCGACGGGATATAGATCGCCGCGCCGCAGTTGCGGCAGATTACGTTCTGCCCTTCCTGCCGGTATCCAACCGCGCCGCAAATCTGGCAGGCATCGAGAGCCGTTGCGTAATCGCCGCTCGACTTGTGAATCACAAGGAAGCGGATGTCGGCCTGATTCACTTCGGCTGTGTAGTAATGAAGGCTTGAGTCCATCAACTGCGAAAGCGGGATACGTACCTCGCCATTTTGCGCCACCAGCGCCGTGGCTTGTACGGGCGCATTTACGCTGCGCGCATATACAAATTCGGCCGTTAGAGCCAGCACAACGAGCAAACACAAACTCGCGGCCGCAAAACTCCAGGCTCGCCGGCGTCGAAATTCCCACTGCAGCTTTCTTCGCTCGGCCGGGTTCGCAGCCTGCTCGGCGACGGGCGCCTTCGTTCCAAACCATTCTCGCAGGACCACAAGCGCCGCAGCACCCAGGATCACGATGAAGAAGAAAACTTCATTGCGCACGATCGGCCCAATCGTGGCCATTTCCGTCTTGCTCGACGGCAGCCACATTGCCTCGCTCAATTCGTGCAGCCCTGTAAGAGCCAACTGGAAAGCGACGACCATTAAAATCACGCTCGTCGCAGCAAAAAAACGGTGCAGCGGAATTTTCAGGGTGCCCTGGAAGAAGAAGAGCCCTACCGCGACCGCAAGTCCAATTCCCAGCAGCGTTCCGATCCAGACTTCTACCCCCGCACTCGATAGTTCAACCGCTCGCAGGATCAGGACAAGCTCCGCGCCTTCGCGCACAACCATCAGAAACACAAAAGCTCCGATTCCCCATCCGGCCACGCGAGTGGATTGCTGGGCGTATGTTTCGAGGCGCGATTCGATACTCTTTCGCAACGTTCGCGCCACCCGGTTCATCCACACGATCATCGTCACCACGAGCGCCGCGGCCACCAGCATCAGCAATCCTTCGAAGCCGTCCTCGCTAACCTTCCAGCGATCGAGCAGGATGGCAGCCACAACGCTCGCCGCGGCGGCAAGTGCAACACCGGCCCACACGTATTTGGTAAGCGCCCGTCGGCCGGTCCGGTTCAGATACACCAGGACGATGCCGACAACGAGCGCGGCTTCGACACCCTCGCGAAGGGCCACCAATAAAGCGGAAAGCATGGAGTTTCCAGTTGAAACACAGTTGCAACTACAAAGACAAGTCTAGCTCCTCCGTATCGTTAAAATCAAGGGCTTTCGGCTACTCGGCGGACCCACCGCCATCTCACTCCTGTAGAATGGAAGCTCCTATGCATAACCGGCGAGGGCTCGCTCGAATTCCGATTGTGGCTGCTTTTTGCCTCTCCCTAATGGCATCCGCCCGTCCCCTGAGCTCAAAGCAGCAGGCTCGCTCGCCTCAAAAACAAAGCTCGTCATCCGCCACCACGCCTGCAAAACCGGCTTTTAAGCCCGACGCCAATAAGGCCTTGGCAGCCTACAAGCGAGGCTTGCGTGCCGAGCACGAGGGCAATTGGCAGGCCGCGTTCGACTCTTATTCCGATGCCGTAAGCTGGGCTCCGAAGGACGCCGGTTACTTTTCGAGTCTGGAGATCGCCAAAGGGCACGTCGTGCAGGAAAAGATGGACCTTGCCGAGCGCGAAGCAATCTCCGGACGGCTCTCCGAGGCGCTTCGGCTTCTGATTTCAGTTCGCGCACTCGACCCCTCCAACCGCGTGCTACAGGCTCGCTACGCCGAACTCAGTGCCCTGTTCCGAGGACAAATCAAGTCGGCGGCCAGCGCACAAGAGTTGGCAGGCGAAGTTCATCTCGAATACACGCCCGGAAAAAAGAACTTTGATATCCGAGGAGACACGCAGAGCGCTTACAACGAGATCGCGCGTCAATTCGGGGTCGAAGTAGCGTTCGACGTTGACCTCCGCTCACGAACGGTTCGGTTTCACATCGACGATCTCGACTTCCCCACCGCCATGCGGTTGCTGGGCGAGGAGACCGGGACTTTCTGGAGGCCGCTGACGAAACATCTTTTCCTCGTTGCCGAAAATACGATGCAAAAGCGCAAGGACTATGCGCTTTCGGTAGTGCGCACCGTGGTGCTCCCCGCTTCAGAAACCCCGGAGCAAATGACAGAGATCTTCCGCCTCGTGCGTGAAATCGCCGGCATCACGCGCGCAGACCTGGATACGCGCAGCGGCACGATCACGATGCGGGCTTCTCCGCAGGCAGTCACTGTGGCATCGAGCTTGATCGAGAATCTCGAAAATCCCGCGGGAGAACTGATCCTCGAAATTGAGGTGCTGGAAGTCGATCGCAATTACTCCCGGGAGCTGGGAATCACTCCGCCTCAAAGCGCCAAAGTATTCACTCTCAGCCGCCAGCAAGTGCAGGAGGCCCTGCAATCGCAGCAAGGGTTGATTGACGTTATAACCCAGCTCTTCGGCACGCCGTCGTCGCTCGCCGGGTTAACGGCCACTCAAATTGCCGCGCTCTTGGGCTCAGGCCAAGTCGGCATTGGATCATTGGTTCCCCCCCTCGTCGCTTTCGGCGGTGGCTCAACTACATTCCTCGCGACCCTGCCGGGCGCCAGCGCAACTTTTTCCGAGATGCTTTCGCTGGTTCGCACGGGACGGCGAATTCTGCTGCGTGCCGAAGACGGGAAGCCTGCCACGTTCTTCGTGGGTGAGCGTTTTCCGGTGGCACTCGCGCAGTATTCGCCCAGCCTCGCGGGAACCGGCACGGGCGTAGCAGGTTTGATATCGGCGAAACTGCCCACCACCGCCCTGCCGACCGGCGCAGTCCCCGTTTTTGTGACCACCGGCAGCGTGCGCAACAACGGCATTGAGGACATCATCGTCGCCAACAACACCGACAACACGCTTTCGCTTTTTCTCGGCAACGGCGATGGCACGTTCGTCACCCCAACGACCGGCATCCCGACCGGTGCTGGACCGGTTTGGATCACCAGCGCGAATTTTAATCCAACGGTAAACAACGATTTGAATCTGGACCTTGCCGTCGTCAATCGCACCGCAGACACCGTCTCGATTCTTCTCGGCAACGGAGACGGAACCTTCAAGCCTAAAGTGGACATCTCAACCGGAACGGGAACCGGACCAGTAGCTGCTGTTGCAGCCACTTTGACCAGTAGTGGTTTCGCCGATCTTGTGGTGGTGAATAATGCAAACAACACCCTGGGCGTTTTCCTGGGTAATGGCGATGGCACGTTCAAGGCACCGACTTTCATCGCCACCGGCCACGCACCCTCTTCGATCGCGGCAGCTGATTTCAACAACGACGGCCACATCGACCTGGCCGTAACCAATCAAAACGACAACACAGTTTCAGTCTTTATCGGAAATGGTGACGGAACGTTCAGAAGCCGGACCGACTATGCAGTTGGCACGGCGCCTGTTTGGGTGTCCACCGGCGATTTTAGTGGCGACGGCTTCCCCGGTCTTGCCGTCGCGAATAATACCGACAACACCGTCTCGATTCTCAATGGCGTCGGCGACGGAACATTCCAGGCGCAGAGTGTATTCCCCGCCGGAAATGGCCCTACTTCGCTTGCCGTCGCAGACTTCAACGTAGATGGCCGGCTCGATCTCCTGGTAGCGGACGAGAACGACAATGCGGTTTCGGTTCTGCTCAATCTGGGCAGCGGACTATTCGGACCCAATTTCGAGTTGCCGGTCGGAACCACGCCCGTTGCCGTCGCCACCGCGGATTTTGACGCGAACGGAAGAGCGGACGCCGTCACAGCGGACAAAGGTTCAAACACCGCGACGGTAATTCTGAACAACACAAGCTTCAGTGGAGCGACCAATCCGTTGGCGGCCACTGCATTTCCGGGTGTCGAGTACCTGGATATCGGAACGAAAGTGAAGGCGACGGCCCGCATTCATCCCAACGATGAAGTGACACTGCACCTGAATCTCGAAATCAGCAGCATCGCAGCGCAGTCGTTTAACGGAATACCCGTGATATCGAATGAATCCGTGGAGCAGACGATTCGGCTTCGCGAAAACGAGACGACGATGGTGATGGGGATCAGACAGCCCGAGGTTTCGACCTCGCTGAATGGCTGGCCGTACGTCTCTTCAGTCCCTGGAATTGGCATGCTCGGCAGCGTGCAGGGCAAGACGGATCAAGATAGCGACATAATCGTGATGATCACGCCGCGTTTGGTCGATTTTTCACCGCGCAAAGATCGTCTGATCTATGCAGGTCGCGGCACGGGGGAAGGCGAGGGTGGGTTTTTCGGCGGTGGAGGACGCGGGGTTGACCGCAGCGAAGCTCCAGTCCAATTACCCCAGCCGCCGCAGCAGCCGCCGGCCCAGCCTTTGCCTCAACAACCCCTTGCGCCGCAGCCCAACCCGAATCCTCAAAATGAAACGCCGCCGCAGCCTCCGCCGCGACCCTAGCAGTAACGCAGCTGCGAAAATAGCCGCGCTGAGTTGGATGTCTAGGACGCTCCTTCCAGCACAACGAGCGGCTGATACGTGCGAGGCACCACAGGCTCGGCAATTGCAATTAGTTGGCCCTGTTGATTGAACACACGCAGCCGCGCGGGCTTCCATTCACCTGAATTCAAATGCTCCGGCGCACCCTGCGCCACCTCCGTGCGGCCAGGCTGAATTTGTGCGAGCGACAAATTGAATTTTGCCCCGTGCTGCACGCGCTTCTCAACGATCGGCAGCACGGTCGCTCGCGGCAGCTCCGGCAACATGCCTTCGAGCTTGATTACCCGCTCCGCTATGCGTCCGGCCTTCGCGTCCTGTTCCAGCCCCGCCAGCGATGTCGCTTGATCCAGCGTAAACTCGCCGACTGCCGTGCGCGAAATTTCCGCAAGATGAGCATTCGCGCCATGCAGCTTGCCTAGATCGTTCGCGAGTGAACGGATGTACGTGCCGGCACCGCACTCCACCACAAAGCGAGCAACCGAACCTTCCACACCCGTGAGCCGAAATTCGAATACTTCCACTTCCACCGGCTCGAGATTTACCGGCTTATGTTTTCGGGCCAGCTCATGCGCCGGCGTTCCGTGAATTTTCTTGGCGGAAAACGACGGTGGCGTTTGTTGAATGTTTCCGACGAACTGCGCCGCCAAAGCAGCGATCTTTTCCGCATCAAGCGCAGGCGCCGAATCTGGGCCGAGCGGCTCGCCATCCGCGTCATAGGTATCGGTGGCAAACCCGAACCTCACCGCGCAGCTATATCGTTTGCGCCGACCCGCGTAGAATCGTGCAAGGCGCGTTGCCCGTCCGAGCGCCAGCACCAACACGCCGGTGGCTAGCGGATCGAGCGTTCCGAGATGGCCGATCTGCCGAAACCCGACGAGCCGGCGTACGGATTCAACGATGTCGTGCGAAGTTTTTCCGCGAGGCTTATCAACGACAAGGATACCGTCGATGGCAGGAGGCTGTGGCTTCCGGGGCATACGCTTCGGTTATTTCCCCGGACTTTTCGCGTTTCGCAGCAGTTGATCGATGCGATCGCCGATTTCTTCAGACTGATCGAGGATGAACAACACTTCCGGAGCGCGGCGAAGTTGCAGGCGCTCGACGAGTTCGTGGCGCACGTAGCCTTTCGCAGCCTGCAATCCCGCGAGCGTGCTGGCGCGCTCGGTTTCATCTTCATCCGCCAGGCTCACGTAGACGCGCACGGTTCGCAGATCGGGCGTCACACGCACTTCCGTGATCATCACCGTTCCCGCGAGACGCGGATCTTTCAGTTCACCAGCCAGCATCAGGCTCACTTCGATCCGGATTTCTTCGGCGATCCGCTCTACGCGGTGCCCTCCGGTGCGATTTGCCCCCGTATTCATTCTCCATCCTCAAAATATTCAATATCGCGCGATACCAAGTCGCGTCCCAGAATTCGCTCGGATTCCGAGGCAATCGCTTCGAGCGATTCCTCGAGATATTTGCCGTCGCCTGAAATACTCACCACGCCCACGCGCGAGCGTTGCCATAGCTCTTGATGCTCCAGCTCCGCCACCGCCACGTTGAAATGCGCGCGTAGCCGGTCCTTCAGGCTGCGGAGCACCTGCCGCTTATCCTTGAGGGATTGCGCGTCGGGAATGTGAATTTCCAGGGTGAGAAGGCCGATCGGCATATCCGCGCTCGTACGAGAGAACAGCAACGGACGATTCAAAATTCGCTAACTAATTTCGCCGGGCTTCCGCGCTTTCCTGCGGCCGCCCGCGATCTCCCACGTTGACGAACTCCGGGGCGACCGTCTTCTCGATCTTGAAACATTCGAGAATATCGCCTACTTTTACGTCACTGAAATTCGAAACGCCCACGCCGCACTCAAATCCAGCGCGCACTTCATTCGCATCGTCCTTGAAGCGGCGCAGCGAACTGATTCTGCCCGTGTAGATCACCACATTGTCGCGCAACACGCGCACTTCCGCGTCGCGCTTCAGAATGCCGTCCTGCACCGAACAGCCGGCGATCATTCCCACGCCCTTTACGCGGAACGTGTTGCGAACTTCCGCGCGGCCCAGATAGGTTTCCTTGATGACCGGAGCGAGCAGACCGGCGACGGCCTTCTTCAGTTCATCCAGCAATTCGTAAATAATCGTGTGCAGCCGGATGTCTACGCCTTCGCGCTGCGCCAGTTCCGCCGCTTTTCTTTCTGGACGCACGTTGAATCCGACAACGATCGCGTTCGAAGCCGAAGCCAGCAGCACGTCCGTCTCGCTGATCGCGCCGACGCTCGCCTGGATCACTTTCAACTTCACCTGATCGTTCGAAAGCTTCGGCAACATGTCATTCAACACTTCCACCGACCCTTGCACGTCCGCCTTCAAAACGACCGGCAGATCCTTCACTTCGCCAGCGCGAAGCTGCTCGTGCAATTGATCGAGCGTCAAGCGGCCTGAAGCTGTCTTCGCAAGTGATGCCTCGCGCTGTTTCCCCTGCCGGTATTCGACGATGTGGCGCGCTTTCGCTTCGTCCGTCACCTGGAACTGGTCGCCCGCCTCCGGCACACCTTGCAGACCGAGAACTTCTACTGGAGTGGAAGGCGCGGCTTGCTTGATCGGATGGCCCATGTCGTCAAACATCGCGCGCACTTTTCCGTACACGGCGCCGACGACAAAGAAATCGCCGACATGTAGTGTTCCGTTTTGCACGAGGACGGTTGCCACCGGGCCACGGCCTTTATCAACGCGCGATTCGAGCACGGTTCCACTGGCAGGGGCGTCCGGATCGGCTTTCAACTCGAGCAGATCGCCGACCAGCAAAATCATTTCAAGAAGCTTCGGCACATTCTGTTTCGTCTTCGCCGAGACTTCCACCATCACCGTGTCGCCGCCCCACTCTTCGGGCATCAATTTGCGGTCGGCGAGCTGGCGCTTCACGCGTTCCGGCTCGGCGCCCGGCTTATCGATTTTGTTGATCGCAACAATGATTTTTGTGTTCGCAGCTTGGGCGTGCGCAATTGCCTCTTCCGTCTGCGGCATCACCCCATCATCCGCGCTCACCACGAGTACGACGATGTCCGTCACTTTCGCGCCGCGTGAACGCATGCGCGTGAACGCTTCGTGGCCCGGCGTATCGATAAACACGATGCGGCGCCCATCGATGCGCGCTTCGTACGCGCCGATGTGCTGCGTGATTCCGCCTGCTTCGCCGGCGGCCACTTCGGTTTCGCGGATCGCGTCGAGAAGGCTGGTTTTCCCGTGGTCCACATGCCCCATCACCGTGACTACCGGCGCACGCGGCTGCTGATTGCCGGACCGGACTTCCTTGACCTTTTCTTCCTGAACGATCTGCTCTTCGAAGCTCACCACCTGCACGATTCCGTTGAACGCTTCGGCGAGACTCGTCGCGGTAGGCGCGTCCAGCGCTTGATTGATGCTGGCGAAAACGCCGCGGTCGAGCAGCGTCTTCAGCAATTCCTTCGCGCGAATGTCAAGCTTTTCCGCCAGCTCCCGAACCGTGATTCCTTCGGTGACCGTTACTTCCCGCGGCTCGCGCTGTACTGGCGCCACAGGCTCGGCTTGCGCCGCCCGTCCTGCGCCCGCACCCGCACGGGTGCGCACAGGATGCAGTTTGCGTTCACCTTCCGCATAGCGCTTCTCGATGAGAGGACGGCCGCGCGACGCGGGCGGTTTACGCGCATAAAGCGGCTTACCGGGTTCGGCTTTCGGAATTCCTGCTCCGCCCGTCGCGCCGGGACGTTGTCCGCCGACAGGTCCTTGATTGGGCCTGCCGCCTCGTTCGCCGGGGCCGCCGGGACGCTGCGGATATCTTCCTGGAGGTCCGCCTCCGGGGCGCAATGGCATACCAGGGCGCGGGCCGCTCGGACGAGTTTGGCCAGGTGCGGTTGCGGGACGAAAATTCTGAGGCGCGCCGGGACGAGGCTGCCCACTAGATGGTGGTCCACCAGGACGAACTGGAAATCTTTGGCCTTGCGAAGGAGGACTGCCTGCGGGTCGCGGTGCTCCCGAACCTGTTCCTGAAGCCGACGCAGGACTTCCAGATGGCGCAGCAGCGGCAGGACGCGGTGCTGCAGGAGCGCCTGGCTGGCCGGGTGCGGCAGGCCGAAGCGGAACTCCCGGACGCGGCGCAGATGGCGCAACTCCAGGTCTTGCCGGGGCCGCAGGAGCAGCCGCAGTAGGAGTTACTGCGGGTTTCGCAGCAGCTGGTGCTTGAGCATGAGGATGTGCGGGTGGATGAGCGCTGGTCGCTGAAGCAGACGCGGCCGCAGGGGAGGACGGCGCTCCAGCAGGACGTACCGCCGGGCTTCCCGGAATGGCGCTGGGCGCCGCCGGTTTCGCCGCAGCAGAAGGCGCGATACTGCCCGGGGCCGCTGGAGGCTTTGCTGCTGATGGTGCAGGCGCGGCCGCAAGACGCGCGGCAGGCTTTCTCGCCGCAGTCGCCTTTGCTTGCTTCTCCGCTTCGGCAGCAGCTTCCTTCGCCGCTAGTCCTGCAAAATACTTTCGCGCAAGCTCCGCATGTTCGAGATCGAGCGAGCTCGAATGCGTCTTTTTTTCCGTGACGCCGATTTCCGGCAGGAAATCGATCAGGACTTTCGCTTTGATCTCGAGTTCGCGCGCGAGCTCGTTAATTCGAATCTGATTGGAATCTGCCATCAGCCCCTATTCTTCTCCAAAACTAATCAGTACCCGCCGATTTCTCAGCGCCATCTTCTAAATCGGAATCCGCTTCTCCGCCGGCGGTTGCCTCTGTCTCAGCCCCTTCAACGCTTGCGTCTACGCCCGCTCCCGCATCCTCTAACGACTCTGCTTCGCGAGCTTCTGTACCTTCCGCCGTCTCGGAATTGTTGGCAGTTTCTACCGATCCGCCACTCTCGCTGGAACCTTCCGCGCTCACTTCCGCTTCCGCGGCAATGCTTTCCCCTTCCACTGCCGCCTCGGATTCGGCAGGCGCAGCTTCAGGACCGGCAGCGGCTTGTGCTTCGAGCTCCTCGAAATACAGCGCCACGGACTGGTGAATCTTCTCCACCATCTTTTCGCCGATTCCAGGAATTTCGACAAGTTGCTCGGGAGTCATGTCGGCCAGCTTCTCGATCGAAGTAACGCCGTGCGCCTCGAGCTTCTCGATTGTCTTCGGTCCCACACCCGCCAGTTGCGTGAGCGGAGTTCCCGGCGCCGTCAGCGCGGCCATTTGCGCTTCGATTTCGCGGCGCTTCTCTTCTTCGCTCTTGATGTCAATGTTCCAGCCGATCAACTTACTTGCGAGGCGAACATTTTGTCCCTTCTTGCCAATTGCCAATGAGAGTTGCGTGTCCTCGACGATCACTTCGAGCCGCTTCTCTTCGGGATCAACGATCTGCACGCGTGTCACTTTTGCAGGGCTCAGCGCCTTCTGCGCGAACGCCACCGTCTCTTCGCTGTAGGGAATGATGTCGATTTTCTCGCCACGCAGTTCGCGAATGATGGATTGAACTCGCATCCCCTTCATGCCGACGCAAGCGCCCACGGGATCGACGTCCTTGTCGCGGCTTTCCACAGCGATTTTTGTGCGCTCGCCCGCTTCTCGAGCCACCGCACGAATCTGCACTGTGCCGTCATAAATTTCCGGCACTTCCATTTCGAACAATCGCTGCACCAGGGCAGGATCGGCGCGCGAAACAACCACTTGCGGCCCTTTTGCCGCGCGTTCCACAGCGCGAATCGTCACGCGCAACCGGTCGCCCACGTTATATGCCTCGAGCCGCGATTGCTCGCGCTTCGGCAGCCGCGCTTCGGTGCGGCCCAAGTCCACAATCGTGTCCGGTCCTTCGGTCCGCTTCACGATGCAGTTCACCAGTTCGCCGACGCGTGTGTGGAATTCGTTGTAAATCGTGTCGCGCTCAGCCTCGCGAACCTTTTGCAGGATTACCTGCTTCGCAGTTTGTGCCGCGATCCTTCCCAGCACGTCGGTCGGCTTCGTTTCTGTAACCTCGCCGCCTACCTCCACTTCGGGCTGCTTCTTCCGCGCGTCGCCGATGGAAATCTCACGCAGCGGGTCGGTGACCTCTTCCACAACCGCGCGCACCGAAAACACATCCACGTGTCCGGTATCCGGATTGAACTTCGAGCGCAGCTCTTCCTCAGTGCGATAGTATTTCCGCGCCGCTACGACCATCGCGTCTTCAATGGCCGCGACGATTACCTCGGGCTCGATGTGCTTCTCCCGGCTGATCTGCTCGATTGTCTGGTACAGCAGACTCGCCATCCAAGTTCTCCCTAGAGTTCTACTACCAGGTTCGCTTTTCGAATCCCGGCGTACGGAATTTCAATTTCGCGGTCTTTCCATTTCAACTTCACGTTGCCGTCCGCGTATCCGGCCAATCGCCCTTCGAGATATTTCTGGTTCTCGACAGACGTCTCCAGCCAAATCTTCGCCAGTCTGCCGACAAATCGCTCGTAGTCAGCCGGCTTGATCAACTTTCGATCCATGCCCGGCGAGCTCAACTCCAGAATGTAGCTGGGCCCCGGAACCAGATCTTCCACGTCCAGAATTACACTCAACTGCTCGCTCACGCGCTGGCAATCCGCGTGGCTCACTCCCAGGTTGTCTGGGTTGGCCGGGCCGGGTAGCCGGTCGAGATAGACGCGCAGCAGCCGCTGCTTGCCTATCTTCCATTCTACGTCGAAAACCTCGAGGCCCTGCGAGCGCGCCACCCGCTCCGCTGCCTCACGTATCTTTTCCAAGTCCATTCTGTTCTAGGCGCGGCAGTTATCCGGTCCTCACCTTCCGCCGATACCTCGACCCCCGCGCCAATTCTGCGCCCAACAAAAAAGTGGGCTTGCGGCCCACTTGGCGAGCGACCTATCTAGAAGCAATTAAGTATAAGCTCGGTCACTTGGAAAACGCAAGACGCGTCGATTCAGCTCGGCAAGCGCCCCGCGGGATGGATAGACTGGGTTTCCAGCAGTGAAGCGGCACAGTGGCTGATTGCATCTAACTGAGTCCAGACCTACATTCGAACCTGCATATTGAGAGGACATCTCCCGATGACCGAGACAGCGCAACAAACCGTTAAGGAAGGTCAGAAGCCAAAGACGTTCGCGGCGAAGGCGTTCGCCAATGACGCCTATCAGCGGTTGACCAAGGGTGACGTGAAGTACCGCTTCGTGATTGACATGGCTTCGCTGAAGTAAGCGGCGCGAACAGGACGGGCGCGGCACGAATCTCGGCGAGAGATGCGCTGCGCCGGCCCGGCCAATCTTGGTCGAACCAATCCAAGACGATTCGGTTTTGCGTACTAAGGGTGAGATTCGAGAAGGAGAAATATGAGTCGAACTGTGATGATCTTTTTGGTTCTTTGCGCGGCTGCGCTGGTGCTGTTCGTGACTTCGCGCCGCCAAGCGGCTACGGCGGTGGCTGCTGCCGCTGCGACGGCTTCTGCGATTCCCGATCCCGCCGTTGATGAGAAGCTGGCAGCGAAGCCGGGACAGGAAACGCTTGTCCTTGCGGGTGGCTGCTTCTGGGGCGTGCAGACAGTGTTCAAACACGTGAAAGGAGTGATTCGATCCACCGCGGGTTATTCGGGCGGCACGCTGAAAAATCCGGACTACGAAACCGTGAGCAGCGGCTCGACGGGACACGCCGAGTCGGTGGAAATTGTTTACGACCCTTCGGTGATCACTCTCGGACAACTGCTGAAAGTTTTTTTCTCGGTGGTGCACGACCCGACGCAGCTGAACCGCCAAGGGCCGGATACCGGGACTCAGTACCGCTCTGCAATTTTCTTCAATAGCCCCGAGCAGGAGCGGATCGCGAAAGCCTACATCGAACAACTGACGCAAGCGAAGATCTACTCGCGCCCAATCGTGACCCAAATCGTTGCGCTTGACGGATTTTATCCGGCCGAGAGCTACCATCAAGACTATGCCGAACATCATCCGGAGAATCCCTACATCCAGATCTGCGATATTCCGAAGATGAATAATCTGCGGGAGCAGTTCCCCAACCTGTACGTTGCCAAGCCCTGAGAAGACGGAAGCGGGGAGCGGGAAAACAAAAAGGCCTCCCGGATCGGGAGGCCTTTGGAAATCTCCTAGACGGAGCGAAGCGGAACTACTGCTTCGGCTGTCCTGGTGTTGCCGGCGCCGGCTTTGGAGCAGCTGATCTCGGAGGTGCTGACGATTTCGCTGCGCCCGCCTTCACCGGATAATTCTGATCGTAGAGGCGGATGATTTCCTGCGTCACGTCGATCTGGTTCGCAGCGTAAACCACGGGCGTGTTCTGCGCCGAGGTATCGAAAATCACACCGTATCCCTGCTCTTTCGAATACTTATCGAGGACGTCGATCATCTTGCGGCCGATCCGATCGACGATTTCCCGCTGCGCTTCGTTGAAATCATCCTGCGAATCCTGCTGCTTGCGCTGAAACTGGCGGCTCAACTGATCGCCTTCGCGCGAAAGGCGCGCCTTCTCGTCGTCGCTCAGCGTGCTCGCGCCCGTGCGCAGCCGCGTCTGAATGTCTTCGACCTGCCGGCGAAGGTTGTCGAGTTCCGATTGCCGCGGAGCGAATTTCGATTGCAATTCACCCGCCGCCTGCTTGCCTTCCCCCGTGCTGGTGATTGCCACCTGCACATTGATTACTCCAACCTTCATTCCAGCCGCCGACGCAGCACCTGCGCCACCGGACTGAGCCCACGCTGCGGGTCCTGCTAATGACGCCACCAAGGCCAGAGTTGCCAATCGAATCCTCATTCTCACTCCTTATTCGTAAATTACATGAAACGCAAACTCGCGATTATAGCCGGGCACGGAGAAAACGGTCAATCGGATTCAACTCGCCCGGCCTTGTCGGATGCGGGGCGAGACTCGATGGTTGGCCTGCTTCCAATGAGCCGGCATCCCCTCAATGCGGTAGAGGAATCAGCAAAACACGGCTGTTGTTTGTATCCACAACCACAGCCAGATTCAACTTTGCATCAATCGCAACCGAAAACTGCTGGTTCTGCGAAAACTTCGCCGAGCTTGGCAAACCGAAAATTCCGCGCGTTTGAGGAGCCGTGCAGGTAACTGGGGCGCCGACCGCTGGAGGGCACATATAGTCCAGAAACGACATTGTGTTGCTCGCGGAATTTACGGTGACGAGGGTGCTCGTCTGGAAGTCGTAATCGAGCGACGTTGGATTGATGCCCACCCGCACCGTGGTCGGAATGCATGTAAGCGGATCGACAATCACAATATTATTCTGCAGGCTGTTGGCGGCTACAAAAACCTGATTGACGGGATCGAACACAACGCCACTCGGAAGCTGAACATTGCTTACACGACAAGTAACGGTTGACGTTAAGAGATCGATGATGTCGATGCTACCTGCTTGCGAGGCAGCGCCGACAGCCGCATATCGGTCGCCATTCGGGTCCGTCGCCACCGACACCGGACTTTGATTCACCCCTATGTTCGTTCCCGCAGATGAGCCTGTTGGCGCGAGACTGACGAAACTGACCTCGCAACCGCTGGTGACGGTCGAGCAGTCGGGATCCGGCCCTGACGCAGCAACGATCGCGGTGGCTAAGTCTTGCTCTATTCCAACTCCGGTCGGACCGGTACATCCGACGCACAGTGGCACTCTCTGCGGTGGGTTGATCCCATTTTCATCGACCACCGTCACATCGCTGCTTGCATTGTTCGCAACCGCAGCCAGGGCGAGCCGTGGCAAAACAGCGACGCCGATCGGGCCTTGCCCGACCGTCAGCGGGCTTTGCGGAAGAGTAGTTCCGGTCGTGAGGTCTACAAGCGAAACCGTTCCGTCACCATTATTGGTGACGATCGCTATGTCGCGATCCGGATCAACCGCGACGCTTGATGGAAGGTTTCCTACAACCACGGGTTGCACAACCGTCAGCTCAGTGGTGTTGGAGACATTCGGACCTGGGTTTTGAACGGTCACGCTGTAACGCCGCGCCGCTTGTAGCAGGTTCGCAGGGACCGTGGCAACGATTTGCCTGCCGCCATTTGATACCGTGACGTCTCCGGACGGCAGGGCGGTGGTGTCGAGAAACACTTGCGAGCTTCCCGGCACAAAACCGAAACCATTGATCGTCAGGGAGAGATTCGCCGCAGCGGGAGCAAACGCAACGGCAGGATTCAACCCCGTAATTTGTAGATTCCTGAAGGAATTGCCGAGAGAGACGACTGAGACGGTACCGCTTGTTTGATTCACTACGAGCGCTTCGTTTAGCGCAGAATCCACGGCGACTGCCTGAGGCATGGTGCCGAGTCCCGAAACTGTCGGCTGCAAGATCACACCAGTTCCAAGATCGACCACTGCCGCCGTCGACGTCTGAGAGTTCACCGCGATTCCAACATTGGTCAACGGATTCACTGCAGCTGCGGCGTAACCCAATTGCCCGACAGTAAAGGAAATCGAGCTCACCGTGTTATCGAGCAGGCTGAACGTCTGGAGTGTGCCACCGCTTGGATTTGTCAAAAGTACCTTGTGGGTTTCCGTGTTGATCCCGACTCCCTGAACGCTCGTTGAAATGGATAGGCTTCCGATCACCTGTGGAGGCCTCCCGCCATCACCCGCAATGGGGGCTCGACCCAGGTCAACGAGATTGATGGTGCCCGCACCGCCCGGGGTGATGACTGCCCAGTTCAATAGAGGGTCAATTCCTATTGCCGGGCTAACGCCGGTACTGTACGGCGTGAGAGTGCCGCCAATCTGCGCAACGAAAACAGGAACTCCCGTGGAAGTGTCCAGAACGGTGGCCAGATTGGTTGATTGGTATGCGACAACCGCGCGGTGCGTAAGAGGATTGATCCCGATTGCAATCGATACGGGTCCGGCAACCGGGGGCGGCGGCGCGCCAATCTGAACGGAAAACGGCGTCCCAACGACTGATTGAGTGGTTAGATCTACGGTGGAGACAGTATTGTCACCGCTGTTGACGACAAGCGCGATGTGGTCTGTCAATTGATCATCGATCGCTATCCCCGTCGGCATATTGCCGACGTTGGGGATCGTCTTGACGACGGAGTTGGTCGCCAAATTAATTAAGGAAACGCTTCCGTCAGCGGTGTTGGCAACGGCCGCGAGATTCAATACCGGATCGATCGCGATAGCAGACGGGCTCGCTCCCACCGCGATATTGGCGCTGGGAGCAGTGGGAATCGACGCCGGATTCGGCGTCACTGCCAAGTTCACCGCGGAAATGGACGGCAGATTCGCGGCGATGCCTGGATTTTGAACGACGATGGGGTAGAGGCCTGGTGTCATTGCACCATTCACCGGAGTCGGGACCATCAGCTGACGGCTATTGACCACGGTTGGCGTAACACTCACGCCGTTGAATGTCGCTGTCGTACCACCCGAAGCAGTTTGTGGCGGGAGGAAGAAACCTCCGGAGAGTGTGACGTTTGCACTGGAAGCCATTGCCGACACACTATCGGGCGTCGAAGAGATTACCGCGGGCCGCACCGGAGCAACGGTCAACGATGCAGGAGGCGAGGTATCCCCATTACTTCTCCGCACCTGAACATTTACTACTTTTGACCTCTGAAGCAGCGTCGAAGGAATGGTTACACGCAGGAGCGTAGAGGTGATAAACGTCGGAACGATCGGAACTCCATCGACCAGTACTACAGAGGTGGAAAAGAAATCTGTACCGCTCACAGCGCTACCATTTATATAAACATCCTGTTGCACCGAGCCTTGAGCAGCGGTGGTGGGATCGATACTGACGATCGTAGGGCTCGGAGAAGCGGCCGTAACGGTGACACTGGCGGAAGCGGATCGCGTTGGATCGGCGGACGAAGTGGCCGTTACGCTGACACGCGCCTGGCGATTGTGCCGGCGCAACGTAGGTTCCGGCAGGGCACGCCGGGGGCGTAGGAACCAAAGGATTCGGGCAGACAAAACCGTGCACCGAATCGCCGCCAGCCACGCCATTCACCGACCAAGTCACGCCGTGATCGTTGGTCGGGCCGCTGACGGTGGCGGTAAACGTAAATCTGTCCTGAGGCGCAATCGTAGCGGTAGTGGGCGTAATTTGCACGGTGATGCCTGAAGTGATCGTGACCGTGGCCGTTGCAAACGACCTCGAAGCGACCGTGCTAGTGGCTACGACAAGGATTGGATTCGTAGAAGGCACAGCCGATGGCGCCGTATAAAGCCCTCCGGCTTGCGTGGCCGATGCTTGCGTGATCGTTCCCACGCCAGTAGGACCAGTTCCTGTTTGGCCAGGCAAAGGTGTGCAGTTGGTAGGCTGGTTTCCCGCAGTAGCCGGCGGAAGGCAAATCTGCCAGTTCACAGTCGTTGTGGTCGAACCAGATCCCACTGCGCTGAATTGCTGCGTTCCCCGCTCGACGACTGTTGCTGTCGTGGGAGATATTGTGACGCCCACCATGGCGGAGTTACTACTGCATCCCGCCACGCAAGCAGCGATTAATACGACGACGCTCAGTCTTCCCAATCTCATCGCGCTTCCTCCGAGCGTCTGACGTCCGTTGAAATTCCGACTTCCAGAATCATTCGCATCACAAGCTTTCCTCGATCGACATCTATTTAGAATGTCCGGCTGATCGTGAACCGGAATGTCTGCTTCGGTTCGATCAAGCCGGCAGGGATCCGCTGGACCTGAGTGGCCAGAAACGTGTCCAATTGCGGGGCAATTTGAGTTTCAAATACTCCAGGAGGCAGTGCGGATTTCTGGGCGTCCGAGAGAAAGAATCCGCCTTGCGGTCCGGTAATCGTCTGATTCAGACGCAGATAGTTATACGCGTAATAGAAGCGGAAAGGCGCATTGACAATTGGCAATTGAACGACGAATTCGACTCCGGCTGATGTATGAGGCTTGAAGTTCGTGCCAGGCAGCACCTCGAGGTTCTTGGGAATCACCAGATCCGGGAAATCCGAATTCGGATATTGCTGCTGCAGTGTGCTGAGCGCTCCGGGATTCAAACTCAATTGCGACTTACGAATGATCCCGTCGAAACCGATGTCATTGAACAGGCTCATACTTACTGGACCGGCTATTGGAATCCGGTACTCGAAATTTCCTACACCTTGAAAATCGCCACCGGGACGCGTTGGGAGGAAGGTAACGATGGGAACGTTCAGGGCCACCGGAATGGGGTTGCCACCGGGACCGAGTCGCGTGGGATCGAAATAAGTCACCGTGGTGGTGGATGCGCTCGGGATCGCCACGAACGGCGAAATCGTGTAGAAATCGAATCCGCGGACATCGTTTTCTCCGCCCAGGTAGAAGCGGCTATAGGGCGGAACGTCGGTTCCGTTGTAGCCCGTAATCATGCTGGTCAAAACGCGAACGCCGATCACGTTGCGCTTATGGTGGTGAGGACGAAAATACGTCATCGTGAAAGTATTTGTAAGAGTGTTGGTATTTCCGCCTAAGGGTCCTCCCTCCCAGCCAAGCCCGTAATAGAAGCTTTTCCCGTGCGTGGGATTCTGTGGATTGTCGACGGTGCTGTAGGAAATCGTCGGCGTAATCTTGCTGGACTGAATTCCACTTAACGCCGAGGGGCCCGCCAAGCTTCGGAACTGAGTGAACTCAAACAGCAATTGCGCGGATTGGCTGAAAGCGGTGATGTTCGTCGTGGAGAAACCGTAGGTGACGCCCACCCTGGTGAACCGATACTTTCGCAAAGGGTAGCTGGCAAAAATAGTGAAGCCGTGTGAGTCGGTCGTGTAGTTCTGCTGGAGCGCCGGATCGATGGCGACCTGTTGCCCGAGGAGCAGGCCTTCCTGCTTCGCCTGGTTGTAGTTGAACTTGCTGTAGAAGACTGTGAAGCCGGTGGAGATCGGCCGGTCAAACAAATATGGCTCGGTGAAGCCAAATGTGGCGCCCTGCTGCAAATTGCCAAGCTGCCCTGAAATCGTAAGAGTCTCGCCGAGACCGAGAAAATTGTTCGTCTGATAAGAAAGGCTGACGAACGTGCCGGCGATTCCACTGACCCCGCCGGAGAAGCTGATCGATTGTTTCCCCTTCTCCTTCACCTTGAGCTTGATGTCCACCGTGCCGTTTTTCTCGTTCTTCTTGAGTTCCGCATTTTCAGGCTTGATCGGATCGAAGTAATTCAGCTGATTCAAGCGTAGAAGGCTCAATTCCCAAAGCCGGTTATTGAACACCTGGCCCTCGTCAATCAAAAGCTCCCGGCGAATCACTTTGTCGCGGGTGGTCGTGTTGCCGGAAAATTCGATTCGGCGAACGTAGAATGGCTTGCCCTGGTCGAATTCCATCGTGATGTTGACCAGTTTTTTCGCATCGTTCACTTCGGTGTTGGGCGTAGCCACAAAGTTGATGTAACCATACCCACCGTATAGCTTCTTGTAATCATCGAGGGCCTTGCGAACTTTGTCGGTGGAAAAAATATCTCCCTCTTTGAGGGGAAAAAATTTGACGAGGGCTTCCGGCTTGAAAACGAGCCCCTGTTCCGGATCGCTGGTGCGGAACCTAACTATTCCCATTCTGTACTGCTCACCTTCTTCGATCGGGATCGTAATATTTGTCGACTTCCCATGTTTCGAACCGACCACAGGCCACGGTCCTGGTATTCCCCCGCGATCTTCATCAACGATTTTTAGAATTGGATCCTTTACAAGCACCTTAAAGTAACCATTGTTCTGGTAGAGCCCTCGTACGCCGATTTCGAGGTCTTCATCAAGTTTCTGCCGGTCATATGTCTTGCTGAGCACGGGAATTTCGGTAAAGCCCAAAGGGATCGAGTAGGGACGATCGTGTTTCATTGCCCGGATCAGCTTGCGATCTGAGAATGCCTTATTGCCAGTGAACTTAATCTCGCCCACCTTCACCTTCGGGCCTTCGTCGATGTTGAATACAAGCTTTACCGCGTTTGTGGCTGCAATCCTTTCGTAGGTCGGCTTCACCGTTGCAAATTGCCGTCCGTGCTCGGCGAGCAATTGCTTCAGCACCACCTCCGCGCGCTTGATCTTCGTGGGGTCAAACTGGCTCTCCACGGAGAGACCGACTTTTTGTTCCTTGAATCGGTCGAGGATGTCGGACTCGGTGACGGATTTATTTCCTTTATATTCGATCCGGCGGATGATGGGACGCTCTGTTACGTAGTAGACAAGAATTTTCCCGTTCGGATTCCGAGGGTCGTCCTCAACTTCGAGACGAATGTCCTCGAAAAACTGCGTGTTCCAGAGCGCCTGGAAATCGCGGTGAACCGCTTCTTCGGTGTAAGGGTCACCAGGACGGGAAAAAATACGAGCGAGAAGCGTGTCGCGTTGAATGCGGCGATTTCCCTGAAATTCAATGTTATCGATTGTGTATTGCGGGGCCGGGGGCGGCTGAGATCGCTGAGCCCAAACGGGATGCACGATCGAAAACCAAAAGAGATACACAACGACGGGAAATTGGAATCGGCGCAGAAAAATTTTCCTGCCTGCGGCCATGGTTCTGGTCAAGGCCGCACTTCCCCGCCCAAGATATTTGGCTCCCCCGCCGGACCGCTCCGTCCAGCTTGCGCGTGTAGGATTCCTAGTGGGCCACCGGGGTTGCTTCCACAACAGGTCGGAACAACAAGCCGTCGCTTGAGAGATAAATCTCAAGCGTTGCCGGCCGCTGCAGTCCGCCCTGAATGAGAGCTTCCGACAGTGGGTCTTCGACGTATTTCTGCAACGCGCGCCGGAGCGGCCGCGCGCCATAATTTCGATCGCTGCAAGTTTTCTCGAGAATCCACTGGCGTGCTTCCGGTGTCAGAGCAATCTGCACCTGGCGATGCACCAGCGTCTCGTTGATCTGGCCGACGAGCAAATCGATAATACGCAGCAGGTCGTCATCCGTGAGCGAATTGAACAGAATCACTTCGTCCAATCGATTCAAGAACTCAGGATTGAATACTCGCTTTACCTCGCCCATCACCATGTCGTCTTGGCTTTTTGCTGCAGCCAAATCATCCGGGGACTGGAATCCCAATCCCGCTTGTTTTTGCAGCTGCCGCGCTCCGATGTTCGAGGTCATAATAATGATTGTATTGCGGAAGTCCACTGTATTTCCGAGCCCGTCGGTTAATTGCCCGTCTTCGAACACTTGCAATAAAATGTTGTAAACGTCCGGATGAGCCTTTTCGATTTCGTCGAGGAGCATCACCGAATACGGAGTGCGGCGCACGCGTTCGGTCAACTGGCCGCCCTCTTCGTATCCCACGTATCCCGGAGGCGCGCCGATCAACTTCGACACCGAGTGCTTCTCCATGTATTCCGACATGTCGAAGCGGATGAGTGACTTTTCGCTGCCGAATAGAAATTCGGCAAGCCTGCGAGCCACTTCCGTCTTGCCGACGCCCGTGGGACCCAGGAACAAGAAGCACCCAACGGGACGACCCGGAGCCTTGAGACCAGCGCGGCTCCGTCGAATCGCCCGTGCCAGCGCCGTGATGGACTTATCCTGACTGATAACCCGGCGGTGCAGCTCTTCTTCGATTCGCAACAGCTTCTGTTGCTCGTCTTCTTTGATGGCGGAGACCTGGATGCCGGTCCAGCGCGCGACCACGTCCTCGATATCTTCGCGCGTGACGATACCCGTGGAAGAATCGTCAATCTTCAGCTTCTCGCGCAGCATTCGCAGATGCTCTTTCTCTTTGCGTTCCTCTTCGGAATAGAAACGCGCCTTCTCAAACTCATGATTCGCGATGGCCGTTTCCATACGATGGGTGATGAACTTCACGCGCTTTTGCACTTCGGAAACTTCATCCGGAAGCATGGCTTGGCGCAATTTCACTCTCGAACCGGCCTCATCGAGAAGGTCGATCGCCTTATCGGGTAAGAAGCGGTCCGGAATGTAACGATTCGAAAGATAAACAGCGTAGCGAATCGCGTCTTCGGTATAGCTGACGGCGTGAAATTTTTCGTAACGATCGCGCACGCCCTGGAGCACGCGAATAGCTTCGTCTTCCCCGGGCGCCGGAACTTTCACGGACTGGAAGCGACGCTCGAGCGAGCGGTCCTTTTCCACGGACTTGCGATATTCCGCGGGAGTCGTTGCGCCGATGCACTGAATTTCGCCGCGGCTGAGTGCAGGCTTCAAAATATTGGCGGCATCGAGCGAACCTTCCGCCGATCCTGCGCCGACGAGAGTGTGCAATTCGTCGATGAACACAATCGCGTTCTGGCTCTCCATCAATTCCTTCATGATGGTCTTCAGCCGCTCTTCGAACTGGCCGCGATATTTCGTGCCCGCTACGATCAGAGAAAGATCGAGCGAAAGAATTCTCTTGTCCGCGAGAAACGGCGGCACGTCGCCATCGGCAATCCGCTGCGCCAGGCCTTCGACAATCGCTGTTTTTCCCACGCCCGGCTCGCCGATTAGAACGGGATTATTCTTCGTCCGGCGGCACAGGATCTGGATGGCGCGTTCGAGCTCGCGATCTCGCCCAACGAGAGGGTCGAGCTGGCCTTCCATCGCCGCTTGCGTAAGGTCGCGGCTGAACTCTGCAAGCAAGGACGCTTCTTTTGGCCGGTTCACTGGCACCTTCTCTCCCGTGCTGCGCGCCAATTCCTCGCGCACGGTTGAAAGCCTTAGTCCACGCTCCAGCAAAATTTCGGCTCCGAAGGATTTTTCTTCCCGCAGAACGCCGAGGAGCAAATGTTCGGTGCCGACGTGCTTGTGGCCGAGACGCTCGGCTTCTTCCGCGGCGAAGGTCAGGATGCGTTTGCATTCCTGGCTGAGAGGCACTTCCACGGAGGTGGAAATACGTTCGCGGACGGTGATCCGCGATTCGATTTCCTTGCGAATCGATTCGATCGAGCCGTGTGTCCGCAAGAACCGGTTCGCCAGCGCCTTATCCTCGCGCAACAGGCCGAGCAACAGGTGCTCCGTCTCGATGAACGGACTGCCGTACTGGCTCGCCTCGTAGCGAGCAAAAAATATTACGCGTCGAGCTTTCTCTGTATAGCGTTCAAACACGTTTCACCCAAGGTCTCCTGAAATCTGAGCCCCAACGGTCGCCGAATATTCCGCCGAAGCACTCGCCATTCCAGCAGGTACGTTTGCGGTCGGCACTAGCTTGCCGTGATCCAAGACCAAAATGCGCCCTGTGCGACGCGCTAACGATAGATTGTGCGTTGCGAGAATGGAAGTCAAATGGTGAGAGCGATGAAGCCGCATCAGAAGCTCAAAAACACTCTCTGCGTTCCCTTCGTCCAGATCGCCTGTAGGTTCGTCGGCCAGCAACAGAGCCGGCCGGTTCGCCAGCGCTCGCGCAATCGCAACTCGCTGCTGTTCCCCGCCCGATAATTCGCCCGCGCTCTGCCCGGCTCGATCGGCCAACCCAACTTCACCCAGCCACTCGCGCGCCGCTCGGAGCGCTTCGGTCATTGGTTCGCCCCGAACCAGCATCGGCATCGCCACGTTTTCAGCAGCCGTGAAATCCGGCAAGAGGTGATGCCGCTGCCAGATAAAACCAACTGCGCTGTTTCGATACTCGGCGAGTTCGGTTTCATTCAAAGATTTTAATGATTTCGCGCCGAAGTATACTGCACCGTTTGTTGGAGTGTCCAGCGCGGCCAGGATATGTAGCAAAGTGCTCTTGCCCGCGCCCGAAGGGCCGATAATAGCGAGCATTTCGCCGCGTTCAATTGAAAAACTGATTCCATCAAGAGGCGTGATTTCCTGCGTGCCGGATCGGAAGGTTTTCCGCAAGCCTTCAACCCGCACAAGCTCTCCTGAGCCTGTGACGGCCTGAAGATGAGTCTCGTCAATCACCGCGACGCCCAAGGTGGCTTGCCCCCTCATCGCATCGTCTATTTCACGTTAGATGCCGAACTGCACCAACCGTATGTCCTTCATTTCGTTGCAACTACTCTTTCCCGAAGTGGAACTGATTCTAAAGACTTTCACATTTGCGCCGTACTGTTACCCCTATGCGTCCCCGAGTACCGCGCTTTCGAAAGAACGTCCTACGCTAAATCTTCGCCCTTACGGCTATTCTAACACGTTAGCGTCGCAGATTCATGCCGTTCCGGCATTAGCACCAACACTTCGTCGACTCTTCCCCGAGAATGACAAGAACCGGGCGCTTTACTCGAACCTTAAAATCTCTACTGGCAGAATCTTAGATGCCGAGCGCGCCGGTAGCGTCGTCGCCGCAATGCTGATTGCCAGCGCGGCAGCGGCGATCCACAAGGCGTCAAATCCGTTGGCATGAAAAGGGACATAAGGAATCGCATAAATTTCCGGATTCAGAGGAATCAACTCCCACCGGTCCGCTGCCCACGCCAGCAGATATCCGAGAACGAGGCCGGCAAAGGTTCCCACAAGACTGACGACTAAGCCTTGCAAAACAAATAGATTCCGCACCTGCTGCCGACGGGCGCCCATCGCCATCAGTACGGCGATGTCTTTCGAGCGATCGGTCACCGTCATTGTAAGCACCACCAGAATGTTCAACCCGGCCACGAAGGTGATCAATCCGATAAACAATGCAGTAACGAGCTTTTCAAGACTGAGAGCGCGGAACAGGGCGCGATTCTCGTCCATCCAGGTGCTCACCGTGAATCCGCTGCCGGCGCGATTCGAAATCTCCGCAGCGACTCGGCCTGCATCGTCCAGGTTATTCACGCGCACCTCGAGCAAACTCACCACATCGCCTATGCCTGCCATTGCCTGTCCGGAGCCAAGCGTCACGAAAGTCCAATTCGCGTCATAGTCGTAAAAGCCCGAATCGAAAATTCCCGTTACGTGAAAACGCCGCGATCGAGGCAGCATCCCGAAGGGCGTCAGGCTTCCTTGTGGACTCGTCAGCGTAAGATAATCGCCTGCGGATATTTTCAAATCTTCTGCGAGCAGACGCCCAACCACGATTGCCGGGATTCCGTCTGCATCCGCGTGAAAATCGGCCGAACCCGCCACAATGCGGTGCAACGCTTCGCTTGCGTTACGCTCGAGCTTGGGGTCCACTCCCTTAAGCACCACCCCTCGCGCATGGTTGCCTGCAGACAGCAGCACGGTGTCGTAAATCGCCGGCTCGATGGAACGAACGCCGGGAGTATCCGCGAGCCGCGCCATCAATTCGCGATAGTTCCGAATACCTTCAGGGCCAACGGGCTTCAGGTTTACGTGTGCGGTAACGGTGAGGAGGCGGTCGCGAATCGCCTGGCGAAAACCGGTGTTCATCGCGAGCGCAATCACAAGCGTCGTCACGCCGGCTGCCACGCCAATTACTGCCAGCAGTGTGACGAGCCGCAGCACCGCGGGACGGTTTGGCGACCGCAGGTACCGCAGCGCAACAAACGATTCGAACTTCATTTTTGTTTTGAATCGGAGTGCGCGCCAGCGGCCACATCAGGCCGTCCGCCCGAGGCAGATTGCGATTCCGGCGCCACATCCGGCTCCGCCGATTCGGTGCGCAGAAGCGGGAACAACACCACCTCGCGAATCGTTCGCGAATTCGTCAGCAGCATCACCAGCCGATCGATCCCGACGCCCTCGCCAGCCGTAGGCGGCAGCCCGTGGCTGAGCGCGCGAATATAATCGGTGTCCACTTCCTTCGGCGCTTCCTGCCCGCCTTTTGCCACCTGTGCCGCGAACCGGCTCTCTTGGTCGAACGGATCATTCAACTCAGAGAATCCGTTGGCCAGTTCCATTCCGGCTATGAAAAGCTCAAAGCGTTCCGCGATGGATGGATCGTCAGCGCGCCGTCTCGAAAGGGGCGAAATCGCTGTAGGAAAATCGTATATGAATGTCGGTTGGACTAAATGCGCCTCGGCAACCGCTTCAAAGATCTCGCCAATCAGCTCGCCATCGGAGAGCTTCTCGATATTCGCGATCATATCCGCGCTGTGTGTTCGCGCGTACGCGTTGTATCGCACGGCAACGGCCTTTGGTCCTCCCTCCCTTCCCAGCTCCGCAACCAAGCCGCCTGGTCTCCGCAGGAGCGATCCAGTATTTTGCGATCGCCTCGCGCATCGTGAGCCGCTCGAATTTGCCGAAGTCAATTTCGATGTCGCCGTAAGGAATCTTAGTTGTGCCTACCACTTTTTCGGCGATTCCGCGAAAGAGTTCCTCCGTAAGATCCATCAGCTCGGAAAAATCGCTGTACGCCTGATAAAACTCAAGCATCGTAAATTCGGGCATGTGAATCGCGTCGATGCCTTCATTGCGGAAATTGCGGTTGATCTCGTAAACGCGATCGAGCCCTCCAACAACGAGCCTCTTCAGATAAAGCTCCGGCGCGATGCGCAGATACAAATCCATGTCGAATGTGTTGTGATGCGTCACGAAAGGCCGCGCCGTCGCTCCGCCCAAAATCGGGTGCATCATCGGCGTCTCCACTTCCACGTAACCGCGTTCGTTGAAAAAATTCCGAATTTCGCGGATGATTTTTGCGCGCGCAATAAAGATCTCTCGCGGCCGGTCATTCACGATCAGATCGAGATAACGCCGCCGGTAGCGCTGCTCGATATCCGCGAGTCCATGCCATTTCTCCGGCAGGGGCAGCAGCGCCTTGCTGAGTAGTTCGAGCTTCGTCACCCACACGGTCAGCTCATTCGTCTTCGTGCGAAACAAATGCCCGCTGACGCCGATAATGTCGCCCAAATCGAGCAGCTGAAATAGCTTGAACTGCTCCGCGCCCACCACGTCGAGCTTCACATAGAACTGCAACCGCGCCCCGTCTCCCAGAATGTGCCCGAAAGCAGCCTTCCCATGCGGCCGGAGCGCGACGATGCGTCCCGCCACCCGCACGTCCACATGCTCCGCGGCCAATTGTTCGGCAGTTCGCTCGCCGAATTTCTCAGCCACCTGTTTGGCCGTATGTGTCCATTCGAACTTGTGGGGATAAGACGCGTGTCCCAGCGCCTCAATTTCGGTCAGTTTTTTGCGGCGTTGTTGAAACTGGTCGAGCGGCTCAAATTCCAACGAAGAGTCCTTTCCGGGAGTCGCCCGGCAGTATAGCGGTCGCCTTCGAGAAGCGTCAAGAAAACGCCTTAGTACGCCCCGAATTTCCGCAGAATCGTTTGTGACCTCACCCAAACCACAACATCCAAATTAGAGGAGGCGTGCTTCCATGATGCTCCAATTTATCGCTGCTTTAGTTCTCGGCCTGATGTGCGGAAGCGAGCTCAATGTGGCCGCATTCGCCCATCCCACACTTAACAGGCAACCAGTCGCAGTACATATTCCGGTGCGTTCTTCATTCGCGGCCCAGCTCGGGCGCGTGATGCCTTTCTGGATGGCAGGTTCGACCCTGTTGAACTTGCTCCTGCTCTTGCGTTTCGAGCGTCTCAACACGGTTTCATGGCGGCTGGCCGCGATTGCTCTCGCCATCCAAGTGGCGGCGGTTGTGTTTTCTCTTATCGGCGCGGTTCCAATCAATAATCGAATCGCAAAATGGACGCCAGAATCGCTCCCCAGCGATTGGCGAAATCAGGAACATCGCTGGGACCTATATCACGGCGTCAGAACTGTTGCGCTGATCGTCGCCTTCGCACTTCTGGTTCTCAGCGTTGGGTTACGCTAAGAACAGAAACGCTGGACAATAAGCGAACGATAGAGACGTTGGCACGCGTCCCAGCCTAAAAATCTCCCCCTTCCAAAATCTGGTGCTATAATGCGCTGCCTTTCGGAGACACGTGTTGTTCAAGCGAAGGCGGGCCCCCTCCCCCGTCCGACGTAACGCATCCGATGATTGGCGCGCTACGCTCCCACGGGAGAAAAATCAGGTTTTCGAGAGTACCGTTCGCGACTGGGAATGCTCCTACGCGATGATGAGCGTCTCTCTTGATGAGGCGCTCGCTCGGCGCGCTCGCGGCGAGTTGGTCTGCGCCCAGCAGCAGGTGGTGATTACTTGCGATCTCCTACTCCGTCTCACTTCCACGCTCGCCAACGCCTGTGCCGTCCTTTCGGAAAGCGGAAAACGCGTAAGTAATCTTCCGCTTGTCCAGCCGCTGCATACGGAATTCTTCCGAGGGGACACCGGACAAAGCGCAGCATCTTGGAACAGTCTTCTCCACAACGTACTGCTCGGACACCGCTCGCGATTTTTTCATAAGCTTCGCATCCTTTCGAACACCGTCGAGGATCTCGGAACAGAGTTCGAACAGAACGCTTACGACATTGCCGCCGGGTTGTCCGTCGAGCCCGCCGCCTGTTGGAAAGAGCTCGATTCGCTCCACTACGACCTCAACACCTGTCTTCGGGAGTCGGAAGTGATACTGAAATCATTTCTCCACGCACTGCCCGCAGAGCAGCTAGCCGTTTTCGGTACAGAGTTGACCCGGCCTCGGACGGCTACCCGATCGCGTCCCGTGCCGCGCGCCACGCGTGCTTCCGCGTAGCAATTTGAGACTCGTAGTTTGTTATTACCTACCCGGTGTGAGTTTCCTGAGGTGCGTCCCGCGCTCCCATAAATGGAAGAAAAAAATTAGATTTGGAACCCGACTGGACGTCTAACACAATTACGGCGAGAATGAAGATGCTTTTATTCTCACAGCAGCATCGAACAGGCACTTCGGTCGTCGTTATGGGCTATATTTCGAAATGCCGAATTGGATACTCGCGTGAAAAGAACCACCAGGACAACTTCCAGACCCTGTGACGCATCGCAATTGGTGATGCGTCCCAGCGGGTAGCGTGGCCCGCGTGAGACGAATCGAGACGCCGGGCGAATTGCCGGAATCGGAAGCGATCCGGCTAGCCCAGGCGGGAAATGCGGCGGCCTTCGAGCGTTTGTACCGGTTGCATAACCGCCGAGTGTACTCCCTGTGTCTGCGGATGGTTGGGAATACGGCCGAAGCGGAGGATTTGACCCAGGAAGCCTTCCTTCAGCTCTTCCGGAAAATTGCTACCTTCCGCGGCGAATCGGCCTTTTCGACCTGGCTGCATCGGCTGGCAGTGAACGTGGTGCTGATGCGCCTGAGAAAGAAGTCGGCCACCGAGTCCTCCTTGGACGAAATGACCGAACCGGACGAAGAATCCGGAGGACCCCGGCGCGATTTCGGCATGCCGGACTTGAGGTTGAGCGGTTCGATTGACCGCGTCAACCTGCAACGAGCCGTGGATCAATTGCCGCCCGGCTATAAGGCTGTTTTCGTGCTCCACGACGTGCAGGGCTACGAGCACAACGAGATTGCTGAGATCATGGATTGTTCGATCGGAAATTCGAAATCGCAGCTTCATAAAGCGCGGATGCGGCTGCGGGAATTGCTTCACGAATCGATGCGGGATAAAGCCCGCGAAGATCGGAAGGCTGCCGGGAACGCCGGCGGTGAGGATTAAATGCAATGGCTACAGTGAACTGCAAGGATTTTCAGGACCGATTTGAACCTTCTGACGATTCTCCGCGCGGAGATTCCAAGCCTGACCTTATCGCCCAGGCGCATCTTCGAGATTGTTCTTCGTGCCGCAGCTTCATCGAAGACCTCGGGAAGATTCGCGCCGCGGCGGCGCATTTGGTTGCCTCCGATCCGGAGCCGGAGCCACCGGCTCGAATCTGGTTTTCGCTTCGCGCCGAACTGGAAAAGGAAGGACTCATACGCGACACCCCTTCCAAAACTCCTTCAAAATCATGGGTGCGCGAGCTTTTCAGTGGCCGATTCACGGCCCTCCCCAGGCCAGTCCTCGCCGGCGGCTATCTGGCCGCGCTTCTGGCCATCGCCTTCGGGCTGAGCGGTCCGATCAATTCGCGGATCAATCGGCAGCGCTGGCTGGATGGAACGCAGTCTTCCACGGAGCCGCTGAGCGCGCAGCTGACGTCCGCGGAAAAAGCCTCTTTCTCCTCTTTGCCCGCATCTGAATCACCGGTGACTGCTTCCCTTCATCAGAACCTCGAGATCGTTGACAACTATATTTCTTTGTGTGAAAACAGCGTGCGCGAGGAACCCGAGAACGAACTCGCGCGTGAATATCTCTACGAGGCATATCAGCAAAAAGCCGACTTGCTCGCTCAGTTGAACGAACAATGAGCGAGGAACGAATTACAGCCGAGCCCGGAGGCGCCAGCCCGATGAGTACCGCTCAATTCGTACCGCTTCGTTTCAATTGGAAGACGGGCCTTCTTGCATCGGGCCTCCTGCTGGTCACTTCTTCCACTGTTTTTGCTCACAATATTGAAAAGCACTTCAAAGTGGAGCCTCGCAGTGTTGTCACGATTCACAATCCCAATGGGAAAGTGGTCGTCAAGGCCTGGACGAAATCTGAGGTCATGGTAATTGCCACCCACGCCAGTGATAAGGTGGAAGTGGACGCGGAACAAACCGGTAATCGCGTGGACGTGATGACTCATCAGATCTCCGATTCCATTTCACCCGACGACCTTCGCGCCGACTATCAAATCAACGTCCCCGAAGACGCCGAGTTGCAAATTCACGACGACTCCGGCGAGGTTTCTGTCGCGAACGTGCTTGGCGATATGAATGTGGAAACAGTGGGTGCCGGAGTAGACCTCGAAGATGCCGCCGGTTATCTCACCGTGCGAACCGTTGGCGGTTCATTCCAGTGCATTCGCTGCGCGGGACGATTGGAAGTCTCCTCCATCAGCGGCAGCTTTAAGCTTCTCAGCCTGCGCAGCTATCACGTCCACGCGCAAACGTCCAAGGGCAACATTTTGTTTGACGGCGAATTTCTTCCCAATGGAATTTACCGGCTCAAGAATTACAGCGGCGTGATTGAAGTCCACTTTTCGCCGGGCGATTCGTTCGATCTGAGCGCCACATCCCTTAAAGGCAAAGTGAACAGCCAGGCTAGCCTCACTCCTCCCGCTCATGCGCACCCCATCTACTCAAAATTCGGGAATGCGATACTGGGCACGTTTAATGCCGGGCACGCAAAAGTCGAACTCAGTTCGTTCGATGGTACAATCAACATCCTGAAGCGGGAGTAGTTGTCTCGAAGCGGGAGAAGTCGTCTCGCTGATTTTCAGGCTGATGATTTTCAGGCCATTCATCGAACCGATTCGCGATTGCAAAGCCATTCATCCAACAGCGACGCATCCCACACATGAAGCTTGACACTCGGCCGCGCCGCATCATTGGTCTCACGGGGTTTATGGGCAGCGGCAAATCCACCGTTGCGCGGCTTCTGGCTCGCCAGATCGGCTGGCAGTACGTCGATCTCGATAAGTTGATTGCCGAAGCCACCGGCGCCACGATTCCCGAAATTTTTGCGAAGCTGGGCGAACCGGCTTTCCGCAAAATCGAGCACGAACAACTCGAGAAAACCCTCGGCGAAGCGGTCGCGCTTCAGAAGCCGCGGATTATTTCTCTCGGCGGTGGCACCACGGCGCAGCCGGACAACCTTGCACTGCTCCGCGAAAGCGGCGCGGCTCTCATTTGGCTCCATTGCCCTGTCGAAGAACTTCTCTCACGCTGCGCGCACATCACCAATCGTCCGCTCTTTCGCGACGAAGCAAGCTTTCGCAAGCTGTATCAGGAACGCCTGCCATTTTATGAGCTGGCCGACTTTCGCGTCGAAACGAACATCGAACCCCTGCGCGTCGTCGAACAGATCCTCGCGCTCGGCATCTTTCCGAAGGTGACCGCATGAACAGGCACTTGCCACAACGCGCTTCGATTTTGCGATTCGACATTCGCGCCGTGTGCTTTGTTCTCGTCTTTGCGCTCGCTGCGACCGCGATGGCCGCGGCTCTCGCCTTTGCGCCTGATAAAGGCAAATTCAAGATCCTCGTCAATGGTCAACCGGCCGGCACGGAAGAGTTTTCGCTCACCGCGAACGGAGGCAATTGGATCGCGCGCGGCAACGCGGAAATTCAAACTCCGCAAGGCGCCACCCACGTCACCGGCAATCTGGAACTTCGGCCGGATGGCGCTCCGGTGCGCTACGAATGGACGATGCAGGGCGCGAAGAAAGCTTCGTCAACGATTGTCTTCAACGGCGCGACCGCCAATGTGGAACTCCGCATGGAAGGCGCGCGCCCTTTCACCCAGCAGTTCACCTTCAATTCCGATCGCGTCGTAGTGCTCGACAACAACATGTACGATCAATACGCGATTCTTGCCCGCCTCTACGATTGGGATAAGAAGGGCGCACAGACTTTCTCCGTGATCGTCCCGCAGGAAATGACGCCGGGAATCGTGACGGTGGAATCCCTCGGCAAGCAAGACACAGGCAGCGGCGAAAAGCTCGAACAGCTGCGCGTGAAAACCGAGGATATCGAGATCAACTTGTTCGTCGATGGACAGCGACTGGTCCGAATCGTCTCGCCCAGCGCCAACGCCGAAATTGTCCGCGAGTAACTTTTTTTGGGCTGATTACTGGCGCAAATAAGGTTTCTTGCTAATCCCCAAATCGCGATTTTTCTGCTAATTAAAATTTTCATTTGCTCTGTTTCCTATGATTTAGGCAAAATTCTAATCGCGCTACCGTAGATTAGAAATCAAGGTAAGAGGAGTGTGTTGATCGCCGACAGCTTAGTGGGCGCGGAATGCGACGACGATTCTTTCTTCGGCCTTCACGGGGTGGCCGTCGAATAGGGTTGGCGAATATTTCCACTCGCGAATGGCGTTCATTGCTGTCGTGGCAAATGGCAGCGGTCCGCTGATGCGCTGAACATTGGTGACCTGGCCGTTCTCTCCCACTGTGGCGAGAAGCTTGACGATTTCGACTTCATTGCGGCCGATTTTCTTTGGATATTGCGGATCGACACGGAAAACCAGGACGCCGGGCTGCAGGCGTTTCGCTTCTTGAACTGCTGCCGCACCCGCCTCACGCGGCACAAGCACAGTGGCCTGAGTGCTGATGGCAACCGAGGAAGAGGCGCTGACGGCCGTCTCTGGGGTGGTTAGGCGAAACGGCCCATTCCCGGAACTAGCGACAGATACCAAGATTGGAGTGCTATCTGATTCCTTAGCCGCTGATTCGCTTTTCCCGGTGACAGCGGCTTCCGACTCCGATGACGCTCCGGCGGGTTGCGTTTCCTTGTTGTCCGTGCGCGACGTAGCCGGTTCATTACTCGGCGTCGCCGAGTTCGAGGTAGCCGGCGTCTCGGAGGCCTGGGGCGCGGGGCTCGGGCTGTGTGGTGGTGCAGGAGCGTTGTTATTCGCAGTGGCATTCGCGCCGGTATTGGGCGTAGACGAACCCGACGTCGCTGCCGTCTCATCGCCGTCTTCACTTGGACTCAGCGCTTGTTGGTATTTGTCCGGTAGACGCTCTCTGATGCTCTCGACGAGCCCATCGAACGATCCGTGCCCGAAAGCCATTCCGATCGCGAACGCAGCCACAACAAAGAGGACACCCAACACGACAAAGCCAAGCTTGCTTCTGTGCGTGGTCGCGGCAGGATCAACCCACTTGGTCCAGTCTTCCTGTTGCTGGTGGTTGGATGCGGCGGTTTGATAACCGAAGTTGGGGACTCGGACCGCTCGGCCGGCCAAATCGCTAGACCGAAATGGGTTCGTTTGGGAGACGGAGTCGGAGTCAGGCGTCGAATCAAGAGGAGCGCCGGACTGCTCGGTTGGGATACGTTCGGGCGTCTCGGTTAGTCTATCCTGTTCGCGAGTCTGGTATATCTCACGCGGCGTTTCCAGCGTTTCCACTTGTACTGTCTGGGAAAACTGCGGCTCCGCCATCTGACTTTGCGGAGCGTTGCGAGCCTCGCTCAACGTCTCAGCTTGCGGCGCCGGAGCAGGATGCGCGGCTTCCACGCCGAGGACACTTTCGGACGGGAACATCTTCCTAAGAGATTCGGGGATCTCGTATTGGTCCTCGATTTTGTGGGTGTCGTTATGGGCCGCTGGAAACGGAGTTATTTCCGATTCTCGCCTAGCTTTACGAGGAGCATTAACCGGCTCTTGAATCTCGGACAAAGGCATCTTCGACTCGATCCATTGCCTTATTTGCTGCCGATGCGCATCTGAAATTTGAACGAACTGGATACCAACTCCCTTTTTCGAATCATTCAACCAGACGATTCGTCCGCTGGCTTCAATCCACTCGGTTTTGTCGGCAAGTTGAAAGCGCAATCGAGGAACGAACTCCCCCACGAGCGGCTCGGCGGCGGTGAAAGCAAGTCCGTCTTCGCTGATGTTGAGGAGAATCCCGCCGTTGCCTTCGTCCAACTTTATGTAGTTCAGCGCCGTAATCTGCCGTGAGCAATGGCGGCGGTCACGCGTGTCACTGATGCTGCCGAAATAGTCTTGGCTACCTGGCATCCTTCGGCACCTCTCTCTGGCGGTTTAGTTTCGCGGAAAGCTGGGGTTTCCGACAGGGCATCGGGGGAAAATACGCGGAACCTATCACTCGCTAAGTTTCCGCCCGAATCGATACGGATGTCAACACGGTCCAAACCCTAGACCCTGTTGAAGACTTGTGCCGACGTTTAGGGAAAATCCTAGACGGAAATGTGCAAGGTTTCGGGTAACAGATGCTAGCGGATCCGGAAGGCTACAGAATCTAAATCACTTACAGGCGGGAAGGCAACCGGCCCTACAAGTGCTGCTATGGATGTAGGGGATTGGCTGTGTCCGCGCCATTCAGCTTTCGGGACGGGGGTTAACTATGAAGAATCTGCTACTCGCAACGATCTTGGGCGTGACGCTGCTAGCGCCTGCGCTGGTCCGGGCCGACGCAAGCGAGCAGGGTTGTAAGAGCAGTGAGGGGAAAGCTGAGGGCTGCGACAACGGCTGGAAAAACTGGAAAGAGGGCAAGGATAAGAAGGATAAGAAAGATCCGGTCGGCGTCCCAGAGCCGGGAATTGGAGTTCTTGTGGGCTCGGGATTATTGGCTTTGGGCGGCATCGTGCTGCTCCGGCGCAAACCGCAAGCAAACTAAGCCGAACTCGAGAAAGTCAAGTTTAGAGTCTACCCAGCCTGTCGCCGAGAGATCCTGCGGCCTTGCCCCAGGTTCTCCCGGTTTTTTATTTGAGCTCGCCGGTCCAAACCACGCCATAACCGCTGTCGTTGCTCCTTCACCCGGCATATACTTTGAGTTCTCTCATTTTGGTCAAACGAAGGCCATCCCACCGAGGATTACTTGAAACGCTGGGCGAAGATTCTCCTTGTGGCTGGAGCTATCATCGTTGCGGCAATCGCCGCTATTCCATTGTTCGTGAATGCGAACACGTTTCGTCCCGCCGTCGAAAAAGAGTTGGCACGCACGCTTGGGCGCAGCGTCAAGGTGGGCGATCTGAGCCTGTCGGCTTTTTCGGGAAGCATGCTCAGCAAAGACCTGAGCGTGGCAGACGATCCGACCTTCAGCGCTGCGCCTTTTCTGACCGCGAAAACTCTTCGGATTGGTGTCTCGCTGAGAGCGCTGGTTTTCTCGCATGAGCTTGAACTCCGCGGCTTCGAGATCGAGTCGCCGGAAATCAATCTGATTCGAGCAGCAAACGGCACGTGGAACATCTCGAGCATCGGACGCGCCAGCGGATCCGGCACGCCCCCCAATGGAAGCGTCGGTTCAAATCCGGCATCGGTGGGATCAAAAACCACGGCTCCAGCAGTTCCTAAACTCTCCGTCACCTTGATCGAAGTTGAGAACGCGCGCGTGGCGGTCGCGACGCTTCCGGCACAATGTGAGCCGACCATCTACGAGCACGTGAACATTACGCTGCGTGATTTTTCGTTCGGGTCGCAATTTCCATTCGAGCTAAGTGCGAACCTGGCAGGCGATGGAACGGTGAGCGTGAAAGGCCAACTGGGCCCTATCAATGGCGACGATGCCGCCACCACTCCAGCGCAAGCGCAAATCTCCTTGAAACATCTAGATCCTGTGGCAGCGGGATTTCTGAACCCAGGAGCCGGTATTTCGCTCATTGCCGACGTCGAAACGCACGCGGTCTCAGATGGGAAGGCGCTGACTGCGAATGGGACGGCGGAGCTACAAAATTTGAAACTCCGGAAAGGCGCTTCAGCCGCGAGCAAGCCGATTGATATCGCCTACGGCCTAACGCATCAACTGAAAGAAAATTCCGGGCAGATCGAGGACGCCAGCATAAAACTGGGCGATTCCGCAATCCATGCAAATGGCACCTATCAGTTCATTCCATCGGAAGCAGAGGACCCGCTGCTGAACTTAAAACTTACCGGGGAGAATCTACCGATTGACGAGCTGCAGCCACTGATGACAGCGGCGGCGGTCCGTATGCCCAACGGGTCGGCGCTGAAGGGCGGGACGCTGTCACTCAATCTCGCTGTCCACGGGCAAGCTAAGGCGCTTGCGATTTCCGGTCCCATTGCTCTGGCGAACACGCGGCTGGTTGGCTTCGATGTCGGATCCAAGATTCATGGGATTGCGGCGCTGAGCGGAGTGAAAACGGGAGACACGACGGAGTTTGAAAGACTGCGCCTGAATGTGCGGATGACGAATGCAGAGGTGGTGGCTGAAAGCATTGATGCTGTGATCGGCGGTATGGGTGAGCTGACAGGCCGCGGAACTGTGTCGCCTGCCGATCAACTTGATTTTAATCTCATACTGAAAGGCGCATCGGCGAAAGGAATCGGCAAGGTGGGCGTGGGTTTGCTATCGACGTTAAATGGGAGCGCGAGCGGCAAATCGGGCGTTCCGATTCGCATTACGGGCACACCGGATGATCCCTCATATAACTGCCGACGTTGGCGGAATCTTCGGACGAACAACGAAATCGATCTTCGGCAAGAAAAACTAGCGAGAAATTTCGAAATTTGGTTTTTGCTTCAGGATGCCGAGGCAGTCGTTGAGTTTCGCGAACTCGTGAAGCTTTATCCAATTCGGAGATGTGCGTTGCGTCGCTGGCGCTGGGGCTGTACAAGATGGCGGACTTTCAGGCGCGCAGGCGGAATTTCAAAGAGCGGCTGAACTTGATCCGTCCGACCCCATGCCTCGCTTGAACCTAGGGTCTATTTTGGAAGATCAGGGGCACAGTGACGAAGCTTTGAAAGAATATGCCCGAGCACTGCAACTGGATGACGGTCTCGCAAGGGTGCACATGGCAGTGGGAAGAATTTTGCTGGCCAAGAAAGATTATCCGGATGCAATAAATGAATTGAAAAAAGCGGCTGACCTAATGCCGGCAAATCCCATGATTCACGAGCTGCACGCAAGAGCTCTAAATGCTTCAGGAAAAATCGATGAGGCTGTCGGCGAATTCCGTCAGGCAGCAACGCTCGATCCGAAGAATCTCCAAGTGAGAATCGAGCTTGCAGCGGCGCTGGAAAAGAAGGGCGATTGGGCGGCAGCCATCCAGGAATACCGGAGCGTGGCTCTGGCCGACGCGAGTATCGATCTTAGGAGCAAAGTGGGGCGCACCGACGATCGAGATCCTCAGCGAGAGTACAAAGAGGCTCAGCAGAGGCTTGCCGATCATGTTGCGGCGCTCAAGTCTTCCGGAAAAACGGCCGAAGCGGCGGACCTTCAGTCGCGTATCAGCGCTATGCAAGCAGCCCCGAATCTCTCCGAACAGCTCGACGCCGCAATGCGCGATGCCATGTCGGCAGCCCGTGAAAGGCGCTATGACGAAGCAGTCCAGGACCTCAAGCACGCTGTGGAGCTCGCAGAAAAAATCCGCCACACGACCAGCGGCTGCTCACAGCTCTCGACTACCTTGGGAAAGCATTGACGGGACAAGATCTAGCTGCCGCCCAAGCGGCGTTTGAGCGCGAACTGCAAGTGGCCCAGGAACTGACCGGCGCCCAGTCGCCTGCGGTAGCTGCTGCGCTGCAATCGCTCGCTAGTAACGCTCTGCGCCGGAAAGACTTCGTTGGCGCTGAGCACTTATATTTCCAGGCGGTGGACATCAACGAAAAGTTTTTTGGCGAGGGAAGCGATCAAATGGCTAAGAGCCTAATCACCGCGTCCACCGTTTATGTGGTTCAACAACAGTACGAGAAAGCTGAGCCCTATCTAGTGCGGCGGTGCACATGACGGCGCTGTATGGCGCCGACAACATTGGAATGAGCATTCCTCTTTCAGCGCTCTGTGGACTTTACGATCATTGGGAACAACCGGCGAAATCCGCCGCCTGCAATCAGCGCCTGCTGACTGTTCTTGAAAAACAATATGCCCGCAGAGCCCTGTGCTTGTAACTATTCTCGCGAACGAGGCAAAAGCTCTCCGAGGCTGGGGCGCTCGATGAAGCGGATAAGTAGACCAGCGAATGGCAACCATTCGCGCCGCACATACTCGAAGGCTATTCGAGCAGGTCGGGTTCTTCGCGCGTGATGCGCGCAAGGAGCGGTTGGAACTGGAACCAGCCTGCCAGGTGGCTTCCGACTTGTTCCCTGGTGGCGAGGGCGGTGGCGTGATCGATCTTTTTTGGGATCGCCGACCCCTTCCGCAAGCAGTTGCGCCTGGCAACTGCGATCCATCGTGATGAACCACCAGGCGGCTTCTTCGACGCAGTGGCCCACCGTGAGCAGGCCGTGATTCTGGAGAATGGCCGCTTTGCGCTGGCCGAGGGCCTGGGCGATGCGCTCGCCTTCGGATGTTTCGTAGACGACGCCCGTAAAATCGGCGAAAACTGCGTGGTCTTCGTAAAACGCACAGGCGTCCTGCGTGATGGGATCGAGCAAGCGTCCCAGCGACGCCCAGGATTTTCCGTACATCGAATGGGCGTGCGCAGCGGCAATCACATCGGGACGGGCGCCATGCACGCGGGAATGAATGGCGAAGGCTGCTCCATTCACCGGGTATTTTCCTTCGACGACTTCGCCGTGATGATTTACGAGAATCAAATCCGACGCGCGAATCTGCCCGAAGTGCATGCCGAACGGGTTGACCCAGAAATGATCGAGCTTTTCGGGATCGCGTGCGGTGATGTGTCCGGCGACACCTTCGTCGAATCCGAAACGCGAGAAAAGCCGGAAGGCGGCGGCCAGCATTCGTTTGCGGTGCAGTCGCTCTTCCGCCGCGGTGGCGAACACCGGAGGACCAAAGCCCTTTGAAGTGATTGCTGGTGCTGGCGGCATGCGGACCTCCGGCTTGCGGAATGGCATTGAAAGGTTACTATTGTAGTCTTGATGCAGGGGTGCGAGTGAGGAAAAAGTGGTGACAGTAGGAGTGGTCTGAAGCCTACATAAATCTCATACGACGCACTCTACTCCCACTGAGCTTTTTAATTGCGGCGTTCTTTGATGGCTGCCAGGTAGGCGCCTCCGCGCTCGTAGCCACGGCGAAAAGCGTCACTCTGGTGATTGTCCGGGTATCGATCGCGCAGCTTATCGCGACAGCTTTCGTAGGATTGGTCGCGGTGGTCCGCGTGCAAGGCGGCTTCAAAACCACAACGGAAATCGCGCTCGTCATTCTCAAAATCGCCTCCGGTTCGTTCGTATTTTTCCTTCTCGACATCTCGGAGACCTAGCCACCACATATGTCGCGCGCGATCGATACTTTCTGCGCCGGCGTTTTCGAGCGCTCCGCGAACTGCTTCCGCCTGCTGGGAACTGTCTGCCATCGCAACGACCACACTGCGGCCCTGGCGAAGGGCGTCCTCGTAAATAAATATTTCATCTGCCGGCAATCCGTCAGATAGAGATTTTTCGATCGCGCCGCCCGCAGCCGCTCCGATCGTGCCTAAGATAGCAGCTCCCGCGAGCCCTACCGCCAGGACAGGACCTACCCCAGGGACTACAGCGCTCATGACTATCCCCGCCGCGCCCATACCGCCGGCGAGACCCACAGCTCCTCCAACCGCAGCTCCGAAGGCCTTTCCCATTCCTGGCTGCTCGGCTTCGACGGTGGGAACGGCCGCGAGTTCCTCTTCTGTGGCTTGAGGCGTGAGGATCGTGATTCGGTCTTTCGGAATTCCGAGAGGCAGAAGCTCTGCTACGCCTTCTTCGGCGGCGGTTCGTGATTGAAAGACGCCTGTGACGGATTCCATCGAGCACCTCGGTCCAGCTAGCGTACTCGGTTGAGGTTACAGCAGGGCACAGACGCGCTGACATACGGTAAAACATCTATCGCATGCCCGAGGGACCGTCGAGGCGAAAGGACGGAACTTGACGGAGAGGCCCGAAAAATTCTCGGTTCCCAACGAAATCGACAGAAAGGGTTGGGCTTAGAGTTGGGCGCGATGGACGGAATGCATTTGCTCCATCGGGCGCGGCTTTTCGATTGGGACGATGACCGCGATTTCCGATCCTTTGCGCAGAATAGCCATGTTGACTGAAGCTTGATTGCTCTTCTCGCGCAGCTGCGCGCGCAGATCGGCGAGGGTGCGAACTTCTTTGCCTTCCACCTTTGTGATTACATCGCCGGCCTTCAGGCCTGCTTTGTCAGCGGGTGTACCGGGGCGAACTTCGCGAACGAGGACACCGGCATTGTTGGGCGCACCGAAATAAGAACCGAGTTGGCTGGTGAGGTCTTCCGCATTGATTCCCAAAACTGGAGTACGCGAGTCCATAACTTCCGGCATATCAGGCAACTCCTCGACATTCGGCATCGAGAACGAGTACGCGCCGCCGAAGTCGCGCATCTTTCCTTTCATTTTTCTTACGTAGACATCGGTGCGGTCGCCCAGCTGTACAGAAATATTTTGAAGCGAGCCGGCGCGTGAAATCTCCAGCGTGACGGGGCGGCCCGGCGGCGTTTCGCGGATCAGTCGCCGGAATTGCACCGTACCTTCGACTGGCTGCCCGTCATATTGGGTGATGACGTCTTTTTCTTTTATACCCGCCTTCGCAGCAGGACTATCGGGCTCGACGCCGTCCACGACTACGCCTCGAACAGAAGAGAGCTTCAGATCCTTTGCTTTTTCGGGCGTAACCTCCCCGATATCGACGCCGAGCCAGCCGCCTTCGTCTGTAGATGACACCACGATGCCCGGCGACATGCTGAAGAGGCGATCTACGTTTTCCTGAACTTTGTCCTGATCCTGTTGGACCTTTTCTTGGGCGTCCTCCTGGACTTGCTGAGCAAGCGCTTCAGCGTGGGCGCTCAATTCTGCCGCCCGCGATGCGAGTTCATCTCCTCTGGCCTGCAGCTTGGCGGAGAGGCTGCTTAGCCTGCTCAGTTCGGGTGAACTCATCTCCACCTCCTTGGCTGCGCGCTCCAGTTCGGGGAGCCCGGCTTCAATCTCTTTCTCGATGGTACGAACCTGGGCCTCCATTTGTTTCATGCAGCGGTCGAAATCCTGACACTTTTCGTAGGATGGCGAGGGTGCAGCGTTGGAGGTGGCTTGCTGAGATGGGGTAACTTGCTGTTGCGACTGGCTGTACGCGGACTGGGTGGCTCCTACGACTAGTAGCAGAATTCCCGCGCCCGCAAGAGCTGGGTGTGCGAAATGCCTCATGGGTTTCATCCTCTTAGTTGGATTACGCCCCGTAAAACCGGAAGTCAAATGCCTACGACGAGAAATGCGTCGTCGTGGCTACCTGATCGTGAGCCCTAGACGCCTGGACGCTGCAGAATCAGGCGTACGCCACCATTGATGGTGCGCACGGAAATTTCGCCGCCGCCTGTGCCGAGCTTTCCGCGAAACGCGCTGGCGGCCTGCTCGCCGACGGTTGAAGTCACTGGCAGCTCGGAATGGAACTCGCCGTTCATGCTCAGCACTTTCAGATTTGCTTTCGCGTTGCAGGGAAGGCCGAGTATTACGGAGCCGTTCACGGTTTCGAGATTCATCGGCGCTCCGTCGAGCACTTCGTGCAGCTCCAGACGCAAATCGCCGTTGGTGGTCTTCGCGCTGAAACGGCCGGCGCTATTGAGAACCTCAACGTTGCCGTTGACCGAACGCAGATCACCGCCACCGTCGACGCCACGTACCAGCACGCTACCATTGACGGTACCGATGCTTCCGAGCAACACGCGATACGGAACGTGAACGTGGTACTCCACGGCCACTTCGACACCCTCACCTTTCGGATATCGCGTGTGGACGGAAACCTGCCCGGGTACGCTGTCCACATCGATCTTGACACGTTCCAGATCCTGACCGTCCGTGTCTGCAGTCTTCACTGCTTCGACCTCCACTTCGTCGCGGTCCCAGCCTTCCACCTGCACGGAGCCATTGACGTTTTCGAGTAGAAAACTTCCGCCTGGCGCCAGTGGATAGCTGTGTTCGAAGGTCTGGCGATTCGTAACCGCACCGAAACCAGGCGCCGCAAAAACGGCGACGCCCGAAAGCAACAAAACAGCGCAGCCTGCGGCTTCGAAAAACCGCAGAGTCTGAGACCGGAGCCGAGTTTCCCGCATTTTCTTGTTCACGGTACGCCCCCTCGACTGCATTCCCATCGACTGACCTGAAAACAAATCGCGAGCGCGCTTCAGGGCCGGCTGTCGGCCGCCATGGATTGTTCCAGCAAGCGCATCTGCATTCGCAGATTCTGCTCCAGTTGCTCCATCTGCTGCCTGTACATCACAAGCTGCTTATCTGCGTCGCTGAGCATCAACCGGATATTTCCCGCCACGGTTCGCAACCGCAACACCTCGCCGCCGCCATTCAATTCACCGGCTGCACGGAGCCGTCGCGTTCCGTTCGACACGTCGTCGTAAGTGATCTTCACCGGGAAAGCCGGATCGAAAATTACGCGATGATCGTCGCCGTCTTGAATCTGAGCGTCGATCGTGATCGGAAGCTTGCGCGGAAGGTAAACGACGATGTCTCCGTCGCTCGATTGAAAATCGCACGTCCCAGGTTTCGCTGTAGAGACGAACCAAGCCGTAATTCCACCCGCCTCGGTGGAAGCTTTCACCGCGCCGTCCACTTCCGTCAGGTAGATGCTTCCGCCGCCGGTTTCAAGATTAGTCGGGCCGGATACACGCACCACCCGAATGCCGCCGCCAGCCGTTTTTGCTTTCACCAACCCAGCGGCTTCTCCAACGTCAATCTGGCCACCACCCGTGGAGGCGACAAGTTCCCCACCCGAATGCTCGAGAGTTACATTGCCGCCGCCGGTATCGAGGCGAGCGAGATTTTCAACCGATGCCACACGGATGTGTCCGCCAACGGTGTGCAGCGTGGCATTGCCGGCGATCGAACCGGTGGTGATATGACCGCCGCCGGTTGTTGCAACCAAGTCGCCGGAGACATTCTTGACCGTGATGTGACCGCCGTCCGTATTCAAACGCGCGGGTCCGCCGACATTTCCGGCGAGGATGTTGCCGCCTGCTGTGGAGATTCCGAGCCGCCCGTTAATGTCTTCAGTTTCAACGTTGCCGCCGCCAGTAGAGAGTTCAACGTTGTAGTTCTTGGGCACATTCACTTCCACCGTGACCCACAAACGGCCGCGGCACTGGCAGCCGGCAGTCTGCCCACGCAAGTAGACACCATCGGCGGTCTGCCGCGCATTCATCGAAAAACTTTTCAGAAGCAGCTTCGCGTCTTTTTGGGACGAGTCAGTCTCGAGACGCACGCGATAGTCAACCTGGTTCGTTTCCTGGGTATGAACCACGACGTTGCCCAAATCGATCACGAGATGAAGGCGCTGACCATTCTTCGTGGGAACCGAGCCGCTTAATTGCGAAGTAACGCGCGGGCCGGTTTTCGCTGACTCCGCAGGCTGCTTTTCGCGAGCGATTCCGGTATGGGGATAAAACAGAGGAAGAGCGCAGATCATGCCATTGAGCGCGACATTCCAGTATCGCGAGAGAGGAAAGCCCGGCGTGTGAAGGCGCATGACCTAGAATTTCTCGCGCGGGCCAAGGTCGCGAATTGCGGCCGCGCTCTGTAACCTAATGTAGGTATTGGGATCTTTCTGCATGCGATCGCGCAGCACTGCAATCATGTGGTCGTCGGAAACCACTTTGCCCTGTGCTGCCATGTTGCGCAACGCATTGATCGCTTCCACGCGAACTCCGGGATTACGATCGTCAACGAGAGCATCGAGGAGAGTCTTCCGGACCAGATCCTGCGGCTCAGCGCCATTGAGCGCTTCGAGAGCTTTTAGCCGCACTGCTGCGTTTGGATCGGTGTGCACGGCGTGGCAAAGGACGTCGCGCACTTCGGGGTCGTCATTTTTTGCACGAAGAAGATCCACGGCGTCGAGCCGCACATCGGGATCGAAGCGGTCATTATTGCGGAGGATATTCAGAAGCACGCTTTTTACGTTGTCGTTATTGACCGTGCCCTGCACGCGGAACGGTTGCTGTGCGCGCATCTGCAATTCCACTTGAGGCGGCTGCCCACCACCGGAAGGCATCACGCTGATACCGGCCACCTGTGCGCTGTGCATGTCTATCGGGGCTGACCCGGCATTGGGAAACTGCGGTGCGAAATTGGAAGAACCAGTTGCGTCATTCGAAGCCGCTAAATCCGAATCGCCTGAAACCGCCGCCGGTCGCTGAAGAAAACGCGGGCCGAGAATTCCTACGGAAAACCCCACGAGCACGAGCAGCGCCGCACTCCAGGCAGGGCGCAGAGCCAGTCCGCCTGCGGGAAGAAATACGTTCGTGATCCGGTGCAGCCAACTGCGCTCTTCCTGGCGATCGAGCGCGTCTTCAAGACCGGAGCGGCAGCTTGCGAGGAGAGCGGCATCCGGTTCGATCCGGCTTGCCGCGAAGCATTCGACCAGCTCGCGCTCTCTCTCAAGAGCTTCGGTGCACCGCGCACAGTGCTTCAAGTGGTCGGCTACGTCCGCTTCCTCATCCGGTGTCAATTCGCCGGCTGCGAGAAGCATGAGGCGCGAATCGAACTCTTCGCACGCCACCGAATTCAAAATGTCGTCTTCGCCTTCCTGCATTTTCTCCGTCCCGTCAAATCTCGCTACTTACCGCATGCAATCCAGGCTCGCGCGCAATTTCCGCGTCGCCCGGAACAGCGAATTCTTTACCGTTTCTTCAGAGGTGCCGAGCATGTCGCCAATCGCCCTCAGTTTCAAGCCCTGATAGTGTTTCATCTCGAAGACCATGCGCTCGCGCGGTGAGAGCCTCTTGAGCGCCGCGGAGATATGTTGCCCAAGCTCCTGTCCCAAAAGGCTGCGCTCGGGATTGGCCGCCGCTCTAACTTCAGGCTGGCGGTCAAAGAAATCTCTGGTGCCGCCTTCCGCTTCATCCGGCACCGGTGCTTGATCTTCGCGGCGGCTGGTTCGGCGGCGCAAGTGATCGAGCGCCACGTTGGTGACAATCCGATATAGCCAGGTGTAGAAACTGCATTCAAACCGGAACCGGTGCAGATTTTTGTAAACCCGCATGAAACTTTCCTGGTAGATATCCCGGGCATCCTCGGAACGATGAACCAGATTGAGGGCCAGCCGTAGAACCTCTCGGTCATAGCGATGCACCAACTCCTCGAAAGCGAGACGGTCGCCCGCCTGCGCATTGCGCACGAGACCCTGCTCTTCAGCAATCCTTGCCGCCGCTGCCTGGCGCGCATCTCCGTCGAGTGCGACGCTCATCCCCATAGGTTTGACGGCCGGTTTCGCGTCGCTTGGACGCTGATCCTTAGGATCAGGCTGGCGATTGCCGCTTGTGCCGGCCTCTGCCCTTTCTGCAGGTTCCGAATGCATAGACGGCCTGAGTGGCCGTTGGTGAGCATCCGTGAACGCGTATTTCCCACTATCGGACAGCTGACCCACTGTGCTGTCTTCCTTATAGGATGCATTTTCTGCGCATCCTGTTGTAGCGGAGCGGGTTAGTAGCCTCTAAGAAACGACTCCCGCCAGTTACAAAAATTCGAAACGGTGCGATTGGGAATAATGCACGGAGTGCGCCACTCAACTAGAAGGAACGCAAGTGCGCGTCGATACGTCGCAAGGTGAAGTTCGGTTGTGTGCGGCGCAAACAATGCCCCTAAGGCGTTCTTCCTCTTCAATCTACCGCCTCGTCCTGATGGTGTTCTATCACCGCCGCGGCTATTGTTAGGTGGAGAGTTCACATTGACTCGCTGGCTGAATCAAAAGATCGAACTCTAAAGCAGCCGAAAAGCGCTGCGAGGATTTGTCTCTGAAGTAAACCTTCTCTCTCTGCCGCAAAGGGGTTGCCGCCCGACCACCGGCAGCCCCCTCCCCCTCTCGCTTTTGGAACCCCATTTTTCAGCATCGGCAATGGTATAAACGTGAAGTTACGTCGACGGGCCCGGTGCATAATCTCGCGCCCAACTTTCTTATGACCATCGCACTCTCCAATCCGGTGAAATACCTGCGCGGAGTGGGGCCTCATCGCGCCGCACTCCTGGAAGAGCGCGGGATTTTCACTGTGGGAGATTTGCTGGCCTACTTGCCGTTTCGTTATGAAGATCGCATTCGATTTACGCCCATCGCCGAAATTATTCCAGGGCAGCCGCACACGATTTTGGTCGAAGTGGCTAATGCCGGCGGCACAATTCGGTTCGCGCGCGGGCGGGGCGGCGTGTTTCACATCGCCGTGCGCGATGGTTCCGGGACGCTCTACGCACGCTTTTTTCACGGCTCGTATCTCGAGGGCAAATTCAAGCAGGGCCAACGGCTCGTGATGCATGGCAAGGTCGACGCCGATCCGTACAGGCCCGGCCGGCTTGAAATGGTGAACCCGCAGATCGAGCTTATTGGGAGCGCAGATGGAGCGCCCGCGGATTCCACTGAGGTGGGCCGAATCGTTCCAATCTACGAAGCGATCGGCGCAATCAGTTCTCGAATGCTGCGGCGAATCATTTATTCGGTGCTGAACGATTTCGATGCCAATGTTCCTGACCCGCTGCCGGCCGCCATTCGCGAACGCTATAAGTTTCCGACGCGCCGCGAGGCCCTGCTTTATGCTCATTTCCCACCTAAGAACGAAAGTCTCGAGCTGCTCAACAGCTGGCGCAGCCCGGCGCAGATTCGGCTGATCTTCGAAGAGTTTTTTTACTATCAGCTCGCGCTAGCATTGCGCCGCCAGCAAGAACATCGCCGAACGGGAATCGCGATGCGGGTGCGCGAAGACAAAATCCGCCAGGCATTGAAACGAATCTTGCCGTTCAAACCGACATCGGCGCAAAAACGAGTGCTCGCCGAGATCGCGGCCGATCTCGAACAGTCTTATCCGATGCATCGGTTGCTGGAGGGCGACGTCGGAAGCGGCAAGACGATTGTGGCATTCGAAGCAGCCACGATCGCGATCGAGAACGGTTATCAGGTAGCGTTAATGGCGCCAACGGAAATTCTCGCCGCCCAGCACTACCTTTCTGCGCGGCGCGTGTTTCACTCCGACGGCCCAGTAAATGCAACCGGCTACCAAGTCGAATTGCTCGTTAGCGGCCAGAAGCGCATCGAGAGGACCGACACTCTCGCGCGTGTGGAAAGCGGAGCGGCCCAGTTCGTCGTCGGCACGCACGCGCTAATCGAAAATCCGGTTCAATTCAAGCGGCTCGGTCTCGTAATTGTGGACGAGCAGCACCGCTTCGGGGTTCTCCAGCGAAAGCGGCTGATCGAGAAAGGCGTCTCACCGCATGTGCTGGTGATGACAGCCACTCCGATTCCCCGCACTCTCGCGCTGACTCTTTATGGCGACCTCGATCTTTCCGTGATCGACGAAATGCCGCCGGGCCGCACGCCTGTTGAAACGCGCTGGAGCGACGAAGCGTCTCTGAAAGGCGTGTGGGAATTCATGCGCCGCGAAGTGACGCGCGGGCGCCAGGGTTTCGTCCTCTACCCGGTGATTGAAGAATCGAAACAGGAATTGAAAGCCGCAACGGCGGAATATGAAAGACTCGCCAAGAGCGTCTTTCCCGGCATCCGGGTGGGCCTGCTTCACGGCCGGCTGAAGAACGAGGAGAAAGATGCGGTGATGGATGAGTTTCGCCGCGGCGCGCTGCAAATTCTCGTATCTACGACGGTGATCGAGGTTGGAGTGGATGTGCCCAATGCCACGCTCATGGTGATCGAGCACGCCGACCGCTTTGGACTCGCGCAGCTGCACCAATTGCGCGGACGGATTGGCCGAGGAGCGGAAAAATCATACTGCATTCTCGTCGCGCCCAAGTCGATCACTGGCGACGCGCGCGATCGGATCGAGGCGATGGTTGCAACGTCCAATGGATTCGAAATCGCTGAGCGCGATTTGAAGCAGCGTGGCCCAGGCGAATTTTTCGGCACGCGGCAGCATGGCGACGCTGCATTCTCGGTGGCTCAGCCCTTGCGCGACCACGAGCTTTTGGAACTCGCGCGACGCGAGGCATTCGCGATTGCAGAAGATCCGGCAGCGGCGAAGGAAATTGTTGCCAAGGTAGAATCCGTGAGTCCTGCGTGGCAAAAGCGATATCAGCTCGCGGCGGTCGGTTAGGCCAAGGTTCAAGCTCGACCCAACAATTATGCGCGTGATCGCAGGCAAATATCGCAGCCGGGTATTGAAGAGTGCGCTAAAGCTGCGACTGCGTCCGACGAGCGACCGCCTGCGCGAAACGCTCTTCAACGTACTCGGCGCATTGGTCGAGGATTCTCTTTTTGTTGACCTTTTTGCTGGAACCGGCGCCGTTGGCATCGAGGCGATCAGCCGCGGCGCGCGCGAAGCGGTTTTCGTCGAATCGCACGCGGCTGGAGCGCGGCTCATCCGCCAGAATCTCGAATCGCTTGGAATTCGCGCCAGCGCGGAGGTGATTGAAGCAGATGCTGTGCGAGGACTCGAAAGTCTTTCCGCACGGCGTGTCGCAGCCGATTTTATCTTTCTCGATCCGCCATATGAAAACGAGGATGACTACGTTCGCGTACTGGAGTTTCTGGATGCGTCTCATCTGATCGCACCCCGCGGGCTTGTGATCGCGGAGCACCGCAGCTCGATGGAACTTCCAGAGCGTTTCGATAGGCTGGAATGTTCCCGGATCCTCGAGCAGGGCGACGCCGCATTAAGTTTTTATCGGCTGGCAGCCGCAGCGTAGTCCCATGCATCTCATTTGGCACCCCAGCTGTTGCTTAGTATTTCCGCAGGCGTATTTTGTTTCGCAGGTATAATGACCGGGAAAATGCCGACATTAACAGGACGATCCCTCGACGAAGATATCGAGCTGATTGAGCTTTCGCCGCATTCGCGTCTTCCGAGGCTCGACCTCGGTGTGGATTGGGAATCTCCGTGGCGCGAATTTCGCACCAGCGTGCGCGATTTTTTCACCGGCCCGCGCGCGCCTAAAGAAGGCGAAGCCACCGGTAATTCGGCGTTTCGCGTCGAATGGGTGCGCGGAAAACTATCCGGGTGGGCGTTTACCGCTTCGTCCTTATGGCACGTTGCACTCGTCGTGCTGCTGATTCTACCAATTTGGGGTTTTCTGCCTGCGACGCAGCATAACCTTCCTCCGGTGCACATCGAGCTTACGTACTTTGCCAACGCAGGATCTGCCGCCCATCTCGTTGCCCGGTCCACCTTCGAAACCGAGCCCGCCAGGCGATCCCGCAAAGCCGCTAGCCGCAGCTGGGGGCTGATGCTTACCACCCTCGTCAAACGATACTTTCGATGCCCGTAAACGTGACGCATCCGCACCAAACTTTGATCCAGCCCGACGCGCCCGCTGCCGCTCCTAAAATCGATGCGCCGATGCCGAATATGGTGCAATGGGCTTCGCCCGCGCCTGCGAAACCTCAGATTCAATTCTCCGCTTCCACGCCGCTCCCCGCGTTCGGCAGCGAGCCGCTCGCGATGTCGCCGCCCCAGAGATCGCAAACAATGAAAAAACTCCCGGTCCGCTTAACGTCGCCGCAACTCCGCTTGTGAACGAACAGCCTCGCATGCCGATCAGCCCGATGACTGCCGCGGCACCGGCGAATACCCGCCCGACCAAACAAGATGCTGGCGCGGCCCCGGAAGTCGGCGCCGCCGCGTCAGGTGACGCGGATCTGCACCGCGTGATCGCGCTTTCCGCTGCGCCTGCTCCACCCGCTGCGGAAGTGAGCGTGCCCCAGGGAAATGCCGCGGCCAGAATTGCGATTTCGCCCGACGGCAAACAGCCCGGCGTTCCGGGCGGATCAGAGCACGGCGCGGCTGGCAATGGCGGCACGGGTGGGCATTCGGACTCCGCGGGCGGATCGAATGGTGCGGGCGGTGCCACTCACGGAAGCGGAGGCGGAGGCAACGGGAACGCGAACTCACTGCCGGCGGCGATCAGCATTACCGGCGGGTCGAATAATGGCACGCGCGGTGCCGGCGGCATCGGTTCCGCGGGTTCGCGTCCCGCGGGAAAATTGAATCTGAAGCTTGCGCCCTCGGCCGAATTGCCGCGATCTTCTCATCGAGCGCCGATTGACGTAACTCATCTCGACCCCAGCGTCGCGCCGGAAAAGATACTATCCGGCAAAGAAATTTATCCGGTGCACGTCAACATGCCGAATCTCACAAGTGTCACCGGAAGCTGGGTTTTGAATTGCGCGCAACTCGACGAAGGCGATACTCCCGGTTACAGGCCTCAAGGAGTATTCTCGGGCCCGGAGCCACTCGACAAAGTAGATCCAAAATATCCTCAGTCGCTCATCGAGCAGCATGTGGACGGAGAAGTAGTCCTTTACGCGATCGTTCGCAAGGATGGCTCGGTCGAGAGCATACAGTTGGTGCGGAAACTCGATCCCCAGCTTGACAAGTACTCAATGGAAGCGCTGGCTCGCTGGAAATTCCGGCCGGGCACGCGTGACGGTGTGCCGATTGATGTCGAGATGGTAGTTCACATCCCGTTCCGCTTCCGCAATCCCAACGACCAATAACTCGAATTCGCAAACCCGCTGACAACGGTGTAACAAATTATCTAGCACCACCCGCCCGGCCACTGCGTCTTGCGGAACTCTCTTCGATTAGCTTAATCAGTGCGAATAGCGTCATATTCACCGGCGTCGGCACGCCCAACTCTTTGCCGCGCCGCACGATGTAGCCGTTGAGTGAATCGATTTCGGTGGGTTTGCCGCGCGCGATATCCTGTGCCGTCGATGAAGTGGCTTCGCCGAGCGTCTCAGCGTTTTTCAATCCCTTCTCGGTCCAATCCACATCCGGCAATGCAACGACGGCCGCGCGTGCCACCGCGACGCATTCGTTGATTACCATGCGCATCACCTCGCGCGTGTCGAGATTGCGCGCTGCGTGAGCAAAGCTGGTCTGGGCTATCGCGGTGACGGCGTTTCCCGCGCAATTCATTACCATTTTCGTCCACTGATCCGCTTCGATGTTTTGAGAGACGCGGCAGGGCACGCCGGCAGCCGCGCACATTTCAGCTACTCGTTCGGGTCTGCTTTTTGCGCTGGCGGCCGGCGGGGTTGCGCCGGCGTATTCGCCGACAATCCACTCTCCTCGACCGGAGTGCTTCACGTGGCCGGCTTCGGGCAACGCCGCGGCCACGTATACAACCGCGGGCAGCGCGTCGATCCCGGATGCGGCACGAATTCGAGCCACATTGTCCACGCCATTTTGGAGGCTGATGACGATCGCATCCTGCGAGAGATGCGGCGCGATAGCTCGTGCGGCGTTTTCGGTGTCGAGCGTCTTCACGCAAAAAAGAACAAACTGCGCATCGCGCACATCCGCAGGGTCTGTCGAAGCATTCACCGCGACGTGTTCTTTGAATGTAACGGTATCCAGCAGGAGACCATTCTTCCGGATCGCTTGCACGTGGCTTGGACGCGCAATCAAAGTTACGCGCGCTCCTGCACGCGCCAGCATGCCGCCAAAATAGGATCCCACCGCTCCTGCGCCCATCACCGCTACCCGTGTATCGGAAAGGTTGGTTGCCACAGAAATATCTCCTGAGAGAAGTTCAACTAAAAGTGAGTGCGCAATTCGCGAAAACTCGTGAGGATCAAAAGCTTTCCGCCGCCGCTTTCAAGTTCGCACTTCTCGAGCTCCCAGGTGGCCGCGTGAGGAATAAACACGGCGCTCAAGCCGGCGTGCAGCGCAGGATTGATGTCACTCCGCGGACTATTGCCTACCATCCAGCCGTGCGTTTTTACGATTTTGAACTGTTCGATCATTCGCGCGTAAGTGCCCGCGTCTTTTTCCAGCACGATTTCGATTGCATCGAAATATGACTGCAATCCCGATCGCTCTACCTTGCCCGCCTGCTCGGCTGGCTCGCCCTTTGTCAGCAAAATTAGCCGGTGATGTTTCGCGAGATAAGCGAGAGTCTCGGGAACCCCGTCGAGGATGTGCGGCGGCGTGGCTTCCAGCTCCACCGCCATGCGCTCAATTTCCTGCACGATTTCGCGCCGCGCCGCGTTCCCGGCCAGCTTCAGATAAGTGTCTTCCAGCGAACGTCGGAAGCTTCGCACTCCGTAGCCGTGCTGGCGGATATTGCGGCGCTCGGTTTCGTTGAGAATGTGGCGTATGTATTCGCGCGTGTAGCCAAGATGTTCGAGCTGGGTGATAAAGTGCTCGATCGTCTTCTCGAAGAAAATATTGTTTTCCCAGAGAGTGTCGTCCGCGTCGATCAGGAGCGTGTTTCGCGCCATCCACTATTTCTCCGATGCTTTCTTTGGTCGAGTAAGCCTGCAACTCCCGCTCGACCGTTCTGAAGCAGCCCGCAATCTATTACGCGGAAGCTTTTCGTGCACCTGCCGCGACGCGTTCTAGGATTTCGCGCGCCACTTTTTGCAGCTCGCCGAAACGTGTCAGATAGTCTTGGAACTCACGGTTCAGATCGAGCGCAGTTGTGGGATCGAGTTTGGTCCGCAAAATCATATCGCGCAGATGCACGGGGTGAGGCAGCACGGCATCGTCGCGCAATTCGTCTAATGCGCTGTTTGGATCGTAGTGGTACATCGATATCTCCCATCCGCTTACAACGTAATGCAATCCAGCATTCTACTCCGAATTATTTGATGCAGTGAGTGATGCCGCGAAGCCACTGAAAAACAAGCGGTCAGAAGATTTTGTCACGCGGAGGCGGGCAGGAACTCGTAACGCTCGATACGCGCGGCCACACCGCGGCGGCCATTGTGCGGTTCGACACGCAACACGCGCGCGTAGCAACGGATGTGAACGTCACCGGCAAGCGTGATTTGTTGCGGAAGCGTAAGGACAAATTCAATGGAGCTGCCTGCATCGGGAGTGGCGGGTTCGATCAAAAAATACAAGCCGCGGAAGCTGACGTCGCGGGTTTCACCGTCCTTTTCCGTAACGCTATCGCCGGCAGTGAATCGCACCTTCAGGGGAAGCATCATCGAGAAACGTCGCGCGGCGCGCCGTTCCACAACGTCGTTCATCGCTCCTCCCGCCGATTCACTCACTTGAGCCAAAACTAACACCGCTTTCATCCGGGCGCAATCGAATTTACCGGCCTGCTGTGGATTTCAGACACGAAATACAAGCGAATTCCGCATTCGCGAATAGTGCTAGAGGTTTTAACTTATGCTCGGCATAACACAATCCACGCTGGTAACGGTCGCCCGCCAAATGCGACAGAAATGAGCGATTGGATTTCGGCCGCACTTTCCCGCTCGGCCGCCGTCAGCTAGACTTGATTCGCGTCACGTTTCACAAAGAAACTTTCGATGGCCGAAGTATTTCATCGCAGCTTGCTTTTGCCGGGGCCGGCAGGCCGCCTCGAAGCCATGCTGTGGACCCATGCGTCCGCGAATTCCGATCTCATTGCCCTTGTCTGCCATCCGCATCCGCTGTTTGGCGGCACGATGCACAACAAGGTGGTATTTCAGGCAGCGAAAGCACTTCACCGGCGCGGGATTCCGGTTCTTCGATTTAATTTTCGCGGTACGGGACAGAGCGAAGGCGAACACGACAAAGGCCGCGGTGAGCGAGACGACGTCCGCGCGGGGCTCGATTTTCTCTCCGCCGAATTTCCTGGCCGGCCGATTGTGCTCGCAGGATTCAGTTTCGGTTCATGGGTTGGGCTCGCCGTGGGCTGCCAGGACGAGCGCGTTTCGGACCTGATTGGCCTCGGGATCCCTGTGAATTCCGTGAGCCTTTCCTATTTGCACGAGTGCCGTAAGCCGAAGCTCTTCATCCAGGGCGGGAGCGATCAGTTCGGCTCGCAACAAAACGTGAACGAGCTTTTTGATGCGCTGCCTGATCCGAAAAAGCTGGTGATCGTCGAGCAAGCCGACCATTTTTTCACCGGCAAGCTCGATCAGATGACCGCGGCAATTAGCGCGTGGATGGACGAGCGTTACCCGAATCGGATTGTAGTGCTTGATTCAACCCGTCCTGAAGGCACAACCTAACCCTTAGATTCGAACAACATCATAAATTGCTCGCGCGATGCCGGTTCGACGCCTACGAGAGCAAGATTCGCTTGGACGTGCTCGACGCGGCTCATACCGACAAGCGCCGTGGTAAGCCCGGGCACCGATCGCGCAAATTGAAGGGCGAGTTCGAACTCTTTTTTCAGCTTCAAGGCGGAATGAATGAATGGAGGCAGATTCTTGGTCAGTTGCCCCTGTAAGAGAGCCGCGCTGGTAACGAGACTGATTCCCAGATCGCGCGCCGCCTGCACCATGGGCATCGTTCTTCCGGCCACCGTCTGATTCGGGCGCGTGAGCGCTTCCGGCATCGCAAGATTGAACGGCAACTGCACGAACCGGAAATGATGCTCCGCGCCCCCCACCTCGCGAGCAATTTCCGCCATCGCTTCGAGCGAAAGATAGCCCGGCGACTTGGGATCCTCACGAAACGCGTTCCACGTGGCCATTCCGTAAGCGCCAATCTTCCGCTCAGCCACCGCAGTTTCGAGAAAAGCAAAGGCGTCGCGAATCCTTTTTCTAAATTCCGGAGCGGACACTTCGGTGAGCTGCGTCTCGGGATTGTGCAGATAGAAAACGTCGATGGCCTCGACTCCAAAATTCGTGAGGCTTCGCTGCATCTGATCCGCGAGATATTTCGGCGCCATGCAATGGCATCCTGCTGCAATTTCCTCCGGCTGAAAAACACCGCGGTCCAGAAATTCGCGGGCGAAATACTCGTTCGGATCGGCGGGCATTTCTCCGTCAGGTGTCAGGAATCCGGCTTTCGTGCAAAGCATCAGTTCGTCCCTGCCGTACCCCTTCGCCGTGAGGTCACGCAATGCCGCGCCGATAGAGCGCTCGCTGCGCTGGAAGCGGTAATTAATGGCAGAATCTATTACGTTAATGCCGCCCTCCACCGCCGCAACCACCGCCTGCGCGTACCCCTTGTCTGTCGCCGGATCGGGCTCGCCGAGATAGGTTCCTATACCGATGGACGAAAGCACTTTTCCGCCAGCAATCTCGCGAAAGTGCCCTGGCGCAGAGCGCCCCTGGAACCGCGCCGCGTATCGAAGCGTTCCCTGAGATGTGGCTGAGCCGGCGATTCGTCCATCATTGTGTGCTGCAGGAGATGACATGCGTTCCTCAACACTCACGATCAATTTACAACATTCTACGGCGCGCTGCGCACCGTTACTTCCTGGGCCGGTTCACCGCCCGCCATGCCCTGCGCGATGATCAACTCCCGCGCTTCCACTCGAATCTTCGGCAGATTGCGGGCGAAAAACGCGGCACCTACGATCGCGCCCACTCCGCCAATCGCCAGCGTCCATTGTGCTCCAATGTGTTCCGCTGACCAGCCCGATAACAGCGCGCCCATCGGCGCCATCCCCATAAACATCATCGAATACACTGCCATCGCCCGCCCGCGAAGCCGGTCTGGCACCATGGCTTGAATCAGGGTATTCGACGACGCCATCTGCACCATCATCGCGAACCCCACTGGAACCAGCAATGCCACGGACAAGACGTACCAGCGCGAGAGCGAAAATAAGATTAGAAACGTGCCGAAGCTGGCACAAGCGACTGCTACCCAGCGTCCGAGGCCTTTCACTCCAGAACGCGTAGCCAGCGTCAGCGCTCCACCTAACGCACCCACGCCGGTCGCGCCCATCAGGACGCCGAGCGTCCGCGCGTTCCCGTGCAGAATTTTTGCCGCAAAAATCGGCATCAGCACCGAATACGGCATCGCCACCAGGCTCACGAGGCCCAACAGCAGCAACAGCGCCCGTATCGGCCCCGTGTTCCACACGAATCGAAACCCTTCGACGATGTGCTCGAACGGCGAAACGCGCCTCACCTCGACGGGAGCCCGATTCACGTGCATCAACAGAAGACCGATAATGACGGCGATATAACTAACCGAATTTGCCGCGAAGCACCATCCTTCGCCGATGCTCGCCACAAGAATGCCCGCGATCGAAGGGCCGATCACACGCGCGCCGTTGAACATCGACGAATTCAGCGCAATCGCGTTCATCAGGTCTTCGCGCCCGACCATATCCACCAAAAATGCCTGCCGTGCTGGGATGTCGAAAGCGTTCACCACGCCCATCAGCGCCGCGAGCACCACCACCTCCCACACCGTGACGCGGCTGGCTCAAAGTCAGCACTGCAAGAATTCCTGCCAGCACCATCGAAATGGCCTGCGTCGCAATCACCACTCGGTGCCGATTCCATCGATCTGCCACCATTCCGCCAATCGGAGCCAGCAAGAAAACGGGAATCTGTCCCGCGAACGCCACCGTGCCAAGCAGCAGCGAAGATCCAGTCAGCCGATAGACGAGCCACGCCTCCGCGATATTGTCCATCCACGTGCCGATCAACGAAATCAGTTGGCCGCTGAAGAAAAGCTGGAAATTGCGGTGCCGCAGCGCGCGCAGCATCTGCGGGATTCGGCGTCGTATCTGCGAGATCTGGATTCGCATCGTTCTCGCTTCTGGTAGGCGGTCGCCATCTCTTTCAATTGTACGACGCCGCGGAACCCTTCCGGTTTCGTTTATGCGGGACTGTTTTATGCAGGAGATTCTGTGGAAGGACTCGAAGACGCGGGAGCAAGTAGTCGGCCACAGGCTCGAAGAATGCGACGGTAGGGCCAGTCGTCTTCTCGGAAGAAAATCTCGCCGTCGCGAGGTTTCGAGTAAAACCAACGCGCAAGAATCGCAAGATGCTCGGAGCGTTCCGAAGGCGCGTCGCGCAGCCCGTATTGCGATCGCCAGCCCGCGTCTGAAGGGGCTTGTGACTCGTGTGGCTCGCCCGCTGAGGGATTTGACTCGGGTCGCGGCGCCTCGTTCGTTAATTTAGACTCATCCGCTCGGCCATGCGGCTCAAGCCCCTGCTTCAGAATCGCTTCCACCGAGCGCGGTTCGCTCGATAATTCCCCAAATCGCAGAAATATCGGCTCGGCCAGGAGGCCCGCGAGCACGGGAAAAACAATAATCGATTTTTCCTCCGCCCCGCGCTGCAGCACGACGGCATCAAGCTCGTCAATGCGCCGCGCCACTTCAGGCAGCCCCCGCAGCGCCGCCGACGCCTTTTCAAACCGTTTGTGCACGGAAGCTGCACGCTCAAAATCGAGCGCATCACTCGCGGATTCGCGATCGCGCTCAAGTTCCTCGGTAAGCGCTTCGCCGGAACTCGCCAGCGTCGCCAGGACGCGCCCCGTCTCCAGGTCGTACTCTTCTTTCGTGCATCCCGCGAAACAGGGCGCCAGGCACATCTTCATCTCCGAGTAAATGCATCCCGGGAATTCCGGATCACGCCGAATCTTGATCTGGCAGCGACGCATTTTGAAAAGGTCGAGAAATCCCTCCGCAAACGCCTCCGCGCTCTTCCGCGAAGCAAACGGACCGAAATAACATCCGCCATCAGCCGAAATCCGCCGCGTTACGTAACACCGCGGGTATTCATTGCTCAGATTCACTTTCAGCACGGCCGGCGGCCGCAAACGCAGCAGGTCCCGATAACGCTTCGGAAATCTAGCGCGAGCGCACGTGTACAAAGTTAATGTCTGCTCGAATTTCGATCCGGTCACGCGGTAGCGCACACCCGCAGCCACATTTCGCAGATTCAGCCGTTTGGAAGCCGCCTCAGGTTCCCGCAGCAACCGCTCAGCGGCGCGACGGATATCGGCGGTACGCGCGAGGTAAGGCTGTGCTCCAGACTCGCGCATTTCGATCATCAGTACACCCGGGCGAGCAGGGAGCGCCGCGAAGAATATCTCGTCATGGCCTGACTCAAAATCCAGGCCGCAATCAAGTTCAAGCATCGAGAAAAGAATACACTGCCGGGCGGCAGCGCGGGAGAGTTGCAGCCGTCAGTACGATTTCAAAACCCACGCAGCAATCACGAGGCGCTGGATCTCGCTGGTTCCTTCGTAAATCTCAGTAATGCGCGCGTCGCGATACGCGCGCTCGACGGGATACTCCCTGCTGTAGCCGTACCCCCCGTGAATCTGGATCGCCTTGTGCGCCACGCGCGTGGACATTTCGCTCGCAAATAATTTCGCAATCGCCGCTTCCATCGAAAAGCGCGCGCCCGAATCCTGCTTCCAAGCTGCCCGTCGCGCAAGCAACCGCGCCGCATCAATTTCCGTGGCCATGTCCGCCAACATGAACTGAATCGCCTGAAAATCCGCAATCGGATGCCCGAAAGCCTGCCGCTGCTGCGCATAGGAAAGCGCTGCTTCAAACGCGCCTTGCGCTATCCCGGTGGCCTGCGCGGCGATCCCGATACGGCCGCCATCGAGCGTCGAGAGCGCCACCTTGTACCCCTCGCCTTCTTCTCCGATGCGATTCGAGGCCGGCACCACGCAATCGCTGAACACCAATTCCGTACAGGCCGTACCGTGAATCCCAAGTTTTTTCTCTTCCTTGCCGACGCTGAATCCCCGCGTGCCTTTCTCAACGACTAACGCCGTAATTCCCTTCTCGCCTTTTTCCGGTTGCGTATTCACATACGCGATCGCTGCATCCGCCGCGCCCCCGTTCGTAATCCACGCCTTCGTGCCATTGATTACGTACGTATCGCCCTTGCGAACCGCTTTCGTCTGAAGCGCCGCCGCATTCGATCCCGCTTGCGGTTCGGTAAGCGCATAGCAGCCGATCTTTTCGCCGCGCGCAAATGGCACCAGAAATTTCTGCTTCTGCTCTTCGGTCCCGAAGCGATAAATCGGATCGCAGTAGAGCGAATTCTGCACGGACAAAATCACGCTCGTCGAAGCGCACACGCGCGCGATTTCCTCGATCACGATCGCATAGCTGATGTGATCCATCCCCGCGCCGCCATAATTTTCAGGCAACGCCACGCCCGTAAGCCCCAGCTCAGCCGCTTTCTTGAACGTATCGCGCGGAAATCGCCCCGTTTCGTCAATTTCCTTCGCCAGAGGCTTCACTTCCGCCTCCGCAAATTCGCGCACGCTCTTCTGCAAGCAGCTGCTGCTCGTCGGTAAGTTCCAGGTTCAAGCCAGTTCCTTATGTGCAGTTCTCTGATGCAAAACAAGAACACAAATTCTAGGCTGCGTGACGCGAATAAGAAAGAAGAAATGCGGAACCCACGGACGTTCTGCTTAGGTAGCCACAGTGGTGGTGACCGGTGCAGCGGAAGTGGCGGGATCTTTGCGAAGAGGCAGCAAACAGACTCGGAAATCGCCAAAGTCCTCGTCGAGGATATTCGAATAAATAACGAAAAGCCCAGCCCCAGCATCAATGGCAATCATCACCAACGCCCGCACGATTGCCTGCGCGGTGGGAACTCGTGTGAAGATCCCAAGCAGCACGCTCAGCGGAATAGTCGCCACGAACGTAATGATGATCCGATACAACACCGTTCGCCACGAATAGGTCCACCAGACTCGCACGGTGCGGACAAAAGTGGCGGGCAAATCCTGCGCGTTCGGGCCACCTCCATTCGAAACCAGACCGATGCGGAAATGGCGAAAGTTCTTACGAAGAATGTACTCCATGATGAAAAGGGCTACCACATAACTGATAACGTAAGGCATGAACCTCATGACGGGGCCAATTAGATTCCCGGGTACGTTCGTGTGTTCGTAAATCACACGCAGCCCCAACTCAATCGCAAAACCTAAAATTGCGGAAATTACAGTTGTTGGCCAAAAGAAGGCCCACCAGATGCGGAGCCCGTGGTCAAATGTGGGTTGGATATAGTTGCTGAGATACGACGGAACAGGCAGGGTCGGTGCCCCGGCGTCAAACATGGAAGGCGGCTCAGGCATGGTAGGTTGGCGGGATGATGCCAAGTTCTATACGCGGAGTCAAGTAACTCTGACAGTATCCACCCCGAGGGCACGTTAGCGTTGGATTTTTCGAAGTCCGGCCACAATTCTCGAAGAAAAACTGATTGCTTAATCCAGCCCGAGAGCCTCGCGCGCTTCGAGAATCTGCAACGCATGCCGCGCAGGATGCAGCGCAAGCACGATCATCAATTCCTGGCCAGTGGCCTTCCCAAGCGCTGGATGCGGACCCACGAGCGCCCGCAGATCCTGATCGCATTTTTCAACATAATCAATCGTACGCGCGCGGCTTCGTTCAAAATGCTCGATCGCTTCCGCCAAAGTCGCAAATTTCCCGGCCGGCTTCACGAACTCCGGCGCTCCAAATTTCTGACTGCGATCCGTCACGCTGCTGATGATCTTCTGCTCGCGCGCGCGATCAATCGGGGCCTCCGGCGGCCTCAGCTTCGTCGTCACCGTAGCAAACATCCCATCTTCCACGAGGCCCACGTGCTCGACGCATTCCAGGATCGACCAGCGATCCTCCGCAGGACGCATCCGCGCCTGTTCGTCCGTAAGCCCTTCGGCTGATTCCAAAAGCTTCTTGCGTGACGCAGTCAACAATCGCAACAGCTGTTCTCGATCTACAGTTTCCATGGAGTTATCCGTTCAGGGCCTTTCGTAGTTTTTCATACGTCGTCGTTAAATCTTCCGGCTCAACTCGCGTCTCGCCAACCACCGTCATGAAATTCGCGTCGCCCGACCAGCGCGGCAGCACGTGCAAATGCAAATGCCCCGTCACTCCCGCCCCGGCCGCCCGCCCAAGATTCATCCCCAGATTGAATCCGTCGGGATGATACGTTTGCTCTAAGGCCACCTGAACGCGCTGCGCGATTCGCATCATCTCGGCCAGCGTCTCAGGGTCTGCCGCCGCAAGATCTGCGACGTGGGCATAGGGAACAACCATTACGTGGCCTGAAGTGTAAGGGAAGCGATTGAGGATTACGAAACAAGTCGCGCCGCGGAATACGATTTGGCTCTTCTCATCGTCATTTGCAGCCACCGCGTCGCAAAAGATACACCCGGTGTCCTTCCCCGCGTCGGCAATGTAGCGATACCGCCACGGCGTCCACAGATAATCCATCCCGCTTAGCTCTGCGCGCCGGATTCAGAGGAGCCCGCCGCTCGCGGATGGTTCACGTAATCTTTCAGTTCTTTGCTGGGCTTGAAGTAAGGAATTTTCTTCGGCGGCACTTCCACTTTCGCGCCCGTTTTCGGATTTCGACCCGTGCGGCCCCGGCGTTGCCGCGTCCGAAAGCTTCCAAAGCCCCGAATTTCAATCTTGTCGTCGGCCTGTAGCGCCGCGATGATGCTGTCGAATATCGTCTCGACCACGGCTTCCGACTCTTTTCGCGGCAGCTCGGTGACCCGCGTCACCTCTTCCACGAGCTCCGCCTTCGTCATCGTATGTTCTTTGTTTTCGTGGACTCCCGCAGCTTCTGCCATGGGGACGTGAGCCTCCTCTTCAATTTCTTCGGGCGACTGGCCGATTGCGAGCCGGGGTGGGGCGCCGCATACCTTTGCATATCATCAAATTACGTCGAGGTAAACGAATTTCATTTAGGGAAAAAGAGTGTGGCCGCACCCCCCTTGGGCGAACCCGACTTCTCCAATCCTCTAAGTTCTAGTTTGCTTGACGTTTGGCTAGAATCGCGTCGCCAATCGTCGCTGTGGGTGACGATTTCGGCGACTTTGTCGCTCGAAATGACTCAATCTCCTGCTTCTCTGCCTGTTTCTGCGCCGCCCGGTAGCTCAGGCTGATCTTGTGCTGTTCAGGCTCAAGCCGCAGAACCTTGAATTCGTATTCCTGGCCGGGCGTCAATACCGCCGTCACGCGAGCGCCGCGTGAACCCTTTTCGCGTTCCTTGTCGCGATCGCCTTTCGGGCGACGCTCCTCAATCTCCGAAACGTGGCAGAGCGCCTCAATGCCGTCGGACAACTCGACAAACGCGCCGAAATCGGTCGCTCGCGCCACCTTTCCTTTTATAAGGTCGCCGATCTTGTGCTCGCCGAACCAGTTCGCCCAGATGTCATTCACCTGCTTGATTCCCAGCGAAAGCCGGCGGTTCTGCGAATCCACTTTCAACACCTTCGCTTGTATCGTGTCGCCCTTCTTGAACTTTTCGCTGGGGTGCTTGATCCGCTCGGTCCAACTCACATCGCTGATGTGGATCAACCCTTCCATACCCTCTTCGATCTCAACGAACGCGCCAAAGTCGGCAAGATTTCGCACGCGCCCACTGACCATCGATCCCACCGGATATTTCTCCGCAGCTGCCTCCCAGGGGTCCGCTTGCGTCTGCTTCAATCCTAGCGAAATGCGCCGTTGATCCGTTTTCACTTCGAGCACTACAACTTCCGCCTCGTCTCCCACTTTCACAATCTTCGACGGGTGCTTCGCGCGTTTCGACCAGCTCATTTCGCTCACATGCACGAGCCCTTCCACGCCCGGCTCGATTTGCACGAACGCGCCATAATCCGTCACGCCTACGATCTTGCCTTTCACTCGCGTTCCCACCGGAAAACGCTCCGGCACCGTGGCCCACGGATCAGGCAGCAATTGCTTGCGGCCCAGCGAAATGCGCTGCTTTTCCTTGTCGAATTTCAGGATCTGAACCTGAATCTCTTCGCCCGCCTGCACCACCGACGACGGATGTGGCACGCGGCCCCACACCAGGTCGCTCACGTGCAGCAAACCGTCGATTCCGCCCAAATCAACGAACACGCCGTAGTCCGTCACGTTCTTCACGCGTCCCGTAACCACCGCGCCATCTGACATAGTCGCCAGCAAAGCTTCGCGCTTCGCCTTCTGCTCTTCTTCGAGGATCGCGCGCCGGCTCACCACCACATTGCCGCGCTTGCGGTTCAGCTTTAGGACGCGAACGTCGATCTCGCGATCTTTCCATCCTTCCAGATCGTGCACCGGCCGCAATTCGATCTGCGAAGCCGGCAAGAAGGCGCGCACGCCGATGTCAACTACGAGGCCACCCTTGATCCGCTCGGATACCTTGCCCTTGATGTCCGAATGTTGACGGTAGGATTTCTCGATTCGTTCCCACACACGCCGGCGGTGCGCCCGCACGTGCGACAGCAGCACGTAACCATCTTTGTGCTCGTGCAGCCGCTCGACTTCAATCGTCTGACCCGGGCCAAATTCAATCGCCGAGCCTGACTCTGCGAACTCTTGCGCGGGCACCAATCCTTCAAACTTTCCGCCCACATCCACGATCACGCCCGCATCAGTCACGGCCAACACGCGCCCGTCGAAAATTTCGCCTTCCGTTACCGCTGGCTCCGGCGTCGGGAACTGATCGAGCAACTGATCCATCGTCTCGTTGCTCTCCGCAATTTCCGCTTCGGTGGCCGTCTCATGGGAAATCTCGGCCCTGGCTCCGACCTGGTGGGTGTCGCCAGTCGTTTCAGGTATCGCCTCGTGCGTCGCGGCCGGTTCGGTGGAATTTTCTTCCGTTCCGCTTACCGGCGCGATCGTTCCGCTCGCTCCGTGTCCGTCAGTGGACGCACTTATCCCCGCACTTTCATCAACCGCTGGAGCGCTCGGCGCAGGGTCCAGCGCGCGCGCTGCTGCTGTTGCGGCGCCGCCCCCCTGAGATGCCTTTGCCTGGGGCGTGGCAGCCTGCGGCGCATCCGACGAAGATTCGGAAGCTGACATTTCCAGAGTCGGTTGAAGATTATTGTCGTGTTCGGGTGACATTGAGAACGGCCTCCATACGGATTCGTTCATTGCGTGCCGAGAGTTTGGCCTCGGTTACTCCACCCAGCTGGGTTTCGAGCAATGAAGGGGAACAGCGTCCGCGCCAGAAACGCCGTATCGCAGCGATGATACGCGTCCGGTTTGCGGCTTGTCAACAAAACGGTGGAATTCTATATCGCCGCCATCGCGTATTGTATGAATGATTTATTACGAAATCCTAATGTGTCCGCGCACCTATCGCTGGTGGCATCTCGTTCCAATCCATGTGCAGGGCAGGGGCTCTGGTCGCCGGCTCGAATTCTGGTTTTCGATGAAGGCTTACGCCCCGGCGCGGCTGATGTTGCGAATCTCTTTGCGGTAATCGGGTGCGGAAATTTCTACCGTGCGACACATCTCGTACAGACGTGAACGAATGCGTTTGCCCACTCGCTCTGTAAGCGAGTCCTCAATCGACGGTGCACGCATCCCAGCCACACGCGGCCCTGCTGCCGTTGCCGGATCGGTATCGAGGTAGTTCGTGGTGAGCACTGTCACGCGTTTTTCGTTGTATCGGGTATTGAGAACATGCCCCACCGTTTCGAGCGCCCAAAGCGATGGCTTGCTTGACCCCACATCGTCAAGCACCAGAAGTTCGGCCTTCAATACGGGTTCAAGCACGCTCAATTCAGTTGATTGACTCTCGGCGTTGTAGCTGTCCTGAATCTGCTTCAGCAGGTCACGGTAATCGTAGAAAATTCCCGCGTGCCCGCGCGAAACGATCTGTTTCAGCGCAGACACCGCTAGATGCGTCTTCCCCGCACCGCATGGACCCATCAGCAGCAGGCCATTCTCGTTGCCGGAGGGGTACGGAAATTCCTGCGCAAAACGCTGCACCACAAGCTTTGCCTGCGCCAGGCTGCGATTCCACACCTGCAGTTGCTCTCGCACTACATTTTCAATGTCATTGTCCGTTTCGAAGTTTTCGAAATCGCAATGCCGGTAGCGTTCAGGGATGCGCGCACGCGTCAGCGCCCGGTCGGGCTGCTCATTCTTCGTGCAATCGCACGGAACCGCCCACACCATTTTCGGCTCGCCAATACCGGAGCCCGGCCGATCGGCCGCCAGCGGTTGCGCTCCCGGCGCGGTCCGCTCCACAACTTTCCAGCCGCTTCCCTGACAATCGGAACAATCCGCTCGTGCCATCGCTAAGAAGAATATGCGCCGCGTCCGGTTCGCGCAAGGACACTCGCCCCTGTGGAAGAAATCAAACCTGTGGAAAGAACTGAGGCTGCGTTTCGCGGATATTACTTGTGATCGCTACTTTTCAACTTTGATCGCCGGCCGCGGCGACAATCGCACAATCGCATTGCGAATTTTCCGTTCATCCGGCGCCGCAAATCCCCGCGCCATCTCGCCCCGCACAAATTGTATGAACGCTTCCATCTGCGTCTGCATCTCGCCCATCTTGTCCCGCATATTCAAAATGATCTCGATGCCCGCCAGGTTCACGCCCAGCTCGCGCGTCAAATTCAAAATCACTTCCAGCCGCTCCAGATCGCTATCGGTGTAAAGCCGCGTATTCCCCTGCGAACGCGACGGCTTCAGCAACCCCACGCGCTCATACAGCCGCAGCGTCTGCGGATGCAAGCGGTACAGCTCCGCCACCGCGCTGATCATGTAACCGGCTTTCGCTTTTTTCCTCGGCCGCCCTGCCATTTCACTTTCTCCTTCTACATCTGCGTTACACAGCCGCCTTCGCAAACAATTCCTTGCGCGGATCCTCAGGATCAATCTTGCTCAGCTCCTTCAACAGATTCCGCACGCGCTCATCTTCCGGCTTCGGCACCACCACCTGCACTTCAATAATCTGATCCCCGCGTTTCCCAGATTGACGCGACGACGGCGCCCCCTTCTCGCGCAGCCGCAATTTCTTCCCGCTGTTCGTCCCCGGCGGAATCCGCACCTGCGCACGCCCGTCAATCGTCGGCACCTCTACCTTCGCTCCAAGCGACGCTTCGGTTACCGTCACCGGCACCGCCGTATACAAATCGTCCCCGCGCCGGTCGAAAAACGGATGCGGCTGCACCCGCGTAATGATGTAGAGGTCGCCCGGAGGCCCGCCACTCGTCCCCGCGTTTCCATACCCGGCCACACGCACCCGCGAACCCGTATGCGCCCCCGGCGGAATCCGCACGTCAATCGTCTCCATCTTCGGCACGCGCCCTTCGCCGCCGCAATTTTTGCAAATCGTATGCAGACGCCCGGACCCGCCGCACCGCGAGCAAGTCACCTGAAAACGCATCTTCCCACTCGTCTGCGTCACATGCCCCGTCCCGCCGCACGTGGGACAAACTTTCGCCTCGCCCGGCTCGACGCCGCTTCCATGGCACACATTGCACACATCCAGTCGCGTGAAACTCAGCTTCTTCACCGTCCCGCGCATCGCCTCCGCGAACGTGATGTCGATCTGATATTCCAGATCGGTCCCCGGCTCCTCTTCCACTCGCCTGCTGCGCCGCATTCTGGCTGCGGAAAAATTGGCTGAACAAATCGCGGAAACTCGTTCCTCCGCCGCCCGCCCCCGCTCCACCGCCTGCCCCTCCGCCAAAATCAAATCCGCCGAAATCGAAATGAATATCTTCCGGCGCGCCGCCATAACCAGCTCCTTGCGGCGGCACTCCTCCCTGCCCCGGCACGTTGAATCCAAACTGGTCGTACATCTGCCGCTTCTTCGTGTCCGACAGAACGTCGTACGCTTCCTGTATCTGCTTGAATTTTTCTTCCGCTGATTTGTCGCCCGGATTCAGATCGGGATGATATTTGCGCGCGAGTTTGCGATACGCCCCGCGAATTTCCTTCACCGACGCCTTGCGCGGCACTCCCAGCAGTTCGTAATAATCTTGTTTGGTTGTCGTAGCCATTCTGACTTTCGCTAATCCTTAAAGTTTCGCCCAGCGCGCGTTCCACTCACCCAATTCCTGCGCCTCGCGCGCGGCCTCTTCCGCTTTTTGTCTCTGCACTTCCGTGCGTCCCGCCATCGCCGCTTCTTTCTGGCTCGCCTTTCCAATCCAGCGATCCAGCACCGCGATCTTCTCTTCCACTGTCGCGGGATCCGCCTTGAATCTCAAAAACGTCCCCGTAATCTCAATCGACCGCGGCGCAAAATCCGCAGGCACATCCTGCCCCTGCGCGTCATAAAACAGCCGCCGCCAATCCGCGCTCGGCGTCTCCGTAATCGACACCTGAATCAGAAAATAACTATCGCGAACCTTCGTTACCGCCTGCGGCGCACTCGCTCGCCGAATCCCGCTCGTCGTCAACGCGCTCTCCTCGAATTTGCTGCTCTATCACGCCCGCACAGCAAAACGGGCGGGGCTTGCTCGCGCCAGCTCCCGCCCCATTTGCTGCATTCAGTTTGTCAAATCAACTTCAACCGGCGCGTAGAGCCGGGTCTTAGTTCGGCTTCTTCGAGTCGTCCACGTCCACGAACTCGGCATCCACTACATCGCCTTGTCCGCCGCCCGACGAACCCGCTTGCCCGCTCGCTCCGCCGCCGCTATCGTGCCCCGCGCCCGGAGCCCCGGCACCCGCGCCAGCCGCACTTCCCGCCGACGCCTGCTGCGACTTGTACATCGTCTCCGCCATCGTGTGCGAGATCTTCGTCAGCTTTTCCGCTGCCGCGTTCAACCGGTCAAGTCCGCCCTCGTTCAACGCTCGTCGCGCCTCTTCGATGGCTTCCTCAGCCGACTTCGCATCCGTCTCGCCCAGCTTCTCGCGGTTCTCCTTCACGAGTTTCTCGGTCTGATAAACAAGGTTGTCGAGCCGGTTCCGCGCCTCCACTTCCGAAAGCCGAGCCTTGTCCTCAGCCGCATGCGCATCCGCTTCCTTCTTCATGCGCTCCGCCTCTTCCTTGCTCAAGCCGGTCGAAGCGGTAATCGTGATCTTCTGCTCCTTGTTCGTGGCCATGTCCTTGGCGGAGACGTTCAGGATGCCGTTGGCATCGATGTCAAACGTCACTTCCACCTGCGGCACGCCACGCGGCGCCGGCGGAATTCCGATCAGATGGAATTTTCCAAGCGACCGGTTGCCGCTCGCCACCGGGCGTTCGCCCTGCAGCACGTGGATTTCAACCGACGTCTGGTTGTCCGCCGCTGTTGAAAATACTTCCGACTTGCGGGTCGGAATGGTCGTGTTCCGCGGAATCAACGTCGTCATCACCCCACCGAGCGTCTCAACGCCCAGCGAAAGCGGCGTCACGTCGAGCAGCAGAATGTCCTTCACTTCGCCCGCCAGCACGCCACCTTGAATCGCAGCGCCCACCGCCACCACTTCATCCGGGTTCACGCCCTTGTGCGGCTCTTTCCCGTTGAAGAGATTCTTGACGATGTCCACCACGCGCGGAATTCGCGTCGAACCTCCTACGAGCACCACCTCGTCGATTTTGTCCGCCGTAATTCCCGCATCGGTCAAAGCCTGCTTCACCGGACCAACCGTCCGCTGCAGCAAGTCTTCCATCAACTGTTCGAGCTTTGCGCGGGTCAGTTTCAATTGCAGGTGCTTCGGCCCGGATTCATTCGCGGTAACGAACGGCAGATTGATCTCCGTCTCCATCACCTGCGAGAGTTCGATCTTGGCCTTCTCCGCCGCTTCCTTCAGCCGCTGGATTGCCATGCGATCTTTGCCCAGGTCGATGCCCTGCTCTTTCTTAAACTCGGAAACGATCCAATCCACGATGCGCTGGTCAATGTCATCGCCGCCCAGGTGCGTATCCCCGTTCGTCGACTTCACTTCCACCACGCCTTCGCCCACTTCAAGAATCGAAATGTCGAAAGTTCCGCCGCCCAGGTCGTACACGGCGATCGTCTCGTCCTTCTTCTTGTCCAAGCCGTACGCGAGCGCAGCCGCCGTCGGCTCGTTGATGATCCGCGCCACTTCCATGCCCGCAATCTCGCCAGCTTGTTTCGTCGCCTGCCGCTGGCTGTCATTGAAATATGCCGGAACGGTGATGACCACCTTCGTCACCTTCTCGCCCAGAAAATCCTCCGCCGCGGTCTTCAACTTTTGAAGAATCATCGCCGAGATTTCGGGCGGGGTGTACACCTTGCCGGAAATGTCGATGCGCACATCGTCATTCGGCCCTTTCACCACTTTGTAAGGCACGCGCTTCGCTTCTTCCGTCACTTCGTCAAAGCGCCGCCCCATGAATCGCTTGATTGAATACACGGTGTTTTCGGGGTTCGTGATCGCTTGCCGCTTCGCCACCTGACCCACCAGGCGTTCGCCGCTTTTCGTGATCGCTACCACCGACGGGGTCGTCCGCGCCCCTTCCTGGTTCGGGATGACGGTTGGTTCGCCTCCCTGCATCACGGCCACCACCGAGTTGGTCGTGCCCAGGTCAATACCTATAATCTTGCTCATAAAATCGCTCCTAGTGCTTTCCGCTCGCCTGAAATCTCAAACATTGCCAGCCAAAGCAGCCCACATAATACACATTGAGTGCTTCATTGTCAAGTTATCTATGCGCCTGTATGCTACTGCATATACTAGCCTTACATACTGCCAAGGCCAAATGACGCAGATAGAGCGCACGGCGACTTGATGGTAAGACTGCCCTTCCGTACCGCCGGCGTCCCGCCGGCTCTTTTGACTCTTCTTCTGGTTTTGCCCTCGGCAGCGCACGCAATCCTGCCCATGTCCACTTGACAACGAAGCCGCCCCAGTAAACTCGCCTCTTGGACCGCATTGCGTCACCCCCAGTTCCAAATCGAACCAACCCATCCACCTCGGCATCACACTACCGGTCAAACTAGGTCCCGACTTTGCACCTAAGCACCGCAACCGCATCGGTCGGTTCAAAGCTGAACTAATTCGGGCTACAATAGTCATCCGAATTAAAATTCTGAAGCGATTAGAGTCACACGCAGACCACGCTCGGGAGGCACAGTTGAATCTTCAAATTCATCCAGCGCGACGGATCCCATCACACGCGCTCACGCTACTCGCCCTCGCGCTGATCCTCTCCTCCGCGAGCCACGCGCAAACCAAGACCGTCAGCGCTAAGCAGCACGCAAAGCCCGCCGCCACCGAATCCCTCCCCGCGCCAATGAAAGCCATCGGAACCAAATCCGCGCCCATCACCATGGAAGTTTTCAGCGACTATCAGTGCCCCGCCTGCCGCGCCTTTTTCGAAAACACCCTCCGCTACATGATCAACGACTATGTAGCGAACGGAAAAGTCTACCTGGTCCACCGCGATTTCCCTCTTCCCATGCACCCTTATTCAATGGACGCCGCCCGCTGGGCCAATGCCGCCGCTCGCATTGGCAGATTTGAAACGGTTGATGAAGCTCTCTTCGACAATCAGGACAAATGGACCAAAGACGGAAGCATGGAGCAATACATCTCGACAGCCCTGGGCCCCACAGACTTCAAGCGCGTGCAGAAATTAGTATCGGGCTGCCTCACCCAAACTCCCGGCAATACGGCCAGCGCTCAAACCGGCCACACCTGCGAGCTCGACACGTTCATCCAGCAGGATGTAGCCCTCGGCAAGCAAGTCCCGGTCAATTCCACGCCGACGATAGTCATCACCTATAAAGGCCAGCGCTACCCGCCCATGTCCGGCATCTTCACCTGGCCCATCATGAAGCAGTATCTAGATTCCCTGATGAGCCAGTAGCAAGTGGCGCGCGTCGAACAATGTCGGTGTAAGGTCTGGTCTGTGTCAGGGTCTGGTTCACGTCAGGGCACGGCTTCAGCCGTGCCGAAAATCATCAAACGGCTATGCGGCTTTAGCCGCTGAGGGACTGCTTGAGGAATTGGCCGGTTAGTTGCGAGCACGAGAGCTTTGTAGGTCGCCCCTTCAGGGGCGACATAGAATTATCCAAGGAGCAGGGGCTTTAGCCCCTGAAGTTCCCGACGCATCCAAATAGAACGCTTCTCCCAACCAAACATGACTGACACGTCGCGACAAACGACCGCTAAAATCCTGCTAACCATCGGCCGCATCGCGCTCGCCGTCATCTTCATCGTCGCCGCCTACGCAAAACTAAAACCCCAAGCCCCCGTTCCCTGGTCCATGGGCTCGATGCGCGTCTCACTCTCCATGTTCGCCATGCAGGTCGATTCCTACCAACTACTCCCACCCGCAATCGTCAGCCCTGCAGCCCACTTCCTCCCGCCCTTCGAACTTTTCGTAGGCCTCTGGCTCCTAAGCGGCGTCGCCCTGCGTTACGCCGCACTCGTCACCACTCTGCTCCTCACAGTTTTCTTCGCCGTAATGGTCCGCTCCTATTTCCTAGGCCTCGAAATAAATTGCGGCTGCTTCGGCCCAGGCGAACGCCTAGGTCCAATGACCCTCTTACGCGACGGCTCACTCTTAGCCCTAGCAGTCGCAGTCACAGTCGGCGCATTCCTGATCAACCGCCGCAACAACGCGCCAGACCCCGCACTAGCCAACAGCTCCGCTGCCATTCCGTAACGCCGGCGTCCCGCCGGCTCTTTTGACTTTGCATTTTGTCTTTTGCCGTGGGTTCGACCTGTCATCCTGAAGGCATCCGATCAGGATGCCCGCCCTGAAGGATCTCAACTCATCCCCCAAGCAATCGCCCAAATCAATGCCCCGCATGTCCGCACGCAAATCCGTCCTATAATCACCAAGCGCCCAAAAATGAAAACCCTCGACCAATACCTCGAAGACGCCACCGTCGCCCACGGCCACATCTGCGCCGGACAAGTCCTCGGCGTCCGCCTCGCCATGCTCGGCCTCCGCGAACTCGGCATCGAAGATCCCATCCGCGAACGCAAGCGCATCGTCACCTACGTTGAAATCGACCGCTGCATGACGGACGCCGTCGCACTCGTCGCCAACTGCCGCCTCGGCAAGCGCGCTCTCAAATTTCTCGACTGGGGAAAAGTAGCCGCCACCTTCGTCGATCTCGAGACCGGGCGCGCCATCCGCATCGTCGCCCGCGAAGATTCCAAAAAGCGCGCCAACGAAATGTTCCCAGCGCTCGACAAAGAAAAAGGCCAGCAGCAAGCCTACCGCGTGATTCCCGACGAAGAGTTATTCGACAAACAGTGGGTGCGCGTCGAAATTCATCCCGAAGATCTTCCCGGCTTCAAAGGCCCCCGCGTCGTCTGCGCCCAATGCGGCGAAGGCATCAATTTCAAACGCGAACTCAGCGTAAACGGCCGCATTCTTTGCCGCTCCTGCGCCGGCGAAAGTTATTACACTCCGCTTCACGAGTAATTCGCACGTCGCACAGTAGGGGCACGGCATGCCGTGCCCGAACGCGCGACACGCACCGCGCAACCATTCTAGAATTCCTTAGCAGCACGCGTTTTCTACTCCCTCACCCTTCTCCAGTTGATGTAGAATCCGGCCCGCTTCCAACCCAAAGAAATTAAGGAACCACGACAGCTGGTCCTGACAGCGCACCGCCTCATCTTGCGCGCAGACCATCACAGCCAATCGCATTTGAAAATTCCCATCGAGGATACGAAATGCAAAGAATGAAAGCAGCCTTGGCAGTCGTTGTCGCGCTCGCACTTCTAATCGGCACTTATCCCCTCGCCCCGCTTAGCGCCTCAACTGCAAGCGTCACTTCACCCGCGGCTTCCGCGCCCGTCGCTCCCGCCTGGCCTAAAGTAATCGATAGAGACGGCAACCACATCATCGTCTACCAACCGCAGCTAAAATCCTGGGAAAAATACCGCACGCTCGTAGCCGACACCGCGATCTCAATCACGCCCGCCGGAGGAAAGCAGTTTCTGGGCGTAATTTCCTGGCGCGCCAACACTGTTGCCAACGTCAGCGCCCGAACCGTCTACGTCAGCGATATCCAGGTCATCAGTTCGCGTTTCCCAACCCTCGATCCCCAGCACGAAGCCGAAGCCGAGCAGAAAATCAGCCAGGTCTACCCCACCATGACGTTCAACGTCTCTCTTAATCACATGATCGCCAGCCTCGAAAAAGTCAAAGAGCCGGTCAACTCCGCGGCGGTCAGCACGCAGGTGCCCACCATTTTTGCCAGCACCACCCCGGCGATCGTCCTGATGGTTGACGGCAAACCCGTTCTCGTCCCCATCGAAGGCACCAACCTCAAGTATGTTGTGAATACGAACTGGGATCTCTTCCACGACGGCAGCGAATATTTTCTTCTCAGCGGCAAGACCTGGCTGAAATCCAAAGAACCTTCCGGCCCGTGGACCGCTACCACAAAGCTTCCCGCCGAAATGGCCAAGCTGCCCAAAGGACAAAATTGGGATGGCGTCCTGAAGCAGGTTCCGCCACCCGCCGATGCTCCGCCCGCGCCGAAAGTTTTCTTCACCGAACACCCCGCGGAATTGATCGTCTTTCGTGGCGCGCCAGTCTACGCGCCCATCGCCGGCACAAGTCTTTCCTACGCGACGAACACCGAGGACAGCGTCTTCCTTCACAAGCCGGATAATCAAGTCTACGCACTGCTCTCAGGACGATGGTTTCGCGCAGGAAATATCAACGCGCCTTGGGTCTACGCGGGCAACGATCTCCCCGCCGACTTCGCGAAAATTTCCGTCGGCAAGCCGTACTCCAACGTTCTCGTCTCCGTCCCCGGAACGCAGGAAGCCAGCGACGCAGTGCTCCTCGCGCAAGTTCCCACCACCGCCGTCGTAAATCGCGCCGCAGCCGAGGCGAGCGTCAAAGTCATCTACGCAGGCGAGCCGCAATTCGTCGTGATCGAAGGCACCACGATGTATTACGCGGTGAACACGCAGAATCGAGTGATTCGCGTCGGCAGCGCCTACTACCTCTGCTACCAGGGAATCTGGTTCATCTCCGTGAACGCAAGTGGACCGTGGAAGACCGCCGACACGGTTCCCGCAGTGATCTACACAATTCCGCCAAGCTCGCCGGTTTACAACGTCACTTACGTCGTCGTCTCCAATCCCACACCCACCACCGTGCAGACCAGTTACACCAGCGGCTACCTCGGCGTTTTCGTTCTCGGCATGGCGGTCGGCGCCTGCGTTGTCTACGGCACCGGCTACTACTACCCGCCCTACATTTATTACGGCCCGCGCTATCCCATCTACTATCCGTATCCATACACGTACGGCGTCGCGAGCTTTTACAACCCGTACACCGGAACGTACGGCGTTGCTCACGCCGTCTACGGTCCGTACGCTTCCGCAGGCACGGCCGCTTGGTACAACCCAACCACCGGAACGTACGGTCGCGCGGTCACCTATCAAAACGCCTACGGCGGACACACCTACGCTCAAGCCTACAATCCGTGGACGGGAACGTACGCCGCAAACTTCGCAAGGTCACAATCAGTATGCGCAGTGGGGCAGCAGCGTCGTGACCAACGGCGACGACTGGGCGCAAGCAGGCCACTATTCAAACGCGAACGGTACCGTCGCGGGATTCCAAACCTCGAAGGGCAGCGAAGGTGCCGGCTTCAACACCAAGAACGGCAACAGCGGCTTCGTCGCGAAAGATGCGAACAACAATAACGTCTATGCGGGCGCCGACGGCAACGTCTACAAAAAAGATTCCAATGGTGACTGGAGCAAATGGAGCGATGGCGGCTGGCAACCAGTCGATCCCTCCACCGGCGCCCAGCAAACGAAGAACGCAAAGAACAACAGCAACAACCAGAATCTAAGCGGCACCACCAACAAGAACCAGTCCGGCACCACCGGCACCCAGCAACCGAACGCCAATTCACGCGGCAGCAACGCCAACAACGGAACCGGCA
>CAVOOU010000021.1:0-72194 GCA_963697645.1 uncultured Acidobacteriota bacterium | reverse complement strand
GGGGTGAGCGACGGGGTTTGAACCCGCGACCCTCGGTGCCACAGACCGATGCTCTACCAGCTGAGCTACGCTCACCGCAGATGCCGCTAGAATACCATGTGTCGCGCGAGGGTTGAACCGTGGATTAGCTTAAGCGGATGTGTCTATCGGGCGGTCTGGCCTGAGCGATTCTGATATTTAGGGTGTGGTCTTCTGCATTTTTTGAGCGCGTTTCGCCGCGCGGCGCTGTCTGGCAGTTAGGCGAACTTCGCCTGGCACATCCTGCGAGCTTGCAGTAGCGGGCAATTCCGACTCTTCACTCATTTGATCGGAAGCCTCGCGCACGTTCGTTTCAGAGATCGGAGATTCCTGGATAGCCTGTTGCACCTCCGGTGCCGATGCTATCCGTTCACTCAGTCGATCGAAGGCCTTATCAATCGCGCCTCGCAGTTCCGCATCGATAAACTCCCGTATTCGAGCGATTTCTCCGGCCACCGCTTCCGCCGTGAACATTCTCACCATTTCCATGATCGAAGCCGAACTATCCGCTTGGCTGGCCACGGAATCCTCTCCAGCAGCGACGACGGCCCGCTCTTCCGGCAGCAACAGTGTTCCGGTGGTCGCGCGCTGAGAGGATTGAAGCATCTGCCGCCGTCTCCTGAGGCCCGTCCCCGAGTGCTCAACCTCAGCCACCGATGCGCTCAGCACAAACTGATTCGGATGCGCGATATTTTCTTCGCTCGCAACCGGAATCACCAGCTCTTCATCCTCCGCACAGGGAAACCAATCCGCGGGCGGCAGATCGATGTCCCACACATTCCCAGCGACTTCGAACTCGATCCCCACATGATAGAGCGCGCGATAAGCCTGAGGGCGCCGCACCCAAATAACGCGCGCCGGAACCACGCGCGGCGGTCGCCGGGGATTCCGATGGCGCACCTCGAGCATGATGGAAGAACTCGGCGCAGGATAGCGGATACCCTGATACTGGCAGCCGTTGCAATTCACCATCACGGTTTTGGTGGATTCACGGAATGGCTGGCCAAGCGTGTCAGTTCCTTTGACGGTGATCGAGGCGGAATGCATCACGCGCGTGCTGCGACGCTTCTCGGCGCCACCCCCGTTCGAGTCGAGATTCTCCGTCACGTCCGCCTTCCGCCTCCGGCCGGAACCTGATTTCGACGGTACCCGGCCCGATAGGCGAGGTCAATGGAACGGAGATACAAGTAGTAAGCAGGTACTTTCGATAATCGGCTCTTGTGCGGTTTCTGAGGAACTAGCGCGGGCGGCGGAAGGGAATCGGAGGGGAATGCCTGGGGCGACCGGCAGATTGCTTGAGCCGAGCACGCGCCTGATCCGCCCAGGGGCCGGAAGGAGCGTAGCGAAGATAGAGCAGCCACTGTTCACGAGCGAATCGACGTTCGCCGCGCTTTTCATACGCCAGCGCCAGGTTGAAATGGACGTCGGCATGCGCCGGCATCGCACGCGCTGCACGACGAAGATGTTCGACGGCTTCATCGACCTCGCCTAGTTCTTCGAGCGTGCAACCGAGATTGTAGCGAGCGATTCCGTTCAGGGGATCGAGCTCCACTGCAACGCGAAATGCGGCACAAGCGTCGGAGATTTGGCCGGCCTGGTAGTAAGCGACGCCAAGGTTGATGTGAGCTTCGATCCAATCGGGCGCCAGGTTTACCACGCGCTCGTAAATCTCAATCGCTTCCGGAATTGTTTCCGGATCCGCCTCGCAATCCAGCGCCATTTCGAAAAGTTGCTCGGGAGTTCGTCCCACCATGGAGCGCAGCTTCGCCGGCATTTCGGACGATTCAAAGGGAAATGCCCACTGACGCCGAATCGGGTTGAAGGGCATTGGAGTGCCCGGCGGGACAACGAGCACTTCACGACCATGTTGCTGAATGCAATGCTCCTGCAGGGGCCGGGGCTCAGCGCCGAACTGTTGCTCGGTGAGCGAAACTGCCAGACGAACGCGACGAGCAGGAATTTTGCATTCAGTGAGGCGCTTGACGGTGCTGAGCGCGACCAGATCGCCGAAGCTGTAGAACCGTTCACCCCAGCGAGCGCGAGGGCGAACGAGCTGCAACCGTTCCCAGTAGCGAAGACGGCTCGGCTCAACTCCCAAAATGCGCCCTGCTTCTCTGCGCGTGTAGCGTTGAGTCAAGCCCGGCGTTCCCCTGCGTCCGAAGAATTGTGTCGAATGATTATGCACCCTCTGTCAATCCGATACGATGCGCATTGCTGTGGAAATGTGTGGAAAAGCAACCGGACCCGTGTGGATCGATGTCCCGGACAATAACCACATGACGACATCGAGTTGCGCGCACCCAGTGGCTTGCTAGACTTTTAGAGGTACTCGCCCGCCACGATGCCTCTCGACAGCGCAGAACGTCTATATATCGAACGCCAAGTCACCCTGGCGCGGGCCATTCTGGTCGCGCTGGCTCTTGTGGCATTGCTCGAAACCTCACCTGCCCCGGTAAAGCGTTCGGCGGTTATCTTTCTTTCATTTTATTTGGTCGTCTCGCTAGGAATGGCGCTGGCGGAGCAGTTTTTCAGCGATTGGCACCTGCGGATTCCTCTCACGGCCGATGCTGTGGCACTGGCGGTATTTCTATTTCTGACGCCTTCGGTGTCCGCTTTCTGGTTCCTGCTGCTGTTTTCAGTTTTCGCTCTCAGCTCGCGCGGGAATTCGCGGACAATGCTCGTCCTTGTAGCCGCCGCAACGGTTGGAGTAATCGTGCGCGTTGCGAATTCGGTTCGCTGAACCGCTCGAGTGGCACAGCCTCCTTCATTGGCTGATGCTTGGGACGGGCACACTGATCTCCGGTCTGGGGATGGGATATCTTGGCGCACGCGAACGCGAGCACCTCGCGCGGCAGCAGTTCCTGGAAAAAGTAACCCGCTTGCTTCAATTTGACCGCGGCCTCGCGGAATCGATCCGCCAGGCGCTTGGAGAAATTGCGCTGGCGTTCCGGTGCGAGCAGGCCTGCCTTGCCATACGCGAAGAAGACCTCGAACGATTGTTCGTGTGGAAAGTCCGCCCAAGCGAACGCGAACCCAACTCTCCAGAAATGCTGCCGCTTTCAAGGTCCGACACTTTTTTAGCCGACAGCCTTGAGGTCAGCATGTGCTGGGAATTCCGCAACGGCAACGGCGAGGGTTTTGGCTGGGACCGTCGCACCGCCCAGCTATTTCGGGAGGTGCCCATGCCGCCGAACGCCACGCGTGACGAGTTTGGTGCCAAGTCGTTGTTGGCGGTTACCATTGAAGCGGGAGGACGGCCGGCCGGGCGAGTTCTGTTGATTAATCCGACCGCGCCAAACGGGGCCCCCAGGCGTTTCTCAAAGGCTGATCTTCGATGGCTCGAGCAGATCGTGCGACACTTGGGGCCGCCACTCGAGAACGTCTTCCTCCTACGTCACCTCAGGGCACGGGCTGTGGAGGCTGAACGGAGCCGCATCTCACGCGATCTGCACGATGGCATCTTGCAGACCCTTCTGAGCCTCAATATTCAGCTCGGAGTGCTGCGCCAGAAGACGACGCAGACCCCTGAACAAGCCTGCGCCGAGCTTGGGAGCCTGCAGAAGACGGTCCAGCAGGAAAGTGAGGAGTTACGGCGGTTTGTCACCGATCTACGGCCCTTGCGCGTGGAAAGCGCCGATATGAGGGAACTGATGCTGGGATTTGCGGAGCGCTTTCGCAACGAGCAGGGGATGGGAGTAGACCTTTTCATCGAAGATCGCAATTTGACGCTGCCCGACCGCATTTGCCGGGAGTTGTTCCAGATTTACAGAGAGTCACTACACAACGTAAAAAAGCATGCGAACGCGAGTCACGTCGTGGTAAAACTAGGTCAAGACGAGGCGAAGGTCTTCCTCGTGATAGACGACAACGGCCGAGGGTTTAGCTTTTCTGGGCGATACACGAGCGAAGAGCTTGATCGGCTGCGTCTCGGCCCGATTTCGATCAAAGAACGAACAAGAGGCGTCGGGGGAACGCTTACGGTGGAGTCGAATCCCGGGCACGGAGCACGCCTAACCGTTGAAATCCCATTGAGTTGAGATGACGAAAGCAAAACAGGTGATTCGGATCCTGGTGGCGGACGACCATGCCATCTTCCGCGAAGGTCTTCGCAAGCTGCTCGATGCGGCCGAGGAAATTCAGATTGTCGGCGAGGCGTCGAACGGTGTGGAATGCATCAAGATGCTGGCGAAGTACAAGCCGGACATCCTGCTTCTCGATCTGCGCATGCCGGAGAAGGACGGTCTTGGTGTGCTCGAAGAGATCAATTTCGACTCGATGCCGACGCGCGTGATCGTTCTGACTGCTGCGGAAGACGATCGCGACGTGGTGCGCGCGATGCGGCTGGGTGCGCGCGGCGTGGTGCTGAAGCAATCGGCGAGCGATTTGCTCGTGAAAAGTATCCGCAAAGTGTCGGACGGTGAAATCTGGCTCGATAACCGGATGACGGCGGAAGTGATCGACGCCTTCAAGAAATCCGCGGAGTCAGGACAGCGGCGCGAAAAGCCGCTATTGAGCGATCGCGAGAAGGAAATCGTGCAGCTCGTTGCGCAGGGATTTCGCAACCGCGAAATCGGCGAAAAGTTGTTCATCAGCGAGCAGACCGTAAAAAATCACCTGCATAACATTTTTGACAAGCTCGGCGTCTCCGACCGGCTGGAACTCGCGCTCTACGCGATTCATCACCGTTTGATCGATCAGTCCTGACGGTCACGCGATTCTGGAAATTTTCACCAACTTACCCTTCGCTCGTTTCGATGCGGTATTCTATTCCACGGAACAAAAAACGTAATGGCCTCCCCGACGAGCATCGCGTCCAGCGCGACCGGCCCAAAAAACTATTCGCGAGAAATTGTTCTCCTGACGACTCTGCTCTTGCTGCTTCTTTCCGTCGTGTTCACTGCATTTGCCGCGCGGATGTATCACAAGAAATACCATGTGCTTGGAGATGAGTGGTTCGCGCGGGGTGATCAAGATTTTCATTTTGGAAATGCCGCGGCGGCGCTCAGTGACTATCGCAACGCCCTCCTTTACTCGCCAGGCAACACGAGTTTTCAATTTCATCTCGCGCAAGGCGCTGGCGGCTACAGGACGGAACGACGAGGCCCGGGCCTACCTGGTCACCCTGCTTTCGGACTCTCCTGGAAGCGGCGAGATTAATCTCGAACTGGCCCGAATTGCCGCGCATGGCGGGCCGAAGATGATGCCAGACGCACTCCGCTATTACCATGCTGCGATTTACGGAGTATGGGATACGGACCCGATCGCCGTGCGCTGGCAGGTTCGCAAAGAGTTTTGCGAGTATCTGCTCGACAACAATGCAATGAATCAGGCCGAAGCCGAAATCATTGCCCTCGCTGACAACACGAGCCCGGAGGATTTCCCAGGACAGAAGACCGCCGGGAATCTGTTACTTCGCGCTCGAATGTGGAGCCGCGCCCTGCAAGAATTTCAGACTTTGTTGTCGCACGACCCACACAATGAAGATGCTCTGGCGGGTGCAGCGACTGCCGCATTTCAGCTCGACCAGTATGCCCAGGCGGAGGAGTACTTCGAACGCTTGCCCCGCGAAAAGCTTGCTGCGCCTGATTTGGCGAACATGCATCAGTTCTCCAAGGATGTCGTGACCCTGAATCCCTTCGCCCCCAGACTTTCCACAGAAGAACGAGTGAGACGAACAGAAGCGGCACTCGCGCTGGCCCAGGCGCGGGCTGCCGAGTGCAAAAGCCAACAAGGGAAACCGCCATCCGTCAGCTCCTCCACCTCGACTCTCGATGCCGCGTTAGCGACAAGCAGCCAAAACGCGGCCGATTGGACGGCTCGAAATCTTCGCAAATATCCTGAACGCATCGAGTCCGCCATGTCGTCAGTCTTTGAGATGGAGAACGCGGCCGCCAGCCAATGCGGGGAGCCGCAAGGTGCTGATCATGCGCTGTGGGTAATAGGCCGCAGCCGAGGTGGTAACCCGCGATGAGTTTGACCACCTCTCCTCCCGCCTCGCCGGATACGGCGCCAGAGCCAGTTTCCCAGAGTTCCAGTTCGTCGATTCGAAGGCTATGGGCCACATGGCGGTCGTGGACTAACCGCATCTTCTCGTTGCGCGAGGATCAGCTGTTTTTGTTCCTCGCTGTTTTGATTGGGATTTTTTCCGGTGTGGCTGTGGTCTGCTTTCGAATGGCCATTGAATGGGTGCACCTGCTTTCTTTCGGTTCATCGATGTTTCCGCCACTGCTCCGCGTTCTGATTGTTCCAACCGCCGGCGGCCTTGTCGTCGCGCTCCTTGTGATTTATGCGTTTCCCGGCGCACGCGGCAGCGGCGTGAATCAGACGAAAGCGGCGGTTTATGTCTCGAATGGATACATTCCATTCAACACTGTCGTCGGCAAATTCCTGATATGCGCCCTCGCCATCGGCACTGGCCAATCGCTTGGTCCCGAAGACCCGTCGCTGCAAATCGGCGCTGGAATCGCATCGCTTCTCGGCCGCCGGCTTAACCTATCGCAGGAAAAGGTTCGACTAATCGCGCCAGTAGGTGCTGCGGCCGGCCTTGCGGCCGCTTTCAACGCGCCGATCTCTTCGGTGATTTTCGTAATCGAGGAAGTGATCGGCACATGGAGCGCGGGTGTTCTGGGAGCGATCGTGCTCGCCGCAGTGTCCGCCGTCGTCACGATGCGCTCATTCATGGGATCGGAATCGCTCTTTCGAGTCCCGCCTTTTCGGGTCGCGAGCGCCGGCGAACTTCTCGCGTATGTCGTTCTCGGTATTATCGGTGGCTGCGCATCGCTGGCCTTCCTGAAGTGGCTCGCGTATGCCCGCCCGCGAATCCAACAATGGCCCAACTGGACCCGCTATTTTCAGCCAGCCGCTGCCGGACTCATCATTGGCTCCATTGGCATCCGGCTGCCGCAGGTGATGGGTGCCGGATACACCGTAATCGATCAGGCGCTGCATGGTCAGTTCAGCTGGAAACTCTTGCTGGTGCTTGCGGCTCTCAAGATCTTCACCACCGGGTTATCTTTCCTCAGCGGTACTCCCGGTGGGATGTTCGCTCCTTCACTCTTTATCGGGGCGATGCTCGGCGGAGCTGTCGGTAGTATCGAACACCATTTTTTCCCCAGCTTGACGGGAACCGTCGGTACCTATGCTCTCGTTGGTATGGGTGTCTTTTTTGCAGGTTTTCTTCGCACGCCGATTACTTCAGTTTTCATGGTGATCGAGGTCTCGGGCAGCTATACCGCTATCCTGCCGATCATGATTGCGAATATGGTCGCCTACCTCATTTCGCGCACCTACCAGAAAGTGCCTCTATTCGATTTGCTCGCGCGTCAGGACGGCTTGTACCTTCCCTCCATCGAAGAGCAGCGCGAGCAGGTGGCGCTGACCGTCGAAGTGGCGATGAAAACGGAGGGTGCCGTCGTCGCACTTCCGGATGAGTCGGCCCGCGATCTTGCTAGCCGGGCTGAGGAGCAGAAGGACGCGCCGATCCTCATGCGCACGAATCCGGGCCAGTGGTTGCTGCTCGATCGCGAGGAGCTTCGCCGGCTCGCGGCCGACGGAGCTATGACCACCAAAGCCGCAGAGGCGAAACCGAGAGGCCCCCTGCCGATCCTCTTTCGCGATCAATCCCTTGAGGACGCGCTGCATGCAGTAGGCGACTGGCCCGCCGTGCCGGTCGTGAGCCGCGCAGACCTGAGCAAGCTCGAAGGAATCGTGACCCTCGCCGATATTCTCCGCGCGTTTCGAAACGCTTCACTCGAATAAGCGCCCTTTTCTCGATTCCCTTTAAAAACCGGGGCAGTTTTTCTGGTTGTGAATCCTCGCTCATAGTACTTACGTACCGATTTTGACCTATCGAATTGAGGCCTTAGAACTATTGGCCCGGATGCTCCTAACCCGCACTCTAGACAGGAACTTAAGAGGCAGGTGTCCTGTGTCATCGAAAGAACGACGTGCAACGCGCCGTTTCCTGATGCGTTTGCCCCTGGTGGTCCGCTGGACCGACGAAAGCGTCGTCGGCGAGGCCTCTACGGAATCTCGCGAAGTGAGCTCCAGGGGGCTCTATTTCCACTTACCCAAGGGTTTGAAGAGCGGCGCACCGGTCGAAATCGTCATGACCCTGCCGCACGAGCTGACTCAGGCGGGCCCGGTGAGGGTGCGTTGCCTGGGACGCGTGCTGCGCAGCAGCCCGGAGCATTCAGGCGAGGTGGGAGTGGCTGCCGCGATCGAACGCTACGAATTCATGCGCAACGGCGAAACCGCCGCGTAGCCGCATAACAAGTTCTTACCCAGACCCTGCGGAGATGGGTGAGAAAATGCCGGGCGGTTCGGGTCCCTCAGCCGGTGCCGCCCGGCTATTATTTTGGATATTGGCGTCCTGCCACGTGAACCTGGGCTATACCGGGCGACGGTGCTTTTTGGTGCAACATACTTGCTGCGGTTGCGGCGACAATTTTTGGCACCAATGCACGCTGAGGCCCCCTGCCGGACTTCAAAATTCCCGCTTCGGCGGCGTTTGTTGCGCCCCCACTCGTCCGATTGCAATTTCAGCCTTGAAATAATTCTCGCCGCGAATAGATGCGCCCGCGATTCCGCGAAGCATCGCGATCTGGCCCACGTGCGTCAGCGCATCGGCCACAGGACCTTGAAATAGTTTGTCTGCGGAAGCATCGAGCGGCGCATCCGACGCGAGGTAATCGTCAAATGATTGCAATGCCGCAAAGAACCGCTTCGCCCCCTCATCCCACGATTTCGGCGGCGAATTGTGCCATTCCTGCTTTCCCTTCGCCATCGACAAAGCCCAATCGACTAGATCGCTCAAGTGAGCGAGAATCTGCCCCGGCGTGCGCGTTTTTTCTGACGCCTTGAAATCACTGAATCCGTCAGGCGCGCCGCGAATCGCTTTTCCGCCTCGATAAGCCAGAGTAGCGATGCAATGGCGCAGAAGATCCCGGTCAGTGCTTTCTTTCTTCTCTTCCGGCTTTGGGCTCATGGCTGCCTCGCGAAAATGCGGTCAGGAGTTGGAGAATTCCGTTTCGGTTAATCCGACGCGATTATAACAAGCGAACGCACAAAGATAACGATCGCCGATTTCGGGATTGAACTGAGCACCGCCCGCGCATTTCTATGGAGATCTAGCCGTGGAACTCCGTAGAAATACGGTCGTCCCGGCTAATAAATATCTTCATCACAGCGCTGTAAGCATAGACCCGCGCCCATTCTAAAACTATACTTCGCACATGGTTTCGCAAACCGAACTGCGTGGCGCGCTCCGGCGCTTCTGGGGTTACGACTCGTTCCGCCCGATGCAGGAGAAAGTCGTGCGCAGCCTAATCGGTGGCCATGACACCTGCGCGGTGATGCCGACCGGTTTCGGAAAATCGCTCTGCTACCAACTTCCGGCGGCAATGCTCTCGAACGAAACGGTAGTCGTCGTCTCGCCGCTGATCGCGTTGATGCAGGATCAGGTGGCACAGCTGACGCAAATGGGAATCCCGTCTGCGCTGCTCAATAGCTCACTCTCAAAGCCGAGGCAAGCACAGGTGATCAACGAAGCCACTGAGGGAAAGTATCGCCTGCTGTATCTTTCTCCCGAACGGCTCGCCGCTGCGGACACTTCTCAATGGCTGCGACGCGTGCCCGTCTCATTTTTCGCCATTGACGAAGCTCACTGCATCTCGGAATGGGGCCACGAATTTCGGCCCGAATATCGCCAGCTGAGCCGGCTGCGCGCCGAGTTTCCCGAGCGACGCATCGCCGCATTCACCGCAAGTGCAACGCGGCGTGTGCGTCACGACATCATCGAGCAGCTTGGTCTTAGCGACCCGCATAAATACATCGCCAGCTTCTACCGTCCCAATTTGCGGTACTTCACAATCGAATGCGACGAAGAGTTGCAGCAGAAAATGCTGCTGTCCGCCCTTCGCCACTATTCCGGCGAGAATGTGATTGTATACGCGCCGACGATCGCCAAGGTAGGAGCTACTGTCGAATTTCTCGAAAGGAACAAGATTCCGGCTCTTCCGTATCACGGCAAGATGGAATCTGACGCCCGCCGCCAGAATCAGGAGCGATGGATGTCGGACGAAGTCCGCGTCCTCGTCGGCACGATTGCTTTCGGTCTCGGTATCAACAAGGCTGCGGTGCGCGCCGTGATCCATCTCGCATTGCCAAAATCGATTGAGCAGTATTATCAGGAAGCCGGCCGTGCCGGTCGCGACGGACTTCCCGCCGATTGCGTTCTACTCTGGCGCAGGCGCGATGCGGGGCTTCTCGCGTATTTCATCGGCTTGCTCACCGACCAGGCCGAGAAGGAGCGAGGCTGGCAGCGTTATCACGAAATTCTGGGTTATGCGGAGTCGAAGACCTGCAAGCATCTTCAGATTTGCAGGCACTTCGGTGAGATTCCGAAATGGAAATCCTGCGATGCATGCGATGCCTGCGGCTCTGAACTCGCGTGGTCACCATCGAGTCCGAAGGTCGGTAGAAAGCAGAGCCCTGAACCCGCACCGCTTTCCGTGGTGGCGCCTTCTCGATCCGACCCGCTGCTGCAGCAGCCCGCAGTGGAAGTTGATCCTGCTTTGCGCGAATACATGCGCCAGTGGCGACAAGAAACAGCCAAGCAGAGCGGCATGGCTGCCTTCATAATCATGCACGACACGTCGCTCGACGAGCTTTGCCGCCTCCGGCCACGCACGCTCGTCGAACTGCGCAAAGTCTCGGGATTCGGCGAACGCAAGACCGAATTGTACGGCCAGCAAATCCTCGACGCCTTGAAGCGCTTCCAAGACGGTGCTCGAGCTTCCGCGCTTCCGCCCAAAATTAGAATTCGAAAGAAGAGGCCCTGGGGCGAAATTCGCCGAGCTGCTACTTAATCGCGCCCACAGTGAATCCTGCTATAAAGCGATCGAGAAACAAATTGTAGAGCAGCGCGATCGGAAGGCTCGTAATCAGGCAGGCTGCCATGAGTGATCCCCAGAAGTAGACGTCACCACGCACCAGGAATATTGGAATCCCCACACCCACCATCTGCTGCGACTCCGGCGAAATAAACGTCAGCGCATAGACGAATTCCTGCGTCACCAGCGTGAACGTGAAGATTACAACAGTCAGTATTCCTGAAATCGAAATTGGCACCACGAGACGAAAAAACGCCCCGAAACGCGTCAGCCCATCCACCATCGCCGCGTCTTCCAATTCTCTCGGGATTGACTTGAAGAATCCCATCAGCAGCCAAACAGAGAAGGGAATCGTGAAACTCGGATAGACCAGCACCAGCGACCAAATCGTATCCTGCAATCCCAGTATCGCCACAATGCGCGAAAGTGGAATAAACAACAGCGTGGGCGGAATCAGGTACGTGAGAAAAATCGCGATGCCGATCCTCTGTCCCCAGCGGCCAGTGAGCCGCGCCAACGCGTATGCCGCCGGCAAAGAAAAAACTAGCGTGATAAAAACAACCAGCACTCCCACCAGCGCCGTGTTGCCCAGCCATCTCACGTAGCGCGTCTCGTTGAAGAGCAGCTTCAGGTGATCGAGTGTCGGCGGCAGGTTGAATTTGAACGGATTATTTTCAACATTGTAGAGGTCGATGTTCTGTTTGAAGGTGGCGACAAACATCCAGTAGAACGGAAATGCCAGCAACACGACAAACACCGCGAGCACCGCGTATCGCAGCGCTTCGGTCCAGAATTTCCGCCCGTCTCCGCCCGGCATCAGGCCACCTCCGCCCGATGCGCGGCCCGAAGCATGAAGTAAGCAATCAGAATGAGAACGGGAACGAGAAATAGTGAAATCGCCGCTCCCGCTGCCAGATCACTGCCCTGAATTCCGGTTGCGAACGCGAGCGATGGGAGCACTTGCGTGGAATCGAATGGACCGCCAGCCGTCAAAATATAAACCACGGTCATATCCGTAAACGTGAAGATCGTTCCAAACAGAACCGCGACGCTGATGATTGGCATCATCATCGGAATATTGATCAGAAACTCGGTGCGCCAGAATCCGGCACCATCAATCGCCGCCGCTTCGGGAATTTCCTTGGGAATCGAAGTCCGTCCGGCCAGCATGATCACCGTCGAAAAGGGAATCAGTCGCCAAGAATGGACCAGCACCACGGACGCCATCGCCAAAGTGGGTTCGCCGAGCCACATAGGCGCTCCATAGGGCTTGAAAATGTGCGCCCACACCAGCACCCAGGTGATGACGCTGTAGATCGAATCCAGAATCCACTTCCATCCGATCGCACCAAGCGAAATCGGCGCCACCCACGGCAGCAAAATCAGAAAACGAACAAACCAGCGGCCGCGAAACGGCGCTTCCAGTGCAATGGAAAGAATGCCCGAAGCAACAATCACGATAATCTGTACGGATACGGTGAACACTACCGAATTGCGCAGCGCGGCCCGAAAACTGGGGCTTTGCAAAATGCTCCGAAAATTCTCGAGCCCCACAAAATGGAAACCCATCGTCCCGATGCGCGCGTCGCTGAACGCGTACAGAACTGCGAGAAGCAGCGGCACGCCGATTAACAGAGCAATGTAAGCGACCGCCGGCAGAAACATGAACACGCCGACTTTGCGATCATCTACTGCCACGGAAAGGGCCTCGGCGGGATCCGCTTGCCGGTTTTCGCGTCAAAAAATCTCAGCTCGTGCTCCGGCACCGCGAAGTCGTAGGTGGTATTCGGCGTGTACGTTTCAAGAACGCTCGAGGAAACGCGCGCACAAACGGGCTTATCACGAAATCGTGTCTCGGGAAGTTTTCCGTAAAGCACGCGCTCGGAACCGAGATATTCAGAATGCTCCACAAGCAGCCGCAGCGGAATTCGTTGTCCAGTGCCTAGCAAATCGGCAGGGAGGAGGTTCTCGTGCTTAAGGGTTTTCGCCACCTCGTCCATGGGTGCCCAGGGCGCGATAAGCCCGGCGGGAAGAAACCGCTCGGGGCGGAATCCCACGATCACATCCTCAGTCTCGAGCAGATTCATGGGCGGCGAGCCTAGAAACGTGGCCACAAAAGTGTCGGCGGGATCATCATAGACTTCCTGCGGCGTTCCGATCTGCCGGACCTCGCCCTGATGCAGCACCACAATGCGCTCGCCCAGCGCCATGGCTTCCACTTGATCGTGCGTAACGTAGATTGTGGTCGTCTTGATGCGTTGGTGGAATTCGTCAAGCTCTTCGCGGGCGGAAGTTCGCAGCTTGGCGTCGAGATTCGACAGCGGCTCGTCGAGCAGAAACACTCGCGGCTCGCGCACGATCGCGCGCGCCAATGCCACGCGCTGGCGTTCGCCGCCGGAAAGCTGGCGCGGCTTGCGGTCGAGAAGCTTCTCGATTCCAAGCAAGCCCGCCGCCCATTCCACCTTCTGCTTGTGCTGTTCTTTTGGGAGCTTCTGCGCCTTGAGAGGGAAGGAGATGTTCTCGCGAACGCTCAGGTGGGGATAGAGCGCATAGCTTTGAAATACCATCGCGATTCCGCGCTCGCGTGGCGTCTGGTTATTAACGACAGTGCCGCCGATAAGAATCTCGCCGGAGGTGGGCGCTTCGAGCCCTGCAATCATTCGCAACAGCGTGGTTTTGCCGGAGCCGGACGGGCCGAGGAGGACGAGGAACTCGCCCTCCTTTGTTTCCAGATTGATGTTGTTTACTGCTCCCGGGGTTCCTGCTTTAAATACCTTGGTCAGATTCCTGATCTGAACGACGGCCATCGAGCCCCCAAACAGCTGTCATCATTGCCTCATTTGTTCCATCGAGCAAAGATGCGTTTATATTCTGCTTCGGCCGCCTTCACCGCATCCTCGGGCGATTCATCCCCGCGCGCCACCTTGGCAAACATTGTGGGTATCACCCACGTCTTGAAAGCCTCGTCAATCGCGGCACTAGCATAACCCGGATATCCCACGTTGGTGGCCCACTCGAGCACGTTCCCAAGCACTTTGTATTTGTCAGCGGGATTGGCCCGCGGATCGTTTGAAATTTCTTTCTTCAGATCGGGCACCAGGCTCGGGAAACAAGGGAAATTATAAAATTGACCGGCCTCGAAGCCCTCGTGGAAATGGTCCATGTAATCAACCAGGAACTGCTGCGCGCCTTCTTTGTTCTCCGCGAAATTCCAGATGACGTAGCAATCCATCACGTGCTCCGCGGCAATGCGGCGGGCAGGGCCCTTGAGCGCCGGGCTGATCATGATCTTCGAGTCGATCGGAAGATGTTCGCGTTCAGCTTGGCGCGTGATGGAGATGGCGTTCATCACGAACGAAACGCGGCCTGCCAGCATCGCCTGGTTATTTGAAGGCGGTGTCCACGTGAATACCTCCGGTGTCTCCGTCTCCTGGTACAGCGCCTTCACATATTTGAGTGCCTCCAGGGTTTCTTTCGAGTTGATCGTAACGTTACCCGCTTCATCCTGCTCGGCCCCGCCAAATGACCAGAGAATCGCCCGCATCGCCATGCTCGTGTCTAGTTCCTGCGCGAGCCCGACGCCGCAGGGGTGGCCACTCTTGTCACGAATCTTTTTTCCGCCCACCCGCAAATCTTCATACGTGTCCGGACCGTTGGGATAGCCGGCCTCCGTCCACCAATCCTTGTGCCAGTTTCCGGGATCAGGCGTGTACGCATCGGAGAAAGCGAAATACCGTTTCGTCTTCGGGTTGTAGGTGGACTTGTGCGCGAGCTCAATCTTCTTTCCGTGCTTCTTCTCCACTTCCTGGTACACGTGCGACATATCAATCGTCACGTTCTCGTAGGCCGCGGGCGGCGAGAGGAACATGAAAAGGTCATGCCCCTTCTGCGCCGATACTTCCGACGCGGCACGAGTCCCCAGGTCCACAAGGTTGATGTTGTCCACCACCACGTTGGTATTGTTCTTCTGCCCCCACTCCTTCGTGAACGTGCCGTTGAACCAGGTGTCATACGCCGGAACGAAGTGGCTCCACTGCAAAATCTTCAGCGTCTTCTGCTGCGCTTGTGCGCGCTCCGGAAAAAGAAAAGCCGGTCCCGCTCCTGCTGCCAGCGCACCAGTGCCCGCCAGCTTGACGAATTCTCGCCGGGAAATTCCACAACCTCGCTTCTTTGACATCTCAGTCCTCCTATTAAGTGCGGAATGCGGTCGCACCCCGAGTTGCATAGCTATAAAGTAGCGACGTTCAGTTCCCGCCAGTCAACCTTTCCCCCGAATCAAATTCCCTGACGGCAACGAATCGTCGGTTTATGGAGAAACAGATTCAATCCGCGGGCGATCGTGCCGGTTGCCCACCGGCTACCTCGTCCCAAATCTTCACGCCGTACGTCTCCTTCAGCAGCAGGCTCCCCACGATAAACGTGATCCCCGCCACAATCATCGGGTAGTACAGTCCGGCGTAAATATTTCCCGTCGCCGCGCATAAAGAGAGTCCAATGAGCGGCAACATTCCTCCGAACACTCCGTTGCCGATGTGATACGGCAACGAAAGAGACGTGTAGCGCACCTTCGCAGGGAACGACTCCACGAGAAACGCCGCGATCGGACCGTACACCATGCACACAAAGATCACCTGAATGAACACGAGAAACACCAACATCGGCTGATTGGGACTCACCGCCTCTTTTGCCGGTACTTGCGCGCCGGTTGTGGGATCTACGGTCATCGGCGTCAGGCTAATCGCGCCCGTCACTTTGTTGCGTGCCGATTTCAGAGCCACCACATTGTTTCCCGAAGCGCTCTGCATCGCATGGTAAATGGGGATATAGGTCAAAACGCCAAGCAGGCAGCCCGCCATCATGATCTTTTTTCGTCCGATTTTGTCTGAGAGCGCTCCAAAAACGGTGAAGAACGGCATGCTCAGCAGCAGCGCAATCGAGATAATGATGTTCACGGTATGCGTGTTAATTTTCAAGATCGACTGCATGTAGAACAGGGCATAGAACTGGCCCGTGTACCACACCACGCCTTGTCCCGCGGTTGCTCCGAACAAAGTGATGAGCACCTGCTTCAAGTTCGGCCATTTTGTGAACGCATCCTTCAATGGCTGCATCGAGGTTTTCCCCGCGGTCTTAATGGAAGAAAAGATCGGCGATTCCTTAAGCTTCAGCCGGATGTAGAGAGATATCGCCACCAAAATAATCGAGATCAGAAACGGAATACGCCAGCCCCAAGCGGAGAACTCTTCCGTGCTCATCGCGCCGCGCGTCGCCATGATCACCAGAATCGATACAAACAACCCCAGCGTCGCCGTGATCTGGATGAAACTGGTATAGAAACCGCGCTTTCCATCCGGGGAGTGCTCGCCCACATACACTGCTGCTCCGCCATACTCGCCGCCCAGCGCCAACCCTTGCAGCACGCGAATTCCGATCAACGCAATCGGCGCAAACCATCCAGCGGTCTTGTACGTTGGCAATAGACCAATTATTGCGGTGGACAAACCCATTACCGACAGCGTCACAAGGAAGGCGTACTTCCGCCCAATCAGATCGCCGATCCGCCCGAAGAAAATCGCGCCGAAAGGCCGCACCAGAAATCCAACCGCAAAAGTCGCCAGGTAGGCGAAGTAGGCGAAGGTGTCGTTCCCCGGCGGATAGAACTTCGGAGACAGAATGGCCGCCAAGCTTCCAAAGATGTAAAAGTCGTACCATTCGATCATCGTTCCGACGGACGATGCCGTTATGACCAGCGGCAAGCTGTATTCCGCCTGCCGTTCCATTCTCAACTCGTCCCCTCGCGTGGCCATGGTGTGCCTCCTCTTTTTGGACGGGTACAGTGCGTCTCTGGCCTGTTGATTCGACAGATTCAGGGCCGACGAACACCGCTACAAGGGAACCGCGGAGTCGCCGAAAGGCGGCTCCGCAGTCCGCAGGTTTGAATCAGGTTCAGAAGGTTACGATCGTTCCGAACTCGTTCCGCCAATCGTGAGCCGTACGTGCTGGCACGCCGCGGTAGAGTTTCTTAACTTCATTCACGGTTGTCGTGTCGTACCACGTGGTTTCGTTCACGATCGATGCCCACTTGTTGATCTTGTACCGGATCGTCGAAGCGACATAATCGGTCCGTTGGAGGCCGTTGGCGCCTGTCCGAGCTACGTCCTCCGCCTTGGTACGATCCAAGCCGCCGGTAAGCGAATAGGTCCAGCCCGCATTGTGGCCTTCCGGATCCGCATGGAAGATTCGCGAAAGCGGGAAGCTTAGCTGCACGAAGCCGCCCTGATCGCGAACCGGCCGCAATTGAGCGAAGACCGCCGACCCTTCGATGTTTACGAACGGAATATTGTCGCCCGAGTCGGCGATCCCGTTAGCGATAACCGCGTGACCCATTGTGTCTGCGAACGTAGAGTTGGTGTTGCCGAAGAAGAACCGCGTATCCCCGCCGTGGTAGTACTTACCCACAACGGTGACAATCGGTGTCGGTAACTGGAACTCTGCCGTCCAGATGTTCTGAGGAATGTCGAACCGGAAACCTTGCGGGAAGAACTGTGCAACCGTGCACTCCCCCGTTACTGGATCGGGAGTGGCGCACCCCGTGAGGCCCGGAATGAGCACGTCGGTCTGCGATCCGGCGGTTGCCAACGTCCCGTGCAGCACGATTTCCGATCCTGTCGCGTGGTGTCCGCTGAAAATCAGCTGCGCGGGCGCAACACCTGGAGAATGGAAGATCGGGTATTGAAACACCACCCGTCCCTCGACGGCGGGCTGCCCACTGTCCGAGCCAATCCGTGCGCCGAATCGCGTGTTGAGCTGTTCTGCCACGCTGTTCGTCGGCACGGGTATGCCGGGCGGCGTGTTCGCTAGGTTGGCGTCCCCGAAAGCCGACAGCAAAACGGCCGCTTCCGCTTGAACCTTAAAGTCTCCCTTATGGAACTGAACGCCTCCCTTGATTTGCGGAAGCCGCTCATAGATGTTCCCGAAGAATGCCATCAGTTGTGTTGTCTCGATGATGTCGGGCATCGTGGACGATCCTAGCAACGTCCAGTCCTGCCCGAACTCCGCGAAGACCGGCAGGCCGCCGATGTGCGTATCCATTCGAACCCACGCTTGCCGAAGGCTCACTTGCGAGGAACGAACCGAACTGACGTTCCGGTTGTTGACGGAGGTGTAGTCACCTTCAAAATCCATTTCGATCCTGCCGGTCATCACCAAGTCTCGGTTGGGGGACGGCCAGTAGAAGTTTGTACCGAACCGCGTACTTCGGGCCTTGATATGAAACTGGGAACCGCTATCCGGCCCCGTATCGCCCAGCAGCAGCGGAAGGGGAAAATCGTTGTTGCCGAACGTCGTGCCGCCGCTGTTAGTCGAATCATAAACCGCGGTTGCCTTGATGAACCCATATGGCGTCAACGTCGCGCCGCTTCCCAGCTTGAGATCACCGATACCGGTCGGTTTTGGAGTATCAATCGGTAAAAGGCGAACGGGTGCCACAGCCGGAATGATTCCCCCCTCCGCCGGCGCCCCGAATGTGAAGGGGTCCGAAGTGGCTGGCGGCGGCGTGGAATCCTTCGCAACATGAAGCAGCGCATTCATGTAGTGGCCCCCTGACGCCTTATCGCTTACAGGCTCAGCGGATCCCACCGTGTGATCGTAATCGTCTCGACTGATCAGACCCTTTGATACCAGCAAATTCGCCAGCCGCGCGTTCGCTTCTTCGGCGCTTCCAGCTTGACTCAGCTGAGCCGCTTCGTCTGAAGAAAGAATTCCTTTCGACTGAAGCAGCTGAACGAGCGGTGGTGTCGCTTGTTTATCCTGCCCTTGAGCAGCGGCAGGTAAGGCCATCCCCACGGCTACGACAGCCATGAGTAGATACACCCGTATTAGGTTCATGGATCCATCCTCCAACGAGATTTGCGATGCGGAGCCCCGACGTGTCACTTCTGGACCTCCGAACAACCCCCGAGAAAACGAACGAAATTGCAGCAGAGATACGCGCTTAGTCGTTGAATGTCAAGCAATTCCACATGGCAGCACCTAAGATGTGAGGCTGCCGATAATCGCCAGCGCCATCCCTCCGGGCGCTTGGCCATTTTCACAGCTTCCGGTAGGCGTGAGCCGAAGAGCCGGTAACGATAAGGGGATTGGATGACCGGGCGAAAAAGTACTGTTTACCAAGTTGAGGCGCGGCGCGGCCTCTTCGATTGACTCCGTTTTGCCCTCTGCCAAACTGGCTCAAAGGACCTCACTCAATCGAAATAAGGAGTCTTGCATGAGTTTGTTCAAGCGCTCTGTGGCGATGGTGCTGTGCTCTCTACTCACCGGTCTGCCTGCGATGGCACAACCGGCGGGGAACAATCAGGTGGCCGGGCAGATTAACGCATTGATCCCGGCGGCGACCCGCAATTCCCAGACGGCCAAGTTGAAAGAAGAGCTGAACTGGAACGATTTGCTGAAGACCGAGAAGACAGGCCGCGTCCGCGCCGGTCTGAAAGACGGCTCGATCCTGAGCGTCGGTTCCGAGAGCGAACTCCGAATCGTGCAGCACGATGCCGTCTCGCAACAAACCGAACTGGAGATGGATTTCGGCAAAGTTCGCAGCCAAGTGACCAAAGTCACGAAGGTCGGCGGAAAATTCGAGATGAAAACGCCGAACGCCGTCATTGGCGTGATAGGCACAGATTTCTACACGTCCTTTGAAGCAAACAAGACAACCGTCATCTGCTACAAGGGCCAGGTCACGGTCACGCCCCTCGGCAACGCCGTAGCCACCGGCGTTTCCGGCTCCGTCTCGAACGCCATCACAGTCTCGGCCGGGCAGATGGTGGTTGTCACATCCGATGTGCCTCCTGCAAGTCCTTCGCAAACTCCCTCGGATGTTTTGGAGGCAAGCTTGGCGGCGACCGCCGTAGTCGAAGCTGCGCCGCATCATCACGGCCACTTGGTGCGCAACGTTTTGATCGGCTCAGGACTCGCCGTGGGATTGGGACTCGGCTTGTATTACGGCACTCGCGGCGGCAATGGCACCTGCAAGCCCGGCAGTCCCAACTGCGGCTGAGTTGACTTGCAGACGAAGCAAAAGCCACGCTGGGCGCAATGGGCTGCAAAATTCGCGCTTCGTCACATTGACCTCGGGCTCGCCATCGCCATCACGCTGGCGGGCCTCACTCTCTTTGCGTTCTCCGGATTGCAGGGCAATTCCCACGCCGGCCTGGCCTTCCTTCAGAGCATCGAACAAAGATCTCTCGATCTGCGCTTCGAAATGCGCGGCCAGCGTCCGCACGACGATCGCATTGTCATCGTAGGGATCGACGAAAAGACGCTCCAGGCGATCGGGTCATTCCCTCTTCCCAGAAGCAACTACGCGAAGCTGGTGAATCAATTGAGCTCGGGCGGAGCGCGCGTGATCGCCTTTGACGCCACCTTCCCCGACCCCGAAAGCAATTCCGCGCAGCAAGCACTCGAGAGATTGAAAAAAGATATCGGAGCAAACGCGACTCCCTCCCTCCTGCAGCAGGTGAATGAGCTCGAGGTTGCCAGCGATCAGGACGCAAAATTTGCTTCCGCTTTAAAGGGTGCCGGCAACGTGCTGCTGGCGCACATTTTTCTCGATTCGCAGCCAAATCCGAAACTGGCCGAAGAATATTTCAACATCGTGTGGGCGCACGTCTTTCCGCAGGTGCTGAAAGTGAATCACCGCGGCGCAGCGGATTTCGACATGGGCCGCGCGTGGATCGAAAACTGGCGGAACGGTGATGGAAGGCGCGGAAGCGAACATCACAAAGCTCGCCGAATCGGCCGCGTCTTTCGGATTCATTAATATCAACCCCGACCAAGACGGCACCCTGCGACATGCGCTCCTGATGATGCGTTATCAGGATCAGGATTTTTTCCCCTCGCTCGATCTCGAGGTGGTGCGCGAGTACGAAAAGATTCGCGACCAGGACATCGCCGCCTATATCGCACCAGACGGCCTCGAACGCATCCAGTTTGGACGCCACACACTGCGTCACGCGCGCGACGGCAGCGCCCTGATCAATTACACCGGCCCGTATCACACGTATCAGCACTATTCCATGTCCGACGTGATTTCAGGCGCAGTGCCTCCTGAAACATTTCGCGACAAGATTGTGCTGATCGGCCCAACCGCGCTCGGAATCGGGGATATGCGTAACACTCCGTTTGCAAACCAGGACCCGGTGTATATGGGAGTGGAGGTGCATGCGAACATCATCGACAACCTACTTCACAACGAAGAGAAGGGACGAGGTTTTCTGCAGCGTACGAGCTATCAGGAAATGGCCGATGTGGCGATTCATTGTGCTGTTTGGGCTTGGATTCGGTCTTCTTGTTCAGCCGGGTCACTCCGCTCTATTCCACGATTCTGGTACTCCTGACGCTCGCTGGTTATGGCTGGTTTGTATATTTCGGGTTCGCGGAGAAAGGCCACTGGTTCAGTTTCGTGATTCCCGCCGGCACGCTCGCCGCGAGCTACGTGGCGATCACAAGCGTGCGCATGATTCGCGAGGAGCGCGAAAAGCGAAAAATCCGCAAGACCTTCTCGCAATACCTCTCGCCCGGCGTGATCGAGCTCATCGAAAAAGATCCGGAGAAGTACATCCGCCCCGGCGGTGAAGAAAAAGAACTCACCGTGCTCTTCAGTGACATCCGCGGATTCACCACCATCTCCGAAAGCCTCACCCCGGACGAACTCGTCCTGCTGCTCAATGAATACTTCGGCAAAATGACGGACATTGTGTTCGCCACCGACGGAACGCTCGACAAATACATCGGCGACGCCATCATGGCTTTCTGGGGCTCGCCCTATCCGCAGGCGGACCATGCGTTCCGCAGCTGCTCCTGTGCGCTGCAAATGGTGCGCGGTCTCGCGGAATTGAACGCGCAGTGGAAGGCTTCCGGTCACCCGCCCATTTCAATTGGCATCGGCCTGAATACCGGCCTCGTGAATGTCGGAAATATGGGTTCGGCCCGCAGGCTCTCTTGGACCGTGATGGGCGACAACGTGAATCTCGCCTCGCGCCTCGAGGGAATCACAAAGGAATATCACGTGCAGTTGGTGATCAGCGAAGCCACGTATCGTCACGTGGCTGCCCAATTCGTTTGCCGCGAACTCGACAAGATACGAGTGAAGGGCAAGAATCTGCCCGTGACCATTTACGAATTGATGGACGTCGCGGCGGAAAAATCGAAATACGAGCGGCTTCTAGAGCGCTTCGACCAGGCGATGGCGGCCTATCGCTCTCAGAATTGGAGCGAAGCGGCCGAAAAGTTCGCCGATATCCTCGCCGATTTTCCGGACGACGGCCCGTCGCAGGTGTTCCTCTCGCGAGCAATGGAATTTTCACAGAACGCGCCCAAGGGCGCCTGGGACGGCGTTTACGTGATGAAGACAAAATAGCAGCGCAGGTCATGCTGGCTCGAGTTTAGTAACACTTGCTCCCACACATACCCGCAAGCTAATCGCGTAAAAGCGGAAGAACGTCTGGCTTGTTCTGTGTCAGCGTCCATGGTTTTGAACCTAATTTGGTAGTCGTTACCTAAGTTGGACTCAACTTTTTCTTCGCGATAGGGCACGCGGTAGTCAGACCCGGCTTATGCTCGCTTAGCTTTCGCGTCCGTCACTCGAATGATTACGCGCTTGCCAAGCGCCCTGGCTGCCCGAGTGATCGTATCGAGTGTCACAGAAACGTTCTGAGGATCCAGCAGGCGATCCAACTGTGACCTGCTGGTGTGAAGCTGTTTCGCCATTGCCTGTTTGGTTTTCTGTTGTTCTTGCATGGCTTGTTCGAGTTGCCAGGCCAGCACGCGTTTGATAGCGACGGCTTCCACTTCTTCGCGGATTCCTTCCTGTTCTAGAAAACTATCAAAGGTTGAGCCGCTGTGATTTCTTGCTTTGTGATTCTTTCTTACTTTCATTTGAGTCCCCTTTGATGCTTGCTCTTGTTACTTCGTGCGAGTTCTAAATCTTCGGCTGCCGTCTTCTGCGTCTTCTTGATGAATCCATGCAGCAGCACCATCCGGCCCTTCTTGTCGATGTAGAAAAGCGTCCTGGCGATACGGTTCTGCGCCAAGCTCGTTCGGACCTCGTAGATTCCGTCGCCCAATGGCCTACAAACGGGCATCCCAATGGGCCAGCCGAACTCCACCGTCTTAATGTCCTCGCCGATTCGCTTCCTGTCCTGGGATGAGGGCAGACGCTTCAACCACTCACGCACGGGTTCTCCGCCTGCCTCGGTGCGAAAGAAAATCGCTGGAACCCGTTTCCCTTGTCTTTTGATCCCTTCAGGCTCGCTACCCGTGTCCGCCTGGAATTGAAACCTCTTACTCACTGAGTGAGTGTACCATACACGGTACATAAAGGGGAAGCGGTTTTCGCGGGTGTCCAACGGACTGAATCTTTCTGCGCGCTGGGCTCTGCAGAATCGTGGAAGACTGGCTCCGCATCACCATCGCGGTAAGCTGTCTCGAACTCGTCTTCTACCGTGTTTTCGCCCCGGTGTTCCAGAACATGGTGGGTTAGGCTTTGCCCTCGAGCGCCTTTGCGAGCAGATACTGCGGTGAAATAAATGGTCGGGGCGTGGAGATTTGAACTCCAGACCTCCTGCGCCCAAGGCAGGCGCGCTACCAGGCTGCGCTACGCCCCGACATGTTGAGCCCCTCGATTATACACTTTGCAACTCTTAGTCAGAGTCCGCGCTCCGTTGCAGCGTAAAGTGGGACAGGCACTCTTGTTTCCCCTGAGCCCGCGAAGCGCCTGTCCTCTGCCGCTCGCTCCCGCTCCAACATGTAAATATCAAAATCGTCAGAACCACCCAGAGTCCAATTCCACGAAGTACGCCTGCGTCTCTCCCGTCAAGCCCCCGTGACCGGCCTCCCGTCGCTTTCCATTTGAAATTTCCAATTTCCAATTTCCAATTTCAAATCCTCATTCCACAAAAAGTTGTGTTGCCTCTTCCGGCGCTACAGTCTTCCCTGTATGTCACATCGCCGCATTTCAGGCCATCATCGCCTACTGCATGAAGGCCCTCGATTCAATCCAGAAATGGCGCGCCACCCTTCGGAGGCTCCTGTAAGTGAAAATTCTCATCGCAGACGATCATGAACTCGTGCGCAGAGGCGTGCGATCAGTCCTCCGGACTCGACCCGATGTCGAGGTCTGCGGCGAAGCGATCGATGGTCAGGATGCCGTCGAACAAGCCCGGCATTTGGTTCCCGACCTGGTTGTCATGGACATCAGCATGCCGAGGCTCAACGGCCTCGAAGCCACCCGCGAAATCCGTCGTATTCTTCCCGCCACCAATGTCCTGATTCTCAGTCAGCACAATTCCCCGGAAATGATGCGGCAAGCTTTGAACGCCGGTGCGTGCGGCTACGTCGTCAAGACAGCCATCTCCGGGGATTTGTTTACCGCCATCGATAAGTTGCGAGAGGGCCAATTATTTTTTCCCGATTCCGTCACGGCCAGCACCAACGCCAATATCGACATGCAGGAAATCCTCCAGCGCAGCCAGGCTTTTGAGAAGGCATTGCTCGACAGCGAGGAGCGTTACCGCTTGACGTTCGAGCAAGCCGCTGTTGGCATCGCCCATGTCTCAAAAGACGGACATTGCCTTCGCGTGAACCGCAAGCTTTGCCAAATCGTGGGTTACACGCAGGAAGATTTGCGGAAGCTCACGATGAACCAGATTTCCCATCCCGCGGATCTGAGAACCGATCTCGCCCAGGCCGAAAAAGTTGTCGCAGGCGATTCCGATCAATACTCCACTGAAAAGCGCTTGATCCGCAAAGACGGCTCGGCAGTCTGGGTCAATCAAACCGTTAGCGCCGTCCGCGATTCCGATGGACGTCTCGATTACCTTGTCTGCGTGATTGAAGACGTCACGGAACGCAAGCGAGCGGAATTCGCTCTCGCCGACGCCGCCCGGCATCAGAAGGCCCTGTTTCATCTTGCCGATCATCTGCACCGCGCCACTTCGGCCGACGAGACGTTTAGCGCCGCAAGGGAAGCAATCCTGGAGGCTTTGCAATGTGATCGCGCCTCGATCTTGCTGTTCGACGAGCAAGACAGGCTTCGGTTTGTCAGCTGGTGTGGTTTATCCGACGCCTACCGTGCAGCTACCGAGGGCCATTCGCCGTGGCGCCCAGGTGAGCAGAATCCTCAGCCAATTACTGTGGAAGACGTCGAGACCTCCAGTTTCGAACCAGCTCTCAAAGCTATCGTTAAGGCGGAAGGCATCGGCGCGCTCGCATTTGTCCCGCTCGTTTCCAACAGAAAGCTGATCGGGAAATTCATGGCTTATTTCAATGCGCCCCATGTTTTTTCAGAGAGCGATATTGAACTCGGCCTCACGATTTCCCGCCAACTGGCCTTTGCCCTCGAGCGCCAACGCGCCGCGGAAGCTTTGCGCCAGAGCGAAGAGCGTTTTCGCGCGATTGTTGAAACATCCCCCGAATGTGTGAAGTTGGTCGGTCCCGACGGAACTGTGCTTCACATGAATGCTGCCGGTTTGGCAATGGTCGGAGCACCCTCGTCGGTGGAAGCGGTGGCAGGACGGAACGTCTATGACCTCATCGTGCCCGAAGATCGCGAGCGTTTCCGTGCCTTCCATGAAAAAGTCTGCCGCGGTGAAAAGGGCTCGCTCGAGTTTGAAATCTCCACTTTATTAGGCGTTCGTCAGCAAATGGACACCCGTGGCGTCCCGCTTCGCCAGCCCGATGGGCAAATCGTTCATCTGGGTATCACCCGCGACGTTACGGTTCGCAAGCGATCCGAACGCGCTGCCGGCTTGCTCGCTGCTATTGTGGATTCTTCCGACGACGCAATTATCAGCAAGAATCTCAACGGCGTCATCACCAGTTGGAACAAAGCGGCGGAACGGCTATTTGGCTATACAGCAGACGAAGCCATCGGACAGAACATCACTCTGATCATCCCAAGCGACCGTCGGGGCGAAGAGAAGGAAATTATTGCACGTATCAAGCGCGGTGAGCGCGTGGACCACTTTGAGACTGTCCGCATTCGAAAGGACCGCACCCTTCTCGATATTTCGCTCACAATTTCGCCGGTAAAGGATCTCAATGGCAACGTCACTGGTGCCTCGAAGGTAGCCAGGGACATTACCGACCGCAAACGCGCCGACCAGGTTTTGCGAGACAGCGAAAGTCGCTTCCGGGCTCTCTCTGAGAGATTGGATTCAGAAGTACGCGCGCGCACCAGGGAACTGGAGCTGCGTAACGCCGATGTGCTTCGGCAATCCCATCAGCTGCGCCAGCTTTCATGGCAAATGTTGCGCATTCAAGACGACGAGCGCCGCCACATCGCGCGAGAATTGCACGATAGCGCCGGCCAGTTGCTTACCGTCCTGGCCATGAATTTAGCTACTCTGAGCCGCAAAGTGCAGGAAAAGGCGCCGGACCTCGCGGAATCCGCCGACGAAGCGCGAAACTTGGTGCATCAATTGACCAGCGAAATTCGCACGAATTCCTACCTGCTGCACCCGCCTCTCCTGGACGAAGAAGGGTTGCAGTCCGCCGTCTCTTGGTATGTCCGCGGATTGGCCGAACGCAGTGGGCTCGATATTGAGTTCAAAATTTCCGAGGGGTTCGGAAGGCTTCCGCGCGAAATGGAACTTGCCTTGTTTAGGTTGGTGCAGGAAAGCCTTACAAATATCCATCGCCACTCAGGCAGCAAGCGGGCCATGATCGAGATTTTTCGGACGCCGGAACAGGTTCTTCTCGAAGTGCGCGATGAAGGCAAGGGAATTTCGAGCGAAAAGCTCGCGGAAATTCAATCGCGAGGCGCAGGCTTTGGAATCCGCGGAATGCGCGAGCGCGCCCGCCAATTCGACGGCGAATTGACCATTGACTCGAATGGCCAGGGAACCCTTTTCCGAGTTACCATTCCGATGTCCAAGAACGAGCCGGCGATAATCGAAGAGTCCACGACTCAAGAGCCCAGGACTCAGATCGCGTGAGAAAAAACGCAGTTAGCCTTGGGAACACTCCGGTGATCGATGCGAATCCTTATTGCGGATGATCATCACCTGGTTCGCCGCGGAGTCGGGGATCTCCTTTCAAAGGAGGCTGGTTGGGAAATTTGCGGCGAGGCCAGCGACGCTGCGCAGGCTTTCCAAAAAGCCAGCGAACTGAATCCCGACTTGATTCTTCTGGATATCAGCATGCCCGATGGAAGCGGGCTCGAAGCCGCGCGCCGAATCCGCCAGGAAATTCCTCACGTCAAAATTCTAATGATGAGCCACCACGATGCCACGCAGTTCGAAAAAAGTGCAATTGAATCCGGCGCCGACGGCTGCATCGACAAAGCCCGGCTGGCTCTCGATCTGGTCGGCATGATAAAAAGCCTTCAGTCTCGCACCAGCAATCTCGCCGGTGCCAGCCCCATCTGACATCCTCCGCTCTGGATTTCTTTTGCTAGCCACGACGAAGCTTTTCTCGTCGTGGGCCTTCACTCCCGAGCTTCAAAACTAAGGTCTTGCGAGAATATGGTGCCGTGGCTCTGCACGGTTTAATCTACGGTTCCGCGATTAAATGTCTCAACAAGCCATTTATTTTCTTATATTTACCAATTTCTAATCGGCGGTAAAAAGGGTCTAAGGAATCTTACAAATGAGCCAATTTTGGATTCAAATCGCAGGCCGGTTTCGAGGCATTTGCTGTCTTTCCTAGCGCTAAATCGTCTTGTCTTTCGAATAGCAGATCTTTTCCAGATTGCACTCGATGCACAGCGGTTTGCGCGCCTTGCAAATCCGCCTTCCATGCCAAATCAGTTGATGAGAAAAAAGTATCCAGCGATCTTCCGGGATCACTTTCATCAGATCGGTTTCGATTTTCTTGGGGTCCGTGTTCTTCGTCAAATCCAGCCGCCGCGAAAGCCTCTGCACGTGCGTATCAACAACGATTCCCGACGCAATTCCGAATCCAGTTCCGAGCACCACGTTCGCCGTCTTCCGCGCGACGCCCGGAAGCTCGAGAATCTGCTCCATCGTGCGCGGCACTTCGCCGTTAAATTCCTCGACGATCTTTTTGCTGGCGCCGATGATCGACTTCGTCTTGTTGCGGTAGAAACCGGTCGAGCGGATTTCCTCTTCGATATCGCGCGGATTCGCATACGCGAGCGCGGCAGGAGTTGGATACTTCTTGAAAAGTCCCGGCGTAACCATGTTCACGCGCACGTCAGTGCTCTGCGCGGACAGAATCGTGGAGATCAGCAGCTGGAAAGGGTTGTCGTGCTTCAAGGCGCAGGTGGCTGCCGGATACGCTTCGTCCAATCCATGCAGAATCGCTTTCACGCGCTCGGGATTTGGGCCGCGGCCGAATGGGCTGTTGCGCGATGAGCGCTTCGCTGGCCGCGCCGAAGGCTTTGCCGCGCGATTCGACTTCGGCGCTTTCTTAGCGCGGGCTTCTTTCTTTGCTGCTTTGTTTTTGGAATTTGCCATCGAGCCGAAAACTATAGCATAGCGAAGCTATGGCTTGACCGCGCGGATCGCGATGCCTTAAGAGGCGAAGAAGAGATTTTGCGCGAAGCGCCATTCGGAATCGATCCATTGGCCTGCGCAGCGATATCCGGTTCGCTCGCCCATCTCGACCACTTCTTTCAAATCGTACTTGTGCGAGCTTTCGGTCCAGATCGTTTCACCTTCGCGCATGTAGAAACCGAAACCGGCTTTGCGAATCGTGATGCGCTGCCACTCCGTGGAACGCAGGTGCATCTCGATGCGCCGCTCCGATTCGTCGTAGCGGACGATGTGTTCGAACCGCGAGAGATCGAAATCTGCAGCAAGCTCGCGATTGATGCGGGCCAGCAGGTTCTTATTAAACGCAGCCGTGACGCCAGCGGGATCGTCATAAGCCAGTTTGAGCATGTCCACCGGTTTTTCAAGGTCCGTCGAGAGGAGCAGAGCATCGCCTTCGTGCAGGATTGCCCGGACTTCGCGCAGAAATTGATCTCCAGCCGGGCGATCGAAATTGCCAATCGTGCTGCCGAGAAACAGGAGGAAGATCTTTTCGCCTTCGCGGCGACGTGCCGCTACTTCCTGCAAGCCATCCAGATATGCGCGTTCGAAGCCGACGATGCTGACCCGGTCGATCTGCCCGAGCTCCTGCTGGCAACGGCTCAGAGCGCTTCCCGAAATATCAATCGGGTAGTAGTTCACGCGCTGCTTGCGGGCGAGGGCTTCCAGAAGCAATCTCGTTTTTTGGCCGCTGCCGCTCCCAAGTTCTGCGACGATCACCGGACTCGGCAAACGATCAACGACGTCTCCCGCATGCCGATTCAATATCCGCTTTCCGGCGCGGCTGAGCCCATATTCTGGGAGGACGCAGATTACGTCGAACAGCGCCGAGCCCACTTCATCGTACAAATATTTTGAGGGCAGTTCTTTTTGTCCCGGCTGGCTAAGGCCGATGACGACATCTGATGCAAACTCGGATAGAACCTGTGTAGAGACGGTTGTAGGAACTAATCGCGGGGCACTCGACATGGGTTACTCCTCGTTATTCCTCTGCGCACCGGAAGGTGGCGTAGACGTAGGGATAGTGGGGCTGAAACCAGTTGCGGAAAGACCGCCGCAGCATCGAGGCATCCGTGCGGGCCGATCCGCCCTTTATCACGAAATGCTTGCCGTCAAAGAAATTGGCCGAATAACCCTTGTAGAAGGGAAAGGGTGTGAAGCCGGGGAACGGGCCAAACTGTGTCGAAGTCCATTCCCAACCATTGCCAAGCAGATCTTGAACGCCGAATGCGCTCGCGCCTGCGGGATGCGCGTCGACAGGGGCCGCGTGCCAACTCTTGAAATGAAAATTTCCGCGTGAGCGATCTGGAGGAGCGTCACCCCAAGGATAATCGCGTTCGATGCTTTGCGGCGTGCCGTATGCGGCTCGGTGCCACTGCGCTTCGGTGGGCAACTTCTTGCCAGCCCATCGCGCGAATGCGGCAGCTTCTGCATAACTCACATACACCGGCCATGATGGCGGCAGCGGGATAATTCCGAACATCGAGCGGTATTCCCATTGCGTGTCAGGATCCGTGGCTGCTGAATTCGAACGAGGTAGCCAGAACTGGGGATGATCGAGGCGCTGCTGGCGTTTCCATTCCCGGTCTTCGGGACGCCAGTAACGGGAATCTTCGTAGCCACAGGCCTGGACGAATTCCATGTACTCGCCGTTCGTCACCGGAAAGGCGCTAATTGCGAATTCGGGAACTGAAATCTGCTGCGCCTCGAACTCGTTGTCCCATCCGAAGGTGCCCTCGCTTCGCAATTTTCCGAGGGTTGCGGTACCGGCAGGAATCGTCAGCCATCGCCGGGCGGGAGCGGGACGCGGATCGCTCATCGGCGCTGGTTGCGGAATCTTTCTCTCGAGAGCTAAATTGTGGAGGAGATAAGAAAGCGTCTCGGCGTGCATCAGGCGATGTTCGATCGCGACCTGCAGCAAAGTGCCGTCGGCCAGCAGCGGTTCGCGGCTGATATGGGATTTGCGCAACGCTTCATCCAAACGGGTTCGGATATTCGTTTTGTATTTCTCGGTTTTCGCGATGTTCGGCCAATCTCCTGGCTTATCTGTGGGCAAGCCGCCGCCGATCGGATCGATGCCGAAGGCGAACAACTTGTCGAAAGCCGCGTCGTGCGTGCCGAGTTCGAGTGGGCCGGTGAGCAGATTCCAATCAAAGGCCTCGAGATGGCCGAGATAAAAAATCAGGCGATGGCGTTCTGCAATCGGGCGCTCGTAAAAGGAGTTGGGAGGCAACAGATCGAAAAGCGCATCGGTTTGCGTGCGAGCATCCGCCATTCGCGAAAGTAAGTTTGAGAGAAGATCCGGCGCGACTTTGGAAGTTGCCACGAAGTCACCTCGGCGGGCAGACCTGTTATTCTCCCGCAGCCCAGAGTTTCAGAGCAAGCTATTTGATTCCCCAGGGAAGAGAAAGGACTCTACAGGACGCGGCCCTCAAGGTACGCAATTGCCTTGCGAAAGGCCCTACCACGATGACTGTATTGATTTTTTTCTTCGCGCGTGAGTTCGGCGTAGGTGCGCCCTAGTTGGGGAAAGAAAAACACGGGATCGTAGCCGAAACCGTCGGCGCCTTTGGGCTCCGTAGCGATAATGCCTTCGGCGGAATCCGATAAGACAGCGACGACGCGTCCATTTTGCGCGAGAGTAGTAACGCAAACAAAGCGTGCCTTGCGATCGTCGCCATTCAGTGTGCTCATTTCCCGCAATAGCTTCTGCACTCGATCGGCGTCACTCGCTCCGGGACCGGCGTAACGCGCTGAAAAGACTCCGGGAGCGCCGCCCAGCGCCGGAACGACTAAACCAGAATCGTCAGCCAACACAGTGCCCGTTGCAAACCGGCTGTAGTACAGAGCTTTTCCTGCGGAGTTCTCGGCGAAGGTTGGCGCGGTTTCCTCGAAAGGCGGAATCTCGCTGAAATTCGGGAGAAGCGTCAACTCAATCGGTGAATCGCCCGCAAGAACGCGGTACTCGCGCAACTTTCCCGGATTTGACGAGGCGAGGAATACCTGAATCGGTTGAAGCGAGCTCAAAGGACCTTATCGCGCTCGTGTGCTGAAATTCATGTGCAGGAGTTCCTGCTGCGCTTCCTGGAGCTGACGAATTCCGCCCGCAGCGAGAGCCAGCAGTTGCTGGAGCTCGCGATCGGTATAGGTGCGTCCCTCCGCGCTGGCCTGTACTTCGACAAAACGGCCGCTGCCTGTCATCACGACATTCATGTCTACCTGCGCGCGCGAGTCTTCTTCGTAGGCGAGATCAAGAAGAAGCTCGTCACCGACGATACCGACGCTGACGGCCGCGAGCGAATCGAGGAGCGGCACTGACCGCAGCATTCCGGCCGCTACCATGCGCTCGAACGAAAGCGCGAGCGCCACGAATGCTCCCGTAACGGAAGCGGTTCGAGTGCCGCCGTCGGCTTGAATCACGTCGCAATCGAGCCATGCAGTGCGTTCGCCGAGCGCTTTCAGATCCGTGACCGCGCGCAGGGCTCTGCCGATCATGCGCTGAATTTCGAGTGTGCGTCCTGATTGGCGGCCTCGCGCGGATTCGCGCGGGGTGCGCTCCTCCGTGGAGCGCGGCAGCATTCCGTATTCACCGGTGACCCAACCCTTGCCCGAACCTTTTCGAAAAGAAGGCACTCCATCTTCGATCGTGGCGGTGACGATCACGCGGGTGTTGCCTTCTTCGATCAGCACGCTGCCTTCTGCGTTGGGAATGAAATCAGGAATGATTTTTACCGGGCGCAAATCATCGGCTGCGCGTCCATCTGCTCGCAATGCTGGCTCCTCTCAGGGTCCGCGTGTTTCACGGAGAGAACTGCTCGCGGACAGTGTGACGACTGCTGTGGCGAGTGTCAACAATCAGTCACAAATCGGTAGTACGGTATTTTCATGGAGAGCTCAGGCCAGGCATATCAAGTAGAGTAGGAGTGAAAAAGAAAAGGAGCATACGAACATGAAGCCAAAGAACACGATCTGCCTCTGGTATGACAAAGACGCGCACGAGGCGGCGCGCTTCTATGCCGCCACCTTTCCGGATAGCAAAGTGACCGCGGTTCACGAGGCTCCCGGTGACTATCCGGGCGGCAAGAAGGGCGATGTGCTGACGGTGCAGTTCACCGTGGTGGGCATTCCCTGTCTCGGTCTCAACGGTGGCCCGATGTTCAAACACACCGAGGCCTTTTCATTTCAGATCGCGACGGACAATCAGGAGGAGACGGATCGTTACTGGAACGCGATCGTCGGCAATGGCGGAACGGAAAGCCAGTGCGGCTGGTGCAAGGACCGCTGGGGCATATCCTGGCAGATCACCCCGCGCGCGCTAATGGACGCGCTTGCGGCTGGTGGCGCTGAGGCAAAGCGTGCCTTCGAGGCGATGATGAAGATGAAGAATATCGACGTCGCCGCCATCGAGGCAGCGCGGCGAGGCTGACGCGAACACGCCTTATTCGTCCTGGACATTCATCATGGGTCAGGCGCAAACCGAACGTTATCGGTTAACCAGGAATTTACTGGGTACGAACCGGCCCCGGCGGTACGACGATCTCAACAAGCCCAGTTGCCACGTCGTACATGAGGCCTGAAATAAGCCAAGCGCCCGGTAATGCGGGAATCGCCCGGAGCGCAGCAACATCCATGGCAATCGCCGCGCGGGGATCGGTGACCGCCTTTGTCCTGACTTCGCTTTCCTGTATTTGAAAATAGTGCGCCAGCATGGCGGGGTCGCCGGCCAGACGAGTGATGCCGCAATCGGTGTGCTGAAGCACGATCAGGTGAAAGTCTCCGCCGCCTCCAGGAATCTCTCCGGCAACCTGACCGATTCTCCCGAGTAGACTCAACTGCTCCAACAACCCCGGTGTGATCCGGCCGCCGATGTTGCGCAGCACGACGGCCTCGCCCGGTATAGTTCCAAGAAGATGAGCCGGATCCACACGCATATCAGCGCAACCGATGATGAGCGCCTTTACACTGGTCATCGCCCGCGGAAGGGAGGGCATGAGTGTGCCCGCGGCAGACTGCTGAACAGCAAATTCTTTGTTACGTTGTAGCAAGTGGTCGAGATTGCTCATGCTGACTCTCCTCGATTCGAGGTGATCTAACAGCGATTTTAAAGCATGGCAGGTCTCGACCGAAATTCAATCGAGGTAGAGCAAGATCAAGTCCTGCTTAGTCGCGCTATCGGAAACCGAGCACTGCACATAGGGCGAGCTTTGCGGTGAATTACTTAGGTCGAGGTTTGGCAATGCGGCCAGGTCGCCGGGGTTTTGGCGGTGCGGAGGCATTCGGAGGGTTCGTTGCCGGGGTTGCGTTCGATTGCGGAGGCGCCAGCGGCACTGCGTTTGGGGGATTCAGGTCGAAAAATCCAGTGAGATCCACGTGCCCTGCCAGCGTTTCCACTTCTTGTCCGTGGATCAGAATTTTCAGGCGACGCACGGTCGCGACATTGTTTTCTAGTGTTCGCGATATTGAATCCACCACCAATTGCTCGCTTTCGATTCCGGAAGGAGTTTCCGAAGAAAGCGCGTCGGAGAAGTCCGTGACTGCAGTTCCGTCGGGCAGTATATAGAACGCAAGCAGTTCGGCATCTGCTGGAATTGTTCGCTGTTCCGGCGAAGGTGTGTCGGCGATTAGCGCCTGCAAGACTTGCTTGCCGCGCTGTACCGGGTCAGCCGAGAGAGCAAGTTCCACGGTGGTGCTGGTGACGCGGTCTTCTCCCGCGGCCCAGTAGATGCTGGCGCCCTGCGGCGCGTCGGTTGGCGTCTTAGTTTCCGGGGCGAGTACTTCGCGGCGCGCTTTCTCTTCGGATGATTGCGATTCGGCGAGGCCGCGCATGCGTTGGTGCAGTCCTCGCAAGCTGATGAGGCCGACCAGCACTGCCACGGTGAGGATTCCCAGAGCGATTTTGAGATCGCGCGGCATTAGGGTTGACTCGTAGCGGGCGGACTGGCCGGAGTGGCCGGGTGAAATGCTGCAATGCCTCTCGCAATCGAAGCTGCGAGCAGTCCCGATAACGACGTTAGTGCAATGGGATCGGAAACGGAGACACTGGAAATTTCGACTGCTACGGCGGGAGCTGCAACCGAGCGCAAGTTGCGCACTGCTGCCGGCGTTGGAGCATTCGGCGATTGCGGAAAGCGATGCGCGAGTTCGATCTGCACAAGATTTGCCAAGCGCCGGCTTTGATCGGCGAAGGGACGCTGTGCCTCTTCCCAGGGAACCGCTGTTCGAAAGCCCTGCTTTACTGGGTTGGATGGGAGCGAAGTGTCTGTTTCCTGGAAGGGAACTGGAAATTGGTAGAAGTATGCCCGCGTGTTGCCCGTGGCGCCGGTAGATGAAACGTGCAGGCTGACGAAGATCGCGTCGCGATACGCGTTCGCCACTGCTGCCCGATCCTCATAGGAAGGATTCGAATCATCACTGCGAGTCATCACCGCGCGATAGCCTATTCGTTCGAGCTCTGCGCGCAGAATTTTCGCGATTTGTAATACCACGTCTTTTTCGACCAAGGTCGTTCCGCGCGCGCCGGTGTCTGTCCCGCCATGGCCGGGGTCAATGACTACCATCGGGCCGAGGTGGACGGGTGGCGGAGCAGTTTGTTCGGGAGAGGTCTGCTGAGGCGTGCCGGGAGCGGGTGGAGCGCCCTGTTGTGAGGGGGCCTGCGGAGGAGGCGCGGATTGGTTTGGAAGCGGGCTGCTGGGGCGGATTTTGCTGGTCTTGCTGCTGGGCGCGATGATGCGGGGCGCGCGAGGAAATTCCGCGAGCCAGCACCGCGGATGACAAGCCTACGCAAATTATGAATGCGCAAAAGAAAGAACGACGCACGGCGAAGAGGATAACAGAATTGTTCGCGGCCAAAAGTGCGAAGCGGCGGCGACTTGCCGAGCGACTAAACGGCGGCTCGGATCATGTCGGCGGCCTTTTCGGCGATCATGATGGTTGGGGCGTTTGTGTTGCCGGCGATAATTCGTGGCATCACTGAAGCATCGACGACGCGCAATCGTTCGATGCCGTGGACTCGGAGCTGTGAATCGACGACGGCCATTGTGTCGTGGCCCATCTTGCAGGTTCCTACCGGGTGGTAGAGCGTTTGAGCTTCGGCGCGAATGAAGTCGGCGATTTCTGCGTCGGATTGGGTGGCGGCGCCTGGGTGCAATTCTTCGCCGCGGAATTTTGCGAGTGGCTGTTGTTGTGCAAGACGGCGCGAAAGCTTGACGCCTTCGATAATCACGCGCATGTCGGCGTCGGTGGAAAGGTAATTGGCGCGGATCGCGGGCGGGTCGAGAGGATTCGAGGATTTCAGCGAAATCGAGCCGCGGCTTTCGGGAGTGATGAGCGTGGGGCCGAAGCCGAAGCAGTGGTCTTTGCGAGGGGTGAGGCCGTGATTGACGTAGTAGGCGGGGCCGAAGAGGAGCTGCAGATCTGGTCGTTGCGATTCTTCGCGCGTGCGCATAAAAATTCCGGCTTCCGCCACATTGGAAACGAGCGGGCCGCGCTTCAGGACGAAATAGCGGATGAGATTGGGAAGCGACTCGGCGGTGGCCATGCTTACCGGTTTCGTGCAGAGGTAACCGACGGAGACCATCACGTGATCCTGGAGATTTTTGCCTACGCCGGGGAGGTCGTGAATCGGGTGGATTCCGGCGCGGCTGATTTCATCTGCTGGGCCGATTCCGGAGAGCAGAAGCAGCTGCGGGGAATTGATTGAGCCGCCGGAGAGAATCACTTCTCGATCTGCGCGGGCTAGTTTTGCGCCTGTGCTGGAGAAATATTCGACGCCTACGGCGCTTTGTTTCTCGAGGGTGATTCGCGCGACGTGTGCATTGGTGACGACCGTGAGATTTTTGCGATGCGAGCGCGGGCTTGAGGTATGCGTCGGCGGCGCTGTGCCGGCTGCCGTTCTTCTGCGTCACTTGGTACAGGCCTGCGCCATCCTGAAGGTCGCCATTGAAATCCGGATTGGATGGGATGCCGAGGGCGGCCGCCGCTTCGAGGAAAGCATGTGTGAGGGGATTCACGCAGCGCAGGTCGCTTATGTGGAGGGGGCCGTTCGTGCCGTGAAATTCCGATTCGCCTCGCGCTTGCATCTGCGATTTCTTGAAGTAGGGAAGGACGTCATTGAAACTCCAGCCCTGATTTCCGAGGCTGGCCCAATGATCGAAGTCGAGGTGATTTCCGCGGATGTAAATCATGGCGTTCATCGAGCTCGAGCCGCCCAGCATTTTTCCGCGAGGCCAGTAGAGGCGGCGGTCGTGGAGGCAGGGCTCGGGCTCGGTGGAATAGTTCCAGTCGACGGCTGTCTTGTAGAGTTTGGAGAAGGCTGCGGGGATGTGGATTTCTTTTGCTTTGTCGGGGCCGCCTGCTTCGAGTAGCAGAACGTGCGAGTGCGGATCTTCGGTTAGGCGCGCGGCCAGAACGCAGCCTGCCGAGCCTGCGCCGACGATGATGTAGTCGTATGCGTTTTGTTTGGCGGGCATTTTGGCGGTCGGAAGGGAATTAGAAGACAGCGGCGGGGCGATCGGCAATCGAATTATTGGTTGGGCGGGTGGGAATTATCGGTGCGGCGTATGGCCGGCGCAGCGAGGGTGGCGATCGTTCAGGCGGCTTTGCGCTGATTTTGTGATGCGCCGGTGAGGCGGCGGAGCGGGGCTGTAGCCCAATAAGCGAGGAAGCCGCCGGCGATCAGCAGAGCTCCAAACGCCAAGCCGTTTATGCCGAGAATTCGTTCGCCTTCGCTGTGAACCATTGCGAAGCCTAGCAGCAGAATCGGGAAGACGCCCACAAGTACAGCGCCGGCAGTGCCGCCCGGGACGCGAAATGGGCGGCGAAGATTTGGTTCCTTGATGCGCAATGCGACGAGGGCGAGGAATTCGAGCGAGAGGCTCATGCCGTAGAGCATGATGTCGAGCGTGACGAGGCGCTCGAAGCCCAGGCCGAGGCACATCGCCCAGGCGGTGGCGAGGACGATGATTGAAACCCAGGGGGCGCGCGTTTTTGGCTGCAGCTTGCCGAAGACTGCGGGGAGCATTCCGTCTTGCGCCATAGCGAGGGGCAGGCGCGAGTAGCTCATCACGAGCGCGTTGAACATTCCGAAGGCGCTCATCATGCCGCCGAGAACCAGCGCGGCTCGAAAAATTCGGCCTGCGACGGGACCGCCGACGAGCGCGCCCATCATGCCGGCGAGGTCGGCCCAGGAGCCGGTTTCGAAAGCCGACGAAGAGATGCCGGTGAGCCACATGGCGGCGAAGGGCAGGATGTACGTGGCTGCGACTACCAGCACCGCGATGAGCATTGCCTTGGGATAAGTTTTTTGCGGGCGGCGAACTTCGGTGGCGATTGTCGAGGCGTTGTCCCAGCCCATGTAGTTCCACATGCAGATGAGTAGGCCGCCGATCAGGCCGACGCTCGAGGTGGTGGGAGCTGTTACCGCGCCTTTCAGTGCGCCAATTTCCATCGGCGCAATCAGCACGATCAGCGCGAAGGGTAGCGACAGCAAAAAGAAAAGCCACAGCGAGGAGATCGCCACCACTCGGATGCCTGCGATGTTCATCAGCGCGCAGACGGTGACCACTGCGAGGCCGACCATTACTCCGCGGTGTCCTACGGCGAACCACGGAAACAGGCGCGTGAGATACGCGACGAAGAGCGTGGGATAAATCGCCATATCGAAGATGCTGGCGACCAGCGACAGCCACGCTTCCTGAAATCCCCAGAAATTTCCGAGGGCGCGGCGGACCCACGCGTAGTAACCGCCCTCTGACGGCAGCGCGCTCGAAAGCTCGCCGATCATGTACGTGGTGGGAAGGCTCCAGACGAGCGGCGTAAGCAGCAAAAGCAAAATTCCGAGGCCGTAACCGGCGCCGTGAATGATGTCTTCGGTGCCGTATGTTCCGCCCGACACCATGAAAAATGTGGCCGCTACCAAGGGCCAGACGGTGAGCTTCGCTACTTTCTTCTTAGTGGAAGAAATCGCCCGGGAGGGAAATTGGGCTGGCAGGGTGATGGTGCTCAATTTTTTGTCGCGTCCTCCGTCAGCGATCCTCGCTCTCTCACTGCCGCGCAGGTGGAGCGAGTTCGCCTATCGCAATTGAAGAATACGGAAATTCAGGCGCGATGCAAGAGAAAACGTGAGTACGAGCAAAATTTTTCGCGGAGGAGTGCCGCTTGGTCTTCGCTAAGAAAGTTCTTAGATGTTTGCGGAGGATTAGTTTGAACTGCTCTTGGCCTGTTTCTTTTCCATACGACGCTCGCGCTGCTGATCGCTCCACGCTTTCTGTTGTTCCGGCGTGAGGACAGCGAAGACTTGGGCGCGCGTCTGCTTGGTTATGTCCTTGATTTGTTTTGTTTGCTGGTCGGGCGTGAGTGTCTTGTCCTTTTCAATGTCCTGCTTTTGTTTCTTGGCGTCGTCGCGGATCGACTTGATTTTGTCTTTTTGATCCTGCGTGAGGTTCAGCGAGTCGTCGTTTTCGATGGCGTCAGGATTCGATGAGGACTTTGCCGAGCTTTGCGTGGTCGCTTGAGCTGCCTCAGCCTGACGGATTGGAAGCGCGAAGCCGATCCCTAAAACGAAAAATGACCCGAAAACGAACGCTAGCAGTCGCAATCTATTCATGCCTGTTCTCCCAGTACTAAGTGGATTAAACATCAGAACCAAACTGCTTCACGTCTTCGGGCCCGTCTTTCGCTGCAACCTTGTGCTCCCCCTGCACTTGCACGCGTATCTGTTCGACTACATCCGGATTTGCGAGCGTCGTGATGTCGCCGACGTCCAACGTATTCGAAATTGCCGCCAGAATTCGGCGCATCAGCTTGCCCGAACGCGTCTTCGGCATATCCGGAACGATATGGACGGATTTCGGGCGGGCGATCTTGCCGATCATCGTCTCGATTGTCTTTATCACCTTATCGCTCACTTCTTTCGGCGACGCCGTAACCCCTGGCTTAAGCGAAATGTAAATTTCCGGGACGCGGCCCTTGATTTCATCGACCACGGGCACCACCGCCGCTTCGGCTACTTCGTCAATCGTCAGGCAAGCGGATTCCAGTTCCTTCGTCCCGAGGCGATGGCCTGCCACATTGATCACGTCGTCCACGCGACCGAGAATCCGGAAATAGCCGTCTTTTGCCAGCAGCGCGCCGTCGCCGGCGAAATAGGGCCAATCGTGCCAGTCCTTGCTCTTTGGATCTTTGCAATATTTTTGGTAATACTGCCGGACGAACCGATCCTGGTCCTTCCAAATCGTCTGCTCGATTCCCGGCCACGGATTGCGAATGCAGATATTGCCGGCGCGACCTGCGCCGGCCGGAAGCACTTCACCATTCTCGTCGTAGATGATCGGATAGATTCCCAGCACACCCGGCCCGGCGCTTCCTGGCTTCATGGGATCGAGAGCCGGGTTGGTGCTGCAGAGGAAACCGCCGGTCTCGGTCTGCCACCACGTATCCACGATCACGGCTTCTCGTTTTCCGACGACGTCGTAATACCAGCGCCAGACTTCCGGCTCGATCGGTTCGCCAACCGTAGTCATGTGCTTGAAGTGATAGTGATATTTGCCGGGTTCGTGCGGGCCTGCTTTGCGCAGCATGCGGATAGCGGTCGGCGAGGTGTGGAAGATATTCACTTTGAGCCGCTCTGCAATTCGCCACGGCCGTCCTGCATCGGGATAATTCGGCACGCCTTCGTAAATCACGCTCGTGGCGGCGAGCGCCAGCGGTCCGTACACGATGTATGAGTGGCCGGTGATCCAGCCAATATCCGCCATGCACCAGTAAACGTCTTCGGGATGAATGTCCTGATAATACTTTGCGGTCCCGGTGACGTAAGCCAGGTAGCCGCCGGTGCGATGCTGGCAGCCTTTGGGTTTGCCGGTGCTTCCGCTGGTGTACATCAGGAAAAGCGGATCCTCGGCGTCCATCGTCTCTGGCTCGACTGTTTTCCCGCGATAGTCCTTCAAAACTTCGTCGACGAAATAGTCCCGGCCTTTTAGCATCGGCGTCGCCGATCCGTATTTTCCAGGATAGCGGCGCCACACAAGCACCTTGTCGATTTCCTGGCCGTCGCGCTTCGCGGTTTCAACGGCGATTTCGACCGCGGCTTTGTGATCGATCAGCTTTCCGCTGCGGTAGTAGCTGTCAGCGTAAATCAATACCCGGCTTCCAGAATCCGCCGCGCGCATTCCGCACGCTTCGCCGCTGAAACCTCCGAACACCACGGAATGGATCACGCCAAGGCGAGCGCACGCCAGCATGGTGATCGGGCAGCTCGGGAATCATCGGCATGTGAATCGTGACGCGATCGCCTTTTTTCAATCCCGCGAAATCGCGCAGCATCGCTGCCGTTTCGTTCACGCGCTTGTACAACTCCTGATAGGTGATGACGGTGGGCTCTTCGTTTTCCGGCTCCGGAACGGAAATGATCGCGGCCTTGTCCTTGTATTTCTCGAGATGCCGGTCCACGCAGTTGTAGCTGGCGTTCAGCTTGCCGCCGACAAACCACTTCCAGAAGGGCGGGTCGTTCGTATCGAGTACCGTGGTCCATCTTTGCGACCAGGTGAGCATGTCGGCGTACTCTTCGAAACACTTTGGAAAATTCTTTTCGCCGAATCGCTCAACCGCCTTCGGATCTTTCAGGTAGGCTTGCTCGGCGAATTTCTTCGGTGGATAGAAATACTCTTCTTCCTTCCAATGGACTGCAATGTGGGCTTCGTCGGCTGCGGCAGCGTTCGATCCTGAAGTTGGATTCTTGATTTCGGCCACGGCGAAGGCTCCTTCGGTTGGATCTGGAGACTGTATTTTTCCGCGCTAATCATCTCTCTGCTGTGGAGCGCCGTCAATCCTAGGGCGAAATTAGCCAGCGCGAGCTAACGCATCTTTCCCCAGGGCTCTACGCAGTTCTCTGTATACGCGGCCAAAGACGTGAGTCCTATTCTGTTTACTGGGATCCGGGACCGTCGTCGAGTAGGAGGTCGAAGAAACCATGCCTTTGATTCAAATCGTGATCGTGCTGATCGTCATCGGTGTGCTGCTATGGTTGGTGAACCTTATCCCGATGCAGGGGACGATAAAGTCCATTCTGAACACTGTGGTGGTGATCTGCGTGGTGCTGTGGCTTCTGAACGTGTTCGGGGTGCTTAGCTATCTGCCACACATCCGCGTCGGTTCTTGAAGATCCCGGGTTGGTCCCTGAATTGATCGCAGTGCGCCTGCGCTGGGCGTGGATGAGCGCTGGCCTCAGCCCTTTCGTTGCGATAAGTTACTCGCCAGTTGTTCCAGCAATCCCAATTGTCCCTTAAGGATTTTGACTTTTGCGGTATCGAGATCGAACCAATCGGCCCGGTCAATTTCCGGAAATGATTTGGTTTTGGCCGAGCCTTTGGGCCACTCCATCGAGAAGGTGTTGCTGTGTACGGTTTCCGCGTCAATGTCTCCTTCGACTGCCCAGGCGTAAACGGTCTTGCCACTCGGCTGTTTCACTGGATTCAGGGGTATGAACGTCCCCTCAACCGAGGAGCCTGTTTCTTCCTGAAATTCGCGCTTGGCAGCTTCGAGGGGCTCTTCGCCGTCAGCAAATTCACCCTTTGGAATGGACCATGCTCCGTCATCCTTCTTTGCCCAAAACGGCCCGCCCGGATGAACCAGGAAAACGTCGATGCGCCCACTGGCGATTCGATAGAGGAGTATTCCTGCGCTTTGTTTCGGCATTGTGGATTCGCGTCCCGGAGTCGGCCCTAGCCGCGCTCATCACAGCAACAATTATGGCGAGACCTGGATGCCAAATCGAGCGTGAAACTCGCGCGCGCCCCGGTGCGTGATGCGCAGCGCGCGTGTCTTCGGGCGGCGCGCAACCCATCCCAGCGTCAGAAATCGCGACAGCATCGCTGCACCCAGTGCGCCCGCCAAGTGCGGGGTGCGCTCCGTCCAATCCAGACACTCGCGCGCAAACGAGCGCCTGCTGCAACGAACTTGCTCGACATTCACGCCCAACTTCGCAAGCCACGCTTCGCCGCGCGGCGCCAATTCGTATTGCCGGTTCCCGCGCGCGCGGATGAGGTTCGATGATTCGAGCTTCTGTCTCATTTCCACTGCCAGGCGGCCTGCCAGATGGTCGTAACACGATCGCGCTGTGCGTAAGGCGTCGACCCGTGGGTCGCGGACGATGTTCCGCACCGGCGATGCGGTTGCGATGGTTCCCAGGGCCTCCAGAGCATAGGCCACCTCTGGCTTGGCGATTCTGTAAAGGCGCTGCCGGCCTGAGGTCTCGGCTCGAAGCAATCCACCGTCCACGAGTTTAGAAAGATGGCCGCTGGCCGATTGCGCTGAAATTCCGGCCAAACGCGCCAATTCGCCCGCCGGCAAGGCTTTCTCGTCCAAGAGCGCGATCAATATTGCAGCCCGGGCATTCTCGCCGATCAGTTCACCGACTGCCGCAATGGGATATGTAGCGTTCATAAGAGAATGATAACGCAAAGCCATCGGCCACGTTTCATCTGCGCGTGAAACATCGTCGCGGTACCGGGCTTAGGATCGGCGCTGGAGGAGACAACGGAAATGATTACGCTCTGCATCCGCTACACAATCGACCAGAATCAATATCGGAATTTCGAGGAATACGTCCGCGCGCTGCCGGAACCGATTCGCCGCAGTGGAGGCGAACTTGTGGGCTACTTTTTGCCAACGAAACTCGCCGGGCCGACGAATACGGCTCTCGCGCTGATCAATTTTTCAAGTCTTGATGCGTATGAGAAATATCGCGAGGCGTTTGGCGCGGATGCCGCTGCCGTGGCTAGCGTCGCGGCAGTTGAAAAGTCCGATTGCATCCTGTGCGAGGACCGCTCGTTCCTGCGCCGCATCGTGTGAGGATGCCCAGGTGCTGAGAGTCGTCGGAGCACCTCAGGATGCAGGCGCAAAAACGCGGCTATTTGCCCTTCGACTCGCCCTCAACCCTGGGCTCGCTCAGGACAAAATTCCGAAGCGAAATTTTGGAGGCGGGGGGAGTCGCGGGCGGTTCAGGCCCGTCCTGAGCGGAGTCGAAGGGAACCCCCGACCAAAGCGTCTTTCTTTGCGCGATTCCATCGTTTTATTTGGTTCTCGCGCTGGCGAGCCGAAGACAAAGTTGAATGCTCTTCGATCCAGACCAGCGCGACGGGCCGCCGCGCAGCTGTCCAGTCTGAGCCTTTGCCTTGATTGTGTTCGATCAATCGGCGATCGGGATCGTCCGATGAGCCCACGTAATGAGAGTGATCGGAGCATGTCAGGATGTAAGCGTAGAACATTGCTATTTTGCCCTTCGACTCGCCCAAACTGCCGGCTCGCTCAGGACAAAATTTCGCGAAGCGAAATTTTGGAGGCGGGGGGAGTCGAACCCCCGTCCGAAAAGCCTTGCAACTCGAAGACTACATGCTTGTCCCGTTCCGATTGTTTCACCGGGAGAGCTCAGAGCGGGCAAGACGCGCTCCCGGCTAGTCCGATGATCTTACCGCCGCATTACGGACCGAAACGCGACGGCCAGCCTACTGTGTGACGCCTCATCTCAACCGCATAGGCGACGCTTGAGGAGACGCGCTGACTAATTTAAGTTAGGCAGCGAGAGCCAACTGTGAGTTGCCAGTTGTGTTGTTCCACCCGATAGCGGGCAGGTGGGGCCCGGCATGCCTTCGAGCCGCGACAGCTTCCGTCGAAACCGTGTCGCCCCCGTTGGAGCTTTATTTTAACATTTTCGGGCAATCATTGCTGGTGGCGGCAGCCGAGTCGCTAATGGGCTGAAAACAAATGGCTTTGTTTGGTGGTTTTTTAGCCTGCTTGTTTACAGAGATGCTGTACGCCCAGGAACGCTTCGCCCGAATGTCAGTTGACACTCCCGCCGACCGTTTTCATAATCGCAAATAGGCAACTTCAATATGAAAGAGCGCCAAAAATCGCTCGATAGAGCGCTGGAGGAGGCAGTATCGCGCGCGCTGCGCGATAATCTCGCTCCGCTTCAGCGCACTGCCGACGAGCTGCATCAGGCCTACGCCGACTTGGTGGCGGCCTGTTCATCCACCCGGCCCAGCAACGCTCTGCCAGCGATGCTTCGCGCTCAGACGGCGGCATCCGCCCTCGCGGCGGGGCTTTCCGTGCTTTCAAATTTTGTTGCTGTTGCTCTGAAGCCGCGCGATTCTTCGGCGGCATTTGAGGCTGAGGATTTAGCGGAGGCGGCTTCGTCCGTTGCACACGCGCAAGTGCACGCGCCATCGTCTCCGGCGGCGGTGGCAGAACCAGAGGAAGAGGCAGCCTCCGAGCCCGCGCACGAAGCGCCCGCCACGCCCGCGCATGTGGCCCAGGCTGAAGCTCCGGTCGCCGAACAATCAGCCCAATCTGCCCAGGCCGAAGTGATGGCCGACCAGGCGGCCGTCGTTGAATCGCAGGCCTTCAACGTGGCCAGCCTGCCACCCGAGATTCAAGATCTGCATCGCCGCGCGAATCGAGTAGCCAAAGTGGCCATGCAAGACATCAAACTATTGCGGCCGAAAGACGTGAAAGCGGCTCGCGAGCACAAGGACATCTGTATTCGGTTGCGCAGTGACCTCGATAAAGCCCGAAAAGAATACGACCGCCGTTTCCGCGCGATACTGGAGCAGCCAGTGGATTATTTTCATCACTGGATGGTGGAAATTCTCGCTGAGGGAGATACGGAAGCCCTCGGAGAATATCCGTATCCCTCGCCCGTTCTGCGGCACTAAAACGACCACGGTGAAATCCTCGGGCCGTTGGCTGGGCGTAGCCGCGGCTTGGCTTATTTTTGTCTTCGGCGCTTCTGCACAAAGCCAGCGAAAATCGCACTCTTCGCGGCACGCCTCACCGGACGTTACTGCGTCAAAAACGACGGCCTCTTCGGCGGCTGTGCAGCTGCAGGATTTATCGCGGGCGCTGAAGAAAAAAAATCCGGCGTCGGCTTATGAGAAGCTGAGCGCTTTCGCAAATCACAATTCCAAGAATGCCTACGGCGCGCGCGCCGCTCTCGCACTGGGCTACTACGACTATTCGAAAACCAACTTCGGCCTCGCCACCAAATGGCTTGCTCGCGCGCAATCCGATCCACTGCTCCGCGAGTACGCGCTTTATTGGAATGCAGAAACGAATATCGCCCTGAGCAAGCAAGGCGATGCGATTGCGCAACTGCAAACACTGCGGACCGATTTTCCTGATTCCGTGATGACCGACCAGGCCTTGGAATCACTCGCTGGAGCCGCCATCGCGCTCAATCAGCCGAACATAGCTCTCGCGGCTCTGGATGCCTACCCTGCGACGAAGAGCAAGCCGGCACTCCTTTTCCTCCGGGGTGAGGCTCGCGAACTGGCTGGCCGCCCTTTGGAAGCGGTCGAGGACTATCAGTTGCTCTACCTCCGTTATCCGACCGCCGAGCAGGCGCGGCAGGCAAATGCGAAGCTCGATTTTCTTCGGTCTACTTTGAAATCCGGTTATCAGGAAATTCCGCTCGAAGAGCGCTTCGCTCATGCGGGGGCCCTGTTCAACGGCAGGCTCTGGAGCGAAGCGCGAACCGAATATGCGCAGCTGCTGCCGCAGCTTTCGGGCGCCGATAAGGAGCGCGCCGAATTGCGGATTCTCGAGTGCGGCGTTGCGCTCGGTGGCGGAATTTCTGCCGTCGCTGCACTTCAAATTGGCGACCCTGATGTCGACGCCGAGAGATTTTTCACTCTCGCCCAGTATTACCGCAACGTCTCGCCGGATTCGCAGATGCCGCAGGCTGTGGAATCGGCTGCGACGCGCGCTCCGCAAAGCCACTGGGCCGAGCAGGCGCTCTTTCTCGCGGGGAATTATTATTGGGTGCAGCTCGATCGCGATCGCGCCTCCGGCTACTACAAGCGCGTCGCAGATAATTTCCCCACGTCACCTGATGCCGTTCCATCGCAGTGGCGCGTCGCTTGGACCGCTGTTCTGAAGCGCACACCCGACACTGCAAGCCTGCTCACAGACTATTTGCGACGCTTCCCCGGTTCGCAATTCACGCCTGATGCGCTGTACTGGCTCGGCCGTCTCGCCGAGGAAGCGAACAAGCCCGCGACTCGCTCGCGCCTACTACGGAAAGCTGCAGACCCGCTACCCGCAGAACTATTTCGAAGGCCTCGCCGTTACGCGCAACGCGGCGCTAGGCAATGGTGTTCTCGAAGATCCCGGATGTGCTCGACACGATTCCTGCTGTTCCGCCTGCGGCGCCTTTAGGCGACACGATTCCAGCCGCTGCTGCTGATCGCCAGGCACGCGCCGACGCGCTGCGCACTATTGCGTTCGATTCGTCCGCTGAACTTGAGCTGCGAGCCGCCTATGCTGCCACGGGCGAGCCGCGCCTGCTGCTCGAAGTGGCTCAGGAGGCGATCGCTGCCGGTCACTGCGGAGTCGCCATCGTCGCTGTGCGGCAGATTTTCACCCAGCTTGAATCTCGCCCTTTCGATACGGTCCCGCGCGAGGTCTGGCTCGCCGCCTATCCCATGCCGTTCGCCGGCCCAATTCATCAATGGTCCGCGCATGTGGGTCTTGCCCCGTCGCTGACGGCCGGTTTGATTCGCCAGGAATCGGCCTTCGATCCCGACGCGCGTTCCGGAGCGAACGCTTACGGACTTATGCAGTTGCTGCCCAAAACCGCAAAGCGACTGGCTCGCAGCGCAAAGATCGGATACTCGCGCGGACGCCTTGTGGATCCGGATTACAACATCCGACTCGGAACGCTCTATCTCTCCGGTCTGCAAAAAGATTTCGGAAGTGTGGAATCGGCGCTGGCCGCGTACAATGCGGGAGAAGATCGCGTCGCACAATGGAATGAAGGGCAGCACTACCGCGAAATCGCTGAGTTTGTAGATTCGATTCCGTTCACTGAGACTCGCGAGTACGTCGAAATCGTCACGCGCAACGCAGGCATTTACCGCAAACTCTACGGAGCGCAGCCACAGAATGAACCCCATCAAAGCAGAACGCGCCATCGCCACTAGCGAGCGCCTCTCCGCCAAAGCCGCGCAGTTCACCGAATCCGTGATTCGCGAAATGACGCGCCTGGCCCTGCAGTACGGCGCCGTGAATCTATCGCAAGGATTTCCCGATTTTGCCGCTCCAGCCGAGATCAAGCGCGCCGCCCAGGAAGCGATCGCAGCGGATATCAATCAGTACGCCATCACATGGGGAGCAAAATCGCTGCGCAATGCTATCGCCGAGAAATTCGAGCGCACCGGCGGCTTTGCCATTGATCCCGAGCGCGAAATCACGGTTTGTTGCGGCTCCACCGAAGCGATGATGTCCTCGATGATGGCCATCATCAATCCCGGCGATGAAGTGGTTGTTTTCGAGCCGTTCTACGAAAATTACGGTCCGGACGCGATTCTCTCCGGCGCGAAGCCGCGATTCGTAAAGCTTCACGCGCCCGACTGGACATTCGATCCCGATGAATTGGCCGCGGCGTTTACGCCAGCTACGAAGGCGATCATCCTCAATACGCCAAATAATCCCACTGGGAAAGTTTTCACTCGTGCTGAGCTCGAGGAGATTCGCGATCTGTGCGTGCGTTGGAACGCTTTCGCCATCACCGACGAAATCTACGAGCACATGCTCTATGACGGCGCGAAGCACATCTCCATGGCCACCTTAGACGGCATGCGCGAGCGCACCATCACAATCAACGCGCTCTCGAAAACGTATAGCGTCACTGGCTGGCGTGTCGGCTGGGCTATCGCTCCGCCCGAAGTGACTTCGGCGATTCGCAAAGTGCACGATTTTCTTACCGTCGGAGCCGCCGCGCCGCTGCAGGCAGCGGGAGCCGTGGCGCTCCAGTCGCCGCCAAGCTACTACGAAAATCTCGCCAAGGATTATCTCGCCCGCCGTGACCGGCTCCTCGGCATCCTCACCGGCGCCGGATTCCAATGCTTCAAGCCGCACGGCGCCTACTACATCATGACGGACATTAGCGCCTTCGGCTTTCCGGACGACGTCGCTTTCGCGAAATATCTAGTGAAAGATATCGGCGTCGCTGCCGTTCCTGGATCGAGTTTCTATCGCAATCCCGCCGACGGCCGCACGCACCTGCGTTTCACATTCTGCAAGACGGAAAAAACATTCCAGGCTGCTGCCGAGCGCCTCGCCAAACTCAAAACACGCTGACTCGCCTTGCTTTCAACGGCCGCCAGACACCTATGCTAAAATCCGCGAGGTTTCATCGAGGAGATGACGGCATGGCGATGGAGTTCGACCTGATTCGACCCGGCACCAAGCTCACTGCCAATGGGGAAGGCGAAGCGCACGAAATCAGCTCGAGCGCCACGCGTACCTTCATGTGCTGGATTGAGATTACCGACCAGATCGAACAGGAGTCCGTCGATGTTTCGATTTACGGTTCTGAAGATGGACAGGCATGGGGAAAAATGCCGTTACTGAAAATGCCGCAGCGGTTTTATCGTGGCGATACACGCCAGATTCTCGATCTCTCCATGAAACCTGAAATTCGCTTCCTGCGCGCCAAGTGGGAACTCGCCCGCTGGGGACGCGTAGCCCCGCATCCTATGTTCGTCCTGGGTTTTCGTCTTACGGAAGTTCCTGCATTCGTTCAGCAAGCCGCCACTCGCTAGCGGCATACCTGTAATCCGGGTCATTTCGGCGCGCCATTCTCCGATACCACTTTCTCATCGCGAATCTTCTGAATCACCTCTGCGCGCATTTCTTTCGCGTGGGCGCCTGCCGGGCTATTGGGATCGATCTTCAAATACGCATCAATATCCTCGAGCAGTGCTGGATAATCCTTCTCTCGCATGTGAACGTTCGCAAGCAACCGGTAGGTGATCGCGGCGTTGGGCATCAACGATCGCGCCTGTTCGCCCGCTTTCTTCGCTTCCGCAATCTGATTCTCAGCAAGGCAAGCTCGGCCCAGTTCGTAATAACCAAGCCAGAAATTCGGACTCAGCTCCAGTCCGCGCCGGATCATTTTTTCGCCGTTTGCATTGTCGGCTTTGTCGAGCAGTATCGTTCCCATTCCAATTACCGGCTCTCCGTAAGTGTTCTTGCTTAACTCTATCGATTTGCGAAAATTGTTGTCAGCATCATCACGCTTCGCAAGTTCAAGATAGGTCATTCCAATCTGGTAGTACGCTTCGTAGTAGTCGGGCGCAATCGCGATGGCGTCTTGAAAATCCTTCAGCCCGCCGTCCAGATTCTTGCCGTAGTAGATTTTCTGTTTGCCCGAATACATCAGGTCGCGTGCCTTCTTGGGCATCGAAAGCTCGTGCGCGGACACTGTCGCACCGTTGGGCGTTTCCTGATTTGCCGTGGATCGTTTCAGGTAGATCGTCATGCCACGCGTTTCGCCGCCACCGACGCTGATCGCGCTGCTGTACGGCTCGTAACCGTTCATCCTGGCTTCGAGTTGATAGTTGCCGCGCGCGAGGTCGCTGAAGTCGAATCGGCCGGATTCATTCGTCACCACTTGCGCCTGCATCACTCCACTTGCGCCGCGCAACGTGACTTCCACACGGCTCAAAATCTGTTGGGTCTGCTCGTCGTACGCTCTGCCGCTGATGCCGAACATCTCTTTCCCGAATTGGAACCCGCTGGCACAACGGGGGACGGCAAACATCAGCAGGCAGACACACCAACAGAAAGGAACAAAAAAGCGGTTGCTGAGCCACCGCATGGCCCACCTCCGCGCAAATGGATTTGCGCGGAATAGTACACCCGCTGTCAAGTAGTTTTGGATTAATTCTAATTCTGATGTTTCAACAACGGCTGGTTAGGTCGGATTCAAATCGAACGTTTGCAGGTATGCAGGAATCGTCACCGGCCATTTGAATTGCGCCGTCACCGCGTCGCGCAGGGAATTGAGCGCCACAGGTTCTCCGTGCACCAGAAAAGTTTGCCGGGGCGGCGCAGTAAATCCCGAAAGCCATCGCAGCAACTCGCTTTTTCCGGCGTGCGCTGAGAGCTGCCCCATCGAGACCACCTGCGCCCGCACCGGCACCTGCTGGTTGAACAAACGAATGAACTTTGCCCCATCCTGAAGCGCCCTGCCTTTGGTTCCCTCCGCCTGATAACCAACGAGCAGCACAGTATTTCGGGGATCGGGCAGTCGCTGCGCCAGATGATGCAGCACTCGGCCGCCAGTAGCCATGCCGCTCGCGGACACGATGATGCATGGCGTCGTCACGTTGTTGATTCTCTTCGAGTCATCCACTGTGCGCGTCAGATGGACCAGCTTCACATTCAGTGGGTCGCCGAGCCCGTGTTGCTCCTCGTTGATGTAGTCGGAATCGTGATCTTCGGGATGATGGAGATAAATGTCGGTCACATTGATCGCCATGGGACTGTCCACGTAAACCGGCAGCACGGGAATTCGCTTCTGATTTACGAGTTCGCGCAAGTAATACATGAGCATTTGCGTGCGGTCCACCGCGAAGGCGGGAATCACGATCACGCCGCCTCGTTTCACCGTCTCGTTGATCACGCTCGCCAGCTCATCCGCCACCGAGCCCGCCGGATGATCGCGGTCGCCATACGTCGATTCGCAGAGCAGATAATCGGCGCGGCTTGGCGGCTCAGGGTCTTTGAGAATGGGCTGGTTGTATCGTCCGATGTCACCCGAAAAGACTACGAGGAGTTGTTTCCCGTTCTCCGTGATTGTCAGCTCGAGCCAGGACGAGCCGAGGATGTGCCCCGCATCATGTGGCATCACGGAAAATTGTGGGCTGATCGTGAAGCGGGCCGCGCGCGGAATTTCGCTGAACTGTTTCAGCGCGGCTTGCGATTCCGCAACGGTGTACAGCGGCAGCGGCGGCTTGTGCTGGCTGTAGCCTTTCTTGGCGATGTACTGCGCGTCCTCTTCCTGCAGGTGGGCAGAGTCGGGAAGCAGGAGTTGGCACAGTTCGTTCGTCGCTGCGTTCGCGTAAAACGGACCGCGATATCCCAGGTGCACCAATCGCGGCGTGTAGCCCGTGTGATCGATGTGCGCGTGTGTCAGTACTACCCAGTCGATCGTCGCCGGATCGACGGGCGGTTGATTCCAGTTGCGCTGCTCGAGCTCGTTCGAGCCCTGAAACAAGCCGCAGTCCACCAGCAGTCGCTTGCCTTCCGCTTCCACAAGATATTTCGAGCCTGTGACGGTGCCGGCTGCGCCGAGGAAAGTGATTTTCGCCATGGGGCAGGTATTCTAAGCCGACAGAGGCAGAAATCCTTCGCGATTCTTCCGGAGGGCACAGCACGCCAGCGACATGCCGCCGGGCCTTCTACAACTCTTGACCACTTCAAGCGAGTGCCTTACGCTCTCTGACTCGTCAGCAAGCGAGCGCACAGCCAGTGAGGTCACATGAAGATTTCGATCGTCGCAATATTCACGCTCCTCATCGCATCGGCGGCCTCCGCGCAGGGTTTGCCGTCATCTTCGCTCACGCGCGGCACTTGGGAACTGGGTGTCTTCGCGGGCGGTGGCGACGGTCTCGGCAAATCTGACAATACGCAGTTTCTAGTGGCCGGTGGCCGCGGCGGCCTGGTCCTCACTGGAGAACACCTTCCAGGAATTCTGCGCGGCAATTTCGAGTGGGCCGTCGACGTAATGCCCGCCTACATCGTTTTTCCGCCCAATCGCGGCATCTACGGCGGCAGTATCAAGCCGTTCCTCTGGGAATGGAACTTCACGCATTTCCAAAAAGTCTCGCCGTTCTTTGGAGTGGCCGGCGGCGCTTTGTTCACCCGCGCCAATATTCCTCCGGGCGATACTTCCACGGTCAACTTCACGCCGCAGATCGATCTCGGCTTTCACCTGTTCACGCGCCAAAGCCGCGCCATGACGTTCGAAATGGACATTGTCCACCACTCAAACGCCAGCATCGGCAACCAAAATCCCGGCTACAACGCCTCGGTTTTCTTCACCCTGGGCTACGTCTGGTACAAGACCCACAAGTAGCACGATGTTTCGTGCTTTCAGAACCGGGATGCTATAAAATTATTCAACCAAGCTGAAACGTGGGGCCGTAGCGCAGTTGGGAGCGCGCCTCGATGGCATCGAGGAGGTCACGGGTTCGAACCCCGTCGGCTCCACCATATCTACGATGACATTCTTCGTTTACATTCTTCGGAGTCAATCCACCGGTTCGCTACTACATTGGACAGACAGACCCTTAGCGCGCGTTTACTAAGTGGTGGCACCAAGGTAGGCGCGACGAACGTGATCGCTTGATCGAAGCTCTTCACTCGGCCCTTCGAGCGTGATACGGCCCCATTCCATCACGTAGGTGCGTTGAGAGATTTCCAGCGCGTAGTCCGCGTTTTGCGCGGCAACTAGAATCGTGACGCCCTCCTTCGCAATTCGTTGAACCAATTTAAAAACTTGGTCCACCATGATCGGCGCCAGGCCCAGCGACGGCTCGTCCAACAGCAGCAGCAGCGGTTCAGCCATGAGTCCTCGCCCGATCGCGCACATTTGCTGCTCGCCTCCGGAAAGAGTTCCAGCGAGCTGTTTGCGGCGCTCTTTCAGCCTCGGAAAAAGTTCGTAGATCCGTTCCAAATTCGAGTGAGCCTTCGAACGCAGGTGCGATGAAAATCCTCCCATCAGGAGATTTTCCTCCACCGTCATGCGCGCCCACAATTGTCGGCCCTCCGGAACAAGCGAGAGATGGTGTTGCACTCGTTCATGCGCCGGCTCGGACGAGATGTCCTTTCCGTCGAAGATGATTTTTCCTTTTCGTACCGGTAGCAATCCCGCGAGCGCTTTGAGCAGGGTTGTCTTGCCGGCGCCGTTTGGCCCGATGAGGCTGACGACCTGCCGGCGATCCACTTCAAGGCTAACGTCCCACACAACGCGAGTCGCTCCGTAACCCACGTCGAGGTTTTCGACTTTGAGCAATCGCTCCGGATTTTGAGGCTCTGCCATCTAGTTATGCGCTGCCTTGCCGATGTAAGCTTCGATCACCGCGGGTTGTTCTGCACGGCCTCGGGAGGCCCCTCGGCGAGCTTCTGCCCGGAATTCATCACGATCACGCGATCGCAGATCGACATGATGGCTTTCAGATTGTGTTCGACATAAAGAATCGAGGTGCCGGCGCGGCGGATGTCGCACAAAAGTTCCAGGATCGACGCCGCTTCCGTCTGCGTGAGTCCGCTGCACACCTCGTCGCACAGTAAAAGGCTCGGGCGCGCCGCAAGAGTTCGCGCCAATTCCAGCCGCTTCATATCGCCCACCGACAGCGCCGAAGCAGGCATGAGCTGAAGGTGGCCAGCGCCACCCGCTCCAGAAATTCCATAGCAGTTTTCGTTTCATTCGCCGCTCGCTTGCTGCGGCCAAAGCGGAGCCCCACTTCCACGTTTTCGAGCACCGAAAGCCCTCGAAACGGTTTCGGAATTTGATGCGTGCGCACAATTCCGGCGCGAACGGCGTGATAAGGCTTCGCACCGGATATTTCGTGTCCTTGAAACACGATCGATCCGGACGTGGGTTGGATCGAGCCCGCAATCATGCTGAGCAGAGTCGTCTTGCCGGCTCCGTTCGGTCCGATGAGGCCAAACAGCCCTCCTTCTTCCACCTCGAAACTCACATCCTTCACGGCGGCGAGCCCGGCAAAGTTTTTCGAAAGGCGATCGAGTTTAAGTATGGGCGCCAACGCCGGTCCTCGCTTTCACGAAGCGGAATAATTTCTTGATCAATCCAAGCACTCCGCCGGGCTCAAACAAAATAATCAGAATCAGCAGCGCGCCGTAAAGCAGCAAATGAAACTGAGGAAACGACGCAACCAACTCCTCCTGCACCAGGCCGTATACGACGGCGCCGATCACGGGCCCCCAGACAGTTCCTATCGCCTCCAATGATGGGCATCAGCAGTATCGCGACGCTGATGTCAAATCCAAAAACGCCGTTGGGATGAACGAACGCCGAGTATCCGGCATAAACGCCGCCCGCCGCGGCCGTTAGAGCGGCGGCAAGCGCATGAGCCAACAGCTTCGTTCCGTAGGGATTCACTCCCAGATCGGAAGCGGCATCTTCATCCTCGCGAATCGAAATCAGCGCCAGGCCGAGCTTGGAGTGTCTGATCCGCATCGAAATGGCAACCGCTCCCGCAGCGAGCCCGAGCGCCATATAGAAATGCAGATGCTGATTGAAGGCGCCTTTTTCGGTAATGCGATAACCGCTCGCTCCGCCCGTCACAGCAAGATTTGTCATTACCACACGCACAGCTTCGCTCACGCCAATCGTCGCGATTGCGAAGTAAGGCCCTTTCAGCCGAAAGGTGGGCAGACCTACCAGCAGCGAAGCGATCGCGCCCACGAGTCCTCCCAAAGCCAGGGACGATATGCGGTCCAATCCCGCATTGAGCGAGATCGCCGTGGCGTAAGCGCCGAGACCGTAAAACACCGCAAAGCCGAAGGAGACTTGGCCCGCGAAGCCGCCCAGAATATTCCAGGCGACGCTGGCTGTGATCCATACCAGCGAGATAAACATCAGCCGAATGGTGTTAGGCCCAGGGCCAACCAGCGGAATCAGTGCTAGAACGACAAGAAGAACGAGCGGTGAGGCGATTGTCGCGAACCTTGAAACGGAAGGCCTATTCCCAGCCGCATTCTGCTTCATGCCATGCGCTGCCGCTTCTTCCAGAGCCCAGCCACTCCATCAGGAAGTATCACCAGCGCGAGCACAAGAAGCGAAAACGAAATCGCCGGTTGGTAGCCGGACGGAATCACCAGAATGCTGAAAGTTTCCACGAGGGCCAGGATCAATGCCCCAACGGCCACGCCCGCGAAGGATTCAAGTCCTCCTAGAACGATGATCACAAACGCGCGAAGCAGAAACGACCCTCCAAAATCCGGCGTGAACGAGTACATCATGGCCAGCAGCCCTCCGGCAGCTCCGGCGAAAGCGATGCCGATGCCGAAAGCTACTTGCGCCGTGCGGTCCACGTTTACGCCGGCGATGCGTCCCGCATCACTATTCTGCATCAGCGCGCGAATCGCACGGCCGAACCACGTTCGATGCAAAGCAAATTCCAGGCCCGCCAGTGACGCGACTGCTGCTCCGAAAACTACCAGCCGGACAGTCGGAAAAATAATTGGGCCGATTTGAAAGGTGGAAAAAGTTCTCGGCGTCAGAATCGCATGATCGCCATTGCCCCAGATCAGGTAACCCAAATTTTGGAGCACCAGCCAAAGCCCGAAGAGAAGAAGGAGAGAGGACAAGGTAGGCTGATCCGACCGCGGGATGCGGCGCACCAAAAGCCAGTAGACCGCAACTCCGATCAAGAAAAATACGGGAAACGCAAGGATCACCCCGACCAAGGGATCGACGTTGAATCGGGTATACAGCTCATACACAAAATAGGCGCCCAGCATCAGGAATCCCGCGTGTGCGAGATTCACGATCTTCAGGACGCCGTAGATGATGGTCATCCCGACCGACATCGCGGCGTATACGCCGGCCAGCAGCACCGCTGCCACCAGCAGATTCAGAAAATCGACGATATTCATCGTAGGGCTGGACTACTTCCGGGGCTTCGGCGCGATTGCCTCTCCCGTGGCCGCATCCTTCGGGTAAACGATGTCCGACTTGTCGTCCGGTTTGTTCTGCACGATAACGAACGGCAATTCCACTTGCCCTGTCTTCCCGAAGCGCAGCACCTGGCCCGGCAATAAAGAATCCTTCAGCTCAACGTTCTTCAGCGCATCGCGGATGGCCGTCTTATTGAGCGTGCCTGCTTGCTCGATGGCCATGGCCAGCGCTCGCATCGCGTCGTAAGCCGGAGCGGGGTAGTACGAATCCGGCTCATGTCCCGTGAACGCTTGATAGTCGGCATCGAACTTCTTCACCTGCGGGTAAGGCAATTTCTTCGACCACCACAGGCCGGCGAAAATATAGTTGGTGGCGTCGCCCAGAGCCTTTCGAGCGTCCTGATCGGGTCCGCGCGCGCCGTAGCTGATCATCTGGTGGTACATGCCGCTCTGGATGTACTGCCGCCCCATGGTGATGTAATCCTGCAAGTGTGCGTCAGCCAGAAAGATGTCCGCCTTGGAGGCTTTCACCTTTTGCAGAAGGCCCGAAAAATCGGTTCCGCCCAGATCAAATTTCTCGCTGAAAACGACGTGAAAGTATCCTGGGTGCTCCTGAATCCATCGCTGGATGCCCTCTCCATATTCGACGCCGTGATCCGTGTTCTCAAGGGCCATAGCCACAGCAAGATCTTTCTTGAGTTTCCCTGCATCCGTGAGGCTGCCAAGAAATTCTGCGGTCGTATAGCCAAGGAGGTCGGTGGAGCTGAGCGTGCCGAAGGTATACGTGTAGCCGCGGCTGAAAATGTGGGCTGCTGCTGCTCCCGGCGTAATCCAGGGCGTCTGATAACGATCCGGCATCACCGATTCGGCCTCGCCTAAGGCGGTCGAGTATCCGCCAATCACCGCGGTCACCTCGTCGGTGGTCATCGCGCGCTCGACGAGCCCGGCGGACTTCGACTGGTCCGAGCCGTCGTCGTAGAAAATTTCCTTCACAGGAAGCTTTTTCCCTTTTTCTTTCACCATGATCCCGCCGCTATCGTTGATCTGTTTGATAGCCAGTTCGATGCCCTCGCGTTGGTATTGCCCGGGCTTCGCTTCCCGGCCCGTGATAGGCATCACGACGCCCACGCGGATCTCGTTGCCGGATTTTCCGCCTTTCCCGCATCCGGCAATGGTGAAGGCGCATATCGCAACAAGCAGCAAATTTAGGGAACGCGTGCTACGCAGAATTGACCGGTTGGTGGAGAAGTGTGTCACGGTTGGTGACCTCCGGATTTGGGTTTGCCTAAATTGGATTCTGGCCGAAAGGCTGTCACGTGTAGCAATCGCCCGCTGGTAAGCGAATCCTGTAGCAAATGGCGGCAAAGGTCAACGGTCTTTCGCACTGTCGCTTGGCGGTTGGCAGAAATCGCTCTAGGCGTGAACTTCCTGTGTTTACATTCTGTGCAACAAAGCGCGAGAGTGGCGAGCAATTTGGAGGTCTTCCTGGCTTGGAACGATGCGGACTTGGACCTTGCTTCCTTTGGTCGAAATCGTGCTCGAGCTTGATTGGTTGCCGGCGTCGTCGAGCGAAACGCCGAGGAAGCCAAGGCCATTACAAACGCTGCTGCGAACAGGGGCGCTATGTTCGCCGATACCTCCAGAGAAGACGAGCATCTCGAGACCGCCCAGCACCGCCGCGTAGGCTGCGATCGCTTTGCGAATCCCAGTGCAGAAGATTTCAATCGCCATTTGTGCCTTCTGATCTCCTCCGACCGCTGCAGACTCCAGATCGCGCATGTCGCTTTTGCCTGCCGAAATCCCCGTAAGCCCCGATTCGCGGTTCAGCATGTGCTCGAGTGAGTCGGCGTTCATTTTTTTTACGCGCAGCAAATAGAGAAGCACGCCGGGATCGAGATCGCCGCTGCGCGTCGCCATCGGAATTCCTCCGGTCGGCGTTAGGCCCATGCTTGTGTCCACCGAACGCCCGTCCTTCACGGCTGCGAGGCTCGCCCCGTTACCGAGATGCGCGATAACGGCCCGGCTTGGTAGTTCGGCTCCTAGTTGATGAACGATGGATTCATAGGAGAGCCCGTGGAAGCCGTAGCGGTGAATGCCTTCATCGAATAGCGGGCGCGGAAGCGCGAAGCGAGACCCCACTTCAGAAATCGTCGTGTGAAAAGCAGTATCGAAACATGCGAATTGCGGAAGCTGAGGATAAGCCTTTTCGGCTGATGTGATAAGTCGCAGAGCTGTAGGAATATGCAGCGGCGCGAAATGGACGCAGTTCCGTAATTCCGTGAGCACCGCCGGCGTGATCAGCTGATGAGCCAGCAAATGAGGGCCACCATGCACCACACGATGTCCAACCGCGACAGGCTTGAGTTGTGAAAGCTCTGCCAACCAGCGCGCGGCCTGGCTGAGTGCTTCATCTTCGGATGCAAAGCGTACACTCTCGGAGCGCAGCGTTTGCCCGTGCGCGTCTTTCAATTCCAGCTTCCCGCTGTCGCGTCCGATGCCGTCGGCCAATCCGTCGAGCACCGCCTGCTCCTCACCATCGCGCTCGACGTAAAGCCCGAATTTCAGAGACGACGACCCGCTATTGATAACGAGAATCGGTTCATCAGCCATGATAGGAGCCGCTTTCACTTCGAGTCTGTTTTACCCATTTCCGTCCGCCGCGTGTAGGCAGAAGCGTTCGCTGATTCATATCTGCCACTTTTACATACCAGACATAAAAGATGTGCGAAAATTGCGTGTCTGCATTCGGCGAAAAAGTCGAGCCAGTTTCGCAGAATTAAGATCGCGCCAACGATCTTGCCGAAGGAGTACCCCCATGACGCCCCCTCAGAGGAGCAAAGTGAAAACCGTTCCGCGGCAACAGGCACTTTCCGCAGACGAGCTTCGCAAAATGGACGCCTACTGGCGCGCTTGCAACTACCTCTGCGCCGGCATGATCTACCTTCGCGATAATCCGCTGCTCCGAAAGCCGCTTCTTCCCGAGCATTTCAAGAATCGACTGCTCGGACACTGGGGCTCCGATCCGGGGCAGACGTTTGCGTGGGTTCATCTGAACCGCGTGATTCGCAAGTACGACCTCGACATGATCTACATCTCAGGTCCCGGCCATGGCGCGCCGGCGATGATTTCGAATTGCTATCTCGAAGGCCGGTATTCGGAAGTTTATCCGGAGAAAAGTCAGGACGAAGCGGGCATGCTCAAACTCTTCCGCGCTTTCTCGTTTCCCGGCCAACTCGGCAGCCACTGCACTCCCGAAGTTCCGGGGTCAATCCATGAAGGCGGCGAGCTTGGCTACAGCATCTCGCATGCGTTCGGAGCCGCGTTCGACAATCCGGATCTGATCGTGAGCGTGGTGGTTGGAGACGGCGAAGCGGAGACGGGGCCGCTGGCCACTTCATGGCACTCGAATAAATTCCTGAATCCGATTCGCGACGGGGCGGTGCTCCCGATTCTTCACCTGAACGGCTACAAGATCGCCAATCCCACGATCCTGGCCCGCATCACCGCGGAGGAACTCAAAAATCTATTCCTCGGATACGGTTGGACGCCACATGTAGTCGAGGCCGAGGGCGACGATCCCGAGGTGATGCATCAGACGATGGCGGCGGCTGTCGAAACCTGCGTCCAGGAAATTCGCGCGATTCAAAAAAAGGCGCGCAGCACCGGCAAACCGGACCGCCCCCGCTGGCCGATGATCATCCTCCGCTCGCCGAAGGGCTGGACCGGCCCGAAAGAAGTGGACGGGCATCGCGTGGAAGGCTTCTGGCGAGCCCACCAGGTGCCCGTGTCCGAAGTGAAAAAGAATCCGGAGCACCTGCGAATCGTCGAGCAATGGATGCGCAGCTACAAGCCCGAAGAACTATTCGATGAGCACGGCACGCTGATTCCGGAGCTGCGCGAACTTCCGCCAAAAGGCGACCGCCGCATGACTGCCAATCCTCACGCCGACGGCGGGAAGCTGCGCAAGTCTCTTACCCTTCCCGATTTTCGCGACTATGCGATAAAAATTGAAAGTCCCGGCACAAAGGAAGTCTCGCCGACCGAAACGCTGGGCAAGTTTCTGCGCGACGTGATGCGAAAAAACATGAGCTGCTTCCGCGTATTCAGCCCCGACGAAAATGCGTCGAATCGTCTGCAAGACATCTACGAAGCCACGCCTGAAAACGTGGCTCGCCGAGATCAAGCCAGAGGACGCCGACGGCACGGACATCGCTCCCGACGGCCGCGTGATGGAAATGCTCAGCGAACACACGCTCGAAGGCTGGCTCGAGGGCTACATCCTGACCGGTCGGCACGGCCTGCTGAACACTTACGAAGCGTTCGTCCACATCATCGATTCCATGTACAACCAGCACGCCAAATGGCTCGAAAAGGCCAAGCTGGAAATCGACCTGGCGCGCCCCGATTTCATCCCTGAATCTCCTGATCACGTCGCTCGTCTGGCGCCAGGATCACAACGGCTTCACCCACGAAGATCCCGGTTTTCTCGACGTGGTGAGCAACAAGAGCGCGAACATCACGCGGATTTATTTGCCGCCGGACGCGAACACACTGCTCAGCGTTGCGGACCACTGCCTGCGAAGTCAGGACTACGTCAACGTAATCGTTTCCGATAAGCAGCCGCACTTGGTGTATCTCGATATGGATGCGGCCGTCGTGCATTGCACGAAGGGAATCGGAATCTGGGATTGGGCCAGCACCGACGATGGATCAGAACCCGATGTCGTGATGGCCTGCGCTGGCGACATTCCGACTCAGGAGGCGCTCGCCGCCACAGCGATTCTTCGAAAGAATTTCACCGACCTGAAGCTGCGCTTCGTCAACGTGGTGGATTTGTACCGGCTTCAACCAGACACCGAGCATCCGCACGGCCTTTCAGATCGCGACTTCGATTCGCTGTTCACTGCCGACAAGCCCGTGATCTTCAATTTTCACGGTTATCCGTGGCTCGTACACAAATTCACCTACCGCAGAACGAACCACTCGAACATCCATGTCCGTGGATACAAAGAGAAAGGCAACATCAATACCCCGCTGGAGCTCGCGATTCGCAATCAAATCGATCGCTTCACGCTCGCAATCGATGTAATCGACCGCGTTCCTCGCCTGCAAGGCACCGGCGCTCACCTCAAGGAATGGCTCAAAGCACAGATCATTGAAAGCATCAACTACGCGTACACCGAAGGCATAGACAAACCCGAAATCCAACACTGGAACTGGCCCCAGGCATAATCCGCGAATGTAAACATCGCCATCGCTCGCCAAAAATCAAAGGCGAACCGGGCTCGTTGGATGCTTCCGGCTCCGCTAATCGCAACCCGCCCCTACCCTCGTAACCTCACTCCGACATTTTCCGCTTGCCCGCTGTTGTGGTACCTTGTCGTTTCCGATTCACAGACCTCAGGCTCATAGCCTTCGCAATCCCGTCAGGAGGCGCTCGATGGACTATCGCCAGCTTTCGAAAACGTTGCGTTTCGCGCTCTCCGTAGCGATCGTCGCGCTGCTGTGCGGCGGCGCCATCGGATTCGCCAGCCGCCGCCGACAATCGCAGTCCAACTCCGCCTCTACCGCCACGCCGCCGCAACAGATCAGCCCCGAGACCCGAGCCACCCTACAAGCCATCATTCAAACGGGCAATCTCCCCGACCTCCGCTGGCCCAATTTCAGCGACTACAGCAAGCACCTGCAGAAATTCTACGATTCCTACGGCTACGCTCTGCCCTGGGTACGCGGCATGGAGCCCTCACCGCAAGCCCAGCAGATCATCGCCCTCATCCAGCAGGCCGAAGAGAAAGGGCTCAACCCGGACGACTACGACGCGCCTAGATGGAGCGCCCGCCTCGCGCTGCTGAAGCCCTCAGCCGCCAATCCCACAGAAACCGACGCGATGAAGTTTGACGTCGCGCTCACCGTCTGCCTGATGCGCTATATCTCCGATCTCCACATCGGCAAGGTGAACCCCAAGCATTTCGATTTCGATTTGAACGTAGAAACAAAAAAATACCAGCTGCCCGAATTCATAAAAACGAACGTCGTAGACGCGCCCAACGTGGCCGGTGTCCTTACCCAGGTGGAACCGCCATACCCCGGCTATCAGCGCACGATCCTCGCGTTGCACCGATATCTCGCCCTCGCCAAACAAGATAACGGCGAACAACTCCCCCCCGTGAAAAAAACTTTCGGCCCGGGCGAATCCTATCCCGGCCTACCGCGACTCACGCTCTTGCTCCGCGAACTCGGCGACCTCCCCGCCGACGCAAACGTCCCGTCCGATTCCACCGTCTATCAAGGCCCGTTAGTGGATGCCGTCAAAAGCTTTCAAGCCCGCCACGGCCGCACCGTCGACGGCCGCATCGGCGCCCAAACCCTCGCCGACTTAAACGTCCCGCTCAGCACCCGAGTCCGCCAGATGCAACTAACTCTCGAACGCTGGCGCTGGCTGCCCGTCGACTACAACAGCGCGCCCATCGTCGCCAATATCCCCGAATTCCGCCTGCGCGCCTATGACGACCACTTCCATCTCGCCCTCATGATGAGCGTGGTGGTGGGAAAAGCGTACAACCACAACACCCCGGTCTTCAGCGACTCGATGCAGTATGTAATTTTCCGCCCCTACTGGAATGTCCCGTATTCGATTGCCAAATCCGAGTTCCTCCCCAAAATCGCGCGCGATCCGAACTATCTCGCCAGCAAAGGCTTCGCTGTTGTAGACAGCAAGCAGCAGGTGGTCGCGTCAGGCGCCGTCAGCCCCGAAGTCCTCGCGCAACTTCGCTCCGGCAAGCTTTTCATCCGCCAAAATCCCGGCCCCAAGAATTCACTAGGCCTCGTGAAATTCATTTTCCCCAATAGCTACAACGTCTACATGCACGATAGTCCCGAGCAGGAACTCTTCTCCCGCAGCCGCCGCGATTTCAGCCACGGCTGCATCCGCCTGGAAAAGCCTGCCGATTTGGCTGTCTTTGTATTGCGTGGAATTCCAGGCTGGGACATGGCCCGAGTCCGCGCCTCAATGGCACAGGGAGAAAACCGCCAAGTGAATCTCCCGCGTCCGATCCCGGTGCTGATCTTATACGGCACCGTGATTGTGCCCGAGGATGGCCTCGTCCATTTCTACGACGACATCTACGGCCACGATAAGGAGCTAGATCAGGTGTTGCAGAAGGGCTACCCGTATCCAGGCTAGCAGGCAGGTCGGAATTCAAGTGCTCTATTGCGCGAAAATTCTTCACCGTAGCCCAGCCCCACCCGATCGATTTTCGGATCGGGATGACCTGACGATGTCAAGACGATCTGAGGCTTTTGACCCTGACTCAATCCCCATTAATCAAACTGGCAGGACAATCAAAGCACCACTGCCGCACGCGTCCGGTATCCACGTGAATGAAATCCGAATGCGGATAATAACCAACGCCCCCGCGCGCCAAAGCCAGCGCCGCCTTACGCAGCTTCAGCGTATTAACGCCCGGCATCCGCAAGTCAATCGCCTCCGCCTGAATGTGCAGGCTGTTTTTCGCCACGCCGTTGGTATGCGCGCGAAGAGCCGCATTCGTCGAAGTACGTCCGGTAGCCGCACACGATATCAATCTCGCCGCCCGGATGTCCCACCGACGCCGTCAGGTCCGACAAAATATCGTAAAGACGCGGATCAAAATGCCGCACCTCATTCGTGTTATGGTCGCGCAGAAAATAATCCAGCTTCGCCAGCGCGCCCTGTATGTATTGATCCCCGCGCCGGTAGACAATATCGATTTTCTCGTTCGTATGCGTGTTGTAAAGCCGCAGAGTAGTGCTCAGCCGGCGTCGTCGCAGACGACAGCGCCGGATGACGCCTGCGCACGCGCCGCACTCGCCGCAATCAAGAAAAGCATCGCGCCAGCCACCCACAAGCCCAGATAGTGTCTTTCTCACCGTCGGCATCCATTCCTCTCCATGCCCATTTTAACATGAAGGCCTTCGCCAATTCGACATGTCCTGCGCCAAACAAGCACCGCCTCTCAAATCTTCAGCGCCTGCGCCAGCTCACGCACAAATAATTCCGCATCCGTCACCAACCCCAGCGCCTGAAACGTCCCCCGATCCGCCAGCTTCGTCACCACCGCTGGATTGATGTCCACCGCCACCACTTTCACCGACGCCGGCAGCAGATTCCCCGTAGCAATCGAGTGCAGCATCGTCGCAATCATCAGCGCCATCGCCACGCCCTTCACCGCCTCCCGCATCCGGCGCTGCGCTTCAGCCATGTCCATGATCACGTCGGGAAGCGGCCCATCGTCGCGCACCGATCCCGCCAGCACCAGCTCCACATTATTCTTGATGCACTCGTACATGATCCCTTCGCGCAAAATTCCGCCATCGACCGCCTTCCGCAGTGAACCCGCCCTCCGAATCGCGTTGATCGCCTGCATATGATGACGGTGCCCGCCCTCCACCGGCTGCCCGTTGCGCAATGCCATCCCCAAGGACGTCCCCAGCAGCACGCTTTCCACGTCATGCGTCGCAATCGCGTTTCCGCCGAATAGCACCTGAACGAATCCCGCACGAATCATCGCCGCCAGCCGAGGCCCCGCGCCGCTGTGAACGATCGCCGGTCCCGCCACCACCAGAATTTTTCCGCCCCGCGCCCGAGTCTCTTGCATCTGCCGCGCTATCTCTTCGATCACCAGCAGTTTCGGCCGCTCGGACGAAACATCATTCGCCATAAACGAAAAAATCTCCCTCTCCCGCGGCCGTTCGAGCGGCATCACCCGGATGCCTTCATGTCCCACGACGATTGCATCGCCCTTTCGCACATCGGCCATGGGGACCATTCGCGCTGAGCCTTTCGCCCGGTCCACCAGGATCACCAGATCCATTTCCGTTTCCGCCACTGGCGCCCATTTCCCGTTCAGCCGCACTTCCGTCGGCATGTGCGTCGTCGAATAGAAGCCGTCCGGCAACGCCCCATCGCATGGCGCCGGTTCCGTGTGAACGTCATCTCGCGAAACTAACACCGCGCCGAACTGCTGCAGCGCCGTCAAAATGCTGTCGAGCTGCGTTTCGCTCGCAGCCATCACCTTCAATCGCGCAAACGAAGTCTCATCCTTCTTCCGCCCCACCCGAATTTCTTCCAGGTCAAACGAACCGCCCAAATCCATCACCGCGTCAAAAACCTTCGGCAGCGTCCACGAGTCGATGATGTGGCCCTCGAGCGTCACCTCTTCACTGATTTCCTTCATCTCCTGCTCTCTCCCTGGGCCCACGAATCTCTAAACTTCGTCCAAGCCCCCCGCCACGCCCTCCCCCCATCCGCCCGCCCACGCTCTTCTGTCATCCCGACCGAAGCCGCGCGTCTTCGCCTTCCACCGCGAAGCGGTGGCGCGCGGCGAAGTGGAGGGCTCTCTCTTTGTCCTAGCCACCGACGCCGCGTCACGCTCTCTCTCCGCGTCTCCTACCACCTCCGCGCGCTGTCGTCCCGACCGAGCTACCAGCACCGCCCACGATCCCACTAAAACACATGCCCCAACTCAAAAAACCATTTCGCATGCCCCGTATCGCCCACGCTTCCCCCAATAAACAGCGGCCCTATAGACGTCTCCGCCAGGAAGCCAAGCGCCGCGTCGTTCGGGAACTTGCTGGCGTTCGGAGCGTTGTACATCTTCCCAAACTCGTACGCCCCAATCACGTACACATCTTTTCCCACGAATGGTGGCAGCGTCAGAACGTCGTGCAAATAGCCGGCTCGGAAATAGTAGTACTGATTTCCGAAGAGCTCATTCGACCCGTAGGCGCTCAGGCGCGTCGGCCCTCCTAGGAAAAACTGCGGAACGCCGATGTTATTCGAACCAAAAGTGGTGCCTCCTTGGGCGACAACGAAGATCGATCCCGGCTTCGTGATGGGCACAAAATATTCCGCCTGCGCTTCCATCACTGGAAATGCATCGCGCGCTCCCGGATTTGTGTCGTACCACCGGAATGTCGCCTGCACGCTATAGCCGCGCCGTGGCGCGATGAAATCGTCGCGATGGTCGGTGAGAAAACGAAGGCGCGTATCTCCAAAGCGGCCATTGTTGCTTGGGAAAAGTTGCGTGCCAATCCGTAGATCGGGATTGAAGTAGCCCACTTCGTACCCTGCGCGGATTTCCGTAAACCGGCTGAAACCGTAGCCAACGTCGATTCCCGCATCGTCGCGGAAGAAGCGATAGATTGCCTGCGGCGTGCTTCGATGAAACACCTTAAACGATGTGTCCGTAGCTTCTCCGCGCGGGGCGAAAAACCATTTGCTGGTTGCCGTAAACGGGCGATAGAGCTCGGTCTCGATTCCGTACTCGTTTCCAAATTGCAGACTTGTGCGCCATTCCGAGCGATAACCCCACACGTCCATGAAAGTAAGGCGCGCCAGCTGCGTGTAGGTCACATCGTCGCTTTCTGTGCCGTCGATCGCGAACCCGAGCTGGAGAATGGGCGGAGCATAATTGTATTCGTGAACCGTAACGACCAAGCCGCTCTGGCCGTCGCGGGTCACAAAGCGAAAATCCGCCGAGGCATATTTGCCGATTCCCGTGAGCCGCGTCAAAAGCTGGTTCAGTTCGCCATTGTCGATGGGATGCCCCACCAGCCGATTCAGGAATCGCTCGATCTGCTGCGCTGCGCGAGGATTGGTGCCTTGAACCTCGACAAACTGAGGCGTGGGAACTTCAGTACGGATTCGCGCGTCCTTGGCCGCCACGTAAGCATTCCATTCGGCGTCGCTCACGGAAAAGCGTGACAGAACCGCCTTTTCTGCTTCCGCCGCCTGTACGCCTTCCTGAATGATCGCCGGTGCCTTGTCGTATTGGAAGCCGTTGTATTTCTGAAGAGGCACGGTAACGATGATGTTTGCCTTTTTCAGGCCGCGAAGCTCGCTCTCGAGGACCACCACGTCCACAGAACGTCCCAGCACGCTGAAAAGCGACTGAATCTCCTTCGGATTAGCCGGTGCCACTTCCAGGTGCACTGCGATCACGATGTCCGCGCCCATTTTTTTCACCACGTCCGTGGGCAGGTTTCCGACGAGGCCGCCGTCCACCAAGACTTTATCGCCATCTCGAACGGGAGAAAAAACTCCGGGAATCGACATGGTGGCGCGCAGAGCTTGTTGCAACGATCCGCTCGAAAACACCACTTCTTTGCCGGAAACGAGATCGGTCGCCACGCAACGGAAGGGAATCGGAAGATGGTCGAATGAGTCGAGGTTGGGATAGGAAACCGTCTCGCGGTCGATGAGAAGAGAAATTTCGGTTCCAGAATTCAGCCCCGAAGGTGTCGAGAGCCCATGCTTCAGTCCCAGCTTCAGCGAATTCTGGATGTAGCGCAGATCTTCTTTGCGCCGGTACGACAAGTCTTCGTAGGGAATGTCACCGCCGATGATGATGTCCCAATTTTGCGCAGCGACGATTTCCTTGAGTTCCTCAGGACTCCTCCCAGTGGCATACAAGCCTCCCACCAATCCGCCCATGCTCGTCCCAGCAAGATAGTCGATGGGAATGTGATGATCCTCGAACCACTGCAACACTCCGATATGCGCCAGTCCCAGCGCCCCGCCCCCTTCCAGCGCAACGCCGATCTTCGGTCGCGACGCCCCAGGCTGGATCTGCGGCCCTGGGGGCTGGATTCTGGGTCCCGGACTGCGCCGCCGCAGAAGGTGACGTTTTCTCGTCTTGCTGCGCCTGCGCCCGCGCCCGCACGGGCGCCGCTTCTAAGAGGGCAAAAAGAATTGCCAGGCCCGACACGAGTCCAGGTATGAGTACAACGCGGAAGGGACAGCGCATGAAAGGTCTCCTCAGGCAAGGAATCGAGACGAAAAGTCGCACCTAAGATAACGCGGGTAAGCTCGAGTGTCACCCGCCTGCGCTCGGCCCGGCGAATTCCGAGAAGGACAAAGAGGCCTTGTAGGTCGCCCCTTTAGGGGCGACACAAGATAAATCCAAAACTGAGGGGCTTTAGCCCCTGAAGTTCCCCAATGCTTATAACAATCTCAACGATGCCCTGCGCCAGGGCACCTATCTCGCTCTGAGAAAGGTGGTGGGAATGATTTCATAACAATGTCGGCTCCCTGGACCTGAGTAGACTTGGTGGTGCCAACCAAACCAAGGCTCGGGAGAAAGGAGCCGATATGCTGATTATAGGTTGTGATTACCACCCGGGCGTTCAGCAAATTGCGTTTATGGATACGGAGACGGGGGAGTTCGGTGAGCGGCGACTCGAACACGGTGAGAGAGAAGCAGAGAAGTTCTACCGCGATCTGCAGCAAAGAGGAATCAGCGTGCGAGTGGGGATGGAAGCAACGGGACACGCACGCTGGTTTGAGCGGTTGCTGGAGGAACTGCACTTCGAGTTATGGATTGGGGATCCGTTGGAGATTCGGGCCACACGGGTGCGGAAGAAAAAGACCGATCGCCACGATGCGCAACTACTGCTGAAGCTCCTGCTGGAAGACCGCTTTCCCCGAATCTGGGTGGCGAGTTGGGAAAACCGGGATCTGCGACAACTTCTGTGGCATCGGCATCGTTTGGTGCAGATGCGCACACGGATCATGAATCAGTTGCAAGCCATCGCCTTAAACGAAGGAGTGCGGCAAAAGAAGCGGCTGTGGGGTCAGAGGGGACGAGCCCAGTTGGAGTCGTTTGTGTTGGCTCCGTGGGCGAGCCGGCGGCGAAAAGAACTGCTGGAGCTGTTAGACCGATTGAACCCGAGCATTCGAGAGTTAAATGCAGCTGTGGAACAGGAAGCGACCGGGCGGCCGGAAGTGCAGCGGCTCATGACGCATCCTGGTGTGGGTTCGCTGACGGCGCTGGCCTTCGTGTTGATCATCGGGACCCCGCAACGATTTGCTTGTGGCAAGCAGATCGCGAGTTATGTGGGATTGGTGCCAACGGAAGAATCCAGCGGTGGTCGTCGACGGCTGGGTCACATCAGCAAACAGGGGAATTCTTTGCTGCGGTTCTTGCTGGTGGAAGCGGCGCAAGCGACGGTGCGGAGCGACCCGGATTGGCGGCGAAAGTTTCTGCACTTAGCGATGCGTCGAGAACGGGGAATCGCCAAGGTAGCGATGGCACGCAAGCTGGCGGTCCGTCTCTACTGGATGTGGCGGAAGGAATGGGACTACGAGCAAATGAAGAAGTTCGGTTCGCACGCGGGACAGCCCGGAAATCCTCTGGGTGTGCAGTAGATCACCGACCGAATGATTGGGCGTCCCGCTCCCCCAAAAAAAGGGGAGTTCGAAGAAGTAATCATGATCGAAGTTAGGATCGAAGAGATGGTTGGGTCGAACTGAATTTGGCTCGAGACGATTACGAAGCGAGCCTTGGATTGGTATGGCGAGTGACCAACAGAATGAGATGATGCGCTCTAGGAGTGCAGGCAGAACCACGTCCAAACAGTCCTTGACTCAGCCGACATTGTTAGAGAGAGGATTTATCTCCGACTACCGCTAGGAAACCTAATTTCCAGATTGCCGATGCTCTCCGAACTAACTGATGGCTTCAACCCCTGACCAAGTCCACGCCTGCCAGATGATGGCCGAGGTGCACACAGTTTCGATCGTCGCAAAGAACACGTATGCTGGAAAAGTGGGGTCCCGAAAGTCACCGTTAGTCAGAGGCAGAACGAAGGTCAGGAAACCGTTTACAAGCGTCAAAATGAGACCCGCGATGATATTCGCCAGCCGGTTCGCTCTAAACGGAAGCAGTCGACACGCCACAATCATGGCGATGGGTATTTCCATCAAGACCGCTGAACCCAGCAGAGCCCATAGTGGGAGATGTGGGGCTGTATTCGGCGAGCCAACGAAAGCGAACAGGGCAAGCACGTCCGCGTACAGGTAGTTTAATAACGCGAAGAGCCAGAACAGAGACAACCGCTCCTTTGTGTCATGCATGTCAACCTCCTACGGAAAGTTTCACTAGTGCTGCGCAGTGCTCCGTACTACGAATGAGCCCTGAAAAAAGACTCATCCCTTCGACAGTGAAGAGATTTGCACCTTAGGCGTCTGGAGAGGAGCCGATCCGGACATTCTCGTTTCTGAAGCAAGGCAAAGCAGAGTACGCCAAATTGCAGTAGCGCAATACGCAGTGCAGACGTTCGAGCAAGCCATTCGACAGCAAAGCCTTCTGGGTCGCCCCTTTAGGGGCGACATAAGATAGAGCCCAGAAAAAGCGGCTTCAGCCCCTGAAGTTCCCCAATGCTTATAACAATCTCAACGATGCCTTGCGCCAGGGCACCTATCTCGCTCTGAGAAAGGTGGTGATAAGGGGATTTCTCGACATCTATACCGATAGGCTCCGGTTACTTCCCCGATATCACTTCGCCTTCTCGATATCGCCGGGTTTCCAACTCTTGTCGATAGCAGGTTCAGTCGGTCCGTACAGCCTGAGAATAGCGAAATATCCTTTGCCCGAGACCGTCGCGAGCCAGTTGGCTTCCTTGCCATGGGGCGCTTTGGGGCCGAGGAAGAGTTCCGTGCTGCCGTCGACGCGCTGAAGCGGCTTGTCCCGCGAACCAAGCGAGGGGAAAGGTTGGCCGTTGGCGAGGCCTGACCCGTTCTCCGCGTCGTAGAGCGTCACGGACCAGAAAATGGCGGCTGGAATATTGGGGGGTAGAGTGAGTCGATAATCGGTGCCACCCGCCAATGGCTCACCGTCTCCATCGGTGAAGGCAATCATGTAAGCAGCTCCCTTGCCCGGTATTTTGGAGAGCATCCCCGGACTGACCGAGTAGTAATCCGTAAAGAACCATATCCGGGCGTCGAGGTCGCGGTATCCGCCAGCAACGTTCATCCAAGTCAGGTCCAGCGTGGTGCGCGGGCTGGGCGGAGTCACATTGTCGATGGGATTGACCCAGCGACGGTCGGAATAAACCCGCAGCGAGCCGCCGTTCAGGACTTCTTCAAAGCCGATTACGCGGCTTGTCTTATAGGCGGTCTTAGCGGCTAGATCGAGGATCTCCCGTGTATGAGCATCCGGCGTGAACGGCCGACCCTTGACGATCCCGATTGCTGCCATCATGCCGAGCCAGTCGGCTCCGGCAAGGCCGTCGCTTTCCCTGTCCACGAGTAACTTGAGTTGGTCGAAGGCGCTCCCATCGCTGATCGGCAGCATGTTGACGGGTACGCCCGAGGCATCCGGGAATTTCATCGGCTTGGCACCGGCTTCACCATTTAGGGGATAAATTTTTACTCGTTCCAGGTGTTCGGCAGCCGGTGTCAGATTCTTCGGATCTTCAAAAAACCCGCGCAGAAAGATAAAGACGCTATTTGTGCCGGAGCAGGAGACGTAATAACCTTCCGGCACCGCTTCCTTGAAACCTGGTGGCAGTAGCAGAAACTTGCCGCCCTTACCGCCATCCGGCCCAGCCAGTCCGACATCACCAAGGAACTTGCCACCATCGACGGGAATAGGACGCTGCCAGTAATCGAGTAGGATGCCCTGCAGCATGGGCGGCGCTTCCATCACCAGGGGACCATCCTTGCCCAAGTCAACGTAACTCATCGCGTACAAAACATCGGAGTTCGGCGTCGTCACCATGGTTTTCGCATCGAGTCGCTGCTTCCAAATCGGGAGTACGTTATAGCCTGCGTCGAATGCCTTCTCCGAGCCAACCTGCATCCCAAGGGTATTGATCAATGGCAACGCCCAGAGGTAAGTCTGGGTGGCCCGCTGGAAGAGCAGCTCGTCACGCAGTATCTGCGCGGACTCCCTCGCGGGTCGGCCATCCTTGAATGGGAGGTCGGCGATTTTATCGAAGGTGCGTTCCTGAGCGACCGCTTGCATTGCGAGTCCGCTCATGATCAAGCCACCGACAGCCGCGCTGATAAGGACATGTCGCCGCATGGTTTTCATGAATATTTCCTTTTCTCTATTCCACGTCATGATCACTTTACCTTCTCTATCATTGGCGGTATCCAAGTGCCGTCAAGGATGGCCTCGTCAGACCAATAGGCACGGATAGGACGATTCAGACACGTTTCATGTGTTTCCTTCTAAGGGTTTCGCCCGCTAATCCAAACTCAGCATTTGATGACCATTGGTACGGCGAATGATCAGCCCACCAACGCGAGGAAAGGGCGACAGCAAACTCTACCTTAAGTTCCATTAGCGCGACAGTGTCGAAGTGACAGATTTAGAGAGGGCGCAAAGGGTTAATTCAACCTCGGCAAATGGAACTCAATAAGTTCGCCATCAAGAAAAACTGAACTGAACCTTCGTCGGATAACTGTCGCGAACAGGGATTATCACCA
>CAVOOU010000020.1:0-27468 GCA_963697645.1 uncultured Acidobacteriota bacterium | reverse complement strand
TCGGCAGGTCGTGGGTTCAACTCCCACCCTCGGCTCCATCCTTTCGCTCAATTTACGCCCGTTTAGTGTGATTTTTAAATTCCTAGAACTTTTTGTATAAACTTTGCCGTGAAAAAGGACTCGGGTAGACTCAGAGTCTCTTGTTGCTCTATAGTTGCTGCGTTTGCCGCCCCACGTCGTCCAGGGATTGGCCACACCCCGTTACTTTTGACCCTTCCCGCCCGGTCTGGGCCGGGATAGTGTGAGCATGCCAATTTGCCGCAACCGGGGACGACGATCTGAAGAAATCGAGGGTCACAAATTGGTCTGAAGGTGTTGCGAGAGATTTGACCCCCGATTCTGCGGGACCAGAAAGTGACAGTGCCCCTGTGTGAGTTCCGCACGACGGCACTCAGCCCCAGGGAGGTGCTATGAAAGAGTTGCGAGTTTATCTAGCCTGGCTGTCTTCGCTCTGCTTGATTTGTTCGCCTTTGGGGCTGGACGGTTGTTCCAGAGGCAAGACGGCGTCGGGAAGTCAGCAGGCTGCAGCCGGTGACCAAAATACATCCCCGCCCCCCGCCTCGGGATCTGCCCAGCAAAACGGTTCCCAAGAGCAGGCGGCGAGCCAGCAACAGCCGATCCAATTGCCGGATGTCGACCTCAGTCCTGCCGGCCTTGACGAGCTGCTTGCGCCCATCGCGCTTTATCCTGACCCGGTACTTGCAGTGGTTCTGCAAGCGTCGGTCGATCCGCAACAAGTGATGGATGGCGGTAACTGGCTCGCCCTGGATCAGAATCAAAGTTTGAAGGAAGCCGCGCTGGACCAAGCCTCGCAAAAGGCCGGGTTTACTCCGGTGATGCAAGCTCTTCTTCACTACCCATCGGTTGTCGACATGATGTGCACGGAGTTTGACTGGACCAAACAATTGGGCGCGGCTTACTCCGCGGATCCCAAGTCGGTTCTTGGTTCCGTCCAGCGGCTGCGCGCGATTGCCGTGGACAATGGTGCTCTCAAGACATCGGCCCAAATGAAGGTAAGCGTCAAGCAGGATCAGGGGCAGGATATCGTTGAAGTCGAACCGGCCAACCCGAAAGTGATCTACGTGCCGTCGTACGATCCTCAACGAGTATTCAGCACCACCACGACAACGACCAATGCGGACGGTTCGACGATTACCACGACCACTACGAACGGGCCCGCACCATCCACGAGTACGAATACGGTGGTAGTGCAGCAGCAAAAGAGTGGAGTGAGCACAGAATCGGCTGTGTTGATCGGGTTGCTTTCCTTCGGCGCGGGAATCGCGGTGGGCGCTGCGATCAACAACAATAATTACTATTACCCTCGCTGGGGTTACGGCGGCGTGTACTACGGAAGATATCCGTATTATCCGCCTCCTTATCGGCCTTACTACGGACCGGGTTGGGGGCCTTCCTACGGCTACGGTTACAAGCGCCCGGTACACTACGGCAACAACAACATCTATATCAACAACACCAATAACTACTACAACCGGTTCAACAACAACTCCAACATGAAACCCGGTTACAAACCTATGCCTGTGCAATACAACAACAAACCCAACGGAGTCTATGCCAAGAGCATGGGAAACCAGCCCGGGTCAAATTCCGGAGTGAAATATAATCGCCCGAACAATGGCGGTGGCAACGCGGGCAACGCGCAGACTCGGCCAGCGACGCAACCCGCGCGGCCGGGAAATGGGGCTGGAAATACCCCGGGGAATAACCGGCCAGGCAACACTACGGCCCCCAAGCCCGGAAATACAGCCGGCGGAGCGAACAGTAATTGGAAGGGACAGACCACGTATCAAGGCAATCGGGGCGGCGCCAATACGCAAACGCAGACGCGTCCGACCCAAGGAAATGCACAGGGTCGTCCGAGCGGTGGCGGAGCAAACACTGGAGCACCAAATGGCCGCCCAGGCGGCACCGCACCTGGCACGGCGCAGGGTGGAAATAAGTATGGCGGCGGCAATGTGGATCGAGGATACGGACAGCAAGGCGGGGGACGGCCAAACACGGCAACGCCTTCCACGCGTCCCTCAACCGGAAACACAGCAACCCGGCCGTCAACGGGGAATACGCCTGCAAACCGGCCAGCAACAAATAATCAGACGACTCGTCCGGCGTCACAGCCTGCGAATCGCCCGCAGCAACAACCTCAATCTGGCGGTGCGTTCGGCGGCGCAAGCAATCCCAGCGCGGATCGGGCGGCAAGCAATCGCGGTCGAACAAGCATGGGAGCACCACAGCAATCACAAGGCGGCGGTAATCGAGGCGGAGCTTCGAAGAGTAAGAGGTAACTCGAAATGAAAACAAAAATCGTTCTTGTTTGCGCGATGTTCCTTTCGATTTCCGCAGCACTGTGTTTCGCGGCAGACCAGAAAACTTTTGCGACACCCGACGAAGCGGTAAAGGCGCTTATGGCCGCGGTGGAGTCCAACAATCAGGACGAACTGTTGGCGGTTTTTGGGCCGGACGCGAAGGAAGTTGTCTCGTCCGGGGACGATGTCCAGGACCGGAATTCACGCGCTGCCTTCGTGAAGTCCTACAAAATCAAGCACGCCATCGTTACAGAGGACGCAAACACGCGAGTTCTTCAAGTGGGCGCAAAAGATTGGGAGCTACCCATCCCGATCGTGTTAGTCGACGGCCGATGGCATTTCGACACGGCGGCGGGTAAACAAGAAATAATCTATCGCCGAATTGGCGACAACGAGTTGGGCGCGATTGCGTCCTGTCGGGGCGCCATGGCTGCTCAGCGAGATTACGCTGCCGAAGGGCATGACGGTCTGCCGGCAGGAATCTACGCGGCAAAGTTGCGCAGCGATCCCGGAAAGCAGAATGGATTGTACTGGGAAGCAAAGGAAGGCGAGCCGGAAAGCCCCGCCGGTCCATTCTTGGCGCAGGCGGCTGAAGAAGGATATGGAAAGGGCGATCCCTATCATGGTTACTACTACCGCAGCCTGAAGGCGCAAGGCGCGGCAGCCCCGGGTGGTGCGAAGAGTTATCTAGTGGACGGAGTTTTGAAAGGCGGCGTCGCTCTAATTGCGTATCCCGCGCAATACAAAGTGAGCGGCGTCATGACCTTCATCATCAATCAGGACGGCGTCGTCTATCAAAAAGACTTGGGAGAAAGCACCACCGAAGCGGCGAAAGCGATTACCGAATACAATCCTGACAGCAGTTGGACAAAGGTCAAAGATTAGTCGCGACATGCCTGTGCGCGACAATGCCTGTGCGCGACTCCCTGTGCGCGACAATGACCGGGAAATTGTCGTCCGCAAGCTTGGAACCGTCCGCCCCTGGTCGTGACGCAAATTCCTAAAATCCCGATCCTTGTCCCCTTGGCGGTGGGCGCAATCCCTACCGTATCTACGATCCTTATCCATGCGCTTGCCGTAATGGCAACGGTAAGCTTTGTTCGCCGTGAAAGAAGACTCGGTCGAGCGGGCGTAAAATTCTCGCATGATGTTGGGATCGTTACGCTGGCGATATCATTCGCGCTCGCAGCGCACCTTATCGACATCGCCTTGTGGGCGCTGTTGTTCATAATCTGCGGAGAATTCTCTGGGCTCGGAACGGCGTACTATCACTCAGCGGTCAACTATACGACCTTAGGTTACGGCGATCTGGTGATGACACCTTCATGGAGAATGCTCGGGCCGCTCGAGGCAGCGGATGGAATGCTCATGTTTGGTGTTTCGACCGCGATCATTTTTGCTCTCACGCAACGCTTGCTTCAAGACAGGTTCGTGGATCTCAAGGATTGATCTTGGAGGCTCGCCGCAATTTTTCTATGCCTTCCGGCCGAAAACTTGACAATCACCATAAAGCTCTTGTAGCACGACCTGTATAAAACGCTCCTCAGTCCTCACCCTGCCCCACGCAATAAACAAGGAGGTTTTATTGCCCTTTTGAACAACGTGCTAGTACTCCCATATTGAAGCCGCTTCATTCTGAGACATACTTCCAGTCGGAAACTTAGCCATTTTGATGGCTGTGTTGCAATGCATAAGCCGGAAAGGGCCCTCGCTTAAGACTCGGCCCGGCAGCGAAAAACGGAGCGTGCAACGTCATGATTAGCAGAAATAGTATCCTGCCAACTCTGCTCTTGGTGATCGCAGCGGTAACGCTTGTAAATTGCGCCCCGGCCGTGCCCTGCAATGTTGTCGGGAGCGGTGCGGCACGGCTACATCGCGATACCACAACGAATATTTGCGGAAATGGCGGCGGTGGCGGTGGCACCCCCACGTGCAGCATGACGCTTAAGCCTACCCAGGTGTTGCTCTCGGTGGATGTCACTGGGGCCGTCGTGGAATACGGGATTGACTCAACGACCGGCGCCCTCACGTTGATGTGTAACACCGCGACAGCCGCAGTGGGGCAGGTGGCAGCATCTGCCAACAACTTTCTCTACGTCCTGGATACTACGACGAATCCTCAGCAACCACAGATTTTTGCCTTCGTTATCGTTCACAATCTTTCGGGTGCACTCAGCGCGGTTACGGGCTCTCCGTTTCAACTTTCTGATCCGATCCCCGGAGCCTCTTCGATCGTTGCCGATCCTCTCGGAAGATTCATGTTCGTAACGAATCACGACAACAGTCACGTCCACGTCCTTACGATCGCCTCCTCGGGCGCATTGTCGGAAGCCACGAATTCGCCTTTCACGATTTCAACCCCGGACCACATCGCCATCACGCCTTCGGGTGCCTTCGCATACGTTCCCGATTCGCATGACGGTGATATTTTTATCCTTTCACTCAGCTCCACGGGCCAGCTCGTCAACACTCCCGTTTCTCCGCTGATTATTCCCAACTTTGAAGATGCGGCCTCTTTCGCAATCGTCCATCCCAACGGCAATTTTCTTCTCACTGCAGATCTGTCGAGCGTGGCTTCCTATGCCATTGACGCGAGCCAGTCCGGTCATGGCGGCCTGACTCTGGTGGGAGGGCTGGCAGCCTCCACATCCGGAGCTCAGGTACAACCGCTTTTGATCGCCCTCGATGGAACGGGTAAATTCCTTTATGTCACACCGAACTTTATCAAGGGCGTCAACGGGAACAACAGTCCGAATATCGTTGGTTTCGCAGTCGACACCGTCGGCGGCGGACTTACGTCCCTTCCAAATTCTCCATTTATTTCTACCGCCACGCTGGATGTCGTTCCCAATCCTTTGGGCGCGGAAGCCTACGTGTTCTCGGAGCTCGGGCTTACGACCCCAACTCCGACCATCAATATTTTCACGGCACCGATTGACGCAATGGGAAACCTGACCATTCCCTCCACGAGCGTGACCACTAAAATCGACGAACCGCCAGTCGTAGTGAACCTTCAATAACCCAATCGCCATCTAGCGACGACGCTCTCGTCGGGGGGCTCTACACTTTCAGTAGCACAGGCATTCCTGCCTGTGCCCCAAGCAACCACCATCTCCATCCACAATGCTTGGCGCCCGCGCGCAGCCGTTCTTTTCAGTAGCGTAGGCTTCAGCCTGCGCCCCCGGTTGCAAGGTGCGCGAAGCCACTACTTGAGGGAAACAAACGCAGCGTTGATTTCCCGTTGCGCAGGTAGCCACGACGACGCCCTTCTCGTCGTGAGCCTTTTCTCCCGGACGAACGCACCACGCGAATCCCCCACGCGATGCCCGCCGAAAAATACCGTAGCTCAGGTCCGTCCCGATCGATTTTGGATCGGGATGACCTGAGGCCCTTGATTTTGAATTTGGGCGGTCTTCAAGCCGGCGTCGATTTGTTGAGAAGCCGCCAGACTCGTGAACACAGCACAAGTGTGTACGCTAACCGACACACCCCAAAAAGCAGAAGGCCCGCCTTTCAGCGGGCCTTCGAGGGGGAGAAAGCTCACGGCCACTGCGCGGTGGGCCTAGAACTCTTTCCTCGACCGCAGTCTAGTGGACTGCAAGAATCCAGTCAAGCAGGAAAGGCACAATTTACACGTCTGGTAAGCCAATTGAATTCAGTAACTTACGACTAACCACACAAAAGTCTGCAAAAGTTTTCCACTATCCAGGTCACTTACGATATCCGTAGAAGTCCTCTGCATTGATGGGCTTACTGGACAGCCCCAGCTGCAACACCTGCACTTGGTCAGGCCGGTCGAAGACCTTATTTGTCGCTCGCTTCACCACCAGCCGCACGCCTCCAAACGCCAGCCCTGCAATAATCGCGAACAGGCAGATCACACCTGTGCCCATAATCGCGCCCACGATCATCACTCCAATGCCGGGCTCCTTGAATTCAAATGTCGGCTCATTCCAGGTAATCTGAGTCCCCGACTCGAGCTGATCCAGAATGGCGTCAGCTTCCTTTTTCGTGGCCGCGCCCGAAACAATCGCGACGAGCGTTAGCGCGCGCCTCGCATAGAGCGGCTTCGAATTTCCGGCGCCTTCGGAGCCATTCACGCCTTTCGATTCGTTAATTTGAACGCTTCTGCAATTCGGTGAGCTTCTTCGCAGCCGTCTGCGGCGTCGGGAAGTCCGCGATCACCAAATCCAGTTCGTGGCCATTCACGCGATACTTCGCGGTCTCCGCTTCAGCTCCCTGCGAAAATCCCAGCCAGTCGCCGTCCGCCAGCGGGAAAAACTGGTTGAGCGTTGAGGGCCCCAAAACGTACTTGTCCGTCCGGTCGATGAATCCCTTGCGTTGGCAAATGATCTCCGATTGTCGGAAGCAAGCCGGATTCCGCATGCGGAGTTACAGTCGCAACAAGCGCTTTCAAAGCGGCGCTATTTTTCTGTAAAGCTTGTCCCTTTACTTCGAGAACAAGGTTGCCGACGAGCACCAACGCATGCTCGCGCGACGTGGACGAAGTGCTCGGTGAACTCGGCGCGAGGCATATCGGTCGTTCGCAAGAATGAGTACAGGCCATAAGCGCCGCTCGGATCCTTCATCTTGTACAGATTCACTTGCAGTGTTTCGGCTCCTCGCGAGTACCCACCATTTTCACCGCTCACGAATCCGTATTCTTTCATCGCAGCCTGCGTTCGCTCAGCCGTAATGCTTCCAATTTTGTCCCCATTGTAAATGGTGGGCTCAGCGACGCCCGGCTGCACGGTCCCTGACCAGCCAGCGAACGAACCAGGCAGAATCCCCTGCGCCGAAGCGGGCAGCGCAGCGAGGACCAGAGTCGCCAGAAACAAACCTACGGTAAAGCGCATGAATGCTTTCATTTGGGTTGAGTGCACGAGTATTAGATGCCGGAATACTACTTGTGGTTCCCGTTTGGCGCCACTGGTCCAGTCGATCTTCGGAGACGAGCCGGGACTTGTTCATGGAGAGGCTGTTCAGGCTGTCGAGATAGGCTGCAATGCCGCGGTAAAGGCCATCTGCCACGCGCTGGCGCTGGTCGGTCTTGCGCAGCAACCGCTCGTCGCTCGGATTGCTGATAAAGGAGATTTCCGAGAGCACCGAAGGCATATTCGCGCCGATCAGGACGATGAACGGCGCTTTCTTCACGCCGCGGTTGTGCTCTTCCTGGCTCACGGTTTGGAGGCGTCGCGAGAGCGAATCCTGAATATCCGTTGCCAGCTCCTTAGATTCTTCGATCTTTTCGTTGCGCGCGATTTTCTTGATGATGTCCTGCAAATCATGCAGCGACGATTGCGAAAGCGCGTTCTCGCGCGTGGCCACTTCCATCGATTCACCCGAGGTGGCGAAATTCAAATAGAAGGTCTCGATTCCTCGCGCGTCGGGATCGTGGCTCGAGTTGGCATGAATCGAAATAAAAAGGTCGGCCTTCGCCTGGTTGGCAATTGACGTCCTTTCTTCCAGTGGAACGAAGGTGTCGTCCGTGCGGGTGTAAACCACTTCCGCGCTGGGCAGCTTCTGTTCGATCAAACGGCCGAGCCGTAGCGCCACGTCGAGGCATAGATCCTTTTCCATCAAACCGTGCGGACCAATAGTTCCCGTGTCGTGCCCGCCGTGGCCCGGATCGATCACGATGCGGCTGATTTTCAGTCCCAGCGCGCGCGTGAGCGAACGTTGCCCATCGCGGTTCGGCTTAGGCAAGGGAGCAGGCGCCGGCTTGAGACCGGCGATCTGGTCAGCTTTCACCTTTGATTTCGGAATCGCAGGTTTCGAAGCGAGATCAGCCGCCGAGTTTCCCGGCGGGGGAGGGGTTGTGTTGCGCAAATTTGCTCTCACGGACTCAGCAGCCTTTGCCGCGGACTTCGGATCGTCAACACGCGGAGCGGCCGCCTCTCTCGCCGCGTCATCGGTGCGAACGTCAATCACCAGGCGGTAGGGATTCGAGAGAAACTGCGTCGAGTAATTCAGAGCGCCGCCCACGTCCAGCACCACGCGCACCACCGTCGGCTTGTTCTGCCCGAAATGAACTGATTTCAAAAGCCCCTCATCAACTTTGGGAGATTTATCGGCCTTGGGGTCCACCTGCGCTTTGTGCAGATCGAAATAGAGCCGTTCAGGCGACGCTACATGCATCGACTCGAACTTCACCGTATCGCTCACCGCCACCACGATGCGCGTGTGGCCCGGTGAATTCCATGTGCGCACGCCCGTAATGTAAGGCATGCGTTCTTTGTCGGATTCGTGAGGCTCGGCCATGTCGCCCTTGAGCGGCGGAAAATCGGGCAGCGGCTTCCGCCGCGCTCACTTCCATTGGCTTGGCGCTTCGCGGCTGTGCTTCGAGATGTGTGGCTTGCTTGCCTTGCGCTTCGGCGACCTTCGCATCGGAGATCTGCTTCAAAGCCGCGCGCGCCGCGTCAGCCTTGTCTGACTTCGGGAACCGCTTCAGCAGATCCTTGTACGTCGCGACCGCAAGATCGGTCTGGTCTAAGTCCTCCTGCTGAATCTCCCCAATCGCAAAAATAGCCGCGGCCCGATACTGCGTTCGCGGATACTGCTTCAGCAAAAACGTATACATATCAATCGCAGACTGAAAATACTTCGGCTCAAACTGCCGTCCCATTTCGCGGTAAAGCTCTGCCTCGGCAATCAGCGACGCGGTGACTTCTTCAGCCTGCGGATCAAGCAAATAAACTTTGTGATACGCAGCAATCGTGTCTTTGTAATTGGCGAGCGAACGGTCGCGCGGCAGATAGCCTTCGAGCTGCGTGCGCATGCGCACGGCTCGCTCGAAGGCGTAGCGCGGGTCTGAATCTTTATCTGAAGCGGGGCGCTCGGCGAAACTGGTGAGTGCGAACGCGACGATTCCGGCTACCAGGAAAAGCGCTCGAATCGAGATGTGGTTTCGGGCGGTGGCGGCGCGCGTCATTCGTTCGTGAAAACAACCCGGCCACTCGAGTCCGTCGCTCGCCGCACCTGTGGTTTTGGAGGACTCCACAGCGTCGAGCTACGACCCGAGCCAGGCTGGAAGTATGCGTCGGTCACCTTCTGCACGTACTGGCGCGTCTCGCGAAACGCGGGAACGCCACCGCTGCGATCCACGGCATGTTCGCCCGCGTTGTAAGCTGCGAGCGACTTGTTCAAATCGCCGTCGTAACGATCGAGCAATGTTTTCAAGTACGTTGTCCCGGCCTCGACATTCTGTGCCGGGTCATACGGGTTTCCGACGCCAAAGCGTTGTGCCGTCTCGGGAATCAACTGCATCAGCCCCACAGCTCCCTTGCGGGAGACTGCCTGGGGGTTCCACCCCGACTCGGTGCTGATAACGGCTTTCACCAGCGCCGGGTCCACTTGATGCCGCTCGGCTGCTTCGCGAACGATGCGATCCAACCGATCCGGTGGCGTTGCCGGCGCCGCAAATCTGAGCGGCGCGGCCAAATTCACCGGGTGAGCATTACTAATAGTACTCCCACGCAGCGGCTTCGGGGAATCTCCGTTCACAAAGATAAGCTTCCCGTGCTCATCTATGTAAGATGCAATCTGGGCGCGAACCGGTACGGCCGACGCCAAGCTGGCGGCCAGGATTGCAACGGAGACGCAGTTCCTGATTGTCTGTACGCGATGCTTCACGTTCAACTCTCAGGCCTTGGGGAAGGCAGAACGCTTCACTTCCGAACGAAAACGCGACAAAAGCAGCTGTAAACACAAATCGGCCAGAGAATGGAAAGCTTCTCTGGGTATGCTTCTGGCGCGCTAGGAGCTTAGCAACCGGTCAATGAGCGGGTAAACGGTACTAAGGGCACTTTCTACGGCGGATGTGTCTTTTCCGCCAGCCTCTGCCAAATCGGGTCGTCCGCCGCCGGAACCGCCTACTATTTTGGCGAGTTCCTGGACGATCTTCCCGGCATGGAGCCGGGAGGTGAGGTCTTTCGTAACTCCTGTGATTAGAGCCACTTTGCCGTCTTCTACGGAGAAAAGAACGACGACGCCTGAGCCCAGCTTTTGGCGCAGGGTATCGATCATTTGGCGAAGGGCGTCGCGGTCAAAACCGCTGACTTTGGCGGCCAGGACGCGGACGTCCTTGATGGTTCGGGCCTCTTCGAGCAGGGAATCGGCGGTGGAGCCGGCGGCCTTGCGTTTCAGGGCTTCGAGCTGCTTTTCGAGCTGTTTTGTGGACTCGAGCTGGCGCTCGAGGGCGGCGATCACGTCGCCTTCGCCTGCGTTCAGGAGCTGCGAGACGGAGCGCAGGGTGTTGAGGGTGCGCTGGTATTCGGCGAGGGCTTGATCGCCGGAGATGGCTTCGATGCGGCGGACCCCGGCGGCGACGGATTGCTCGCCGGTGATTTTGAAGACGCCGATTTCGCCCGTGCGGTTGACGTGAGTGCCGCCGCAGAGTTCTTTGCTGTAGAAGCCGCGCGGCGACGAGGGGTCGGGAATCGTTACGACGCGGACATTCGACTCCGGGTACTTGTCGCCGAAGAAGGCGAGGGCGCCGGAGGCGAGCGCGTCGTCGATATTCATGATGTCCGTCGAGAGCGCGAGATTGCGCAGGATCTCTTCGTTCACCTGCTGCTCGATTTCGGCGAGCTCGCTTGCGTCGACGGATGCGAAGTGCGAAAAATCGAAGCGCAAATGATCGGGCGCGACGAGCGAGCCGGCCTGCTTCACGTGCGTGCCGAGGACGTTGCGCAGGGCGGCGTGCATCAGGTGCGTCGCGGTGTGGTTGCGCATGTCGCGCGCGCGGCGAACGGGATCGGCCACGGTGGCGACGCGATCGCCGACGTGGAGATCTTCCTTCGCGACGATTTTGTGCGCGATGAGGCCGCTGACCGGATAGTAGGCGCCTTTCACGTCGGCGAGTTGGAGCGACATGTCGTTGTCGTAGAACGCGCCTGTATCGGCCACCTGGCCGCCGGATTCCGAGTAGATGGAGGTGCGGTCGAGAACGATTTCGGCTTCGTCGCCGGCTTTGATTTCGTTCACTTTGCCTTGCTTGGTGACGATGCCTTCGATGCGCGCGTCGCGCGTCTGCGTGCCGAAGTAAAAATCGGGCTCGGTCTTGAATAGTTCCTTGAGCTTCAGATAGACGGGGCTCGCCGCTTCTTTGTGCGCCCCTTTCCAGGAAGCTTTCGCGCGAACCCTTTGTTTTCGAAGCTCAGCCTGGCAATTGGACTTCTGCGTCGGGCGCATGAGTGAAGTCTCGGTGGAGCCGCGACGTCGCGAATGAAATCCGGCCTGAAGGCCAAGCGTGTCATAAGCGAAAAACAACGTCTTCACCCGTGATCGTTATCGGCCTTGTCGAAACCGGGCATGCCTTCCATCGGAGTGTTAATAGCAGTGTCCATCTCTCCGGCTTCAGTCGGGCGTACAATCATCTCCAACGCCGGTAAGACACCTCGTTGATACCTTTCCTCCTCCTGCTTGATGACTTGCGTGATATGCGCTAGTGACTCTTTCAGTTCGCGATACGCGTCGCCCATTAGCTCGCGTTACCTTCGCTGCCATGCGAAAAAGAAACGGCTCCTGCATTCCCAAAGCGCGGCCGTAGTCGATGCCCCGGCGAATGATCTTGCGCAAGACGTAGCCGCGGCCTTCGTTTGACGGAGACACGCCATCCGAAATGAGAAAGTGGCAGCGCGAGAGTGATCGGCGATGACTCGCAGTGACGCGGTCCTTCTGGGATCGCTGCCGTAAGCAGTACTCGCCAACTCGGCCGCTTATTTAATCAGCGGTTGAAAGAGATCGGTGTCGTAGTTACGAGATTTTCCCTTGCAGGACTGTGGCGGTCCGCTCGAGGCCCATGCCCGTATCTACCGACGGTTTCGGCAGGGGATTGAGCTTGCCGGAGGCGTCGCGATTGAACTGCATGAAGACTAGATTCCAGATTTCCATGTAGCGGCCGCAGTCGCAGCCGAACTGGCAATCGGTGTGGCCTTGATCGGAGGCTGCGGGGCCCATGTCGTAGAAAATTTCGCTGCACGGGCCGCAGGGACCGGTGTCGCCCATAGCCCAGAAATTTTCTTTCAGTCCGGGGACGGCGATGATGCGGTCTTTGGGCGCCCCGGCTTTGGCCCAGAAGGCGGCTGCTTCGGTGTCAGTCGGGAGCGTGGTGCCGGAAACTTCTGCGCCGCCGAAGACTGTGAAGTAGAGCTTTTCGAGCGGGATCGCGAACCAGTCGGGAGAGGTGATCAGCTCCATCGCGTAGGCGATGGCTTGCTCCTTGAAATAATCGCCGAAGGAAAAATTGCCGAGCATTTCGAAGAAGGTGTGGTGGCGATTGGTGAAGCCGACATTTTCGAGGTCGTTGTGCTTGCCGCCGGCGCGGACGCATTTCTGGCAGGTGGTGGCGCGGTTGTAGTCGCGCTGCTCGAGGCCGAGGAAGACGTCCTTGAACTGGTTCATGCCGGCGTTGGTGAAGAGCAGCGTGGGATCGTTGGTGGGGACGAGCGAAGAGCTGCGCACGATCTTGTGGCCGCGCTCTTCGAAGAAGCGCAGAAACATTTTGCGCGTTTCGTTGCCGGTGAGGAATTTGGTCACATGAGCCTCAGTTGGAGCCAGCCATTATCGCAAAGATTGGCCACGGAGGCACGGAGACACGGAGACCGAGATTCGGGCAGAGAGAAGCGAGGAGGCAGGGAAGCGCGGAAACCGGGATGCAAAACCCGCATTTTGTCTCGATTAGAAAATTGGAAGTGATTGAAATGGCGCGGGTTATTCGGAGTTTTAATCGCGGTGTCTCGATTAGAGAGGCAGTGACTAGTGACGGGTGACGAGTGGCGAGCAAGACGTGGGCGGCGGCGCGACGGCATTGCGGGCGGGAAAACGAGATTGGCCGGAAAAAGCGCGAATATTTGCGATTAGAAAAATGGAAGCGATTGAAAATGCGGCGGTTATTTGGATTTCTAATTCCAGATTTGCGATTAGAAATGGCGGCCGATGGCGGCGGGTAGAGGAGTGGCGTTGTACTGCGGGGCCCGGTCGCGTTGTCAAAATCCCACGACTGATGGTAACATTGTGGTAACGAGTTGGCAAGTGTTTACGTCGGGCGCTAATTTGGGAGTCCTCAGTTCTCGTTTGCGTTTTAGCGCGGCTGGGCAAAGGCCCCGGGCTAAAGCCCATTCGAATACGAGGTGCGTTCTTACGCTGGACTGAAGCCTGCCTGCGGCAGGCAGGTCCAGCTCCCCCTGCTGAAGCAGGGGGCTCCCACCGAGAAGCGAATCCTACAAACTTACCCCGCTCCAATGATGACGGGTTTGGGTGTGTTCTTGCGCAATGCATGGAGAAGGCCAGCAACCGGTGACGCGGAGCTGCGCAGATGTGATAGATTCCGCGGAACCTTGGAGTTTGGGCAGCACCAGGGCGGGGAACACCGGTTGTAGCAAAAACATGCGCGGCGAAAAAGGAGATGGACATGGCGGGATATGACGTTCAGCAGATGGGTGACGCAACTGAAATATCTACGACGCCGGAGGCGGTGCCGGCTCCGTGGTTGTTGGTGGCTATTCCGGGGACTTTGCTTGTGCTAATTGCGCTGTCGATGAGTTTCTTCGGGGGACTGATTGCGGCGGGGTTTGTTTATGGCGCGATGTACTTGCTGATGCATTCGAAGCAGGCTACGCAGTATCGGGTGCCGGCGAAATTTCGCGTTTCGAAGACGGGGATTGAGGTGAATGGCAACTCGATTCCGAAGGATGCGATTCATCGCGTGATCATTCGCAATCACGTGCTGAAAGCGGCAGGGGATGTGATTGTGGTTGCCGACCCGAATGTGCATAGCGGGCAGCAAAATGTGGTGGCGGGGATGAATTGGGCGATCAGCAAGCTCGGGCCGATTTCGTACCGGGTGGATGCGGAGGCGCGCGGAGTGCCGACGACTTTGGCGGGTGGGTTAACGGAGCCGACGGCGTCGGCGATTATGATGGATGTGAATAAGGCGCTGCAGTTGAGTTGAGGGGTGTGATTGCGGCGGTGCGATTGCTACGGGGAGTAGCGGGCTGCGTGCGGGGCGGGAATAAAGGCGCACAGGCAAGAGTGCCTGTGCCACTGGTGCGGGTGCTGCTGCGAGGATGGTCTTGTTAGCTTGGCGTAAATAAGGGCGCACAGGCTGGTCACGGTTGAACTGGCGCCAGGCCGACGCCCCAGACCGGAGTTGTGACCGCGACTCTCTCGAAGTTTGAGAGGAGAGGTTTCACGCGCGGCATCGCGTTCTTGACGGATGGCAGCGATAGAGAGGCGTCGTGACTGGCGGCGCTGTCCCATACTTCTGTGACCCACACTAAGTTTTCATCGGATGAGTCTTTGGCTAGCACGTAGCTGAGGCAGCCCGGCATGGCGGTAGCGCTCTGCTTCAGTATCGCGATCATTTCGTCTCGCTTTCCTGGAACTGCGGTTAGTTTTGCGACTAATCCATACATGCTGCGCATCTCCTGTGAACGCGATTGAAGGCGCGTGATCGCGACTGCACCCATACATGCTAGAAATTTCCGGCGATTTATTTGCATGCGCCCCTATCATAACGGTTTTGGTTAGGTAAGGGGATGCGCTTCGGGTGCGTAGGCGATCGGGTGCGATTGCTACGGTAGGGAGACTTTTTTGTGCGAGGTATAAATGAAGGCGCACAGGCCCTTCGGGTCTGAGGGTAAACAAGAGTGCCTTTGCCACTGGTGCCCGTTGCTGCTGCGAGGAGTGTTTTTCTGGCGCGGCGTAAATAAAGGCGTCAGGCCCACGACGAGGAATGCGTCGGTGGCTACCGAAGCGGATAGTGCGAAGTGCAGAAATTCAAAGGCGCCGGCCGGAGGCCAGCGGTACGAAAGGCAGCGTCAAAAGCAAGACAGGCGACGCCGAGCGGTACGAAAAGGCGACGTCAAAGGCAACCAGCTGACGCCCGGCGGTGTGGAAGGCTGCGCTACTGTTTAAAGACGAGGGGTGGGCCGCTGACCTGTTTGGCTTCGAGTGCGATGGTGACTTCGACGTGATCGGCGATTTTGATGAAGGGGATGCCGCTGTTCATGCCGTAGTCCTTGCGATCGAAGACCATTTTGCCGTCAATGTGTTCGAAGCCGTTCTTCGCGGTGGGCAGAGTTAGGGTAAGCTTCTCAGGATTCGACACGCCGCGGATTGTGAAATCGCCGTCCACTTCGAAAACGTTTGGAGCAGTCTGCACGACCTTCGTGGAATGGAAGGTGATCGTCGGATAGTTTTTTACGTCGAAGAATTTTTCGCTCTTCAGCTTGCCGTTCTTCATGCCGCTGCCGGTGTCAACTGAGTCGGCTTCAATCTTGATGTCCAGAACGCCTGTGGTTACGTCCGGGGATGTGAACACGAGGGTGGAGCGCCATTTGTCAAATTTGCCCTCGAGCGCAACCGAGGCCTTTACGGAGAACTTAATCGTGCTGTCGTGATGAGTGATGTGGACAACCGGAACGTCCGTTGCCGGCGTGGCCGCGGACAGCAACGTGCAAACGAGAAGGCAAAGAAGGGCGATTCGCATGGCGGGCAGTTTGATATTTTCGGGAGGCGTTGTCAATTTGGGACGCAATGCGAATTCATGGAAAGTACGAGATGCGATCAATGCGGACTGAGGTAACGGCCGTAGGTATCTTGCAATTCCTTGAGGCGGGCTTCGGCTTTTTCGCGTTCGCAGCCGGCTTTGATGGAGATGGTGACGGTGCCGCCGTCGTAGGGAGTGGTTTCGGCTTCGCATTCGAGGTCGCGGTAGCGACTCCATGCGGCTTGCGTTTTTTGCAGTTCGGTCAGGAGGCCGGAGTCGTCCAATTTGGCTGCTTTTCCTTTGGCTAGATCGGCGCGCAAGGCTTTTTGGATTGAGCGGTAGTAGGCGTCGAGGCGGGCGGTGGCCTGTTTGGCGCGATCCATTTTGCAGTTGTCGCGTTCTTCGTCACTTTGATTTGCGCGGGCTTCGCAGGGGTCGGCGTCGAGGAAAAACTTCGCTCGGCGGGCGACTTCGGTCCAGCAGGCTTTTTTATCGGCATCCGTCGCAGCATCTGCGCAGGGATCGACGAAAGCTTTTTTGCTTCGGGCTCTTCTCGGCCGGTTGTTGCGAAGGCGGCCGAGACGAGATCGGAAGAGCGGAGAAAATGAACATGATGGCACAAAGCCAGATGCGCACAGATTCCTCCTGGGAGTGCTAGGGCGCTTTCATTTGACTGTAATCGGAACGGAGTATAATCCCGGATTATGAAAACCCGACACCTTTGCGTTTCGTTGCTGTTTTTGGGAGCGATGGTGACCGCTCTCGCGATCGCTCACACCTTGCCGGCGAGTGTGCCGGTTCACGAGAGGACGTTTGACATCACGTATACGGCGGAAGTGCACAACGTTCCTGCGGGAACAAAAGATGTGCAGATCTGGCTGCCCTATCCGCAGACCGACGAGTACCAGAAGATTTTGAAAGCGAACGTGTCGGCGCCATATCCGACGAAAATTGTGAAGGGGGCGGAGTACGGGAATCAGATCGTGCACATCGAGGTGAAGGATCTGAAGGCCGCGTCGATTCCGGTGACGATGACTTTTACGGTGCGACGCAGCGAGCACCTGCACAACGACTTCACGCAGGTATCCGCGACGAAAAGCGCGCCGACGGCAGACATGAAGAGATGGCTCGAGCCGGACAAGCTGGTGCCGCTCGACGAGCGGATTCGCGAACTTTCGGCGGAAGTAACGCAGGGCAAGACGACTGACCTTGAGAAAGCTCGAGCGATTTACGATTACGTGCTGGCGAACATGAAGTACGACAAGAGCGGAACGGGTTGGGGGAATGGCGATATTTATTGGGCGTGCGACGCGAAACGAGGGAACTGCACGGATTTTCACGCGCTTTTTATCGGGCTGGCGCGGTCGGCGGGAATTCCAGCGAAATTCGAGATTGGCTTGCCGGTGCCGGCGGACAAGTCGAGCGGGGAGATCGGCGGTTATCACTGCTGGGCGGAATTTTATTTGAGCGGGTATGGATGGGTGCCGGTGGACGCGTCAGAAGCGTGGAAGGATCCGGCGAAGCGCGAATATTTTTTTGGGGCGCACGATGCGAATCGAGTGCAGTTCAGCGTGGGACGCGATATTACGCTGACTCCTGCGCAGGCGGGGCCGGCGCTGAATTATTTTATTTATCCGTATGTGGAGGCGGACGGCAAGCCGTTCAAGCAGGTGACGAAGAAATTCAGCTTCAGCGACGTGAATCCTACGCAGGTGGCCGCGAGTGCGATGAAGTAGGAACGCTTTGTTTGTGGTCGCGCGCGGATTGTGCCGCACCCGAGCAGGCTCAACCGATAACATCAATAGCAATTTTGGATGCGTTTTGACCCGCCAGTGCATCTAAATTAGTACCAGACGGCAAAACCAGATGAAAACCGCGCAAGACGCGGTACGGGTGTATGGAGAAGGATAGATGGGAGCAACGACAAAGCGGTACTTGTTTGCCAGCGATTTCGATCAAACGCTGACGTTCAACGACTCAGGATATGTGCTGAGCGAACTGGTGGGAATTCCTCCGGCGGAATTTGAACGCAAATCGAAGGGAATGGCGGAACTGAATCTGGTGCAGCAGGGCGCGGAACTGGCTTATCTGCTGCTGCACGATCCGGAGTTTCATTCGAAGGTGCGGCGGGAGCATTTGCATCAAGTGGGGAAGCATATCCGGTTGAAAGAAAATATCGAGTTGCTGTATCAGATTCTGGACAACGGGATTCCGGGATATCACTTTGATTTTTATGTGTTGTCGGCAGCGCCGGTGGAGGTGATTCAGTCGGCGCTCGAAGGGATTGTGCCGGCGGATCATATTTTCGGAACGGAGTTTCGATATCACGCTTCGGGTGAGATCGACACGATTACGCGCGCGACGGCGGGATACGGCAAGGTGGCGGCGCTGGACCGGCTGCAGGCGAATTTGCAGATTGGGCCGGATCATATTGTGTACGTGGGCGACGGAAGTTCGGACGTGCACGTGATGTTGCACGTGAATGTGCGCGATGGATTCACGATTGCGGTGTCAGACACGCGGCACGTGTCGCAGACGGCGTCGCGAACTGTGCTGGGAACGAATGCTCTGGCGACGCTGGTGCCGATTCTGGAGAAAATTGTGGGATGGCAGCGGCCGCAGTTGCGGGATTTTTTTGAGTCGTATGGATTCTTGATTCAGGAATGGGACCGGACGCGGACGGATTGGCTTACGCTGCGGATGGCGGAGCCGTGGAATCCGGAAGCGGCGCCGGCGGAGTAGCGGACAGCTGGTTTTTGCTTGCATCGGTGCGTGCGTTCCTCGCCGGAAAATTCATAATTTCAATTTGAGGACGCGGATGTCGCTTAGTTCGCTGGGCGGGGGCATTGCGTCGTGTTCTTTCACTTTGTCGATTTGCGTGTTGCCCATGAAATAGAGCGAATCGCCTACGATTGTGCCGGTGGTGGGAAGCTGGGCCAGGGGGCTGTAGGTTTCGAGGACTTCGGCGCTAGTGATCGCGTCCCATTGCGGATTGAGAACGTAGCGGACGACTCGCGAGGGATGAAGGTCGGGATTCTGAATGCCGATGAGCGCTCCTTTGTAGAAGTAGAGGCCGTCGAGGCCGGCGTCGGAGATGTTGAGCGGCTTTGAGAGTAGTTTGAATTGCTTCGAGGCGATGTCAACGCGCGCGACGCCGATCCATCCGGCGACGAACAAGACTTTGTCGTCTGGCGAGAGGGCAATGCCATTGGCCTGGCCGACGGAGTCGCGCGGAAGGAACGGCTCGAGGCCATCGTGATCGGGCGAGGCGCGGAAAACTTCACCGGTGGCCGTGTTCGTTGTGAATGCCTCGCCTTTTGAATTCAAGGCAACGTCGTTCAGGAAACCTTCGGCTCCATTTGCGGCTGCGTGCTTGAACCGGAGTGCGCCCGTGTTCAAATCGTATTGGTAGAGCGCGAAGCGGCTGCCTTTTGGATCCCCAGTAAATGCGTCGCTCGTGACCCAGAGGTAGCGGCGTTTTGCGTCGACCTTCATTCCGAGAGTCTCGCCGAGGCCGTCCTGGCCGGAGGATTTGAAATCCGTGGCAGAGCCGTCTGGCGCGAGGCGGACGATTTTGTGTTTGCTGATGCTGCTGAGGTAGAAGGATTTGTCGACGGGATCGTAGGCGATGCCTTCGGGGGCGAGATCGCGTTCGCGAAGCGTGTAGGCCACTGTGGCGTGCACGACTGGCGGATTTTCTTTTCTGATTTGGTCGACGATAGCGACGAAGCGAGGGTCGTGCGCAATATCTTTGAATGATCGGGCAGCGCCGCCTGCGGGGTCGAGCCCGGAGTGGGCTTGAGACATTTTTTGGAGGAGGCTGAGCGCTTCGGCGTTGTCGCCGATGGTCGCTTTGTCGATGGCGAGATTAAAGAGCGCGGCAGGGTCATCGGGATGATCGGCGAGGAACGCCTCGAGGATGGTGATTTCGTGGGCGGTGGCCGGAGGGATTTCTTTCTTTTGCTGCGATTGCGCGGCTGTTGAGGCTTGGGCATAGGCCGCGGAGGAACACACAAGTGCTGCGGTGAATGCCACGCTGAGGACGCGTTTTATGGAGCGCAGGAATTGGTGTTGGGACGTCATCGGCGCGCTCACCCTATTGACGCTGCTTGAGTGTCGGTGGTTAGCAGAGTTAGGCGAAGGATCGGAAATCAAAGCTGCCCGCCTGAAAAGCGGCCGCTACAAACGCGGGTTATTTGAAGTATCGGTCGCGAAGGATGGCGAGGTGATGCGCGACATGCCCACTGATAATGAATGCGAGAGCGCGCACCGTAAAGGATTTGCCGTCGGCGATACCGTGTCGCGACCAGGCAGCGGGCGGCAGATTCTTGAATAGGCAAATCGTGGACAGGCGGACAAGGCGGAACTCCTCGACGTGATCGAGCCACGAAATTCGATCGGCCTCGGCACCCTTCGCGCCGATGTTCTGGTCGAAGCCGGGAAGAGGCGAATCGAATCCTCGCGCAAACCAGAGTGCGCGAAACGCAAAGGCGCGCTCGGTGTCCGTGACGTGATTGAGAACCTCGCGAATGCTCCATTTATCGGAGGCGTATCGATGAAGCGACGTTTTCTCCGTGATGCCGGCGAAGAATTTGAGGGCTTCGGGCAGTTGCTCTTCCATTGCAGGGAGGGGATTGTCCCCGGCAACCTTATCTATGTAGGTGAAGTAGTAGGGTGCGGCTTCGGAATTTTCCGGGCGGCCACGCATAAGGGAAATGTATCACAAGTACATCCGGCCTGAGGAAATCGGAACGAGAATCAGATGTCGTCGTCGGCTGGGGCGGGGAACTCTGCGAGATCTCCGTGAGTGACGCCTCGGAGTTCTTTGCGAATTATGTCGGAGGAAAAGCCGGCGCGGAGGAGCATGCGATAGAGGGAGGCGATTTGTTTTTCGTCGAGAACGCCGCGGACGTGTGAAAGGCGACGCTTGAGACGGTCGCGGACAAGCGCGGATTCGTCTGTGTCAGCGAAGACGGCCGCGAGGGCCGCATCGATGTGCATGTCAGGAACACCACGGCCGCGAAGCTCGCGCGCAATGCGGAAACGGCCCTGGCGGCGGGCTTGTGAGTGATGACGGGCATATTCGAGGGCGTAGCGAGCATCGTCGAGGTAGTTCAGTTCGCGCAGGCGGGCGATGACGGGCGGGATCAGCTCCTTTTTTTCAGCGCGGCGCTCGAGATATTGCTTCATTTCATGGATCGAGAAGGCGCGGCGCATGAGGGCGCGCTGGGCGGACATGTTGAGCTGGTATTCGGTGCCGAGTTTGCGGGCATTTTTCGTTCGCATGGCTGTTAGAGGATAGCAAACATGGGCAGCAACGGACCGATTCGAGAAGTGTTCTGCGGGCCGCACATTCGCGCAGAGCAGAAGACTGGCTGGCGAATTGTGGCGCCAGCGCCGATCCTGCGGCTAAAAATTGGCTCCGGGGCTTGGACTCGAACCAAGATAACCAGCTCCAAAGGCTGGCGTGCTACCAATTGCACTACCCCGGAAACGCGAAAACATTTTACTTCACTATCGCAGGGTGTCGGCAGAAAAGTTCGCCGCTTGAGGGGCGTGGCTTAAATGGAATTCGCTGGATCGCTCATCGAGACTGCGACCGTTTGCTGCGTTGTCGTCAATTTGTTAGTCTTCTGAAGCTCCGTAACATCTGGGGCGACTCAATGCGGAGAGGTGTCCGAGCGGTTTAAGGAGCACGCTTGGAAAGCGTGTGTTGGGGAAACTCAACCGTGGGTTCGAATCCCACCCTCTCCGCCAACCAGTCTGGCTATTTCTCTCCGTTCCTCTACTTCCACAAGAATCCGCAAATTTCGCGCGTAATTGATGGATTCTCGCGATCCTCGTCAGCTTAGTTCGGCCGCACTCATCCACAGAAGAGAAAAGGGCTCGGTTTTTCTCCCGATTCAACCGCGAGGTGCACTTCCGCGCCATGGCAGATTTACGGTTATAGTTCGAATATTTGCCTAGCCGACCCGTCCTTTTTGCAGACGGCGATGGTAGATCACAAGGCCGAGGATGAGGATGGGCATCAAAAGCTCGAAAATCACAATATTCCTGCATTGTTTTCCGGTGATGGTTGTAAATCACCATCTGCCGAATGTGGCCTATCGCATTCCCGAGCAGCCACACGGCATCGGCAATCGCGGTGGCTAACCAAAAATCGCCTCGAAATACCAAACAGAGAACCCCCCAAAACGCCGACCGTCAGGTCGACCATTCCAACCTCATATTCGTAGGGGCTTGTTAAAGCAGGTAGGTGCTAACGATTGTGACCGCCCCGCTGCGTCGCTTCCGTTCCTCCAGTGAGGCAGCCGTGCCAGCCTCAAAACATCATGCGAGGGACCTGGAATCCTGCCTGTGGCGCTTCAACGAGGCCAACGATCACGACAGGATCTCTAACGTGCCATTCGCGACGCGCGCTCGCCCATGAAACGGTTTAGGGTAATAATGTTCAAGGATGTATTCTCCGTCCGGAATCTTATCGAACAATTCTCTTCGTTCAACCTCCTGGTCTTCAACGGTAGAGCATTCGGCTGTTAACGTTCTCAAAATCCTTTGATTTGGCACCGCTTAGCCCTGCTCTTAGCTACCAAAGAGCGGGCAAGTTGGACTCACCTCGACTCAGCGTACGCCTAGAATCGAGTAATCAAACAGCTGTAGCCGTAAATATCGTCTTTAACCAGAGAATTGAGTTTCTAGCGACTCGCCAATTCGTATAGCGGTTAGTCGGAACGGACGAGACACCCAGGCTCACATGGGTGATGGCATAACGAAGTCGGCCTCACGACCTGCCGAGTAAGCTGTGTGGTGTTCAACAGACAGCGCTCGGATCGAAGGAGGCCGAGATGCGAATTATGGGTTGCGATCTGCATGCACGACAACAGACGGTCGCGATGCTCGATACCGATTCAGGAGAGTTGGTCGAGAAGACCTTGCAGGACGTCATCGGCGGAAGGACGCTGCTGGCAAAACCTGGATCGTATCTGCAACACCTATCTGAATCTCAACGTCCGGTAACCGCGCTAATCAGGCATTTGCCGATTAGATGTAATGACGCTACTAACAAAGGTCATCTTAGAAGTGGCGAGACCTGCCTTTGGGCGGCCTCAGACCTATTTCGTTCCTTCGAGGTTGAACAAACCTATGGCCAACAGAAGAAACGACGACCACCAGAGGAAGTATCCAATCGTGAGTTCAGACCTCTCTGACCCAAAAATGACAATCCAGTGAGAGTTAAAAATAAAGGCAGCAGCCGCAGCCCACGCAAACCCTCGTCGAACTGGTTGCGTTCCCCGCAACACAACCCATGGTGAACCCAGAACAAAAAACAGCGTCGTTATCATGCTTACGGTTGAAAGCACCGCGTAATACCATGCGTCGAAATGGATGCCTTTGCACTGCCAAACTCCGCAGGCCGCATAGCGAAATGCTTGCCACCCGGGTATCGCCGGGCGAAACTCACCAGGCTTAATAACGGGAAGGAACCAGGCAACCAACTGGAACACCCATGCCGCCGAAATCAGAAGATAAGGCTTCCTCATCGTGCTGACTTACCCCCTTTCAAAGCCTGCTTCACTTTCACACCTGGAAGTACTCTTGCCCCCCGTCACTAGAAGAGCCCTGCCGGGATTCAGACATTTGCGGACTGCATCTTTTGACAGGGACTTACGAGGCCGGTCATTGTTGTTGATAAGTCGCTCTTTTACAAGTAATCCGGTGGGCCAAAATCCAAGCCCCTTCTTGCCCCGGGCCCTGCCCTGTCAATATTGACAGTATTCTAGCTTCCAGCCGACGATTAGTCTCTCACAAGCGTTCAGCTTGAGCGTGTAGTAAGGCCTCAGCCCTCTCCACCAGCCCCAGCAGAACAAGTTCCGACATGCCACCGAGGGAGATTACAAACATGGGTCTATTTAAACCGAGCTATTTCCTGCACGCCGCAAACATCCTGCTGTTGGTAGCGTACAGCGTTCGCAACATTCTGTGGCTGAGGGTGTTCGCGGTGGCGGCCTCGCTGATAGCGCTACCGTATTTCATCCTTCAGCCGGAACCGCTGTGGGAGCCAATCATTTGGAGTGGCGTCTTTGCTGCGATCAATTCGTTCCAGTCTTGGCGTCTTTTTGTCGAGCGACGTCCAGTTAAATTGACGCCTGAAGAGGAGGAAATCCACCGGCTCGTCTTCCCGGATTTGCCGTCTCGGAAAGTCTTGCAGATTCTAAGTATCGGAGCGTGGACCACTGTGGACATTGGTGAGCGAATGCTGGAGCGTGGCAAAAGTGTTGAGGCAATCTCGGTCATTGTTCGCGGGAAGGTGCGGGTCACGAGAGATGATCGTGTGATTGGGGAACTCGTCGCGGGCCACATCGTAGGCTCAGCTCTTCTCTTGAGTGGAGTCACAACCGATGCAGATGCGGTAGTAGTGGAGCCTGTCCGGTGCATGCGATGGGAGGTTGAGCCGCTCGACCGTTACCTGGCCGCCAATCCCGAGATACGCATCGTCTTGCAAAAGTACCTCTCTCGTGATCTGGCCGGAAAAGTGTTAGCTGCTGCTAAACTTTAGACAGATCTAGAGGCCGCCACCTAACTCTTGATAAATCGCTTTACTATCAGCGTTCGGCCCCATCAGCGGCAGGCTAACTCCTGGCACGGATAATTGGAAACTAAGTTTTTGCATGGGACCGTCCGCACGCAATCACGCTAAGGGCTCATTGGCCAAGCATTTCGCCACTCTGTTACTTTTGACAGTTCCAATAAGCTCCAGTCGGAGTTACTTATGCGGGCACGGGGCCGACTCACCCGCGATCGCATTCTCGCCGACTCCGTAGTGATGCCCCTCCATCCTTCAAGGGGAGCCCTGCGAGGTGATTGTTCTCGCCATACTGGTGATTCCAAACTTGCTTCTATCTCTATGCGTTTTGGATATCGTGTTCATCTTGATGCGCTGGGAAGAGGTCAAGGAAGGGTAGCGCCGCAATTTGTTTCAGTACTACGAGCCAGTCAATTTGGTCCCGAACGATTAGTAGGAGAAGGCTATCAGCAACCAATTAGCAGCACGTATTCTTGTCGTAGATGACTTTGCCCCTTGGCGGGACTTTGTCCTTGAAAAGCTCCGGGAAAATCACAATTTGCGCGTCGTCGGCGTTGCGTCGGACGGATTGGAAGCGGTACTGAAGACGGAAGCACTGCAGCCGGACTTGATTCTCCTCGACATCGGACTGCCAAAGTTAAATGGGATTGAAACTGCTCAAAGAATTCGCAACGTTGCTCCCGAATCCAAAATACTTTTCCTGAGTCAAGAGTCTGACTTTGATGTTGCCCGGGCGGCTCTGAATGCGGGCGCACACGGTTATGTCGTTAAGTCTGATGCTGAAGACGAGCTAATCACCGCGATGGAAGCGGTCATGAAAGGGAAGCGGTATGTGAGCCGGGAATTGGCGGGTCACGCTTTCGGCAACGATGGGGATTTATGACCTGCCAGCCAGCTCCGCCGCGAAAAGCTTATCGCCGCAGCCCACCCGTTAACAGAATGAGATTGGTCACCGCCACGCGGTTCAGTTCTATAGTTTGATGCCTCGTTCGTAGACATCGCATTGGACGCTGCCGAAACGCTTTCAACATTCATGGTTAATGACCTGCCGGACTCGCTTCGATTCTTGAAAATCGCAAGTGATCTGATTGTGAGAGCCTCTCAGGCCGCGAATGGAGAGGATCCACGGGTTGCAGCTTGTGGAGAATGCGCATCTCTTTTGTGGGCGGGAGGAAGAACGGAGGCGGCGATCCAGCTCGAACACCTCTGGAGCGAAGTAGCCAACACATACGACGTGGATATTCTGTGCGGGTATGTGATGAAAAGCTTTCAGCGTGAAGCGGAACGCCACATCTACGAAAGAATCTGTGCAGAGCACTCAGCGATGTATTCACAATGGACGGGCTATAAGCAGCCTTACGCACCAGCTTGCATAGATTTCGCTAGCTGACTCGACTTACCTAAGCAACGAAGAGCTTCGGAACCGGCGCCGGATTTCGTTGGGTAACGGATTGTGATTGTGAATCAACAAAAAACCTCTCTGAAAGAGAAGGCCATCAGCGAAACTAAGAAATTCGCGGTGATCGTAGGATACCTCTGGGTGCTGTTCGTCCTGTTTGAAATTCATAGACTTGCGATCTTGCGAGGGCAGAACCCAGCTACCCCACTGGGTCACCGGGTTGGTTTTGCCTTTGCCAGTTCGCGAGATCACTGGGAGGGAGAAAAGCCTCATTCGATTGCGTAGCCCTTGATAATGCAGGAAGAAAAGTATTACGCTCGACCTACATTACCTTGAACTCCATCGCCATCAGTTCAATTGCGTTAGCGGTTGTATTTGGGGGCGCATTGCTCGGGATGTTTCTTCGCACGCTTTTGCCTCAGAATCATCTGAGTGATAGCTCGAAAGGTGTCGTAATGGTCGCAATGGGGCTAGTAGCCACGATGACTGCCCTTGTCCTTGGCCTGCTGATCTCATCGGCAAAAAATTCCTTCGACACTCTAAGCAGCGAGATAATTGGCACCTCATCCAAGGTAATCTTGCTGGACCGAGTATTGGCGAACTATGGTCAGGATACGAAGGAGGCGCGCGATCTGCTCCGCAAGGTCGTTGCAGATGTACTGGATCGGATCGAGCGGGAACAACCCGCAGATCCCACGCATTCGGTCGTACCAAGTGGGGAGATTGACTCTCTTTATGACAAGATTCACGGACTCTTGCCCAAGGAGACAGGCAAGCTTCACTCCGAGCCGAAGCTTTGGGCATTGTGAGGGAGGTCCGACAAACGCGCTGGCTAATCTACGAACAGCAATCCGCTTCTATACCCTTGCCAGTGCTTGTTCTCCTGATTTCCTGGCTCACTGTGCTCTTCATCAGCTTTGGCCTGTATGCCCCCGTCAACGGGACGGTAATTGCCAGTTTGTTAGCCGCCGCGGTTTCGGTATCCGGCGCGATCTTCTTAATCGTGGAGTTGTACACGCCACACTACGCACTAGTTAAGCTCTCCGGTGCAGCGCTCCATACCGCGTTCACGCAACTCGGTAACTAGAGCCGGTGGACAGAGTCGCATCCAGAAGAACCTTGGCGGGTCACGGTGTCCGCGCTGCGGCATGTAACAATAAGAAGTTCACTTTGGGAAATTAAGAGGATTTCATCACAAAATCTGCCCGAGCCTCAGGTGGCTGGATTTTTGTTCGCGGGCGGGTTTGTCGATATCCTTCGGTTCTCCAAATAGTTGTGGAAACTACAATGGTGGAATCGTGAACAAAACCGCGTCCTCAGGTGTTGCTTGCGCCAGCTGCGTAGGAAGTCCGCGTGTTTCCTAGTACTTGGCTTTCCGCCTGATGTGCGAACCCTCTTTGGTCTGCCTCGTGCACTTCGGGAAGCGTAATTTTGTGTCGCCACTGCAGGCGCTAACTGCGCTGCCAGCGCGGTCGTAGACCCTATTTGGTAACGAAATCCATTCCTACGAGGTATCTCTACGAGAAGGAGATCAAGAGAATGCCTAAATTTGAAACCACGAACCTGAGTGTTGCGATAAGGGAGCACTTTCGATATCGACTGGTTCTCTTAGGTGTTCTCGTAATTTCTTTAGCTGCAGGATTAGCGGCGATTGTGCGTTCGGAAGTTC